>JBAOIR010000081.1:0-60544 GCA_037045585.1 Microthrixaceae bacterium
TGCCGGCCGTGATCGGCATGTACTTGCGCAGGTTGCCGTAGCGGCGCATGTCCTGCTCGTGGCCCATGCCCAAGATGACCGAGCCGGAGCCGAGGAACATCAGCGCCTTGAAGAAGGCGTGCGTGATCATGTGGAAGATCGCCGCGACGTAGTTGCCGGTGCCGACCGCGACGAACAGGAACCCGAGCTGCGACACCGTCGAGTAGGCCAGCACCTTCTTGATGTCGGTCTGGCTGATGGCGATGGTCGCAGCCGTCAGCGCGGTGATCGCGCCGACCCAGGCGATGAGCGTGAGCGCCCACGGCGAGGCCACGTGGAGCACCGGGCTGAGGCGGACCAGCAGGTAGATGCCCGAGGTCACCATGGTCGCGGCGTGGATCAGCGCCGAGACGGGCGTGGGGCCGGCCATGGCGTCGGGCAGCCACACGAAGAGCGGGATCTGGGCCGACTTGCCGGTGGCGGCAACCAAGAAGAGCACCACCAGCGCCGTGGCGGTGACGCCGACGATGTCACCGGCGTGCGCCGCGTTGGTGATGTCGAGATAGTTGATCGAACCGACGGCCGTCCACATCAGGAACGTGCCGACCATGAAGCCCCAGTCACCGACCCGGTTGGTGACGAACGCCTTCTTGCCCGCCGACGCGTTCGCCGGATCGGTGTGCCAGAAGGCGATGAGGAAGTACGAGCACGCACCCACGCCCTCCCACCCGAGGAAGGTGAGCAGCAGGTTGTCGCCGAGCACCAGCATGAGCATGGAGAAGACGAACAGGTTCAGGTACGTGAAGAACTTCGGGAACTTCTCGTCGCCGTGCATGTACCCGATCGAGTACAGGTGGATCAGCGTGCCGACGCCCGTGATGAACAGGCACATCGTGATGCTGAGCGGATCGGCGAGGAACCCCATCGACACCTTGAAGTTGCCGGCAGGGATCCACGTGAACAGCGTCTGGTGGAGCGTGCGCGCCTCGGCGTCCTTCGACAACATGTCGACGAACGTCGCCGCGACGACGGCGAACGAACCGCCGACCGCCGCGGTGGCGAGCCAGCCCGAACGGGGCTCTCCGAGGACCCGACCCCCGACCACGAGAGCCAGGAAGCCGGCCAACGGGAGCGCGGGGATGAGCCAGAGGACGTGATTCATTTCCTCGTCACCCCTTCATCAACGACAGGTCGTCGGCGTCGGCCCCAGGCCGGCGCCGCATGATGGCCACGATGATGCCGAGACCGACGACGACCTCTGCCGCCGCCACCACGAGCACGAAGAACACGACGACCTGGCCACCGACATCGTTCAGCTTGTTCGCGAACGCCACGAACGTGAGGTTGACGGCGTTGAGCATCAGCTCGATGCACATGAACATGACCAGCGGGTTGCGCCGGATCAAGAGACCGGCCGCGCCGATGCCGAACAGCACCGCACCCACGGCCAGGAAGAACGACGGCGAGATCACGACTCCACCTCCGCCGGCTCGGGCTCGGTGTCCGACACGATCGGCGGGAACTCGTCGAGGTCGATCGGGTCGCCCTTCGGCTTGCGGCTCAACACCACGGCGCCGACGACGGCGATGGTGAGGAGGAGCGAAGTGATCTCGAAGGCGAACACGTACTTGGTGAACAGCGCCTCGCCGAGCTGATTCAGGTCGTTGGTGCTGTCGAGCACCCCCGTGACGCTCTGCTCACCGGTGATGGCGCCGTCCCAGCCCGTGCCGGCCAGCGCTGCGACGAGCGCCATGACGGCGAACCCGGCACCGAGCGCACCGCCCAACAGGAGCGTGGCCGAGCTGCGTTCCTTCGCGAGCGACTGCACCTTGTCCACGCCGAGCAGCATGATGACGAAGAGGAACAGCACCACGATGGCGCCGGCGTAGACGATGACCTGGATGGCGGCCAGGAAGTAGGCGCCCTGCGCGACGTAGAGGACCGCCACGCCGAACAGCGTGGCGACGAGGGAGAGCGCGTTGTGCACCGGGTTGCGCAGCCCGACGACGCCGAACGCTCCCATGATGGCGATCAGTGCGGCGATCCCGACGGTCACGCCTTGGACGATCTGTGCGGCGAACATCAGTGGTGACCCCCGCCGTGGTCGTCATGGTCGTCGTGGTCGGCGGCAGCGTGCGCCGCCTCGATCGCCTGGGCCTCCTCGAGCGGTTGTCCGCCCTCGGGGGACCGCACGCCATAGCCCAGCTCTGCGGACCAGGCCACGATGCCCTCGAACTCGGCAGCGCCACCGGGCGCCGTCGCCCGCATCCAGCCGGACGTGTTGGCGTCGTCACCGACGCGCCAGTCCTCCCACGGCAGGTGCTTCGGCTGCCCGTCGTCACCGACCAACAGCTCGTCCTTGGTGTAGATCGCGTCGGCGCGGTTGGTGAAGGAGAACTCGAACATCTTGGTCTCGGTGATCGCCTCGGTCGGGCAGGCCTCGACACACAGGTCGCAGTGGATGCACCGCAGGTAGTTGATCTCGTAGACGAACCCGAACCGCTCGCCCGGCGAGGTCGGAGCGGCCGGGTCGTTGTCGGCGCCACGGACATAGATGCACTTGGCCGGACACACACCGGCGCAGAGCTCGCAGCCGATGCACTTCTCCATGCCGTCCTCGTACCGGTTGAGGACGTGCCGACCGTGCATGCGCTCGGGCTTCTCACGCTTGAGGTCGGTGTCGCCACCCTGACCCCCGAGGTACTCGAGCGTGACGACCTTGCCGCTGTCGGTCTTGTGGAAGATCTTGCCGAACGTGACCTTGAAGCCACCCAGGTAACCCATCAGGCACCCACCTTCTCTTCAGCGCGGCGGTACCTCGACGTGCGGATGGCCACCGACAACAGCGCGGCCCCCGAGATCATCGCCACGAGCGCAATGGCCAGGACGAGGGCGACGTTCCAGTCGTTGTCCTCGCCGACCTTCACCGCGACCAGCAGGAGGAACCAGCCGAGCGACAGCGGGATGAGCAACTTCCAGCCGAGATCCATGAGCTGGTCGTAGCGCAGGCGGGGAAGCGTGGTGCGGAAGAGCACGAACACCACGAGCAGGGCCAACACCTTGAGGAAGAACCAGATGAACGGGAGGACGAACTCGGCGACCCATCCGGTGGTGCCGAAGTTCGGCCCGATCGGACCGCCGAGGAACAGCGTCACGAGGATCGCCGACATGGTGATCACGTTCATGAACTCGGCGACGTAGAACATCGCGAACCGGAACGCCGTGAACTCGGTGTGGAAGCCACCGACCAGCTCCTGTTCGGCCTCGACGAGGTCGAAGGGCGGACGGTTGGTCTCGGCGGTGCCGGCGATGAGGAACACGACGAACGGCACGATGCCGGTCGCCCACAGGTTCCAGTTCCAGTTCGACTGCGACTGCACGATGGCGTTGGTCGAGAGGCTGCCCGAGTTGAGGAGCACACAGAGGAGCGAGAGGCCGAGGGCCGCCTCGTAGGACACCATCTGTGCGGACGCCCGCACCGACCCGAGCAGCGGGTACTTCGAACCGGACGACCAACCGGCGAGCATGATGCCGTAGACGGCGATCGAGCTCATGGCCAGGACGAAGAGGATGCCGATCTGGGGGTCGGCCACCTGCAGCAGCGTGTCGTGCCCGGCGATCTTGACCGTGCCCGTTCCGCCGTCGGTGAAGTTGCCGGCGATCGGGATCGTCACGAACGTCAGGAACGCGGGCACCATCGACAGGTACGGCGCCAGCTTGTAGACGAACTTGTCGGCCTGGTCGGGCAGGAGGTCGGCCTTGAACAGCAGCTTCATGCCGTCCGCGATCGTCTGCAACGTGCCGAACGGGCCGGCGACGCGGGGTCCGAGGCGGTTCGAGAAGTCGGCGTGCAGCTTCCGCTCGAACCAGATCATCGCGATGACCGACACCAACAGGCCGGCGAACGCGACGACGACCTTGAGGACGGTGATCCAGACCGAGTTGAAGTCGACGTCGTTGAGTAGGGGGTCCACCGCGAACATCAGCGAGCCGCCTCCAATCGGATGTCGGTGACGGCAGCGGCGACGTCGATCAGACGAGTGACCGCCACATCACCGCCGACGGCGAGCGACGCCGTGCCCCGGGGCAGCGACGCGTCGACACTGGCGGCGACGACGACGCTGCGATTGCCGCTCGTGACCTTGACTCGACCGTCGGCGCCGATGCCGGCCCGGTCGTAGTCGGACGGGTGCAGGCGGAGGGTCGACGCCGGGGCGAGACCCGCCGATGCCGGAGCGTGGGCGACGAGCGTGCCGTGGTCGTACATCGTCCGAGGAGCGACCAGTCGCAAGGCGTAGGAGTCGACCGGGGGAACGGCCGTGGCAGCTGCCGGACGGAACTCGAGCAGCTCGGGCGCCTCGATGAGCGCCGGGCCGTCGTCGACGGGCTCGGGCTCGGCCTCGCCATCAGTGGCGTCGGCCGCTTCGGCAGCGGGCGCCTCGGCCTCGCTCGTGGCGCCGTCGGACTCGTCGGATTCGACCGGGGCCGGCTCGGGAGCCGGCAGCGGCACGACGATACCTTCGGTCGGCTGGGTCGCCAGGAGCTCGAGGGTCACACCGGAGTGGACCACCGACAGCTCCTCGATCTCCGCCCAGATCTCCTCGGGGCTCTCGAAGCCGAGGTCGGCACCGAGACGGTCGGCCAGGTCGACCGCGATCGACCAGTCCGAACGGGAGGTGCCGGCCGGCGTCACCTTCTGGTTCAGGATCGTGATGCGGCTCTCGAGGTTCGTGGTCGTGCCCGACACCTCGGCGAACCCGGCGGCGGCCAGCACCACGTCGGCCCGCTGGGACGACTCGGTGAGGAACTGGTCGACGGCGATCACGGTGCGGGCGCCGGTCAGCGCACGCTCGGCGAGATCGCGGTCGACGAAGTCGGACAACGGATCGGCACCGAGCAGCACCAGCGTGTCGATCTTGCCGTCGGCCGCTGCCTGCAGGATGCCGGTGGCGTCGAGGCCGTCCTTGCCGGGCACGGTCGGCCACGCCTGACCGAACCACTCAGCGGCCGCGTCGCGACGGACCCGGCCCGGCAACAGGCCAGGGGCCATGCCGAGATCGAGCGCTCCGTGCACGTTGCCGCGACGGAGGGCGGAGAGGAAGCGGACGCCGTCGACACGGTCGGCCAGGAGCGTCGCGGCGTCGACGATCGTCGACGCCGACTCGGCGATCGACGGGCGACCCAGAACGACCGTGACCGGACCGCTGGCGGCGTCGAGCACGGCCTTCGCTGCAGCGATCGCGGCGGGCTCGAGCCCGGCCACCGACTCCGAGGTGCCGCTGCCGTCGAGTAGGGCACCGATGACCGCCGCGGCCTCGCCGGGACGGTACGTGAGCGACGCCGCGGCGTAGCGGGCGAGCCCGGTGCGCTGCGGGGTGATCTCGATCAGCTTCGCGCCGTCCTCGACGACCGCGTGCTTGAGCCGGATGTAGAGCGCGCCGAGCGTCTCCTTGGGATCGGGGCCCAGCAGGATGATGGTGCCGCCCGGTCGGCAGGCGTCATTGATGGTGGCGCGGGGAAGGCCCAGCACCGCCTCGGCGGGAAGGCCGTCACCGAGTTGCGCATCGACGTTGTCGGAACCGACGACACCCTTGGCCAGCTTGACCCAGGCGTACGCCGCCTCGTTGGTGAGGCGGGAGCCGCCGAGCACCGCGAACCCCTCGGCGCCGCCACGGCCCAGGCCGTCGGCGATCAGGCGGGACGCAGCGGCGAGAGCGTCGGACCAGCGCGCCGGCTCGAGGTGGTCGCCCTGGCGGAGCAGCGGCTGGCCGAGACGCTCGTCGCTGTTGACGGTCTCGAAGCCGTACCGACCCTTGTCGCACAGCCACGACCAGTTGACGGCGTCGGAGTCGACGCCGTTGTAGCGGAGGAGCTGGTTGCGCGAGGACTGCACGGTGATGCGGCAGCCGACGGCGCACCCGGCGCAGGTCGAGTCGACCTCCTCGAGATCCCACGGGCGGGCCTTGAACCGGTACGGCGTCGCCGTCAGCGCGCCCACCGGGCAGATCTGCACGGTGTTGCCGGAGAAGTACGACGAGAAGGGCTCGCCGGGGAACGTGTTGACCTGGGTGTTGGCGCCACGATCCATGAAGTGGATCAGCGGGTCGCCCACGACCTCATCCGCGAAGCGGGTGCACCGATCGCACAGGATGCACCGCTCACGGTCGAGGTTGACGGTCTCAGAGATCGGGATCGGCTTGCGGTAGTGCCGCTTCTCCTCGACCCACCGGGACTCGCCGGGACCGAACGACATCGTCGTGTCCTGCAGCGGGCACTCGCCGCCCTTGTCGCACACGGGGCAGTCGAGCGGGTGGTTGATGAGGAGGAATTCGAGGACACCGTCCTGCGCCTTCTGCACCTTCTCGGACTGGGTGTCGACCGACATCCCGTCACCGCACTCGAGCATGCAGCTGGGCTGTAGCGCCGGGCCGCGACCGGTGTCGACCTCGACGAGACACATGCGGCACATGCCGACGGGGTTCATGCGCGGGTGGTAGCAGAACCGCGGGATGTAGGTGCCGGCGCGCTCGCAGGCGTCGATGAGCAGCTCGCCCTTCTGGGCGGTGACCTCGGTGCCGTTGACGGTGATCGTGACCGGCGAATCGATCGTGATGGGCTTGGGTGCCTCAGGCATGGGGCGCTCCGTCCTGCGCAGCGGCTCCCGCCGCTGACCCGGCGAGCGGGCGGTCGTCGAGAGATGCGGACGCGACGGCGATGAGGTCGCGCTTGGTGATCTTGGCCTCGAACTCGTGGCGGAACCGACGGATGGCCGACGTGATCGGCGCGACCGACGACGGCCCCAACGGGCAGATGGTCGTCTGCTTCGGCGGGAACGGCACGGCGGCCAGGCCCTGGGACGGATCGGCGGCGACGGGATACGGCCCGGGCGAGATGTTGTCGGCGACGTCGAGCAGCAGATCGATGTCGCTCGGACGACCTTGGCCGTCGAGGATGCGCTGGAGGATCTTCTCCTCCCAGCTCGTGCCCTCACGACACGGCGAGCACTTGCCGCACGACTCACGGGCGAAGAAGCGCACGACCCGCAGGCACGCCTTCACGGCGTCGGTCGAGTCGTCCATCACGACGATGGCTCCCGAACCGAGCATCGAACCGGCGGCACCGACGACCCGGCCCTCGAGTGGCAGGTCGACGTCCTCGGGGAAGAACCACGGGGCGGAGGCGCCACCGGGGATGAACATCTTGAGCGAGTGGCCGTCGCGGTACCCGCCGCCGTAGCGCTCGTCCTCGAACAGTTCGCGGTAGGTGGTGGTGCCCTGGTGGATCTCGAAGACACCCGGGGTCTTCACGTGACCCGAGACGGCGACCAGACGGGTGCCGGGCGAGGCCTCCGACCCGTACGCCTTGTAGGCCTCCGCGCCGTTGTTCAGGAGCCACGGCAGGTTCGACAGCGTCTCGACGTTGTTGACGACCGTCGGCTTGAGGTAGAGGCCCTTGGCCGCCGGGAAGTACGGCGGCTTGAGCCGGGGCATGCCCCGGTTGCCCTCGAGCGACTCGATGAGCGCCGTCTCCTCACCCACGATGTAGGCGCCGGCGCCCCAGTGCAGGACGATGTCGACGCTGAAGTCGGTGCCCAGGATGTTGTTGCCGACCAGGTTGGCGGCGTACGCCTCGTTGAGTGCGGCGGCGATGCGTTCCTGCGCGTGCGCCATCTCGCCGCGGACGTACAGGAACACCTGCGCTGCGCCGATGGCGTAGGCGGCGATCAAGCACCCCTCGATGAGCTGATGGGGATCGCGCTCCATGAGGATGCGGTCCTTGTACGTGCCCGGCTCGGACTCGTCGCCGTTGACGACGATGTAGCGCGGCCACACGCCGGGCGGGCAGAAGCCCCACTTGGTGCCGGCGGGGAAGCCTGCGCCACCACGACCGAGGACGGTCGCGGCGCGGACCTCGTCACCCACCTGCTGGGGCGACTTGGAGAGCGCGATCTCGAGGCCGGCGTACCCGCGGTAGCTGCCGGAGTTCTTGTAGCCCTCGAGCGTGTGCCCGTCGGCGACGTCCCAACGGGACGTGACGATGTTGAGCGGCAACGACGCATCGCCGGAGGCGGTGTTCGAGACAGTGGTCATGACTCGCTCCCGGCGTTGACGGCGGCGTTGCGAGCGGCGTACCACGCCGGCTCGGTCTGCTGCTCGGGCGGCGTGATGTTGGCGATCTGGTCGCCGACCAACTGCTGGCGCACGAGACCCAGGGTGCCGTGCGGGGGGATGTCGCTGCGCTTTCCCGACCGGATCTCAGCGACGACCTCGTCGAAGTCGTCGTTCGTGACCCGGTGGAAGTAGCGGTAGTTGATCTGGCAGGCCGGGGCCTCGGTGCACGCCGCGATGCACTCGACGTCCTCGATGGTGAAGAGACCGTCGGGCGTGGTGCCACCGGCGCTGATGCCGAGCGTCGACTCGGCGTGAGCGAGGAGCTCCTCGCCGCCGAGCAACTGGCAGCTGATGTTCGTGCACACGTTCACCACGTACTTGCCCACGGGTGTGCGCTTGAACATCTCGTAGAACGACGCCGTGCCGAGCACCTCGGCGGCGGTGATGCCGACCAGCTCGGCGATGTGGCTCATCGCGTCATCGGCGAGGTAGCCGTCCTGTTCCTGGGCCAGGTGGCAGAGCGGGATCGTCGCCGACTTCGGCCGCGGGTAGCGGGCGATGATCTCGAGCGCGAGCTGCTCGTTGTCGGGGGTGAAGCGGGCCATCAGCGATCGACCTCACCCATGATGGGATCGACCGACGACACGATGGCGACGGTGTCGGCGATCAGGCTGTCCCGCATCAGGTGCGGCAAGGTCTGCAGGTTCACGAAACTCGGTCCCCGGATGTGCATACGGTAGGGCTTGGCGGAACCATCGGAGACGATGTAGCAGCCCAGCTCGCCACGGGGCGATTCGACAGCGGCGTACGCCTCGCCCTCGGGAACCTTGAAGCCCTCGGTGAAGATCTTGAAGTGGTGGATGAGCGCTTCCATCGACTCGTCGATCCGCGCCCGCGGCGGCGGCGTCACCTTCTTGTCCTGGATGCGGTAGTCGCCGGTCGGCATCTTCTCGAGGATCTGCCACACGATGCGGATCGACTCGTGGATCTCGGCGAGCCGGATCGCGTAGCGGTCGAAGCAGTCGCCGTAGGTGCCGACCACCACGTCGAACTCCACGTCGTCGTAGCGGAGGTAGGGCTGGTCGCGGCGGAGGTCCCAGGCGAAACCGGTCGACCGAAGGATCGGGCCGGTGGTGCCCAGCGCGAGGCACTCCTCGGCGGTGATGACACCGACGCCCTGCAGACGCTCGCGCCAGATGGGCTGGCCCGTGAGCAACGTGTCGAACTCGGCCAGCCGGTGCGGAAGGGTCTCGAGGATCTTGATGACGCTGTCGCGCCACCCGTCGGGCAGGTCCGCAGCCACACCGCCGGGGCGGATGTAGTTGTGGTTCATGCGCAGGCCGGTGACCATCTCGAGGAACCGGAGCACCTCTTCGCGCTCACGCCACCCGTAGAGCATCATCGAGACGGCGCCGAGGTCCATGCCGTTGGTCGCCATGAACAACAGGTGCGAGCCCAGGCGGTTCATCTCGCACATCAGCATGCGGATCCACTGCGCCCGCTCGGGCACCTCGATGCCGAGGAGCTTCTCGGTCGCGAGCGAGAACGCGAGCTCGTTGAACAGCGGCGAGGCGTAGTCCATGCGGGTGACGTTGGTGCACCCCTGGGCGTAGGTGAGTTCCTCGCCCGTCTTCTCCATACCCGTGTGGAGGTAACCGATCACCGGCTTGGAGCGGGTGACGATCTCACCCTCGAGCTCGAGCACGAGTCGCAGCACACCGTGCGTCGACGGGTGCTGCGGGCCCATGTTCATGATCATGCGCTCGCTGTCGGCCTGGTAGCCGGAGCGACGCTCGGCCTCGGTCTCCGACAGGCGGAGGACCGAGTGGTCGGCGGTGAGGTGCTCGAGCGCGGCGTCGAGCTTGGCGGTATCGGCCTTGGAGTCGGTCACGGTCATCGTTCCGTGCTCCCCTGCTTGAACTGGACGGGAATGCGGCCCACGGAATAGTCCTTGCGGAGGGGGTGGCCGGACCACTCGTCGGGCAACAGGATCCTGGTCATGTCGGGATGGTCGGTGAACACGATGCCGAACAGGTCGTAGGCCTCGCGTTCCATCGCCTCGGTGCCGGGATGCAGCTTGAACAGCGTCGGCACGGTGGGGTCGTCCTCGGGCACCTGCACCCGGATGCGCACCCGACGGGACTCGTTGTGGTTGAGGAGACTGACGACCACCTCGAACCGCTCGGGCGCGACCTCGGCGGGGAGGTGCGAGCGCCCCGGATGGGTCAGGTAGTCGACCCCGAACAAGTCGATGCACTGCCAGAAACCGTCGGCTCGCAGCTTCGTGACCAGCTGCACCAGGTCGGACCGTTCGGCGTGCAGGACGACCTCGTCACCGACGCGTACGACCAGGGCGCCGTGCAGGCGCTCGGCCGGTACCGGGGCGACCTCGTCCGCCGGGGTGTCGGCGTCAACGGCCGACTCGGGAGCTTCGGCCATGTCAGCGCGATCCCAGGGTCACCGGCTGGGCGATCCCACTCTGTCCGTCGATCTGCTCGACGACGATACCGGCGCCGCCGCCGTTCTCGGCCCGGCGCGAGAGGAGCTCGCCGGTCTCGATCTTGCCGTGCAGCGTCAGGATGGCATGCATGAGCGTCTCGGGGCCCGGAGGGCAACCCGGCGCGTACACGTCGACCGGCACGACCTGGTCGACGCCCTGCACCAGCGCGTAGTTGTTGAACATTCCGCCACTGCTGGCACACACGCCCATGGAGATGACCCACTTGGGTTCCATCATCTGGTCGTAGATCTGGCGAAGCACCGGCGCCATCTTCTGGCTCACGCGTCCGGCGACGATCATGAGGTCGGCCTGACGTGGGAGGCGCGGAACACCTCCATGCCGTACCGGGCGAGGTCGTAGTGCGACCCGCCCGCACCCATCATCTCGATGGCGCAGCAGGCCAGGCCGAAGGTCGCGGGCCAACAGCTGCGGGCCCGGGCCCATCGCACGACGTCCTCGACCTTGCCGGTGACGAAGTTGTGTTCGAGACCGGCGAGGCCGTCGTCGGCGACGTCTTGGATGATGCCCATCAGGCTGCCTCGGTCCCAGGAGTGTGCGGTGCGCCGTGATCGCCGATCTCGGCGGCGACGAGTGCGTCGTCGGGGCCGGGCTCGCGACCCTCGAGGCCGACACGACGAATCGTGGAGGTCGAGGTGCGGGTCGGGTCGACGCCGAGCTCACCGCGGCGGGCCTGCTTGGCGGGCCCCCAGTCGAGGGCACCGTTGGCGATCAGGTAGAGGAACGACGCGAACACGGCCACCGCGAACTCGACGACCGCGAGGAGACCGAACGTGCCCAGACGGTGGAACACCGACGTGAACGGGTACAGGAACACGATCTCGATGTCGAACACGATGAAGATCATCGCCACGAGGTAGAAGCGGACCGGGAATCGCTCCGGTGCCTCGGCCTGGTCGACGATGCCGCACTCATACGGCGACGTCTGGGCCGGCGTGGGTCGGCTCGGGAAGAGCAGCCTCGACGACACGAGGCTGATCGCGGCGAACAGGATCGCCAGAACGATCATCACCACGATCGGGAGGTACTGACCCACGGCTACTTGCCCTTGCCCGCTCCGCTGAACGCGGCGCGCACGGCCATCGCCTGCTTGTCGCGGTAGTGGAGGATCGTCGTGAAGATGATGAAGCCGATCAGGTTCGCGATCGTGAACATGAACGGGATGAACCGCTTGTTGCCGAGGTTGCGGAGCATCGCGACCGTCGTCGTCGACGCCTCGGGCTCAGCGGTCGCCGGGGGCGGCGCCTCACCGTCGACCAACGGGAACTGCTTGGCCTTCACCACGGTGACGGCGGCGAGCAGCTTGGGGTTCTTGATCTCGACCGCGGTGGACACGCGGTGCCAGGCCTGCTTCAGCGAGGACTCCTCGGTGATGGGGTTGCAGGGTTCCTTGCCGCCGTAGAAGAACACGTCCTTCACGATGTAGCTGGCCGAGGTCGTCGTGTCGCCGAAGGCCTTGGCCGCGACCAGCGCCGCGTCGGCGGAGGCCTGGGCCTCACCACGACGCGGGTCGGACTCGGTCAGGAGGCACCAACCGCCGAGCGGCTTCTCGATCTCGTCGTGGAGCGACGACGCCTGCTTGCGAACCTCGTCACGGAGCGTGACGCCACCTTCGTCGAGCTGGGCGATCACCTCGGGGTGGTCCTCGAGCACTGCCGTCGCCTGGTCCCGTCTTGGTGACGATCGGCGCGAGGTTCTGGCTCGAGATCGTGACCATCGGCTGGATGGCGGTCTTGAGCTTGGTCAGGGAGCTCGGCTCGTACGCCTCGCCCTCAGCGCCCAGGGTGAGCGCCCAGATGAGCGGCCGCTCCTCGAGGAGCGTCTCGGGATCGGGCAGCGACTCCTCGGCCGGCAGCTTGGCGATCTCGGGAACACCCGGCATTGCCGTCGTACGGCTGTAGTTGATGTCGGTCGGCATCCAGGCCGGATCACGACCCTTGAGGCCGATGCCGTAGATCACCCAGATCGAGCCCATGAGGAACATCCAGGCGAAGAACCCTGACGCCGCGACGAGGAAGCCGACCCGGACCCCGGAGTTGGTGGCCAGGATCATGAAGATCGAGCCCAACAGCACCGTGGTACTGACGACGACGACGAGGACGCCTCGGATGGTCGGATCGAACGCGATCGCGCCGATCAATGCCAAACCGCCCATCAGTCCTCACCTTCAGTCTGCTTGGCGGCCGCGAGGTCGGGCCGCTCCTGGGAGAGATTGCGCTCGTACGTCACGATCGACCACACCTGCTCGGGGTTCAGCATCCCCTGGGGGCCGAACTTGCGGACGTCGTCGGTCGTTGCGTTGTTGGCGTTCAAACCGAAGCCAGGCATCTTGCCCGAGCCCAGCGTGACCGAGCCGTACTGCTTGCCGAACTCCGACCCGTTCATGATCAGGTTGAAGTGCTGCGTCTCGGTGAGACGGTCCTCGATCCCGATGAGGTTGGGGCCGAAGGCACCCTTGGCCGTCTCCTGGACCGGGTTCCACGGCTTACCGAACGAGGCGCCGGGAACGTGGCAGCGAGCACACGAGTAGGAGTTGGTGCCCGTGGTCGAGTCGTTGAGCTGGAAGAGGACCTCGCCCAGCATCAGTTCGTCGGCCCGGTCGAGGCGGGTGTAGTCGGGCCCGGTTGCGTCGAGAACGTCCTTGTTCTTCTCCCGCACGGCCAGCATGCGGTCATACAGGCCCTCGTCGACGGCCTTCACCGCGTCGTCGACCTGCTTGTGCACCTCGTCGGGCGTGATCTGGACCGACCAGAGGTACTCGATCACGGTGTCGAGCTGTTGGTCGGTGTTGGGGCCACCGCCCTTGACGCCCCACGCCGGCATCGGCGAGCCGGGGCGACCGTAGGTGAGGATGTCCTTCACCTCGGGGACCGAGAACCGGTACATCAGGTTGTTGAGCGCCGGCGCCGTCCACGTCACGCTCGACACGTAGGCACCGTTCTCGTCGGTGACGATGAACTTCGTCGTACCGCCAACACCCTTGGGACCGTGGCAGTTCACGCACTGGGCCCCGGTCGTGTACATGACCTCACCGCGCTCGGTGAAGATCTCGTCGTAGGTCTCGACCGCACCGTCCTGGCGGCCCGGCTCAGCGAGCCAGTACATCGGCAGTGCGAGTGCCACGATCACGAGGAGACCGAAGGCCGTCCACAGCGCCTTGTTGAGCTTGGGGCCCTCGAGTTCCTCGTCGGGCAGGTAGTCCTTACGGTTCGGAGCGAGCTCGATCTCGGAACCGAGCTCGGCCTTGCCCTTGCGCATCTGCGCAAGGACGACGAACGCGCCGCCGATCAGGATGATCGCGAGGATGACGTACGCGAACGATCGTTGTGTGGTCATCAGGGCGATCATCGGATGCCGGTGCCTTTGGTCTCGAGCCCGTTGGTTACGTGCGACTGCATGGAAATGTTGAGTCCTTGTGAGCGGCCACTGCTACACGCAGTGGGGTCCCTGAGCTTCCTGGCCGGTGGTGTTCGTACCGATCGCCGGGCCCTGGATGATGGCGCCGGTGTTCACGGTGAGGACGCCGTCGGGCGATACCTCGACGGCGAAGCGGTCGAGACCACGGGGAGCGGGGCCACCCTTCTTCTCGCCGACCTGGTTGTACTGCGAGCCGTGACACGGGCACTCGAACCACTTCGAGGTGTTGCACGACGGCACACGGCAACCAAGATGAACACACTTCTGGTAGATCGCCAGGATGCCCTTCTCCATACCGGGCAGGGCGGCCTGGCCCTTGTAGACCACGCGGCCCTTGGGCAGAGCGGCCTCGGGGTACTCGACGAGCCACATGCGGCCCTCGGGCTTGTAGAGGAACCCGCCGCCCGCCTCGATCTCGCCCCGGAGGTCGGTGATCTTTCCCATACGGATCTTGCTGCCGAAGCCACCGGCGCCGGTCGGCCACAGGAAGGCGGTGAACGCCGCGGCGGCGAACGATGAGATGGCGAGCGTCATCATCGTGATGACCGAACGGTTCAGGAACTGGCGACGGGTCACACCGATGGTCTCGGGGTCCGGCGGCACCCAGAGGGTCGGGGCCGACGACGCGGCCGGAACCACGGCCTCGGAACGACCGAGGATGACAGCGCGCTCGATCTCCTTGCCGCTGGCGACCGCTCCGACGCCGACGAGCTCGGGCTCCTCCTTGCGGCGCGACGCGTCACGCTTGAGCGTCTCACGCGAGAGCTGCCCCGTGGCCGAGCCGAGGTCGCGTCGACGGGCGCTGCCCGCGACGAGGGCCACGGCGGCCACGACGATGACGATGATGGCGATGACGATGAATGGAGTCATTGGTTGTCCTGTCTCATTGCTGAAACGATGGGTTCACAGTTCGAAGAAGAGTCCGTCACGCCACGGGAGCGTGAAGTTGAAGCCCGGCCCACGGAAGAACGAGCCGATCATCACGAGCACCGCCCAGAACATGAGGTGGACGGTCATCAGGCCGATGGCGAACTTGCGGTCCTCCGGCTTGTTCGACGGGTTCTTGTCGACGTAGGGAGCCAGGATCAACAAGAAGATGCCCATGCCCGGAATGGTCACGCCGGCGACCATCGGGTGGAACATGGTGAGGAGTTCCTGCAGGCCGAGGAAGTACCACGGCGCCTTGGACGGGTTCGGCGTCTTGTTGACGTCGGCGAGTTCGAGGAGCGGTGCGTTCACGAACACCGAGAAGATCGTCGTGAAGGCGAGGATGAAGAGCGCCGACGCGAACTCGATGATCAGGAGGTGCGGCCACACGTGGACCTTGTCCTGCGGCTTGGCCTTGACGTCCTGGATGGAGCCGGACTTGACCACCGTCAGCAGTCGCTGGGTGTGACCGCCCGGACCGGTCGCGAGCGGCGCGGTGGGCACGGCCACCGAGCCACCGCCGGCAGCGGGGGCGACCGTCGCGACGGCGCCACCACCGGCGTCGGCGTCGGCACCGCCGGCCTTCTTGGCCTTGGCTGCCTTGGATCGCTCGAGCAGGTGCGCGGGGATGCGGCTGTCGCCGGCCGACTCGGCAGCGGGCGCGGCCGCCTCGGCGGGAGCAGCAGGCTCCGCCGACTTCGACGCAGCCTTCTCCTTGGCCGCCTGGGCTCGCTTGAGGAGATGTTCTGGAACTTCAGTCATCGGTAGCTACCCCTGCCTTACAGCGGACCTGAGATGCCGCCATCCTTGCGCACCCGCCAGAAGTGGATGGCCATGAAGATGACGATGATGAATGGGAAGAAGAGCACATGGAGCACGTACCACCTGAGGAGGGTGTCGGTGCCGATCTCGGCACCGCCGAGGAGCACGAACCGGACCTGACCGCCGAGCACCGGTGTGTACCCCATCATGTTGGTACCCACCGTCACGGCCCAGAGCGCCAGCTGGTCCCACGGAAGCAGGTAGCCCGTGAAGGACAGGAGCAGGGTCAGGGTCAGGAGGATCACGCCGATGACCCAGTTGAACTCGCGGGGCGCCTTGTAGGCACCGTGGTAGAAGACGCGGGCCATGTGGAGGAACACCGACAGCACCATGAGGTGGGCGCCCCATCGATGCATGTTGCGCACCAGGAGACCGAACGTCACCGAGGTCTGCAGGGCGTAGATGTCGTCCCACGCGTTGATGGCCGTCGGGCGGTAGAAGAACATCAGGAAGATGCCCGTGACCGTGAGCAGGATGAAGAGGAAGAAGCTCAGCCCACCGAGGCAGAGCGTGTAGCTCACCTTGACCGCATGGCGCTTCACCTTCACGGGGTGGAGGTGGTAGAGCACCGAGTTCATGATCACGTACGACCGGTTACGAGGGCTGTCGGAGTAGCCCTTCCGGAAGATGGAGCCCGGACGGAAGATCGAGTTCCAGGCCTGGCTGCCCTGGACGTTCTCGTTGAGGTTCGTGATTGCCTGCTGGGCCCGCTGCGCTGGGCTTCCCTGCATGGTCTTGGCCACGGGGTGACTCCCTGGTTCGTTCTTCGGTGACTTGACGGTGTTGAGTACTGGCGATGGAGGTAGGGATCCGCTGGATCCCGGTGGTGGGCGGTGTCCCGCTCACCACTCAGCCGAGGCGCATTCCGTATCCGTAGCCATGGCTGTTGGTGCGACCGTGCGGGTCGCCCGACGCTGACGGGTCGCCGATCTTGCCCATGATGATCACGCCGGTGGGGCAGCGATCGACGCAGAGGGCGCAGCGGGTGCAGACGTCGTCGTCGATGAGGAAGAGCACGTTGTCGGTGGGGTCGAGGCCGGGCTGCTCCACCCCGATCGCTTCGTCGATCGCGGTGGTGTTGACCATGTGGATGCACTTCCACGGGCAGATGTCGACACAGCCCTCGCACATGATGCACTCGGACTGGTCGATGTGGATGAACTGCTTGGGCTTGACGGCCTTGGACAGGTAGTCGGCATCGACTTCCTGCAGGACGTAGTCCGCGCGGAACTCCGGCATCGGGGGATTGGCATCAGTGGCGCCCATCGTCGGTCTCCCTGCTCAGCCCTTGGCCTTGGAGACCAGCGGGCGACCGTAGGCGGAGACCTTCTCGACGTCCTTGGCGACCACGCCGCGCTTGTTCCAGAAGCCGAAGGCCCAGATGAAGCCGCCGAGGCCGACGCCGTAGATGACCACGGCGATGATGTCACGGAAGATCTGCTTGTTGATGGTGAGCGGGATCGCCGTCCACAACCCGCCGGTGCCCCACCAGTCCCACGTGCCCTGCGGACCGATCACGTTCATGTCGGGGCGCCAGGCGAGCTCGGCGTCGGCCCAGTTGAGGAACTCGTGCGGAAGCACGCCGTACAGCCAGAACAACAGGAAGAACACGTAGGTCGCCGCGACCATCGCCTCGCCCCACGTGAGGTCCTGGCCCACCTTGCGGCGGTCGGCGACCACGAAGAACGGGATCATGAAGACGATGAGCAGGAGCACCGAGACCACGTAGCGCACGCTGATGATCTTGGCGTCGTCGAACCGGCCACGCTGCGGCCCGTCCGCCAACCACATGAGCACCGCCGCCCCCATGGGCAGCGCGAGCAAGGAAGCGATGATGAAGCCGGATGTCTTTCCCGCCACGTTCAGCGTCTTCAACTCTGGCCTCCTCGTGCCACCGGCCGCCTTCGGAGCGGACGGCTCGTGAAACTTCTCACAATCTACCGGGGCAAGTGCCCCGTCGCATACGGACTCGGTTTATCACGCACGTCACCCCGATGGCACATTCTGGGTCGCCGCGGGGATCACCCCGGCGGTCGACGAGCAGTCGCCGCGCCGTCGACTCCGGCCACCTCGTCGCACGACTTTGGTGGGACGATCGAGACCCGGCCTAAACTGCGCCTCAAGAACCAGGTCTGTGCACCCGAGGGATCCACCGGCTCGCGTCGACGACGCCGAGGCGGCCCAACGGACACACCGACATGCCGCCGGAGGCAGCGTTGACCGAAATACCCGAGCATCTCCTCGCACGAAGCCGAGCACGCCGCGCCGGCGCCGCTGCCGGAGGCGACGCCGCCACTCCTGCCACGACCGGCGATGCCGCTCCCGCCAAGGCCGCGGCCGCTGCTGCTCCCGTCGCCGCCGCCGAAGCCCCCAAGCCGGTCAAGGCCGAGCCGAAGCTGCCGTGGGTCGAAGCCGCCCACGCCCGCCGCAAGATCCCGGTGTGGGCCATGTCGGCGCTCGTCCTGCTCCCCGTCTGGGCCATCGTCTACACGACGACCAACGACCCGCAGTCGCCGAAGGAGGCCGGTCCGCTCACGACCGGCGCCACCGTCTACACCTCGTGCGCCAGCTGCCACGGCGCCACCGGTGGCGGCGGCGTGGGCCCGCAACTCAACGCCGGCGCCGTGGTCGCGGCGTTCCCCGACCCCGCCGAGCAGGTTCGCTGGGTCATGTTGGGCACGGCCGGCTACAAGCAGGAAGGCACCGCCACCTACGGCGCCGACCAGAAGCCCGTTGGTGGCCTCGGTGTGATGCCCGCGCAGATCGACGGCCTGACCGCTGCCGAGCTCCTGGCGGTCGTCCGCCACGAACGCGAGACGCTGTCGGGCGAGAAGTTCGACATCGCCATGTGGGAAGAGGCCGTCAAGACCCTCGAGGCCGACGCCAACCCGCGGGTCGCCGAGAAGGCGAAGGAGTTCGCGGACATCGTCGAGGAGTGGAAGACGCTGCCCGAAGGGGCATGACGTTCTTCGTGCGCCGGCGCCGTGCCGTCGACCGCCCCGGGCGGTCGACGGCGCTGGCGCTCACAACACTTCTGGTGTTCGGTGGCGGTGTCGTCGCCGGATGCTCATCGGACGACGAGGCGACCTCCTCGGTCCTCGACCAGGTCGCTCCCACCAAGTCGGACGTGGCGACCGCGGCCGGCATCGTCTTCCCCCCGTCGACGACGGACTTCCGCCTCGTGCGCATCAGCGGTGACCAGATCGACGTGTCGTTCACCATCGCGGCGACCGACGTCGACGAGTTCGCATCCGGCTCGGGCATCGAGCTGACGTCCGGCGAGCGAACGATCACCCACGCCTCACCCCTCTGGGACGTCGCAGTCAGCGGCGAGGTGCAGGGCGGGTCGTCGACCCGCGACCAGATCGGTCGGAACGCAGAAGTGCTGGTCGAGGGCGACACCGCGACGGTGCGCCTGTCGATCAACCGCGGCTGATCTCCTCGAGCGACACACGGAAGGCCCGGTGGCCCGACGCGTGCAGCGCCGCGAGGTCGCCGGCCGCCTGCGCCGCCTTGAAGGCGCCGAACGTGAACGTCTGACCGGGGATCTCGAGGTCGTGACCATCGGCAGGGTCGGAGCACACCTGCACGACCACGATGCTCGCCGGCCCACCCTTGTGCAGCTGACCGGTGGAGTGGAGGAACCGGGGGCCGAACCCGAGGGTGGAGGCGACACCGAGGCGCCGGGCCGTCGATGAGCGGAACTCCTCGAGGTCGTCGGCGACGTCGGAGCCCGGGTCGACGAACGCGCACACGGCGAGGAGATCACCGGGACCGATCGCAGCGAGTGCGTCGGCGAGCGGCGTCACCGGCGGGGCCGGCGGGGCATCCGCGTCGAGCAGCTCCCGCGCCGCTGCCTTCGCCGCCTCGACGTCGGGCTGGTCGAACGGGTTGATGCCCAGGACCTTGCCGGCCAGCGCGACGGCGACCTCCCAGAGCAGCACCTGCGCTCCCACGTCGTGCAGCTCCTCGAGGGACAGTTCGATGAGCGGGGCGCCACTGGCCCGTAGCTCGGCGATGCCCTCGACATCGCCGATGGTGACGAGCAACCGTCGGTCGGGCGTGGCGCACACGTCTGCGATCGGTTCGCCGACGATCGGGATGATGCCGTCGCCGTGCTTGCCCGTGGATTCGGCGACGAGCTGCTCGAGCCACAGCCCGAACGACTCCAGCGCCGGGGTGAGAACGATCGTGAGCTGGTCGCGCCCGGCACGTGCCGCGGCGCCGAACGCTGCGCCGAGGCGTAGACCGATGTTGCCGTCGGCGTCGTCGCCGTCGCCGAGTGGCTCGAGTGCGTCGGCCATGTCGAGCGCGGCCTCGAGGATCGCGTCGCCGTCGGCGTCGATGAGCGCCGCCGGCACCATGCCGAACAGCGAGAGCGCCGCGTACCGGCCACCGATATCGGGGTTGTTCTCGAAGACGTGACGGAACCCGCGTGCACGGGCGAGTTCGCCGAGCGCCGACCCGGGGTCGGTGATGACGGCGAACCGGTCGGGGTCGCCGGAGCGCTCCCAGAACAGATCGAGGTGCGAACGAGTCTCGAGCGTCGTGCCCGACTTCGACGACGCGACATGGAACGTGCGCGCAGGATCGGTGGCCTCGAGCACCCGCCGGACGGCGTCGGGATCGGTGCTGTCGATCACGTGGAGGTTGGGGAAGCCCTCCGCCGACCCGAAGGTGCGCGTGAGCACCTCGGGGAACAACGACGACCCGCCCATGCCCATCAACACCACGTCGTCGCTCTCCCCCGCGATCTCCGCGGCGAACGCAACCAGGCCGTCCCAGGCGTCGGAGCTCTCGGTCGGTGAGTCCAGCCAGCCCAGCCGGTTGGCGCAGTCGGCCGGATCGTCCTGGAACAGGGTGTGATCACGACCCCACAGGCGGGTGACGGCATCGGCGGCGGCCAGCTCGACGGCAGCGGCCTCGACCGCGGTCTCGAGCTCACCGAGGTGATAGCGGGCGGTGATCACGACGCAGCTCCGTTCTCCGACTCGGCGGCGTCGGCGAGCGCCGCCACTCCGGCCAGCTCGACGGCGACCTCCGCGGCCGCCTCGATCGTGTGGGCGATGTCCGATTCGCTGTGGGCCAGCGACGGGAACAGCACCTCGTAGGGCCCGGGCGCCAGTGCGATGCCGCGGTCGAGCATGCCGTGGAACCAGCGCGGGTAGTGCCCGAGATCAACGGAGTCCTTCGCCTCGTCGTAGTCCGTCGGCTGGTGCGGCCCGAAGAAGAGTCCGATGAGCGGCCCGACCCGGGGCACCTGGGCAGCGAGACCGGCATCGGCGAACGCCGCCGCGAGGCCCTCGGCGAGGGTCGTGGCCGTGCCGATCAGCTGCTCGTACGCAGCGGGCGTCAGCTCGCCCAACACGGCGAGGCCCGCAGCCGTCGCCAGCGGGTTCCCCGACAAGGTGCCGGCCTGGTAGACGCCGCCGAGCGGAGCGAGGTTGGACATGATCTCCGCCGACGCGCCGAACGCTCCGACGGGCAGACCACCACCGATGACCTTGCCGAAGCACCAGACGTCGGGCTGCACACCGTAGAGCGCGGTCGCTCCGCCATGGTCGACGCGGAACCCCGTGATCACTTCGTCGAACAGGAGGAGTGCGCCGGCTCGATCGCACGCTGCACGAAGATCGGCGAGGAACCCGTCGCCGCCGGCACCAGGCCCATGTTGGCTGCCACCGGTTCGACGCACACCACCGCGACGTCGTCGCCGATCTCGGGGATCACGTTCCACGGGGCGACGATCGTGTCGGCAACCGCGCCGTCGGTCACGCCTGCCGACCCGGAGAGGCCCTGATCGGCGACGCCCGATCCGCCGGCCGCCAACAGCGCGTCGGAATGACCGTGGTAGTGGCCGGCGAACTTGATGACCTTGTCGCGGCCGGTGACGCCGCGGGCCAAACGGAGCGCCGACATCGCCGCCTCTGTACCGGACGACACGAGGCGCACCTGCTCCATGCCCGGCACGCGTTCGCACAGGGTCTCGGCCAGGCGCACCTCACCCTCGGTCGGTGCGCCGAACGTGGTCCCGCGCAGCGCCGCGTCGCGTACGGCGGCGATCACCGTCTCGTTCGCGTGGCCGAGGATCGATGCTCCGTAGCTCTGGACGTAGTCGGTGAACCGTGTGCCCTCGACGTCCCACACGTAGGCGCCCTCGCCACGGGCCACGAAGTACGGCGTGCCACCGACCGAGCGGAACGCACGGACCGGCGAGTTCACGCCGCCGGGGATGACCTTCAGGCCTCGTTGGTAGAGGGACTCGTTGGTGACCTGATGGCCTCGGCCATCGGCTTCTAGCTCAGCCACGCGGCAGCCTCCTTGGCGAAGTAGGTGAGAATGGCGTCGGCGCCGGCGCGCTTGACCGCCGTGAGCTGCTCGAGGGCCACGGCGTCGCCGTCGATCCAGCCGTTGGCAGCCGCCGCTTTGATCATGGAGTACTCCCCGGACACGTGGTACGCCGCGAGCGGCAGATCGGTGATCGCCCGGGCCCGGGTCAGGACGTCGAGGTAGGTGACGGCCGGCTTGACCATGATCATGTCGGCGCCCTCGGCGATGTCGGCCCGGATCTCCTCGAGCGATTCGCGGACGTTGGCGTAGTCCTGTTGGTAGGCCTTGCGGTCGCCGCCCCCGACGATCGACACGTCGACCGCGTCGCGGAAGGGCCCGTACAGGCTCGACGCGTACTTGGCGGCGTACGCCAGCACCGCGATCTCCTCGTGCCCACCACCGTCGAGCGCGGCGCGGATGGCCCGCACCTGGCCGTCCATCATGCCGGAAGGTGCCACGACGTCGACTCCGGCCGCCGCCTGCGCCAAGGCCGCCTCGCCGTAACGGACGAGCGTGGAATCGTTGTCGACCGTGCCGTCGGGGCGGAGCAGGCCGCAGTGGCCGTGATCGGTGTACTCGTCGAGGCACAGGTCCGCCATGAGGACGATGTCGTCGCCGAACCGGTCACGGAGCTGCCGCAGCGCGACCTGCACGATGCCGTCGGGATCCGATGCTCCCGACCCCACCGCATCCTTCGCCAACGGCACCCCGAACAGGATCACCGCAGGCACACCCAACGCCACCAGCTCACTCACCTCGGTCTCGAGGGATGCGAGATCGAACTGGACGACCCCGGGCAACGACGAGATCGGCTGGGGCTCGTCGATGCCTTCGCGGACGAACAGCGGGGCGATCAGGTCGTTCGGCGTCAGCGTCGTCTCGGCGACGAGGCGGCGGAGCGCCGGGGTACGGCGGAGCCGACGGAGACGACGCTCTGGAAAGCTCGCTGACGACGGGGAAGTGGAGGACCCGGATGGAGACACGGCCGGAGTCTACGGAGCGGACCGACCCCGGCGAACCCGCGGCCTGCGGAGACGTGCGGGGACCGCGTCGCGGACGTGCCGGAGCCGAGCCAGCGCCGGAGGTCCGATTGCCTCGGCAATCGTTACAGGTCCTCCCCCGAATCGACGACAACCTCTCCATGAAGAGCTCGCTGGGTGCGATCGTAGGAACGTTGATGGTCGGCTGCCTGGCGGCGGGGTGCGTACCGCCCGCCTCCGGCGGGACCGGGTCGAACAACGGTGGCGGCGGAAACGGCGGGACCGTGACGCCGACCACGGCGGCGTCGACGCCGCCGACGTCCCCATCCGCCACGAACCCCGGCTCCCCGGTCATCGACGCCTTCTCGGCGACCACGACCGCAGCCGCCTCCCCGCTGACGACCGCCTTGCGGTGGACCATCCACGATCCGGGTGGCGACGCGTTGACCTGCACGCTCGACCTCGACGGCAACGGCTCCGTGGACGTCACGATCAGCCCCTGCACGAGCGACTCCTCCCGCACACGGACGTTCACCGCGGTCGGCACCAACGCGGTCACGCTCGCCGTCACCGACGGCGCCTCGACCACGGCGTCGACGATCGCACTCAACGTCGCCGCGCCGTCCGCTGACCAGTACTCCGTGACCCTGCGGTTCACGGGCACGATGACCGGTGGCCAGACGGCAGCCTTCACGACGGCCGCTGCGAAGTGGGCGTCGATCATCAAGACCGGGCAACCGGACCGCACGGTAGCGATCGGCGCCGACTACTGCACCAGTGGCACCGCCGCCTACAGCGGTGTCGTCGACGATCTGCTCATCGACGCCCAGATCGTGCCCATCGACGGAGCCGGCGGCATCCTCGGCCAGGCCGGGCCCTGCCTGGTCCGGGCGTCGAACGGTCTCCCCCTCTACGGCATCATGCAGTTCGACAGCGCCGACGTCACCGGTCTCGAGTCCTCCGGACAGCTCGCGAACACGATCATCCACGAGATGGGTCACATCGTCGGCATCGGCACGGTGTGGACGAACAAGTCGGTCCTCGCCGACGCCGGCACCTCCAACCCGACCTACACCGGCCCGGCGGCGATCGGCGCGTGGCGTGAGCTCGGGGGCAGCGGCAACGTGCCCGTCGAGAACGGCGGCGGGCCGGGCACCGCCGACTCCCACTGGCGTGAGACGACGTTCCGGACCGAGCTGATGACCGGATACCTGAACTCCTCGAACCAGCTGAGCGCCATGACCGCGGCCTCGCTCGCCGACCTGGGCTACGGCGTCGACATCGCCGGAGCCGACGCCTACTCGTTGCCGGCACTGCGTGCTGCCTCGGTGCAGGCGGACGGGGTGCACGACCACAACCACGAGGACTTCATCACCGTCCTGCCGATCGGGTCGGCGTAGGAACTCAGGGTTGCCGGACGGCCATCTCGAGGAGGAAGCCTCGGTGGTCGCTGCCGGGGACCTCGACGTCAGCGAGCCGACGGGGGAACAGCCCCGGCGTGAACAGTGCGTGGTCGAGCCGCATCACCGGGCCGAGCCATGACAGCACGGCGGGATGGGGCGTCCACGATCGACTGAGGCCCTGGCCCAGCGCATCGTGCGCATCGGTCAGGCCACGGGCGAGCAGCCGACGGTACGGTCCGTGCCACGGGGCGGAGTTGAAGTCGCCCGCGTAGAGGTGCGGAACGTCCCCTGCGGCTTCTGCCGACCCACCGATGCCGTCGAGGTTCCGACGCCAGATGTGCCGTTGGGCCGACGACTTCGGGGCGTTCACGTGGACCGAATACACGCGCACATCTCGGTCGCCGACGCTGACGGTCGCCGCCGGCACACGCTGGCCGCCGAGCACTTCCACCCCAGCATCGGTCGCCGGGAGCCGCGTCATGAGCGTCTCCCCGAACGGTCGACCCTCGACGTGCACCCGCGTGGGGTACCGGTCGCTCGTGCCGGCAGCGCGGGAGTGCGTCGCGGATCGCCGGCGTCGTCTCGTTCAGCACCACGACGTCGGCATTCGAGGCCATCACGTCGCGGGCCAGCTCGTCGGCCCGGGCGTTGTCGTACCGAACGTTCGCAACGAAGACGGTCATCGTCGGGGCGTCGGACGCCCAGGCGGGAACGCTGTCCGCCGTCGCAGCGGGGAGGCAGAAGAGGAGATGGGACCCGGCGACGAAGACCGCCGGGACCGCGAGCGCCCACTGCCGAGTGGCGAGCGTCGCGATCAGGATGACCCACGCCGGTGCCAGCAGGTACATCTGGAAACCCTCGAGCACGAGGACCGGCGACGGACGGCTCCACCCGAACCAGATCCATACCGTGACGACGATCATCGGGATCAGCGCGACCCCGGCTGCACCGCGAAGCGTCCAACCCAGCAGGTTCGTCGAGCCGGCCATCGCTTCGGACGTGCCGTTCATGACGTCGCGGTGGCCCACTCCAGCACCGCCGCGACGAGACCGTCGAGATCGTGCTGTGCGGCCTCCACGACCTCGAAGCCCGCATCACGTGCCGTTGCCGCCGAGATCGGTCCGATCGCCACGGCGACCTCGGGCCGGGATGCCTCGGGCACCGCCGCGACGAAGTTCGTCACCGCGGACGAACTCGCGAACGCCACGGCGTCCGCCCCCGCGATGTCGGCCAACGAACCGGCCGGAACGTCGGCGGGGACGGTCTCGTAGGCGGGCACGACGTCGACGACGAAGCCCCGCTCGAGGAGCCCCTCGGCGAGCACCGGCCGAGCCTCGCGGGCTTGAGGGATCAGCACCCGTCCGGGGCCGTCGGGGAAGTCCTCGAGAAGCCCCTCGGCGACGTAGCGCGCCGGGATCAGGTCGGGCTCCATCCGGTGCCGCGCAGCACCGCGGCGGTGCCGGGACCGATGACGGCGAGACGAACCCCGGCCAGGCGTCGGGCGTCGCCGACGGCGTCGAGGAACCGCTCCGCACCGTTGGGTGACGTGAGGACGACCCAGTCGTACGTCGAGACCGCCGCGGCCGCCGCCGCGAGCGCCGCTCCCCCGTCGGGCGGATCGGCAATGGCAATCGTCGGCACGTTGATCACGTCGGCGCCTGCTGCCAGCAGGCGGTCGGTCAGACGAGATGCCTGCGCAGGCGCCCGCGTCACGACGATGCGCCGACCCGTCAGCGGCCGCCCGGCGAACCACTCGAACTCGTCCGCGGCGACATCGCCGATGACGATCACCGACGGCGCTGCGAGCGGATGCTCGGCGATCGTGGCGAGCGATGCCCGGGTCGTGTGCTGGTTGGGACGGGTCCCCCATCGCACAGCCGCGACGGGCGTCTGGGGTGCGAGGCCGCCGGCGATCAGGCGCTCGCTGATCCGACCGATGTTGGCGACCCCCATCAGGACCACGATGGTGCCACCGACACGGGCGATGGCGCCCCAGTCGACCTCGGACCGCTCCTTCGTCGGGTCCTCGTGGCCGGTCACGATCGTGACCGACGTCGATGAGTACCGGCGGGTGACGGGGATGCCGGCGTACGCCGGCGCGGCGATCGCCGACGTGATGCCGGGGACCACCTCCGCAGGGATACCGGCGTCGCGGAGCACTTCGAGCTCCTCCGCGCCGCGTGCGAACACGAAGGGATCGCCACCCTTCAGGCGTACGACCACCGACGACCTCGAACCGTGCTCCACCAGCAGCTCGTTGATGCGCTCCTGCGGGGTGGAGCCCTCGGATCCCGCGTTTGCCGACGTAGATCCGTTGCGCCGACTCCGGCACGAGGTCGAGCAGCGACGGAGCCGACAACCGGTCGTAGATCACCACATCGGCCCGGGCCAACAGCTCGGCGCCGCGGACCGTGATCAGTCCCGGGTCGCCGGGGCCCGCGCCGACCAGGAACACGGTCACGGTGTCAGGTACCCGTTCCCGAGAGCAGGCGCTCGGCGACGAGGGCGCCCAATTCGTCGGGCACCTGGCCGACCGAGGCGAACCGGCGCATCGTCGTGTCGCCGGCGTCGAGCAGCACTCCGGTGAGGGTGATCGTGTCGTCGTCGGCGACCGTCGCGTGGGCGCCGGCGGGCAGATCGCAGTCGCCGCCGAGGCGGGCGAGGAAGGCACGTTCCGCATCGACGGCGAGACGCGTCGCGCGGTGGTCGAGGCGGGAGAGCAGCTCGACGAGATGGTGGTCGTCAGCTCGGCACTCGATGGCGAGGGCAGCCTGACCGACCTGGGGCACCATGACGTCGACGTCGATCGGATCGACGACCTCGGGGTGGCGATCGAGACGGTCGAGCGCCGCCTTGGCCATCACGATCGCATCGAACGAGGACGACTTGGCGAGCCGGGTGTCGATGTTGCCGCGAAGCTCCTCGAACCGGAGATCGGGGCGCAGGTCGGCCAGCTGGGCACGCCGCCGCGGTGACCCGGTGGCGACGGTTGCTCCCGCCGGGAGATCGGCGAGCCGTCCCCCCACGAGCACGTCCCGGGCGTCCGCACGCTCGGGGACGGCGACGATCACCAGACCGGTCGGGGTGAGGGCGGGAAGGTCCTTCGCCGAGTGCACGGCGATGTCGGCGCGACCGTCGAGGACTGCTGCCTGCACCTCCTTGACGAACACGCCCTTTCCACCGATCTGCGCCAACGGAACGTCGGTGCGGCGATCGCCCTCGGTCGAGATGATCTCGATCTCCACCGTGATCTCCGGCGCGACATCAGCGAGCAGGCCGGCGACGTGATGGGCCTGCCACAGGGCGAGGGCGGAGCCCCGGGTGGCGATGCGTCGCACCGACGCGGAATCCGACACCGCTTACAGGTCGAACAACTCGCGCAGCGAGCCCACGAGCCGTTCGCCACGGACGGAGCCTGCCGCGTCCTTGAGCGCCACCGTCGGCTCGTGCAACAGCTTGGCGACGGCGCCGCGCAGCACACTCTCGACGATCTCCCGCTGGGCGGGGTCGAGGCCAGCCAGCTTGGCGGCGTGACGCTGCAACTCGTCCGCCACCACCGAGTCGCCCCGTCGGCGGAGCTCGACGATGAGCGGCGCGACCTCGCCGCGCCGAGCTGGCGGCGAGATAGCGGTCGACCTCGTCGTCGACGATGGCTTCGACCGCGGGAATCTCCTGGCGGCGACGACTCAGACCCCGTTCGGCGAACGCGCTCAGGCCGTCCATGTCGAGGAGCGTGACGTCGTCGAGACCGGCGACCTCCGGAGCGACGTCGCGCGGCATGGCGATGTCGACGAGCAGGAGTGGACGACCGGCCCGTTCGGCCATCGCCGAGCGCACCATGTCGGCGTCGATCACACCGGCCGGCGAGGACGTGGCGCAGAAGACCACGTCGGCATCGGCCAAGCAGGTCGGCAACTCGTCGAGACCGTCCCAGTGGTGCACCTCGGCGGCGAGGACCCGGGCACGTTCGGGAGTGCGGTTGAGCACCGTCATCTGCCGTGCGGAGCGCGACGAGACGAAGTCGACGACCCCGCGCGCCATCGACCCGGCGCCGACGACGACCACCCCGCGACCGTCGAGACCACCGACGTGGTCGTCGGCCATGATCACCGCAGCATGCGACACCGAGGTCACGTGCCGGGCGATGTCGGTCTCGGTGCGGGCCCGCTTGCCCACCTCGACGGCGTGACGGAACAGCAGGTTGAGCGTCGTGCCGGCGACACCGGCGTCGCGTGCCGTCGTCCACGCGTTGCGGACCTGACCGAGGATCTCGTGCTCGCCGACGACCACCGACTCGAGACCGGCGGCGACGGCGAAGAGATGCCGGACGGCGTCGGCATCGTGGGAGACCTCGAGGTGATCCGCGAACTCCTCGGGCAGCGTGAAGGTCACGTCGCTGATGAAGTCACGGACGTCGCGGTAGGCGCCGTGGAACTTCTCGGCGGTCACGAAGATCTCGATGCGGTTGCACGTCGAGATGATCACGGCCTCGTTGATGTGGTCACGCGAGACCAGATCGTCGAGGTACTTCGGCAACAGGGTGTCGTCGATCGTCAACCGCTCCAGCAACGCAAGCGGGGCGCTGCGATGAGTTGCACCGATCGCTACGACGGTTGACACGGACACACCTGAGCTTTCGTCCCGGGACGTACGCCCAAGGTACTGGCCAGTTTCACCGATCGCCCGGCAGAACGCCAAGCTGGGCCCGAGGAGTGTGACCGATCGCTCACGAGCCGGCGCTGGCGAGGCCTGGGGTGGTCGGCGAGCCACCCGAACGCCGCTCCTGGTAGAAGCTGAGGATCTGCAGCTCGACGGCCAGGTCGACCTTCCGAACGAGGATGCCGTCGGGCACCGTGATCACGGTCGGCGCGAAGTTGAGGATCGACGTGATGCCCGCCTCCACCATGCTGTTCGCCACGTCCTGCGCTGCGTGGGCGGGCGTGGCGATCACACCGATCGTGATACCGAGGCCCGACACCAGCTCGCCGAGCTCGTCGACGTGACTGATGCGAACCCCTTCGAGCTCGGTGCCGACCTTGGCCGGGTTGGCATCGACCAGCGCAGCGATCACGAAGCCCCGCTCGGAGAACCCGCCGTAGTTGGCGAGCGCCTGGCCGAGGTTGCCCATGCCGGCGATGACACACGGCCAGTCGTGGGTGAGCCCCAGTTCACGTCGGATGTGCAACAGGAGGTACTCGACGTCGTACCCGACGCCGCGGGTGCCGTAACTGCCGAAGTAGGAGAGGTCTTTGCGCACCTTGGCAGCGTTGACGCCGGCCATCTCGGCCAGGCGCTCCGACGACACCGTGGCGAGCTGCTCGTCCATCAGTTCCTGCAGGCTCCGCAGGTAGAGAGGGAGCCGCGACACGGTCGCTTCGGGGATCGATTGGCCTTGCGGGCTCCCAGCCATTCGACCGAGGGTACCGTCCACGTGCGTTATTTCACAAAGTCACGAACACCGTCTCGGCCACCTCCGCTCAGGCTCGCTCCCGACTCCGTCGGGAGCTTCTCACACTGCGGTACGTCGGCGATTCCGATCCGGGCCCACCTACCGCAGCGCCCGACGGAGGACCTTCCCACCCATTCCCTGGGGCACCTCGTCGACGAACCACACCTTCTCAGGACACTTGTAGCGGGCGAGGCGGCTCGAACAGAACCGTACGACCTCGTCCTCCTCGATGGACTGTCCGTCGGCGGTGACGACGTACGCCTTGACGGCCTCACCCGAGTAGGGGTGGGGCACGCCGACCACCGCGCAGGCGTCGATCGCCGGATGCTGCATCAGCACCTCTTCGACCTCGGCGGGGTACACGTTGAACCCCGACACGATGATGAGATCCTTCACTCGGTCGACGAGGTACAGGTAGCCCCCGTCGTCGACGGTGGCGACATCACCGGTCACCAGCCAGCCCTCGGGGTTGATCGCACGGGCGGTGGCGTCCTCGTCGTTCCAGTAGCCGGCGAAGACGTTCGGGCCCCGGACCCACAGCTCGCCGGAGTCACCGATCAACACGTCGTCGCCGTCCTCGTCGACGAGGCGCAGCTCCAGACCGGGGACCGGCACACCGACCGACCCGACGGGGGCGTCGGTGCCCACGGCCGACGTGACCACCGGCGATGCCTCGGTGAGCCCGTAGCCCTCGGTCAGGTGGACGTCGTAACGGCGCTGCATCGTGCGGGCGACCTCGTCGGGCAGACGGGCGGCACCCGACACGGCGAGACGCACGGAATCGAAGGCGTGTTCGGGCGCCTCGGGAAGGCCGGCCCACGCCGCCCACATGGTGGGCGGGCCGGTGACGATCGTCGCCTGGTGCTTCTGGATCGACTCGATCGCGGAGATCGGGTCGAAGCGCTCGACGAGCAACAACCGGGCGCCGACGGCGAACGTCACCCCGAGCACCACGTTCAGCCCGAAGATGTGGAACATCGGCAGCACCGCGAACACCACGTCGTCGGCACTCTGGGCATTGCCGGGCGTGGACAGCACCTGGGCGATATTGGCGCGAAGGTTGCCGTGCGTGAGCATCGCCGCCTTGGGTGACCCGGCGGTGCCGCTCGTGAAGATGAGCGTCGCCAGGTCGGTGTCCTCGCGCTCGACGATGTCGACGCCCTCGCGGGCAACGAGGTCCTCGTGGCTCACCCCACCGTCGGGCACGAATCCGCAGCCGATGAACGCCTCGACGCTCGGGATCGTGGACCGGTCGAGGGTCTCGAACATCGTGCGCGCCGTCGGGCCGATGACGACACCTTTGGCCCCGACTGCGGTCAGCTCGGCCGAGAGTTCGAGCGGGGGGCTGATCGGGTTGAGCGGCACGGCGACCAGCCCGGCGCCGAGCGCCGCGAGGTAGGCCGCGACGAAGTACCAGTTGTTGCCGCAGATGATCGCGAGGCGGTCACCGGGCTCGAGGCCCATCTCGGCAAGGCCGGCCCGGTATCCGGCGACGTGCCCGCGCAGCTCCCCATAGGTCGTGTTCTTGCCGCGGCTGATGAACGCCACTGCATCGTCGGGGTGCCGATCGAAGATCGTCGCCAGGTTCACTCGTTCTCCTCTGGGGAGCGGACTGCGCCAAGGGTAGCGCCGCATCCCCTGACGTGCCCCGGGCGGAACCGGACCGGGTTCGGTCGCCTCCGGAGGCTTGTTCAAGGTCGCCCGCGGCGTCGCCGAAGGAACAGGGAACGGCCTCGCGTTGGGGCAGGGCCGACGGATCGGAGACGAACGACATGCGTCGTGCGGTGCGAGCACTCTGCATTGCCGTGGCAGCGACCGCCGCGATGGCCACCTGGTTGGCCGCGCCGTCCCTGTCGCCGGCTGGTGCCAGCACCGCAACCGCGACGTCCCGCTCCCAGGAGTGGGGGGCCGCCGAGGAACAGGGCTTCGTCGACAAGATCAACCAGCTGCGGGCGTCGCTCGGACTGCCGACGTTGGCGGTCGACCCCGAGCTCGCAGCGCAGGCCCGAGTGTGGTCGCAGACCATGAAGGATGCCGGCAACATCTTCCACAGCAAGGCCCTCGACGCCGGGATCTCCGCCGACTGGGAGAAGCTGGGCGAGAACGTCGGCGTCGGGGACACGGTCGACGTCTTGTTCGACGCCTTCGTCAACAGTCCGAAGCACTACGAGAACCTCGTCGACCCGAGCTTCCGGTTCATCGGCGTCGGCGTGGTGTGGGACGGCGGGCGGATGTTCACGGCGCACCGCTTCATGGCGCTGATGCCCGCGGCGCCCGCCCCGACGGCGACGAACAGCCCGCCCTCGACCACGCCTCGCACCGCTGCACCGGCGGAGCCGGCGCCCGACGAGTTGGCCGCGACCGAACCACCGGCCGCCGAGCCTCCTGCGCCCAGTCCTCCGCCACCGACGGTTCCCCCGGCGTCGCCGGAACGGGTGGCGCTCATCCTCGACACGATCGACGACTTCCTTGACTGAGCGCCGTACCCCCACGACGGCGTCAACCGACGACGCTTCCCCCGCGATCGTGTGCGATGGGATCACCCGATCCTTCGATGACGGCATTGCGGTGGACCACCTCTCGTTCGAAGTGCCCCGCGGATCGGTGCTCGCGCTCCTCGGGAACAACGGCGCCGGCAAGACGACGACCATCCGCCTCCTCAACGGCGTCCTCCGGCCCGACTCCGGCACCTGCCGTGTGTTGGGCCTCGATCCGACGACCCGCGGGACCGACGTGCGCCGCCGCACCGGTGTGGTCACCGAGAACGCGGGACTGGACGACCGACTGACGGCACGGGAGAACCTCGCCATCGCGGCCCGACTCCGGGGCATGCGACCGGCCGTCGCCCGGGCCCGAGTCGACGATCTGCTCGAGCGGTTCGACATGACGTCTCATGCCGACCAGGCGTGCCAGGGCTTCTCGACGGGTCAACGACGCCGGATCGCCTTGGCCCGGGCGCTCGTCCACGACCCCGAGCTCCTCTTCCTCGACGAGCCGACCTCAGGCCTCGATCCGACCGGCGCCCGCGCCGTGATGGACCTGATCGAGACCAGTGCCCGCGACCGCGGTCGCACGATCGTCCTGTGCACCCACTTCCTCTCCGAGGCGGGCACCAGCGCCGACCTGATGGCCGTCATGCACCGGGGCCGGCTGGTGTCGTTCGGGCGGCCGGAGACCCTGGCGGCCGAGCGCTGGCCGGGCCTCGAAGTGCACCTCGACCTCGGCGCGTCGCCGTCGCTGCGAGTCGGCCAGGCACTGCTCGACCACCACGCCGTCACGGCGATGATGCCGGTCGCCGACGGTGCCGTCATCAACGTGCGCGGGCGGGACGACATCCCCGCCGTCGTCGCGCTCGTCGTCGGGCTCGGTGCAACCGTGTACGGCACCCACGCCCGCCCGAAGGGGCTCGAGGACCTGTATTTCGCCGTGCAGGACGACCTGCAGCGCTCGCTCGCGACCACCCCACCCGCTCGTCCCGACGCCGCGGCGTCCGACGCCACGGAGCGTGCCGCATGACCGCTGTGCTCGACGAGCGGTCGCTCGACCTCGACGACCGGGAGGCGACCGACACCCCCACCCACCGACCGGCCACCGGCCTCGACTGGACGATGATCCGGGCTCTCCTCGCAAAGGACATCTCGGCGGCGCGACGCTCGAAGGCCGTCGTGATCCCGATGCTCGTCGTGCCGTTCGTGCTGCTGGTCGGCCTGCCCACCGGCATCGGTCTCTTCGCCCGGACCGGCACGGCGCCCGACCTGAGCGGTCTCATGTCGCACCTGCCGACGGCGATGGCGCAGGACCTGCAGTCCCTCCCCCAGCGCCAGCAACTCATCGAACTCGTGCTCGGCTACCTGATCGCACCGCTGTTCCTGATCGTGCCGATGATGATCAGCTCGGCCCTCGCAGCCGACACGTTCGCCGGTGAGAAGGAGCGACGCACGCTCGAGTCGCTCCTGCACCTGCCCGTGGAGGAGCGCGACCTCTACGTGTCGAAAGTGCTGTTCGCGTTCCTGCCGACGGTGGCGGCCTCATGGATCGGGTTCACGCTGTTCGCCGTGTCGGCCAACGTCGTCGCCTGGCCCGTGATGGGCCGACTGTTCGTGCCCACCTGGCGATGGATCGGTCTCATCGGCTTCATGGCGCCGGCCGTCGCCGCGCTCGGGCTCGGGGTCATGGTCCGGGTCAGTGCCCGTGCCCGGACGACCCAGGAGGCCAACCAGCTCGGCGGCGCGGTGATCATGCCCCTGATCCTCGCGTCGGTCGGCCAGACCAGTGGCCTGCTGATGATGCCTCCGTACTGGATCTTCGTGGCCGGTGGTGTGGTGTGGGTGCTGGCGCTGCTCCTGATCCGCGGCGGTCTCGTGAGGTTCACCCGAGACCGGGTCGCCTCACGGCTCTGACCTGATGGCCCGAGGCGTCAGCGGTTGGCGCTGAGCCCGAGCTGGAGCGCCGCGGCGACGACCAGCACGATGAGCAACAGGGCGATCACGATCGTGGTTCCGCGCCTCATGGGGCACCTCCTGGAGGGGTCGACGCCGGGTCGCGGCGTCCGATGGTCACGGCGGTACGGACACCGAGCGCTTGGTCGTCGCCGATCGGGCTGAGGGCAACGGCGTCGCCGGTTGCGAGCCCGAGTTCCTCGGCGGCCGGGTGACGATCGGTGACGACGGCGACCAGGCCGTCGGCATCGACGAGCAGGCCGATCTCGCCGGTCGTGAGCTGGCCGAATGCCGTGATGCGCGTGGCCGTGCGGACGTTCGTGCCGATGCGCAGCTGGATCCGGTCGCCCCACCCGTCGAGCTCGTCGGGATCGACGTTGAGCTGCACGTTGCCGAAGTGGTCGACCCAGAGCACCTCGGCCCCGAGGACGTCGACGCCATCGGCATCCTGCTCCAGGCTGGTGAGGGGCACGAGGCCCGGCATCAGCGAGCCCGGATCGACCTCGCTGCCGAGATCGGCGAACGCCACCCCGTTGCACAGGTGCGCTGCGACGGGGGCGTAGATGTCGCGGCCGGGGAACGTGGTCGACGCCGTGGGCAGATGCAGGTCGGTGTTGTCGAGGACCACGGCCCGTTCAGCGCCGCCGATCATTCCGACCGCCGGGGCCAGGAGCCCGTTGTCGGGGCCGAGGAGCACAGCGGCGCCGCCGGCCACCTCGAGAGCGATGGCGCGCTGCTCGGTGCCGACGGACGGATCGACCATGCCGATGATCACGCCGGGGCACAGGAACTGCACACTGCGGGCGAGGACGAGGGACCCGGCCCGGACGTCGAACGGCGCGATGCCGTGGGTGAGGTCGACGACGCCGGCGCCGGGCGCCATCTGGCGGATCACGGAGTGGATCACGCCGACGAAGCCGTCGGCGGTGCCGAGATCGCTCAGCAGGGTGACGGTGTCGTACGTACGGGGGTCGGCGTTCTCGACGCCGTCGGCGGGCTCGCTCACGATGCCGACAACTCGGTCGCTCGGTCGCGGGCGGCGAGGACGGCGTCGATCACCGCGGCCCGCACTGCGTTGCGCTCAAGTACCTGCACACCGGCCGCGGTGGTACCGCCCGGTGACGTGACCGCGGCCCGAAGATCGGCGGGGGATACGTCGCCCTCGGCCAACAGCCGGGCCGAACCGACGAGCGTCTGGTAGGCGAGCGTCGTCGACAGGTCGCGGGGCAACCCGGCGGCGACACCGGCGTCGACCATCGCCTCGGCGATCAGGAACACGTACGCCGGGCCGGACCCCGAGAGGCCGGTGACGGCGTCGAGCTGCTTCTCGGTGACACGAACGACGGCACCGACGGCTCCCAGGAGCGATTCCGCCCAGTCGAGGTCGGCGTCTTCCGCTGCGGCGCCCCCGGCGATGGCAGAAGCACCGGCACCGATGAGCGCCGGGGTGTTGGGCATGGCGCGGACGACGGCGACGCCGGACCCGGCCGCGGCCTCGAGGGTCGCGAGCGTCACGCCGGCGGCGATGGACAGGATCCGGCCGCCCCCTGCAGCGCTCACCGCCGCCGTGACGGCGGCGATGTCGGCCGGCTTCGTCGCGACGATCGTGCCATCGGCGGCACCTGGTTCGGTCGTGATCTCGGCGCCGGGGAAGAGCGAAGCGAGCTGCTCTCGGCGGGCGCTGCTCGCCTCGACGATGCGAAGGTCGGTGGCTTCGGCCCAGCCCGAGGACAGGATGCCCCCGATCAGGGCTTCTCCCATCCGTCCGCCGCCGACGATCTGCAACCTGGTCATGGGGCCCGAGCCTAGGTCACCCGGTCGCTGCATCATGAAGGCCAGAGGGCGCTCACATCGGTCCGCTTCCCCGACGTCCGGCGCGGCACCCTCTGGCCTTGCGGACACGTAACAACACCCCGGATGAAAAAGCAACAGGTGATCTGAAATGTGGTGGGAGAGATTCGCCCGGCGGCTGGGCCTCAGCCCGTGAACTTGGAGGCGAACGCGAGGCGCATCGCCGGCCGGAAGCACTGCTCGGTCTGGAGGTAGGCCGTGCCGAGCAGACGGTCGAGCTCGGCGTCGGTGACGTCACGGTTGTGCACCTCGCCGGTGAGGTAGATCGCGTCTTCCTCGCCGATCGCGAAGCTCATGCCGAAGATGCGCAGATTGCGGCGGAGCAGGTACTCGTAGAGCCCGCGGCGGCGTTCTCCTCGGGGGCGGGCAGCACGTAGGTCTCGACGAACAGCGACCGCTGCCGGAGCATGAACCAGATCGAGAAGACGGACTTCTCCTCGCCGTTGACCCGGATGAACCACCGGGGCTCGGAGCCCTCGCCCCGTTCGACGTGGGCGACCCACGGCTCGTCGACCTGCCGCTGCACCCATGCGTCGATCAGGTCGGCCAATCGCGCCAGTTCCTCGGGAGTGCTCGCCGGCATCTCCTCGTCGATGCTCATCCCACGACTCCACACGTTGCGGGGACCCGCGAGCGCGACAGGTCGGAGTACACCCGGCGGAGGCGGGCCGCCGTCGTGGACCAGGTGTATCCGCGGCCGCGCTCGGCCGCTGCGGCCGACATCGCCGCGAGACGCAACGGGTGCTCGATCAGCCCGTCGAGCGCTGCAGCCCAGGCGTTCGGATCACGGTTGGGCATGAGCAGCCCGGTGACGCCGTCGTCGACCAACGTCGTGAGACCGCCGACCGCCGTCGCGACCACGGGAGTTCCGCAGGCCATCGCCTCGGCAGCGACGAGCCCGAACGACTCGGACCGACTCGGAACGACGCAGACATCGGCCGCTCGGTAGTAGGTCGACAGCATGTGGTGGGGCTGTGGTGCGACGAGACGCACTCGGGCGTCGAGGCCCAGCTCGCCGATCATCGCCTGGATCCGCGCCAGTTCGGCGTCGCCCTCGGCACCCGACGGCCCACCGACGGCGACCAGCGTCGCTGTCTGCGACCGCATCGCACCCAGTGCGGCGACCGCAACGTCGAGCCCCTTGAGCGGCTGGATTCGACCCACGAACAGGAGCACCGGCTCCGCACCGAGGCCCAGGGCCCACCGGGCTCCACGGCGATCGCCCGGGGCGAAGAACGCGTGGTCGACGCCAGGGAGGAACGATCTCGATGCGGCCACGATCCGCGCCGTAGAAGTCGATGAGCTGATCGGCCTCGACCCCGTTGGACGCACACACGGCATCGGAGCACCCGATGACCACCCGCTCGGCCTCGGCCCGCTGGCCCGGTTCGATGTCGCCGGTCGCGGTCTTGACCTGGGCCAACGTGTGGAACGTGGTGACGAGCGGCAGCTCGAGGTCGTGTTTCAGCCGGTGGGCGGCGACAGCGGAGAGCCAGTAGTTGGCGTGCAGCACCGTGACGTCGCCTCGGGCCTCGATGTCGGTGCCCACCCAGTCGGCGAACTCGTCGGCGACCGCCGGCAACTGCTCCTTGGCGAGGTCGTAGGGGCCAACCGGCACGTGCACGACCTCGAACAACGGCTCCACCGACACACGGGGGGCCAGGCCCTCGCGCCAGTGCCGGACGTAGACCGAGGTCGGCACCCCTGCCTGGGCGAGGGACGCCGCCAGCTCGCGGACGTACACGTTCATACCGCCGCTGTCGCCCTCTCCCGGCTCGCGAGCGGTGAGGTATGCAGGGAGAGCATCGCCACCGCAGTCACGAGCTACCCCAACAGCACACGTCGACCCGAGATTCCCGTGGTGATCCGTCGCTCTCAGGTTTCGGCGACGCCGGCGTCGTTCTCGCGGCGGAACGACTCGTAGATTCGCACGAGCGTCTTCTTCTGGTCTTCGCCGATGAACGGGTCGCGCCGGATCTCGCCGATGAGGTCCGGAACGCCGTCGGGCTCGTCGAGGATGCCGGCACGCACGTACAACGTCTCGGACGAGATCTCGAGGGCACGGGCGATCTGCTGCAGGATCTCGGCGGACGGCTTGCGGAGCCCTCGTTCGATCTGGCTCAGGTAGGGGTTCGACACGCCGGCCAACTCGCTGAGCTTGCGCAGCGACATCTGGCCCACGTTGCGCTGCTCGCGGATGAACTCACCGAGGTCATGCCAGCGCTTGTCGATCTCGTCCTTCATGGCATCAGGCTACGGCACAACCCAGGGCTGGGGCATCATCGCCCGGCGGGGGAAAGCGGCTCGCCTCAGCCCTTCGTGAGGGCGCCGAAGGCGGCCCGACCCAACAGGACCGTTCGTTCGTCGGCGAAGCCGACAACATCCGGAGTCACCGACGAGACGTCTGCGCTACCCCTTCAGGAGGGGCGCCGAAGGCGGCCCGACCCAACAGGACCGTTCGTTCGTCGGCGAAGCCGACAACATCCGAAGTCACCGACGAGACGTCTGCGCTACCCCTTCAGGAGGGGCGCCGAAGGCGGCCCGACCCAACAGGACCGTTCGTTCGTCGGCGAAGCCGACAACATCCGAAGTCACCGACGAGACGTCTGCGCTACCCCTTCAGGAGGTCGTCGACGGTGACCGAACCGCTGCGGTACCGCCCGATGATCTCTTCTTGGACCTCGTCGATGAGGCGGTGGACCTCGCTCCGCTTCACGGAGAGCGACCGTTCGAACGAGCTGACCCGCTGGGCGGCCGAATCGAGGTCGTCGACGCCGAGTCCTTCGATGGCGGTCAGATCGGTCGGATGGAGCAACTGGTCGAGCTCGGCGAGGATCTGCTCGGTGAACTGGGGGATCTCGACCTCGCGGACGGCGCGGGGTTGTCCCGATCCACGGGCCTGGCCGGACAGCACCTGCGGGAGGCGCCCCACCAGCTCGCGAGCCGTCTCGGCCCGACCCTGCAGCCGGGCGTGGAACTCCGCGAGCACGATGTCGAGTCGCCCTTGCGCCATGCGGCGGACGAACGACAGCCCGGCTTCGATCTCACCGAGCTGGTCACGCAGAGCGCGCAGCTCCTCGATCGGGCGGCTCTGCAGCGACCCGAGGTCGTTCGCGAGCAGCAATTCGTCGAGTTCGGTGATCACGATGGGGGTCTCCTGTCGACCGGACGGGTTGGGCATCGGTTCACCTTCCATCGGCACATCCTCGCGAATCCTGAGCCTGAGCCGAATGACCCACCTCGATCAATCCAACACAGCGGTCGTTCAGGTCAGGACCCAGAGCCCGACGAGACACGCCGGGGCGGTCAACAGCCACGAGTCGAGGCGGCGGAGCGCTGGCGCTTTCGCCCGACTCGACGGGAGCGTCCACGAGCCGAGCAGCTGGCCCAACGGACAGGCGAGGGCCATGGCGACGCCGAGCTTGCGGACGTCGCCGTCGTCGAGCAGCGGCGGCGGGTTGATCGCCGTCATCGCAATCACCACGACGAGCACCCCCACCAGGCCGGCAACGGGGCCGACCAACCGGTTCCGGCTCCCGCTGCCGATCAGGTAGTCGCCGCAGTCGTACACGCAGGCGACCGACATCAGGTAGAGGAACGACATCGGGTCGACGCGGTGCACCTGCACCGTGGCGGCAGCGGCGAGGCCGAGGAACAGGCCCGATCGGAGGGTCGCCGATGCCACCGGCAGCGTCGAGGACAACCGCGCCTTCGTGAAGGACGAGCGGCCGAGCTCGTTGTCGGTGCCGAGGACGAGCGCGGCGAACGCCATCGCCACGATCGCGACGGCGGCGGCGCGCACGCTGCTCCACGCTCCCAACGCCATGAGCCCCGCACCGCCACCGGCGACGAGCTGGTTGACCGCCACCTTGCGGTGCTTCCACAGGCCGGCGACCTGCAATCCGCCGATCGTGGCGATCAGACCGAACAGCACGGTGATCGCGAACGACCCGACGACGAGGGCGACCAGCGCGAGGAACCAGATGACACCGAGGCGCAGCCGTGGACCGCCCACAGGTTGGCGAACGGCGTAGGTGCGGACCAGGTCGAGGACGCGCTGCACCACCTCAGCCGCACCCACCCGAGACCGGCGGAAGGACAGCGACCTCGTCGCCGTCGGCCACCGCCGTCGAGCGGTCGGCCTCCTCGCCGTTGACCCAGATCTTGGAGATGCCGAGCACAGCGGCGAAACCGGACCCGTACCGGTCGAGCGCGCCGTCGAGAACTTCTCCGACGGTGCCGCCCGGAAGGTCGTCGTGGCCGGTGCCGGCGGCGACGCGGGCCTGGGCGAACAACCTCAGCGTGGGCACGGGATGAGCGTAGTCGTCGGTCCGCGCCCTACCGTGGCCCCGGTGACCCGCCTCCTCCTCGTCCGGCACGGACAATCGACCTGGAACGCGATGGGCCGTTGGCAGGGCCAGGCCGACCCACCGCTCACGCCGCTCGGGCGCCGACAGGCGGCGGAGGCGAGCGCCGCGATCGGCGCCGTCGACGCGGTGTTCAGCTCGACGCTCGAACGGGCTCGCGTGACCGCCGAGATCATCTCCGAACAGATCGGGGTGGGTCCGGTGGTCTCGCTTCCCGGCCTGGTCGAACGGACGGCCGGCGACTGGGAGGGCCTCACCCGCGTCGAGATCGAAGAGCAGTTCCCCGGCTACCTCGACGCCGGCGACCGGCCGCCGGGCTGGGAGGACGACGAGGTGCTCGAGGAGCGGGCGATGTCAGCCCTCGGGGCGATCGTCGTCGGCCTCGGGGAGGAACGCGGCGATGTCGACCTCGACGTGGTCGTCGTGACCCACGGCGGCCTCATCTACCAGGTGGAGCGGCGATTCGGTGCCCCCTTCGAGCGCATGTCCAACCTCGGTGCCCGCTGGATCGAGCTCCGTCGCGGCGAGTGGCACCTCGGCGACCGCGTCGATCTCCTGCACGGTGTCGACGTCACCATCCCCGACCAGATCTGACCCGTCGTCGGAGCCTGCCGTGAGGTCGAACCGACCGTCGTCGAGCAACTGGCGGATGGCCGATGCCGTCTCGGCGCCGCTCGCGCCCGACGCTGTGATCCGCTCGATGGACTCGAGCGTGTCCGCAGCGTCGGCCAGATCACGTTCGAGACGCTCGAGCTCCACCTCGTCGATGACGAGCGCGGTCGTGTCGGCGGCGGTGTTCGTGGGATCGGTCTGCACGGCCGGCAGCCTAGGGCGTGCGTCGGTTCGGGCTCAGATCGACGTCACCGTAGGATCTTCGCCGTGATCGCAGCGGTACTGGCAGTCGAGGACAGCCGCATCAGTTCGATGTTCGTGTCCTTCTTCATCGCCCTGCTGATCGTGTCGCCGTTCGGCTACCGGCGGATCAAGGCGACGCTCGCCGAGCGCCGAGAGCTCCTGGGCCGTGTCGACCCCGACGCCGGCCCGACGGAATCGGGTGCAACGACCGGCGCCGACCCCGACGATCTCGCCACGGTGTTCGACGCGATCGCCGTCGCTGCCTCCGAACTGTCCGGCGAACCCGACGGCCACCGGGTCGTCGACGTGCCGACGTCCCCGACGGTCGAAGGCCGTCCGGCGGACCCGGCGTTGGTCGACGCGTTGCTCGACGACGCCGTGCGCCGCAGCGGGCTCGTCGCCGAACGGTCGACGCGTCCCGACGGTGGCCGCCGGCTCCGACTCGTCCGAGCGTGAGGCGGGATGCCGTGCGCGCCGGCGGTTCACGCGTAATTCTGTTGCCCAGGACCCCTCCTCGGAGGACGATGCTCTGACGTCACAGGAAGGAGCGCGCCGTGGCGGTGTTGTTGCTCAACGCATCGTTCGAACCACTGCACGTCATTCCCCTGCGACGCGCCATGGGTCTCGTGGTGGCGGGCAAGGTCGACGTCATCGCCAACGGTGACGGCGAGATCCATTCGGCGACGCAGACGTTCCCCATCCCTGCGGTCCTCCGCCTGCGCTACATGGTTCGGGTGCCGTTCCGTCAGAACATCGCGCTGTCACGGCGGGCGGTCCTGATCCGCGACCAGCGCCGGTGCCAGTTCAGCCACTGCGACCGCACCGCCTCGACGATCGACCACGTCGTCCCGCGTTCCCTCGGCGGCGAGCACACCTGGACCAACGTCGTCGCCGCCTGCGGGCCCTGCAACACGAGGAAGGGCAGCCACCTGCTGAAGGAGCTCGGCTGGACCCTGAAGCAGCGGCCGGTCGCTCCGCGGGGCACCGTCGTGCTGCTCTCGTCGGCGGGCGTTCACACGGTGCCCGACGTGTGGGCCGACTGGCTACCAGCGCTCGCGTAGGTGGCGGCCGGCGGGCAACGGGCCGGTGAACACTTCGAAGGACTCGTTGCCCCCGGCCGCAGCGGCTCGGTAGCGTCCCAGCCGGCGACCGGGCGGAAGGGGATCATGCGGCGCACCTATGTTCTCGTCGCGTCGCTCCTCGCGTTCGGCGCCGTTGCCTGCACCCCCGCGACCCCGGGGAATGCCACCGCTCCGACCGACGAAGGGCGAACGGCGCGAGCGCAGGAGGCGCCGCGCCAGCCGGCCCCCGACGGGACCTCGTGGTCGGTGTACCTCACGGTCGACCTCGGCAACCACGTCGCGAAGGTCTGCTCCGGCAGCCTGATCTCCCAACGGGCGGTGCTCACGGCGGCGCACTGCGTGGAACGTGACGACGGCTCGGTCGCGCCGGCATCGGCGGCCTGGGCCCTCGTCGGCGCCGGTGACTCGGCCGGTCGGCCGACGGTCGAGCGCAACGTGGTAGCGATCGACGTGCACCCGCAGCGCAGCTATCGCTACATCGGGAGCGACGTCGTTGCGTCCAGCTACGACGCCGCGCTGATCACACTCGACGCGCCGGTCAACAGCTCGCCGCTCCCGCTGGCGATCGACGGTGCATCGGTCTCGCCCGGGCCGATCGTGACGTTCGGCTACGGCTACGTGCCGGCGCAGACACCGATGAACGCCGACGGCACCCGATCGAGCCTGGTGACGGTGTCGCCACCCGACAAGCTCGGCATCGCTCCGTGCACCGACCGGGACGTGTCGGCCGACCACCTGTGTATGGCCAGTGTCGACCCGACCGTGTGGGGTACGGCACCGGGAGACAGCGGCGGCCCGTGGGTCCGCACCGTCCGAGGAGGCCAGGTGCAGGTCGCGGTGACCTCGTACGGGGCCGTCGACCGTCCCGGCGACAGCGTGGGCACCAACGTGTTGGACATCCTGCCGTGGGTGCGGGCGACGGCCGGTCTGCTGCAGGTCCCCGCCGGGACAGTGGTCCGCGACCCCGCCACGGGTTCGGCGTGGCGTGTGCAGCGCGACGGCTACCGCCGGCTCGTGCCGACCGGCGCGGCGCTCGCGTGCCTGACCGACGCAGGAGTGCCCGTCGTCGACCATGACGCTGTCACGATCGAACAGATCCCCGAGGCCGTCGGCGAAGTGGAGAACTGCGCCCTCGCCCAACGATCCGTCGCGGTCGCGCCCGTCACGACGGCCACGCCGTCGGCGGCGACGACGCCGACCAACCTCCCGGCCGCGACCACCACACCCGCACCGGTGATCATGAACGCCCCCGCGATCGCTGCACCGGTCGCCGCCGAGGTGGCGGAGCCTCCCGCGGCGAGCCCCGCCCCGACCGCAGTCGCCGGAGCGACGCAACAGAAGCGGCCGGCGGGGACGGTTGCTGTGTGGACGTACCAGGGCCCCGTCGTGTCGTCGACCGATACCTGGCTGGCCATCACCGGCGGCAACCAACGCCTCCTCCTGGGCGGCGCGCTCCTGCTCTTGGGAGCCGGCGCCGCCGCGGTCACGGTGCAACTCCGACTTCGACGGGAGTACGCGCGGCACTGAGGACCGGGCGCCGAGCGACGGTCGTCAGCGCTTCGGATGAGCGAGGAGGAAGTCGATTGCCTGCGCCGTGAACGAGTCGCTCAACTCGGGAACGTGCTCACCATCGGGCTGGGTCCACAACTCGACGGCGGTACCGGCCCGGCAACCGCTGTAGGCCGTCACCGTCGCAGCCGGCATCGCCTTCTCGAGATCCCGCGAGGGCGGCTCGCCCGGCGCCGCTGTGTCGTCGCAGCCGTTGAACCTCGCCCACTCGAGCACCGACTGCGCCGCGCTCGGGTACGCCGGGGCGTTCGGGTCGGCATCGTCGTTGCGCCCGCCCTCGTACCGGATCACGGTGTCAGCCGTGCCGTGGATCTCCACGACCGACACCGGTTCGGAGGGATCGCAGGCGGAGCTGTCCTCGTTCATCGCTCCTTCGAGCGACACGATCCCGGCGATGAGGTCGGCGTGGTCACAGGCCAGGCGATAGGCCATGAAGCCGCCGTTGCTGTGGCCGAGGACGAAGATGCGTCGATCGTCGACCGCGTAGTCCTTCCGAACTGCAGCGATCACCGCGGCGAGATACGCGGAGTCGTCCACGTCGGAGTCGGGCGGGGCGCAACACGCCGTCGTCGCGTTCCAGAACGTCTTGCCCTCGGCGTTCTTCGTGCCTTCGGGCGCCACGTAGAGGATGCCCCGGGGATCGGTCACCGCATCGAGCCCGAAGTAGAGGCTCTGCACCTTGGCCTCCAGGGCGTACCCGTGCAGGACGATCAGCAGCGGCGCCGGCGTCGCCTCGTCGTATCCGGGCGGGACGTGAACCTCGTAGGGACGATCAGCGAGCGGCGAGTCGGTTCCGGAGCAGCCGGTGATCACGAGGCAGAGCACCACGATCGTCGACAGCAACGGAAGTCGGCGGCACCGGATCGTCATGGCTCGAGGGTAGGCGGCTGGTGCGGCCGCCCGACGGTCGACGCAACGGCGATTCAACCTGGCGACCGGTACCGGCGCGTACTAAACCAGTCCCGCCCCTGTGGCGCAGTTGGTTAGCGCAGCGGACTTTTAATCCGAGGGTCGTGGGTTCGAGTCCCACCGGGGGCACACTGTGATGTCGCGAGACATCGTGGACAGACGAACCCACGGGACCCTAGTTGTTGAGCGGTTGGTAGCTCCGGGTGGGGTCGAGGGTGAGGTGGCGGAGGAGTTCGCCTTCTTGGCTGAGGACTCTGATGTCGAGGTCGGCGACGAGGACGATGATGCGTCGTCCTTTGTGGGCGCGGCCGACACCGATGTGGTGGAGGCGGGTGCCGTGGCGGAGGGTGAATTTGCCGGTGGCGTCGATGCGGTCGTGACGGACCCGGGTGTGGGGTGTCATGGGGTAGCGGTCAGGGTCGGGCGCGGCTTTGACGAGCGTGTCGAACGCTTGGCGGGGTGGGATCATCCCGCGGGCGGAATGGGGTCGGGTCTCGTTGTAGTAGCGGACGAACCAGTCGATCTGGGCTTGTAGCTCGGCGATCGTGGCGGCGGGGTCCTGTTTGCGGAGCCAACGTTTCAATGTCTGGTGGAACCGTTCGATCTTGCCTTGGGTTTGGGGGTGGTAGGGCTTGCCGTGCTTGATTCCGATCCCGAGCGTGGCGAGTTCGGTCTCGAACCCGCAGCGGCCGCCTCGGAACTGGGCGGTGAAGATCGCGCCGTTGTCGGTGAGCATCGAGGCGGGGAAACCCCAGCGGCTGGCGGCTTGGTAGAACGCGGCGACGACATCGGCGGCGGTCGTGACGGGCAGGACGACCGCGACGGTGACCATGCGGGAGTAGTCGTCGACGAAGTCCAAGATTTCGACGCCGGTGCCATCCGCGAGGGCCCAGTGGGTCATGTCGGCCTGCCATGTCTCGTTCGGCAGGTTGGCCTCAAACCGGATCCATGACGTCTTGGGTCGCTTTTGGGGTTGGGGTACGACGAACCCGCGGCGGACCAGGACCCGGTGGATCGTCGAGCGGCTCGGGGCGGTGCCGTGGCGTTGGGTCAGGTGGTATCCGATGGTGAGGGGCCCAGCGTCGAAGCCGTCCTCGGAAAGCTGTTTGCGAAGCTCGATGATCTCGTCCTCGAGGTCGACGGCAAGCTGGGTCGGCCGATGCAGCGGGGCTGTGGACTTCGGTGCGAGCGCCTCGTAGCCGCCGGCATGGAACAACGCGACTTGTTTCGCGACCCACGATTTCGACATGTCGAGCGAGGCCCCCACCGATCGCAACGACCGGCCCTCGATCACCACCGCATCCACCGCGTACCGAGCCCGATCCATGGACACCACCCCATCACGAGGTGTCCACGATGTCCTGAGACATGGTGTCCACTATCTCCTGGAACGGGACACCCCCTCCCGCACCATTGTGATCTCTCACGACATAGGAAACCCTCGAACCCTCAGGTTCGGGGGTTTCGTTGTCTCTGGGAGCGGGGCGTTCCGGTGGGTTGGTAGTCCCGGGTGTGTTCTCGGCCGATCCCGACGTGATGCAGGCGCCTGTTGTGGCGAAGCGTGATCTTGCCGGTGCTGCCACGCCCCCGCCGCGGTACCGGGCGACCAGCTTGGCCACCCACCCCTTTCGAGACGCCCTACTCGCGGGCCATGTCAGCCTGGGAACGACCCTCGAGCACGACCGCCGGATGATCAACCGGTTCTTCGACACCTCCCCAGCCGACCATCACCGGGTTTCCTATGACGCGACAGAGGGTTTCCGATGTCCTGGGTCAGCACACCCCTCCCGCACCAATCAACTCGGCAGAGTCCGACGTCACCGTCGAAGACTCGATGCCGACTCCCGGGCCGTGACGGTCAGTCCTGGGAGCTCTGATCGTCGAGCTGGAACGTCGCCTCGTCGCGATGGAGCGGGGCGAAACGTCCGTCGGTTGTCCGCCCTTGGTGCCCGGTGCTGCGATGGCGTGCGGGGCGGGGCGTCGCCTTCGCAGCGGCGAGCACGGACCGAGCGCTGATGATCGACTCTTCGCGGCCGGGGTTGGCGAGATTCTCGATCCCGTAGACCTCATCAACGATGTCCGCCGCTTCCTCAGGGGTCTGGATGTGCAGGCGGTCGAAGAGCCTGACCAGGTCACTTCGATCAATGGTGCGGAACGCCACCATCTTCATCGCGAGCAGATGGCGCGGTGAGGCGATGGCCACAGTGAGCCCGGGGATCTCTGTCACGGTTGCGTCGGCGTCGGAGGACGGGGACGTATCCACGGCTTCGGGTTGCCGTTCAGCCAGTTGGGAGGAAGGTTCCGTTCGATCGCGAGCTGAGCGGCCTCGACTGCATTGATGTCTGCTGGCGAGGTCAGCGCATCGATGTCACTCGTAGACGGCGTCCGTCATCGAACGTTGCCGAGATAGCAGCGCCCCCAACGACGTAGACCGACCCTTGAACGCCGCGGGCCTTGAGACGAGCTCCGAGAGAAGTGAGCAGTTCAATGACATCTTCCCGGTCGAACTCGCGACGGGTCGGCATCAGAGGGACTCGAGGCTTCGTCGGTCGAAGAAGATGTTGCGATGGGCGAGCTCCGGCGGAGTCGCAGCGATATGGCGGTCGGCGAGCAGCGGATCTGGGTCCGGAAACCAGGAGTCTCCCAGCGGCGGGGACTCGGTCCACTCCGGTGGCGGTGCTCCAGTCATCCTTGCCTCACGCTCGAACGTCGCTGCGATGAGTGTGTCCCAACGAAAGTCACCAGTACTCGGTGGAGCTGACATCGCTGCAGCTCGTTCGGTTGGCTCGGCAATCGACCGGATATCTGCGACTGTGCGAGCCAGAAGGCGGAGCGCGAACTCGGTGTCGCCGTTGTCCAGCTCCCGGCGAATACGCCTCGCCGCTTCAACTGTGGTGAGCATTCCGTGCGCCGGCTCGGGCGGGTCAGGCGAGAGATCGACCGACAGTCCGATGGCGCCAAGTGTTCCGAACGCCAGATCCGTCTCGACTCGGGTTCGCCCCCGCTCGAACGCGCTGATCCACTGGCGAGTAGTCCCCGACAACGAAGCAAGTTCGGTTTGAGTCATCCCTCGTCGTGTTCGCTCTGCCCGAACTGCCGCACCGAGGTCTTGGGTTGTCGCAGCTCTCATGAGCTCAGGTTGCCCGATGGAAGGTAACGCTTCCATCGGGTCGGCCCATCATTCCGGGGGCCTATCGACTAGGTGCAGGTGATCGGGCCGTAGCCGTTGATCCCTGCAGCGTGAGCCCCGACGTACGCAATGCCAGCGGTGGCGCCGCACGTGAACGTGGTCGTCACGTGGCCGAGCGCATCGGTAACACCACTCGTCGCGCCGAAGCTGCCGGTCGCCGAGCTGGTGTCGGTCGCGATGTCGAATGTCACCGGAATGCCCGGCACCGGGTTGCCGTCACTGTCGGACACGGTCACGACGATCGGCCCGGGGAGTGGTGTATTGACCGGAGCGGTGAGGCTCGACGACGTCAGATGGACGGAGTAGGCCGCTCCTGGCAACACATCAACGTCCCACGTCACAGCGACCTCGCGGTCGTCGGGACCGGCGACGAAGGCAACACCGAACTGCCCGGCAACCGCTGAGGAGGAGAGGACACCGGAGTACTCGCCGTACCCATCGGTCCGGTCGGGCTGAGTTCCGTAGGAGGTCGGCTGGAACGAGAAGTCCTCGGAGTCGGTCAGGACGTCGACCGGCTCGTTCCACACGGGGTTGCCGAATCTGTCGGTGAGTCGGGCCTTCAGGGTCACCGACGAGCGGAGGTTCATCCTCACGAGCGTCGACCCGGTGATGGTGAATGTCGCCGGCTCGGCGGCGCGGGTTTCGATCGAGTAGATCGCCGACAGCCCGGTGCCCGGGACGGACGCCGTTACATACGTGACGCCGACCGAGGTGCTGGGTGTGAAGGTCACGGACGCCTTCCCGTCAGCACCGGTGCGGGACTCGGTGGCCGAGGCCCAGTTGAGTGAGGTGGTACCCGACTGCGTGAACTGGACGAGGGCGTCCTTCACCGGGGCACCGTCGGCGTTCTTGACGATCACCACTGCGTCGGCGGCGCCCGAGCCGGCGATCACAATCTGCGGGGCGCCGAGCCGAACGATCTCGGTGGGCGTGATGGAGCGGTTGTACGCGTTGATCAAGGTGACGGCTCGACTGATGGGCATGTTGACGGCCCAGCGGCGCTTCGGGCTGCACTGCAACACGTTGGTCGTATCCCGGGCGAACGAGCCGGGGCTCGTGCACTTGGCGCCGCTCCGTGCCCGCGGGAGGTTGTAGACGTCGCTGGGCTGACACGCCGTGGTCAAGATTCCAGCGCAGGCGATGATGGCGATGCTGGCCGCCAATGTTCGTCGGTTGCTCAACGTACGTCCTTGTCTCCGATGGATGGTGATTGTCTGCGAGGCCGCTCCTTGCCGCAAGGTCTTTCGGCGACGGCGTTTCACTCCTCCACGGCGCTCCACCACGCGGGTTCGTGAGTCGATCGCGGGCCCGGCCCACTGGCAGCGGCTGACAGGATGTCGCTCTGCCACAGGTCAACTCGGGGAGATCGTGTAGCGGCATGGCAACGGCGCAGGATCACATCGGCTACCGGACGTATGGCTTCCGCGACCTGTTCGCAGACCTACTCACTGGATTCTCGTCACCGTCTGATGACGGATACGCAGTAGCAATCGTCGTGGGCAGCCGGACCTGGCGGGTACGGACCGTGTTCTCGACCCGCGAGTCAGCGCGTTCGGTGGGGTCCAACGCGCCCGGATTTTCGGATTCGTCGGCGGCTTTCACCCATGACGCCAGCGATCCGTCGCTGATGCCCAACGATCGGGCTACCTCGACCCGAGACCGGTCCGAGCTGCGGAACAGTGCGACCGCTTCACGCCGGAATTCCTCGGGGTTACTTCGATGGACGACCCATTGGGGCCTCCTTCCTCCAGAGCGATCCGCTCCAGAATCTGGTGTCCAACAAAGCCGGGTCAACTCCACACTCCCCGACGACGTCATCGTCGTACCTGAGTCCGACGGAACGGTGGTCCCTGACGGCTAAGACGACCCTGGTCGGACAAGTTGGCAAGCCTCAGGATTGCGCTGTCCTGACTTTCGCGAGTGAGGATTCGTCTCCTGGTCTTTGTCACATCGTTCACCGTCGAGGCAAGTACGAATTGATCGACCTGGGCATCCTCGGTGGAGTCCGGTTGAGGAATCGGGGCATTTCAGCTTCGACCGAACCGAAAGGGGTGCATCTATGAACAAGACGACCGGAGTTCGCAGGCTGACGGCGTACGTTGCCATCACTGCGATCCTCGTCGCGACAAGCTCATGTGTGAACCGACAGGGATGGTTCGCTGCTTTCGGCGACACGAGAGCGTGCTACGGCGTCGCACTCGAGACCCGGACGACCAAACTAGATGGGGGCGCGGCGTCGTGGTACTCGGCACAGAATACCTGCAACTACGCTAGCCAATTACAGCTCGCCACCTTCGTTCAGGTGTCGGTCACGATCCAGGCCTGGATCGCCAACCCCGGCATCTGGGCGAATTGCACGCTCACCAAGACCGTTGCCAACAACACAGGCACGATCACTTTCGACTTCAACGAGACGTGGGGCGGCGACCAGTTCAACGGCGGCGTCTGTGGCGGGGGCCCGTTCTCCGGCGACCCACAGGCCGGCGTCCTGTTCGCGACCAACGCGGGACACGTCGTCAAAGTAAACGGAACGAACCAATTCACGAACCAGGCAGTTACGGAGGTCGCATCATGAGGACGCAGAGGTACTGGCGACGCTTGGCCGCGGTCGTCGCCATTGGCGTGGCAACCGTCACTACGGGATGCGGCTCAGAAGCGAGGGTCGACGTAGCTGCCGGAGGAGCAGCGAATGACATGTCATCCCGAGCGGCGGACCCGATTTCGGCCTGTTCCGGCTCCGAGTATGCCTTGGGCGATGGCACACCCGTGGACTGGACGAAGGTCGCCGCGAGGTTTGACAGCGACGGTCCGTTCCGTCTCCCGGTGAAGCCCAAGTGGCTCCCCGCAGAGGGTTACTGCGGAGCGATCTTGTCAGCGATCTCGGCGCCGCCGGCGCCGCCAGACGGGGCCACTGCTGTCGATCCCGGCGTGAACCGATTCGTACTCGCAGCATCAGCGAAGTCGATGGACGATGTTCGGTACACCAATGCGGTTCTCACCGCGATGTACCCAGCGTCCATCCTGCCCGTCTACGACGGCAAGGGAAACCTTGACGGATTCATCACTCCAGGCCTCGGACAAGTTGGGCTCGACACGTTCGCTACCGCCGCCGACGCTGCAGCATCTCCCGAGGTGAAGAAGGCCACCTCGGACCTGGTCGCAGGGTGCTCCTCCAAGTCGTGCGATTCGATGATCGAGGCCGCGATCGAGTCCGGCAACGAGTCGATACTCGGATCACCAGTTCAGCCGTAGGCGCGCACAACATGACCATGGGAGGGCACCCCGAGCCCGAGGAGCCCTCCCATGGTCCCGTGTCGTCTGCTTCGATTGCGCCGAGCCTTGCCTTGATCGTCCAGTTCGTGCTCGACGAGGACTCGGCGAGGGACTTGGACCGCGTGTGCGACGACCTCACAGATCGCGTCGAGACGATCAGTCGGGGGTACGCACTGATCGGGCTACTGACCAGCGGGCGGAACGGTTCGCCGCCGAACGCACAGTGCTGCGCGACCGCTGCCACGAGTGGGCGCGCGACAACCTGCCGGGGGCGTTCTACGAGGCCGGCGCAAGATTGCCGACGTCTGATGACGGATACGCAGTAGCAATCGTCGTGGGCAGCCGGACCTGGCGGGTACGGACCGTGCTCTCGACTCACGAGACGACAGAAAAAAGGTCGCTGATCGCCTACAGGCCGAGCTGCGCGAACACGGCACGGACCACGTCCTCGCGAACCACTCGATGGTGCGCCTCACCCGCGAGCACGCGAGCGATTGCATCTTCGACTGCACTAGGGACTCTCGCCCGCTCCGCCCAGGCCGTCAGCTCGAGAGCATGTCCTTCACCATCGGGACGACCTTGCGGCCGAACAGCTCGATCGATCCCAGCATCGCCTCGTGGCTCGACGACCCGCTGTCGTACTTCAGGTCGAACCGGTCGACACCGAGGGCCGTGATCGTGCGGGCAACCTTGCGAGCCACCGTTTCCGGAGAGCCGACGTAGAGCGAACCGTGTTCGATCTCCCGCTCGAAGTCACCGCTCGTCGGCGGCGGCCAGCCGCGCTCGGCACCGATGCGGGTGCGCATCTCGGCCCAGCCGTCGAACACCGCCTCGTACGCCTCGTCATCGGTCGCCCCGACGAAACCCGGCGAATGCACCGCGACCGGGCGACGCTCGACCCCGAACTCGTCCTGCGCCCGCTCGAACAGGTCGACGTAGCTGCGGAACCGCTCGGGCGCACCGCCGATGATCGCCAGGAACAGGCCGAAGTGATAGCGGGCGGCCCGGACCACCGACTCAGGGCTGCCGCCGACACCGACCCACACCGTCAGCCCACGTTCGGTCGGGGGATAGATCGACGTCGACGTCAACGACGCCCTGGTCGTACCCGACCACGTCACCGGGCGCCCCTCCACGATCTCACCGAACAATCCGAGCCGATCCTCGAACAGCTCCTCGTACCGAGCGAGGTCGAGGCCGAAGAGCGGGAACGACTCGGTGAACGATCCCCGACCCACCACGACCTCGGCGCGACCGTTCGACACCGCATCGAGCGTCGAGAAGCGCTCGAACACCCGCACCGGATCATCGGAACTCAACACCGTCACCGCCGAACCGAGGCGAATGCGTTCGGTCCGAGCGGCGATCGCCGCAAGCACCATCTCCGGGCTCGACACCGCGAAGTCCCGACGGTGATGCTCGCCGATGCCGATGAAGTCGAGACCGACCTCGTCGGCCAGCACGCCTTCCTCGACGATGTTGCGGATCACCTCGGCATGGTGGAGGGGGCGCCCGTCGGCTCCCTTGGTGATACCGCCGAACGTGTCGATGCCGAACTCGACGTCAGATCCTGATGAAGTCACGGCCGATGCAACAGCGACCGAGGTCGGCGGATTCCCTCGCCAGCGCCCGGTGGGGCGTCCGGGCGCGCAACGGCGCCCACCGTACGGTGGGCGCCGTCGACACCGGATCTCAGATCATCGGCCTCAGATCGGATCGCAGGTGATCCGCCAGGTCGTCGGGTCCGGCCAGTCCGAGCTCCATGACGAGGACGACTGGAAGAAGATCAGGCCACCCGTGTCGGCAACGGAACCGACCTGTGGGTCGGCACCGGAGTACCAGGGGGTCGGGCCGTCAGCCGAACCGTCGATCGACATGCGGCACTTGTAACCGGTCGGCGGCTCGTAGGCGTTGGCGAACGGGCCGCCGGGCGGATCGTCCAGAGCGATCGTCTCGGTGGCGAAAGCGCTGCAGCCCTGGAAGTAGAAGTCCCAGTATCCATCCGTGCCGAGCACCTGGTGGAAGGTGTCGTCACCGGCGGCGCCCGAGTAGCAGCCGGCGGTCTTGTCGGCCACGCCCGTGTAGACGAGGGGCAGAAGCGGCGGAGCCGTCGTCGTCGTGGTGGACGTCGTGGTCGTCGTCGGCGGCACCGTGGTCGAGGTGGTCGTCGTCGTCGAGGTGGTCGACGTGGTCGTCGACGTGGTGGTCGTCGTCGGCGGCTCCGTGGTGGTGGTCGTCGACGTGGTGGTCGTCGTCGGCTCGGTGGTCGTCGAGGTGGACGAGGTCGTCGACGTGGTCGCCTCGGTCGTGGTCGTGGTGCCCGTCGGGCACGGAGCACCGAACCACTGCTGGGCAGCGACGGGGTCGATGAGCTGACCGTGCTGCAGCGGGTTGTCGATCGTCTGCGGCGTCGAGCCGGTCAGCACGTCGAACTGCACCGCACCGCAGCCCTTCGTGAACGTCACGGTGACCGTGCCGGCCTGGCTCAAGGTGAACGGCACCACCTTGAACAGCTCCTGCGGCCACGCCTGGCCGTTGTTCGGCATCGCGTAGATGACGGCCTTGGCATCGAGCGGGGTGCAGAGCGGCGCGATCACGTTGATCGTGACCACGAACGACGTGGCGTCGGAGTTGGCGAACGTGTTCAACGCCGAGTCCGAATCGAGACAGGGCGCCGACTGGTCGGCCGCCGGCGTGGCGACGACCGAGACGTCGGACGTGGTGATCGACGGCGGGGCCGTGTTCGTTGGGGTGCAGCCGGCAAGGGTGACGGCGAACCCGCTGAGGACAGTGGCAATTGTTGTGAACGTTCTCCAGCGCATGACGTGAACGTACCTCGCACCATGTGGCCACAGCACGTGATTCGCGTGGGCATTTGCCTGATTCGGGCGGGTTTCCCTGCTCAGGGCTGGGGCGACGGATCCTCGCCACGAGGCACACCCGTGGGGTGTTCGGGCTCCTCGCCTCGCAGCTCGGCCACGAGCTCGATCAGCTCGGCCATCGTCGAATCGGCAATCTCGCGGACCACGTCCGGTGGCGGGTCGGTCACCCCACCGGCGAGGCCCAGGGCATCGATCGGCGCACCGATCCTCACCTCGACCGCGCGGACGGCGGATCACGTTCGCCATCAGCCGCAGCAGAATCCGCCGCCGACCGACCACCTCGTGCGCGCCGACCATCGCGACGGGCACGATCGGCGCACCGCTCCGCAACGCCAACCGGACCGCACCCGTCTTCGCCCGCTCCGGCCACATCGCCGGGTCACGCGTGAGCCGACCCTCGGGGTACAAGCCGACCGCCTCGCCATGCGACAGCGCCTCGACCGCAGCATCGAGCGAACCCGCCGCGTCCTTCGTGCCCCGCGACACCGGGATGAAGCCGAGACGTCGACCGAGCCACCCGACGACGGGCACCTTGAACACCCCCGCCGTCGCCAACATCCGCAACGACCGGCCCTGCCGACGACACGCCAGCACCAAGAGCACACCGTCGGCGTAGCTCGTGTGGTTGGAGATCACGATGACCGCCCCGTCGGGAAGACGGCGCGCCACCTCGGCGCGGCCGCGTTGGCGCTCCACCTGCAAGCGGCTCGTCGCCGTGACGAGCCCGCCGAACACCGCCGCGAGCAGCACGCGTAGATGATCGCCCCGGTCCGGCCCGGGTGCCGCCAGTTCGCGCTCACCCCTCGCTCCCGTCGCCACCCAGACGACCGAGCACGTTGCGGGTGATCTGCTCGATCTGTGGGTCCCGCGCTGCGAGGCCGTGCGCCCAGTCGGTCGACCCCGACGTCACCACCGTCGCGCCGGCGTCGTTCGTGTACGCACCCAAGACCGCATGGCCGTGCCGAATGCGGTCCATCGCCTCGGGCTCACGGGTGCCGAACACCCGCGAGGCGATGTACTCCAGCTCGCTCGGCTCGCCCGGCTTCGGCGGGCGCGGGGCGGTCTCACGCGTGAAGTGCTGGGTCGGACACGTTCCGAGGATCTCGAACGTCGACGGCGTCCCGTCCTCGCCGGTGGCGTAGGGCAGCCCGTCCCGATACGTGAACACGCACCCGTCGCATTCGTAGCCGACCACCGTGGCGTCCACCCCGAGGACGTCGCCGTAGCCGAGACCGGTTCCCTCGAAGATCCAGTGGTCGGCACGGTGCACGGTGTAGCCGCCGAGGCCCGACGAGACGTTGCGTCCGATGCGGTGATACCCACCACGGGTGAACGACACGCCGGTCATCAGGTTCTCGGGGCGTCCGACGAGCACGTCGGACCAGAACGTCGTGACCTCCGGCTCCCGGTCGGTGCCCAGCACCGGGTCGTCCTTGAAGAACCCCTTGTAGCCCACCATCACGTCGTGGTCGTCGCCCTCGATGCGCACCTGCCACAACGACGTGTTGCCGGAGAAGAACGCGGCGTTGCCGCCGCGACCGATGAACGCTTCGACGGTGTCGCGCATGCCGGCCGACCAGTACTCGTCGTGACCGACCGACAGGTAGAGCTGGGCGCCGTCGAGCACCTCGGGGTGGTGTTCGAGATCGGCATTGGTACACACCGCGATCTCGAAGCCGGCTCGTTCGGCCCACTCGATGAACGGCAGCTCCCAGTCGGGCCACCCTGCGGATCCGGCATAGCCCGAGAGATGGTTGAGCATCAGGTACCCGACGTGCGCGGCGTTCTGCGGATCGGGAGCGCCCGTTCCCGTGACACGTCGCCCCTTGCCGGGCGGCTTGTAGAGGTACCCCGGGGCCATCGGCCGCTGCATCGAGACCCGGGTGCCGCCGGTGTACAGGTTCGGCCCGCCGAAGTCGTTGTAGGCGTGCCACGTGTTCGTCGCGAGCGCCAACACGATGCGCGCGTCGGCCGACGGTCGCACAACGAAGAACGCACGGTCGCGACGCACCTTGTCACCGACGTCGATCTCCATCACGACCTCGTAGTAACCCGATCGCCACGTCGGGTCGACGTCGATCGAGAGCGCCACCGGCCAACCGCAGCCCGTCGCCGCAGCATCCTTCGGCGTCTCGTGCTCCCCGGTCTCCACGGCATCGACATCGAACACGACCTCGCGGTCGGCGCCGATCCGTGCCACCTCGACCCGTACCGGTCGCCCGCCCGACGACGACATGTGGAGCCCCACCTGCTCACCGCCCACGGCCGACTCCGGCCAGCAGTACCCCGTCACCACCTCACGTCCCATTGCCCGAAGCTATCCCGAGCAATTTCGGGCCGGGACGGTCCCGTCCATCAGTCGACGAGCGCCCGCTGCATCAGCACGAGGTCGAGCCACGTGTTGTGCTTGAAGCCGATGCTCGGCATCCGGGCGACCTCGACGAATCCGAGCCGCTCGTGGAACCGGATCGAGCCCTCGTTCGTCCCGTCGATGCCGGCGATCATCTGGGTCTTGCCGAGCCGACGAGCCCGATCGAACAGCTCCCCCATCAACGCCCGACCCACGCCCGTTCCCTGCTGATCGCCACGCACGTGCACGGTGTGCTCGACGACGAACCGGTACCCGGGCCACTTGGTGATGTCGCGGAAATCGCCGAACGTCGCGAATCCGACCAGGTCACCCGTCTCGTCCTCGGCCACGAGCAGCGGATAGCCGGCACCCTCTTGCTTTCGGAGCCATGCCCGTCGCTCGTCGACCGTCTCGTGACGCTCGGTCCACGTCGTCGTCGTCGTGTCGATCAGCGCGTTGCTCAACGCAGTGACCGCCGACAGGTCGGCGTGGGTCGCGTCACGGATCACAGCCATGCCGAAGGGTAGGACCTCGACGCTCAGGGCCACACCACCAGGCGGTGCGGGAGGTCCATGGCCCCCACGAACTCATCACCGACCGCCCGGAAGCCACACCGCTCGTAGAAGCCGAGCGCGGTACTCCGAGCCGCCGCCCAGATGCGCGGGCCGTCGCCCGACACAACTGCCTGGGCGGCCGTGATGAGGAGCTCACCGATGCGCTCGCCCTGCCGTTCGAACGCCACCGCCATCAGGACCAGATGGACGTCGACATCGACGTCACCGAACCGCCGAGAATCGCGTACGAGGGACACACAGCCGACGACCCCGCCCGATCCGTCGCGGGCTGCGAGGTGGACCGTGTCGGGGTCGTCGTCCGCCACGTGGGAACTCGGCGGATCGTCGCGTCCCTCCCGAAGCACCTGCCGGCGGAGGTCGAGGAGGTCGGCCGCGGTCGCGGGTCCGATCGACACCGTCACGGGAACGCCCGCTCGACGAACTGCCTCCGACCCTCGTCCAGGATCCAGTCGTGCCCGTACTCCACCAGCGGTCGAGCCACCATGCCGAACCCACGCAGCAGCGGATTGGCCGGGCGAAGCGCCGACACGAGCCGGGCGCTCGAGCCCTCGGGGTGGTCCTCCAGGGTCAACCTGGCCCTCCCCTCGACGTCGCCGGTCACAGTGGTGTCGACCAACCGACCGGGCTCGACCCGGTCGAAGCGGATCGCGAACCTGACCATGTAGGGAAGCGGGGGTGAAACCGCGCACGTCCACGTTGCTCCCACCTCGATGGGGTCGCCGGCGTCGAACGACCGCAGCCAAGGCCACCACGTCGGATAGTCGTCGGTCGCGCTGATCCGTTCCCACAGATCGTTCCGGGACACCTCGAATCGCCAGCTCCGATCGGAGTGGAAGGCGGCAGGCACCGACCCAGTCTCGTCCGCGAACGCACCGACCGCTCGCCGAAGCTTCAACGCCCGTTGGCCTGACGTTCGCCGAGCGGTCCACCCCGATCCGTAGGTTCGCCCCAATCACCGCCCCTGCTCTCCGCAGGACAGCTGAAGGGATCCCCAATGTCCATCGATCTGCGCCGCAGCCTCGCGGGAGGCCTCGTTGCCCTCACCGCCGTGGTTGCACTGTCCGGCTGTTTCCCCGACCCCCAGCCCCTGCCACCGACCGAGACGACCACCACGACGACGTCCACCACCACCACCACCACGACGTCCACCACCACCACCACGACGGCCCCGGCGCCGGTGTTCACCGTGAAGATCAACGAGATCGAGTCCAGCGGCGGAACCCCCGGCGACTGGGTCGAACTGATCAACCTCGGCCCCGACGCCGCCGACGTCTCGGGGTGGACCGTCGTCGACAACGACATCACCCACACCCCTGCGGCCCTCCCCGCCGGGACCGTGATTCCCGCCGGCGGCTACTACGTCGTCGAGGAGTCCCTCCTGGGCTTCGGGCTCGGCGGCGCCGACTCGGCCACGCTGGCCAACAGCGGTGGCACCGTCGACTCGTACTCGTGGACGGCCCACGCGTCGTCGACCTACGGCCGTTGCCCCAACGGCACGGGTGCCTTCGCCACGACCGCCTCGTCCACCAAGGGCTCGGCAAACCTCTGCCAGACCGCGGCGACCACCGTGAAGGTCAACGAGGTCGAGTCCAGCGGCGGGACCCCCGGCGACTGGATCGAGCTGATCAACACCGGGGCCAACGCCGCCGACATCTCGGGCTGGACCGTGCTCGACAACGACGACACCCACACCCCCGCAACCATCCCCTCCGGCACCGTCATCGCGGCGGGCGGCTACTACATCGTCGAAGAATCCGCCCTCGGCTTCGGACTCGGTAGCGCCGACTCGGCGCGGGTGTTCGACACCACCGGCACCATCGTGGACAGCTACAGCTGGACCGCCCACGCCGCGCTCACCTGGGGCCGCTGCCCGGACGGAACCGGCACCTTCGGTGCAACGAGCTCGACGAAGGGCGCCGCAAACGCCTGCGTCGTCGGACCCACCACGACCCCGTGGCCCGGTGGCTCTGCCATCCAGACCGTCGACGTCGCCGGCACCTTCGGCACGAACATGAGTGGCATGATCTACGAGGGTTCCGGAACGGCAACCCCCGGCACGCTCTGGGCCGTGAGGAACGGACCCGGCACGCTCCACCGTCTCGTCTCCGACGGCACCACCTGGGCGCCCGACTCCGGCGACTGGGCCACCGGCAAGGCCCTCCGCTACCCCAACGGCCTCGGCAACCCCGACGCCGAGGGCGTCACGTTCACCGGCGCCGGGTCGGCCGGCGGCATCTTCGTCGCCACCGAACGCAACAACGACGCGAACGGCGTGAGTCGCAACAGCATCCTCCGCTTCGACCCGAACACCGCCGGCACGTCGCTGACCGCCACCAACGAGTGGAACCTCACCGCCGACCTCCCCGTCGTCGGACCCAACCTCGGCATGGAAGCGATCACCTGGGTCCCCGACACCGAGCTCGTCTCGGAAGGTTTCGTCGATCAGGTCACCGGGACCGCGTACAACCCCGCCACCTACGCCAACCACGGTGACGGCCTGTTCTTCATCGGACTCGAGGCCAACGGCACGGTGTACGCCTACGCACTCGACCTCGTCGGCGGTGGCTTCACCAAGGTCGCCACCATCAGCTCCGGATTCACGGGCGTGATGGACCTGCAGTACGACCGCGACCTCCAGAACCTGTGGGCCGTGTGTGATGACGGCTGCCAGGGCCGCTCGACGGTGCTCGGCGTCAACGCCTCCGGGGCGTACGTACCCGGCGCCATCTACGACCGCCCGTCGTCGATGCCGAACATCAACAACGAGGGCTTCGCCATCGCCGCCGCCACCGAGTGCGTCGCCGACCGCAAGCCGGCGTTCTGGTCCGACGACAACAACACCGACGGCCACGCCATCCGCTCCGGCACGATCTCCTGCTCGACGCCGGTCTCCTGACCGGCGACTGCTGAACAGCACCCCTGGGTGCATCGACGGGCCCGGCGTCGGCGTGCGACGCTGGGCCCGATGACGAACACGGTCGAACGCCCCTCCCTCCGACCGGACTGGCGACGATCGGGCCTGGTGCTCCTCGTTGGCACCCTGGCGCTGATGTGGCTCGTGCAGCTCGTCGACGAGGTGGCGTTGAACGACCGCTTCGAAGGCGACGGCATCCACCCCCGGCACCTCGACGGACTCCTCGGGATCGTCTGGTCCCCGTTCCTCCACAGCGGGTTCGCTCACCTCCTCGCCAACAGCATCCCGTTCCTCGTGCTGGGTGGCCTGGTGGTCGCCCACGGCCGGATCCGCTGGATCCAGGTGACCGTCT
>JBAOIR010000012.1:0-15508 GCA_037045585.1 Microthrixaceae bacterium
GGAGCGCCCCAACCCAACAGTTGCCGGTCGTTCACGTCGAAACAGATGGGGTGAGCGAAGGCCTCGCGGGCGGCGATTCCGTCCTCGAACCCGACCGGGACGACGCCATCGGCGTCATGAGTGCCGAGTTCGTCGACCCCGTACTCGAGCGTGAGTTCCAGCTGCATCACCTCGACTCGACCGCCCGCCGGGCCATCTCCACCTCCGTGGTCGGTGCATCGAGCTGCTTCGTCTTCACCGTGTCGGACTTCACCCGGCTCGGGTTCGGTTCCCACTTCGTCCTGTTGCTCGCCCTCCGCTCCTTGGTCCTGCTGGCCTCGGTCCTCTTCGCCATGGCCGTCCGCCGGAATCCGGTCCGCAGCCTTTCCTGGAAGTTCGTGTCGACCCTCGAGTCGGCCGTCCTCGCGGTGCTCTTCGTGGTCATGGCGTTCCGGCCCGAGGAAACCGAGGTCAACAACCTCGGGATCTCGGTGACCATCATCGCGATGTTCCTGCTCGTGCCGAATCGCTTTCCGGCCGCGTTCGCCATCTCCGTCGCCACCGTCGTCATCGATCTCGGCCTCGCCGTCACGTTGGTCGACAGCCCGCTGAGTCGTCAGATCCCCTCGGCGTTGACCCTCGTGTCGTTCCTCGTCATCGGGGCCATGAGCGCCAACCAGCTCCAACGCGCCCGGCGGGAGGAGTTCCTGTCGTTGCGCAACGCCCGGACCTCGAACGACCTCCTCATCGAGGAGATCGGACGACGACGCGTCCTCGAGGACGAGCTGACCTGGATGGCGACCCACGATGCGCTCACCGACCTGCTCAACCGTCGAGCCTTCTACGAACTCGCCGAGCGTGAAGCGGTGCGGGCGCGCCGCACCAACCTCCCCGTTTCGATCCTCGTGATCGACGCAGACGAGTTCAAGGCGGTCAACGACCGGTTCGGTCACCACGCCGGCGACGAAGCGCTGCGCCGCATCGCCGCCACGTGCAGGCAACACCTCCGCGCCGACGACGTCGTCGGGCGAGTCGGCGGTGAGGAATTCGCCGTCGTCATGCCCGGCGCGAACAGCGCGCTCGCACACCATGTCGCCGAACGTCTCCGGGTTGCCGTGACCGAGGCCCCCATCGATCACCCCGACGGCCCGATCAACCTGAGCGTCAGCATCGGAGTCACCGAATACCGCGTGTGGCACGAGGCCATGCTCGACGCAATCCAACGCGCCGACGAGGCGATGTACCTGGCCAAGACCACCGGCCGGAACTGCGTCGTTCCCGTCTGATCGATCAGGCGGGTGGCAGGGCGAGGCCCCGGAAGGTCGCGCCCAGCACGGCCTCCTGCAGGTCCCGGCGGGCGTCGGCATCGGCGGAGACGCCCAGGAGGAGCACCTGCGCCAACCCGTGGGTCACCGTCCACAGCGTCAGCGCGGTGACGAACGGGTCGTGATCGGGGTGGATCGCACCGGTCGCGATCGCGTCGGCGATGGCCTTGGTCGGTTGTTCGAACGCTTCGGTCGCGGCGGCGAGTTCCGTACGGGGGTTCGGCAGCTCGAGCGCCTGGGGCGGGAACATGAACATCGCCTGGAACAGCCCCGGATTGGCCAGGGCCATGTCCACGTAGATGAGGCACTGCTGGCGAATCCGGTCGATCGGGTCGTCGGTGGCGATCGCCGCGTACCGATCGAGCAGCTCACGGAAGCCCGTCTCCGCGAGCGTGGCGAGGAGGTCGGACTTGTCGCGGACGTGGGCGTAGAGCGCCGGTGCCGTCACGCCGAGGTCACTCGCCAACCGACGGAGCGACAACGCGTCCAGCCCGTGCTCGGACACGAGTTGCAACGCCGCCGCCACGATGGCGGGACGACTGAGGGCGGTGCGGGCTGCGGGGGGTTGCTCGGGACCGGTACTCACCACGTCGGATCGTAGGAGATCAGGCGGGCGGCGTCGGCTTCCGAGAGTGGCTTGGAGATGAGGAAGCCCTGAGCGACGTCACAGCCGAGCGACCGCAGCTCGGCGAGGTCGGACTCGGTCTCGACTCCTTCGGCGATGCACTGCAACCCGAGCGTGCTCGCGAGGTCGATGACGGATCGGACGATCGCCGCGTTGTCGCGATCGTTGCCGATCCCGTCGACGAAGCTCCGGTCGATCTTGACCACATCGATCGGGAACGAGCGGAGGTAGGTGAGCGACGAGTAGCCGGTGCCGAAGTCGTCGAGCGACAGCTTGAGACCGAGCGCCTTCAACTTCTCGAGGACCATGATCGACCGGTCGACGTCGTCGAGGAGGATCGACTCGGTGATCTCCATCTCGACGTTGTTGGGATTGACTCCGGTCTCCTCGAGGATCGCCTCGATGTCGGCGATGAGCGACGGCTTCACGAGCTGCTTGCCCGACAGGTTGATGCCCATCGTGAAGTTCTCCCCGCCGGGGAGCTCCGTCGACCACTTGGCCAGGGTACGGAGGGCCTCTTCGATGACCCACGAGCCGATCGGGATGATGAGCCCCGACTGCTCGGCGATCGGCACGAAGTCGCTCGGCGACAACAGGCCGTGCTCAGGATGCTGCCACCGGATCAGGGCCTCGGCGCCGTTGATGCGGCCCGTGTCGAGCGAGATCTGCGGTTGGTAGAAGAGCCGGAGCTCGTTCCGGCGAAGCGCACGCCGGAGCCCGGTCTCGACAGTGAGGCGGTCGACGGCCCGGGCGCGCAGGTTGCCGTTGAACACCTCGGTGCGGTCGCGGCCCCGGAGCTTGGCCTCGTGCAGCGCGGCATTGGCGTCGCGGATCACCGACGCCGGATCACCACGGGTTCCGTCGGTCACCGCGACCCCGGCGGTGAACGTCATCAGGAGTTCGACCTCGGCCATGCCGACGCGACCCGACACCGCCTTGCGGATGCGTTCGGCCAATGCCTCGGCACCCTCGGCCGTCTCCAGGCCCTCCATCACGATCGCGAACTCGTCGGCGCCGAAGCGGGCCACCATGTCGCGCGACCAGACCAGGCCCGTGAGCTTCTGAGCCGTCTGCTTCAGCAGGTTGTCGCCGACGCGGTGCCCGAGGCTCTCGTTGATGATCCGGAAGTTGTCGAGGTCGAGGAAGACGACGGCGACCCACGTGCCGTCCTGCGCGCCTCGATCCATCGCCTCGGCGAGGCGCTGGGTGAGCAGGGCGCGGTTGGGCAGATCGGTCAGGGGGTCGTGGGTGGCCTCCCACTCCAACCGCTCCTCGAACTGCTTGCGTTCGGTGATGTCGCGGAGCACGGCCGAAATGCGGTTGAGCTGTCCCGATTTCTGGTGGTCCGGGATGACCTGAGCCGAGAAGGGCTCCCACGTGCCGGCGGCGGACCGAAGGGTCACCTCGCCGTGCCAGATCTCCCGGCTCGCCATGTGCTGAGCGATCGTCTCGAGGGCGTCGGCGGGCCGCGTCTGGAAGTCGAGCGGCGTCGTCACGGTCGCCAGGAGGGCTTCCTGCTCGATACCGAGGAACCGACGACCGGCCGGGTTCACATACAGCGGCATGAGTTCGGGGTCCATCACGATGACCAGGTCGCTCGACGCCTCCATCAGCGTGTAGAGACGGGCCTGGTCCTCCTCGGCGCGGACCCGAGCCGTGATGTCCTCCACCGCCCACAGGTAGTTCGTGATCTCGCCGGCGCTGTCGAGCTGGGGAAGGATCCGCACCGAACCCCACCGGAGCTCGCCGTCGGGCCGGATGAACCGCATCTGCGTGGTGGCCGAATCGTTCTCGCCCGCCGTCCGCCAGGCCGCCAGCGCGTTGTCGATGTCGCCCTCGTGGATGTGTCGACCGAGCTCGTCACGGAGGAGATAGTTGGCCGACGTCCCCATGATCTGCTTGAGCCGGGCGTTCAGGAACACGAAGTTGCCGTCTCGGTCCTGGAGGCCGACACCGAACGGCGCTTCGTTGACGATCGTCCGGAACCGCTCCTCGCTCGTGCGCAGCGCGCGGGTTCCGGCTACGCGCCGCGAGGCGTCGCGGATCGTCACGAGCACCTGGGGCTCACCCGACTGGTCGATCGCCAGCACGTCGACATCGCACCACACCGACGCCGAGTCGCCACCGAACACCTGACAACACACCGGCTCGGAGTCGTCGACGCGAGCGGCACCCTGCACCCGGGCGCGGATCGCCGGCCGGTTCGTGTCGTCGATCAGGTTGCCGATGTCGACACCGGTCAGGTCCCGGGGCTGGTGTCCGAGGATCGAGTACACCGACGGGGACGCCCACTGGATCGCACCATCAGGCGTGCACAGGAGTGTCGCCAACGCGGCATTCGTCAGATATCCCCACAACAGCTGGGAATCGGTGATCGCAGCTGCGAGTTCGGTCGGGCGTTCGTCGAGGACGGCCTGACTCATGGGGGGATCACGATCGGGCATACCGCTTTCCATCGGCACGTTGCCGTGGAACTGAAACGGGCGTGACCGAAAATCCGTCGGTCTCGTGATTCGGGTCGATCCGGGGTCAGGATCCGGTGGTCTCGTCGAGGTCGGCGACGATCTCGGTGACCCGGAGTTTGGCGGTGTCGAGCCGTTCGCGGCACAGACCGACGAGGAACGCGGCACGGGCCACGTGGTCGGCCAAGTGGTCGATATCGAGCCGGTCGTCCTCGAGTTGGGTGAGGATCGACTCGAGTTCGGCCATGGCCGCGGCGTATCCGGGGGTCTCGTCGGTCATGTGCCCGGAACCGTAGCGCCGTCGGAGGCGATACCGGACGACGACGCCGTGACGACCGACGTGATCCGTCCATCGGCGACCTGGGTGACGAGCACGTCGCCCTCGTCGAGATCGGCGGCGCGGACGACGCGGCCGTCGGCTCCCCGCGTGATCGACCAACCCCGCGCCAGCGACACCGCCGGGTCGTAGGCGCGGACGGTGGCCGCGATCGCGTCGAGCCGCCGGCCCTGATCGCCGATCGCCCGCGGGGCTGCAGCGACGAGGCGGCGGCGGGCGTCGTCGGTGCGGGCGGACCCGCGGATGACATGCGCATCGGCGAGGCGGCGCACCCGATGCGCCGCTCCGGCGAGGTGCGACGAGCTGCGATCGAGATCGGCGAGCGCGGTGCGGGCCGTGCGACTCGCCAGCCGATCGAGCCGGATCGCGCTCCGTTCCAGACGCCGCGCCGTGGCGTCCTCGATGCCGCTCCACAGGTCGTCGAGCTGCTGGGCACCGGCGACGACGAGCTCGACGACGGCTGCCGCGCATGCCGTCGGCGTCTTCCACGAGCGGTGGGCGACCTCGTCGGCGACGGTCCGGTCGATCTCGTGGCCGAGCCCGGTCCAGACCGGGACGGGCGACGACGCGACGGCGCGGGCGACGATCTCCTCGTCGAAGGCCGCGAGATCGGTGCGGGCACCGCCACCGCGGACCAGTGCGATGAGGTCGACACCGGCGGCAGCGGCGCGCCCGAGTGCCGCAACGATCGAGGCGGGAGCATCGGCGCCCTGCACGCGGGTGTCGACCACGACCAGGTCGAACCCGATGCCACCCCTGCCGAGCTCGTGCATCGCGTCCGCATGCGCAGCGCTGCCGATGCTCGTGACGACTGCGATGCGGAGCGGCACCGGTTCCAGGGGCAGTGCCGCGTTGGCACGCAGGAGCCCCTCGCCGTCGAGGCGGGCCAACAGGAGGGCCCGCTCCGCCGCCATGTTCCCGAGCGTGAACACTGGGTCGATGCCGCTCATCTTGAGCTGCAGTTGGCTCCGCGCTCCGTAGACCTCGACGCTCCCGCGGATGCGGACCCGCACGCCGTCGGAGATGCGGACGGCGCCGCCGCTGCGACGGAGATGGCGGTTGACGTTCTGTCGGTGCCACTCGAACAGCGTGACCGCCAACGTGTTCGGGGCCCGCCCCCCGGCCTCGTCGGCTGGCTCGGTCAACGTGAAGTAGACGTGCCCGGCGTTGGAGCGTTGCAGGTTGGAGATCTCGCCCTCGATCCAGATCTCGCCGCCGAGCGTCTCGCCGATGACGGCGTTGACCCAGTCGGTCAGCTGGGCGATCGTCCACGTCACGACGTCAGGCACCTGGCGAGGGTAGTTCCGTCCGGTGGCCTCGTCCCTCGCCCGACGGTCCATACTTCTGGGGATGGCGGAAGCGAACGAGGGGAACGAGACGTCGGGCGCCCGACGTTGGTCCCGCCAGAGCTCCGGCACCGCTCGTGCGCGTTCGACCGTGCGCGGCGTGCTCGGGTTCCAGCTCCTCGCCAATGGCCTCGGCCTGTCGGTGATCCTCCTCTACGTCACGCTGCTCTTCCCGCCCGGCAACGACGAACAGGAGAGCGCGCTCAACCTCAAGGTCTTCGGGGCGTATCTCGCGGTGAACCTCCTCGTCGGCCTCCCGGTCAACCAGCTCCTGTTGCGGCGTGCGGTGGTGTGGGTCCGAGAGGGAACCGAGGCGACGGCCCGGCAACGGTGGCTGGTCCTTCGACTGCCGTTGCTCGAGACCGGCACGGCGCTCGTGTCGTGGTTCGGTGGAGCGATCCTGTTCGGGATCATCAACGAGTCGGCGCGACGCGTCTCGGTCGGCATCGCCCTCGCCGGCGTCGTCACCTGCACGCTGCTGTACCTCCTGTTGGAGGGCCACTTCCGGCCGGTCTTCGCCCTGGCGCTCCGAAAAGCCGACCTGCCTGAAGGGCGCCGCGATGTCTGGCCCCGCCTGATGCTCGCGTGGCTGCTCGGCAGTGGCATGCCCATCGCGTTGTTGGGTGCCGCCCCACTCCTGGACGAACGCTTCGACTCGTCGCGACTCCCGTGGATCGCCGCGTTCGGGTTGCTCGGCGGTGGTGCCGTCATGACGACCGCTGCGATTTCGGTGTCGCGCCCCCTCAACCGTCTCCGCGGCGTGCTGCGTGACGTCGAGCAGGGCGAACTCGACATCGACGTTCCTGTCGACGACCTCGGAGAACTCGGCCGACTCGCCGAGGGCATCAACGACCTGGTCGCCGGACTCCGCGAGCGGGAGCAGCTGCGGGACGTGTTCGGACGCCAGGTCGGCCAACCGGCGCTGGCGCACCTGCCCGGCGACACGGAGAGCTTCGACGCCGCCGGGGAACAGCGCGACGTGACCGTGCTCTTCGTCGACCTCCAGGGCTATACCCGGTTCAGCGAGTCGGCATCGCCCGAGGCGGTCGTCGCGATGCTCAACCGGTTCTTCCGCGTGGTCGTCGCCGCGGTCAACCGTGAGGGCGGTTGGGTGAACAAGTTCGAGGGCGACGCAGCGCTGTGCGTGTTCGGGGCGCCGCAACCCGACGAGTCGCACGCCGCGAACGCACTGCGCGCCGCCGAAGCGCTGCGCCGCGACCTCGCCCGTGGCGAACACGAACTCCTCGCCGGCATCGGCGTCGCCACGGGCACCGCCGTGGCCGGCTTCATCGGCACGCCCGAACGTTACGAGTACACGGTCATCGGTAACTGCGTGAACCTCGCCTCGCGGCTGTGCGATCTCGCCAAGGAGGAACGCTCCGGGGTCCTCGCGTCCCTCGACACGTGGGTCGCCGCCGGCCGCCCCGAAGGATGGCTCGATGTGGGCCGGGTCCGGGTGCGGGGCCGGTCCCAGAAACTGACGGCCGTCACCCTGGCGTCAGGGCGACGGTCCCGCCGCGAGACGTCGGGACGGTTCAGGCCGTCGGACCGGTGAGCGTCCGGTAGAGATCGGTGTAGAGCCCGCCGGCGGTGACCAGCGTGGCGTGGGTGCCGCGCTGGACGATGCGCCCGGAGTCCATGACGAGGATCTGGTCGGCGGCGGTGATCGTCGAGAGTCGGTGGGCGATCACGATCGAGGTGCGGTCGGCGAGCGCCGTGGCCAGGGCCATCTGCACGAGGTGCTCGTTCTCGCTGTCGAGGTGGCTCGTCGCCTCGTCGAGGATCACGATCGCCGGGTCCTTCACCAGCATTCGAGCGATCGCGAGTCGTTGCTTCTCACCGCCCGACAGGCGGTAGCCCCGCTCACCCACCACCGTGTCGAAGCCATCGGGGAGGCGCTCGATGACGTCGAGTACCTGCGCCGCCTTGCACGCGTCGCGCAACTCGGAATCGGTCGCGTCGGGCCGGGCGTAGCGCAGGTTCTCGCCCACGGTGGTGTGGAACATGTGGGGGTCCTGGGCGACGATGCCGATCGAGCTCCGCAGGCTCGCGAGGGAGATGTCGCGCACGTCGGTGCCGTCGACGCGGATCGCTCCCGAGCTGACGTCGTACAACCGGGTGACCAACGACGACATCGTCGACTTTCCGGCACCCGACGGGCCCACCAACGCGACCATCTGCCCGGGCTCGATCGTCGCCGTGACGCCGTGCAGGACCGTGGCCAGTTCGTCGGTCTGCGGCGCGAAGTTGCCTTCGAGGGACGCCACCGACGTGTCGGACGCGGCGGGGTAGTGGAACGTGACGTCGTCGAACTCGATGCGGCCCTTGGCCCGGCCGAGATCGACGGGCTGCGCGGCATCCTGGATGGGTGTGGGCGTGTCGAGCACCTCGAAGACCCGCTCGAAGCTGACGAAGGCCGACATCACGTCGATGCGGGCGTTGGTCAGCGACGTCAACGGCTCGTAGATGCGGACGACCAACGCCGCGAGCGCCGTGAGCGTTCCCAGGGTGATCACGCCGTTGATGACCTGGCGTCCGCCCCACCAGTAGATGGCAGCGGTACCCATGGCGCCCACGAGGCCCATCACCGACAGGAAGATGCGGGTGAGCATCGCCGACTTCACGCCGATGTCGCGGACCTTCGCGGCACGGCCCGAGAACTCGGTCAGCTCTCGCTGCTCGTTGCCGTACGTCTTGACCAACATCGCGCCCGACACGCCGAACCGCTCGGTCATGATGTTGTTCATCTCGGCGTTCTCCTGCATGCCGTCACGGGTGATGGTGGCGAGCCGCTTGCCGACCCGCTTGGCGGGCCAGATGAACAACGGGAGGAGGAGCACCGACGCGATGGTGAGTCGCCACTCGAGCCGCGCCATCGCCGCGAGCGTGACGACCACGGTGATGACGTTCGACACGACCGTGCCGAGCGTGCCGGTGAACGCCCGCTGGGCGCCGATGACGTCGTTGTTGAGGCGGCTGACGAGTGAACCGGTCTGCGTGCGGGTGAAGAAGGCCATCGGGAGGCGCTGCACGTGGTCGAACAGCTCGGACCGGAGGTCGTAGATGAGGCCCTCACCGATGCGGGCCGACCAGTAGCGCTCCGCGAGGCCCAACAGGCTGACTCCGACGGCGGCAGCGACGACCAGCGCCGCGAGCTGGTCGTCGCTGCCGCCGTTCGGAGTCAGCCTGTTGGGCCTCGCGGAGCGCTACTCAGTGGCCCGCATCGGTGAGGGCCTCATCTACGACCTCCGGTCCGAGCTGTTCGACCGCGTGCAGCGCCTCAATGGCCTTCTTGCCGGTTCACTCGTCAGCCGCCTCGACAACAACGTCATCGGCGCCCAGCGGGGCCTCGCGCACGCGGCACGGTGGTGTCGAACGTCATCACCGTGGTCCACGCTCACCGGCGATGAGCAGCAGCTTAGAAGTGGCGACTCGCCCGTCGCGTGCTCCTCCTCCCTGTACCTGGCCCGCCGAGCGGGTCGCAAGCAGTTCGCCACCATCACCCGTGACGGCATGCAGGAGAACGCCGAGATGAACAACATCATGACCGAGCGGTTCGGCGCGTCAAGCGTGCACAACGGGGCCACGAGAGCTGACCCGTCGGGCCGTGCCGCGAAGGTCCGCGACATCAGCGTGAACCTGTGTCGGTGATGGGCCTCGTGGGCGCCATGGGTACCGCTGCCATCTACTGGTGGGGCGGACGCCAGGTCATCGACGGCGTGATCGCCCTCGGTTCACAGCGCTCGCGGCGTTGGTCGTCCGCATCTACGACCATTAGCTGAGCCAACGCCCACATCGACGTGATGTCGGCCTTCGTGAGCTCGGGTCTTCGAGAGTGGCGCCGCCACACATGCCGCGCAGCCCGTCGATCTCGGCCGGGCCATTCTCGCTCCACTACCCCGCCGCGTCCCGACACGTCGGTGGCGTCCCTCGAAGGCGACCAGCCGCCGCGACCGAGCGAACTGCACAGTATGCACGGCGACGATCGAGCCCGGGCAGATGGTCGCGTTGGTGGGGCCCGTCGGGTGCCGGAAAGCAGACGATGTCGTGGTTGGGTCACCCGGTTGCGACGTCGACTCGGAGCGAGATGGCGTCGAGCAGCAGCGACAGTACGCGGACGTCTCCCTCGCGAGCCTGCGGAGCTGGATGCGGGCGTCGTCAGGCCCAGGGACCCCCCGGCGCATGTTCCACACCACCGTGGGCGAGAACCTGCGCTACGCCCGGCCCGACACAACCGATTCCGAGTTCTGCGCGACGCGTGCAAGGCGGCGCAGGTACTCGGACGTAGTCGAGCGCCTCCCCGAGATGGGCTCGACACGGTGGTGGGTGAGCGGGGCTACCGGCCTGTCGGGCGGTAGAGCGACGACTCGCGATCAGGCTCGAATGCTGGTGAAGGACCCCGGCGATCGTGATCCTCGACGAGGCGACGAGCCACGTCGACAGCGAGAACGAGCACCTCGGGGGTCGCCCTGGCCACGGCGCTCGCCGACCGCGCCTCGTGGCGCCGCCCACCGACTCTCCGACGATCACCGCCGCCGACCGGAGTAGCGTCGTGGGAGACCCCGGCGCCATCATCCCAGCGCGGCACCAGCGCCACGGCGGCTCCTGTGCGCGCCGGACGCTGGCCCCGGTCCCGAGCACCTGACCGTTCCGACGTCTCACGGCGGCCGTCGCCCTGACGCCAGGGTGACGGCCGTGAGTTTCTGGGACCGGCCCCGCACCCGGACCCGGCCCACATCGAGCCATCCTTCGGGGCAGGCGGCGACCCGCGTGTCAAAGGACGCGAGGACCCCGAGCGTTCCTCCTTGGCGAGATCGCGCAGCCACGAGGCGAGGTTCGCGCGGCTAGCCGAAGTGGCGTATTATCGTTCAGGCGTGCCGAGATGAACCAGGGCCACGGCGGTCCCGTGGCGACGCCGATGCCGGCGGAGTTCGTGCCACGGGCGAAGGTCAGCAGCGGCAGCGCTTCGCGGCGCGCGGCCATCTCGCCGCGTGCGACTCGTGGGGTTGCGGCGCCCCGGACGCTGCGTCGCCCTCGAACTTGTTCAGCCAAACCGCCTCACGGTTGACCGCGGCGACGACCGCGGCGGAAGAACCGGTTGAGCATCGCGACGACCATCCAGGGCGATGCCGACTCGCTGAACCGGGTATAGCCCTGGAGGTCGACGAAGAGCACGGTCACGTCGCGCTCCCCGGCGGCGTCGAAGCTCTCCGTGTGGCCGGGGCCGTGCGCCGGCGCCGGTTGGCCGACCTGGCGTCCGAACTGTGCCGCTCGCTCAGGTGGTCCTGGGCGAGTCGGCCCGAGTTCTCCGAGGTCGTCGACGGGAAGCATCGCCCTGCTCGACGTCACGCAGCACGCCACGGAGACGGTTGAGGGGGCGCGACGCCGGCGGCGTCGTCATGACGGCGCCGCCGCCGAGCAACCCGAACACGGCGATCCACGGAGGTGCCGCGACAAGTCGAAGCGTTCGTCCAGGAGTGGGGCGGCACCCAACAACACGATGGGCATGCCACTGCCGAGCAGCCACACGAGGCGTCAGGGGGCCAGAACATCGCACACCTGCGGGCGGGTGGTTTTCGGAGCGCCGGGGCGAGACCGGCCGGAAGTGGCCCTCCAACAGGAGGTACAGCAGCGTGCAGGTGAGCGCCGGCGAGGGCGATGCCAACCCGAGAACGCGTCGCGCCGAGCTCGTTGATGATCCCGAACAGGATCGCTCCACCGAACCACGACGCGAGCGCCGTGCTCGAGCAACGGCAGTCGAAGGACCAGCCGCGGGCCGTCGCCTCGGTTCCCTGTCGGACCCGCGCCGCCGCCAGCGCCGCAAGTACCGGGAGGCCGACGAGGAGGTCACCGCGAGAACAGCCCCGAAGACCTTGAGGTAAGAGCCGCGTCTGTTCGTCGATTCCGGGCGGGCGGCGTGACGTAGAGGAGGATCACCGACAGGCCGAGGCCATTGGCGAGGAGCTGGAACCCGAGCACGCCACGCACGGTCGAGCACGAGCGGTGCCTGCTGGCGGGACCAGACGTCGGGCGCCCGACGTCTGGTTCCCTCGTTCGCTTCCCGCCATCCCCAGGAACAAGGCCACCCAGACGGAGCTACCTCGCGGCCACGTGGACGATGGCCAAGCTGACCCGACTGGGCTACGCCGTCATCGGCGAGACGCTCCAGCAGCAAAGTGGATCGAGGGCGAGATACTCCAACCTGCCGACGCTCAACGCCGGGCACTTCTCTTTCACGTTGACCGAGCCGGCCCAAACGCTGCGACACGTTGGCGGTCACGCTGTATGCGGGCGCCGACGGACAACGCAACCGCCATCTCCCCCGGGTCGGCGCGGCGGCGCGGTCCCACCATCTCCGACGGCGTGCGGGTCCCGCATCCGCGGGAGCGTCGAGTCTACGAAGGAGCGCGGAGCCGACTGCAGCTCAAGATGGCACATCGAGCCGTCGCTCGGGAACATGGCGGCGGAGCAGCCTGTGTTGGCCCGCCTCGGTGCTCGTCCAAACACGGCACTGCCCCTGGGACCCGGTGCCGCTCCGCATCGCAGTCGGTCACGAGCATGGGCAGCGCTGCGTAGTCGACAGCGATCACGAGCTCGGCAGGGGTGGCATCGGGTTCGACCCTGGTCACGCCCAGCCACGATGCTCCCGCCTCGATGGTTCGGGCGCTCGGGCCGCGCGCCGCTGCCGCCGGTGCTGCCGAGCCTCATGGCGTCGGTCCGGCACCCGAGTCTCGCGGCCTTCGACGAGGAGATGGTCCCGCCCGCGCGTCGCGTCGTCGCCCGTCCCGGTCTGGACCAGGCTGGCCACGAGATCAACCGGACCAGGTCGCCGAGCGAGGTCACCCCACCCGCTCGTGGAAGACGCCGACAGCATGCAGCCGTCGTGGAGCTCGTCGTCGCCGGTGCCCGGGCCGGAGCTCGACGACCTGGTGGAGCGGCATCGAGGAATCGGCGCGGCGTCTAGAAACGGAGCATGCCGCTGATCGGCTGGGCCCGCACGGCCCGCGCCGCGCTCGCCGGAGCTCGTCGCACCCCGCCGGAGCGGCGCCATAAGATGTACCCGCCTCAGCCGATCCGCGGGTCCGCCCGCACCGACGACGCCCGCCGCCGCCTCGTCGCTGCAGGCCCCACGGGCGATGGGCGATGAGCCGCGGGACTCGCACCAATCACGGCCACCGTCCGCGCCTACGACCCGGCGGTGTCGCTACGGCGCGGGGTTCGTCGACAGCGGGGGACCGACGGGCCACGGTCGTGCCCGCGCCGCCGATCTCGACGAGGGCGACGTGCTCGCCCAGGTCGCCGATGGACGGATCACGTCGGTCGTCGCCGCGTGTATCGCCTGCGACGGCGCTACGGTTCCGGGCACATGACCGACGAGACCCCGGATACGCCGGCCATGGCCGAAACTGGAGTCGATCCTCACCCAACTCGAGGACGACCAGCTCGATACGACCACTTCAGCCACGTGGCCCGTGCCGGTTCCTCAGTCGGTCTGTGCCACGAACGGCTCGACACCGCCAAACTCCGGGTCACCGAGATCGTCGCCGACCTCGACGAGACCACCGGATCCTGACCCCGGATCGACCCGAACCGCGAGAACCGACGGATTTCGGTCACGCCCGTTTCGGCTCACGGCAACGTGCCGTGGAAAGCGGTATGCCCGATCGTGATCCCCCATGAGTCAGGCCGTCCTCGACGAACGCCCGACCGAACTCGCAGCTGCGATCACCCATTCCCCTGTTGTGGGATATCTGACGATCCCGCGTTGGCGACACTCCTGTGCAGCCTGATGGTGCGATAATCCACCCCGTCCGTCGTACCAAACACCCCAGCCGGGACCTGACCGGTGTCGACATCGGCAACCTAAATCGACGACACGAACCGGCCGGCAATAGGGTGCAGGGTGCCGCTCGCGTCGCCGAGGCCGGTGTGTTGAGGTGTTCGGTGGCGACTCGGCGTCGGTGGGTGGTGCGATGTCGACGTGCTAGCGATCGAGCATGGGGTGAGCCCCAGGTGCTCGTGACGATCCGCGACACCTCACAGACACGTGGCCGTCGGAACCCACAGCGAGCTGCGCACGAGCGAGGAGCGGTTCCGGAGGTCGGTCAACGAAGCGCCGTTCGGTGTCGGCCTCCAGGACCGAGACGGCAATTTTTCGTGTTCCTGAACGCCCAGCTCAAGCGGTAGTCAGGCCAACTACCTCCTCCGTGACGAGCTCGGTCGACGCATCCACGAGGGCGACATCGACGAACGCGCTGGCGGCCTGGCGGACAGCGGCGACGATTCGGCCGCCGCGCGCGGAGTGCGGTTCATCCGGCCCGACGGCGAGCTCCGGTGGGGTTCGTGCGGTCCCTTCCCAGCTCGACAGCGCCGGCGATCACCTGTGGGCGGTGGAGGACGTCGCGGCTCAGGTCACGCCAGGAGGACCAGGCCCGTCTACGGGAGTGGCCCGAACTCATGCTGTATGTGAACCCGGCGGTCGTCCGTTCCTCGGTATCGAGCAGAAGCCCTCCTGGCGACCGTGACGACGCCGCTCGACTTCCGGCGCGGCCCGCCGACGCCCCTGGAACGAGATGGCTCCAGCCGGCGAGGTGAACCCTACGGCCCCATGGATTCTGGCTGAGGGCATCCCGAGGACCGCCCATGGGACAGCTCAACCGCATTTGCAGTGCTCCACGACATCGACCAACGCAAGCAGTTCGAGGGAGTTGGGAGAGCCGGTTACCACAACCCCCACCCGATCTGCCCAACCACGGCCTTGCTCACCCAGCGCCTCGCCGAGCCGAGGCACGCGGCGTAGGTCGCGTCATTTTGCCTCGACCTCGACAACTTCCGGATATCAAGCGAGCCTCGGGCACGCGTCAGCGACAACCTGACGACGGTACAGACGGGCCTGGTGTAGGTCCACCGGAGGGCGTGGTCGCCGGCTGTCCGGCGCCGACGAGTTCACGATCGTGATGGAGGGCCTGGAGACGCCGAGGGTGCCGAGGCATTGGCCGCGCCGATCCGCGAGGCGGTGTCGGGTCACGTCGGCATGGCCGAGGTCGAACTCCTGACCAGGGTCGCGGTCACCGACGGGACCCGTGGGTCATCCGCGACAGCGAAGCTCCGGGGCCACGACCGCGCCGAGGTGTTCAACGGCAACCTGCACGCCCGCGCGACCGCCTCACTGTCGAGACCGAGCTCCGGCGTGCGCTCGCCGGAATGAGGCTCGCTGTCTACACGCAGATCTCGCTCGACACGGGCCGCATGGCACGCCAAGCCCCGTCCGGTGGCGGCGTCCTCAGCGCGGCCTGTTGTCGCCGAGCGACTTCGTGCCGATCGCCGAGCAGTCGGGGGCTCATAAGATCCCGATCGGCTGATGAAGGCCCTCCGGTACCGCCCTGGTGGACGGAGCTCCAGCAAGAGCTCACGATGGGCATCAAAACTTGTCG
>JBAOIR010000005.1:0-52690 GCA_037045585.1 Microthrixaceae bacterium
TCGTCGGTCCAGTCGAACGTGACCTGCCGGGTCGGCAGTGGAAAGTTGCGCGCGACGAGTAGGCGGTTGAACATCGCTTCGAGTTCGGATTCGGTCGGTGGCTCGCCGTCGAGCGCGGCGAGCACGGCACGAGTCCGGGCGATACCGGTGCGGCCACGCGTCGCCAACCGGAGGAACGTCGACTCGAGCCGTGCGAACGTCGTTCGCCCCCGAACGATGTGGTCTTCGATGCATCGCTGCAGCTCCTGCTGACCCATCGTGGCACCGAGATCGACGAGCGTTCGTTCGAGCGTCGTCACGCGGAACCCCTTCCAACGACGACGTCGCTCGTCGGGAGGTCGGTCCGGTGGAGCACGACGCCGGGCAGTCGGGTGCGGATGCCGTCGATCACTGCCAGGTGGACGAGCCGGTCGAACACCTCACCGGTCTGGATTCGCACGGACGACTGATGGCTCAGCGCTCCGGTCGGCACGGCGGCCAGCTGTCGCGAGCACTGGTTCGAGGACCTCGCCGACCACATGGGTCCGGCGTATCTTCGCTACTCGTTCACCAAGGGCACCTCGCAGGAGGTCGGGTTCCTGGTGGAGGAGCTCGGTCTCGAACCCGGCATGCGGGTGCTCGACGTCGGATGTGGGCCCGGGCGCCACACGAACGCGCTCGCAGCGCTCGGCATCGAGACGGTCGGGCTCGACATCTCGCAGCGGTTCGTGGACGTGGGGGCGTCGGCGGGAGTGGACGGCGCCACGTTCGTTCGGGGCGACGCCCGGGCCATGGCCTTCGACCAGGAGTTCGATGCTGCGATCTCGCTGTGCCAGGGAGCGTTCGGCGTGGGCCGCCGCAGTCTGCGCTCGATCCGTTCAACCTCGACAACGACGCTGCGGTGCTCGGCGGGCATCTGGCGGGCGCTCCGGCCCGGCGGCCGAGTGGCCCTGACCGCGTTCAGCGCGTACTTCCAGGTGAGGTGGCTCGAGGACCACGACCGGTTCGACGCGGCCACCGCCGTCAACCACGAACCCACCGAGGTGCGCGACGAGGGGGGGAAGGCCGTACCCGCCGATCTGTGGACGACGTGTTACACACCACGGGAGCTCCGACTCCTGGTCGAACGCACGGGTCTCGACGTGGCCGACGTCTGGTCGGTCAGCCCCGGGGCCTACGCCCGCAACCCGCCCGACCTCGAGCATCACGAATTCCTCGTGATTTGTCGCCGCAGTCTGGCGGATGGCCCTCCGGGGCCCTAGCCTGTTCCGTTGCCTCCGTTCCCCGGCATCATGCGCAGCATGTGACCCGGGCCGTGGCGTGTCCCATTCCTCTCATCCTGTAGGCCTACCAAGTGTCAGACACCACCGAAGAACTCCCGATCGAAGCCAACCCCGAGGCCATCGAAGCCAACCCTGAGGCGACCGATGCGGTCTCCGAGGAGTTCTCCTACCGCCAGATCGTCGACTACGACGTCTCCGATGCCGACCTCGAGGCGCTGTACGCCGGGTCGATGAAGGGCGTCGACGACGGCCAGCTCGTCACGGGCACCGTCGTCAAGGTCGACCATGACGAGGTGCTCCTCGACATCGGCTACAAGTCCGAGGGCGTCATCCCCGCCCGCGAGCTCTCGATCCGCAACGACGTCGACCCCCACGAGCTGGTGTCGATCGGCGACGAGATCGAAGCCCTGGTCCTCACCAAGGAGGACAAGGAAGGTCGTCTGATCCTGTCCAAGAAGCGTGCGCAGTACGAGCGTGCGTGGGGCCAGATCGAGAAGATCAAGGAGGCCGAGGGCGTCGTCTCCGGCCCGGTCATCGAGGTCGTCAAGGGCGGTCTCATCGTCGACATCGGCCTCCGTGGCTTCCTTCCGGCGTCCCTCGTCGAGCTGCGTCGTGTCCGCGACCTGCAGCCCTACGTCGGCCAGACGCTCGAGGCGAAGATCATCGAGCTCGACAAGAACCGCAACAACGTGGTGCTGTCCCGCCGTGCCTGGCTCGAGGAGACGCAGAAGGAACAGCGCGACGAGTTCCTCACCAACCTCAAGCCCGGCGAGCGTCGTCGTGGTGTGGTGTCGTCGGTCGTCAACTTCGGTGCGTTCGTCGATCTCGGCGGCATGGACGGTCTCGTCCACGTCTCCGAGCTCTCCTGGAAGCACGTCGACCACCCTGGTTCGGTCGTCGCCGTGGGCGACGAGATCGAGGTCGAGGTGCTCGAGGTCGACATGAGCCGCGAGCGCATCAGCCTCTCGCTCAAGGCCACCCAGCAGGATCCGTGGCAGGAGTTCGCCTCCAACCACCAGGTCGGCGAGCTGGTCTACGGCCGTGTCACCAAGCTGGTGCCGTTCGGTTCGTTCATCCAGGTGGGCGACGGCATCGAGGGTCTCGTGCACATCTCGGAGATGTCGGCGCACCACGTCGATCTTCCCGAGCAGGTCGTCACGCCGGGCGAGGAGCTGTGGGTCAAGATCATCGATCTCGACCTCCAGCGTCGCCGGATCAGCCTGTCGATCAAGCAGGCCGCCGAGGGTGGCATCGTGGCCGCCGAGTACCAGGAGCACTTCGGCGAGCACGCCTACGACGACGAGGGCAACTACATCGGTTCCAGCCTCGACCCCGACGCCACGTCGGAAGGCCAGGAGGCATGGGAGCAGTACTACGCCGAGCAGGGGTTCCAGGCCGACGGCGTCACGCCGATCGGTGAGACCCCGGCCCCCGTGGCCGAAGCTGCCGACGATGCCGCCGGCGACGTCGCCGACGAGGCGCCCGTCGAGGCTGCGGCCGAAGGCGAGCCCGAGGGGGAGTGATCCCCACACGGCACGTCGATCCGCGTCGATCGCACACCACGCCCTGCTTCGGCAGGGCGTGGTGCCGTTTTCGGCCGACGATCGGTGCCGGCGCCACGACGACCACCAGCCAGCGCCAACGCTGAGCGCGATTTCAGGCATGGGCCGAAATCCTCCCCAAAACCCTAAGTAGTTCGGTACCTCCTGCCGACGAACAACGTGGCCAGCGAAATCCGTGTTGCCATCGCAGTGCGATGTCGTCCGGATGCTGCCAACCACTCACTCAGTTTCAGGGATCGAGGTCGTCGTGAGTTCTCGGAGAACACTCATTCTCATCGGTGCACTGGTCACGGGCCTCATCTCGGCCTTGTTGATCTACAAGTACGTCGGAGGGATCGAGGAGAAGGCACAAGGTGACGCCCAGTTGGTGAACGTCGTCATCGCCAAGGACACGATCAGGAAGGGCGAGAACGCCACCGATCTCATCGCCCGTCAGGTGATCGCCGTCGGCGAACGCCGACAGATCGACCTTCCGGCCGATGCGATCACCCGTGTGGACGAGGTGAAGAGCCAGATCGCTCAGCTCGACATCGCTCCCGGCACGGTGATCACCGGCGCCATGTTCGATTCCGACGCCGCCATCTCCGAGACGGTCAGCAACGCCCTCCGCGACGGCATGGTCGCCACGACCGTGTCGGTCGATCAGGTGCACGCCGTCGCCGGCCTCGTCGCCACGGGCGACTACGTCAACCTCACCGTGGTCGGCCAGTGCCGGCTCGGTTCGGCGGGCAAGCTCGAGATCGACGGTGGCAGTGTCTCGGGCGGCACCGGCGGTGAGGGTGGCGACGCTGCTGCCGCACCGGTCGAGACCGTCGGCTGCGCCGCATCGCTCTACCAGAAGGCCCGCATCCTCGGCATCGGTCGTTCGCTCGGCACCGCCGCCTCGACGCCGGTCGCCACCGGTGATCCCGCCGCAGCAGCGGCGACCACGGTGGCCCCGACGTCGGACATGATCACGTTCGAGCTGCCGCCGGAGGCCGCTCAGCGCCTCCAGCTCGCCGGCAGCGTCTACATGTCGCTCGTCCGCAAGGACTACAAGCCGAAGCCGATCGCCATCGACCCGTACCTCCTCGTCGAGGGTGTCGACGGTGCCACGCCCTACGGCGGCGACCCCGAAGCCCAGTTGGATGGACAGTGATGTCGAACTACATCGATCAGCCGGCTGACGCCGATCCCTATGCCGCCGGTTCGTTCGGGAACTACAACCCGTCGGACGGTTACCAGCCCTCCGACAGCTACATGGCCTCCGAGGGCTACGGTGTCCCCGTGAGTGGAGACGCCTACGGGTCGGCCCACGACCCCTACGCAGCGAACGATCCGTACGCCGCGCCCGCGGCGCACGATCCGTACGCCGAGCCCGCCGCCCAGCAGCAGCCCGCTGCGATCCGGGTATCGGTGGCGGTCGTCGAGCCGCACCCGCCGACCCGGGACCGCATGCTGCGCCTCCTCGGCAATGGTGGCACGCCGTTCAACTCGATCGAGGAGCTGGCGAGCCGGCTCACCGGCTCGGTGCCCGTTGTGGTGATCCTGGGCCCGTCGTGCGCGACGGCTGCTGATCTCGGCATCGCCGAACGCCTCATCCAGGCCCATTCGGCGCTCGGTGCCATCCTCGTCGTCGAGGAGCTCACCACCTCGCTGCTGCAGCAGGCGCTGCGTGCCGGCGTGAAGGACGTGCTGACGCTGAGTGGCGATGCGACGCAGCTGAGCACCGCGATCCAGCGGGTCGCCGTGACCCTCGATTCGACGCCGCGGCGCGCGGCGTCGGGCGGTGACGTCCCCATGGACCAGGGCCCCGATGTCGGCGGTCCCGAGGGCGGTGGCCAGCTCGGCCAGGTCCTCACCGTGTTCTCGACCAAGGGCGGCGCCGGCAAGTCGGTCATCGCCACGAACCTCGCCGTCGCGCTCGCTCAGCGATCGAACCAGCCCGTCGTCCTCGTCGATGCCGATCTGCAGTTCGGCGACGTCGCCGTGATGCTCAAGCTGACGCCGCACCACACGATCGTCGACGCGGTCGCCGCGATCGATCGGCTCGACGCTCCGCTGCTCGAGTCGCTCCTCGTGACGCACGAGATGTCGGGTCTTCGGGTGCTGCCCGCTCCGCTCGAGCCGGCGTTCGCCGACCAGGTCGGCGCTGCCGAGATGGTCGCCATCGTCGAGCTCCTCCGCACGTTCTGCTCGTTCGTGATCGTGGACACTCCGGCGTACTTCAACGACGTCGTGTTGGGGCTCGTCGAGATCTCCGACAAGGTCGTCCTCGTCGCCGGCATGGACATCCCGAACATCAAGAACGTGAAGATCGGGCTCCAGACGCTGCGTCTCCTCAACACTCCGATGGAGAAGTTGATGCTCGTGCTCAACCGGTCCAACTCGAAGGTCAAGCTCGACATCGGTGAGGTCGAGCGCACCCTGCAGGTCAAGGCCGATGCCCTCATCCCCTCTGACGTGTTGATCCCTCAGTCGGTGAACAAGGGCGTTCCGGTGGTGCTGCATGCACCGAAGTCGCCGGTCGCCAAGTCGATCCAGCAGATGACCGAGCTGTTCCTCCCGGCGACGAAGCGCCGCTGACCCGATCGCGGCGGCGCGGTCGGCTTCGACCGGCTGCCCGTCGGACCGTCCAGGGCGACCCGGCCGCAGCGCGGCCGGCGCCGCTGCATCCCCGATCATCTCGCCGGTGCGTCCGGAGCGGCTGAACCACACCAATCAGCTCAGTTTCGCGGCGATCTGGCCGAAGAGATCAACGTCACACCTTTCATCGATCAGGAGCGCCCCACGTGTCCCTCTACCAACGACTTCACGAGGTCAACCAGAACGGCCCCGGCGCGGTCCCCGGCGCGGCGCCGGCCGGTGGCGGCAATCTCGGTGGTGGCGGTGGGGCGGCCCGTCGTGACCCGATCATGGACGAGTTGCGTCAGCGCATCCACGCCCATCTGATCGACGAACTCGGCCCGATCCTCTACGACAACCGGCTGTCGGGCGATGACCTGCGCCGCCGGGTGCACGAGCAGCTCCTGTCGATCCTCGGACAGGAGCGGGCGCCCCTGTCGGCGGCCGACAAGGCCCAGCTGATCCAGGAGGTGTCCGACGACATCTTGGGCTACGGCCCCATCGACAAGCTGCTGAGCGATCCGAACGTCACCGAGGTCATGGTCAACGGCCCCGAGATGGTGTTCGTCGAGCGAAGCGGCAAGATCGAACGCGACGCGACGAGCTTCGTCGACTCCGATCACCTTCGCCGGGTCATCGACAAGATCGTGTCGGCCATCGGCCGGCGTGTGGATGAGTCCACGCCGATGGTGGACGCCCGCCTTCCCGACGGCTCCCGTGTCAACGCGGTCATCCCGCCGCTCGCCATCGGCGGACCGTTCCTCACCATCCGAAAGTTCTCGAAGGACCCGCTGCAGGTCGACGATCTGATCCGGTTCGGTTCGCTCAACGCCCACGCGGCCCGCTTCCTCCAGGCGTGCGTTGTCGGCAAGCTCAACGTGATCGTGTCCGGCGGTACGGGCTCCGGTAAGACGACGCTGCTCAACGTGTTGAGCTCGTTCATCCCCTCCGACGAGCGCATCGTCACGATCGAGGACGCCAAGGAGCTCCAGCTGATGCAGGAGCACGTGCTGTCGATGGAGTCCCGGCCGCCGAACGTCGAGGGTCGCGGCGAGGTCTCGATCCGTGATCTCGTCAAGAACTCGCTGCGTATGCGTCCCGACCGCATCGTCATCGGCGAGTGTCGTTCCGGCGAGGCCCTCGACATGCTCCAGGCGATGAACACGGGCCACGACGGCTCGCTGACCACGCTCCACGCCAACACGCCCCGTGACGCCCTCGCCCGTCTGGAGACCCTCGTCCTCATGTCGGGCTTCGACCTGCCGGTCCGGGCCATCCGTGAGCAGGCGTCGGGCGCCGTCGACATGATCGTGCAGCTCTCGCGTCTCCGTGACGGCTCTCGTCGTGTCACCCACATCACCGAGGTGCAGGGCATGGAGGGCGACGTCATCACCCTCCAGGACGTGTTCCTGTTCGACTTCTCGATGGGGGTCGACGAGCACGGCAAGTTCCGCGGTCACTTGAAGGCGACCGGCGTCCGGCCGAAGTTCACCGAGAAGCTGGCCGACCAGGGCATCCGCCTCGGCCCCGAGGTGTTCGCGTCGACCGACATGGGCCGGCGAGCAGTCGGCCGATGACCGGCATGCGACGGAGGTCGGGGCGGAGCCGGATCGGGTCGGGCCTGGCGCTCGGCGGCGCGCTCCTGCTCACGGTGCTGACGGTCAACGTCGGCATCAGCGGCGCGGCGGTCGAGAACTCGACCGATCCGCTCCAGATCCGGGCGGTGGACAACCGCAACGGCAAGTTGGTCGTCGACTACATGTACACCGGCAAGGGTGACGCCTCGGCGGCACAGCTCGACGTCAACGGCACACCCGCCACGGCGACGGCCGAACCCCTCGCCGCCGCCGGTCTCCCGTCGAGCGTCGTCGTCGTCCTCGACAACGCGCTGTCCGTCGGCAACGCCACGGTGCAGCTGTCGAAGGAGGACCTCACTGCGCTGACGCCGGGGGTCGGTCCGATCTCCGAGCTCGGACTCGTCACCACCGGTGACGGGGCCCGTGTCGCCGCCCAGCCCGCCACCTCGTTCGATGCTGTCGCGACGTCGTTCGACGGCATCGTGCCGCGGGGCAACTCCGCCTTGTGGGACGGCATGGTGATGGCGGCGCGCCTGCTCGAGAAGACGGGCGAGACCCAGCGCAACGTGGTGCTGATGGTGTCGTCGGTCGACAGCGCCAGCACGGCCACCTACTCCGAGATGATCCGGGCCCTGCGGGCGGCCAACGCCTCGGTCCATGTCGTGGCCATGACCGGCTCCGGTGCCGACGGTGCGGCGTTGCACGAACTGGTCGACCGCTTGGGCGGTTCGTTCCAGGTCGGGACCGACAGCGAGTTCACGAAGCTCTACGGCAACGTCGCCGACGTGGTCGAGGGCCAGTACCGGGTGTCGCTCGATGACGTCCCCGCCTTCGAGGGTGAGCTGGCGAGCCTGTCGCTGCAGGTCGGCGACCAGACGGTCAAGGCGAGCTACCGACCCAACGTGTTGTCGATCGGTGCCGACGCCGTGCGTCCCGCTCCCGTCGTCGCCGACGAGTCGCTCGGGCTGTTCGGCAGCGACCTCGTGAAGTACGGCATCGTCGGCCTCGTGGCCGTCGGAGCATTCGGCGCCTTCTTCGCCGTCGCCAACCTGGTCACCAAGCGTCGTGACGGGCTCAAGTACGCCCTCCGCCACTACGACGAGGGCTACGGCGGCGTCGGCAGCGAGGACGACGACGACCAGAGCATGGCGGCGTCCGCGTTGCTGCAGCGTGCTGTCGAGGTCACCGGCAAGGTGGCCGAGGAGCGGGGCTTCCTGGTGCGGGTCGAGGCGCTGCTCGAGCGTGCCGACCTGCCGCTCCGCCCCGCCGAAGCGCTCACGTTCTACCTCGGTGGCGCCGCGGCATCGGTCGTGATCGCGTTCGTCCTGACGGGCAACCCGATGCTCGCCCTCGGCGTGGTGCTCCTGGCGCTGATCGCCCCCGGGTTCGTCGTCGACTTCCTGGCGAAGCGTCGCAAGAAGAAGTTCACCCGTCTCCTGCCCGACATGCTGCAGCTGCTCGCCGGCACGCTGCGTGCGGGCTACTCGATCGGCCAGGGCTTCGAGGCCGTGTCCGGAGAGATCGACGAGCCGATGGGCAAGGAGCTCCGCCGTGCAGTGACCGAGGCCCGCCTCGGTCGACCGCTCGACGAGGCCCTCGAAGCGGTGGCGTTCCGGATGGACAGCGAGGACTTCGGGTGGGCCGTGATGGCGATCCGGATCCAGCGCGAGGTCGGCGGCAACCTGGCCGAGCTCCTCATGACGGTGTCCGACACGATGGTGCAGCGTGAACGCCTCCGTCGTGACGTGGCGTCGCTCACGGCGGAGGGCCGCATGTCGGCGATCATCCTGGGCCTCCTTCCGCCCGGTCTCGGCATGGCGATGTTCGCCATGAACCGGGAGTACATCTCCAAGTTGTTCAGCGGCACGGGTCTGATCCTGCTCGTGGCGTCCATCTTCATGATGCTCATCGGCTTCGTGTGGATGAAGAAGACCATCACGATCGAGGTGTGACATGGACGCGCAACTGTTGATCCCATTGGTGCTCGTGATGGTCGCCATCGGCGGTGCCGTGTTCGCGGTGGCGTCGGGCGTCCACGAGAAGCAGGTGGTCCGCGAGTCGCTTCGGAGCCTCGACGGCTATGACATGGACGGTGGCCTCGCCGATCCGCGGTCGCAGCACCTGTCCGAGTCGCTCGGCAAGCGGGCCGTCATGCCGGCGCTCGGACGCCTCATCGAGCTCGGTCGTCGTCTCACCCCGCTCGGCTACGTGGACAAGATCCGCCAGAAGTTCGTGATCGCCGGCATCCAGACGCCGGACTCGGTCGACCGCTTCCTCGCCGTGAAGTCGGTGATGTTCCCCCTCGGCATCATCGTCGGGTTGGCGAACCTGTTCTTCCACTTCCTGCTCGACGGCATCATGGGCCTCGTGGCCTCGATCGTGATCGGCGGGGCGATCGCCTTCGGCCCGGACCTTTGGATCAACCGCAAGGTCGACGACCGTCAGAAGGGGATCCTGCGATCGCTGCCCGACGTGCTCGACCTGCTCACGATCTCGGTCGAGGCCGGGCTCGGGTTCGAGCAAGCGCTCGACCGGGTGATCGGGTCGGTGCCGGGCCCGCTGTCCGACGAGTTCGCCCGCATGCTCGGTGAGTCCCGCTCCGGTGCGTCGCGCGCCGACGCGATGCGGGCCATGGACGAACGGTGCAACATCCCCGAGCTCCGCTCGTTCGTGCTGGCCATCGTGCAGGCCGACACGTTCGGTGTGTCGATCGGCCGTGTGCTGCGGGCGCAGTCCGAGGAGATGCGCATCAAGCGTCGTCAGCTCGCCCAGGAGAAGGCGCAGAAGGCGCCCGTGAAGATGCTGATCCCGATGGTGTTCTGCATCTTCCCCGCGCTGTTCTGTGTGGTGCTCGGCCCCGCGGCGCTGAACATCAAAGAATCCTTCTAGGCCTCCATGGCCTCGGTCGCTCCGCCCCGGCTCCAGCCCGAGAGCGCTCCCTCGATCTCGCCACCGAACCGCTCGCTGCTCGAGCACGGCTGGTGGTCGGTCGTCGCGTGGACCTGTGGGCTCGTGCTCGGCGCCGGTGCGTTGTCGGACAACAGCTTCCTCACCCATCTGGCGACGGGTCGGCTCATCCGGTCGTCGGGCGCGCCACACCACGATCTGTTCACGTTCGCGTCGGGCGGCAAGCCGATCGTGGTGCAGTCGTGGCTGGCGTCGTGGATCTACGCAACCCTCGACGACGTCGGTGGTGCGACGGCGATCCGCCTGTTCGTCGCCGCGGTGTCGGGTGTCCTGCTGCTCACGTTGTGGCGACTGTCGGCACCCGCAGGCGGGCTCCTCCCGCGGGTCGGGCTGGTCGCGATGGCCGGCACGGTCGGGCTGCTGTGGTGGAACGAACGTCCCCAGATCCTCGGGTTCCTGGCGCTGGCGCTGATCGCGTTGGTGCTGCAGGAGCAGCGGTCGTCGTGGTGGTTGGTGCCCTTGTTCGCAGCGTGGGTCAACGTCCACGGCTCGTTCCCGCTGGGTGTTGCGTTCGTGGGGGCGATGATCGTCCTGCGGGTGGTATCGACGCGTTCGGTCGGTCGCCGTGAGGTGTCCGATGTCGCCGCCGTGGCGGTCGGGCTGGTGGCGGGCGCCGTCGTGAGCCCGTACGGCTTCGAGATGCTGACGTTCCCCGTCGAGCTCCTGGGCCGCTCGGAGTCACTCTCGTTCATCAGCGAGTGGCGGCCGCTGTCGCTGACCGTGAAGGGCACGCTCGACACCAACAACGTGGTCTTCGTCGCCGAGGCGGTCGCGATCGGTGCGCTGCTGGTGTGGCGTCGCTCGTGGTTGCGGCTCGCTGTGGCCGCGGTGTTCGTCGCCATGGCGCTGTGGGCGGTGCGCAACGTGGCCGTCGCCGCCCTGGTCCTCATCCCGCTCGTGGCCCCGACGCTCGCCGGTCTCGGTACACCTGACCCGACGGTGCCGGTGTCGCGCCGGTTGCGGTTCGGTGCGGGAGCGCTCGCAGCGCTGGTCGTCGGGGCGTTCATCGTCGCGACGCCGGGCTACGACCTGTCCGCGTACCCGACCCGTGCGGTCGACTGGATGGAGGCCCACGGGTTCGTGGGCCGTCCCCATGACGAGGCGGCCGCGGTGCTGACCCACGACTACAACGGCAACTACCTCGAGTGGCGCTACGGCACCCGGGCCCTGCCCTGGTTCGACGATCGCGCCGAGCTCCATGCCTACGAGGTCGCCCGCGACTACGTGTTCCTCCTGTCCGACATCGGCGACCCCGACGAGATCCTCGATCGCAATCCCCACGACGTCGTGATGTGGGAGGCGGACTCCTCACTCGGCCGTCATCTGCTCGAGGATCCGGCCTACGAGGTCGTGTACCGCGACGATCAGGCGGTCGTGGCCTGCCGCCTCGGCTCGTCGTTCTGCTGACCGACCCCGCTGACCGACCCCGCTGACCGACCCCGCTGACCGAAGTCCGCTGGCCTCCTCACCAGGGTTTTGCCCTGCAAAGCGATCGGTTTGCCGATTGAAATGCAGGGCAGAACTGGGCGTTCGGGCGCTCAGCCGCGGTGTCGGCGGGCGTGGCGATCGAGCGCGAGCCGGATCATCTCGTCGAGGAGTTCGGAGTAGGAGAGTCCCGTCGCCGCCCACAGCATCGGGAACATCGAGATCGGCGTGAAGCCGGGGAACGTGTTGATCTCGTTGACGACGAACCCGCGGCCGCCCTCGTCGTAGAACATGTCGACGCGGGCGAGCCCCTCGGCGCGGAGCGCCCGGAAGGTGCGCAACGCCAGGTCGCCCATCTCCTCGGCGGCCCCCGGCGGCAGGTCGGCGGGGACGACGGTCTTCGCTGCGCCGTCGCGGTACTTGTCGTCGTAGTCGTAGAACTCGGCGGCGGGGATGATCTCGCCGACGACCGACACCCGGGGATGCTCGTTGCCGAGCACGGCGATCTCGAGTTCGCGACCGGTGATGGCCTCCTCGAAGATCACGATCTCGTCGTGGGCGAGGGCCGCGTCGATGGCGACATCGAGCGCCGCAGCGTCGATGGCACGACTGACCCCGACCGAGCTGCCCATGTTGGCGGGCTTCACGAAGATCGGGAACCCGAGGTCGGCCGCGATGTCGGCGACGAGGTCGTCGGTCAGCTCCCAGCCACGGGCGACGCGGTAGCGGGCCTGCGGCACGCCGGCGGCGCCGAGCACCGCTTTGGCCATCGCCTTGTCCATCCCGACGGCCGAGCCGAGCACACCGGAGCCGACATAGGCGGCGCCCGTCAGTTCGAGGAGACCCTGGATCGTGCCGTCCTCGCCGTTGGGGCCGTGCAGCACCGGAAGCACCACCACGGGGACGTCGACGCCCGCCTCGTTGGCATGGCGGACGGTGGGGACGACGTCGATGGTGGGGCCGGCGATGGCGAGGCCACCCAGGCCGGCGGGCTCGCTGGGCCCCGATGCCGACGGCAGTTGGGCGTCGGCCGCTCCGGCGAGCATCCAGGTGCCGTCGCGGCCGATTCCGACGGGCACGATCTCGTACCGCTCGGGATCGAGCGCCCCGATCACGTTGGCGGCCGACAGGCGGGAGACGTCGTGTTCGGCGGACTGCCCGCCGAAGAGGACGATCACCTTGACCCTCGGCGGCAGCGGGACTGGAGGGCGGGTGCCGCGGCGGAGCGGGCGGGAGCGGGGAGCCTCGGCCATCGGCGCATCCTACGGCCCGCGACGGAGCCGGCCCGCACGTGCGGGCCGGCTCCGGCTGGACTCGAGTTGGGCAGCGGGGAGGCCGACGGATCAGCAGCCGAAGTAGTTGATGGTCGAGCCCACCGGGGTCGAGGTGAGCGCCGAGCAGATGCCCTTGACGGTCACGTCGGTGTTGAAGCGGGGGACCGGCGCTCCCTGCTTGACCTTGACGCCGATTGCCAGGGCCAGTTCACGGTCGGCTGACGTCCCCTTCCTCGGGCCCTTCCACTCGACCCGGAGGCTGCCTGCGGTGGCGCGGTTGGTGACGTCCCAGGTCTCACATGCCGTCAGGTCCCTCCCGACCGACACGGGACCGGCCGCCACAGCGATCGACACCGAGCTGCAGTCGCCGTTGCGGTCGCCACCGGGGCTCCACTTGAACCAGCTGAGGCCGGCAGCGTCACGAGGCTTGACGTCGAACACCGCGCCGTGGACCCGCTTCCAGAAGCCTGGCTCGTCAGCCGCATCCATGGCGGTGCCGTACACGGTGAACAGGTAGTAGTCGTTCTTCGGGTCGCCGTCGTTGACCCACTTGACCTTCTCCCAGCACCAATCGATCTTCGCGCCGCCCCCCTTGCTCTTCACGCCCGTGTGGCAGGCGGACCAGCGGGTCTGGCCGGCGGTACGGACCTCCCGGGAGTTCACGTCGTCGCCGACACTCTGGTCGGGTCCGGTGTCGAACGTGAGCGGTGGGACGGGACCTTCGCTCGGGCTCGGGCTCGGGGTGGGCTTCGGCTTGGGGGTGGGCTTGGCTGTGGTGGTGGGCTTGGGGGTGGGCTTGGCCGTCGTCGGCGGGGCCGCCGGCTTGGGGGTGGGCTTGGCCGTCGTGGGGGTGGTGGCCGGGGCCGGGGCCGGGGCCGGAGCGGTGTGGGAGTCGGTGTGGGGGCGGGGGCGGGCTTCGGAGCGAGGGCGAGGAGGTAGTTGCAGTCGAGCTGGCGGCGCAGTTTGGAGGGGCCCCGACCGATGGCGGTGATGCACACCTGGCGGGTCTGGCCGTCGACGGGAACGCTGACGGCGAAGTCGTGGCCGTCAGCGCCGTTCTTGGCGGAAGTAGTGGCGACGTGCTGCCCGCTGACGGTGACTTCGACGAGCACGGGGAGGGTCGGGCGGTCCGGGTCGGCGGCACGGCCCGTGACCAGGGCGGTCGTGGCGGTGTTGCGGCCGAGGGTGTGGATCGAACCCATCGGGTACCGCTCGGTCGCTGCAGATGCGGAGGTGGCGAGAGCGCCCGAGGCGATGCCGACGATCGTCGCGATGGCGACGCCTCGGAGGGCAAGGTGTGGGATTCGGGTGGGGATGGCGGTGGTGGTCATGGCTGGCTCCTCGGGTGGGTTGGTGATGTCTCCACTGTCGGACCGTCCGCTTCAGACGACCTTCAGACCGTCTTCAGCCCCGTGGGGGATGGCAGGATGGCGGCATGATCATCGCCATCTCCGACCTCGCTGCCGTTGCCGGCGGTGAGATCATCCGCCCCCGCTCCGATGCCGGCGGGGAGCGTCGCGACGGCCGCGGTCCCGACGTGGTGCGGGGCGCGTCGATCGATTCGCGGTCGCTCACCCACGGAGAGCTGTTCGTGGCGGTGCCCGCCGAGCGCGACGGCCACGACTACGTCGCTGCAGCGGCCCGCCTCGGTGCGGCCGCTGCGTTGGTGTCCCGGCCGGTCGACGCGGACATCGTCCAGATCGTCGTGGACGACACCGTCGCCGCGTTGGGGGCGATGGGCGGCCTCGCCCGTGAGCGGCTGGAGGGCCCCGTCGTCGGCATCACCGGCTCCGTCGGCAAGACGTCGACGAAGGACCTGCTCGCGTCGATCTGTGCGCTCGCCGGCGTCACGACGGCGAGCGCGAAGTCGCTCAACAACGAGATGGGGGTGCCGCTCACCCTGCTGAACGCCGACGAGCTGACGCACCGGACCATTCTCGAGATGGGTGCTCGCGGGGTCGGCCACATCGCCCAGTTGTGCGCGATCGGTCGCCCCGACGTGGGGGTCGTCACCGCCGTCGCGGCGGCCCACACCGAGATGTTCGGGTCGATCGACGCCGTCGCGGCCGCCAAGGGTGAGTTGGTCGAGGCGCTCCCCGCCGACGGCACTGCGGTGCTGAACGCCGACGACCCGCGGGTGCTGGCAATGGCGACCCGGACGTCGGCCCGGGTGCTGACGTACGGGTCGTCCGCCGACGTCGTCGCATCCGACGTGGTGCTCGACGACGAGCTGCGGGCGTCGTTCGTGCTGACGACGCCGTGGGGTTCGGCACCGGTTCGACTGGGGGTCCGAGGTCGCCACAACGTGGGCAACGCCCTGGCCGCGGCCGCAGCGGCGCTGGTGACCGGCGTCGGTCTCGAGGAGGTCGTCGCAGGGCTGGGTACCGCGCAGCTCTCGCCGTCGCGGATGGATCTGATCGTGTTGCCCGATGGCGGCATCGTGCTCGACGATGCCTACAACGCCAACCCGGCGTCGATGCGGGCGGCGCTCGCCGCGCTCGGCTCGGTGGACGCCGGTCGGCGTGTCGCCGTGATCGGCCTGATGGCCGAGCTCGGCGACGACGCTCCCCGGTTGCACGCCGAGATCGCCGCCGAGGCCAGGGCTGCCGGCATCGAGGTCGTTGCCGTCGGCACCGATCTCTACGGCGGCGACGCCGACGGCGTGACGACGGTGGCGGACCTCGACGAGCTGGGGGAGCGGCTGGACCCGCCGGGGCCCGGCGAGGCGGTACTGCTCAAAGCGAGTCGAGTTGTGGGGCTGGATCAGGTGGCTCGGCGCTGGCGCCACGGAGATCGGCCAGCCCGATGAGGGCGGCCGCCACGCCGGCGCCGACCAGGAGCACGGTGCGGTACCCGAGGTCGTCGATCACGTAACCGGCGAACAGGCTGCCGACGGGGACCAGGCCGGCCCACGCCATCATCCACAGGCCCATCACCCGCCCGCGGGCGGCGTCGCTCACCTCGTGCTGGATCGCCGTGGACAGGGCGGTGATCACGATGAAGTAGAAGAACCCGGTGAGGCCGACGACGGGATACGCGGGCCCCGCCGAGGTCAACATCGCGAACACCCCGAGCGCGACGGCGAATCCGCCCAACCCGACCCGGACGAGGGTCGTGCGGTCGACCGCCCGGAGACGGGTACCGACGGCGATCGCTCCGATCGCGGCGCCCAGCCCGAAGCACCCGAAGAGCAGCCGGAAGTGCGTGCTGTCGGTGATGCCCAGCTCCGACGTGGCGAACCCGTTCATCTGGTAGATGAACACGAGCGAGAAGAGCGAGTAGATCGCCACCGTGGCGAGCGCCCGGCCGATCACGGGGTCGCGGCGGGCCTCGATGATGCCCCCGGCGATCTCCTGGAGGGGTTTGCGGCGGGAGCGTCCCGGCGGGGACCCGTCGAAGTCGACGAACGCGACGGCAGCGATGACGAACAGGTACGTGGCGGCGTTGAAGTAGAAGACCGTGCTCGTCGACTCGAGGAACGGGATCACGGCGAGCAGTGGTCCGAGCACACGCGATGCGTTCATCTGCGCCGAGTTGAGCGAGACGGCGCCAGCGAGGTCGGCGCGGTCGACGAGCGCCGGCAGCGTCGCCTGGTTGGCCGGGGCGTTGGCGGCGGCAGCAATGCCCATTGTGAGCACCAGGCCGACGATCAGGGGTTTGGACGGATGGTCGCCCGACGCGACGACGGCGAGGCCGATGCTCATGATGAGCTGGATCGTGGCGGCAACGATCATCACGAGTTTGCGGTTCACCGCGTCGGCCAGCACGCCGCCGAACGGCGAGAGGACGAGCATCGGACCGAGTTGGGCGAACGTGACGATGCCCACGTACTTGGCGCCGCCGAGCTGGTTGGCGAACGCCAGCAACGCGACGTTCTGCATCCAGGTGCCGATGTTCGACGCGAACGCCCCGAGGAACACCCAGCGGAAGGCCCGGTGGGCGAACGCCGACCGGGGCGTCCCCACGCGGGGCTGGGTCGTCGTTGTCACTGCTCCAGACTACGGCGTGGGCGCGACGGCCCATTCCCGGATTTCCGGTGTCGTCGTATCCTGGCGCCATGGCGGTTCAGCGAGTTCTCTCCGTGTTCGGCACGCGCCCCGAGGCGATCAAGATGGCCCCGGTGGTCGCGGCGCTCGAGGCATCCCCCGACTTCGAGTCCCGGGTGTGTGTGACGGCGCAGCATCGCGAGATGCTCGACCAGGTGTTGGCATTGTTCGAGCTCGAGGCGCATCACGACCTCGACGTGATGAGCGCCGGCCAGTCGCCCACCCAGGTGCTGGCGCGTGTGGTCGCGCAGCTCGAACCGATCCTGGCCGCCGAACAGCCCGACTGGGTGCTCGTGCAGGGCGACACGACCACGGCGATGGCGGCGGGGCTCGCGGCTGCCTACTCCGGCGCGAAGGTCGGCCACGTCGAGGCCGGCCTGCGGACGTTCGACCGTCGCCAGCCGTTCCCCGAGGAGATCAACCGGCTCGTGGTGGGGGTGGCCGCCGACCTGCACTTCGCCCCGACCACCCGGAGCCGTGACAACCTCCTTCGAGAGGCGAAGCCGCCGTCGACGGTCTTCGTGACCGGCAACACGGTGATCGACGCCCTGCTCGAGGTGGCCGAACTACCGGCCCCTGCAGGCCCCGGTCCGCTCGACGCCATCGATCCCGAGCGCGACGTGATCCTGGTGACGGCGCACCGACGTGAGAACTTCGGGGAGCCCTTCCGGCAGGCGTTCGAGGGATTGGCCGAGCTGGCCGAGTCCTTCGCCGATTCTGCCCATCTCGTCTACCCGGTGCACCCGAACCCGAATGTGGCCGACGTTGCCCGGGCCCGACTCGGTGGTCTCGCCAACGTCACGTTGTGCGACCCGCTCGACTACCACCGGCTCGTGCAGGTCATGGCGCGGGCCCGGCTGGTGATCACCGATTCCGGTGGCATTCAGGAGGAGGCGCCGTCGCTCGGCAAGCCGGTGCTGGTGCTCCGCGACGTGACCGAGCGGCCCGAGGCCGTCGACGCCGGAACGGTCGAACTCGTCGGTTGTGATCGCGACCTCATCGTGAAGCGGGCCACGCAGCTGTTGACCGACTCTGCTGCCTACGACGCCATGGCCCAGCGGACCAATCCCTACGGCGATGGCGGGGCGGCAGCCCGCATCGTCGACGCCCTCGCGGGGCGCCCCGTGTCCGAGTTCAGTCCGTCGTAGCCCTCAGTCCCTGGCGGAGCGGATCGTTCGGCAGGCGCTGCCGTTCCGTGTCGGGCGGCCCGTACGGCCTCGAGGACACCGTCGGCTCGGCGGGTGCGGGTATGGGCCTGCTGCTCATCATCATCACCCCGTTCATCTGGAGCCTTCCGACGGCCCTCATGGTCGCCGAGATGGGCACCACGATTCCGGTGCAGGGTGGCTACTACCACTGGTCCAAGACGACCCTGGGCCCGTTCTGGGGGTTCCTGTCGGGCTGGTGGATGTGGGTCGTGTCCTGGGTGGACATGGCGATCTATCCCGTGCTGTTCACCACGTTCGCCGCCAACTTCGGTGTGTTCGACTTCCTGAACCCCGACACCGGCAACCCGTGGCTGGCCTGGCTGGTGCGGTTCGCCATGATCGTGCTGCTCGGCGTGCTCAACGTGTTCGGCGCGAAGGCGATCGGCGACAGCTCCAAGGTGTTCCTGGCGATCGTGCTCGCGCCGTTCGTGCTCGTCACGATCATCGGCGTCTTCAACATGGACCGGAACCCGGTCGAGCCGTTCGTGCTCGAGGGATTGTCGCCCGCCGCGGCCTTCGGGGCCGGCCTCTTCGTGGTCATGTGGAACTACATGGGTTGGGACTCGATGTCGACGTTCGCCAGCGAGATCGACAACCCGAAGAAGAGCTTCCCGAAGGCGCTCGCGATCTCGATCCCGCTGATCACGCTCTGCTACCTGCTTCCCACCCTGGTCTCGTTGGCGATCGTCGGCCCCGACCAGATCGAATGGACAGCCGGCGCCTACACCGTCATCGCCGAAGAGGTCGGTGGAAAGTGGCTGGGGTTCATCATGAACGCCGCCGCCCTGCTGTCCGCCGTCGGCCTGTACGCCTCGTGGATGCTCTCCAACAGCCGCATCCCCTTCACGCTCGCGGAGGACGGCTACCTGCCGGCATCGATTGCCAAGCTGCACCCCAAGTACGGCTCGCCGTGGATCTCGATTCTCGTGTGCTCGATCATCTGCTCGGCCTTCATCCTCGGCCCGTTCCAAGGTCTCGTCGCCATCGACGTCACGGTGTACGCCTTCGCACTGGCGCTCGAGTTCGCTTCCCTGATCGCCCTGCGCCGCAGCCATCCCGATCTCGAACGCCCGTTCAAAGTGCCGGGTGGTTGGATCGGGGTGTTCCTCGCAACGCTCTTTCCGATGCTCGTCACCGTCGCCGCGATCTGGTTCCAGGTCCTCGACGTCGGGGCCGTGCAGGGCATCGGATGGGCGGCTGCGGCCGCCGGCTCCGGGGTGATCGCCTACTTCCCGCTTCGTCGATACAAGGCGCGCAACGGGCGTGATGTGACCTACACGATCGAGATGATCGAACGCGGTGAGTTCGTGAAGGAGACAGCCGAATGAGCGAGATGCTGCGACCCGACGATTGGGAAGATCCCGTTGTCATCCCCGACCTGCCGGCGATGGCGCGCATCCTCGTGCCGTTCGACGGGTCCCACACCGCCGAGCGGGCGCTCGCGTGGGCCGAGCTCCTCGCCGGTGCCTCCGGTGCGGAGATCGTGGTGATGGTGGCGTACCAACCCCCGCTCACCAAGAAGGGGCGTGGTGCCACCTACGTCGAGGCGATGCGTGACGAGATGCAGGCCGAGTCCGAGTCGCTCGCCAACGAGGCCGTCGAGCTGGTGCGATCGCGTGGCGGCGCGTCGCGCGGCATCGTCGTGCGCGGCGAAGCGGCGGCAGCGGCCCTCGACGTCGCGGAGACCGAGAGCGTCGACCTCATCGTGATCGGCCGGCGCGGCCTGTCGTCGGAGCTCACGGGCATCGGCGGTTCGATGGAACGGCTCCGATCGAGCCTGGGCGGCGGCGTGACCGAACGGGTGGCGCGCTACGCCGACGCTCCGGTGATGGTCGTCTGATGAGCGCCGATCTGCACCTCACGCGGCGATCGTTCCTCGGGGCGACGGGCCTCGTGGGCCTCGGGGCCGTCGGTCTCGGCGGTTGTGGTGACAACGAGGCACAACGCCTCGTCTTCTACAACTGGCAGGACTACATCGACACGAAGCTGCTGAAGGACTTCGGTGCCGACGCGGGCATCGAGACCGTGTACGAGACCTACGCATCCAACGACGAGTTGAGCGCTCGCCTCGGGCAGGCGGGCGCGACCCGGCGACGTGGGCGCAAGGGAACGACGTTCGACCTGATCGTCCCGTCGGACAACCTGCTCACCGATCTCCGCGATGCCGATGCGCTCCTGGAACTCGGTTCGCTCGCTGGTCTCGACCATCTTGCCTCGGAGTTCCGGCGCACGTCCTTCGACCCCGGCAACCGCTTCAGCGTCCCGTGGGCGACCGGGACGACCGGTATCGGCTACTCGATGGCGGCGTTCCCCGATGGGCCGCCCGACTGGTCGGCGTTCCTCGACCCGGCGGTGTCGGGCAAGGCCACCGTCCTCGACGAGACCCGCGACGCCATGGCGATGGCGTTGTTCCTGCTCGGCGAGGACCCGAACACCACTGACGCATCGACGATCGCCGCAGCGGGGAAGAAGTTGAAGGAGGTCGTCGCCAACGGTGTCGAGCTCGACGCGTCGACCTACCTGAAGCGGCTTCGTTCCGGTTCGACGGTGTTGGCCGAGGCATTCTCGTCGGACGTCCTGCAGGCCATGTCCGACAACGACGACCTGGCGTTCGTTGTGCCCGACAACGGTGGGCTGCGGTGGATCGACAGTCTGTGCATTCCGGCGGAGGCGCCCCACCCCGACATCGCCAAGAAGTTCATCGAGTTCTATCTCCGACCCGAGGTCTCGGCGGCCAACTCGGTCGCGGTGCGGGTCGACACGGGCAACGAAGCCGCGGGGGAGTTCGTGCCACAAACGGTGCTCGACGACCCGGCGATCTTCCCGCCCGACTCGATCGTCGAGCGGCTGTCCTTCACCGAGGCGCTCGACGCTGAGGTCGAGGATCGATACTCGAAGGCATTCGCGACCGCCAAGGGATCCTGACCCGGGGCTGCGACGGGGTGGGCGATGGCAGACTCGAACTGCCGACCTCACGCGTGTGAAGCGTGCGCTCTAACCAACTGAGCTAAACGCCCGAAAGCAGCGGCCACCTTAACACGGCTGGACGTCGACCGATCCACCCGATGGGCTCGTCGTCGACGGGTCGGGACACTCGATCGAGGTCGGCGCCGTGGGGCCCGGCTCGTCGGACGCGCCGCCGCCCGCATAGGCGGTGGCGATGAACAGGAACGCGGCGAGCACGAGCACGGCGATGAGGGGCCCGCGTTGCAGCACGAACGCGACGAACGGCGACACCTCGACGTCGTCGACATCGTCCATCCACGCCGAGTGGCCACCGGGGTACTGGTCGCGCCATGCCGGGTCGGCGTCGAAGCGTTCGGGATTGCCCGGTCGGGCCCGCGGTCGTGATGGGTCCGTCGCCGCTGACGGGCCGCCGGGTGCTCGGCTCGCGCCGCCGGTGCCCGAGCCGCTGCCGCTCGTCGGGCGTGCCGTCGAGACGCCGTGATCGCGGTCGTAGGCCTGACGCCGAGCCGTGTCCTTGAGCACCTCGTACGCCTCGTTGACCTCGCGCATGCGCCGACCGGCGAGCTGCTGCTCGGCCGGTGACCCGGAGCGGACGCGGTCGGGGTGGAGCGCCCGGGCCAGGTTCAGGTATGCGACGCGGATCTCCTTGGAGGTGGCCCGCGGCCCGACCCCGAGGATCGTGTAGTGGCTCCGGCTCGGCTCGGTGCCCATCGGGGATCAGACGCCCAACGAGCGCCCGATCACCTCCTTCATGATCTCGGTCGTGCCGCCGTAGATGGTGGTGATGCGGGCATCGAGGTAGGCCGTCGCGACGGGGTACTCGAGCATGTACCCGTAGCCACCGTGCAGCTGCAGGCACGTGTCGACGGTGCGCTTCTGCATCTCGGTGCACCACCACTTGGCCATCGCCGCGGTCTCTGCGGTGAGGGTGCCCTCCATGAGCTCGAGCACGCAGCGGTCGACGAAGGTCTGGCCGATCTCGACCTCGGTGGCCATCTCGGCGAGCTTGAACCGGCTGTTCTGGAACGAGCCGATCGGCTGGCCGAACGCGGTGCGTTCCTTGCAGTAGGCGAGCGTCCAGCCCAATGCGGCCCGTGCGTGGGCGACGCCGGCGGCGGCGATGCCGAGGCGCTCCTGGGGGAGGTTGTTGACGAGCTGGAAGAACCCCTGGCCCTCGGAGCCGAGCAGGTTCTCGGCGGGCACGCGGACGTCGTTGAAGAACAGCTCGGCGGTGTCCTGGGCGTGCAGACCGATCTTGTCGAGGTTGCGGCCGCGTTCGAAGCCGTCCATGCCGCGCTCGACGACGAGGAGGCTCATGCCCTTGTGGCGCTCGTTGGGGTCGGTCTTGGCGGCGACGATGACGAGGTCGGAGTTGATGCCGTTGGTGATGAACGTCTTGGAGCCGTTGAGGACGTAGGTGTCGCCGTCCTTGATGGCGGTCGTCTTCATCGACGCGAGGTCGGATCCCATGCCGGGCTCGGTCATGGCGACGGCGGTGATGAGATCGCCCGATGCCATGCCCGGAAGCCAGCGCTGCTTCTGCTCCTCGGTGCAGTACTTCATGAAGTACGGGAGCGTGACGTCGTTGTGGAGTGTGAACCCGGCGCCCGCGGCGAGGATGCCGGCCGAGGCCAGTTCCTCGACCACCACGAGGTTGTAACGGAAGTCGTCGACGCCGGGCCCGCCGTAGGTCTCGGGGATGTCGAAGGCGAGGAAGCCGGAGGCGCCGGCGGACGTCCAGACGTCGCGGCTGACGATGCCGGCCTGCTCCCATTCGTGGGCCCGCGGCACCATCTCCCGGTCAAGGAAGGAGCGGTAGGCGCTCCGGAACATCTCGTGCTCGTCGGTGAAGATCGCTCGCGATCCCGCAGGTGTGCTCATGGCGTGAGCTTCCCACGATCTCGGCGGGTCGGCACACCCGGTCAGAACCCGCCGAAGTCGTCGGGGGAGCCGCCGTTCCTCATGATGGCGGCGAAGAACAGCACGAACAGCGCCACCGTGACGACGAGGGCGATCAGTGCGTAGACGAGTGCCCGGCGATTGCGCGCCCTGGTCTCGGCGGCGCCGGGGCGTTGGAGGTAGTTCTGCTGGTCGACGGGCGGGCCCCAGTTCGGCATCGGGGCCGGCACGAGCCCCGGCGGCAGGTGCGGCGGGGGTAGGTGCGATGGGGGCACGTGCGACGGGGGCACGTGCGAGGGTGGCAGGTGGGCGGGGGGTTGGTACAGCGGAGGCGCAGACGGGGGCGTCGGCGATGCGGGGGCGGCCGGCGATGCGGGGGTGCCCGACGAGGCGTCGAACGGGGCCCAGGGGGCCGGCTCGCCGCTCGCGTCCCCGCTCACGTCACGAACCCTCGGTGATCACGACGCTGTTGATCACGACAGCGGTCGTGGGGGCGTCCTGGACGTCGGTGGGGACCGCCGAGATGGCGTCGATGACTTCGGTGCCGGCGGTGACCTTGCCGAACAGCGAGTACGACGGCGGGAGGGCCTCGCCGTCGGGGCCGGTGATGACGAAGAACTGGCTGCCGTTGGTGTCGGGGCCGGCATTCGCCATGGCCACCGAGTACTTCTCGTAGCTGCCTTGCCGCGGGAGTTCGTCTTCGAACTCGTAGCCGGGCCCGCCCATGCCGGTGCCTTCGGGGTCGCCGCCCTGGATCACGAAGCCGTCGATGATCCGGTGGAAGATGATGCCGTCGAAGTAGTGGTAGCGGGCGAGGAACACGAAGTTGTTGACCGTCACCGGAGCGATGGTGGGGTCGAAGGTGATGGTGAACGAGCCCATCGTCGTGTCGACGGCCGCGGTGTAGGTCGCTGCGGAGTCGATGCACATCGGCGGGGGGCCGTCGAACTCCTGTTGCTTGGCGGACGAACCGTCGGCCGCCGGACAGGCTGCGCTGCCGGCGGGCGCTCCACCCGTGGTCGTGTCGGGGGCCTCGGCGTCGCCGGGTGCTCCCTCGAGCGCGGCGGCGACGAGTTCGTCGAAGCGGTCCTCGTCGCCCTCGCCGCTCGCTCGCAGGGCGACCCGTCCGTCGGCGCCGACGGCGATCAGCGTGGGGAACGAGCTGGAGCCGAGAGCCTGGAGCGCGGTGGTGCGGTCGTCGTCGGCGAGCACGGGGAACGGCCAGTTCTCCCGCTCGAGCCACGCCGAGGGCGGGTAGTTGCCGCGGGTCTCGTCGACGGCGGTCGACACGCCGATCACGTCGAGCTCCTCGGGGACGCGGCCGTCGTCGTTCCAGCCGACGATGCGCGGGATCTCGGCCTGGCAGTGGGGGCACCAGTGGGCCATCACGACGATCAGCAGGGGAGTGCCGGGCTCGATCGTCACCGGGCGGCCCTCGTAGTCGGTGCCGGTGATCGTCGGGATCGTGACCCCGACGGCGTCGTCGGACTCGCCGTCGAGGTACGGCGGCAGCGCATCGCCGTCGACGTCGACCTCACCCGTGATGGGGCGGTCGCCATCGGGTGACGTGGTGGCCGACCCTCCGGCCGAGATCGTGATCTTGCCGGTGTCGCCGCTCCCGCCCATGAACGCGACGGCGACGGCGATCACGATCGTGACGACCACGGCGGCGAGCGCAACGAGCCACGGGGTCCGGTTGCGGTCGGGGTCGCCGGGGGGAGGTGTGGTGGGAGCGTCGTACGACATCGCTGCAGCGTAGGCTGGGGTCGAGAACGAAACATTCCGGGAGTACCAGTGAGCCTGTTCACCGAAGAGCACCACATGTTCCGCAAGACCCTGCGGGACTTCGTCGAGCGTGAGATCAACCCCCACGCCGAGGCGTGGGAGGAAGCCGGCACGTTCCCGGCCCACGAGTTGTTCCCCAAGCTCGGCGAGCTGGGTGTGCTCGGGCTCACCTACGACCCCGCCTACGGCGGTGGCGGCTCCGACTACGGCTACGTGGCGATCATGGCCGAGGAGTTCGGTCGGATGCCGTGCCTCGGTGTCGCGATGGCGATCGGTGTGCAGACCGACATGGCGACCCCGTCGCTGGCCCGCTTCGGCACGCACGAACTCAAGGAGCAGTTCCTCGCCCCGGCGATCTCCGGACAGCACGTCGCCGCAGTGGCTGTCACCGAACCCGACGCCGGCTCCGACGTGGCGGGCATCCGCACCAAGGCCACCCGCGACGGCGACGAGTGGGTCATCAACGGCGCGAAGACGTACATCACGAGCGGCACCCAGGCCGACTGGGTCTGCCTGCTCGTGCGCACGTCCGACGAGGGTGGCTCGCGCGGTGTCTCCCAGGTGATCGTCCCGACCGACACTCCCGGATTCATCGTCAGCCGCAAGCTCGACAAGTTGGGCATGCGTAGCTCCGACACCGCCGAGCTCAGCTTCGACAACATGCGGGTGCCGGTCGCCAACACGATCGGCGAGATCGGTCGGGGCTTCCAGCAGCAGATGTCGCAGTTCCAGGACGAGCGCATGATCGCGAGCTACCAGATGGTGGGCGCCATGGAGTACGCCCTCGAGCGCACGGCCGACTACCTGAAGCAGCGCATGGCGTTCGGCAAGCCGCTGCTCGCCAACCAGCACCTCGCCTACGAGCTCGCCGATCTGGCGAGCGAGGTCGACCTGCTCAAGTACTACAACTACAACGCTGCGGTGGCGCAGACGAACGGTGAGGACATCACCCGGTTCGCCACGGTCGCCAAGCTGCGCAGCGCCCGTCTCGCTCGCAAGGTCGCCGACATCTGCCTGCAGTTCCACGGTGGCATCGGCTACATGGAGGAGACCTGGACGGCTCGGTTCTTCCGCGACACTCGTCTGTGGTCGATCGGTGGCGGCGCCGACGAGGTCATGTTGCGCACCCTCGCCCGCGTGGACGGCTACTGGGTCGACTGATCACCCCGGCCGGCCCGGCAGGGTCAGCCGGCGTCGCCGCTCACCGGCGGTGACACCAGGATTCGCAGGTCGATCTCGTCGAGGTCGTAGTGCTTGAGACTGAGGCGGATCACCTCGGTGGTCCATTCCTCGCCGTTCCAGTAGCGCTGCTCGAAACGCCCGGTCGGGTCGTCGTACCAACCGGGGCTGACCGACTGGCCGTCGCCGTCACGGTGGCGGTTCGACAGGTGGGGAAGGTGCAGGTGCCGTCGATGCGAGCCGTTGTTGGTCATAGGTCAATAAATTCCCAAATGCCGTTGGGTGGTGCAAGCACTTCGCCGGAAATGAGCACCCCTGTCTGCCGGAAATCGGACCGCCGTTCTCGCCGGAATTGGCTGAAATGCGTCGAGGGTGGGTCGGGATCGCCGGGCCGCTGTGCTAGACCACTGGTGAGTTGAACGAACGGGGAGCTTGGGCAGCCAGGCTGAGAGGGTGACCGATGCGTCACCGACCCGCACACCTGATCTGGGTAATGCCAGCGGAGGAATCGAGTCATGCGGATCGGAGTCGTCCTCGTGGGCGGCGCATCCAGCCAGTCGTCGGCCGAGCAGTTGCTGCCACGCGTCCTCGCGGACGATGTGGCGATGGCCGACGCCGTGATCGTGGCCGCTGACAGCGGTCTCGACCTGGCGCGTCGGCTGGGGATCGTGCCCACGCTCGTCGTCGGTGACCTCGACTCGGTCACCGACGACGCGTTGCGGTGGGCCCGTGGGCTCGGCATCGAGGTTCGCTCGTTCCCTCCCGACAAGGACGAGACCGATCTCGACCTCGCCCTCGCTGCGGTGGTTGTGGCCGGTGTCGACCGGGTGATCGTGCTGGGCGGGGCAGGTGGTCGGCTCGACCATCTGCTCGGCAACATCGGCGCGATCGGTCGGCTCGGCGGGGAGCTTCCCGTCGAGGCGTGGCTCGGCGAGGAGTACTTCGCCGTCGTCACGTCGTCGTGGTCGGCGTCGCTGCCTGCCGCCGCCATCGTCTCCGTGCTGCCGCTCGGCGGCCCGGTGGTGGTGTCGGAAGCGGGCGTGCGATGGCCGCTCGACCGTCACCGGCTTCCGCTCGGCTCCACCCAGGGCATCAGCAACGAGGCCGTCGCCGCCGACGGCCCCGTCCGCATCACCGTCCACGAGGGCTGCGCTCTCGTGGTCGTCCCGACCGCAAAGGACCTGACATGAGCCGTTCCCTTCCCTCCATCCGTCCGCGTCGTCGCTTCCCGGCGCTCGCGGCGGCGCTCGCTCTCGTGGCAGCGGCCGGCTGCGGCGACGAGTCGTCGTCCTCGGATGCCGGCGACGGCCCGCCGACGATCACGATCGTGACGTACTCGTCGTACGTGCTCGACGAGGCGGTGCAGGCGAAGGTCGAGAAGGAGCTCGGCGTGAAGCTCGAGGTCAACGCCACCGGCGACGGCGCCGAAGCGCTCTCTGCGGCGATCCTCACGGCCGGTCGGCCCGAGGGCGATGTCTTCTTCGGCGTCGACAACACCCTGCTGTCGCGGGCGCTCGACGGCGATGTGTTCGCCGAGACGGCGAGCGAGGACCTGCCGAATCTCGCCGCGATCCCCGACGAGCTGCGCCTGGATGACACGGGTCGCCTGGTGCCGATCGATGTCGGCCCCGTGTGCGTCGACTACGACCAGCAGTGGTTCGACGAGCACCAGATCGAGCCGCCGACGTCGCTGCAGGACCTCACGAAGCCCGAGTACCGCGACCTTCTGGTCGTCGAGAGCCCCGTCACGTCGAGCACCGGCCTCGTGTTCCTCATGGGGACCCACAGCGCCCTGGGCGACGGGGCGACGCAGTTCTGGAAGGACCTCGTCGCCAACGGTGTGTCGGTGGCCGGCAGCTGGGACGATGCCTGGGGTGCGCAGTACACGGTGAGCGGTGGCGACCGTCCGCTCGTCGTCTCCTACGCGTCGAGCCCGCCCGCCGAGGTCGTGTACTCCGAGGGCAAGGTGACGACGCCGCGTACGGGTGTGGTGGAGGCGACGTGCGCCGACCAGATCGAGTTCGCCGGGGTCCTGCGTGGCACCGAGCACCCGACCGAGGCCGCCCAGGTGTTGAACGCGATGCTCGGCGAGGAGTGGCAGGCGTCGTTGCCGTTGGCGAACTTCGTGTACCCGGTCCGGCCCGGCATCGAGGAGCCCGACGTGTTCGCGCAGTTCGCACCGCGTCCGACCAAGACCATCGCCCTCGACCCGACGGTGATCGGCGAGCGTCGTGACGAGTGGGTGGACGAGTGGCGCTCGATCGCGGAGTGACGCCCCGGTGACGACCGGCCGGTCCCGTCGTGGACGTTCCGTCGCGGTGGTCGCTGCCGTCGCGCTGTGGGCCGCGTTCTACGGCTGGCCGGTCGTCGCCATCATCCGGCGGAGCCTCGCCGGGGTCGCCGGTCAGCCCGGTCTGTCGTTCTCCACGGTCGGCGACGTGCTCAGCGACGGACGGGTCGGGCGTCTGGCCCTCTGGAGCGTGTCGCAGTGCGTGGTGTCGACGCTGGTCGTCACGGTGCTGGGTGTGCCGATCGGATGGGTGCTCGGACGGTTGCGGTTCCGGGGTCGGCGGCTCATGTCGGCCGTCGTCATGACGCCGTTCGTGTTGCCGACCCTCACGATCGCGGGCGCCATGATCGCCCTCGCCGGAGGGCTGCCTTCGTCCACCGCGGCACGGTTCGGGCTGATCGTCGCTGCGCACGTCACGTTCAACGTGGGGCTCATGGTGCGGTCGGTGAGCGCCGCCGTCGCGGCCACACCGCCGTCGATCGAGCAAGCGGCGGCGACTCTCGGCCGGTCGCAGTGGCGGGCGATCACCTCCACGACGCTCGCCGCCATCCGGCCGGCCATCGCCAGCGCCGCGATCGTCGTGGCCGTGTTCTGCCTCACGTCGTTCGGGGTGATCGTGGCGCTCGGGGGAGCGTCGATCGGGACGGTCGAGGTGGAGGTCTGGTACCTCACCACGCGCTCGCTCGATCTCGGGCGCGCCGCGGTCCTCGCCGGCGGACAGCTCCTCGTCGTGATGCTGCTCGTCGTCGTGTATCAGCGGGTCCGTCGCCCGGTCGGCGGTCGGGTCGCCCACGACCTGCGCCCGGTGCGGACGAACGTCGAGCGTCGGCTCGTGCGGGGGAGTGTGGGAGTCGCCTCGGTCGTGAGCGCCGCTCCGCTCGTGGCGCTCGTGGTGCGGTCGCTTCGGGGGCCCGACGGCTGGACGATCGACAACTACCGGATCCTGACCGGCGACGGTGCCAGCGCGGTGCGCTACTCGTTGGCGGGAGCGTTGGTCGCCACGTTCGTTGCCCTCGTGCTCGCGGCGCCGATGGTCGCTGCAGCCGCGCGGGTGGACCGGATCGGGCGGTGGTTCGAGGCGGCGATGGTGGTGCCGTTGGCGCTGTCGGCGGCGACGCTCGGACTGGGGTTCCTCGTGGCGTTCAGCGGTCCCACGCTCGACCTCCGGGGTACGTGGATCATCGTGCCGTTGGTGCAGGCGGCATCCGCAGCGCCGGTCGTGGTGCGCATCGTGTTGACCGCCGCTCGCTCGGTGGACGGATCGCTCCTCGACGCTGCCGCCGTCTCGGGCGCTGGACCGGTTCGCCGCTTCACGTCGGTGGTGTGGCCCGCGCTGCGACGACCGGTCGGCGTGGCGTCGGGCTTCGCGTTCGCCATGGCGGTGGGCGAGTTCGGAGCGACCGTCTTCCTGAGTCGTGCCGCACGTCCGACTGTCCCGACGCTGATCGGCCGACTGCTCGGCCGGCCGGGGACCGCCAACCTCGGCCAGGCTCTCGCCCTCAGCTGCGTGCTCGGCCTGATCGCCGCGCGCTCTCCGTGGCGCTCGTCGATCGAGCGACCGACGACGGTCCGGCCTTCTGACTCACGCTCCGTGGGATCCACGTGTCCGGGACGCGTGGATCCCACCGAGGGTGGCATCGTCCCCGGGCGTTCCACTGGGAACGCCAGGGCTGCGGACAGTTGGACCTCCGTGGAAATCTGGGTGTCAGACCTCGCTCGTAAGCTCGGTCGAGCGGAGCTCGACCTGGTGTCGTCACCTGGAATGTCGGAAGAGCGAGGACCGGCGGACGTGCGGCCGCAGGGCGTGGGGGTTCGCATCGGTCCTCCGACCCGCCCCGCACCCCACCTGCAGAGCCATCACTGAGTCTGCGAACGGCCGACAGATTCGTGGTCGGGCTTGCTGTACGTTCCTGCAGATGTCGCACGAGGTCGTTTGGGTCTCGGGGGTCGCGGTGTGAGCGCGGCTCGACGAACCGCGTCGAGGTACGCCGTGTCGCTCCACGTGATCTCGGTGCTAGTGCTGTCGTCGTGTTCCTCCGACCGCACCACGACCATCGCCCCGCCGACCACCACCGCAACCACGACCAGTGCGGCCCCGGTGCCCCAACGAGTCGCCCGGTTGGGTGCAGCAGTCTCCGCCGAGCGGTTGGCTCCAGCTGAACCCGACGCCAAGCTGGTCGCCCGCCATTTCGATTCCGTCACTCCCGAGAACGCGATGAAGTGGTCAACGACGCGCCCGTCGGCGACGACATGGAACTGGGTGGGGGCGGACGCGATCGTCGAGTTCGCCGAGCGCTCGGGCCTCGACGTGCGCGGTCACACCTTGGTGTGGGGCCAACCGTCGGGAAACGGCATGCCGGCCTGGTTGAAGGAGACGTTGAACCCGGCCGATTTCACCGCAGCGGTCCTCGACGGGATCGACACACAGGTCACCCGGTATCGGGGGCGGGTGCAGCGTTGGGACGTGGTCAACGAACCCTTCGAGGCGCTCAGCGGCGAACTCCAGAAGAACGCGTTCTTCGAACGGATGGGGCCCGACTACATCGAGCAAGCGCTACGCGGTGGCGTGTGCCGCCGATCCGGATGCCGAGCTGTGGATCAACGAGAACGCCACCGAGTACCTGCCGGCGAAGGCCGACGCGCTCGTCGAGCTGGTGCGGGGTCTGAAGGGTCGTGGAGTCCCGCTGGACGGCGTCGGATTGCAGACGCACCTGTTCCTGGACGCTCCGCTGCCAGCCGGCGCCATTGCCGATCTGATCGGCGGTCTGCGTGAGCTCGGCGTCGACGTGGCCCTGACCGAGGTCGACGTTCCCGGCGGGTCGGCCAACCGGGATCCCACCGCTCAGCAGGCGTTGTGGAAGCAGGTCGCAGACGAGTGCGTTGCGGCCGGATGCGTCGAACTGACCACGTGGGGCGTGACCGACGCGAGCACCTGGCTCGACTCGCCAACCGTCCGAGCCGGGATCCCGTTTCTCGAATCCTTCACCGTGCCGACCCGACCGTTGCTGTTCGACGAGTCCGGTCAGGCGAAACCGGCATTCGACATCATCGAGGAAGCACTGACGAGTCGCTGACGTCGGTGCTCGAGCATCAGATGCGTGAGGTGCAGCACGGCGTGAGGGTCGCAGCTCCCTCCGCCCGAGCGCGAGCCTCCTAGGCTCACGGAATGTTCATCGTGCCGCATCTCATCGGGCGATCTGCGCTCTCGATCGGGGAGCCGGAGCCGCTCGTCCGCACGCGTCGCTCACGTCGGGCGATGCGCCGGGTGGCGGGTGCGCCTGCCCAGCTCCGGGAGGCGGCCTCGTTCGTCAACGCGCTCATCGACGACGGCGGATACCGCCGGAGAACACGATCCGCATCGTCGGCCGCTGGCACGACGGCCCAGCCCGCCAACAACCCCACCACCTGCCGGCCCACCGCTCGGCGCCCCGGTCCCATCCGACGAGTGCTCTGGGAGAGCGAGGTGAGCGAATCGATGTTCGTCAACCCGCTGGCCCGCGCCCTCATCGGAGCCGGCGTCATCGGTGGATCGGTCGGGTTCGCGTACTCCATTCTCTCGACCGCGACCGGTGACACGCTGCTCCTCGGTCCGGGCCTCGGCATCCCCATCCACGGCCTGGGCGTGTACCGCGACATCGTCCGGCACCTGACCGAGCGCAACCAGCTCGTGGTGCTCGCGACGCTCGGCGCCGCTGCTGCGGCCACCACTGTCGTCAACGTCGTCACCAGTCTCCAGGGGTACTTCCGCTCCCGCACGACCGAGGACGGCACCGACACGTTCCCGGCCAAGGAGATGGCGCTCTTCTCGGTGATGAATGCCGTGAACCTCGGCATGCTCCTGGCCTCGTACCAGGTGTTCCGCGGCGTCGGCACGCTGCTCGGATTCGACCCGCAGCGCAGCTATGACGTCGTTACCGAGCTGTCGACCGCGGCACGGAGTTTCGTCATCGCAACGGTGCCGACGATCGTCAGCCTCCACCCGCTGGCAGCGTTCCTGACGGTGTTCCAGGTGAGCGGCATCTTCCACTACGCCCTCCACCGGTGCGGCCACGAGTTGCGCCTGTTCTGGCTGCTCTTCCACCGCCAGCACCACTTCCCGACGCTGCTCCACGCACTCAACACCCCGTTCGTGGTCTCGCCGTTCCCGATGTCGATGCTCATGGCGGTGCCGTACCACGTGCTCTTCTCGGGTGTGATGAAGCTGTTCGTGCCCGAATCCTCGCTCGTCGACTACCTCGTGTACTACGTCATCTACAAGATGCTGTACATGGTCTCGGACGTGTACGCGGACCAGTCCGGGCTCTACCACCGGGCGGTCGACAACCGGCTCATGTGGGGCGCGGGCCTCGCCACCGGCTCGGGGGTTCACCACTACCTCCATCACTCGTCCCTCGCGTCCGACGGCGAGTTCACGAACATCACCAACGTCGGCGGCGGCTTCTTCTACATCTGGGATCGCGTCTTCCGTACGTACCGTCCGGCCGACCACGACCGACCACCCATCGGCCTCACCGGCGCCCCGGCGCTCCACGAGAACCCGGTCCGGCTCGCCCTGTCGGGCATGGCCCAGCTCGCTTACGAAATCCGGCACAACCGAAGCGCACGGGAACGAGCGCTCATCCTCCTCGGGCACGTCAGCTACGCGCCGCCGTTGACCGTCGACTTCGCGATCAAGCCGGCGGTCTGAGGAGATGCCCGTGCCCACTCCCGACCCTCACCGCTCGACCCGGTCCCGCTTCGGGCGGCCCGCCGCAGCGTTCGTTGCTGCGGCCGCCGCCGGCGGCGTCGGCCTGTACCTCCGCAACCCGTCGCAACGGTGGGACGTCCGAACCGACGTGAAGATCGCAACGAGCCCCGACGAGGTCTGGCGAACCCTCGTCGACTTCGCCGCCTATCCGGACTGGAACCCGTTCCTCGTCGAGATGCACGGAGACCCGACCGAGGGAGCTCCGCTCACGGGCGTCTCACGACTGTCGGGCGGGCGCAGGTTCGGCTTCAACTCGACCGTCACGCAGGCCGAGGTCGGGCGCCACCTCGCGTGGAGTGGCGGGTCACGGCGCCTGCTGTGGGGCCGGCACTGGCTGGCGCTCGAACCGGTCGACGGCGGCGCGGCCACGGTCGTGTCCCACGGCGAGGAGTGGCGGGGTCTGCTGATCCCGCTCTTGAGCCCGTTCGGCCTCGGCGAGCACAGCTACGTGGCCATGAACGAGGCGTTGCGCCGTCGGGTCGAAGGCTGAGCCTCGACGATCAGTCGTCGGGGAAGCGGCTGCGGCCCAACCAGGGGGTCGTCGGGTGGTTGTACCGGAGGGACCGGTTCAGCCCGTTCAGCTCGGCCATGTCGTCGGGGGTGAGCTCGAAGTCGAAGATCTGCGCGTTCTCCACCAGTCGGTCCTCCTGCACGCTCTTGGGGATGACCGAGAGGCCTCGTTGGAGCGCCCAGCGCAACAGCACCTGCGCCGCGCTCTTCTGGTGGGCCACGCCGATCGCAGCGATCGACTCGTTGGCCAACAGGCTCGCGTGCGCATGCATGCCGTTCATGGGTGAACCGAGCGACGTGTGCGCCGTGACCGCGATGTCGTGGCGGTGGCAGTAGTCGACGAGGTCGGAGCGACTGAACAGCGGATGGCATTCGAACTGGTTGACCGCGGGCATCGTCGACGCCGAGCGCTGGACGCGGGCCAGGTCGTCGACCTCGAAGTTGGACACGCCGATGTGTCGCACGAGGCCGTCGTCGACCAGCGCCTCCATCGCCGCCCACGTGTCCTCGATCGGCACGTTCGTCATCTGCGACGAACTGGTCGGATCCTTGACGCCGTGGACGAACGAGACCGGGAAGTGCACCAGGTACAGGTCGAGCCGTTCGAGCCCGAGGTCGTCGAGCGTACGCAGGCAGGCCTCGCGCACCCGCTGCGGCTCATGGCAGTCGTTCCAGAGCTTGCTCGTGATCCACACGTCGTCGCGCGACACCGGTCCCGCGCCGAAGATGTCCCGGAGCGTCGCCCCGATCTCGGCCTCGTTCTCGTAGATCGAAGCGCAATCGATGAGGCGATAGCCGTGGTCGATCGCCCAGCGGACGGCGGCTCCGGCTTCGCCCGGCTGGGAGAGCCAGGTGCCGAGCCCGAAGCACGGCATGTCGAGGCCCGCCGGTGCCGGTTCGATCGGGTCGGTCAGTGCCCGCACAACGGCCTCCTGGAACGACGAACCGTCACGATCAGTAGCGGTCGTTCTTCTTCTTCGGCGGAACCTTGAACGGCGCCTCGATCATCGCGTCGAATCGAGCATCGTCAGGCTGGTTCGGCTCGTTGAGGCGACGGAGGAAGTCCTTCAGGGCATCGCGGGCACCGGCAACGTGGTCGCCCTTCACCCCGACGGAGCGGGCAAGGGCGTCCTTCGCCTTCTCGACGCGACTTGCGGACGGCCTTCTCCTCGTCGGTCCGGGTGACCGTCGTCTTGTTGTTCCTCGCCTCCTCAGCCGCCAAGCGGCGTGCTTCGGTCTCTTGCAGCGGGGTGAGCTTGTGTGCGGCCATGACGGCGGATCTCCAAAGATCGGTAGGTGGCGTTCTGAACTGACGAGCGTATCGGCTACCCGCGCCCCGCTCGGCGTCCCCGTCGTCGACGACTACGATCCGCCGCCATGCCCACGTTGCCCGGAAGTCCTGTCTGGCAACGCGACGCCTCGCACTCCACGGTGCTCGACTACCACCTGAGCATGCTGCACGACGTGGCCCGAATGGACTCGTTCCGCCGAGCGATCAACGCCACGGTCCAGCCCGGCGACGTCGTCGTGGACATCGGGTGCGGCACCGGAGTCCTGTCGTTCATGGCCTGCGAAGCGGGAGCCGGCAAGGTCTACGCGATCGAGGGCGGGCCGGTCATCGACGTCGCCCGAGAACTGGCGGTCGCCAACGGGTTCGCCGACCGGATCGAGTTCCTGAGCGGGTGGTCGATCGACGTCGGCCTTCCCGAACAGGCAGACGTCTTGATCTCCGAGACGATCGGTAACGCCGGACTCGACGAGGGGATCGTCGCCTGGACCTGCGATGCCCGGAAACGGTTGCTCCGTCCCGGCGCAGCGCTGCTGCCCCAGCGGTTGCGGGTCTGGGTCGCGGCGGCCGAATCGTTCGACGACTACGTCCTCGTGTCGGATTGGCAGTCGCCGCTCCTTCCCTACGACTACACGGCGGCGCATCGCCGGGCGGCGCGAACCCTCTGGTTCGTCGACCTCACCCCCAACCACCTGCTGGGTCAGCCCGAGCTCGCAGCCGACGTCGACCTGACGACCGCCCCGAACGAGACCATCGCCTCCGCCGGCGAGGTGCAGGTGGACCGGGACGGCACCCTGCACGGCCTGGCCTGTTGGTTCGACTCGCTCCTCTGTACCGGTGTCACCGTCGACAACCATCCACCGCGCGGTCGGATCGAGCTGGTCCCACGGGTTGTTGCCCGTCGCCGAACCGATCGAGGTCGTCGCCGGAGACCGACTCGCATGGGAGCTGTCGGTGTCCGCCGATGGCGAAATCTGGAAGTGGACGATCGACCGCGTCGGAGGGTGACGTTCCGTCGCCCGAGCGCTACTGGACGCGCTGCACCCGCTTGCGGTGATCCTCGTGGTTGTCGCCGTCGATCGACGTCTTCTTGGTGCCCTTGATCTCGTCGACCTTGCGGTCGTTGCCGGTGACCGGCTGCGCTTCGATGCGGGTCTCGCGCTCGAAGCTGTGGGACTTGTCGTTGTTGCGGTAGTACCGGTAGAGCGCCCAGTACAGGCCGGCACCACCGGCGGGGCCGAGTGCGAGCAGCGCCATGGTGCCGCCGCCGTTGGATTCGGCGAGCATGCCGGCGACGAGGTGGGCGATCATCACGACGCCGCCAGGAACGCGACGACGAGCCCCTCGAGCACCGTGCCCGCCGTCAGCGACGCAGCCAACAGCCGCGCCTTCGACACGGGAACGCTGCCCATCACCTCGGCCGTGCGGCCGTTGACAGCGATGTAGTGGACCATGCCCTCGCCGTTCTTCTCGTGGTAGTAGGAGTACAGCCAGACCGGCAGGCACATGGCGAGCCAGCGGGTGCCGTGCACCTGCAGACGCTCCTGTTCCCACCGCACACCCCGGTCGTACGGCGCGATGCTGGCCACGACCTGGGCACGGGCGATCGACATGAGCTGATGCTCGAGGACCGGCGTGGTGTGGGCCACGTCCTGGTCGCGCTTCTCCGACGTGAAGCCCGTCAGGTAGCTGGCGTTCCACTTCACGGCGTTCTCGGTGTCGAACGGCAGGATCGTGTTGATGATGTTGTTCGTGTTGACCGCAGCGTTCATGTTCGCCCGCTCCGACGACGCCTCGATCGTGAGATCGTCCGCCGTGAAGTCGACGTGGCGGTCGACCGAGTAGACGTCGGCGTCGTAGAACGTCTCCTTGTTGTCGCCCGAACCCCGGGTGAAGCGACGGGTCTCGATCTCGCCGAAGCCGGCGACGTCGGCGCTCACGTTGGCGTCGACGACCATGTACGGCATGTAGACGCCGACGACGTTCTCCGGCGTGAACTCCCGCACGAAGGTGCGATCGGCGAACGTCCGGCGTTTCGCCGCGAACTCGGCGATCTTCGCCACGGCCTGGTCGTGGGTGACCGTGAAGGGGAGCACGGCGTCGGGCACGGCGCCGTTCGGAATCTGCTCGTTGACGGTCAGGACGTGCCGGCACCAGTGGCAGCGGGCGCCCATCTGCTCCGCGGTGTTCACGATCACCTCGGCGCCACAACCGCCGCACTTCAGGGTGATCACAGCGTCGGCGTCGGCGGCGATGTCGGCGGCACCGGAACCGATGATCGTGCCCGTCAGCGACGCGAGGTCGCCGGACGTCGTGACCGACTCGTCGAGACGAGCCTCGGCCCACTCGTGGCGGCAGAACAGGCAGACGAGCATGCCGGCGGACGGCCGGAGCTGGATATCGGTCGCGCCACAACGGGGGCACCGGTTGATGCCGTCGTCGAGGCGCTCGTTGCGGGTGTCGACCGTGGCGTTCGGAACCGGGGGGACCGGCGATGGTGGCGGTGAGTATGGAGGGGGAACCGCGGCTGTGTGCTCGGTAGAGCGCTGACCGGCCGCCTCCTCCGGAGGTGGCAGCGTTGACATCGGTCGGTGGTGAGGGCCTAGAGCCCGAGGATCTTGTTCTTGGCGGCGTCGTAGTCGGCCTGGGTGATCAGCTCGTTGTCGAGCATCTCCTTGAGCTTCGTGAGCTTGGCCACCGGATCCTCCTCGGCGGGCGCCGCCGCAGGGGCGGGTGCCGCCGGTGCGGGCGCCGGGGCAGGTGTGCTCTGAGCGCCGATGCCGGGGACCGGCTGCTGCAACCCACCGAGACCCGTCGCCCCGGCTGCCATGCCGAGGCCGACCAGACCGGGGGCGCCGGTGTTCTCGCCGGCAGCCTCGAACCCGGCGGCGACCGACGCCTGCAGGTTGGAGTTGCCCCGAGCACCCGAGAGTGCATCGGCGCGCTGCACGTTGCGGAGCAGCTCACGGGTGTTCTCGTCGTACTCGATCGCGATGATCGCCGTGGAGACGATCTGCAGACCGCGGCCGCTCCATGTGTAGTTCTGCTCGACAGCGGCCGACAGGCTCTGGGCGAAGCCGATCGAGTCCTGTTGGATCTTGGTGATCCGGTTCCCCTTCGACGGGTCGTTCGTGTACAGCGAGAACGCCGGAGCGAGCGAGCCGACGACCTCGTTGAAGAGCTGGCTGGCAGCGTCGTTCTCGATGTCGGTGAAGTCGAACACCTCACCCGGCTCGAGGTACTTGGCCGGCACCCAGGCCCGCACGAACAGGATCGGATCGACGATCTTGAGCGTGTAGGTGCCGCGGGTGACCGCTCCGACCTGTGCGTTCATGTACGCGTCGTCCCAGTAGATCTCCGACTGCGTGCCGAATCGGTTGTTCGGCAACTCCTTCAGCGTCACGAAGTACGCACGCTGCTGGGTGCCGGGGCGGCCACCGAACTTGAACCGCTCCCACGACGTCGTGATCAGCGGGCTGACGATGCCGTTGCCGGCGAAGATCGACTGCGAGTCCTGGGCGTCACTGTTCCACTCGTAGGCGCCGGGTTCGGCCGCGAAACCGGTGATCGCACCCTGCTCCATGAGCACGAGGCCGTACCCCTCGGGAACGACGATGCGGCTGCCGTTGGTGATCACACCGTCGGAGCCCTTGGTGTTGGAACCACGGCCCGCGTTCTGGCCACGCGGCACCGCTGCGAAGAGGGCAGCGGTCGGGGAGAGGCCCTCGGGAACCGTGTAGAAGTCCTTCCACTGATCGGCCAGCGTGCCGCCGAGTGCACCGAGTGCTGCCTGAATGAGCCCCATGGGTCAGATCCTCTTTCTCGCCGTTGATGACTGCTGCAGCCTACCGAACGGAACCTTCGAAATGGTGGGGCCCACCGCCCCGATGTCGCTCGCCGGGCCCAATTGACAAAGAAGTCTGTCAAATGCAGAATCGAAGTGTGCTCGACCTCGACGTCATCGACGACCCGCTCGCCGCCATCGCCGCGCTCGACCCGGTTCGTACCCGCATCCTCGGTCAGCTCGTCGAGCCCGGGTCGGCGACCACCCTCGCTACAGACCTCGGGCTCACCCGCCAGAAAGCCAACTACCACCTCCGCGTCCTCGAAGCGCAGGGCCTCGTCGAGCTCGTCGAGGAGCGCCCCCGGCGCGGCCTGACCGAGCGTGTCGTCAGGGCGACCGCCCGCTCCTACCTCGTCGCCCCCGACGCCATCGACGAGCACGCCGCCGACCCGTCCCGGGTCGACCGCCTGTCGAGCCGCTATCTCCTCGCGCTCGCCGTTCGGATGGTGAAGGAGGTGCTCGAGTTGTCCCGCCGGGCCGAACGCGCCGAGAAGAGCCTGCCGACACTCGCCATCGACACCGAGATCCGGTTCGCTTCGGCCGCCGAACGCGCCGAGTTCACCGCCGAGCTCGCCGCAGCCGTGCGCGACCTCGCCGCCCGGTACCACGACGAGGCCGCCCCGCGTGGCCGATGGCATCGCCTGGTCGTCGCGTCCCATCCCCATCCCCACCCGCCAACCGCGCAGCAAGGAGCAACATGAGCGAGTCCCAACGATCCATCGACCTCGAGGTCGTCGTCGACGGCACCCCCGAGGAGGTGTGGCAGGCCATCGCAACGGGCCCCGGAATCTCGTCGTGGTACGTCCCCCACGTCGTGGAGGAACGCGAAGGCGGCGCCGCGCTCGCGTCCTTCGGCGAAGCGCCGGAGATGCAGATCCCGGGCCGGGTCGCAGCGTGGGATCCGCCCCGACGCATCGTGTTCGACGGCGGCGAGGACGCCGGCGGCCTCGCGTTCGAATGGCTCGTCGAGGCGAGGGACAGCGGTACGTGTGTCGTCCGGCTCGTCAACAGCGGGTTCGGCGACGGCAACGAGTGGGACGACCAGTACGACGCCATGACCGAGGGCTGGAAGCTGTTCCTGTTCAACCTCGAGCTCCACTGCCGACACTTCGCCGGACAGTCGGCGACCGCGATGCTGCCGATGGGTGGCACCCCGCTGCCACAGGCCGACGCGTGGACCAAGCTGTGCGCCGACCTCGGCATTCCCGAAGCCCCCGCCGTCGGCGACCGGATCGAGGCCGCCGCGGGTGACGGACTCGGCCTGGCCGGGACCGTCGTCAGGACGAAGCCGAACGCCATTGCCCTGATCCTCGACGCTCCCGCGCCGGGCACGGCCTTCCTCGCCGTGGAATCCGGCGGCGACGGCTGCGGGGCGTCCATCTGGTCCTACCTGTACGGGCCCGACGCCGGCGCCATCGTGGATCGCGACCGGCCCCGCTGGCAGGCGTGGCTCGACGACTTCGCCGGCACCTGACGGCATCGTCGCGCGGCGGAGGCCGGCCCAGTGGGCCGGCCTCCGCCGCGTCGGGTACCTCCGGTCGGTTCAGGCGCCGAACGCCTTGGCGAGGCTCGCCGTCGGGGCACTCTTCCGACCGACGACCTGGTTGCAGGCGTCGATCGCCTGGTACAGCTTCCAGACCATCGGCTTGAACGCCTCGATCTCGGCGTTGGTCTTGGCAGGGTCACTGATCGTGTACGAGCCCGTACCGGTCCATACGCCGATGCGGCCCTTGAAGTTGATGCACTCCTTGCGGATGGTGGCGATGGTCGAAGCGTTCAGGTTCTTCGGGGAGACGTTGAAGACCGGGAGCACCCCCTTGCCGGCGAGCGAGCGGGCATACCCGAGCGACGTCGGATCGGAGATCCCGCCGCGGGCATCCCGGTACACCTGGACCACCGGGATGAAGGGCGCCGTGACACCCAGCGACTCGATGGTGCGGGTCACGTTGCCGCGAACGGCGAGTTGCAGGAAGCCGAGCGAGGACGAGTTCGGCGAGCCGTTGATCCACTTGGCAGCCTCCTTGAACATCGGCTGCGGGCCGGGTGCGGACACGATCATGTCCTCGAAGGTCCAGGACCGGCCCTTGGTCTCGTGCGGCAGCGGGCGATCGACGCCCCAGTTGGCGGAGAAGTCGAAGCCCAGTCGGAGCGACGCTCCCCACGGCCAGTTCGCCGGCTTCGTCGCGCCGGGTCCGTCGGTGCGGGCCCACTTGAAGCAGGTGTCGGCAGGCGGCGCGAGCATCCGCATCGAGGTCGGCATGAAGAGGATGACGTTCGACTGGCAGGGGAGCGTCGGCTTCGGTGCCGGAGCAGTGGTCGGCGGGGTGTAGGCGGGCACGTTGGCGCACCCGAGCTCGCGGGTCAGCTTCTTCGGCCCGGCCCCGACGGCGACCGCACAGATCTGATGGGCCTTCGCATCGATGGTGAGGTTGGCCTCGTACCCGTGCGCATCGGCACCACGATTGGCCGACACGGTTGCCAGATGCCGACCGTCGACGGCGAACTTCACGAGCACCGAGACCGTCGGTCGATCCGGATCGGCAGCGCGACCGACGATCCGGGCGGTGCTGATCGACGTACGGCCGGCGGTGTGGATGGAGCCCATCGGCACCCGCTCGGCCGTCCCGCCGGCGGGTGTGCCCGGTGCTGGCTTGGGGGTCGGCTTGGGGGCGGGTGCCGGTGCCGGGGCGGGAGCCGGTGCCGGTGCCGGTGCCGGTGCCGGTGGCGCGTAGGCCCCGACGTTGGCGCATCCCAACTCGGCCTTCAGCTGCTTGGGCCCACGGCCGAGTGCGCTCGCGCACACCCGATGGGCGCCGGCGTCGATGCGGAGGCTCGCGTCGAACACGTGCCCGTCGCCGCCCTCGTTGGCCGAGACGGTGGCGATGTGGCGACCGTCGACCGTGAACTGGACCAGCACCGCGAGCGTCTGTCGATCGGGATCGGCGGCCCGGCCGGTGATGCGGGCGGTGTCGATCGACGTACGGCCCAGGGTGTGGATCGAGCCGAGGGGGTAGCGCTCGGGGACGGCAGCACCGGCGTTCGCTGCGAACGCCCCGGAGCCGACACCGAGAACAGTGAGGGCCGCCACAGCCCGGAGGGTGGCTCGGCGGATCGTGATGGGTGAGGCGGTGATCTTCATGGTGCGCTCCTTGGCGGGATCGGGATGCACTGAGCATCCGGTCCACCGCTTCAGGCCCGATTCAGAACAGCTTCAACCGCCCGCCTCCGAACCGTGCTCTGGCTCAGGTACGCCGCCTGCGCGATCGCCGGTACCCGCCGCCCGCTGACGAGGCGCTCGGAACTGGGTCGACGACTCGGGTGCGCGTTCCGGAGCTGTTCGGTCCCGAGGTGGCGCGCGACAGGGGCACGTCACTCGACCGGATGGTTGCCTGTCTCGGCCCGCGCCCGGCGTGGACCGGCAACCACGACGCCGTCACTCCGGCGGGAGGACCGCCGCGATCGCACTGACCTCGAGGAGCGCCCCGGGCACGCCGAGCGCCGCCACCTTGGACGCTGACACGAGTGGCGGCGCACCGCTGGTGGCCAACCGTGGCGCGATGGCGCCGTAGGCCGCACCCAGATCGGCATCCTGGTGGATCACGACGCTCCACTGGACGACGTCGCCGAGCGACGCACCGGCGGCACGGAGCGCGACCTCGGCGTTGTCGATGGCCCGACTCGCCTGCGCCCCGACGTCGTCGGAGACGACGGCGCCGGTCTCGTCGACGCCGTTCTGGCCACCGACGTAGATGGTGGTTGCCCCGGGCGGCACGATGGCGACGTGGCTGAACGCCGGACTCACGACGAGGCCGGCAGGTTGCAGTTTGATGATCTCCATGCCGGCCATTGTGGCAACGGCCGATGACAGTGACGTGGGACCGGCCGAGACCGCCGGCCGTTGATTGCTCAGATCGTCCGATCGAGCGGCGACAGGAGCTCCACGTCGATCTTCCGCGACGGGGTGAACAGTGCGCGGAACGCGGTCACGGCGCTGCCGTACGAGTCCGCACCAGCGAGGTCCACCCCGTACCCGAGGTCGGCCATCGCTCCGACCGTGACGGTGCTCAACGGGTTCGGCCCCTCGTTCAGCCAGCCGGTCATCAGCTCGTTGTCGAGCACACTCTCACGCCAGTGCCCGCCGGCGGTGCCCGGACCTCCCAGCCCCTCCACCGGCACCGAGGCGGAACCGCCGCCGATCATGCTCCACGCCGCCCTCGCCACCGCGCCGTCGAACGTCGGATTCGCTGTGCCGGCCCCGTCGAGGATCGCCCGCCAGCCGGCAACGCTCCCGAACCCCAGCACGTGCGCCATCTCGTGCAGGACCACGGTCGTGAAGGAGCCGTCGGCTTCGAGCATGGCGACATCGGCCGAGTCGAACTGCATGATGCCGTAGGCGGGGAGCCCGCCCGAGCTGCGTACGAGGCACGGTCCGGCCGCGCCGAGGATGCCTTCGGGGCCGTCGATCGGGGTGATGATCGCCTCGATCACGAGGTCGTCGACCGGCCCGGTGTAGGCGGGAGCGCCGTCGTCGCACTCGTCCGCCTCGACGGCGACCGTGCCGTCGGGAAGCCCCGTCCGGATCACGCGGGCCCAGCGCTGGGCGGCGGCTGTGAACGCCGCGAGCTGCGACGACGTCATGGACCCGTTGGGTCGAATCGTGATGTCGAACGGGTCCGCAGACGGCTCGAAGACACGGACGAGCGTGCCGTCCGACGTCGTGAGTTCACCGTCGGACACATACAGCCGAGCGGTGCGTTCCCCCGCCGTGGTGTACGTGATGGTGCGCATCGCCGCGCTGGTGCAGGGACTGATCGTCGACTCGACGACCCCGTTGCCGTCGAGGTCCAGGCTGCAGATCAGGGGACTCCCGTCGGGATCGGAGATCGTCCACTGCCACGCGGTCGTCAGCGGAGCCGGCCCACTCGAGTGCGACGCGTCGAATCTCGAGATCACCGGCGGCCCGGCGTTGGGCAGCGAGGTCGGAACGAGCGTGGGAGGTGTGGAGGTCGGCCCCGTGGCGGAGAAGGCCATCGAGCGCGGCCCCCGCTGACTGAGCGTTCGCCCGTAGGTGCCGTCGGGGTTGTACACCGAGATCGCGTCGTGCGCCGTGACGAACACCCGGCCGGTGCCGGGGTCGACGGCGAGCTCACCCATGTCGAAGTACAGGTCGGACAGGGTCCTCCCGAACATCGGGGCCGTTGCGACCCGTGAGGTCGCACGGTCGATCGTGACGAGGTCGGCACTCGCCCCCGCCTCGACGGCGGCGTACAGCTTCGAACCGTCGCGGGAGAACTGGAGCCCACGGTCCGCGGTCTCGCCGGGGATCGGGGTGTTCGTGAGGAGCTCCCGGCTGGCAGCGTTGAACACGAACGCCGTCCGGTTGTACGCCGTCCCGGCGGCGACCAGCTCGGTGCCGCCGACGATCGCCGACGCCGTCGCCGTCGGGTAGGCCCCGGTCTCGAAGCTCCCGCCCGACAGCGTCAGGTCGGACGTGCGCACCTCGGAGATCACGTACGGTGCGCCCGCCGCTGTCCAGATCCGCGTGCCGTCCGCGGAGATCTCGACCTCCTTCAGGTTGCCGCCGATCGCTCCGTGTGGGCTCGACTGACGGAGGCGAACGCCCGAGTCGCCGGTGACGTCGTAGAGGTACAACGTCGACGGGCTGGTGTGGGTCGTGGCGACGACCAGACGACCGGGGAGCGCCGGCGACGTGCGCAGGAGTGGCTCGTAGACCCCGCCGATGTACGACCGGTTGTTCTCGCCGGTGGCGATGTCGTACATGCCGATCGTCATGAACTGTCGGTCGCCGGCGCCGTAGAAGAGGCGGGTTCCGATCATCGCGAGACCGTCGCCGAGGGGACCGCCCACGTCGTAGGTCGCGACGACGTCGAGTGTGACGGTGTCGATCTTGCGGATGACGTCTGCGTCGCTCGCTGCGACGTACATGAACGAGGTGCCGGTGCCGGGGATCGGGCCCGACGGGGCCGTGGTCGTCGGCGCCGGAGTCGTCGGGAGCGGTGGGGGAGCGGTCGGGGGCGCCGTCGGTGCGCTGACGACCGGCGTCGGTGTCGCTGAGGGCGGAGATTCGCAGGCCCGCTTGTCGCCGTCGGGATCGAGGCCGAAGTGGTCCCAGCCCACGATGCGGACCGGTCCGATCTCGGGCCCGGCGCCGTCGGTGCCGGCGCAGCGCACCGACGTCTGGTTGTTGGGGACGCAGAAGTCGGCGTAGTTGGCATCGCAGCCGGCTGAGCTCTGGGCGTTCACCTTGTCGGCGATGTCCTTCGCCTGCTGGGCCGTGATCGAGTGGCCCCGCAACGCAAACCAGGTCTGCACCTCCTTGAGGGAACAGCCCGACGCGAGCACGGTCGCCACGACGGCCACCACCATGACCTGCCGTCGTCGTGTCACTGCAGCACCGCTCCCTCGACATCTCGTCCCGGGTGCGGGACCGGTGGACCGTACAACGGGGTTCTCCGGATGCGAAGGAAGAACTTCGGGTCACCCCTGAGTTGGGTGAATCTGCCCGATTCGGCTCGTCTGGATCTCACTGTCAGGACCCTCTGCGATACTGAACCCATGACGAACACCAGTTCGTACCGATCACAACTCGCTGGCCAACTCCGAGACGCCGCCGCCCCCGTACGCACCCTGCTCGGCGATCTGTCCCCGGCTGATGTGCCGTTGCCGTACGCCGTCGACATCTTGGACGCGTTCATCGAACTCGAACGCCTCGCCGCCTCCGGACGGGTCCTCATCGCAGCCCGAGCCGCCGAAGCCGACGCCTGGCGCCGCGACGGCTGCCCATCTGCGGCAGCGTGGCTGGCGTTACGCCAAGGCACCGACACCGGCCGTGCTCGCGCCGATCTGGCAACGTCAGAGCAACTCGGTGGACTGGCGGACACCGCCGACGCCGTGCGCAACGGCGAACTGTCACCACAACAAGCCGGCGCCGTCGCGGCGGGGGCGTCAGCCAACCCCGCGGCGGAGAACGATCTGCTCGAGACCGCGAAATCCGATTCGCTCCGGCACACCAAAGAAGAAGCGGCACGGCGTAAAGCGGAGGTCGAGGGGGAGGAATCGAAGGTCGAACGCGAACGCAAGGTGCGGGCCGGACGCAAGGCGTACTGGTGGTCGAAAGGCGGACGCTGGTGCCTCTACGCCGAAGGACCGTTGACCGAGGGTGCCGCGTTGCAACAAGCCCTGGAGAACCGGATCGGGGAAATCCACCGCGACCGCCGCAACGGGCAGCGTGAAGGCCGCGAGCAGTACGCGTACGACGCGCTGATCGACCTCACCCGCGGCACCACCAGCGACAGCACCGACACCGACGGGGCCGCCAGCACCCGCAACGGTGGCCCGGGTTCGGGCGGCCGCCGACAGCGACGCGAGTCGGTCCGCCGCCTGATGCTGGTGCGGGTCGACCTCGCTGCGCTCATCAACGGGACGGTCGGTGACGGTGAAGTGTGTGAACTCCCCGGCATCGGTTCGGTCTCGGTCGAACAAGCCCGCTCGATGTTCGGCGACTCGATCCTGCGGCTGGTCACCACCAACGGCACCGCGGTCATCGACGTCGTGAACCCCGCACGCAAACCCACCGAAGCACAACGCATCGCCAAGCTCTGGACCGACCCGAAATGCTGCGTCGCCGGGTGCAACCGGACGGTGGATCTCGAGTACGAGCATCGCGAGGACTACGCGAGAACCCAGCACACCGTGCTGGTCGAGTCCGAACACATGTGCACGTTCCACCACCAACTCAAAACCCTGGAGAACTGGCAACTCGTCGCCGGCACCGGCCGACGCGCCTTCGTCGACCCCGCCGATCCCCGCCACCCCCACCACACCGGTGGCAACACCACCGACCCACCTGACCCACCGACACGAGCGGCACCACCACCACCACCGGCCGCCTCGCCGCCGCCGACCACCAAGCCACGGACACCAACACCAACACCAACGCCAACATCAACACCGGCGACGCCCGACCTCCGCGCCCGCCACGCCGCGGCACGCCGTGCCGCCCGCAGCCCGGGTCACGCCGGCCTGTGGTGACTCGGGCCGAGGGAGCGCTGACGACGGAGCCAGTCACGGTCGACGGCAATCGGTCAGGAACGAAGAAGCCGTTGCCGGAAGGAGCCCCGTACGGTCGGCGCACACCACCGAGGAGAGGAAACGGAATGAAGACGATGACCTGCAAGCAATGGGGACCGTGCGACGCGAGCGCGAGGGGAGACGCCACGACGTCATCAAGGCGCAGGACCAGCACCTGAAGGACGCCGTCGCCGGAGGCGACGAGGCCCACGGTCCGGCGTGCAACGACATGAAGGCCCGCTGGCGGAGGCCGGTCTCGGGGCTCAAGTGGTACAAGCAGGTCAGGAACTCGCCGAGCTCGCTGCGGACTGAGCGGGGTCGGTGTGCCAGGGGCCGGACCCTGTTGTCGACGGCCTCGGAGCGGACACGCTTGTGCGCCCGGGGAGTCGCTCGATAACCTACAACCGAATGGTTGTAGAAATCCCCACCGAGACGCCACCGCAGCGATCCGACGATGACGTCGCCGACGAGCTGTTCCACGCGTTGGCCGACGCCACTCGGCGCGACATCGTCCGTCGCACGATGGTGTCGGAGCACTCGGTGTCGGCGCTGGCCCGGATGTACCCGATGAGCTTCGCCGCCGTGCAGAAGCACGTCGTCGTGCTCACACGGGCGGGTCTCGTCACCAAGGAGGCCCGAGGGCGCGAGCAGATCGTTCGCTGCGACATCGCGACCGTTCACACGGCCCAACGCCTACTCGACCAGCTCGAACAGGTGTGGCGCGACCGTCTCGGTCGGTTCGGATCGGTACTCGCCGAGTCCTGACGCCCATCCGAGGCGTGGGGCCCCGGAACCCAATCAGATCACCACCAAGGAGCCCACATGACCGTGACCGACGTCCAGCAGGACCCGACCACCCTGACCCTGACCATTCGGTCGGAGTACACCTCACCCATCGACCGGGTGTGGCAGATGTGGGCCGATCCGCGGAAGCTCGAGCGCTGGTGGGGGCCGCCCACGTTCCCCGCCACCGTGACCGAGCACAACCTCACCACTGGCGGCCGGGTCGTCTACTTCATGACGAGCCCCGAGGGTGACCGCCACTTCGGCTGGTGGGAGTTCAAGGCCGTCGACGCTCCCACGTCGCTCCGGTTCGAGGACGGGTTCGGCGACGAGACCGGTGCGCCCATCCCCGACATGCCCGTCTCGTCCATCGCCGTCGACTTGGCCGACTCCGGCTCCGGACTCCGGCTCCGAGTCCGACTCCGGCTCCGGCACGACCATGACCATCGCAACAACGTTCCCGTCCGCCGAGGCCATGGATCAGATGATCTCCATGGGCATGGCCGAGGGCATGGCGCTCGCCTTGGGCCAGATCGACGACCTGCTCGCAGCGGACAACGCCTGACCGAGCGCTCGACCCGACGCGCTCAGTCGACCGTGCGGTCGGCGGTCTCCGACCCCGAGGAGGCCCCGACCGCGTCGGGCGCGGCGCCAGCGTCGGGCCCGTCGAGCGGCCGGCGCACCGACACCCGCATCATCGACAGGTCCGCGACGGCCACGAGATGGTCGTCCTCGTCGACGACCCGGCAATCGATGACGATCAACTGGCTCCCGGCCCGCACCACCTCGGAACGGGCGATCACGTTGCCCGTCCCCGGCCGCCCCACATAGCGCAGGTGCATGTCGGACGTGACGAGGGACTCCCTCGACGGATCGAACCCCGTCGCCCGAACCGCCGCGATCGCACACGCCAGGTCGACGAGCGTGGCGATCGCACCGCCGTGCAGGTTGCGGGTGAACCCGAAGGCCCCCGGCGCCACCGGCATGAGCACCTCCGAGACCGTCGACCCCTCGACCTCTGGCAGCACCTGCAGGTCGAGCAACGTGTGCAGCGGGATGTCGGGCGGGGACACGGAACGGTCGGATCCAGCGGTCTCGGGCTCGGCAATCTCGGGCATGGTGGGCTCGGGCATGGTCGGTCAGCCTAGGACGCGGTGGTCAGGGCTCGAACTCCCGGTGCAGCCGAGTGAGCTGCATCGTCGCGATGCGCCACCCACTGGCGAGCCGCACGTAGGTCTCGTGGTAGTGGCCGTACCCGTGCATGAAGCGGACTGCCGAACCGTCCGGCCACCAGATCTTGTCCTCCATCGCCCAGATACCGGTGGCCGTCGTCTCCGACGTGATGTCGATCTCCGGCATGTGACCGTGGTGCACGGTGATCGCGTCGCCGAGCGATCGCCGCACCCGCTCCACGAACGCGACGGCGCTCGTTGTCGTCGGACCGCCCGAGCCGGCCACGTCGACGGTCACCTCGTCGGTGAACACCCGCACCAACCCGTCCCAGTCCTTGGTGTCGAGCGTACGGAAGTACCGGGCCTTGAGTCGTTCGATGGCTGCCACGTCGGTCCGGTCGCCCATGGCAGGATCGTACGTGTCGGCGCCCGTGCGCGACCGTCCCCTCCGAGGAGCACCCGATGACCGACCCCACCCGCACCGGACCGGCCGACGGGGCGCCCACGATCGACGTGGTCGGGCTGATCGACGTCGACCGGGTCGTCGCCGACCTCGTCACGATGGTTGCCCACCCGGATTAGCCTCATCGGCGGAACTTTCGTCATTTTGGGCGTGTTCGCCGTGACGACGCGGACCCGCCGTTCCTGACAACATCAGGATGCTATTGAACGAACCTCACGTCCTCAGATATGATGCCCCATTGATGTCGATAATCGCCCCGGTCATAAATTCGGCTCCCTCTGAGGCCAGGAACAGGACGGCGTAGGCGACCTCTTCCGGCTTGGCCACGCGGTTGAATGGGCTTTGACCGCGAATTTCATTGCCGCTCTCCCCGGCAAGAGCGCCACGCGCCATGTCTGTTTCGACGAATCCCTGGCGCGGCTACAGCCACTGAGATGTTGTACGGAGCCAGATATTTGGCCAACGACTGGCTCATTGCGTTGAGCGCGGCCTTGCTGGCCCCGTAGGCCGGAGCGGTTGGCTCGCCGCGAAATGCGCCGCGTGAGGAGACATTCACGATGCGGCCGCCACCCTGGGCAATCATATGGCGAGCCGCGCAATAGCTCATGTTCGCCGTGCCCAGGACGTTCGTTTCTATTGTCCGCCGCCAGCTTGTCTGCCATGTCTGGTAATCGGTCTCAGCCAGGGGATGATCCTCATAGATCGCCGCGTTGTTGACCAGAATGTCGATTCTTCCGGCCTGCGCCACCACGTCATCGACGATAGCCGCGACGGCCGCCGGATCAGCGATGTCGCCCTGAACCAGGATGTGGCCTTCTCCGGCGAGCGAGGCCAAGGCAACGACGGCCGCCGCGCGGTTGGTATGGTAATGGACGGCAACGCGCGCGCCGCGCTCCGCGAATAGCTGAGCGATGGAGCGGCCAATGCCGCGCGATGAGCCGGTTACCAAAACTACCTTGTCTGTGAAATCCAGCATGGCGATCTCCTGTGGGTGTGATAGCAGGCATTATCATCGAACCTGATAGGCCTTGCAAGATGAACACGCCACAATGCGATTTGCCTTGCCATGGGGTTGCTACACAGTCTAAAGACTGCTATCCTCCGGTACGTTGAGAGGACGGTATGCACCGACGCGATCAGCGTATCAAACCAACGACAGATTATTTGTTTAGAGGTGGGGCATGTCGCCCAGGATGACATGCCCCACCTCTCTTTAATGGGAGTGGCGATGACAAAGTTTATCTTTTTTACCGGCGGCGTTATGAGTTCCGTCGGCAAAGGCGTGACGGCAGCGGCGTTGGGACGTTTGCTCAAGGCGCGAGGCTTTAGCGTGACCGCGCAAAAGCTTGATCCCTACTTCAATGTTGATCCGGGAACGATGTCACCTTATCAGCACGGCGAAGTGTTCGTCACCGAAGACGGGGCGGAGACTGACCTGGATCTGGGTCACTACGAGCGTTTTATCGATATCAATCTCAATCAGGCAGCGAATGTCACTTCCGGCCGCGTTGCTCTGGAAGTCACCGCCCGCGAGCGCCGAGGTGATTATTTGGGCAGCACTGTTCAGGTCATCCCCCACATCACTAACGAGATAAAACGCAGCATCTTTCAGGTGGCCGAGAAAAGTCAGGCGGAGATCGTCCTGGTCGAAGTGGGTGGCACGGTTGGTGATATTGAGAGCGAGTGGTTCATGGAGGCGCTGCGCCAGATGCGGTCCGACGTTGGCCGAGACAATACGCTCTATGTCCACGTTACCTACTTGCCTTTCTCGTCTGCCAGCCGCGAGCTTAAGACCAAACCGACCCAGCACAGTGTCAGAGATTTGCGCCGGATCGGTATTCAGCCTGATGTTATCATTGCCCGCGCCGATCATCCCATCCCTGAAGAACACTTGAACAAAATTTCTCTCTTTTGCGATGTGTCTCGGGAGGCGGTCATTCCCGCAGTGACAAGCGATATTCTCTACAATATCCCGCTTCTGCTGGAGGAGACTCAAATGGCTGAGGTCGTAATGGAGCGCCTGGGTCTGGTTGCAAAGACAGAGCCGGACCTGGCCGAGTGGGAAGCGATGATTGGTGAAATTCGACGCGAGAAGCCGGCGATACGAATCGCCCTCGTGGGCAAGTATGTCGACTGCATGACGCGTATATGAGCGTCCGCGAATCGCTTTATCACGCCGGGGTTGCCAATGATCGCCAGGTAGAGATCGAATGGATTTATTCCGGCGATTTGGAAAAGGGCAAAGGCTGGGAACAGCTCGATGGCGTTAGCGGGGTCGTGGTTCCGGGGTGGGTTCGGCGAGCGCGGCATCGAAGGAAAAATTCAGGTTGCGCGATGGGCACGAGAGAATCAAGTCCCTTATCTTGGTCTTTGTTTGGGCATGCAGGTCATGTGCATTGAGTTTGCCAGGCATATCCTGGGGAGCGATGAGCCGAACAGCACCGAATTCGACCGGAATTGCGAGCATCCGATCATCAGTCTGATGCCCGATCAGCATGAGTTGGCCGACATGGGTGGGACGATGCGTCTGGGCGCTTACCCGGCGATTCTTAAACACGGCACGAAAGCTTATGCTGCCTATGGGGAGGAGAGGATTTCGGAGCGGCATCGCCATCGCTGGGAGTTCAATAACGCCTATCGGGGAGTGGTTGAGCGCCGCCGGCATGGTGTTCAGTGGTCTGTCGCCCAACGGTCGATTGGTAGATATTCTCCGAGATGCGCGACCATCCCTTCATGCTGGGTACTCAATTCCATCCCGAGTTCAAGAGCCGACCTAATCGGCCGCACCCCTTGTTCAACGCCTTCATGGCCGCGGCCGTTGATCATCAGGTGGCCGCTAAAAAGCAAGAGCAAAATTCCGACGAGACGAATAGCGGATGATGGAACCCATCGAGGGTTCAGGACGGACAGGCCATCGCCTATTCTCTCTTTGTCAGAATAGGCCCCTGCTCTCCGGTTTTTTCACGTCGCTTAGGCTCTTCCGCCTCTAACTGACGCCATGCAGACCGGAGTGATTCCAGTTCCTCAGCCGTCTCGGGCACTTCTCCGTAGCGCACGCGGATGAATGCTTCGGTGATTAGACGGGTCTCCGTCGTATACTCCGGCCAGACGCGGCTTAGCGAAGAGAGGTACTCATACGGAGTCTCGGAGCCGGAGCGCGGATAGCCCGCCGCTGTCGCTGCTGCGCACATCTGCCGGTAGATGCGTCGAACGGAAGCGGCCGCTCGCCAATGCCGGAGAACTCCCAGCCGTTCCAGCAGGCGGCGGCCCATGCCCGGCTTTTCATCAGACTCGGCGATGGCCCGGCTGTGCTCGCTGTCGCGGGCGGCAAATGTGGCTTGCCGGTACGTTCTGGCCAGGGCGAGAGCGATGATCACCAGCAGACCGATCATGATCAGGCCCGTTGCCGCCTTATCGGTGAAACCTGACCCTATTGCCTCGGCCGTTTCAGTGGGGGTGGGGATTAACGGGGAATCCAGGTCGCTGAACAATGGCGATTCCAGCAAGGTTGCGGAGACTTGCCCAAACAGGATATTCAGTATGCCGCTCAGCCACTGAACTAATCCGGCGAGAAGCTCCAGGGGAGGGTACGCAAACTCAAACAGGATTATGCCGACCACAGTCGCCCCGAACTGCAGAGCAGCCCAGAGCGGACTGAGCCAGGCGACGACTACAAACAGCGACTCCCCGGTGATCAAGGCGGTCAATGCACCCGTCAAGACGATAATCAGCAGGGCTGCGAGCGCC
>JBAOIR010000009.1:0-205173 GCA_037045585.1 Microthrixaceae bacterium
GTATGCCGCTCTCCCCCAACGCTTTTCGCCGAGCCGTCGCGAAAGGTAGCCGGCGAGCAGCGGTATGCCGAGGAAGATGAGGACGCTCTTGGCGATCTGCCAGGCCGACACGTCGAGGGCGGCCTGCTCCAGGCCCAGCCAGCCGGGCAGGACCGAGAGGTAGAACCAGCCGAGCGCGGCGAAGGCGATGACCTGGAAGACCGAGTTGAGCGCGACGAGCCCCGCCCGCGGCCTCGCGGTCACCGCAGGCCAGGTCGTTCCAGATGATGACCATGGCGATGCAGCGGGCGAGGCCGACGATGATGAGGCCGGTGCGGTACTCGGGCAGGTCGGGGAGCAGGAGCCAGGCGAGCGCGAACATGAGCGCTGGGCCGAGGACCCAGTTGAGGACCAGGCTGGAGAGCAGCATCCGGCGGTCGCGCGTCACCGTGTCGAGGCGGTCGTAGCGGACCTTGGCCAGGACCGGGTACATCATGACGAGCAGCCCCAGGGCGATGGGGAGCGAGATGCCGTCGACCTCGACCGCGGACAGGGCATCGCCCAGGCCGGGGACGAGCCGGCCGAGCAGCAGGCCGGCCGCCATGGCGAGGATGATCCAGGCCGGGAGCCAGCGGTCGAGCGTGGAGAGCTTGGTGGCGACGCTCTCGTGGTGCGTCGCTGGGGTGCTCGTTGGTGCGCTCATGGACCCGGTCAGTCCTTCGGCTTGGTGGCGCGGATGAAGGCGCTCGCGAACGCGCCTTCAAGTGCCTCGACGGCCTCGTCCATCGACAGCCCGGCCGGCAGCTGGGCCGGGTCGAGCATGTCGCCCATCGCCTCGAGGGCGTCACGGTCGTACTCGCGCGTCACCTCGATGCCGGCGTCCTCGAAGCCGGCCGCGGCCAGCTTGGCGAGGTAGTCGTCGTCCCGCAGCGACCCGGAGATGCAGCCTGTCCACAGGGCGACGACCCCGCGCAGCCCGGCCGGGATGTCCCGGGTGAGGACGATGTCGGAGACGGCGAACCGACCGCCCGGGCGCAAGCACCCGGAAGGCCTCGCGCAGGACGGCGTCCTTGTCGGCGGACAGGTTGATGACGCAGTTGGAGATGACGACGTCGACGAGGCGTCGGCCATGGGCACCTCCTCGATGGTGCCGAGCATGAACCGGGCGTTCTCGATCCCGGCCTCCTCCCGGTGCCGCTCGGCGAGGGCGAGCATCTCCTCGGTCATGCCGAGCCCGTAGGCCATGCCCTCCGGCCCGACCCGGCGGGCCGAGAGGAGGACGTCGAGGCCGCCACCGGAGCCGAGGTCGAGGACGTCCTCACCCGGGGCCAGCTCGGCGAGGGCGGTGGGGTTGCCGCAGCCGAGGGAGGCCGCGAGCGCGGCGTCGAACGGGGTGTCGGCCTTGTCGTAGAGGTTGGAGGTGATGGGGTCGATTCCCTTGAGCTTGCTGCCCTCGCCGCAGCAGCTCGACGACTCCGCATCGGTCGGCGCGGAGTCACTGCAGCACGTGTTCGTTGCCGGGGCGTCTGTGCAGCACGAGGTCGCCGCCGGGGCGGGGAAGCAGCAGGAGGTCGAGCGCTCCTCGAGCGCGAGCCGCGCCCACGCGGCATACCGCTCCTTGATGGCCGCGCGCACCTGGTCGTCGGTGAGGTGGTCCATGTCTGATCCTGTCTCGATGGTCATCGAATCAAGTCCCACTCTCGCGCATTGATTCGAGATCTGTCAAGATAGACCGATGACCGTCCTGGAGACCCCGACCGCCGCCGATGCCGCCACCTGCTGCGGCCTGGCGACGACCCCGGTGACCGAGGACGACGCGACTCGCCTAGCGGGCATGTTCAAGGCGCTCGGCGACCCGGTGCGGCTGCGGATGGCCTCGATGATCGCCTCCGCACCGGAGGTCTGCGTCTGCGAGATCACGCCGGCCTTCGACCTCTCCAGCGGCACCATCTCCCACCACCTCAAGACCCTGCGCGAAGCGGGGCTGGTCGACTGCGAGCGGCGCGGGACCTTCGTCTACTACCGCATCCAGCCCGAGGCGCTGCGCGCCCTGTCGGCCCTCCTCAGCGCCTGCGCTGCTGGGGTCGGCTTCCTCGGGAGCGATCCAAACCCCCGCCCGGGGCGGTGGCCTGCCTAGCGTGGGTGTTCCCACCTCAGCGACGTCAGGAGACCGCATGTCCGACCAGCACCAGGACCTCACCGGCGGCGAGGCCCTCGACCAGGCCAAGGAGTACGCCCAGGAGCACCCTGAGCAGGCCAAATGCGCGATCGACGCGCTCGAGGACAAGCTCGACGAGGTGACCGGTGGACGCTTCCGCGACGTCATCGACTAGGGCGGGGAGTACCTCGAGGAGGAGTTCGGTATCCCGGCCGACGTCTCACAGAACCCGCCGGCGGACCTGGACCACGACGTCCCGGCCTAGCTGGCGCCGGTGCCCGACGAGGCCGGCGGCGGCCAGACCACCCCGGACCCGAAGGACCCGACCGGCTGAGTCAAGAGTGCACAACACGCCGTGTGCCGACCTGGCACACGGCGTGTTGTGCACTCTCACCGGCCCCGGATCGCCGGACCGGCCACGGGGCTGCGGGCTCAGCCCTCGGCGCCGTCCTTGATCTCGCAGAGCACCGCGCCGTTGGTGACGGTGGCGCCCTGCTCGGCCGACAGGCCGGTGATGACGCCGGCCTTGTGGGCGTTGATCGGCTGCTCCATCTTCATCGCCTCGAGGACGACGACGAGTTCGCCCTCGGCGACGGTCTGGCCCTCCTCGACGGCGATCTTGACGATCGTGCCCTGCATGGGTGCGGTGAGCGAGTCACCGGAGGCCCCGGCGCCGCCCTTGGCCGCACCGCTGCGGCGGGGAGCCTTCTTCTTCGCCGCTCCCGCACCGGCCGCGCCGCCGCCGCCCAAGGACAGGCCCCCGGGCAGGGAGACCTGCGAGTCGCCTGCCGCCGACCTCGACGGTGATGGTCTGGCGCTCCTCGGCCTCGGGAGCGTCGGCTGACCCTCCGGCATACGCGGGGATGTCATTGTCGAACTCGGTCTCGATCCAGCGCGTGTGCACCGAGAACTTGGCGTTCGGGTCGGCCGGGCGAAGGCGGGGTCGCGCACCACCTTGGCGGTGGAAGGGCGCGACCGTGGCGACGCCCTCGATGACCAGCTCGTCGAGCACGCGGCGGGAGCGCTCCAGCGCCTGCTGACGGGTCCGGCCGGTGACGATGAGCTTGGCCACCATGGAGTCGAAGGCGCCGGCGATGGTGTCGCCCTCGACCATGCCCGCGTCCCACCGGACGCCCGGGCCCTCGGGAACGACGAGCTTGGTGACGGTGCCCGGCGCGGGCATGAAGTTGCGCCCTGCATCCTCGCCGTTGATCCGGAACTCGATGGAGTGCGCGTGCGGCTCCGGGTCGTCGTAGCCGAGCTCCTCGCCGTCGGCGATGCGGAACTGCTCACGCACCAGGTCGATGCCGGTGACCTCCTCGGAGACGCAGTGCTCGACCTGGAGGCGGGTGTTGACCTCGAGGAAGGAGATGTCCCCGTCGGGGCCGACGAGGTACTCGCAGGTGCCAGCACCGACGTAGCCGGCCTCCTTGAGGATCGCCTTTGAGGCACGCACGAGCTCAGTCGTGCTGCGCCTCGCTGACGAACGGGGCCGGGGCCTCCTCGACGAGCTTCTGGTTGCGCCGCTGGAGCGAGCAGTCACGGGTCGAGACGACGACGACGTTGCCGTGCTGGTCGGCCAGGCACTGCGTCTCGACGTGGTGCGGGTGGTCGAGGAACTGCTCGACGAAGCACTCGCCGCGACCGAAGGCCGTGACGGCCTCACGCACGGCCGACTCGAAGAGCTCGGCGGATCGCCTCCAGCGTGCGGGCGACCTTCAGCCCGCGCCCGCCACCGCCGTACGCCGCCTTGATCGCGACCGGCAGACCGTGCTCCTTCGCGAACGCGACGACCTCGTCAGGACCCTCGACCGGGTCCGGCGTGCCCGGCACGAGCGGCGCGTTGGCCGTGAGGGCGATGTGGCGTGCCTTCACCTTGTCGCCGAGGCAGTCGATCGCCTCGGGGCCCGGACCGATCCACACCAGACCGGCGTCGATGACCTTCTGCGCGAAGCCGCCGTTCTCGGCGAGGAAGCCGTAGCCCGGGTGCACGGCGTCCGCCCCGGCCTGCTTGGCGACCTCGATCAGCTTGTCCTGGAGCAGATAGGAGTCGCCCGGTGTGCTCCCCCCCAGCGCGTAGGCCTCGTCGGCGACCTTGACGTGCAGGGCGTCCCGGTCAGGCTCGGCATAGACGGCGACGGACCCGATGCCGTGGTCCGTGCAGGCGCGGGCGATACGGACGGCGATCTCACCACGGTTGGCGATGAGGACTTTGCTGATGGCCATGTTTCGGACTCTATCGGTCTGGACTGCCTACCCTCGCGTTGGTGGGGCCGAGGGAGACCGAGGCCACCCACACTTTGCTAGATTCGCAGGAGCAAAGTCGAGGTTGCCGTCAAGGCCATGGGAGGGGGGCGCCGTGCAGGACAGCCACGTCAACGTGGAGCAGCAACGTGCGCTCTATGGGGAACCCTTGGCCGACACCGCTGCTCGCGTCATGGGCGCTCTTGGGCTGACCCAGGCGCGGCTCGCGCAGGTGCTGCAGATCTCGGCCCCGATGATGTCCCAGCTCATCTCCGCGCAGCGAGTCAAGATCGGCAATCCGGCGGTCGTCCACCGCCTCCAGTCGCTCAGCGAGCTCGCCGGTCAGGCCGCGGGCATGACGCCTGACGAGGTCACCGAGCGACTCGACACCATCCGCGACGAGCAGGCCACGATGACCGGTCTCACCGTCCCGGTGGCGCGGGCGTCGACTGCGGCGGCTGAGCTGCGAGCGGTCGCCGCTCCCCAGGAGCTGCGTGCGCTCGCTGACGCCACGACCAATGTCGCTCTCGCTGCGCTGTTGCGGTCGGCGGCGGACCCGGACTGAGCGATGGGTGAGGTCTTCGCCGGCCGTTACGAACTCATCGACCTCATCGGTGAGGGCGGCATGGGCACGATCTGGGTCGCCCTCGACCGCAAAACCAACGGCCTCGTCGCCGCCAAGGTGCTCCGCCAGTCCGATGCCGGGACCTTGTTGCGGTTCGTGCGCGAGCAGTCGGTGCGCATCCACGACCCCAATGTGCTGACCCCGTTGGGCTGGGCCGGTGAGGACGATCGCGTCCTGTTCACCATGCCGATCATCCGCGGCGGCTCGGTCGCGACCCTGGTGGGCGACCACGGGCCACTGCCGCCCCACCTCGTCGCCGAGTTGTTGCGCCAGACGCTGTCCGGGCTCGCGGCGGTCCATGCCGCGGACATCGTCCATCGCGACATCAAGCCGGCCAACATCCTGCTCGATGCCACCGGCACTGGGCGTCCGCGCGCCTACGTCAGTGACTTCGGGATCGCCGTCGACCTCAACGCACCACGCTGGACGGCGACGGGCTTCATCTCGGGCACCCCCGGCTACCTCGCTCCCGAGCTCGAATCCGTCGGGACGCTGTCGCCGGCGACTCACCTGTATGCCGTGGGGCAGGTCGCGCTCACCATGCTCACCTCCCAGCGCCCCGCCGAGCGAGTGGGGTCGGGGCGGCCGGTCGGCTGCCCGGAATCATTGTGGTCCGTCGTGTCCGCGCTTGTTGCCCCCGACCCGGTGGACCGCCCGGAGGCGGCGCGTGCTGCGCTCGAGGCGCCGTCCGTGCCGGAGTTGGCCTGGCGGCCGGATGCGATGGGCGAGGTCGAGATCTTCGACCAGGTCGTCTCCGACGGTCCGGAGGTCACCCGCCCGAAGGTGCACCGTTGCATGCCCCCTGGGCCTGAGGTCTTCGATGCGGCGGAACAACCGCGGCATTCGGGAACAACGCCGGGACCAGCACGAAGGGGGGGCTTGGAACAACCGCGGCATTCCGGGACAACGCCGGGGGGCGTGGAGCGCCGGGGCAGTGGGTCGGCGAACGTGCCTGGTGGCTGGTGCCGAGCTCGATCGCTGGGCTGGCCCTCATCGGGGACCGTCGATCTGGTCGCCGTGGGACACCCAAGGAGGCCGCGCGGACAATGCCCCGTCCCCTTCGGCCTCGGCCAGTGCCTCCGCGTCGGCCACCACGACCCCGACACCGGCAACGACACCGACGGTTGCCTCACCGAGCCCGAGCACTGTGCCTACCCCCTCTCCGAGTCAGGGCTCGGTGACGGTGGGTCGCGTCGTCCTGTCCGTCGGGCAGCCCTGCGAGTTCGTCGAGGTCGGCGCTGGCGAGAAGACCGTGGATGGGACGGCCGTGACGTGCCAGCTCCAGCCGAACGGGACTTACGCGTGGGTGGCTCCCTGAGCGCGACGGCGCCACACGGCATACCCGATCCCGCCGAGCACGGCGAGGGTGAGCAATCCGCCACCGACGAGCGGGAGCACCGATCCGTTGTCCGCCTCGACTGGCTTCTTGGCGTTGGCCGCCGGAGTGGTCGCTGACGCAGAGGGCGAGGGTGACGCTGTGCTCGGCATGGCCGCGGCATACTCCGGCTTGCCGGACTCGGTGCCGTCGACGGTGACGGCGAAACGGACCGGGACCGGGATGCCCTCGACCGCCCCGATGCCCTTTGAGTCCTTGGTGATGGCGACAGCAATTGTGTAGGTGCCGGCCAGGGCGGCCCCGTCGGTGTAGACATCCGACCGGTTCTTGTACCGAATCTCCGGAGTCCAGTACGGGCGGGGTTCAGACACGTCCGGGCCTGTCCACAGTGCTGCGGACCTGATGATGGCCGCCTGTCGAGCGGTCGGTCCCAGGATGTCGGCTCCCACCATGAACCAGGTGTCGCGGTAGGACGTTTTCCACGGGAAGCTTTCGCCGATCCCGAGCAGAGTGAATCTCAGGCGCTGACCGTAGGCCACGGGGATGCGGTAGAAGGAGGCCTCTCCGGGCACGAGTTCCTCGACATAGGTCCCAGGGGTGAGGGAGAGGGCATCGGAGAGGGCGGTGCCGCCCACGACGGGCGTGCCGGGCCCGTCCGCCGCAACCTCAGTCACCTCCGGCTTGGCCCGTCCGGCGCCGTCGGGGAGCTGGTCGAGGTTGGTCACCCGGGGGCTCTTCGATGACCCGGACCTCGAAGGGTGCCGGGGCGGGGGACGGCGCCGTAGCGCCTGGTCACCGTCAGAGTGAGGCTCTCGGACTCGTTGCAGGCGTCGACGGAGGATGCCGAGCTGACGCCCAAGGCCATCAGGGAGGTGTACGAGCTCTGGCCACTGGCGTCCATGCCACAGTTGCGCCCACCGGGCTCGTCGAGGATCAGGCTCCACGCCTCCTTGCCCACCACACCTGAAACCTTGGGCAGGGCCGCCGTCGACACGTGGAGGGTGGAGCCGGGGATGGTGCGCTTGATCCGGTACTTCAACTGGTGAGCGGCGTCCTCACCCTCGGTGATGGCATCGGTGTACTGACCGGCGGTCAGTTCAGGGGCGGTCGCGGCGTCATGGGTGCCCTTGATCGGTGTGCCGGTCACCCGGAACGGTCGCATGGCGCGTTGGCTGAGTTTGTTGATGCTGGCGGCGATCTGGTCGGCGTTGGCGGCGTCGTAGTAGGTGCCCTTGCCGGCGTCGGCGATGCATTGGAGTTGCCGTCGTGCTTTCTTGCCCACGGCGTAGCCGACGGTGTCGACCTGGAGCTCGATGCCCTTGCCGATGAGCTCCTCGATGACCGCGCAGGGATCCGGGACGCAGGATTCTTCGCCGTCGGACACGAGGATGATGTTGCGTTTGCCGTCCGTTCCGAGGTCGTCGATGGCCTTCTCGAGGCAGTAGGCGATGGGGGTTTCGCCCTTGGCCGTGACTCCGTTGATCTCGGCCTTCAATCCCGCCGCGTCGAGTGTGCCGATCGGGTGGACGAGTTGGGTGTCGACGCAGGCTTCGGGGGTTCGTGTGCCGCCCGTAACGGTGGCGCCGTAGACGCGTAGCCCGACCTGCGCATCGTCTGGGAGTTTGTCCACGACCGCAGACAGGCCTTGCTTGGCGGCGTCCATGCGGGTCAGGCCCGAGGGGTCGGCCTCGAGCATCGACCCCGACGCATCGAGCATCAGCAGGAGCTGGCCCGGGCACGCTTTCGCCGGAGCCGGACGACGGCGCGGGGTGGGCGCGGCCGTGGCCGTCCCGATGCCGAGGACCCCGAGGACGATGACCAGGAAGCTGGTGATGGCCAAGGACCCGACGTGTGTGCGTCGCATGCGTTTCCCCAAGTGTGCGGTGACAAGAAGTTTGCGATCGCAAACATACATATTTGCGATCGCAAACGCAACCTTCTTGAGCACCAGTCTTCCCTACCGCGAGACGAGTCAGGGGGTTGAGGGGGTCTCAGCGGTTGGGTCGGGCCGAATCACACGGGCATGAGGCGCATCACGAACTGCCGCAACTGGACGGCGTTCGCGCACTCGTGCATGTCGACGATCTGCCCATAGAGGTGGGCCACCGAGTCGCCCGTGCCCCACTGCGACGGCGGCTCCGGGTTGAGCCAGTCCACCCGCTTGGCGCGGGCGACGATCTCAGCGAGCGCATCGAGGCGCGGCTCGGTGTTGTTGGTGCGCGCGTCGCCGAGGATGAGCACCGTGGTGCGGTGCCCGACCGCGTCGAGGTAGCGGTCGGTGAAGTCGACCAGTGCAGTTCCGTAGTCGCTGTTGCGGTGCCAGCGCGTCATCCGCGCGGTGTCGGTGAAGGCTGCGGTCAGGTCCGACCCCGGGGGAGCGGACAGGACGGTCTCGGTGAGCTCATCGCAGACGTTGACGAACCCGAATATGCGGATCCGCCGGAACTGTCCGGCCATCGCCTGCATGAGCAGGATCGTGAACCGCGAGAACCCCGTGACCGAGCTCGACAGGTCACACAGCAATACCAGGTCCGGACGGTGCGGGGAGCGCCGGCGCAGAGCCGGGCGGATCGGGACACCGCCCGTCGACATCGAGCGACGCAGCGTCTTGCGGATGTCGATCTCGCCGCGGGCGGCCCGGCGTCGCTTGGCTGCCATTCGGCTGGCGAGCTTCTTGGCCAGGGGGAGTGATCGTCGAGCGCAACTCCTGCACCTCGGTGGCCCCCGCAAGGAGGAAGGGAGTCTGCTCGGCAGGTGGGCGGACGGCATACCGGCTGATCCGCTCCGGACCACGGGCCTCGGCATTGCGACGACGCGACTCGATCTCGACGCGTCGGCGGAACTCCGCGACCGCCGCCCGCAACTCGTCTCTGGTGAAGCGGTCCGCGAGCTGCTGCCGGCCGGGTTGCTGCGTGCCGCTCCCGCTGCCGCCGGACCCGCCGCTGCCGTCACCACGCCCACCGGGTACGTCGTCCGCGGCGTCCCGCATCCGGAGCACCGCCCCAGCGATTAACTTATATATTCTTGGCATTCTTATTTTTTTTTTTTCAAATTTATAAGGGCATATTTGTATTACTCTTATATTTTCTAAATATATTTTTTACCTTATCTTTCAGTTTGAGCTCTTTTATTTTTAATTTACCTTATGAACTATTAGACAGGAATTGTTGGATGATCGCCCTTGATTAAATGTTGTTGTTTAAACTGGCAGCCTTGGGCACAAATCATAGCTTTTTCAGTGCATTTTTAATGAGATGCTAATCGTACAATTTTATGTAAACACTAGCAAGGTTTGGAGTTGAAACTTTTCATAAAATAATAATGTAAGATAGCGCTAAGGATATTAGATTACTAATATTTAAGTGTATTATACACAATAAAAAATATCGAATATATATGACGAAATACATAATTAAATTATTATTTTAATTTATGCATAATTAAACAAAAACAGCGAATAAAACGAGGAGAATGAAACAAAATCTAATAAAAAAGAAATTTAAATGAGGAACTAACTAAACATAAAATTGTTGAATATCATGTCAATTGAATTATTGAGGGACAATCTTTAATTTTAGGTTGCCAAAATGTGTTTTTTTGATAGAGGTAAAAATGTTTGCAGTTATTTGATATGTTTTTTATTTTTATTTTGAAGATGATAAATTAGATTGAAGTAAGGTTATATAAGCCAAATTTAATCAAATTAAAAGCCTTAATAATCAACCCTATATAATATTCAGTAAGGAATAATATTTATTCTTCATTTATTAGTCTATGAGCAGTCATTTGCCATTTCCTTTGGCGGATTTTTATGACGCTTTAGTGTCTAATTCTTTAAAATAAAAGCTACTCCCTTTTGTGGCTCAGTTTAAAAAGAAAAACATGTAGCCCATTGATAATATAGTTACATCATTTTTTTAATGCGTTAATCGACTCATTCAAATAATAACTAATAAATCGTAAGTTCCCAATATGAAATTCAATGCGCTTATGGCAACAAGGATATTTTTTGATACTTGTGAATATGTAGCTATCATTTTCATAGAGCTTAACATTTGCTTCCAATTATCTACGAAATCGCCTTATAAAAGTACTTGAAAAGATCAGAAGAGGGAGTCTAAATGTACTTTATTGACCGAGGAGCTTACGGCCCGGGCTTCGTCGGACGTGGTCGCCGAGTCGGTGAGGACGTCGGCGAGGACCGGGTAGAACTCGCTCTCACCGGTGCGGATGACCCGTGGGATCATCTCGTCGGCGTCGGGGTCGTACGGGAACTGCGCCTGGAGGTCTCGGGCCGCCACGAGCGCGTCGGGATCGGAGTGGGCGATGTCGATGTCGGGCATCCGCGACCCCGTGTCGGGCAGTACGTAGAGGGTGCACCACTCGCCGAGGCGGGGAACCGTCGCCCGGGTCACGTTGTGCATTGCCTCCCGCCGGCTCGATGCGGTCGCCAAGGCGTCGTTGATCTCGGCGAGGAATTCGAGGCGATGGCGAGCGATCCGCTCGACCTCGGCCGCGGCGACCGATGCCTCGGCGGCGCGTTCCCGCTCGAGCGCAAGATCGGCGGACTCCTGTTCGAGGCGGCGTTGGTGGGACACGTCCTCGGACACCCCGACCACCCCGAGGAACTGGCCGTCGGTGCCGAAGACGGCACGGTTGGCGACATGCACACGCAGGGCCCGACCGTCGCGGTGGGTCAGGGTGAAGTCGCCGGCCACCGTCTCGCCGGCGCGTAGCCGGGCCCGGGCCGCGCCGGCGTTGTCGAGCTCGTGGGCCGGAACGAGGATGTCGTCGGTGCGACGTCCGAGCACCTCGTCCTCGGTCCACCCGAACACGTCCGACGCTGCGCCGTTCCAGCGCACGATGCGCCCATCGGGATCGACGACGATGACGGCGCGGGCCATCGCCTCGATGACGGTGTGGTCGGTGAGTGTCACGTCGACGCTGTCGGGTGGATCGGACTCCGGCAAGGACGGCCTTTCGGTGCGAAACGGGGTGCACGTTGTCCCGATGCTTGCCTCGAGCGGGGCGGCGGTGACATCGGACGTGGGGTGGGACCGGCCGGTCTCCCCGATATCTTGGTCAATGTCGCCCGCCGAATCGGCGGTTGTGTCAGACTTTTCTCCGCTCTCATCAGCAGTCCGTACCTGCGCCGTGGGTCGGACGTCAGAACAGCAGGCCCCTCATGCCACTCGGAAACTTCTACAAGCGAGGCTGTGTCGAGGGGATGGAGTTCGAGGTCGTGCTCCTCAACGAGGCCGAGCAGGCCTCGTGCAAGGAACAGCTCCGCGCCCTCGGTGTGAAGGTGCGCGACGAGGCGATGCTCGGGCACTTCACGATCCACCTCGACGATCCGCTGCAGTGGGGTGAGGTCGGGTCGATCATCTTCGGCGAGATCTTCGCCGACTCGCCCGACCGCCATCACGTCTGAGCGGCTGAGCGGCGTGCCCGCGGCCATCTCGGTCCGTGGTCTGACCAAGACGTTCGGCCACACCCTCGCCCTCGACGACCTCGATCTGACGGTCACGACCGGTGAGGTCCACGGGTTCCTCGGTCCGAACGGTGCCGGAAAGTCGACCGCCATCCGGGTGCTGCTCGGTCTCATCCGCGCCGACCGAGGCGAGGTGTCGCTGCTCGGCGGTGACCCGTGGCGCGACGCCGCCGAACTCCATCGCCGCCTCGGGTACGTGCCGGGCGACGTCAGCCTGTGGCCGCAGTTGTCGGGCGGCGAAGCCATCGACCTGTTCGGGCGGCTCCGGGGCGGCCTCGATCCCGTTCGGCGTTCGGAGCTGATCGAACGGTTCGAACTCGACCCCACCAAGCGGGGTCGCAGCTACTCCAAGGGCAACCGGCAGAAGGTCGCGCTGGTCGCCGCGCTCGCCGCCGACGTCGAACTGCTGATTCTCGACGAGCCGACCGCTGGGCTCGACCCGCTGATGGAGGCCGTGTTCCAGGACGTGATCCGCGAGGAGAAGCGCCGGGGACGCACCGTACTCCTGTCGAGCCACATCCTGAGCGAGGTGGAGGCGCTGTGTGACCGTGTGAGCATCGTGCGCAACGGCCATGTCGTCGAGAGCGGAAGCCTCGCCGAGCTCCGTCACCTGTCCCGAACGGTGGTGCGGGCCGAGGTCGCCCGGCCGGTCGACGGGCTCGCCGACCGGCAGGATGTCCACCACCTGCGCGCCGAGGGGCGGCGGGTGCAGTTCAGCGTCGACAACGGGTCGCTCGACGACGTGCTCCCGCTGTTGGTCGCGGCGGGGATCGAGTCGTTGACCTGCCAGCCCCCGACGCTCGAGGAGCTGTTCCTGCGCCAGTACGACGGCACGCGGAGCGGGAGCGGGAGCGGGGACTGAGTCGCAGTGAGGGGATCGTTCGTCGGGTACGGTCCGATCGTCCGGTTGGGTCTCCGCCGTGACCGGGTGCGTCTGGCGGCGTGGGCGTTCGGCCTCTCGATCTTCCCGGTGGCGAGTTACACGAGCTACGAGAGCCTCTTCCCGTCCGAGGCGTCCCGACGAGCACTGGTGGCGAACTTCGGGCTGACCCCGGCGTTCCGCCTCCTGCTCGGGCCGGCCCGTGAGCTGGCTCAGCCTGGAGGGTTCACGGCGTGGCGATCCGGACTGTTCTCCGGAGTGTTCGTGGCCGTCATGGCCATCTTCACCGTGGTCCGCCACACGCGGGCCGAGGAGGACGCCGGACGTGCCGATCTTCTCGCGGCTGGTGTCGTCGGGCGTCGGGCGATGCTCGCGTCGGGATGGACGTTGGCGGTCGGGACGGCGGCGATCGCCGGCGTGGGCGCTGCCGGGTTGCTGCTGGCGGTGGGCGCGCCGGTTGCCGGCTCGGTCGCAATGGGGGCCGCGGTGCTGGCGACTGGTGCCGTGTTCGCGTCGATCGCCGCCGTCGCCGCGCAGTTGGGATCCTTCGCCCACACGGCGAACGGCCTGGCGTCGGCCGTGCTCGGTGTTGCGTATGTCGTGCGGGGGTGGGGCGACTCGACCGACGGGGTGTCGTGGGTGTCGTGGTGGTCGCCGCTCGGTTGGGGACAGCAGCTCCACGCCTTCACGGGCGAACGCTGGTGGGTGCTCACGGTCCCGGTCGGGTTCGCCGTCGCCGCGCTGGTGTTGGCCGACCGGATCCTGGCCCGCCGCGACCTCGGATCAGGTGTGATCGTCGCGCGCCCCGGGCCACCGACTGCCCGGGCCTCACTGCGCAGCCCGTTCGGGTTGGCCTGGCGCCTGCAGCGCGGTGCGCTGGTCGGCTGGATCGTCGCGTACGCGATCAGCGGCGCCCTCTTCGGTTCGATCGCGTCGTCGGCGGGCGGGCTACTGGCCGACAACCCGACGGTCGCGAAGGTCCTGTCCGCCCAGTCGGGCGGCCCGACCGCGGCGTTCGTCGCGGCGATGGTGTCGATCCTCGGCATCGTCGCCGCGGTGTACGGCGTGCAGGCCGTGGCGCGGGCCCGGCGGGAGGAGATCGAGGATCGTGTCGCCCCGTTGTTGGCGACGTCCGCGGTGCGGTGGAGGTGGCTCGGGTCGCACCTCGCCTTCGGTCTCGTCGGGTCGGCCGTTGTGGTGGTCGTGGGTGGCGTCGGCGTGGCGCTGACGTCGTCGGGGGCCGCCGGTGCTCCGACCTTCGTGGCGACGGTCGGGGCGTCGTTGGCGCAGGTGCCGGCGATCTGGGTGCTCGTCGGGGTCGCCGCCCTCCTCGTCGGGGTGGTGCCTCGGCTGGTCGGCTGGTCGTGGTCGGCGGTGGTCATGGCGTTGGTGTTGACGTTCTTCGGGCCGCTGCTGAACCTGCCCGACCGGGTGTTGGAGCTCTCACCGTTCACCCATCTGGCCAAGGTGCCGGCCGAGTCGCTGTCGGCATCGTCGGTCGTCGTGCTGTCCGCGCTCGCAGCGCTCCTCGTCGGCCTCGGTCTCGGGGGTGTGTCCCGCCGCGACATCGGCTGAGAGGGCGAGCGGCGGAGGTCGGTCGCGTTCGACTCCCAGGGCCCACCGTCCATCGTCCCTCGGCGACCCCGTCGAGGATCAGCTCGACGGTGGCGTCGACGTCGTGGTCGCCGTTGTCGAGCACGTGTCGTCGATCCAGCACCTGTCGTCGATCAATCACGGCGTCGGTCCACTGCGCGTGCAGGTCGATGGCCGCTACCTCGTCGTCGAACGGGTGGTCCCGTCGCGTCCGGATCCGCTCCAGACATCGATCGAGCGATGGCAGGAGGACGACGTAGTCGGCGGTCGGCACGGCGGCAACGGCGAGGAAGCGGTCGAGGAGCCATGGGCCGAGCACTCCGTCGTACACGGTGGCGAACCCGTGCCGGACGAATCGGCCCGCCGCCGCGGCCGCCGCCTCGGTGACCGCGGCGTTCTGGTCGTGTGATTTCGGCATCCACGGTGGGATGAAGCCGTTGTGAACGAACCCGAAGAACGCGTCGCCGACCACCAGGACGCTGGGGTCGAACTGGTCGGCGATCGCCCGGGCGACCGTCGACTTCCCGACACCGGGCGGTCCGCTGACGACGAGGAGTTCGGCCATGGGACGAGTTTGACGCAGCGGGCCGGATCGACTCATCCGGTTTCGAACAGTCGACCCGGTGTCGTGGGCAGCGTCGGCGCGCGTGGCGGCTCGGCGCGCTGCGGCGTGGCGGGCGCGGAGGTCGGGCGGCGCCGGTGTTGATGTTGGGGGTGGCGTCGGTGGATCGGGGGTGTGGTGGGGGTGGCGGGGATCGTCGGGGTCGACGAACGCTCGGCGCCCGGTTCCTTCGACGAGTTGCCAGTTCTCGAGTGTTTTGAGTTGGTGGTGGAACGTGCACATGTGTTCGGACTCGACGAGCACGGTGTGCTGGGTTCTCGCGTAGTCCTCGCGATGCTCGTATTCGAGGTCGACGGTCCGGTTGCATCCGGCGACGCAGCATTTCGGGTCGGTCCAGAGTTTGGCGATGCGTTGTGCTTCGGTGGGTTTGCGTGCGGGGTTCACGACGTCGATGACGGCGGTGCCGTTGGTGGTGACCAGCCGCAGGATCGAGTCGCCGAACATCGACCGGGCTTGTTCGACCGAGACCGGACCGATGCCCGGGATCTCACACACGTCACCGTCACCCACCGCCCCGTTGACGAGGGCAGCGAGGTCGACTCGGACCAGCATCAGGCGGCGCACCGATTCACGGCGCCGTGACCCGCGGCCGCTGGACCCACCCTGCCCGCTTCGGCGGACGCTGTCATCGGTCCCGCCAGCGTCGGTATCGGCATCGCTCGTGTCGCCGGGTTCGGTGCTCCCGTTGGCACCGGTGGTGAGGTCGATCAGGGCGTCGTAGGCGTACTGTTCGCGGCCTTCACGCTGCCCGTTGCGGCGGTCGCGGTGGATTTCGCCGATCCGGTTCTCCAGGGCTTGTTGCAACGCGGCACCCTCAGCGAGCGGTCCTTCGGCGTAGAGGCACCAACGTCCGCCCTTGGACCACCAGTACGCCTTGCGTCCCGCCCGCACCTTGCGTTTCGCGTTCGACTTTCGATTCCTCCGCCTCGACCTCCGCCGTGCCGCCGTGCAGCTTCTTCCTTCGTGTGCCGGAGCGAATCCGATTTGGCGGTCTCGAGCAGATCGTTCTCCGCGGCCGGGTTGGCTGACGCCCCCGCGGCGACGGCGCCGGCTTGTTGCGGTGAGAGTTCGCCGTTGCGCACAGCGTCCGCAGTGCCCGCCAGCCCACCGAGTTGCTCTGACGTTGCCAGATCGGCGCGGGCACGGCCGGTGTCGGTGCCCTGGCGTAACGCCAACCACGCTGCCGCAGATGGGCAGCCGTCGCGTCGCCACGCTTCGGATTCGGCGGCTCGGGCAGCGATGAGGACCCGTCCGGAGGCGGCGAGGCGTTCGAGTTCGATGAACGCGTCCAAGATGTCGACGGCGTACGGCAACGGCACATCAGCGGGCGAAAGATCGCCCAACAGTGTGCGTACGGGTGCGGCGGCGTCTCGGAGTTGGCCAGCGAGTTGTGATCGATACGAACTGGTGTTCGTCATGGGTTCAGTATCGCAGAGGGTCCTGACAGTGAGATCCGGATCGGCTCGACGGGCGGCACACTCCCCAGCGAGCACGACCGGACCGCCGCTAGGTTCGGCGCCGTGCCGGCCGACATCGTGAGCGATCCCGCCGGTCCATTGGGGTTCACCCAGCGGGAGTGGCGAACGGTCCTGCCGCTCTCGTTCGCGTCGTTCTTCGAGAACTACGACTACGCGCTCCTGTCGGTCGCTGCGCCGGTGTTGAGCAGCGGACTCGGCGTGAGCGCGACCGACTTCGGCATCGCCGTGTCGATCATCCGGGTCTCGGGCCTCGCTGCCGTGGTGCTCGTCGGTCTGGCCGACCGATTGGGGCGGCGCCACATGCTCCTCGTGACCCTGGCCGGTCTGGCCGTGTTCACGGGCCTGACCGCTGCGGCGTGGGGCATCGTCAGCTTCGTCGTCCTCAGCTCGTTGTCCCGGGTGTTCCTGTCCGCTGAGGGCGTGATGACCGGCGTGGTCATCGCCGAGGAGGTCCATCCGGCCCGGAGGGGCCGCGCCATCTCGGTGTCGGGGCTGATCGGCCAGACCGGGTTCGGCGCCGTCGCGATCCTCGTGGCGGTGGTCCCGTCGTTGCCCCTCGGCTGGCGGTGGCTCTACCTCCTCGCGCTCGGCCCGTTGCTCCTGGTCGCCGGACTGCGCCGGAATCTCAGCGAGACCGAGGCCTTCCATGCAGCGGCGTCCGAGGACCGTGTCCATCGGCGCGGAGTTTCTCCGCCTCCCGCGCCGCTGGTGGGGTCGGACCGCGGCGTGCGTGGTCGTGTTCGGAGCCGTGGGTGCGTTCCAGACGAGCGCCGCGTACTACGCGGCCCAGCTCGCCCAGAACACGTACGACTGGGCCGGCACGTACACGCTGGTCGTGATCGCCTCGGGCCTGTTCACGTTGGTTGGGTTCATCGTCGGCGGGCGGGGGAGCGACCGCGTCGGTCGTCGGCCCGTCATCTCCCTGGGAGTGGTGGTCGAGACGGCGGGCATTGCCGTGATGTTCGGCGGCGGCGAATCCTGGTACGCAGTCGGCTGGTTCGGGTTCGCGCTCGGTCAGGCGATGATCGCCGGGTGCTGGGTGGCGTTCGTGTCCGAGCTGGTCCCGACCGAGGTCCGGGCGACGGTCAGCTCGCTCGTCGTCTCGATGCAGGTCGCCGCCGGGTCCGTCGGACTGGTGGTGGCGAGCACCGTCGGCGAGTCGATCCGGGAGTCGGGCCGGGTCGGCGCCTGGATGGGCGTGGTGAGCATCGCCTCGCTCGGTGTCCTGTGGCGGCTCCCCGAGGTCGCCGGCCGCGACGTCGTCGGTGCGTACGGCCCCGAGCATCGCTGACGATACTTTTCTCGCGTTCTCGTCCAGCATGGCGCTCCCGGCGACGAGTGGGGGTGATGCGGATGGGGAACGAAACGGTGCCCGACGCGGTGATCGCGGTGGTTCCGGCGAAGAACTCGGGCGCGATCGGGCCGACGGTCGCAGCGCTGTGCGCAACGGGCCGGGTGGACCGCGTCGTCGTGGTGGACGACGGATCGACCGACGACACTGCGGAACGGGCGGCTGCGGCCGGGGCGACGGTGCTCTCCCTCACCACGAACTGGGGAAAGGGTGGTGCCGTCGCGCGAGCTGTCGAGCAGTTCCCCGAGGCGGCGGTGTACCTGCTCGTCGACGCCGACCTCGGCGAGACGGCGCGTCACGTCGTCGGTCTGCTCGACCCGGTGATCGGCGGCACTGCCGATCTCTCGATCGCGGTGTTCCCGTCGGCCGGTGGGCGGGGCGGGTTCGGTGTGGTCAAGCGGGCGGCCCGCTCGATCATCGCCCGGGAGTGCGGCTACGACGCCGTGGAGCCGTTGTCGGGCCAGCGCGCCGTGCGGGGCGATCTGCTCCGGTCACTCCCGGCGGCGCCCCGGTTCGGACTCGAGGTCGGGATGACCGTCGATGCCGTGCGGGCCGGGGCCCGACTCGTCGAGATCGAGATGCCGCTCGACCACGAGCACACCGGACGGACACTCGCCGGCTTCCGCCACCGTGGCGGCCAGGCCGTCGACATCGTGCGGGCGGCGGCCCCTCGCCTCGGATCGGTGCCGGTCCGCGCCGCGCTGATGGTCGTCGGCACGCTCGCCGTGCTGGTCGGCATCCTGGCAGCGCCGTGGGCGGCGGGCAGCGGGCGACCACTCGTGGCGGCGTCGGGGCGCAAGGTGGTCGTCGTCACCGTGGCCGATGTCAGCCTGGCCGACCTCGACCGTGGTGTGCTCCCCAACATCTCGAACCTCCTCGGCACGACGGGCGGAGCGCTCACGCCGCGCACCCCGGCCGCGCCGGGCGACCAGCTGTCGAGCTACGCGTCCCTCGGCGCCGGTGCCCCCGTGGTGGTCGCCGATCGGCGGCCCGGTCCGGTGCGTGCGCTCGTGCGTCCCACGATCACCCTCACCCCCGACGGTGACGGCGCCCGGCTCGCCGAACCGGTTGCCGTGACCGGTGCGCGCAACGCCTACGGCACGCTCGGCGCGCTCGGTGACGCGCTGCACGGAGCGGGGCTTCGCACCGGTTACGTCGGCGCCCGTTCGGGAGGCGACGGGCTCGACGCTCCCGGCGCGCTCGCCGTCGCCGACTCGTCGGGCGCCGTCGACGTCGCGCTGGCCGGTTCGCTCCCGGAGGCCGAAGGTCCCGATCTCGACGCCGCCCTCGGTGATCGTGTCGCCGCCGTCGGAACGGCCATGGCGTCGAGCGACGTTGTGCTCGTCGACGCCGGCGGTTCGCCCCTCGTCCAACCGGCGTGGCTCGGCCCGTCGACGGCGGCGGCCCGCGAGGACCGCCACCAGCGCCGGCTCGGTCACGTCCGCGTCGCCGACCTGCTCGTCGGCCGCATCGTCGCCGCGAACCCGGGAGCGCTCGTCGTCGTGGCGGGTGTCGCCCCGCCGTCGCAGTGGCGCCTCACACCGCTGGCCGTCGCCGGCGATCTCCCCGGTGCGCTGTCGAGTCCCTCCACCCGTCGTGGTGGCCTCGCCGCGCTCACCGACCTCGGTCCGACGGTGCTCGCGGCGTTCGGCATCGACCGGCCCGACACGATGATCGGGCAGCGCCTCACGTCCGGACCGGACGCCGCCGACGTGGCCGCCGTCCGGGAGTTGCACGACCGCACCGATGCCCGGGAACGGCTGAACCCCTGGATCACGGTGGGGTTCATCCTCCTCCAGGCGGTCGTGTACGGCGCCGCGATGGTCGGGCTCGCAACTCGTCGCCGCTGGGGCCGTCCCGTCGAACGCCTGCTCGTCGTGGCCGAACGGGTCGCGCTGGCGTGCGCTGCGTTCCCGGTCGTGACGTTCCTGTACCGGCTCGCCCCGTCCGCCTGGCAGGAGCCGTGGCCGGCGGCGATCGGCATCGGGGCGCTGAGCCTCGCCGGTGGTCTCGCGGCGTCGAGGGCCCGCCACCACCCCCTCAGTCCGCTCATCTGGATCGCCGGCGTCACTGTCGCCGTTATGGGGTTCGACGCTGCGACGTCGGGTGCGCTGCAGGACGTGAGCCTGCTCGGCTACTCGCCGGTCACGGCCGCCCGGTTCTACGGCATGGGCAACATGGGGTTCGCCGTGCTGGGGTCGGCGACGATCCTCCTGGCGGGCGCCTGGATGGCGGGCACGCCCCGGCGGACCGACGGGCTCGTCGCCATCGCCTGTCTCCTCGCCGCCGTGACAACGCTCGAGGTCGCCCCCAACCTCGGCGCTGACTTCGGCGGCGCGCTGGTGTTCGTCCCGACGTTCCTCGTCGGTCTGGTGCTCTGGGCCGGCATCCGGATGAACCTCGGCCGCATGGTGCGGGTGATCGCCGCGAGCGTCGCTGCCGTCGGAGCGGTCCTGCTCGTGGATCGGTGGACGGGCAGCTCGCACGTCGCCGCGTTCGTGGCCGGCGGCCCCGACGTGATGGTGGCGACGATCGCTCGCAAGCTCGACGCCAACATCCGGATGTTCCGCAGCTCCACGTGGACGTGGATGGTGCCGATCATCTTCGGGTTCTTCGTGTGGGCCGCGACCGTGGGCGGCGGCTGGCGGAGGTGGTTCGGCACACAGCGGGTCTGGCGGACCACGTTCCTGCTCCTGTTGGGCTTCGGTGTGCTCGGTGGCCTCATGAACGACTCCGGGATCGCGATCCCGGCGATGGTCCTCGTCTACGCCGGCGCGTTCGTGCTCCTCCTCGAGCGCAAGCAGCCCTTCGCGCCACCCCGCATCCTCGGTACGGCGGCCGAATGAGCTCGGCCGCCGGCAAATCCATGCAGAGAGTGATGCGCCACGTCACTTTCTGCCTGGATTTCGCTCAGGGCGACGAGCGCGGCGAACTGCACCACGCCCTGGCCCGTCGAACCGGTGAGCTACCCCGTGGGTCCGCTCATTCGTGCTCGTCCAGCGGCTCGCCGTCGTGCCACGTCGTTCCCACCCCGACGCGACCACGGTCGTCGATGACGATCCGAGCGACGGCGACCTCGGGGTCGTGGGTGAAGCAGACGCGGCCCCCACGCTCGTGCAGATCGCGGAGCAGCGTGGTCTTCTCGTCGATGAGCAGCTCGGGGAACCGGTCGTAGCCCATCGTGATCGGGAGGTGGACCCACGGAACACCCGGGATGAGGTCGCCGGCGAAGAGGACCGGGCCGTCGGCGGTCTCGACCTCGGTGAGCAACAGCCCGGGGGTGTGGCCGTTCGAGACGTGGAACCGGTACCCGGGCCCCAGCGTCGGACTGCTCGTGGCACCGCTCGGCACGACCTCGAGCCGCCCGGACGCCTCGAGCAACGCCGGCAGTTCGGACACGAACGACGCCCGATCGCGGACGTGGGGGTGGCGGGCACGGTCCCACGCGTCGCTGCTCACGACGAACCGGGCGTTCGGGAAGGTCAGCTCCGGTGCCTCGCCCTCGCGGTACGCCGTGAGCAGGCCGCCGGCATGGTCGAAGTGGAGATGCGACAACACGACGACGTCGATGTCGCCGGGTTCGACGCCGAGCTCCGCGAGGTGGTCGAGCAGGACGTGGCGCTCCTCGACGACCCCGTAGCGCTCCCGCAGCTCGGGCGCGAAGAACGCGCCGATGCCCGTTTCGAGGAGGACGTTGCGCCCGCCGTCCTCGCGGACGAGCAGGGCGCGGGTGGCGAGCGGGATCAGGCCCCGCTCGTCGGGCGGGCACCACCGTTCCCACAGCGCCCGTGGCGCGTTGCCGAACATGGCACCACCGTCGAGCCGCTGTGAGTTGCCGAGGACGGGGATGAGTGTGGGCATGTGCCCAGCATCGTCCCTGGTTCAGGACTCGTCGAGCGCCTGTGCCTTCGCCCAGCGGTAGTCGGCCTTGCCGGAGGGGGACCGCTGGATCCGTTCGCAGAACACGTACGCCTTCGGCAGCTTGTACCGGGCGACGTGCCGTTCGGCTTCCGCCTCGAGCGCGTCGGTCGTCACGTCGGCGCCGTCGCGGAGCTGGACGACGGCGACCACCTCGTTGCCCCAACGCTCGCTCGGACGCCCACACACCACGACGTCCATCACGTCGGGGTGCCCGGCGAGAGCCGCCTCGACCTCCTCGGCGAAGATCTTCTCGCCACCGGAGTTGATGGTGACCGAGTCGCGGCCCAGCAGGTCGAGGACGCCGTCGGCGGTGACCCGGGCGCGGTCACCGGGGACGGAGTAGCGCACGCCGTCGATGGTGGGGAACGTGCGGGCGGTCTTGGCCTCGTCGCCGAGGTAGCCGAGTGGGACGCGGCCGGCCTGGCCGAGCCAGCCCATCTCCTCGTCGCCGGCGGCGAGCACGCGGCTGAGGTCCTCCGACAGGATGCACATGCCCGGGCCGGGGGTGAACGTGCCGGTGCTCGTCGTCTGGCCGGCGCTGGCGATCTGGGCCGCCTGCTGGCCGGTCTCGGAGGCGCCGAGGCCGTCCATGATCATCATCGTGGGAACGGCCTCGAGCAGGCGCGCCTTGATGCCGGCGGTGAGCGCGGCGCCGCCCGACACGGTCATCATCAGCGAGCTCAGGTCGTACTCGGCGTTGGTGAGTTCGTCGAGGATCGGTCGGGCGAAGGCGTCGCCGACGATCAGCATGATGTTGACGCCCTGCTCCTGGAGGGTCGTGAGTGCGTCGACGGGGTCGAGGCGGTCGACCACGTTCGGCAGGACGATCGTGTTGCCACCGCCGAACGCGTTGAACGCCATCCAGTGGGCGGCGCCGTGCATGAACGGTGCCAGCGGCATCAGGCGCGACACCGCCGTTGACGGCGTTGGCGACGAGCTCGTCGAGGTCGGACCATTCGTCGGCGGTGCCCAGCTTGCGCCCGCCCAGCGCCGCCGGCCAGATGTCGGCCTGCCGCCACATCACACCCTTGGGCATGCCGGTCGTACCGCCGGTGTAGAGCACGTACAGGTCGTCGGGCGACCAGGCGGAGCGAACCTCGTCGGACAACTCGGGCGAGGCCGCCGCCAGGACGTCCTCGTACCACTCGGCCCCGTCGAGCAGATCGTTGCCGCTGTCGTCGGCCACCTGGAGGAGGACGGTGAGGCCGGGCAGTCGGTCGCGAACCTCGGCCAGCGTGGGGGCGAACGCCGAGTGGAAGATGATGCCCTTCGCCGCGGAGTCACCGAGGAGGTACTCGAGCTCTTCGGCGACGTAGCGGTAGTTGACGTTGAACGGCACCGAACGGGCCTTGTAGGCGCCGATCATGCCTTCGAGGTACTCGCTGCCGTTGTGGAGGTAGAGCGCCAGGTGGTCCTGGCCCGACTCGTGGTTGGCGAGCTCGGAGCGCTCGGCCCGAACGGTGAACCCGCGTTCGATCAGCGCGTTCGCCAGCCGCCGGGTGCGGTCGCCGATGTCGGCGTAGGTGAACGTGCGAGACGGCGTCACGATGCAGGGCCGGTCGCCGATGGCGGCTTCCACGGCCTCTTGGATCTGCGCGATGTTGAACTCCACTGGAACCCCCCGGTGTGGTCGAGTCGGAGATCTTATGGCCCCGGTGGGGTGCCCCCGAACTCCGGGGGAGGTCACCGACAGTCGGGGTCCTTCGACGGCACGGTCAGGTCGATGAGGTACTCGTGGACGGCGTCATCGACGCACGACGACCGGCCGTAGCTGGTGTGGCCCTCGCCGTCGTTCGACACGAGGTGGCCGTTGGCGAGCATGCCGGCGACCTTGACCGAGCTGGCGTAGGGCGTGGCAGCGTCGCCGCGGTTGCCGAGCACGAGGACGGGCCCCGAGCCCTCGGCGCTGACCGGTCCGACGATCGGATCCGGTGGCGTCGACCAGTAGGCGCACGGGAGCAGCTCGTTGGCGACCGACCCGCCGATACGAGGCGACAGCTTGCGAAGGCCGTTGGCGAACGTGCGGTACTCCTCCGAACCGGTCGGGTGCGGCGAGTCGAGGCACTCGACCGCCGCGTACGCGGCGAACCCGCCGAAGTCGTAGTAGCCCTGCGCCATCCGAAGCATGCCCTCGCCGTCACCGTCGGCAGCGTCGGCCAGCGCCTGCGCGAGGTCCGGCCACAGCGACGGTTCGTAGCTGGCGTACACCGCACCGGTCTGGAGTTCGGCGGGGCCGAGTTCGGCGCCGTCGCCGGCGGGGATCGGCGCCCGTTCGACGTCCTTCTGCACCTCGTCGTAGGTCGCGGCCAGGTCGTCCACGGGGCAGTTCGACGTCGTGGTGCACGCCTCGAACGCCCGCGTGATCGACGCGTCGATGGCGATCGTCTGGTTCGTGAGCCAGTCGGTGAACCCCTCGGTCGGGTCGACGACCCCGTCGAGCACCACGGCGCGGGCCGTGGTGGGGAAGAGGGCGAGGTAGCGCAGGCCGATCAGTGTGCCGTACGAGAAGCCCATGTAGGTGAGCTGGTCCTCGCCGAGGGCCATGCGGATCGCTTCGAGGTCGCGGGCGACGCTGTCGGTGCCGACGTTGGCGGCGAGGCCGGGGGAGGCGGTGGCGCAGTCGTCCGCGACGGTTTCGGCGTCCTCGTCGATCGCCTCCTGCTCGGCGTCGGTGTCGGGGTCGGGGTCATTGGCCAGGAAGTCGTCGACGTGTCGCTCGCAGTCGAAGGCCGTGCTCCTGCCGACACCGCGGGGATCCCAGCTGACGATGTCGAAACGGCTGCTCAGCGTCTCGTCGAAGGGCTGGCTGAAGAGGAAGTCGAGGCCACTTCCGCCCGGCCCGCCCGGGTTGGTGACGAGGGCGCCGATGCGGTCGCCCGACGCCTGATCTCGGCCGAGCGCGAGGTCGATGGTGTCGCCGTCGACGTCGTCCCAATCGAGCGGCACGGTGAGCGTGGCGCACTCGAACCCACGCTCGCCCGTGCACCCCGACCACTCGAGCTCCGGTGCCTTCCAACCTCCGAGCGAGTCCGACATGCGATGGGGAGCGCCCGGTCGCGTCCGATCACGTCGTCGTCGGTGGTGGTGGAGCGGGCGGCGTCGTCGAGACCGTTGCCCGAGCACGCGGTGACGAGGACCGCGGACAGGAGCAGGGCGGTGACGCGGCGGCGAGCAGTGCGGTCGGAGCATCGGTGGAGCACGTCGGTCAGGCTACGGGCGGATCGCGGGTCGGGGACGTAGGGTTCGGCGATGACCCACTCACACCTCCCGACCAGGATGCCGGCTTCGTCGGCGCTGTCATGATCTTCGGAACCTTCATCCCGCAGGGGTGGAAGATGGAACTCGTGTCCATCCCCGACCCCCAGGACAAGTGGGCGGCCACCGTTCACATCGCGACCGAGGCCGAGCGTCTCGGCTACGACTCCGTGTGGGTCTACGACCACTTCCACAACGTCCCGGTGCCGGCGCACGAGGCGATGTTCGAGTGCTGGACGACCCTTGCCGCCATCAGCCAGCGCACCGAGCGGGTACGGCTCGGCCAGATGGTCAGCTGTGCGCCGTACCGCAACCCGGGCATGATCGCGAAGATCACGTCGTCGATCGACGTGATCAGCGGCGGTCGTCTCGACTGGGGCATCGGCGCCGGCTGGTACGACGGCGAGTTCACGGCGTACGGCTACGACTTCCCGTCCGCCGCCGACCGGATCCGCGCCCTGCGTGAGACCGTCGAGATCGTGAAGCTCATGTGGAGCGAGCCCGACGCGACCTACGAGGGCCGGCACCACTCGGTGGCCGGGGCGCAGTGCGATCCGAAGCCGCTCCAGTCGCCGCATCCACCCATCTGGATCGGAGGCGGTGGCGAGCAGCTCACGCTGCGCGTCGTCGCCCGCCACGCGACCCACTCGAACTGGGGCGGCACGCCCGACGTGTGGGCGCACAAGGCCGAGGTGCTCAAAGGGCACTGCGAGTCGATCGGCCGCGACTACGACACCATCACCAAGACCTGGTCGCCGGAGCTGTTCGTGCGCTCGACCGAGGCCGAGATCGGCACGGAGTCCCGCAGCTTCTGGGGCGAGCCGTTCGAGACGTGGAGCACCAACAACCTCGTTGGCACCCCCGAGCAGGTGGCCGAGAAGCTCGAGGCCTACCGCAAGCTCGGTGTCGGGGGTGTGGTGCCGTGGATCGCCGACTTCCCGTCGACGGAGACCCTGGAGCTGTTCGCCACCGAGGTCATGCCCAACTTCCGCTGAGCGGCGCGCCGCCGGTTCTGTCCTGCAGTTCTGCCCCTGGAGGGGCGAGTCTGCAGGACAGAACCGGCGAGGCGCTGGGACTTCCTACTCGTACATCCGGACGATGACCTCGGCGACGCAGCTCGGCTTCGACGCCCCCTCGACCTCGAAGGTGTAGAGGTACGTGCACTGGGCCTGACCGGGGGCGAGTTCATCGATCTCCTTGATCTCGACACCGAGACGGAGCTTCGAGCCGACGGGCACGGGGCTCGGGAAGCGCACCTTGCCGCAGCCGTAGTTGACGCCCATCTTGAAGCCGGTGGCCTGCATGACCTGCGGGGCGAGCATCGGGCCGATGCTCAGCGTGAGGTAGCCGTGGGCGATGGTGCCGCCGAAGGGACCGTCCTTGGCGCGCTCGGGATCGACGTGGATCCACTGGTGGTCACCGGTCGCCTCGGCGAACTGGTTCACCCGCTCCTGGGTGATCTCCAGCCAGTCGCTGTAGCCCAGGTGCTGTCCGACGAGTTCCTTCATGCCGGCGATGCCGTTGATCTGAGTAGCCATGGCGGCGATTCTTGCTCAGCGTGGCAGTGGTCGGCGAATGAACCGCCGGTGCCGGGTTACTGGCCGCGGAGGCGGCGGCTGTGCTCGTCGAGGCGGCGGCGCTCGTCGGGCGTGAGGCTGTCCATGCCCGAGGCGCTGATCTTGTCGAGCAGCCAGTCCATGTCGGCCTGGTCGGCGCGGTCGAGGCGGGCCTCGGGGCGGATCGGGATGACCGGCGCCGGGTCCTTGTGCCGCCGCAATCCGCCGCCGGAACCACCCGAGCCCTTGGACTGCTTGCGCTGCTGCTTCTCGCGGGCTCGGTTGGCCTTCTGGTACGGGTCGCCGGTGACGAACTGGGGGAGCGGGATCTTGGGGATCTGGGTGAACTCGGTGATGCCGAAGGCGCGGGCCCCGAGGGCGGCGACGGCCAGCGAGGCCGCCCAGAAGGTGAGCAGGCCGCCGATGGGGGCACCGGCATTTCGGAGATCGAGGATCTGCAGGAGGTCGAACACCTCGAACACCACCACGATCGCCCAGAGGGGGATGTTGAAGAACGTCCGGATCGTGGGGTGCCACAGCACGAGCACCACGAAGAGCGGGCTGACGAGGCGGCTGATGCCGGCGGCCCCGACGTATTCGAAGCCGACGGTGACGACAGCGGGTACCACCACGAGCGCGCCGATCAGCCAGGCGAAACGCCGGCGGCCGAGCTCGCGCTCGATGTCGCCGCCGATCAGGTACATCATCGCGGCGGACAGGAGCAGCCAGATGCTGACGCCGTTGCTGAGCGGCCAGGTGACGACGCGCCACACCTCGCCCTCGCGGACCAGCGTCGCGTCGTAGAAGAGCGGGTCCCGGAAGATGGCCGCGGCGATGACGCCGAGGACCATGAAGATGAGTGACGACGCGGCGAGGAGGACCGAGGTCGTGACCTCGACCTGGCCGACCTTGAACCAGCCGTGGTCGTCGTAGCGTTGGAACCGTTGCACGGCGATCAGTCTGGCAGCGTCGCCGGACGTTTCGGTGCCAACTCCACCGACACGGTCCCCGAACCCGCTGCCTGCTGCCCGTGGAGCGTGCTCAGCTGGCCGCACGCGGCGTCGATCTCGGTGCCGCGGTTGGCGCGGATGGTGGCGTTGGCGCCGGCGTCGGTGAGGCGGTCCCGGAACTGCCGGACCCGTTCTCGGGACGAGCCGACGGTGGGGTAGCCGGGCGTCGGGTTGAGGGGGATGAGGTTGATGTGCGCCCGCAGCGACCGGGCGTACGCCGCGAGTTCATCGGCATCGGAGTCCCGGTCGTTGACCCCGGCGATCATCGCCCACTCGAAGCTGAGCCGGCGGTTCTTGACGGCGAGGTACTCCGCGCAGGCCTCGGCGAGGGCGTCGAGGGGATAGCGCTTGTTGATCGGGACGAGCTCGTCGCGGAGGCGGTCGTTGGCGGCGTGCAACGACACCGCGAGATTGACCGGGAGCGCCTCGGTGGCGAGGCGTCGGATGCCGGGGATGATGCCGACCGTCGACACGGTGAGGTGGCGCGCCGAGATGCCGACGTCGGCGTGCAACCGCTCGACGGCCCCCCACGTCGCCGAGTAGTTCGCGAGCGGTTCGCCCATGCCCATGAACACGATGTTCGACACTCGTCGGGGCGTCGTCGCGTCGGCGGCGACCCGGGCCGCTGCGATGACCTGTTCGACGACCTCGCCGACCGTGAGGTGTCGTTCGAACCCGGCCTGGCCGGTGGCGCAGAAGCCGCAGGCCATGGCACACCCGGCCTGGGTCGAGATGCACACCGTGGCCCGGTCGGGATAGAGCATCAGGACCGTCTCGACGGTGGCGCCGTCGTGGAGGCGCCACAGGAACTTCGTGGTGTCGCCGTCGTCGCTCACCGAACGGGCGACGAGGTCGAGCGAGGTGGGGAGTTCGTCGTCGAGGCGGGCGCGCAGGGCCTTCGGCAGGTTGGTCAGTTCGTCGGAGCGGCGCAGCTGGCGGTACCAGCCCTCCCAGATCTGGTCGACGCGGTACCGCGGTTGGTCGGCGAGGAGGTCGGCGAGGCCGGACCGGTCGATGCCGTAGCGAGTGGGGGCCGTGGCGCTCACGGCGGTCACGGCGCTGACGGCCCGACGGCCGCGGTCGGGGCCGGCTCGAACGCGACGTCGGTCGAGTGGATGCGGAACCCGAGCCGGCGGTAGGTCGCCAACGCCCGATCGTTGTCGGACTCGACGTACAACATGCCGACCGGCGTGTGCCGACGGGTCCACAACCAGTCGAGGCCGGCGACCGTGAGTGCGGTGCCGAGGCCCGTCCCGACCCGTGCCGGAGCGACGGCGATCACATAGATCTCGCCCAACCGCGGTTCGGTTGCCGTCTCGGGATGGACCTTCGTCCAGCAGAACCCGGCCATGGTCCCGTCGAGATCGGCGATGCGGAAGTCGTCGAGGTCGAACCACGGCTCGGCCATTCGAGCCTCGAGGGTCTCGCGGGTCCAGCCGCCCTGTTCGGGGTGCCACGAGAAGGCGGCATTGTTGATCGCGAGCCACGTGTCGGTGTCCCGATCCGGATCGAACGCCCGGGTGTCGAGCGTGGGTGGCGGCTCGGCGTCGTCGACCGGTGTGAGGTCGAGGGGGAGCGGGCGTCGCATCTGGAAGAGGCGGCGGTGCTCGGCCAGGCCGATGTGCGTTGCGGTGTCCTCGGCGGCGGACGACGGGTCGGTGATCCACCAACGGGGACGGCCCTGGGACTCGTCGAGTCGGCCGCCGTGGCGTTCGATGGCGTCGGCGAGCTCGGCCTCGGTCGGGTGGCCCGGGCGGGGGCCGGTCGATGTCATGGGGACAGGCTACGTTCACCGCATGGCCCGACCGCGATCGCCGAAGGGGCGTGCCCGTCTCACCCACGAGCGGCTCGCCGTCGAGTACCCCGAGGCCGAGTGCGAACTCGACCACACGAACGCCTTCGAGCTGTTGGCCGCCACGATCCTGTCGGCGCAGAGCACCGACCAGCGGGTCAACATGGTCACCCCGGAGCTGTTCCGTCGGTGGCCCACGCCGGCGGCGTTGTCGGTGGCACCTCCCGAGGAAGTGCAGGAGGTCATCCACTCGACGGGGTTCTTCCAGTCGAAGACGAAGAGCCTGCTCGGCATGGCCACCCGTCTCGTCGAGGAGTTCGGTGGGGAGGTGCCGGGGGCGATGGCCGACCTCGTGTCGTTGCCGGGCGTCGGGCGAAAGACGGCCAACGTCGTGCGGAGCGTGGCATTGGGTCTGCCGGGGTTGCCGGTCGACACCCACGTGCTCCGGCTCACGAAGCGGCTGGGCATCATCGAGCCGACCGACACCGATCCGGTCAAGGTCGAACTCCTCCTCAACCCGATGGTGCCCGAGGCGGAGCGGGGCGAGTTCAGCCTGCGCATCATCCTCCACGGGCGTCGGGTCTGCTTTGCCCGCAAACCCAACTGCGGTGGGTGTGCGCTCGCCGACTTCTGTCCGTCGGCCGGAGCGGCCTGAACCCCGTTCGCGACAATCTGTCGCGAACCAGAACGTCGTTCTCGCGCTCTTGGGCAATCCTTCACGAACTCTTTGGGGTTTACAGTTAAGGGAGTCGCACTAATATGGTGCGAATTGTCTCCAGACGTCACGAAGAGTGGTACGGAAACACTGGACAGTGGTCGTTGGGCCCTGTAAGTTGTTCCGCAATCCGGGTGTCCGCCACCCGGAACCGGCGACAATGGGATCCCGCCACCCGTTTCGCCCGACCGGCGCCCCTTCGTGGTGGCGCCGGTCCTTGTTTTGCGGCAAGTTCGGCTCCTGTCCGAGTCGTGACGCGCACTGCCGAAACGCACCGTTCGCGAGCCGGTCCAGGGAGGGAGGCGCGTTACTGACGGGCGCGAAGCTCTTTGACGAGGCGTTCGAGTCGGCGGCTCGCCGTCTTGAGCGAGCGCTCCACCTCCATGAGCCCGAGGGTGAGATCCTCGTCGTTGCTGCCGGTGAACTCGTCGACGGCCCGACCGATGCGGTGCACCAGCTGGTCCAGCGAGGACGCGGCGGAGGAGAGTTCGGCGGCTGAGCTCATCTCCGCCTGTCTAGCAGCGGTAACTGATTCGGGCCGCCGTTCGGGCGGACGGTAGCGTGCGGACCGTGTTGAACCGTCTCGACCTGCGCGCCATCGAGGGCGACGTGACCGCCCACCTGCCCCGGCCCGACGTCGCATCGGAGGGCCCGGTCGCTGCCGTGCGCTCGATCCTCGCTGCCGTCCGTGCCGACGGCGACGCCGCGCTCCACCGGTACACGAAGGAGTTCGACGGCATCGACCTCGACACCCTCCGTGTCGACCCTGCCGAGATCGCTGCGGCGCTCGACCGGATCCCCGCCGATGTCCGCGACGCCCTCCACGTCGCCGCCGGCCGCATCGAGGCGTTCCACCGCACCCAGCTGCACGAGCCGACCAGCTACGTCGACGGCGGCACGATCCGGAGCTTCGCCGTGCCGGTCGACCGGGCCGGGTGCTACGTGCCGGGTGGGCGGGCCGCCTATCCGTCGACCGTGCTCATGACCGCGATCCCCGCCAGGGTGGCCGGGGTCGGTCAGGTCGTCGTGTGCGTTCCCCCCGACCGGACGACCGGGGCGATCGTCGACGTGACCCTCGCCGCCTGCGCGGTCGCCGGCGTGGACGAGGTGTACGCCATCGGCGGTGCGCAGGCGATCGGGGCGTTGGCCTACGGCACCGAATCGGTCGCCAAGGTCGACGTCATCTGTGGTCCCGGCAACAAGTACGTGGCCATCGCCAAGCGCGAGGTCGCCGAGGTCGTCGGCATCGCCTCGGCCTTCGCCGGCCCGAGCGAGATCGTCGTGGTGGCGGATCACTCCGCACCCCCGAGCTTCGCCGCCGTCGACGTTGTCGTGCAGGCCGAGCACGGGCCCGACGGGCTCGCCTGGCTGGTCTGTTGGGACGATACGGTCGCCGACGCCGTCAGCGCCGAGGTGGCCCGCATCACCACCGAGTCGCCGCGGCGCGCCGAGATCGAGTCGACCCTCGCTGTCGCCGGGTACGCCGTCGTGTGCCGTGACGAGGCGCAGGCCATGGAGGTCGCCAACGCCATCGCCCCCGAGCACCTGCAGCTGATGACCTCCGACCCCGAAGCCCTGGTGCCGTCGGTCCGGAACGCCGGCGCGATCTTCTGCGGACCCTGGTCACCCGCATCGTTGGGTGACTACGTGGCCGGGCCGTCGCACGTGCTCCCCACCGACGGCACGGCCCGGTTCAGCTCGGCGCTGACCGTCGGCGACTTCCAGAAGCACCACCACGTCATCACCTTCTCGCCGGCCGAGGCCGCAGCGTTGGCGCCCGCCGTCGAGGCGTTTGCGACGGCCGAGGGCCTCGACGCCCACGCGCTGTCGGCGCGCCTGCGTCGCGAGGCGTTCGAGGGCACGACCGGCGAGGGCTCCCGCTGATGGCCCGCCCGCAGGTCCGAGACGACATCGCGATGATGTCGGGCTACCACTCGCCCCAGCTCGACGTCGCCATTCGCCTCAACACCAACGAGGCACCAGAGCCACCACCCGCCGAGTTCCGCGAGCGTGTCGCCGCGGCGACCGCCGACATCGCCTGGCACCGCTACCCGAGCCGCGACGCTGCCGGCCTGCGCGCTCGCATCGCCGAGGTCGAGGGCGTCGCTCCGGCCCAGGTGTTCGCGGCCAACGGGTCGAACGAGGTGCTGCAGACGGTCATGCTCGCGTACGGCGGAGCCGGTCGCACCGCCCTCACGTTCGAACCCACCTACGCGCTCCACGGTCACATCTCGCGGCTCGTCGGCACTCGCGTCGTGGAGGGGGAGCGCACCGACGACTTCGGTCTCGACCTCGACGTCGTCGCCCGGCTCATCGAGTCCGAGCGGCCCGCCGTCACGTTCCTGTGCTCGCCCAACAACCCGACCGGGGTCATCGAGACCGAGGCGACGATCCGCACCGTGCTCGACCTGGTGCACGCCGTCGACGGCCTCCTCGTCGTCGACGAGGCGTACGGCCAGTTCGCCCCGTGGTCGGCGCTCGAGCTCGTCGACGACGCCAACTCGCTCGTCGTGACCCGCACGTACTCCAAGACCTGGTCGATGGCGGCTGCCCGACTCGGGTACGGCATTGCCCCGGCCTGGGTCGTCGAGGAACTCGACAAGGTGGTGCTGCCGTACCACCTCGACGCCGCCAAGCAGATCGCCGGCACCATCGCCCTCGACTACCTCGACGAGATGCGGGCCCGCGTCGCCACGCTGGTCGAGGAACGCGGCCGGGTGGCAGCGGCGCTCGACGACCTCGACGTCGACCACTGGCCGTCGGGCGCCAACTTCATCCTCCTGCGTCCTCGTCACCGCCCCGGCCAGGAGGTCTGGCAGGATCTCGTCGACCGCTCGATCCTGGTGCGCAACTGCGCGTCGTGGCCCCGCCTCGACGACTGTCTTCGCCTCACGCTCGGCACCCCCGACGAGAACACCGAGTTCCTCGCAGCGCTGGCTGCGAGCCTGGAGCCCTCATGACACGCAGTGCCTCCCGTAGCCGTACCACCAAGGAAACCGACATCTCGATCACGGTCGAGGTCGACGGTGACGGCACCAACGACATCGCCACCGGACTCCCGTTCTTCGACCACATGCTCGACCAGCTCGGTCGGCACGGCGGCATGAACCTGACGGTGCACGCCACCGGTGACCTGCACGTCGACGGGCACCACACCGTCGAGGACGTCGGCATCCTGCTCGGTGAGACGTTCCGCGAGGCACTCGGCGACAAGGCCGGGGTGCGTCGGTTCGCGTCCGGTCTCTTCCCGCTCGACGAGGCGCTGATCGAGGTCGCGCTCGACCTGTCGGGCCGCCCGTACCTCGTCTACGACGTGCCGTTCGGTGAGGTGTTGCCGCTCGGGACCCCGCCGTTCAACCCCGAGATGGCCGAGCACTTCTTCCGTTCGTTCGTCGACGCCGCCCACGTCACGCTCCACGTGACCCGCAAGGGGGGCACGAACACGCACCACGTGATCGAGGCGACATTCAAGGGCGTGGCGCGGTGCATCCGCGACGCCGTCCGCGTCGAGGGCACGGCCCTCCCGTCCACCAAGGGCGTCCTGTGAGCCGCGCACGTGGGGCTTTGTACTGCGGGACGGGCCGCAGGCGGCCCTCCTCGCAGTACGAAAACTGCACCCGGCGGAGCCGGTTCCTTCACGGGTGGCGTGGGTGGGTCAAAACCCCGAGGGTGGGGTGGTGCTCGTGAAGCTGGCCGTCCTCGACTACGGCATCGGCAACCTGCGTTCGGCGCAGAAGGCGTTCGAACACGTCGGTGCCGACGCCCGACTGACCGCCGACCTCGGCGACATCGAGGCCGCCGACGCTGTCGTCCTCCCCGGAGTCGGAGCGTTCGGCGCCTGCATGGACGCGCTTCGCTCGTGTGGCCTCGACACCGTCGCACTCGACGTCGTGGCGTCCGGCCGCCCGTTCATGGGCATCTGCGTCGGCATGCAGATGATGTACGCCAGCTCCGACGAGGACCCGGGCGCGGCGGGGCTCGCGATCTTCGATCGGCCGATCCACCTGCTGCCAGACACCGTGAAACGGCCGCAGATGCAGTGGAACCGCCTGGTCGCGAAGGATCCCGACCATCCGATGCTGCGCGGCCTCGTCGACCCGTGGGTCTACTTCGTGCACAGCTACGCCGCGGAAGGCGGCGACGAGGTCGTCGCCACCTGCGACTACGGCATCGACGTCACCGCTGCCGTCGCCCGCGACAACGTGTGGGCCACCCAGTTCCACCCCGAGAAATCGGCCGACGCCGGCCTCGCCATCCTCCGCAACTTCCTCACCTGGGCCGGCGAGCTGACGTGACCCGAAGGACGCCATGATCGATCTGTACCCCGCCATCGACCTGCGTGGCGGCCGCTGCGTTCGCCTCTATCAGGGCGACTACGACCGCGAGACGCACTACGGCGACGACCCCGTGAGCCAGGCCCGCGCCTTCGCCGATGCCGGAGCGCCCTGGATCCACGTCGTCGACCTCGACGCGGCCCGTTCCGGCGAGGCCACCAATCGTGAGGTGATCGCCGCCATCTGCGCAGCGGTCGACGTGCCCGTGCAGTCGGGCGGTGGCGTCCGCACCGTCGACGCCGCCGCAGCGCTGGCCGACGCCGGCGTGAGCCGGGTCGTCATCGGCACGGCCGCCCTCGAACAACCCGAACTGGTCCCGGCGGTCGCCGCCCGCCAGCCCGTGGCGGTCGGCCTCGACGCCCGCGGCAGCGACCTCGCCGCGCACGGCTGGGAGGTCAGCTCCGGTCTCGACCTGACGACCGTCGCCACCCGGTTCGCCGACGCCGGCGTCGCGGCGTTCGTGGTGACCGAGATCGCCCGCGACGGCACCCTCGAAGGTCCGTCGATCGAACAGCTGAGCTCCGTGCTGGCGGCGCTGTCACCCTTCGGCGCCGACGCCCCGGGCGTGATCGCATCGGGCGGTGTCGGCACGGTCGATCACGTCACCGAGCTGGACGCCCTCGCCGTGGACGGCTCCCGCCTCGCCGGCGTCATCATGGGCCGAGCCCTGTACGAGGGGGCATTCACCCTGAGCGACGCACTGTCGGCCGTGGGGGCGCGATGAACGTCACCCGGGTCATCCCGTGCCTCGACGTCGACGCCGGGCGCGTCGTGAAGGGCACCAACTTCGTGAACCTCGTCGACGCCGGTGATCCTGTCGAGCTGGCCGCCCGCTACGACGCCGAGGGCGCCGACGAGCTGGTGTTCCTCGACATCACCGCGAGCTCGGACCGTCGCGACACGACCATCGACATGGTGGCCCGGGTTGCCGAGGAGGTGTTCATCCCGTTCACCGTCGGTGGCGGGGTGCGTTCGGTCGCCGACGCCCGAGCGCTCCTCCGCGCCGGAGCTGACAAGGTGGGCGTGAACACGGCCGCCGTCGAGCGGCCCGAGCTCGTCTCCGAGATCGCCGCCGAGTTCGGCGCCCAGTGCGTGGTCGTCGCCGTCGATTCCCGTCACACCGGCGCCACGCCGTCGGGCTGGGAGGTGTTCGTGCACGGCGGACGCACGCCCACCGGGGTCGACGTGCTCGAGTGGGTCGAACGCGTCGCCGCTCTCGGGGCGGGGGAGATCCTGCTCACCTCGATGGACCGCGACGGCACCAAGGACGGCTTCGATGTCGAGGTCACCCGAGCCGTCGCCGAACGGGTCAACGTCCCCGTCATCGCGTCCGGCGGGGTCGGCACGCTCGACCACCTCGTGCGTGGCGTCACCGATGGCGGCGCCGACGCGGTCCTCGCCGCGTCGATCTTCCACTTCGGCGAGTTCACCGTCGCCGAGGCCAAGATCGCGATGGCCGACGCGGGCCTGACGGTCCGTCCCGCCCCGTAACCTGGCGCCGTGACACCACCCCTCGAACCGACCGTCCTCGAACCGGGCGACGGCACTGTCCCGCCCGCAGCGACCAGCGGCAGCACCGACCACGACCACCACGGCCACGCACCACGGCTGCCAAGCCGATGGGCCGCCACGACAAGCTCCCCATCAAGATGCTGCAGGACCGCATCATGGTGCAGCTCGACGCCGCCGAGGGCGAGCGTCGCTCCACCGGCGGCATCCTGATCCCCGCCACCGCTCAGCTCGGCAAGCGCCTGAGCTGGGCCGAGGTCAAGGCCGTCGGTCCCGCCGTGCGCAACGTCGAGGTCGGCGACCAGGTCCTGTTCGATCCGTCCGACCTGTCCGAGGTCGAGGTCAGCGGCGACCTGTTCATCATCCTGCGTGAACGCGACGTGCACGCCGTCGCCGCCGAACGCCTCGAATTGGGCAGCACCGGCCTATATCTGTGAAATCAGCACCACCACTGAACGAGACTCCCACCATGACCGAGATCGCCACGACCCCCATCACCGCCGCTCCCGACGAGCTGGCCGCCGTGACCTACAACTCCGACGGCCTCGTTGCCGCCATCGTGCAGGACATCGCCACCAACGAGATCCTCATGATGGCGTGGATGAACGCCGAGACACTGCAGATGAGCCTCGACCAGGGCCGGACGGTGTTCTGGTCCCGAAGCCGCCAGGAGGTGTGGCGCAAGGGCGACACGTCGGGCGACCGCCAGTTCATCCGCGAGGCGTACTACGACTGCGACGGCGACACGTTGCTGTTCAAGGTCGAGCAGGAAGGCAAGGGTGCGTGCCACACCGGGGCCTACAGCTGCTTCTTCCGGAGCTTCGGCGATGGCACTGCCGTGGGCAGCGATGGCACTGCCGTAGGCAGCGATGGCACCGCCGTGGGCAATGACTGACGTCGTCCCGAGCCTCGACGAGTTCCGCGCCACGGGGCGCGCGCGCCAGCGTCGTTCCGGTCCGTCGGGAACTGCTCGCCGACCAGGTCACCCCCGTCGCCGTGTTCGGGCGCCTGTGCGCCGGCCAGGAGAGTGGGTTCCTGCTCGAGTCGGTCGACCACGGCGGTCGTTGGAGCCGTTGGTCGTTCGCCGGGCGTTCGCCCCGGGCGCGCATCGTCAGCAAGGGCGGCGTGATCACGACCGCCGGCGACCTCCCCGCCGATCTCGACGTGTCGGGCGGCATGCTCGCCACCGTCCAGCAGCTGCTCGACACGTACCGGGCCGAGCCCGACGAATCGTTGCCACCCCTGCATTCCGGGGTGGTCGGGTTCCTCGGCTACGACGTGGTCCGCGAGGTCGAGCACCTGCCCGACGTCCCGACCGACGACCGGGGCTGGCCCGACGCGGTCGTTTCGGTGATCGGCGACCTGGTCGCCCTCGACCACTGGTCGCAACGGGCGATCCTGATCTCGAACGTGTTCGTGCCCGACGGTGCCACCGACGACGAGCTGAACGAGCTCTACACCATCGCCGTCGATCGGATCGATGCCATGGCCGCCGACGGGGCCACGCCGATCGACGAACCGATGGTGTCGCCGCCCGACCGCTCCGACGATCTGCCCGACGTCACGTCGTCGATGGGCGCCGGCCAGTACGAGGCGGCGGTCGAGGTCGCCAAGGAGCACATCCGCGCCGGTGACATCTTCCAGGTCGTGCTGGCCCAGCGCTTCGACTTCGATCTCGACGCCGACCCCTTCGACGTCTATCGGGTCCTGCGGCAGATCAATCCGTCGCCGTACATGTACTTCATCCGGGAACCCGAGCTGTGCCTCGTGGGATGCTCGCCCGAGCCGATGGTGCAGCTGCTCGGCGGTCGTGTCATCTCCCGTCCCATCGCCGGCACCCGGTTCCGGGGCACGACCGACGAGCACGATCGCAAGCTCGCCGCCGAGTTGTTGGAGCACCCCAAGGAGCGCGCCGAGCACATCATGCTCGTCGACCTCGCCCGCAACGACGTGGGCCGCGTCGTCGAGTTCGGCACGTGCCAGGTCGACGAGATGATGACGCTCGAACGGTTCAGCCACGTCATGCACCTCACCTCCCAGGTGTCGGGTGAGCTGGCGGCGGGCAGGACGCCCATCGACGTGCTGCGGGCCACGCTGCCCGCCGGCACGGTGTCGGGGGCACCGAAGGTTCGGGCCATGGAGATCATCGATTCGCTCGAACCGACCAAGCGGGGCCCCTACGCCGGGGTCGTCGGCTATCTCGACTTCTCGGGCAACATCGACACCGCCATCGCGATCCGCACGATGATCGTCGACACCGCGGGCCCCGATGGGTCCCCGGCCGAGCGGCCGTACCGCGCCAGCGTCCAGGCCGGCGCCGGTGTCGTCGCCGACAGCGTCCCCGCCGACGAGGAACTCGAGACGCGCAACAAGGCCAAGGCCCTGCTCGCAGCGGTGCGTCCGGCTGAGCGGATGGCCCGCCAACGCGCCGGCACGGCGGACTGAGGCCCGGCCGGGCCTCCTGGGGCGAACGTCCGACGGGAAACCCGCCGGGCCCGGGTTCCACGTCGGGACGTGGGATCAGGCCGCTTGCGTCAGTCGAGGGCCGAGTTGGTCATCCACCACTGGAGGAGGTCGGCGTCGCCGAAGACCTCGAGCCGCTCGGTCGTGCCCCGGTTGGTGACGGCGGCGAGGAGGTCCCCGGCGGCGCCCCGGGCGGCGACGGTGCCCTTGCCGTGCGCGTGGCTGATGTCGAACCCGTCGTCGCGGAGCTCGATCATCCATTCACCCTCGGTGTCGGTCGCGTGGAGGTGCAGCGATCCGTCGCCCTTCAGGTTGGCGACGCCGCTGCTGAAGTAGGCCGACGCCGCGATGTTGCCGAGGTGCTCGTCGATGGCGTCGACGGCGACCTCGGGATCGACGCTCCACTCGGCCCCGGCCGCCTGGAGCGCGTCGATGCGGTGCACGAGGGTCTCGTGGAGCTGTCGTCGGGTCCACCACGCGACGTCGGTGCCGTCACCCCACGTCCACACCGGGGCGGCGCCGTCCGCAGCCCGCAGCGTGGCCACGAGTCTGCGGCCGCCGTCGGCGAGCCAGTCGGCCCACTCGTCGGCGGTGGCGTCGGTGCCCGGCCGGGTCGGGTCCTGCGGCGCCCGGTCGCGTTCGGTGGCCAGCGTCGCGACGAGGTGAGCCGCCCAGCGGTGGACTCCTCCGAGGTGTTTGGCGAGGTCGGCGACGGTCCAGTCCGGGCACGCCGGCACGGGTGCGGCCGGATCGACGGCGCGGAACGCCGCCTCGGTCGTTGCCAGCTCGGCCTCCAGGAGGTCGCAGTGCGTCTCGTGATCCATGCCGGCGATTCTGTCACTCACGTCGGCGGACGATCGTCAGGGAACGGCGACGACCGTGGTGCCCACCGGTGCCCACATGTACAGGTACATGGCGTCGGGCGGGGCCTGGCGGACGCAGCCGTGTGAGCGTGGGAACCCGAGTTCCGATTCGGTCTGGAGCGGGGTGCCGTTGGCGCGGAGGGGGATCGTGTGGAACCCTATGGCGAGGTTCCGACCGCGGGCGAAGCGAACCATGAACTCCATACGCGCCGAGCCGGAGGTGGTGGTGCGGCTCTTGCTGAACACCTGGTACGTGCCGAACCCCGGGAGGCCCCGGCGGCCCGACACGAGGTAGGTCTTGGCGACGCGCTCGTCGCCCTCGACGAGCCAGACCCGTTGGGCGCTGTTCGAGTAGACGATGCGGCGGCCGGCGCCCGAGTTGGCCGGCACCGGGGGCCCCTGGATCCAGCGGAAGAATGCCTCGAGCTGCTCGACCGTGATGGACGGGTCGATGCCGGGGAAGATGTCGGAGAGCTTCGGGGCCGGCGCGGGAGCAGGCGGCGTGGTGGTCGTCGGCGCGTTCGGATCGACCGTCGTGGTCGTCGTCGGGTCGGCCTGGGCGGACGCCGACGGCGCACCCACGGTCAGCACGAGGCCGGCGAGGAGCGCAACGACGACGGCGAGCCCGGCGCGGCGAGCGTGGCGAACGGGGCGACGGATGACAACGGAGGGGGACGTCATCGGTTCACGATATCGACGCGCCGAACGACTTCGGCTGATCCCCGAACCGGCCGACGCCCGCCTCCTCGCCCGACCCTCGGGGTTCTGTAGTGCGAGGAGCGACGTCAGCGTCGCTCCTCGCATCACAAAAGCCCCGGGAGGCGGGTCGTTAGGTGGTGGGGTGCTGCTTGCGGCGGCGGACAATGCCCGGTCGCACGCTCAACACCACGATGCCGGCCCCTGCGAGGAGGACCGAGAAGCTCAGCACCCACGCCACCGTGGCACCCGAGAACGCCAGCATGCTGGGAGCGACCTCCATCGGCAGGTCGACGTCGTTCACGATCTGCTCGCCGAGCACCTCGACCTCGACGGTCGTCGTGCAGTCCGAGCCGATTCGGTACCGCCCCGGCAGGACCGGACCGAACTCGTAGGAGCCGTCGTTCGTGGGCTTCGTCGACACGACCTTCGGATCGTCCGCCGAGTCGAACACCCGGTCGGGGCCGGCCGGCGTGAGGCGGACCTCGGCGCACGAACCGGCGGCCTCGCCGGCGTTGCGGGTGCCGGACCGGTTGCCGTCCTTGAACAGGCGGCCCCGGATCGATCCGCCCTTGGAGACGCCGGCGTCGAGGTCGAGCCGGTCCGACTCGTGGGTCGCCACCGTTTCATTGCCGACCACGGTCACGGCGTCGGCGCGCCCGTCGTCGTCGACGTCGGAGTCGACCGTCCGGTCACCACCGACTCCGCGGTAGCTGACGATGCGGTCGCCGAGCGTGACGGCCACCCGGTAGGTGCCCGGCCGCAGATCGGCGAAGGCGTACGTGCCGTCCGCCGCGGTCGTCGTGGACAGTTCGACGGCGGGAAGACCGGTCCGGGTCGTGGTGCCGGTCAGGCGGACGAGCATCCCGCCGACGCCGTCCTCGGACGCATCCTGCACACCGTCCCCGTCGGCGTCGTTCCAGACCGTGTCGCCGAGCCGCACCCCGGCGATCTCGCCGAACGTGCCCACGTCGAGCGATTCACCCGCTGCCACGACGATGCCCGGGAACTGGTCCTCGCCCGACACGCCGGTGAGGGCGCTGACGTCGACGCCGTCGACCCAACCGGTGGGCTGCGCCTCGGTGACCGTGTAGCCGGTGGGGTCGCTGCCGAGCAGGTCGACGACTGCGAAACGGCCATTCGCATCGGTCGTTGCCGGTTCGCTGACGGCGTTGCCGAACGCGTCGGTGCCGGTGACGAGGAGCGCCACACCGGCGATCCCGGACTCGCCGGAGTCGAGGCGCCCGTCGTCGTCGACGTCGCTGAACACGACGCCGCGCAGGCTCCCGAGGGTGACGCCGAAGTCGACGTCGTCGAGACCGACGATCGGAACGTTGAGCGACCCGAGGAGTGACGGGGTGGAGATGCCGTAACCGGCGGGCTGCAGCTTCTCCACGCTGTAGGTGCCGGAGGGGACGCCGGTGAACGCGTAGGTGCCGTTCGATGCCGTCACGGTCGAGTCGACCACCACGTCGTTGACGTCCCGCAGGATCAGGGTGACGCCGCCGAGACCGGGCTCGCCCGTCTCGTAGGTGCCGTTGGCCGTCGTGCCATCGGCGCCGCGGTCGTGGAACACCCGGCCGGAGATCGCGGTCGTGATGCTGGGTGCACGGTGCTCGCCGAAGTCGAGACCGGTGCCGACGACACCGGCGCCGACGAGGACTGCGCCGTGCACGTCGTTCACCGAGGTGTCCGACGGGATCGAGCCCTGCACCTCGGCACCGTCGAGGTGGCCCCACGGCTGCGTCTCGGTGATCCGGTAGGTGCCGGCGAGCAGGTCGCCGAATCGGTACGAGCCGTCGGTCGCCGTTGCGGTCGTCGCCGTGACGGCCGAGCCGGTGGCGTCGGTGCCGTCGAGGGTGACGGTCGCTCCGACGATGCCGGGCTCACCGGCGTCGCGGACCCCGTCGCGGTCGACGTCGACGAACACGGTTCCGGCGAGCTCGGCGAGGGTGTCGCCGAAGTCGGGGCCTGGTCCGCCGGTGTCGGCCGCCGGTGCGGTCACCGCGGTCGCGCCCGGGTGGAGCGACGAGCCGTATCCGGTCGGGTCGGTCTCGGTGACCGTGTAGGTCCCGCCGGGCGTGAGGCCCGTGAAGGTGTAGGAGCCGGCAGGTCCGGTGAGGGTCGTCCCGACCAGGGCGTTGGTGCCGTCGCGGAGCTCGACCATCACGCCCGCCAGCGGTGTCTCGCCGCCGTCGATCACCGAGTCCCGGTCACGGTCGTGGAACACGACCCCGGTGATCCAGCTCGTGCCGGCGGGCGTCAGGATCGTCCGGTCGGTCTCGCCGAAGTCGTAGGCGGTGAGCAGGCCACCGGCGGGCAGGACGATCGCGCTGATCGCGTCGTTGGTGACCGTCCCCCCGGCGGTGCCGGCGTGGTCGAGTCCGTCGGCGTGGAGTGCCGGCTGTGTCTCGGTCACGGTGTAGGTGCCGGCGATCAGGTCGCCGAACGTCCAGCGGCCGTCGAGGTCGCTGATGGTGGTCTGCGACACGGCGTTGGAAGCGGCGTCGGTGCCGGTGAGCGTCACAGTGGCGCCGGCGATGCCGACCTCGCCGGCGTCGCGGACCCCGTCGTTGTCGAGGTCGACGAAGACCGACCCTCGGATCGACCCGAGGGTCTCGCCGAAGTCCTGTCCGTCGAGTCCGTCGAGCGGTACGACGACGGGATCGATGGTGTCGGTCGTGGAGCTCGCGAGGCCGGTCGGCTGCGTCTCGACGAGCACGTAGCTGCCGGGCGCGAGGTTCTCGAAGCGGTAGCTGCCGTCGGCGTCGGTCGTCAGCGACCCGATCGTCGTGCCGAACGCGTCGAGCAGTGTGACCGTGACATCGGCAATCCCGGGCTCGCCGGTGTCGATGGTGCCGTCGCCGTCGCGGTCGGCGAACACGTGGCCCCCGACCCAGGCGGCGCCGGAGCCACTGCCGGGCAGTCGTTCGCCGAAGTCCTGGTTCGTCAGGCCGGTGATCGGTACGGTCAGCGGGCCCAACTCGTCGGGGGTGGTCGACGTGTACCCGGCCGGCTGGATCTCGCGGACCCGGTACGAGCCGGGGGCGATGCCGGTGAAGGCGTAGTTGCCGTCGAGGCCCGTCACCTGGGTCGAGACGACGGCGGACGATCCGTCGAGGAGCTGCACCGTGACGCCGGCCAGACCCGATTCGCCGGGGTCCAGCGACCCGTCGCGGTCGGCATCGAGGTAGACGTGGCCGCTCACGAACGTCGTGCCGGCGCCGCCGGCGGGCCGGATCTCGCCGAACGTGTAGGCGGTGCCGTCGCCGCCGACCGGCAGCACGATCGCCGACAGCACGTCGTTGCCGAGGGTGCCGACGGGTGAGCCGTCGACCGACCCGGTGGCGTCGGTACCGTCGGTCCAGCCGGCGGGCTGGGCCTCGGTCACGGTGTAGCCCGACGAGTCGGAGGCGACGAGGTCGACGAACCGGTACGAGCCGTCGGCCGAGGTCGTGGCGGAACGGCTGACGGCGTTGCCGTCGACATCGGTCCCCGAGAGGGTGAGGCGGACGCCCGAGATACCCGTCTCACCGGCGTCGCGGACACCGTCGTTGTCGTCGTCGGAGAACACGACGCCGGCGATGCGGCCACGGTCCTCGAAGAAGTCCTGGTTCCGGAGTCCGGCGGCCGGCACCCGGATCGGCGACGAGGTCGAGCCGATCGCATCGGGCGACGTCGACTTCCACCCGGCGGGTTGCGTCTGCCGCACGACGTAGTCGCCGGTCGCGAACCCGGTGAAGGCGTAGTGCCCGTTGACATCGGTGACCGTCGTCGCGGCCACCGAGCCGTCGGGGCGTTCGAGCGTGATCGTCACACCCGCCACACCGCCGGTCTCGCCGGCGTTGTGGACCCCGTCGCGGTTCGGGTCGCGCCAGACCGTGCCCTCGAGGGTCGTGTACCCCACGGGAGCGCTCGACCGTTCGCCGAACAGGTACCCGGTGGCGGACGTTCCCGGCGCCAGCAGGATGGTGCTGATCGTGTCGTCGACCGAGATCGAGCCGCCGCTGTTGCCGGCCCGCTCGGGTCCGTCGCCGTAGCCGGCGGGTTGGGTCTCGGTCACCGTGTAGGCCCCGGGACGCAGGGTGGTGAAGGAGAACGTGCCGTCGGATCCCGTCGTCGTGCTGGCGGTGACGTTGGCTCCGAGGTCGTCGATGCCGGTCAGGTCGAGGGTCACCGAGGCGAGCCGGGGCTCGCCGGCGTCGACGATGCCGTTGCCGGTCGCGTCCACGTAGACGATGCCGCTGATCGAGGAGGGCGTGAGTTCGCCGAAGTCGTAGTGCTCGCCGAGCGTGCCGGACGCCACGACGATGCCGCTGATGACGTCGTTCGCCGAGGCGGTACCTCCGGCGGTGCCGACGGTGTCACGGCCGTCGAGCAGGCCCGCCGGTTGCGACTCGGTCACGGTGTAGCCCGCGTTGTCCGAGGTCGGGATGCCGGTGAACACGTAGGTGCCGGTGGCGTCGGTCGTCGTCGTGCGGGTGACCGGATGACCGACCGAATCGGTGCCGGTCAGCGTCACGGTGACCGCCGAGCGGCCCGCCTCGCCCGGGTCGCGCACCCCGTCGTTGTCGCTGTCCACGTAGACGTGTCCCGAGACGAGCGGGGCGTGCACGAGTCCGGCGTCCCAGCTGCGATCGATCTCGTAGCTCGTGAGCACGGTGTCGTCGGTGCGCAGCGTCGTCGGGTCGATGTCGCTGTCGAGCGTGTCGTCGGCGCCCTGGTCACGGACGGTCGCCGTCCAGCCCGAGAGCGGGAGGACCGTCACGTGGTACGTGCCGGGGGCGAGGTTCCGGAACTCGTAGGCCCCGGCGAAGTTCGTCACCGTGGTCAGGTGCACCGTGGTGCCGAGGCCGTCGGTGCCGTCGAGCACGACGGGAACCGATGCGACCCCCGGTTCGCCGCTGTCCTGGATGCCGTCGCCGTCGCGGTCCTCGAAGACGAGGTCGCCGAGGGCGATGGTGTGGTACAGCCCGCCGTCGTTGTCGGTCACGTCGGTGCCGCTGACGACGGTCAGCAGTTCACCGACGCCGTCGACCCCGATGTCGCTGTCCTTGGTGTTGTCGCCGCCGAGGTCGCGGCCCGTGACGACCCACACGGTGTCATCGAAGGTCGCCACGACGCGGTAGCGGCCGGGGCGGAGACCCTCGAAGGCGTAGGCGCCGTCACTGCCGGTCGTGATGTCGGTGAGGTCGTCGCCGCCGACGTTCGTCACGGGGTCGCCGTACTGGTCGACGAGTGTGACGACGACACCGGCGAGGCCGGGCTCTCCGGCGTCCTGGTCGCCGTCACCGTTGAGGTCCTCCCAGATCCGGTCGCCGATGCGGCCCGGTCGGAAGAAGCCGGCGTCGATGTCGACCTCGTTCGTGTTCTCGCTGATCGCGACCGCGGACGTGTCCGCGGTCGCGTCGTCGAACGCGGCGAACACCACGTCGGAGTCGTCGGCCACGGAGAGGTCGGTGCCCGTCGATCGGCTGGGGGCCCAGCCGGTCGGCCGATGGAACCGCACCTTGTAGGTGCCCGGGGGGAGGAGCGCGGCGCCGCTGTCGGCCTGGTTCGAGCCGAGTCGGCTGAAGCCGTAGTTGCCCGACGCGTCGGTCGCAGTGCTCGCGACCACGGTGTTGCTCCCGCGCACGAGCTCGACGGTGACGCCGGGGATGCCGGTCGTCTCGCCGGCGTCCTGGATCCCGTTGGCGTCGGTGTCCTCCCAGACCCGGTTGCCGACGCTGACGCCGCGGTAGGCGCCGGCATCGAGCGACGAGTACGACGCACCCGAGTCGAGGTTGAGCGCAGCGCTGCGGTGGGTGGACGGATCGATGTCGGAGTCGAGCTCCGCGTCGGAACCGACGCCGACCTCGGTGTGCAGGTAGCCCGCCGGGAGGTCGACCTGGACCTGATAGGTGCCCGGAGCGAGGTCGCCGAACGAGTAGGCGCCGTCGGCGGCGGTCGTCTGGGCGGAGACGGCGTTGTCGAGCGCGTTCGTGGTGATCGGGTCGGCGGATCCGTCGAGGAGCGTGACGGTGGCCCCGGCGAGGCCGGTCTCACCGTTGTTCTGGGTGCCGTCGCCGTCGGCGTCGACCCAGATCAGGTCACCCACCGCGACGGGAACGAACACGCCGGTGTCGAGGTCGGTCGCGTCGGTGTTCGAGGCGATGGTCCGGGCCGGGAGGCGCCCGGCGGTCGGTGAGACGCGCACGGCGTCGCTGTCCTCGGCGTCGTCGGAGCCGGCGTCGGCCCGTGTGATGACGTTGGTGGTCGGCGCGGTGACCCGCACCTGGTAGGTGCCGGGGCGAAGGTTGGAGAACGTGTACGACCCGTCGTTCCCGGTCGTGAGCACGCCGGACGAGCCGAACGTGGTCCCGTCGGCGTCGGTGGTCTCCTGGACGTCGTCGCCGGTGCCGAACGTGGCGTCGGTGCCGGCGGTCCACAAGGTCAGGTCGGCGCCGGGGGACCCGGACTCGCCGAGGTCCTGGATGCCGTCACCATCGGTGTCGGCGAACACGCGGTCACCGATCGACGACACCCGGTAGAGGCCGGCGTCGACCTTGAGGACCCGGTCGAGCGGGGCCAGCGTGACGGGGTCCGTCACTGCTGTGCGGCCGTCGCCCCCGAGCGTCCCGAGGTCGGAGTCGTCGTTGGCGAGCGCCGGTGAGCCGGGGTTGGCGACCAGGGTCGGGCGCCACGAGGCACCCGGTGTGGTGACGCGTACCTGGTACGTGCCGGGAGCGAGGTCGTCGAACGTGTACACGCCGGTCGAATCGGTCGTCAGGGTGCCTGCCGTCCCGTAGTCGGCGTTGTTCGCGTCGACGAGGACCTGGACGTCGTCGCCGGTGCCGAACGTGGCGTCGGTGCCGGCGGTCCAGAGCGTGACCTCGGCGCCGCTGACGCCGGGCTCGCCGGCGTCCTGGGTGCCGTCGCCGTCGAGGTCCTCCCACACCTTGTCGCCGATGGCGGAGGTCGGCGTGAACCCGGCGTCGACGTTGTTGTCGATGTCGCCGTAGGTGAGGAGCACGGGGCCGGTCTCGGCGCGTCGCGTCGTCGCGGTCGCGACGGCATCGGAGTCGACGTCGTCGATGGCGTTGCCCGACGCGTCGGCCACGGTCGGTGCGAGGTGCGCGCCACCCGTCCACTCGTACCGGACCCGGTACACGCCGGTCGACAGGTTCGTGAAGGAGTACGAGCCACTCGAGTTGGTGGTGACCGTGGCGACGGTGCCGCCGTCGTCGTCGAGCGCCGGCTCGAACACGTCGTCGGACGTGTCCGCGAGCCCGTCGTCGCCAGAGCCGGTGCGCTGGAGGAGCGACACCGTGACGCCGGTCTGTCCGGTTTCGGTGGCGTCCTGGATGCCGTCGGCGTCGTCGTCACGCCACACGAGGTTGCCGACCCGCGCCGGGCGGTAGATGCCGGCGTCGACGGTTTCGTTGGTCTCGGACTGGCTCAGGTAGAGGTTTCCCGAGAAGGTCGTCGACTGGGTTCGGGTCGTCCACGTCGTGTCGGAGTCGGTGGCGTCGGATCCCGTGGTGGGGACCGAGGTCTGGTCGGGCGCCGTGATCGGGCCGGAGCCGGTCCACTTGTAGCCCGCTGGCAGGGTGAACCGCACCCGGTAGAAGTCGGACGGGTTGGACGCCGGCTTCGGGAACAGATCGGTGAACGTGTAGCGGCCGGCGGAGTCGGTCGTGGTCGTGTACGCCGCGCCGCTCGTGTTGAGGACTGCGCTGCCGGACTGGTCGAACAGCGCGACGGTCACGCCGCTCACCCCCGGCTCGCCCGGGTCCTGGGTGCCGTCGCGGTCGGTGTCGGCCCAGACCTTGTCGCCGATGGTGACGGGCTTGAACATGCCGGCGTCGACGTCGGCGAGGAACGGGTCGCCCGACTCGAGCGTCACGGTGGCGACGCCGTTGCGGTCGGGATCACTGTCGTCGGCCGCTCCGGCGCCGTTCGTGCCGCCAGATGGGCGTTGCGTCGTGATCGAGTAGCCGAACGGCTTGGTGAAGCGGGCCTTGTAGGTGCCCGAGCGGAGGTTGGTGAACTCGTAGTAGCCGTTGGCGTCGGTCGTCGTGAAGATCGGCTGGCCGAGGGTGTTGGTGACCGGGTTCGAGCTGTTGTCGAGCAGGTCCACGCGCACACCTTCGAGGTCGGCCTCGCCCGGGTCCTGGATCCCGTCGGCGTCGTCGTCGACCCACACGCGGTCACCGAAGCCGGTCGGCCGGTAGTAGCCCGCGTCGTAGGTGTTGTTGGTCACGCCGGAGGCGGCGTTGACGGCGATCCGGTTGGTCGCCGGGTCGACGTCGGAGTCGCTGCTGTCGCTGCCGGAGTCCTTACGGGTCGCCTGCCAGCCGTTGGCCGGGGTGATCTGCACCCGGTACGGGCCGGGCTCGAGGCCACCGAAGCCGTAGATGCCGCTGGAATCGGTCGGGCTGTTGCCCACCACCACGTCGTCGGTGGTGTCGATGAGCCCGTCGGGTCCGGGGCCGATGAGGTCGACGTCCCAGCCGCTCAGGCCCGACTCGCCGCCCTGCTTCTGACCGTCACCGTTGGTGTCGGCCCAGACGAGGTCGCCGACGTACCCCGAGCCGGTGTAACCGGCATCCCACTGGGTCTGGTTGGCTTCGAGGCCCGTGTAGTCGGGGCAGGTGCCTGTACCGGAGGTGTCGGGGGCCTCGCCGAGGCAGAACTCGGCGGTGTCGCCGGTTGCAGGATCGGCGTCGCTGTCGACGATGTCGGTCGCGTTGTCCTGCTTGGTGAGTGACAGGCCGCCCGAGGTCGTCAGCGGGAAGTTGACCTTGAACGTGCCGTGGTTGAGGTCGGAGAAGCTGTAGAGACCGCTGCCGTTGGTCGTGGTGGTGAGCGGACTGGCGTCGTAGTCGTTGCGGATCTCGTACGACGTCCCGTTCCAGACGTAGTCCTTGCCCGTCAGGGTGACCTGGACGCCGGAGATGCCGGGTTCGCCGCCGTCCTGGCGGCCGTTGGCGTTGAGGTCGTGCCACACGAGGTTCGAGACCGTGCCGCGGGCCACGTCGACCACGGGGGCGTTCGACTGGACGTAGGTGCCGAGGCCGGCACCGGTGGCGGAGAAGTTGTTCCCGAACTTGTTGCCGACGGCGTCGCCGGTGGGGCGCAGGTACACGTCGATGTACCGGGTCGGCGCAGCGAGCGACATCGACGTCGTGGACGTCACGCGAAGGGCGGTGATCGCCGGGTCATGGATGTCGGTGGGGCAGCCGGCGCCGCCGAGGTCGTCGGGCACGAGGCACCAGGTCACGGCGCCCGTCGACGGGAGGGTGTTGACGGCGGCGCGCGGATCACGGGTGATCGTGGCGGGCGCGGCGGTCGTCACGTAGATGTCGTCGGACGCGTTGTCGGGGACGATCGGGTCGGCTGTGTTCGGATCCAGGGTGTACACGCCGTCGTAGCCGGTCGTGCGGCCGTCGCCGGAGTAGGGGAGGACGTCGATGAAGTCCTGGCTCGTCAGCGCCGTGGCCGACAGGTTCTTGTAGCCCAGCCGGTACCGGAACGTGTCCTCGGGTTCGACCTTGGGGTCGGGTGTGACCTTGAAGATCTTGAACTCGGCGTTGGCGGTGATCGCGAGTTGATGGCTGTCGGTACGGAGGCCGACGGGGCTCGGGTCATCGGTGGACGACACGACCGCGGTGTTCGTGATGGTCGAGCCCGTCGAGACGTCCGGCGAGACGCTGGCCTGGTACGTGATGGTCGCCGACCCGGTGTCGGTGGACAGGTTGCCCAACTCCCAGGTCACGACGGTGGTGCCGCCGGCGCCGGGGACGACGGAGGTCGGCGCCGGGTTGGCCGAGCCGGCGACGTACGCGAGGCCGGCGGGGAGCGTGTCGACGACCGTGACGTTGCCCATCGTGAGGCCGGAGTCGGGGTACACGCCATTGGCCGTCACGTAGATCGTCTGGCCGACGGTATTGCCGCTCACGGCACTCGTGAGCGTGGTGCCCGAGCTGGCGGCGGAGTCGTACTTGTTGATGCGCACGATGCCGTTGCCGGGATCGGCGAAGCGGGTCTGGTAGTTCGGCTGGGCGTAGCTGGAGCCGTCCCCGAACGAGGTGTAGGCGCCGATGGTGTTGGCGAGCGTCGGATCGGGGTTCGGGACCGGGTTCAGCCCGACGCCGGCGTAGGTGCCGCCCGGGGTGGACTTGGCGATCATCGCCGCCCGGACCCGGATGGCGTCGCCGGGCTGGAAGGCCTTGGAGCGCACGCGATACACGATCGCCCCGTCGAGCACGGCCTGGTCGACCGGGGTCGCCGGGTCCCAGGCGTACCACGTGACCGATTCGTTGCAGGTGGCGGACCGCTGGGCGGCGAGGCTGGCGTAGGGGGTGCCGACGCCGAACTCGACGATGAACGCGCCCGACGTCGCCGATGCCGCGTCGAACGCCGCGGTCGACGTGTACTGGCGGAGGAGGCGGTTGGCGTACGGCGACTGGGGGTTGGTGACCGTGATGGCGAACGGCGTTGCCGGACTGACGCCGATGCGGTTGATCAGCCCGAAGCGGGTCACGTCGAACTTGTCGCAGACGTTGATGTTCGTCGAATCCCACACGTCCGATGCGTTGTAGGTGTAGATCTGGCTGCCGAACGGTGCCGAGGCGGGCACGTGGGAGTTGCCCCCCGTGTTGTGGAGGTTCGAGGTGGACCAGTAGTCCTCGTTGGCCGGTGCGGCCCAGCCGTGGGACTCGTCCTTGGTGAAGTGCTTGTCGTAGCCCTGGATGCCGCTCTGGCCGGGGAGCGGGGTGCAGTCGCGTCCGCTCGGGAGCGCTGCGGCCGTCAGCGTGTCGGTCTGGCTGTACGCGTCGCCCATCGTGTTGCCCCCGACGTCGGTGGCGGAGAAGCCGCTCGAGGACACGGTGCGGGTGCCGATCGACACGCCGCAGCCGGGGTCGGGCTGGGCGATCGCCACGTAGCCGACGGCGAGGTAGCGGGCGTCGGCGGGAAGGACCTGGCTGTACTGGTTGCGGGTCGGGAACGTGGTGCCCGACGTGTCGGCGCCGTTGACGGTCACGGTGACGGGCGTGCCGGGTCCCCCGGCCTGCGAACACGTCCACGTACCGGAGTTGACGACGTTGTTGAGGCCACCGCCGGTCCCGCCCGGCAGGTAGTAGAACTGCGTGCCGTTCTGGCCCACGCGGCCGCAGCTCGCGACGGTGGCGCCGGCCGGCACGTTCTCGGTCCAGGTGATCGGTCCCGACAGCGAGGCCACGCCCTTGCCCGATGCCGGTGCCTTGAGGGCGATGGGGAAGCGCGTGACGAAGTTCTTGCCGCGGTTGACGTCGGTCGACCATGCGATGTCGACGGTCTTGGTCTGGGCGTCACCGACGTGGACGTTGTACTCGTTCGTGACGACTGCCAGGTACTTCACGACCTTTCGGCCCGAAGCGGTGATCTTGTACCCATTCGGGCCCGACGGTGGCACCGAGAACGAGTACGAGCCGTTGGCGGCGGTGTCGACGGTGCGCGACACCGGGGTGCCGTCGTGCCCGTAGCCGGTGAGCGTGAGCGTGACGCGGTCGATCGCCGGCTCGGCGTTGTTCACACCGTTGAGGTTGCTGTCGTGGAACAGGGTGCCGCTGATGGTGGCGGTACCCGTTCCGACCGCCGGGGTCGCGTAGTCGAAGTTGTTGGTGAAGGACTGGCCCTGGACGGTGTTCAGGTAGCTCATCGGTCCGACCGGCACCTTGCCGGCCGGCGCGCCGGCGGTGATCTTCGTGCGGACGACGCCGGTGGGCACCCCGGTGAACGAGTAGGAACCCGCTCCATCGGTCGTGGCCGAGAACGGGGTCGACGTGCCCGGGATCAGCACGGGGTTGTTGTTGGTATCGACGAGGGCGACGGTCGTCCCGGCCACGGGGGTGCCACCGTCGGTCACGAAGCCGGCGATCGTGCTCGACGTGGCGGCGGAGGTCGTGTCGGCGATGTACTGGGTGCCCGAGACCGGCGCGACGTTGTCGTTGTGGCTGAGGTCGGGGTTCTTGCCGGCGCTCACGGCCAGCTCGACCGAACCGCCTGCCTGGGTGATCCGAGCGTTCGAGGACCCGGGGTCGTTGTAGGCGATGGTGAAGTCGACGGTCTTGGTCGTCCCGTTGGGCACGGTCCCGAGGGGGTAGGCGACGAGGGGGAGTTCGACGAGCGAGCCCGCCAACCGGGAGCCGATATTGCACGTGATGGTGCGACGGTCGGTGGAGATGCTCGAAACCGGGGTCACCGCGGAGGTGAGACAGGTGCCGTCGAGCGCGTTCCACACCATGCCGACGGGCAGCGTCGCCGTGACCGTGGTGTTGTTGATGTTGTTGCCGAGGCCGCTGTTGCCGATCGTGACCGCGTAGGTGGCGAAGTCGAAGGTGCGTACGACGCCGTTGTTGGCCCCGGTGTCGTTGCCGGCTGCAGCCACCCCGTCGAAGGGGGCGGTGCCGTCGGTCTTCAGGACGGATCCGACGGTGACGGTCGCTGCTGCGGATGCCGGGGAGACCACGAGGAACGTGGCCACGATCGCCATGGGGAGCGTGAGCGCGACGGTTCGCCGAGCAATGTTTCTGATCGAACGCATGCCGATGCTGTCGGCCGCCCGGGCATCGTTCTAAGTTGAACGAAGGTAATTTCACCCAATTGGGTCAGGAAGTACCCCCTATCTCACGTTGAGGTAACTCACCCGCCCTGCGCCGGTCGGATCCGACCTGGCTCAGCCGATCAGGCGGCTGAGCGTGTAGATGACCAGTCCGGCAAGGCCACCGACGACCGAGCCGTTGATGCGGATGATCTGCAGGTCGCGGCCCAACAGCAGCTCGACTCGGGTCGAGGTCTCGGTGGCGTCCCAGCGTTGCACCGTCGTCTCGACGAATCCGGCGACCTCCGCCCCGTACCGCTCGGCCAGGGTCGTCACGATCTCGACGGCGGCTCGATCCACTCGGGCCTTGAGTTCGGGATCGTTGGCGAGCGCGTGGGCCAGGGCGCGGGCCCCGACCGTGAGCCGAGCCCGCAGCGCCGAGTCGGGATCGGCCGTCTGGGCCACGATGCTGTCCTGCAGATCCGACCAGATCTCGACGGCCCACTCCTTGAGCGCCGGGTGGGTGAGGAGGTCGTCCTTGAGCTGGTTGGCCCGCGCTGCCATCTCGGGCGATTCCCGGAGCCGGACCGAGAGGTCGCGCATCTTGGTGTCGACGTGGAGCCGCACCTCGTGGTCGGGGTCGTTGCGGACCTCGGTGATGAACGAGTTGACGCCGGCGTAGATCTTGTCGAACACCCGGTCATCGATCGCGTCGGGCACCCACCACGGTGACTCCTGCTCGAATCGTTGCCGCAGCACGGACTTCTGCTCGGCGAGCATGCCGGCCAATCCCTTGAGCGTCGCGTCGACGAGCTGATGGTGGCGGTTCTCCTCGGTGACGAGGTCGAGGACCTGACCGGCGATCGGTGCGACGTCGACGTCGCGGACACGGCCGAGGACGTCGGTCGTGATGAACTCGCCGACCTCGTCGTCGTCGAGCAGGCGGACGACCGTCGAGGCGAGCGAGCCGGCCTTCTCGCCGGCGAGTTCGGCATTGCCAGGCTCGTTGAGCCAGTCCGCGATGCGTTCGCTGACGCTGAAGGTGAGCAGGCGTTCGGCCAGCACGTCGGGCGCGAGGAAACTGGTCTGCACGAAGCTGCCGAAGGTGCGACCGAGCTGATCCTTGCGGTTGGGGAGGATCGCGGTGTGGGGGATCGGGATGCCGAGCGGATGCCGGAAGAGGGCGGTGACGGCGAACCAGTCGGCGATCCCGCCGACCATCGCCGCCTCGGCGGTCGCCCGCAGGTAGCCCCATGCGCTCGACGAGTTCTCCTCGAGGATGCGGGCGATCACGAAGATCACGGTCGCCCCGAGCAGCACCAGGGTGGCGGTGCGCTTCATGGCCCCGATCTCGCTCATGCGTTCCCGGTCGTCGGCCGTCAGCTCGAAGGAGCGCGGTGCTGTGGGGGCAGGCGGCATGGGAGACTGAGCCTATGGGCAACGTGATCGGTGCATGGTTCGAGCGTGACGTCGTGCGGGCCACGGGTCCCGACGCCGCGAAGTTCCTCCAGGGTCAGATCAGCCAGGACGTCGAGACGCTCGTCGAGGCGGGCTCGGCGTGGACGTTGCTGCTCGATCCGTCGGGCAAGCTCACGACGTGGATGCGGATCACCCGCGTCGACGGCGACGAGTTCCTGCTCGACTGCGCCGCGGGCTGGTCCGAGACGATGTTGACCCGTCTCAACCGCTTCAAGATCCGTGTCGCGTGTGACTTCGTGCCACTCGACGGTTGGCGCATGCTGTCGGTGCGCGGTGCCACCCCCGATCCGGGCGCCGTCGCCGCCGACACGGTGCTCGCCCCTGCCGCCGGGCTCACCATCGGCGTCGTCGGCTACGACCTGCTCGGCCCGAACGTGAGCGAACCCGACGGCATCACCCTCGACGAGGACGCGGTCGAGCAGTACCGCATCGCCCACGGCATCCCCGAGATGGGCGCCGAACTCGACGACACGGTGATCGCCGCCGAGATCGGCGCGTGGTTCGTGGAGGAGGCCGTCAGCTGGACCAAGGGGTGTTACACCGGCCAGGAGCTCGTCGCCCGGGTCGATTCGCGGGGCTCCAACACGCCGCGTCGCCTGCGTTCGGTCGAGCTGACGGCGCCGGCGGTTCGCGGCGACGACGTGGTGGTCGACGGCGCCGTGGTCGGCGCGATCACGAGTGTGTTCGGCACCGCGGCGCTGGCCCACGTCGGGCGCGGCGTTGTGCCGCCGGCCGCCGTCGAGGTCGGTGGGCATCCGGCGACGGTCATCGAGATCCCCGGCACGACCCCGCCTCCGGCCGTCGTCGCCGACGAAGCACCCCGCCGCCGCTCCCTCATCTGAGGCCGCCGTCGGGGTTTTGTACTGCGAGGAGCGCCACTGGCGGAGCGTTTCGCAGTACAAAACCCCGAGCGGGTCAGCCGATCGTGGGGAACCAGACGGTGAACGTGGTGCCGGACCCCGGGACCGATGCAACGGCGACCGTGCCGCCCATGCCTTCGACGAGTTCCTTGACGATCGCGAGGCCGAGGCCCGAACCGGACTCCTTGGCGACGACGCGGCTGGCGGCCTGGTAGAGCCGTTCGAAGACGTGGGGCACGTCGGCGGGCTCGATGCCCGGCCCGTCGTCGGCGACATCGATCGCCACACCCGGCGCACCGTCGGGCGAGCCCATCGGCCGGGTCCGGATCCACACGGCCGTCCGGGCGAACTTGAGCGAGTTCGACGTGAGGTTGCCGACGACCTGGGCCAGTCGGTCGGCGTCGACCAGCAGCAGCGGGTCGACGTCGTTGGCGACGCGGACCGCGAGCCCGGCCCCGTCGGCGTCGGGGCTGATGCTGGCGACCGCTGCCGCGATGACCGGAGCGAGGTGGGTCTCGGCGATGCGGAACCCGAACTGGTGGGCATCCAGCTTGGCGAGGTCGAGCAGGTCGGCGACGAGGCGTTCGAGTCGCTGGGATTCGGCGACGATGACAGCGGCCGACGTGGTCGGATCACCCAGTCCGTCGGCGATCGCTTCCGCGTAGCCGCGGATCGACGTCAGCGGTGTTCGCAGGTCGTGCGACACCGACATGAGGAACTGGTGCTCGAGCGCCCGTGATCGCTCGAGTTGGACGGCCATGCCGTTGATCGAGTGCGCCAGGGCGCCGAGTTCGTCGGACGGGCGACCGGCCGGGTCGGGCTCGGGGAGTCGGGCCGTCAGGTCGCCGCCGGCGATACGGCCGGTGACGTCGACGGCGTCGCGGATGGGGCGGCCGAGTCGCCGCCCCAGCAGCACCGACACGCCGATGGCGATCACGAGGGCGACGGCCGCGCTGAATGCGAGCCAACGCAGCGCCGGCGCGATGATCGGTTCGCGAGTGGCGGTGAGCACCGCAACGGTGGCGGAGCCGTTCGGGTTCGTCCGGGCCGAGGCCGCCCACAATCGGTTGCCTCGGGACCCGCTGAGTGTGTCGCCCGTGCGGAGGGCCTCGAGGTCGAAGTCGCGGGCGGGGATCCACGACGGTCGCGTGCCGACGAGGGCGCCCTTGGCGCTGATGCGGAGCTGGGTCACGCCGCTGAGGCCGAGGACCTTCACCAACTTCTCCTGCGCCTCGACGAGCGTTGGGTTGTTGGGTCGGAGGTTTCGGTCGAGGTTGGGGACGAGGTCGGCGATCGTGTTGGCACGGTCCTCGAGCGCCGAGATCTCGCGGGCCTTGCCGGCCACGCGGGAGGCGACGATCGTGCCGATGCCGGCGAGCAGCATGGTGCCGATCACGATGCCGACGATCGCGGCGGTGATGCGCCGGCTCACGAACCGCCCCGATCGCCGGTGACGTCAGCCGAGGCGGTAGCCAACGCCCCACACCGTGTCGAGCGGGAAGCCGTCGCCGAGCTTCTTGCGGAGCTGCCGGACATGGACGTCGACGGTGCGGTCGTCGCCGACCCATCCGTCGCCCCACACGCCGTCGAGGAGCTGGCGGCGCGAGAGCGCCAGGCCCTGGTTGGCGGCGAGGTAGGCGAGGAGGTCGAACTCGCGGGTGGCCAAGGCGACGGGCGTGCCGTCGACGCGGGCTTCGCGGCGCCCGAGATCGACCTCGACGTTGCCCACGGCGATGACCGGTGGTGTGGCGGGGGAGTGTTGCGGGGCGGCCGTCCGTCGCAGGATCGCCTTCACCCGCGCCACGATCTCCCGTGGCGAGAACGGCTTGGTGACGTAGTCGTCGGCCCCCATCTCGAGGCCGAGTACCCGGTCGATCTCGGCGTCGCGGGCGGTGAGCATGAGGACGGCGACGTCGGAGTCGGCGGCCCGCAGGCGGCGGCACACCTCGAGACCGTCGACGTCGCCGGGCAGTCCCACGTCGAGGATCACGAGCCGCGGCGACCGGTCGCGGATCGTGGCGAGCCCGGTCTCGCCGTCGCCGCACAGGAACACCCGGTAGCCGTCGCGCCGCAGGTACATGTCGAGGAGGTCGGCGATGTTGGGGTCGTCCTCGATGACCACGATCACGGTCTCGCCGTCGGCGCGTGCCGTTCCCGTGGGGGTGGTGCGGGGCGTGACCATGGGGACCATTGTTCCCCGCGCCGTAGCATCAGCGGGGTGACCCTCTACGACGTGCTCGGTGTCCGCCCGGGTGCGACCGCTGCCGAGATCCGCACCGCCTACCTGGCGGCCGCCCGCCGCGCCCACCCCGATGTGGCCGGCCCGTCGGGCGACGACACGATGCGGGACCTCAACTCGGCGTGGGCGGTGCTCGGCGATGCCGAGGCGAGGGAGCGGTACGACCTGACGCTCGCCGCGGGTCCGTCGGCGCCGGGGCGCCCGGGCCGGGAGCGGCCGAAGGTCGACATCAACCGTCCGCCCGACCGGCCGTTCGTGCCGCACCACGCTGTGGACGAGGACGACGACGACGAGTGGCGGTACGTCGACGACGTGACCGACCCCGAGACCGCGCCGGGCACCGTCGTGCAGTTGGCACCGATCGCGTTGGTGGTGTTGGGCCTGGTGTTCGTCGTCGGTGGTGGGGTGCTGCGGGCCCTCCCGGTGATGGCGTTCGGCGGCGTCTTCGTGGCGCTCGGGCTGGTCGGGTTCCTGATCCTCCCGTTGGCGGTGATGGCGAAGGCGAGCACCGTCGAACAGCGTCGTGAGCGCAACCGCCGCCGGTAAACCCGTGCGGCGCCGGTCCCGCGACGCGCTACCGTCGCCCCCGATGGCCACCTACCTCGATCGCATCATCGCCTTCCATCGTGAACGCGCCGCGACCGACGCCCGCTCCGCGGAGCAGCTGATCGAGGAGTGTGCCGCCCTGCCCCCGACCCGTGGGTTCACGGCGGCGCTCCGCGGCGCCGACCGACTCGGGGTCATCTCCGAGGTCAAGCGCCGGTCGCCGTCGAAGGGAGACCTGTTCGCCGATCTCGATCCGGCGGCGCTGGCAGCGAGCTACGAGGCCGGTGGTGCGTCCTGCCTGTCGGTGCTCACCGACGGCCCCCACTTCGGTGGATCGGCCGCCGACCTTGCCACAGCCCGGGCCGCGACGAGCTTGCCGGTCATCCGCAAGGACTTCACGGTGTCCGCGCTCGACGTCCTCGACGCCCGGCTGATGGGAGCCGACTGTGTGCTGCTGATCGCGGCGGCGTTGAGCGACGACGAGCTGGCCGAGTTCGGTGCCCTGGCCGGGGCGATCGGGTTGGACGCCCTCGTCGAGACCCACGACGAGGCTGAGGTCGAGCGGGCGCTCGCGACGACCTCGACGGGCCTGATCGGGGTGAACCAGCGCGACCTCGTCACCTTCGAGGTCGATCAGGAACGTGCCGTGCGCGTGGCGGCGGCCATCCCCGCCGACGTGGTCCGTGTAGCCGAGAGCGGCGTGCGCGGTGTCGATGACGCGGTCGCGCTGGCGGCGGCGGGCTACGACGCTGTGCTCGTGGGCGAGCATCTGGTGACGTCGGGCGATCCGGCGGCTGCGATCGCCGCGCTGCGGGTTCCTCGTGACCCGGCCGGACGGGTACCCCGCTCCTCGACGGCGCACCGCTAGGTTTGGCGCCATGTGGGTGAAGATCTGCGGCATCACGAACGAGGAGGACGCGCTGATGGCGGTCGCCCTCGGTGCCGATGCCGTCGGCTTCGTCTTCGCCCCGTCGACCCGACAGGTCACGGTCGGCACTGCCCGTGACATCGCCCGTCGGCTTCCGCCGGAGATCATCACGATCGGCGTGTTCCGTGATCAGGACCCGCACTTCGTTTCCCAGACGGTGCTCGACGCCGGGCTCCGGGGTGTGCAGCTCCACGGGCACGAGACCCCGGCAATGGCCGCCGAGCTCTCGCCGCGTCCGCAGACGCTGATCGTCGCGTTCCCCGCGGGTTCTCCCGCCATCGACCGCTTCGACGAGTACCACGCCGACGCGATGCTCCTCGACGGCACGACTCCGGGGAGCGGCCAGGTCTTCGACTGGGACCTGGTCGACTCGATCCGCGACCATCGCCGCCTGATCCTCGCCGGTGGTCTCGACCCCGACAACGTCGGTGCCGCCGTGGCCAGGGTCAACCCCTGGGGGGTCGACGTGTCGAGCGGAGTCGAGGCGTCGCCCGGTCAGAAGGACCCCCGTCTCGTGCAGGCGTTCATTCGCGCCGCCCGTGCGGCCGAGCCCGCCGCGTACGCATCCGATGGCGGCCGCGAGCCCTTCGACTGGCGCGAGGCCGGCGATCTCTGATCGATCGCCGGCCGTCCCCCGATCGGTGCAACGAGACGAGTTCGACGCGATTCGGCCCCGTCTGGGCACAATCGCATGGCTGACCTGTGAGAACGAGATGAGTGGGCGACATGACTGAGATAGTGACGAAGACGGTGAGTGTGGGGTCGGAGACCGAGTCGGTGATGGGCGATCCCGTCAACGGACGGTTCGGCGAGTTCGGCGGGCAGTTCGTGCCCGAGACGCTGGTTCCGGCGTGCCAGGAGTTGGAGGCGTCGTTCAAGGAGGCGTGGGCCGATCCGGCATTCCGGGCCGAGCTGAACCACCTGCTGACCGAGTACGCGGGGCGACCGTCGCCGCTCACCGAGTGCCTGCGGCTGTCAGAGGAGCTGGGCTGTCGGATCTGGCTGAAGCGTGAGGACCTCAACCACACCGGCTCCCACAAGATCAACAACGTGCTGGGCCAGGCGCTGCTCGCCAAGCGGATGGGCAAGACCCGGCTGGTGGCCGAAACCGGTGCCGGGCAGCACGGGGTGGCGAGCGCCACCGCTGCGGCGCTGATGGGCATGGAGTGTGTGGTGTACATGGGCGAGGTCGACATGGCCCGCCAGGAGCTCAACGTGTTCCGCATGCGACTCCTCGGAGCGGAGGTCCGGCCGGCGAGCTCGGGGAGTCGGACGCTCAAGGACGCGGTCAACGAGGCCATGCGTGACTGGGTCGCCACCGTCGAGTCGAGTCACTACTGCCTGGGTTCGGTCATGGGGCCGCACCCGTATCCGTGGATGGTGCGTGAGTTCCACCGTGTGATCGGCATCGAAACGGCCGAGCAGTTCCGCTCCAAGGTCGGGGGGTCTCCCGACTACGTCGTCGCCTGTGTCGGCGGCGGGTCCAACGCCATCGGGATCTTCAGTGGGTTCGCCGATGCCCCGTCGAAGCTGATCGGTGTCGAACCGGCTGGCGGAGCAGCGGTCGGGCGCGGGGTCCCCGGCATCGTGCACGGTATGCGCTCGTTCCTGATGCAGGACGAATTCGGCCAGGTCGAGGAGGCCCAGTCGATCTCGGCGGGCCTCGACTACCCCGGCGTCGGGCCGGAGCACGCGCACCTCGCCGACATCGACCGTGCCGAGTACCACCCCGTCACCGACCCCGAGGTCATCGACGCGTTCAAGTTGCTCAGCCGCAAGGAGGGCATCATCCCGGCGCTCGAGTCGGCGCACGCGATCGCCTGGGTGTCCCGTGAGCGGGAGCGGCTGGCCGGTTCGACCGTGGTGATCAACCTGTCGGGCCGCGGCGACAAGGACGTGGGCCAGATGATGGACATCCTCGGCCCCGAGTTGATGGGAGAGCACGCGTGACCGCCGCCTCGACGACGTACGGGCAGCTCGAGACGCAGCTGCGTCAGCGTCGCGAGCTGGGTGTGAAGAGCCTGGTCGTGTACCTGACCGGCGGGCTGCCGGGTTGGCTCGACATGGTGCGGGCAGCGGCGGACGCCGGCGCCGACGCGATCGAGATCGGCATTCCCTTCTCCGACCCGGTCATGGACGGGCCGATCATCCAAGAGGCCTCGGACCGAGCGCTTGCCGCCGGTGCGACGCCGCCGAGCATCCTGGCCGAGGCGGCGACGCTCGACGCCGGTGTCCCGCTCGCCGTGATGACCTACTACAACCTCGTCTACCGGTTCGGGTTGGAGCGGTTCGCCCAGACGGCGGCCGAATCCGGCGTGTGCGCGGCGATCCTGCCCGACCTGCCGCTCGAGGAGTCGGGGGAGTGGTGCGCCGCTGCCGACGCCGCCGGGATCGAGACCGTGATGCTCGCCGCGCCGACCGCTCCGCCGGAACGGTTGCCGCGGATCTGCGCCCGCGCCCGAGGCTTCGTCTACGGCGTCGGGTTGCTGGGTATCACCGGTGAGCGCGACAGCTTGGCGCGCTCGGCGCTCGACATCGCCGGTCGGCTCAAGGCGGTCACCGACGTTCCGGTGTTGGTGGGTGTCGGGATCTCGACGCCACAGCAGGCGGTCGAGACGTGCGCCGTGGCCGACGGTGTGATCGTCGGATCCGCGGTCGTTCGGCGCACGCTCGAGGTCGGCACGCCCGAGGGGGTGGCCGATCTCGTGGCCGAGTTCCGGGCCGCGTTGGACGCCAAATGCTGACAAAACCCCGAAAACACGGTAGAGTTACACCGTTGTAACTTCATCACATGAACCCGGGAGGGTCACCACAATGAACAAGACTGAACTGGTCGAGACCATCGCCGTTCGCACCGAGCTGTCCAAGAAGGACGTCGACGCGGTGCTCGGCGCGTTCTGGGACATCATCGCCCAGACCGTCGCCAAGGGGAAGGACGCGGTCACGATCCCGGGTTGGATCAAGTTCGAGCGTGTCACCCGTGACCCCCGCACGGTCCGCAACCCCCAGACGGGCGAGTCCATGAAGATCGGCAAGACCAACGCCGTCAAGATCACCGCCGGCGCGACCCTCAAGGCCATCGCCAAGGGCACCAAGCCTGCCCCGAAGTGATCATCGCCGCCGAGGCGGCGAACGAGTGCACGAAGTTCGAGGGAGGAGCAGGCTCGCCTGCTCCTCCCTCGCATTTTTGGCGTGCACTAGGTTGCGGGCATGGCTGATTCGACTCCCACCGTTGGCAAGAAGGCCCCTGCGATCAAGCTGCTCGATCAGCACGAGGCCGAGTTCTCCCTCGCCGCCCAGAAGGGCAAGCACGTGCTCGTGTACTTCTACCCGAAGGCCGACACGCCGGGTTGCACGACCCAGGCGTGTGGGCTCCGCGACATCGTGTCGGAGGTCGGCGACACCGTCATCGTGGGCATCAGCCCCGACAAGCCGGCCAAGCTCGAGAAGTTCGACACGAAGTACGAGCTCGGGTTCACGCTCCTCTCCGACGTGGAGCACGCCGTCGCCGAGGCCTACGGCGTGTGGCAGCTCAAGAAGAACTACGGCAAGGAGTACATGGGCGTCGTGCGCTCCGCATTCCTGGTCGGCCCCGACGGCAAGGTGACCCACGCCTGGCCGAAGATCAGCCCGAAGGACACGCCGACCAACCTCCTCGCGGCCCTCGCCGAGGGGTAGCCCGACCGAGATCAGGCGACAGGATCAGGCGACGGGATCAGGGACGCGGCTGGGGAGCCTGGGTTGCGGCGTACCGCGCTCGGTTGCGGGCGAACGCCCGCTCGCGCCATGCCGTCACGACCGCCACGACGGCGACGACGAACAGGATCCGTTGTCTCGTCGCCGCGGACTGCGGTGAAACGTGGTTCGAGGACATCGAGGTGCAGGCTACGCTCTCCCGGCGGCCCGGGTGGCGGAATGGCAGACGCGGCGGACTCAAAATCCGCTGTCCGAGAGGGCGTGTGGGTTCGAGTCCCACCCCGGGCACGCTTGTGATGGAGCGATCACCCCGAGAACATTGGGAACGCGGTGTTCGGTTCAGTGCCGTCGACGGCCTGTGGTCACAGATTGGTCACAGTTGGCTCGAAGAGCGCTGCGACTTGCTGTGCTGCGCCGAGATCCATGCCATCGGTGACGTGGCTGTACACGCCGAGTGTGACCGCGATGGTGCTGTGTCCCAGGCGCTGCTGAACGATTCGGGGGTGGACCCCTGCTCGGAGTGCGAGCGTCGCCCAGGTGTGCCGAAGGCCGTGGACGCCGATGTGGGGGAGTCCGTAGCGGTTCGCCCGTCGGTCGAACCGCTTGGAAACTGCTTCGGGGTGCAGCCAGTCGCCGCTGGTATCTGCGAACGCCAATTCGTCCGACGAGGCCTGACCCTGACCGAGGGACAGGCGCTCTGCGGCCCGACGGGCGCGATGCGATCGGAGCGCGGCCGTCGTTCGTTCGTCGAGGGCGATGGTTCGGGCTCCCGCTGCCGTCTTGGGTTGTCCGAACTGAGCGACGTGGTCGACGATGATCAACGTCCTGGTGACCGTGACGGTTCCGGCGCCGAGGTCAACGTCAGCCCAGCGGAGACCGAGCGCTTCGCCGCGGCGCATGCCCGTGGCGGCGATGAGTCGCCAGAGTGGGTGGTCTCTGTCGCCCTCCGCCTCCGACTGTTGGAGGAAGGCCGCGAGTTCGGCGCCGGTCCATACCTTGAGCCCAGCCTTCTGGACGGCGGTCGACGGAGGTGGGTCGGCGAGGTCTGCCGGGTTCGACTGGAGGAGGCCGTGCCGAACGGCATCCTTCAATGCCCGATGGAGGACGGTGTGGATGTACTGGACAGTTCTAGGTGAGAGGCCGCGTTTGGGGGAGCGAAGGTTGGCGCCGGGCGCAAGCAGCTGTCCGTAGAGCCGATTGAGCGCCGGTCCGGTGAGCTGCTTGAGCTTCATGTCGCCGATCCGCGGCATGACGTGACGCTCGAGGTTCTGTTCATAGCTGAACAGCGTCGCCGGCCGGACGGTGGCCGGCAGCGTGTCGGACAGCCACTCTCGGAGGTAGCCGGCGACGGTCAGCTTGCTGTCGTAGGTGAACGTCCCGGTCCGTGCCTTGCCTCGGAGGTCGTCGAGCGCCTCCTGGGCGGCAGCCTTGGTGGCGAAGCCGCGTCGTCGCGCTTGGCGTCGCTCCCGCCAGACCCCGCCAGGGTCGGCGCCGGGACCGAGGTCGACGATGAACTCCCATAGCCCAGTCGTCGGGTTCTTGCGTGGAGCGACCGATGGTGCGCGCCGGTTCCTCTCGGGTGTCGGTTCTGTCACGGTTTCCTCGTTGAGCGGAGTGTTCGTTGGAGGACGCTGGCGTCGAGGCCGTCGAGGTGGTCGGGCGTGGCTGCCACTGTCCCGGCGGGTGGGGTGAGCAACCAGCTGACGGGCCGGTCGAAACAGCGGGCGATTGCGACGAGTTCGTCGGCGGAGAACTGTTTGATACGGACCCCGTCGACCGACCGCTCGACGGCCGAGTAGCTCGCTCGCGACCAGCGCACTCCGAGGAACGGTTCGAGCGCCGCGGCGGCCTCGGGTTGGCTCCACCCGCGATCGGTGCGGGCACGCGTGAGGTTGAACGCAACGATCTGGTTCGGCGTGAGGCGCTTCGGGCGGCTGGGCACGTCGCCGACTCTACGCTTGCGGCGCCCCGCTGTCATCAACGAAATAGTTGACACTTACGCGTCAAAGTCGGGACTCGTTGATGGTCACCCCTGAACGCGGGATTGTTCAGGTCGGTGGTCAGGATGACCATCGGAGTGGCCGGATCCGACGCTGTCACCGTGGCGACAGGAGAGGCGACAGTGAACACGACGGTCCGGTGGACGGCCGACTGGACAGTTTCGTTCCCTCGGGAGGATTCGACAGATATCGCCTTCGGCGGGACCCCGCGCGCATAGGTAGGGAAACACCTCAACCCTTGGAGAAGCGCAGATGTCACTACCTGAATTGTTCACTGTCACCGAGGCGGCCGTCGTGCTGCGCATCGGCCGGACCACCGCCTACGAGCTCGCCCGCCGCGACCTCGCCACCGGGGGCGGGGAGGGCTTGGGGGTGATCCGGGTCGGAGGGCAGCTCCGGGTCCCCAGGGTGGCCCTTGAGCGGCTGATCGGCGCCCCGGTCGGGACACCGGTCACCACCGGGCCGACGGTCCCGTTGGTGCCCGACACGGTGGTGCCGCTCGATGTCGTCCCCGATCCAACGCCTGCTCGCGTCGACCACCCGAGTGCTGCGTCTGGCAGTCGTCGTCGGTTGGTGTCGGTGGATCAGTTGCGGTTCGATTCGTGATCGGTCGCGCGGTCGGCAGGACTGTTGGTTGGTCAGGTGCCATTTCGTTCGACGCACTTGCACCACGGTGCCCTGTGGTCGGACACGTCCGCTGTTCAGGTCGGCGGTCGCCTTGTTGAGCATCGGCAAGCTCGCCGCCGGGGCCGGCGACTACTACACCGCCATGGTCGCCGACGGCGCCGAGGAGTACTTCACCTCGGCCCGCGAGGCCCCCGGCGTCTGGGTCGGTCAAGCCAGCCAACGGCTGGGACTCGCCGGCACCGTCCAGCCCGACGACTTCGCATCCGTCCTCGATCATCAGTATCCGGGAACCAACGTGCGGATCACAGCGGCTCGGTCCGCGCCGAGCGTCGCCGGGTTCGACGCGACGTTCTGCGCTCCGAAGTCGGTGTCGATTCTCCACGGCCTCGGCACCCCCGACATCCGTGCTGCCGTCCGCCAGGCGCACGACGTCGCCGTCCGTGAAGCGCTCGCGGTGTTCGAGTCCGCAGCGTCGCGAGGCCGGCGAGGCCATGGCGGAGCCGACGTGATCGATGGCGACGGGTTCGTCGCCGCTGCGTTCGCTCACCGCACCTCTCGCGCCGGCGATCCCCACCTGCACACACACGTGGTGATCGCCAACCTCGTCCACGGGCCCGACGGGCGGTGGACCGCCCTCGACGCCCGACCGCTCTACCACTGGTCGAAGACGGTCGGCTACCTGTACGAGGCCGAGCTCCGTCACCAACTCACTCGGACTGTCGGTGTCGAGTGGCGGACGGTGCGGCGGGGGATCGCCGATGTCGCCGAGGTGCCGATGCAGGTGGTCGACGAGTTCTCCACCCGCCGTCACGAGATCGAAGCACACCTGGCGGAGAACGGGTTCGACTCCGCCCGTTCCGCACAGCTCGCGGCATATGCCACCCGGCGCATGAAAGACCACACGGCGACACCTGAATCGCTCGTCGACACCTGGCAGCGACGTGCGAGCGAGTTGGGGTTCGATTGCGAACAGGTCTGCGACCGGCTCAACGCCGGAACCCTCACCCTGAGGTGGACGGGTCTCGTCCATCTCACCCCGATGTTCGAGCACCTCGCCGGACCTGACGGGCTGACCAAAACCCGGTCGACGTTCGGACGACGCGAGGTTATCCAGGGGATCTGCGACCGCCTCCCGATCGGCGCTCCCGTCGCCGACATCTGCGAATGGGCTGATCTGTTCATCGACTCCGAACACTGCACACGACTCGCAGGCACCAAGTCGGCGGTCATCCGAACCAGCGACGGCCGGACCGTGTCGGCACGAACCGACGAGAGACGCTTCTCCACCCCAGACATGCTCACCACGGAACGGCGACTGATCGCCGCGGCCGTCGGCTGCGCCGATGCCGGGGTCGGCCTCGCCGACCCACAGGTCGTCGATGTCGCGATCGGACAGCGCCCGTCGATGAGCGACGAGCAGGTGGAGATGGTGAGACAACTCTGCACGAGCGGTCGCGGCGTCGACCTCGTCGAAGGTGTCGCCGGCGCAGGCAAGACGTTCGCCCTTGCTGCCGCCAACCAAGCCTGGACCGAGTCAGGCCACACGGTGATCGGATGCGCCCTCGCCGCCAAAGCGGCGCGTCAACTCCAGACCGACGCCGACATTCCGTCCCGCACCATCGATCGACTCCTCATCGACCTCGACCGACCTGAACGCGGAGGCCTCGCCCCGAACACCGTGATCGTTGTCGACGAAGCCGCCATGGTCGGTACCCGCAAGGTCCTCCGTCTCCTCGACCACGCCCGACAGGCCGACGCGAAGGTCGTGCTCGTCGGCGACCCGTGCCAACTCCCCGAGATCGAAGCCGGCGGAGCCTTCGTCGGACTCCGCCAACGCCTTTCGGCGTCATACCTGGCCGACAATCGCCGCCAACGCGAACCGTGGGAGCGCGCCGCCTTGGCCCGACTCCGGACCGGCGACACCGACACAGCCATCGACACCTACATCGAGCGAGGCCGCGTCGAGGTAGCGCCCACCGGAGCCGAAGCGCGGTCGCGAATGATCGGTGATTGGCTCGACGCACGCCGAACCGGGACGGCCGTCATGCTGGCCAGCCGACGCGTCGATGTCGACGCCCTCAACAGGTACGCGCGTAGGGCACTGCGGAAGGACGGCGCGCTCGGTGCCGACAAGATCATCATTGCGGGCCACGGCTACACCGAAGGCGACATCGTGGTGGCCCTTCGCAACGATCGCCGACTCGGCCTACTGAACGGCACAAGAGCGACCGTTGACGCCATAGACACCCACGCTCAGGTCATGCGGTGTCGCGCTGACGACGACCAGGCGGTCACGATCCCGTTCGACTACGCCGCCGACGGGCACCTCACCCACGGGTACGCGACGACGATCCACAAATCCCAAGGCGCAACCTACGACCGGTGCCTGATCCTGGCCGGCGACCACCTCACCAAGGAATCCGCCTACACCGCCATGTCCCGGGGACGCATCGACAACACGCTGTACCTCGTCGACGACGGTGACCGAGCCACCGACTCCCACACGAACGAGATCGAATCGTCGCTCGTGGATCGCGTGAGGTCATCGATCAGCCGTACTGCTGCTCAGTCGATGGCGGTCGACCAGACGCCGGCGAGCCACGACGACGACCTGGACTTCGAGATCGATCTCTGATCGCGACCGTGCCGATGATCGGCGGGCGCTGTGACGACCGGGGAGGTTGTCCCTGGAGTAGCGGTGTTGGCTGATCTCGTCGTGAGTTGAGCCCCTCCGGACGAGGATGTGGGTCTTCCACAACTCACCGCCTTACCCGGGAGGGCTCCTGTCTCAAGCTAGAAGCCGTCACCCGAGCGCGCCTCTGACCCCGCTCGGGCGCCGCCGCACGGTCGACTGCGCCTCGTCGACCGCTGGTCGATCGAAGCGACCGAGTGGTTCCCGGTCGACCCCACGACCGTCCGGAAGTGGCGCGTCCCGTTCCTCGCCGAAGGCGAAATCGGCCTCCGGGACCGGTCCTCACGCCCGAAACGCGCACTGAACCGGACTCCGCGCCGAGTACGCAGCCTGTTGATCCAGCTCCGTAAGAGGCGCCGTTGGGGTGCAGACCGGATAGCCATCACATCGGGCTCGCCATTCGACGGTAAACACCTCTTGCGCCACGCTGGCCTCGGACGACTCGACAGAGGTGACCGCGCCACCGCACTACCGGTGCGCCGCTACCGGGAGTGTCAGATAAACGGTGGAACTGGTCTGGCCTGACAGGCTGAGCGACTGCTTGGCCGGAAGGACAGCAGCAACCATCATGACTGACATCACAACAACGGATCCGACGACCCAATCGACCGGAGAGGAGTGGCGGTTGCCGCCGCCCGCGACGGGGAGAGTGGTGGTGAGCGATGAGCTCGCCGCCCAGCTCGTTGACCAGGCCCGCGGATGGGGTCGACCTGGTTGGCCCTGGCGGACTTTTGGGGGATCTCACTAAGCGGGTCCTCGAGGCCGGCCTCGAAGTAGAGATGGCCGACCATGTCGGCTACGACAAACACGACCCCGAGGGCCGCAATGGCGCCAACTCGCGCAACGGAACCCGTTCGAAAACGGTGCTCACCGAAGTCGGGCCCGTCGAGATCGACGTGCCCCGCGATCGCGATGGCACGTTCGACCCGAAGCTGGTGCGGAAGCGTCAGCGCCGCCTCGCTGGTGTGGACGAGATGGTGATCTCGTTGACCGCGAAGGGTCTCACGACCGGTGAGGTCCAGGCGCACCTCGCCGAGGTGTACGGCACCGACATGAGCCGCGAGCAGGTCTCCAAGATCACCGACGCGATCTTGGGGGAGATGGCCGAGTGGATGACACGCCCCCTCGAACGGGTGTACCCGGTCGTGTTCATCGACGCCATGGTCGTCAAGATCCGTGACGGCCAGGTCGCGAACCGGCCGATCTACACGGCGATCGGCGTCACCGTGGACGGCAAACGCGACGTTCTCGGCCTGTGGGCGGGCACCGGCGGCGAGGGCGCCAAGTTCTGGCTGCAGGTCCTGACCGAGATCAAGAACCGTGGCGTCGACGACGTGTGTATCGTGTGCTGCGACGGGTTGAAAGGGCTGCCCGACTCGATCGCGGTGACGTGGCCGCTGGCGGTCGTGCAGACGTGCGTGTTGCACCTGATCCGCAACACGTTCCGCCTCGCCAGTCGCGCCGACTGGGACCGCATGGCCAAAGACCTCCGGCCGGTCTACACCGCCGTCAACGAGGAGCAGGCCCAGGCGAAGCTCGCTGAGTTCCACGACGCGTGGGGCGACCGCTACCCCGCGATCAAGGGGCTGTGGGACAACGCGTGGGGCGAGTTCATCCCGTTCGTGGACTACTCCGTGGAGATCCGCCGGGTCATCTACAGCACCAACGCCATCGAGTCGCTGAACGCCCGGATGCGGCGGGCGACCAGGGCCCGCGGGCACTTCCCCAACGAGCAGGCGGCGCTCAAGTGCCTTTACCTGACGATCGCCTCGACCCCACCGGACGCGGAGCGCACCGCTGGATGAACCGCTGGAGGCCCGCCCTCAACGCCTTCGCCATCACGTTCGGCGACCGACTCTTCACCACCAACAACTAACAACCGCCACGACCAGTTACACCGTTCTCTTGACACACCCCCCCCCAGGCGGATGCTCGATAATCGCGACCGGCCGCTGCTTCGCCGGGCGACACGTCTCACACGGCGGCCGCAACCCGCGCTCGCGGATCTGGCGGGTCAACGTCTGGTAGCTCTGCTCGAACCCGAGACCGACCAGCTCGTCGTAGAGCGTGGTGGCCCACAGGTGCGGGTCTTCGCGCAACCGCTCGCGGGTGTAGTCAACGAACCGTTCGAACGCGTCGCCGCCCGCTGGTGCGCGTACACCGGCAGTGCGTCCGCCAGTCAGATACGCGCGGATCGTCTTTCGGTCATGTCCGAGATGGCGGGCGATCGCGGAGATCGTCCACCCCTTCGCTGCGAGCGTGCGCGTCCACATCGTCCTCCTGTGTGAGCATGAGAACCGGGCTCCCTCGTTGTGCTGGTGGTGGTCAGAGACCGTCAGCATCGAGGGAGCCCCACCCTCAAAGTGGGACCCACAGGTGGGGAATTTCAGTGAGCAACTCCGGGGAACTTCACCTGAGCGTCATCAGCCTCGCCAGCCGCGCCGACTGGGACCGCATGGCCAAAGACCTCCGGCCGGTCTACACCGCCGTCAACGAGGAGCAGGCCCAAGCGAAGCTCGCGGAGTTCCACGACACCTGGGGCGACCGCTACCCCGCGATCAAGGGCCTGTGGGATAACGTGTGGGGCGAGTTCATCCCGTTCCTGGACTACAGCGTGGAGATCCGCCGGGTCATCTACTCGACCAACGCCATCGAGTCGCTGAACGCCAGGATGCGACGGGCAACCAGAGCACGGGGGCATTTCCCCAACGAGCAGGCCGCGCTCAAATGCCTTTACCTGACGATCTGGAGTTGACCCGCGATCTTGGACACGGGTTGTTGTGAGTCAGGCTGCTCGTTGGGCAGCGTAGGTCTGGGCAGGGGTGTGGTGCCCGAGGCGGGCTTGGTGGCGTTGGCGGTTGTAGAAGACCTCGATGTGGTCGAACAGGATCGTGCGCATCTGCGACCTCGTGAACTGCTCGAACGGTCCGTGGATGTGCAGCAGCTCCCGCTTGATCGCCGCCCACGTCGATTCCATCGCGGCGTTGTCGAAGCAATCACCGGTCGACCCGTAGCTGGCGTTGATCTTCCAGTCGCCGAGCCGGTTCGTGAACTCGAGCGACGTGTACTGGCTGCCACGATCGGCGTGGTGCACGAGATCCCCGGCCGGTTGGCGGCGAGCCAGCGCCATCACGAGCGCGTTGACGACGAGGTCGGTGGTCTGACGTTCGCCCATCGACCACCCGGCCAACCCCCGGTCGTGGAGATCCTTGATGCCAGCCAGGTAGAGCTTGCCGTCACGACACTTGAACTCGGTGATGTCCGCAACCCAGCGCTGATCGGAACGCTCGGCGGTGAAGTCCCGCTCCAACAGGTCGGGCGCGGGTGCGGTGTCGGGCCGTCCTCGCCGCCACTTCCGGCGGCTGTGAGCACCGACCAGGCCGCATTCGGCCATGATCCGCGCCACCCGCTTACGCGAGTGCGAGCGGCCCCGGTGACGGAGCTGGCCCTCGACACACGGCGACCCGTAGGTGCGACGCGATGCCTGGTGGATGTCGAAGATTGCGTTCGCCAAGTGGGCGTCGTCGAGGAGATGGTCCGACAACGGTCGGTTCGCCCACTCGTAGAACGACGAGCGAGGCACCCCGACCAACTCGCAGAGCCGCTTCACCGGGTACTCACCGGCATGATCGGAGACGAACCGTCGGCTCACCTGTTCGTCTCCCGAGCAAAATAGGCGGCTGCTTTACGAAGGATCTCCCGATCCATCTTCAGATCGGCGTTCTCCTTGCGGAGCCGAGCGAGCTCAGCGCGTTCAGTCGGGTCCAACGCTCCCGGCTGTTCGGATTCCTCGGCAGCTTTCACCCATGACGCCAATGATCCGTCGCTGATGCCCAGCGATCGGGCTACCTCGACCCGAGACCGGTCCGAGCTGCGAAACAGTGCGACCGCTTCACGCCGGAACTCCTCGGGGTACTTCGATGGACGACCCACGCGGGCCTCCTTCCTCCAGAGCGATGCGCTCCAGAATCTGGTGTCCAAGATCGCGGGTCAACTCCAATCCGAAGCCTCGACCCCACCGGACGCGGAGCGCACCGCTGGATGAACCGCTGGAAGCCAGCCCTCAACGCCTTCGCCATCACGTTCGGCGACCGACTCTTCCCCACCAACAATAACCCTGATTCTTCACGGGGTGGTTTGGGGGTGTGGGTCGGGGCTGATTTCGGTGTCGGGTCGGGTGCCTTGACCGCTTTGCGGCGCCTGGCCGCCTCGTCGGTGTGGTTGGCGGGTCCGGCGACGTGGTTGTGGCCGTGTTGGGGCGCGGTCGGTGAGGGTGGTGCCGTTCGCTCTCGGGTTCGGGTGGGGTCAAGTGATGTGTGCGATGCGCTGGTAGGCGTGGGTCAACACGTCCGCGGTGGGCCAGTCGTCGATGATGCGCACGACTGTCTGGCGTGCGGTGCGCACGAGCCGGCCGGGAGCGTGCAGCAGGGTCCAACGCAGTCTCTTGGGTCGTGTGTTCACCCAACTGGCGGGGAGGCACATGATCGCGAACCAGCGGAGCAGGTCCGCGGCGAGCGTGACGGTCATCAGCCACGCCTCGTTCGACTCGAACCGGTTGAACGGGAACCGGCACAGCCCGGAGTCTTTGAGGCGGGCGATGTGTTGTTCGACGTGCGCGTGAGCGCGCTCGTCGCGTCGAGGTCGCGGGGATCGCCGGGCTGATCGGTGTAGAACCCCCAGTACCGGTAGTCCATCGATGGGAACAGGCTGCGTTGCGCTCCGGGGTGTAACGGTTCGCGGCGAACGATCAGTCGGGTGCCGGCGGGGAGTTTCGGATCGTCGATGAGCGAGGTGAGTTCCGCGACGACCGCGCCGTCATCGCGTGGTTCGCGATCACGTCCCAACGCGGGTAGCCACACGTCAACACCGACCGCGTCGAGGATCGCCGCGTGAACACCAGTGTTGCGACGGGCGCTCACGTAGAACCCGATGTTGCGTGCCCGGCATCCCCCCAGGAACCCTTCGGTGCACCCCGCAGCATCGGCACGCACCACAACCCGTCGCGACACCCCCGTCGGGTCGTCGCCGTTTCGGTGACCAAGCGCGATCCCCGCGGGCAACTGGGCGACAGCCTGGTCCAACACGTCGAGGTGATCGGTCACAGTGTTCGCACCCGCGTTGCCTGGGCGCAGCACCGCGGCGAGTGTCTCACCGGTCGCGTCAGCGAAACACATCATCGGGTGGAACCCGTAGGTGCCCTTGAACGTCGCGGCAGCGTTCTCCTTGTCTCGGAGTGGATCCCGACATCGACGCGTCGAGCCAACAACACCGGCCGCACAGATCGGGGACCACACCGTGCCGTAACGGAGCACCGCTGCGGCGACACGCACGATCCGCCACGCTGACGCTGCGAGGGCCGGGCGACGCGGCCCGGACACCACCAACAGCCGGCCCGGCGCAGGGCGAACGAGCACGACGCCGCCCCCGGCGAGCACACGGGGGACCACACCGGCCCCGGCAGCACCGACCCACGGCCCCGGACAGCACCCGCGCGGCACCGAGGCCGACAGCACAGCGACGAGCCACCGCGGGTCCGACGCGCACACCCCGGCCCCCGCCGCGCCGCCGGCACCGCACCGCAGCCCTCGGCCTCGCGCGAGACCACCAGGCCCCGTGCCCCCCCCCCAACCCCTACGGGCTAACAACCGCCACGACCAGTTACACCGTTCTCTTGACACTCCCTCGGGCGTCAGCGCTTGCGCAGTACCAACATCCCGATCGCGATCAACGCGAGGCCAACCGCTGTCAATAGGAACGCAGGCGCACCGGTGAATGCTAGCGGCGACCGGAACGTGTCCGCAGCGAGAACCGGGGCCGCTGCAGAGGAATCGTTGTTGGTGCTATCAGGGTCGACGAAGCCGCCGTTGCCTACGTTCTCGCCCGTGACCATCGCAGAGTTGATGATCGACCCCGAAGCAGCGGACGATACGGCGACCGTGAGGTCGATCGTGCTCGTCGCGTTCACGGCCAATGTTGAAGCACTCGTGCAACTCACCACGTTGGCGGCTGCGGCGCACGACCATCCCGAACCGGTTGCCGAAACATACGTGAGCCCGTCGGGAAGGTCATCGGTCATCACGATTCCCGTGGGAGCGACGGAGGGACCCTTGTTGTTCACCGCCAGCGTGTAGGTGGCGTTCTTGCCGGCCTGGATGGCGCCGACCAGGGTCTTGACCAGCGAGACATCGGCGTAGGGGACCGACGTCGGGTCGGTGGCAGTGTTGTTGCCGGGCACCGGGTCGAAGACCGGACTCGACACGGTGACGGAGTTGATGGTCGATGGGGCGGCATCCTTCGCAACCGACACGACCAGTACGAACGTCACTGATGCGCCCGCCGCCAAGGAACCCCCTGACGTGCAGGTCACGACCTGGGCCACTGCGGCGCAGGTGAATCCGGTGCCGGCCATGCTGACGAACGACAATCCGGTCGGCAGGGTATCGACCACAGTGACCGGGTTCGCGGCTGACGGTCCGTTGTTCGTGACCGTAACGATGTACGTGCCGTTCGAACCCACGGCGAAGTCGCCGGTATGGGTCTTGGTCACGGCCAGGTCCGCCTGGTAGCGGTACCCGAAGTCCATGTCGGTGCGGTCCTGCCCACTGGTGAGGGTGGTCACTGACTGGCCGTCGAGGGTTCCATCGGGATCGAAGACGTTGACCAGACCCGCCGGGAGCGATGACGGATCGATCGTCACGCGGTACCAGCCCGCGGGGAGATCGTTCACGAGGTACGTCCCGTCGCTCGCCGTCGTGGTCGTGAAGGTCACGTCGTCAGCCGTTCCGGCGGTGCCGTCGAAGCCGGCCCACACCACGGTGACCGCCGCTCCGGAGATACCCGATTCGGCGCCATCGAGCACTCCGTTGGCGTTGGCGTCCACCCAGACGGTGTCACCGAGCGACCCAGTGCCCGTATACCCGAAATCGGCATTGAGGTAGGGAGTGGTGCTCGTGAGCGTGATCACTCCTGACCGATGATCGAGTGAACCGCCCGAGCTGGCGTCGTCGTCATAGGTCTGGGTGAGGCCACCGGGAAGTGAGGTCTGATCTACCAGCACCCGATAGTCGCCGACCGGCAGATCGGTGAACGCGTACGAACCCGTTGAGTTGGTCGTGGTCGACGTGGTCGTGATGTCATCGCTGGTGGATGCGACGCCATCGGGGCCCCAGAAATCATCGGCGGTACCGAAGGTGTTGTCGTTGCCGGCGGACTCCAAGGTCACGGTGACGTTGGGGATCCCCGGTTCGTTGGAGTCGCGGGAGTGATCGCCGTCGGCATCGAACCAGACGAGATCGCCCAGCGAGGTGGGCGCCGTGGTGATCGACGCGGCCGCAGTGTCGTCCTCGGTAGGTGCGGAGGATGCGTTGCCGGGCGTGGAGTCAGGATCCCACTGGTCACTGGTTCCAACTTCGGCCGTGTTGACGATGGTGCCGACGGAAGCGATTCGGGCACGGATGACCAGCGTCGCGAAGCCGCCATTGGTGAGGGTGCCCACGGACCAACGTCCTGTGCTGGACACGTAGCTTCCCTGCGAGGCGCTCACGGTGCTGCGGTACGCCATGGTCGCTGGAAGGAGATCGTCCACGCGAACCGTGGTGGCAGTGTCGGGGCCGTCATTGGTGACCCGGACCGTGTAGTCCACGTCGGAGCCGTAGTAATACGGGCCAGCAGTAACCGTCTTGGCGACGCGAAGGTCTGCTCGACGCACCCGCGGTGGCGGTGTCGTTCGGCCCGGCGAAGCTGCCATCGGCGTTGCTCGATGCGCCAGTGCGGTCCTCTCCGGCGACGGACGCGGTGTTCGTATGATCGAACGTGCCGGTCTTCGGGACGGTCAGCACCGCCGAGGTTGGCGTTGTTGCGAGCCGTACCGTGATCGTCGCTCCCGGCGCCAGTGGTTGGCCGACGCCGGAGACGAGATTTGCCCACGAGACCGTGCCGCCGGTGGCGCAACTCGGGGCACAGCCCGGCTCGACCGCAGCGTTGGTCACGTACGGAGTGGTGACCCGGGCGGAGCCGTTCACGTAGTCCCAGTCGGCAGGCAGCACGTCGCTCACGTCCACATTGAACGCATTGTCGATCGTTGCCCCGGAGGCATTCGTCACGACGATCTGCCAGGTGAAGTTCTGGCCGACGCGGGCGTCGGTGGCGTCGCTCACGACGGTCTTGTCCACGGTCAGGGACGGAAACTTGACGGTCATGTCCACCGAGTCGGCGGTCACGTTGCCGCCGGGCCCGCTGGGATCATTGCCATAGGTGCGGTAGGTGATCGACGGATTCGCCGTTCGTTCCGTGACTCCGATGGCGTAGTAGGTGGGAATGTCGGCGGTGTTCTGGACATGTGCAGCGTCGCTGAGTGATCCACTGGCCACCAGATCGGCGGTGTAGGTGATGGTCACGCTGCCACCCGCTGCGATCGGACCGTCGATCTGCCAGGTGATGTCGGGATCGCCAACCGTCCATCCGTCGGTAATCGTGATGCCGCTCGACCCTGTGGCGACAACATTGGTGAGGTTGGCGCTGGGCTGGTCGGACACGGTTGCGTCGTATGCCGCGCTGGTACCGCTGTTGGTGATCGTCAGGGTGTACGTGTAGTTCGACCCGGGAGAGGTGCCACAGGTATCGGCGTCTCCGATGTTGCCGGCAGTCTGGTCACACCCGGTCTGCGATACGTCCTTGTCGATGCGGAGGGTTGGCTCCTGCACCGTGAAGGTCGCTGTGGCGACCGGGAGCGTCGACGTGTAGCCGGACGTCGACGGCACCGAACTCGGAACACCGGGACCGGCGAGGTTGGAGGTGTTCCACGCGAGCTGGACCGAGTTCACGAGCGAGTCGCCGGCGACGACTGCTGCGCCACCCGATGTGCGGTTGGCGGCGACATGGGCATCGAAGGTCAGGAGGTACTGGCAGGCCCCGGCTGCTGGCGTGGTGACATCGCCGAACCACCACCCGATGGAGGTGGTGCCGTTACCGTTCGCCGTCGGGGGAGTGATGCCCGAGAATCCCGACGGATCCGGACAGCTGCCCGGTCCGGTCTCGAGGGTGATCGAGTTGTAGGCATCGAACACCATTCCGTCGGGCATGGTGTCGACCACGGTCGCGTCGTACATCCGGGTCGATGCCGGCACGGCGACCCGCACCGAGTAGGTGGTCTTGGTGCCAACCGTCCCCGTCGTGGGGCTGACCGTCTTTGCGATCGTGGGATTGGTGATCTGGATGGTGTTGGTGGCGGTTGCCGTGTAGGACCGTTCGCCGGTCACCGTTGCGGGCATCGAACTGGTGGATCCGGCGACGTTGTTCACCAGTGTGTTCGACGCGACGGCGGGGTTGTCGACGGTCGCCGAGTAGGTGAGCGAGGTCGATCCGGCCGGGGCGAGCGATGTGAGTTTCGCCGAGGTCGTTGTTGCGTTCCACGTGATCGTTCGGGCAGTGGCATTCCAGGTTCCGCCGTCGGGATCGACCGACCCACCATCGGCGACCGGAGTTCCGCTGTTGGTGGGTTCGATGCCGGCGGGCACCGTGTCGACGATGGAGAGTTCGTGGCTGGTGGACACGTCCGATGCGGTCGGGTTGGTGACCGTCAGGGTGTAACCAACGGTCTGACCCGGCGAGGCGAAGTTGCCCGTGGTGTTGTTGGACTTCGCGATGGACAGGCGGGGTTCGACGATGGTGGTCACGACTGCGTTGGAGTTGATCGCAGTTGCCGAGGTTCCGGTTGCGCTCTTCCAGTTGATCGTCGAACGATTCGATTTGGTGCCGCTCCGGGCATTGGACCCGGTGTCGAGCACCTTGGTGTCGAACTGCAGGGTGAGGGTGTCGTCGCCGGAGTCGACGGCGTTCACGTACGGCGTGGGCAGCGTCACCGAGACGGTGCCGTTCGATCCGACCGATGGTGTGGAGAGTGCCGACCCATCGAGAGTCACGTTCGACCCGACGATGCTCGCGTTCCCGTCGAACGCCAGTCCGGCGGGAATGGCATCGGTGAAGACGCCGTCGTAGGTGGTCGTGCCCTGAGGAATGGTGAGGGTCGTGCTGTAGGTGATGACCTCGCCGATGGTCGCCTGCTCAGCGGTGGATGCCAGCGATCCGTTCGCGGTGTTGCCGGTCTCGCTCAGCGCAGACTGCTGCACCTTGGTGGCCCCGGGTTGCGGCGTATACACCGACGACGTGTCCGATGCTGCGTCGGTGTTGGCGGTGACGGTGCCGTCGATGTTGCTCGTCGGGTAGTACACCTGTGGCGAGTCGGAGGCGTTGGTTGCCGCTTGGTAGCTGCGGACACCGGCCGTGTTGACGAACGTGTGGCCCGGTTCGACGGTCGTCGGAATCGCAACGCCGTACGTGAGCGTCTTCTGGCTGCCAGAGCCGATGGATGCTCCGGCGAGCACTGAGATTGCCGCGGATGTCGGCCATACAACTCGGGTTCCCGGCGATACGGGGCACGACCCTCCGTCGCTGACCGAGCTCACCATCGTGCAATCGATGCCGGTAGGGAGGACGTCCCAGACCTCGGTACTTGCCGAGTCGATGTTGCCGGTGTTCTCGAGGTCGACCCGATAGGTCACCACATCGCCGGCCTGTACGGCCCGGTTGTCGGTATTGGCGGCGAGGGGTCCTGCAATTGCGGTCGATGTCCCGCCGGTGATGGACCGAACGCCCTTGGTGAGGCGAATCTGCGGCTCGGTCCATTCGGCCGACGCCTGATCGCGGAATTGGAAGACCTCGTTGTCGGTATTTCGAATCGTCATCTTCTGGAGGTTGGCAACGATGTCGGCAGCGGCGCCGAGGGGCGGCGCTCCGACGCGGGCGGCGATGGTCCAGTGGAACGTCTCGCCGGCGTTGGTCACCGCGCCGCCGCTGCCGACGTTGAACGTCACGAGGTTGGACGATTCGGTGATTGTCGTTCCCGAGAGGGTGTCGGGGTTGAACGCGGTGACGCGGGTGGCTGAGCCGGTGACGTAGCTGAAGCTGGGCGGAAGGAGATCGTCGATCCGAACACCCGCAGAGTCGACGTCAACCGGGAAGGTGGCCTGGAGATCGAAGCACGCGAAGTCTCCCGGACGGTAACCGGCCTCGGGTGTGGGATCGCCCTCGGACCAGGTGACTGTCCCCCCGGCGCAGAGCGCCCCGATGCCGGCCGAGGTCCGAGCCGCACCGGTTGCGAATGGGCCGGTTCGCACCGAGACCCGCTTGTTGATCGTCGGCAGGACGCCGTCAATCGTGTCAGCGGAGATGTCGGCTACGCCGGTCAGGTCTGGCGTTGTGTCGTCGGTGATCGCCCCTCGGTGCGACGTGTCGCCGCTCAGTGAGACGTCGTTGGTCATCGAGTCGCCCATGAGTACCGGCGTTGTGTTCGACCCGTTCGATCGGTAGGTCGGGCGTACCCGTGCCAGCTGGGTCATCGTCACCTGGTTGTCGTGGGCGACATTGGCCAGTTCGGTGGTGTCCGCGAAGTCCCAGACGAGGGTCCAGGTGCCGTCAGCGTTCTCGGTGGCCGACGTGTACGGCGCGGCGACGGGGCCGGCGCCGATGTCGATCGTGGGATTGGCCCCGGAAGGCGAACAGGTCGGGTCCGCGGGTCCGCCGGTGGCGAGGTTGCCGAGCGGGCACATGCCGTTGGGAAGTGTGTCGGTGACGATGAGACTCGATGAGTCTCGGTATTCGCTGGTCTCGATGGTGAGCGTGTTGGTGACGACTGTGCCCTGGACAACCGTGCCCACAGATGACTTACGAATCAGCAGGTCCTCGGCGGTGACCGTCGCGTTGTCCGTGTCCGTGAGGGTGGGGTTGGTGCCACTGGTGGAGGGGCCTTGGTAGGTGCCGGTTGCGGCGGCGCGGTTGGTGATGGCGTCTTCGCTCGAGGTCTCCGTCGTGAGCGTACCGTTGTTGTTGTCGAGATTTCGACCCTGCTGCAGTGACGAATCACTCGGTTTCGTGCCGGTGAAGGTGTTCGTGTTGGCGCGAAGCGGAATGCCGGCCAGGTACGTGATGGTGAGCACGCCGCTGGCGGCTTGGCTGGCACCAGCGCCGAGTGCGGCGGCATTCCACGTGACCCGTGTGCTGCCGGCGACTGCTGTGCTGCCGTCGGCGAGCACGGTCGGCGCAGCGAGAGTTTCGATGCTGGACGGTGTGAGGCAGGTCGCTGCGGGGGTGCCGCCGGCGAGCGGCCCTGATCCGGTGTACTCCTCGGTGGAGCCGGTGTTCGTGGGCGCATCGCTGGTGGAGTCCGGAAGGTAGTTCGTGCATCCGAGGAACTCGAGCGTGGGAGGGAGCACGTCGACGACGCTGAAGTTGTTGGTGGTGCGCCGACTGTTGTTGGTCACTGTGAGGGTGTAGGTCTTGGGGTCCGCACCATGGACGCCACGCGTCAGTTCGCCCTCGCCGTTGTTTCCGGCGACCTTGTCGAGGATGAATGCGGCGACGTGTGAGGTCCTCGGCGTCGATACGGCGGACCCGGTGTAGGAAGTCGCGCCGCTCACGGGTACGCCATTGGCATCGAAGTCGGGGATGTAGAAGGCGTCGGAATTCACGTAGGCCCCCGGCGTGATGTCGAAGTTCGTGCCGACCGGCAGGGTCGCGACGTCGTTGTCGGCATCGGTGGATACGGCGAGGCTGATCGACGTGCAGGCGCCGGACAGGAGATCGCTCGTGTTCTCCCAGATCACCGTGGTCAGGCCGGCGCTCGGCTTGTTCGCGAGCACGGTGGTGGCCGCTGGTGTTGCCGAATCGAACCCGACGCCCGCTGGCAGCACGGTCCGGTAGGACAGGTTGTAGCCGTCGGTGGCGGTCGGATTGCAGGCTCGGAACGTGTAGCTAGCGCTGGTTCCGATGAGTACTCGCGCGGGCCCATCAGCGGAGACCGTGATGTCGGGAGTGCCAGACGCTCCAGCGCCGCGCGTTGGTGCGACACCGAATGACAGCGGCAGCAGTGCCGCGACCATCGCCAGCGTGACGAGGGCTCGCGGCGAGGCTCGGCGAATCCAACGGACCAAAGAACAACTGAGTGCCATATCAGCCTATCGGCCAAGGTCGGGAGCAGTTGAGCGACAGAGCCCGCGAGGTCGTGGGGCCAGCGGTCCGAGTAGCGACGATTGTGCAACAGCGAGGCGCACGCTCCTCACAGGGCCCGATTGGGCGGTGGCGGAGACACTCATGAGCGATTAAGGCGCCTGGCCGAGGAATGGGCACGTGCGAAGGCTCGCTTCGCCGGAGTACTCGCCGAGCTGACTACCCCCGCACCGAAGGCCGACCCCCAGGCGGGCGACCCGCTCCGGTCGGGAATGTCAAGAAGACGGTGTAACTGGTCGCGGCGGTTGTTAGTTGTTGGTGGTGAAGAGTCGGTCGCTGAACGCGATGGGGAAGGCGTTGAGGGCGGGCCTCCAGCGGTTCATCCAGCGGTGCGCTCCGCGTCCGGTGGGGTCGAGGCGATCGTCAGGTAAAGGCACTTGAGCGCCGCCTGCTCGTTGGGGAAGTGCCCGCGGGCCCTGGTCGCCCGCCGCATCCGGGCGTTCAGCGACTCGATGGCGTTGGTGCTGTAGATGACCCGGCGGATCTCCACGGAGTAGTCCACGAACGGGATGAACTCGCCCCACGCGTTGTCCCATAGTCCCTTGATGGCGGGGTAGCGGTCGCCCCACGCGTCGTGGAACTCAGCGAGCTTCGCCTGGGCCTGCTCCTCGTTGACGGCGGTGTAGACCGGCCGGAGGTCTTTGGCCATGCGGTCCCAGTCGGCGCGACTGGCGAGGCGGAACGTGTTGCGGATCAGGTGCAACACGCACGTCTGCACGACCGCCAGCGGCAACGTCACCGCGATCGAGTCGGGCAGCCCTTTCAACCCGTCGCAGCACACGATACACACGTCGTCGACGCCACGGTTCTTGATCTCGGTCAGGACCTGCAGCCAGAACTTGGCGCCCTCGCCGCCGGTGCCCGCCCACAGGCCGAGAACGTCGCGTTTGCCGTCCACAGTGACGCCGATCGCTGTGTAGATCGGCCGGTTCGCGACTTGGCCGTCACGGATCTTGACGACCATGGCGTCGATGAACACGACCGGGTACACCCGTTCGAGGGGGCGGGTCATCCACTCGGCCATCTCCCCCAGAACGGCGTCGGTGATCTTGGAGACCTGCTCTCGGGCTCATGTCGGTGCCGTACACCTCGGCGAGGTGCGCTTGGACCTCGCCGGTCGGCCGGGTTCGTGTGGATGGCGAAGTGGTCGCCCTCGATCTCACGGTGTCGGAACCGGCCGCTGGTGACCTGCCGCCACGCCTCGGCCGACGGCGAGGTGGTGCGATCCGATCGGGCACTGATGGCACACACCGGAACGTCCAGGATCCCGTCGCCGGGCTCGGCGGCGCCTCGGAACAGGTGCATGTCCGCGAGGTCTGAGCGGCGACCCGATCGAGCAGTCCGGCGTGGTGGAGCTCGTCGCCCGAGGGATGCGATCGACGGATGTCCTTCGCGACCGATTCGAGGTCGGTGCCCCAACGACGCTCACCGTGCGGCCCGACGGCCGACATGGCCGGGAGGAGACCTATCAGGGCCGATCCGGCCACGGTGCAGCGTTCCGCTGTAGCGAGGCCGATGCGGGCCCCGATGCTGTACCCGGCGATGATGAACGGCTTGCCCATCATCGCCAGCTCCCACTCCAGATCGTCCACGAGGGTTGCCAGATCCTCGTAGGGCGCCTCCGTCATCCGATGGGTCCGTCCCGGGAGCGCCAGGTACCGCACGTCGTGGTCCGGGACGAGCCAGCGCAGCTCGTTGGCGAACGCCTGGGCCGTTCCGCCGGCATACGGGCACACGATGAGCGCGACGTCCGCGTCGGTCGGACTGCCGGGGAGCGACCAGAGCAGCGACGGGGCGGCCGATGACGATGTGGGGGTCATGCCGGCGCGTCTGGTCCGGCGAGGAAGTCCGTGACGAACTCGGCGAGACGCGTCTTCCAGGCCGCGTCCGCCGCGGCCACGCCTCGCGGCGCGATGGACGGCTCTGCGAGCCACCGGCTGAGCATCATGGCACGAAGGATCACGAGGTCGTCGACGGCGGACCGATCGAGTGGTGTGGCGGCGACCGTGTCGTACGACGAGAGGAAATCCCGGCGGAACGCTGAGAACAGCTCGCCGGCACCTCGCTCGACGGTGAGGTCGAACAGGGCGAGGTAGAGCGAGTTCGCCACGTCGTACTCGGCCGGTCCGACCCCACACTCGTCGAAGTCGAAGACTCGCACCTCGCCAGCGGACATCCGGAGGTTGTGGCTGCCGTAGTCGCCATGGAGGAGCGTGGGCAGGCGCCGACCCGTCGAAGCGCCGGACTCGCTCGAGGACCCGTAGCAGGGCGTCCGTCGCACTCGGGGGTGCGAGGGCGGCTGCTTCGACGTCGATGACGGCGAAGCGCGGGACATCGTCATGGGCGATCGAGCGACCGGCGTCGTGGATCAGCGCCAGCGTGGCACCGATCGCCTCGGTGTCGGCCGGCAGGAGCGGCGACGGTGCACGCCCGTCGGCGAACGCGAACAGCATCACATGGTCGAGGTGGCCGTCGACCCCGGGGAGCGACGAGATGATCGCTCCGTCGAGGTCGAGCGGCGCACACACTGCGGGCGCAATGCCGGCCAAGCGTCGTACGGCGGCGAGACGTCCCCGCAGCGCCGCGGCATCGACGGCGTCGGCCGACACGACCTTGATCACACGTCGGCGCCGTCGTGACGGGCGCGCCACACGGTGCTCTGATGCCCCCCGGCGAGCGCCTCGACATCGGTGATTCCCGGCAGCGTGGCTACTGCCGATCCCATGTCGCTCACGTTCCGACGCTAGTGGTTCGACGGCCCCGCGGAGGTCGACACGACCGTGGCGAACAATTTCGTCCATCGAGCAGGCGGCGCGTTCGGCGTGCGCCCGGAAGGAACAGCTCATGCGCAAAGCAGCGTTGACGACAGCGATCGTGATGGTCGTGGTGACCGGAGTCGCGTGCTCGAACGGATCGGTCGACGGCCCGGAGAGCTCCGCCGACGGGACCCGACCGGCACAGGTCGAGCCTGCCGAGCAGCGCGACGATGCACGCGTCCTCCGCGAGCTCGAGGCAGTTCGTGCGGCCTTGCCCGCCGACCCATCGCCTCCTCCGACGACGGGAAGGTACGGCTACTCGGTCTGGCGGTCCTACAGCGAGCCAGGTGGCATACGCGACGAGGTCGACGCGATCGTGCGAGCGCACCCGGATCGGGCACGGTCGATGGTGATCGGCACGTCGCATCTCGGCCAGGAGATCGTGGCCGTACGAGTGTCCTCGGACCTGTCGTCGGCGATCGGGGAGCGTCCCAGCGTCGTCCACCTCGCCGGCCAGCACGCGCGGGAGTGGATCGGCACGGAGATCGATCTGCGCCTCCTTCGCCTCTACCTGGACGGCACCGATCCCGACGGGGCACTTGCTCGCCAACCCGCAGCACCGACCTGTGGTTCGTTCCGGTCGCGAATCCCGACGGATACGACTACAGCTTCAGCACGGAACCGCTCTGGCGGAAGAACCTGCGGGACAACGATGGCGACGGCCAGATCACCGATGCCGACGGCGTGGACCTCAACCGCAACCTGCCGTACAAGTGGGGCTTCGACAACGAGGGGTCGTCTCCGCTGCCCGGCGCCCCGACGTACCGTGGCCCGTCTCCGGCGTCGGTGCCGCCTCCTACACCACGTCATGGGACTCACTCGGCCACCTCGCCACCATGTCGTATCCATCGGGGAGGAACTCGCGATCTGGGCTTCAGGCACCGCCACGAGACCGCACTCCACGGCCAGGTCGGTGACGAGCGACTCGAACATCGCTGACCCATTGTGAGGGGTAGCGACGAAATGCTTGTGGTCGGACCCACGCCAGGTCGCCGCAGGTTCGAACTCCAGGAGGAGGCATTCGTTGCCCATCTCACTCCCAGCAGCGACGACCGTGGCCTGAGAACGCGTGTCGTCGTGCCCGTCGGCCGTGAGGTCCCACGGATCGCTCACAAAAACGTCGAGATGCAGCCCCAGCAGACTCGACGCAGCGATCACCACCGGCAGGATAGGAGTCACGGACGACTACGCAGAAGGGCAGGCGACGGTGAACACGTCCGAAGGCTGCGGTCGGTCGTCGGCCGGTCGGCAAGTCAGAATACCGGTCGTGCGAGCGGGAGTAGGCGTGGTCACAATTTGGTCACACACTTCCCGAAACTCGCCAACAGCGGTCGACAGCGGCCGAACTCGCCAGTCCTCGAAACGCCCAATTCGTGGGCATTCTGAGGGCCGCCGGCATTGGCTGACATCCGCCGAACGCCTCGCCCGTCGGAGTTCGAGTCATCTGACCGACTCGTAACCACGCGGCTGCGAGTCCTCGCAGATCGACGAACGATGCCCGTCTCAACCGAGTTCCAGCGCCGCGATCGCCTTACGTTTCCCGGCGTCGGTTCGTCCGTCGTAATGCAGGCGCAGGGTCGACTCACTGTTGCCGAGTATGTCCGCGACGGTGCGGTAGGACTCGCCGGCATCGAGCATCGAGGTTGCGGCGAAATGGCGCAGATGCAGGAGCGTGATAGGCGAGGTCCCTCGACTGGCAGCCCACCGCCCGGTCAACGACTCGGGCCGCAGGGGAAGATGCGCCGAGCCGGCCGACGGGAATACGAAGTCGGTCACCTTCGTCGGCCTACCGAGCCGTGTGCCCACACGGTTTCGCTGCGCCTCGAACGCAACCACCGCTCGAGTCGTCAGCGGCACATCGCGCCAGTCGGACTGCTTCGTTGCCTTGCGCACCAGGCCCACGCCGGGACCGCCATCGGTGATGGCAGCTGCCACATGGATCTCGCCGGTCGTTAGATCGACGTCCTTCCACTGCAAGCCAAGGAGCTCACCTCGCCTCATCCCAGTGCTGGCGAGGATCATCGCTGCGTCGGCCAGCTCCGGATCGACCTCAGCAACATCCAACAGCAGATGGCGGACGTCGTCGAGAGTAGGGGAGTACGGCTTCGTCCTGGTCGTCTTCGGGCGGGTCGCGTCCTTTGAAGGGTTGGAATCGAGCAGACCCCGCTTGCGGGCAAGCTCGAGGGCTCTCGCGAGAACGGTCGCGGATCGTCGGATCCAGTCGTTCCCTCTGCCTGAGGTGCGCATGCCAGCGTAGAGGTGCTCGATCTCCTGCCACCCCAGCTTCGAGAGGCGGACGTTGCCGAACGGGCGTCCGTCCGGCATCTCGATCGCCTTCATCGTTCTGATCGCCGAACGAGACGTCAGGATCGTGCTGGGCGCGAGTTCGATCAGGCCCTGATCGATCGACTCCAAGTATTGGTCGAGCGCGGCGCCGACCGAATGAGCGTGGGTGCCCCCGGACGGAAGCCGACGCTCGTGGTCCGCGACTTTGAGGCGGGCCAACGCAACCTCGGCATCTCTTGCCGTTCCTTCGACCGTGCGTGAGACCCGGCGTCGGGCGCCGGTGACCGGGTCCCGCCCGATCTCGACGTCGATACGCCAGACGCCCTCGCGGACGAACGTCACGCCTCCGCTGCCTCGTTTTCTCCGTCGGGTACCGCTCGGCGCCACCCGCCGTGCGGCCGTTGAAGCGCCGCTCATGAACGGGATAGTAGAGCGAGTTAGTAGAGCGCGGGAAGGGCAACTTGTGCCGTGAACCGACGAAACCCCCGACGAGTCGGGGGTTTCTGTGGAGCGGACGACCGTATTCGAAACGGCGACCCTCACCTTGGCAAGGTGATGCTCTACCAGCTGAGCTACGTCCGCAGGGCATCGAGAGTGTAGCAACAAACGCGTCGGCCACGCGCCATTCACGCACCGACTTCGGTCAGAAATCTCCGCCGACGGTCCGATTGCGGGCCGTGTTGGCCAGTTCGACCGCCAAGCCCACGTCGACGATCTGGTCGACGGTGATGAGGCGCTCGCTGTCGGTGAAGGTCAGCGACGCCTGCTCGTTGGCGTGCCGGCCGTGAATGGTGAGCCCGGCACCCAGCTCGAAGATCTCGACCTCGGGGACGTACCGGCGGTCCGACACGATCAGCGCGCTGGCTCTCGGTGACCACGATGACGGTGGGCATGCCGAGTGACGTGCCCGCCACCGCGGCGACCACGTGTTCCTGCGGCCCGAGCAGCGCGCCGGCGATGCTGAACGGGACGAGCCCGTTCTGTTGCGAACCGAGGCTCAGCCGGGCGACCGACGCCGCCAACCCGTGAGTGTCGGCCTGGGTCGGACCGCCGAACGCCGACGATGCCGGTGCCGCTGCGGTCGGTGCCGGCGCCCCGGCGGGAATGGCGCTCGCGAACGCCGGCGGCGGACCGGCGGGCGTCGGACGGGCGATCGGCACGGCGACGCTCTCGCCGTCGGATGCCGACGGGTCGGCGGTGCCGGCGCTGAAGATGCCGTGACGAGCGGCGGGTGCCGCGGTCGGGAGCGGCTCCTCCAATACGGGTGGCTCGGGTTCAGCGCTCGCGTGCTGCCCGAACGGCGACCTCATCGGGTCGTGCGCCTCCGACGGCGTCGGGCGGCCGTCGAAGATCGAGCCGAGCGACGAGCGGATCGGTGTGTCGTCCCCCGGCGTCACTGCGTAGGAATCGGCGGGTGGTTCCCGATGGCGGGACTCGGCCTCCTGGTCGGCGGGGGCTGTCGCGACGTAGGGCGGCGGGGCCGGTGCCGAATCCGCTCCGGCCGATGTTGTGGTCGGAGCGGGTTCGATGACGACGCCGTTCTCGACGACCGCAGCGTCCACGATGTCGGCGCCGAGCGACGACACCGGTTCGGAACCGTTGCTCGCCGTGCCGTTGGTGGCCTCGGGGCGCAACGTGAACATGCCCACGGGCGTAACGGTCTGTGGGGCGCCGCAGGCGATGCAGGACTCGCCGTCGCCCGGCTCGTTGCCGCAGTTGTAACACCGCAATGCCATCAGGACCTCGTGGTTCGGCGGGGGGGAGGCGGCGCCGGCACCGTCGGCGCTCGGCGGGCCGACGATAGCGGGTGCGCCCGGGACACTTCCATGGTCGATCCACGGGTCCGCGGGGACCGGGGTGGCGACGACAGTGTCGGGTGCGAGCGGTGGCCCAGGGTAGGGCGGAGGGGTTCCGGCGTGGTGCGCTGCCGTTGGTCGCGGTCCGGCGACCGGGCGGGTTGCGGTGGCGCGTGACGGCGCCGATGACGCGATGATCCCCCGTCGCGACCGCGAGTGGTCCTGGTCGCTGCTGTCGGAGATGGCGTCGAGCAACGGAACGCCGGCGGCGCGCCAGGCGGGGAGGATCGCGCCGAGCAGGCCCAGTCCGATTGCGACGACGGCGATGAAGATCAACGTGCCGACCGGGGCGACGAACTGGTCGAGGCCGTACGCAGACAGCCCCGACACCGTCGCGTAGGCGGCTCCGGCGCCGATGACCATCCCGAAGAGCGTCCCGACGACCGAGAGTGCGCCCGCCTCCGCCATCACGAGACGCAGCACCTGCTGCCGGGTCGCGCCGACTGCCCGGATGAGCCCGAGCTCGCGGCGGCGCTCGTTGACCCCGAGTTGCAGCGTGTTGGCGACACCGATCAGGGCCAATGCGATCGAGAACGCGAGCATCCACTGGATCACACGACCGAAGCCCCGCAGGAGGTCGGCGCGGTTGGACACCAGCTCGCTCGGTTCGAGCACGTTCGCGGCGCCGTACTTCTTGGCCGTCACCTCGATCGCCTGGCGGGTGGCCGCGACCGGCGCGTCCTTCGTGAGCTTGACGAACGCCATGACGTCGACGCTCTGGGGCAGGTTGGCGGCCATCACGGTGGAATCGACGATCACGTCGCCGAGCAGGACGCGCACGTTCGAGTCGAAGATGGCGCGAACCCGCATCGGGATCACCGCGTTGTTCTCGAAGCGCACGGGAACGGTCTGACCGACCTGAAGGTTCTCCCGCTCGGCCACCTGGGTGCTCACGACGACGTCGTTGATGCCCGCCGACGCAAGGGGAGTGCCCTCGACCCCGAGATCGAGGAGTTCGAACATCGACGCACCGTCGATGCCGGCGGCACGCCACTTCGTCAGCCCGATCGAGGCGTTCCCGACCCGCCAGCCGCTGACGGCTGCGACTCCCGGCTGCTGGCGGAGGAGCGGCACGAGGTCCGCGGACAGGCCTCCGGTCGCGAACGTGGCCGAGTCGACCACGAAGTCAGCGGTGATCGCGGACGAGACCTGCCCCTCGACCGACCGGAGGAAGCTGCTCGACAGGACGGTCAACGACGTGACCACCGCAGCGGCGAGGAGCAACGCCGCTGTGGTGGAGGCGGCTCGGGTGCGGGCCTGGCGCGAACGCAGTGTGCTCATGCGCCGCAGGGCCACCGACTTGCCCAACAGCAGCGACGTGGCGACGCCCACGATGCCGCTCAGGAGCCGCGGCAGGATCACGAGGACGATGGCCACAGCGGCTCCTGCGCCGGCGGCGAGGGGGATCACGCCGGCTTCCGCCGAACGCGCTCCCGAGGAGCGCCGCTGCCGCTGCGACCACGACAACCGTCGCCAGCCAGCGGAGCCCGGTCACGAGGGGTGAGCGATCGCTCGGCCGGTCGTCGGCGCCGGTGACGGCGTGGACCGGCGGCGTGCGCGACGCGTGGCGGGCCGGGCTGAGCGCCGTGGACACGGTGACAGCGGCGCCGATCACGACGGCCAACACCGGGATCCACCACGTGATGACGGGCCCGGCGACGGGCAGGGGTGTGCCCGTCGACTGGATCAACCACTCGATTGCCGCGCCAACGCCGAGGCCCAGGCCGAGACCGACCACACCGGCGATGGCGCCGCCGAGCAGCGCCTCCGCCGTGGCGGCGCCGACGAGCTGGGACGGCGACGCCCCCATGAGCCGCAGCATCGCGAAGCCACGACGGCGATGGTCGAAGAGCAGGGCCATCGAGTTGGCCACCGTGAACGCACCGACCACGAGCGCCAGGGCCGCGAAGCCGACGAGGAGGGCTCGGATCAGGGTGAAGCTCTTCTCGAACGATGCCTGGCGGTGTTCGGCGTACTCAGCACCGGTCGACACCTCGGCGCCGCTGAAGATGATGGCACGGAGTTGCTCGATCACCTCGTCCCGGTCCGCCCCGGGTTCGAGCTTGATGGCGATGGCGTTGTCGTCGGGGCCGAGCTCGAAGAGTGGGCGGGCGACCTCGGTGGCGAAGAGCGCCAGGGACGAGCCCGCCGGAAACGTGCCCTTGGTCAGCTCGACGATGCCCGTCACGGTGAACGACTTCAGGCCGACCTTGCCGGCGATCAGGACCGGCTCACCGACCTTCACCTTGGCGACCTTCGCCGTCTCGGCGTCGATCGCGACCTCGGTGTCGGTTGCGGGTGCACGCCCCTCGCCGACGAATCGGTAGGGATTGAGGGACGGCTCGGTCGGGAAGTTGGCGCCGAGCGGCCGTTCGGTGAGCCCCAACCTCACCACCGGCGAGCCCGTCGGTCCGAGGATGAGGGTCGACTTGCTCTCGAGGCGAGGCTCGACCGCAGCGATGCCCTCGATGCCTCGGACCTGATCGACGATCGTGTCAGGGACCAGCCGGCGGACCTGTTGGAGCGGACCGTCGTCGGCGATGGTGCCCTCGATGACGAGGTCGGCGCGTTCGGTGCCGGCGCCGGCTTGCGCGGCGAGTCCGGCGCCGACCCGCTGGAGCAAGGAGAGTGAGCCGGCCAGGTAGCCGACACCCAACGCGACGGCGACGATCGACAAGAGCATGCGTCGCCGCTGGCGCAGCAGGGTCCGCAACGCGACCCGGATGCCCCGGAGCCCTCCGGTCTCGCCGCCCGTCTGCTGCTTGGGTGGTGCGAACCGGAACAGCCGGCCGTCGGCGTCCAGCAGGTCGGCAGCCGGCGCCGCCGGGGCGACGGGCTCGTACGCCGGGGGTGGCGGCGGTGCAGGTGGAGCAGGCGGGGCGGACGGCGCAGGGGGAGCGGGCGCGGTCACCGGAGGCGTGAACGTCTGCTCGCCGATCACCCGCGCAAGCGTGCGCGCGATGAAGTCCATGTCGAACGGGACGTGGTCCAGCGCTGGCTGGGGCTCGGGTGCAAGCTCGGTTGGCGTGGGCGCTACGGGCGGCGGCAGGTCGGCGCAGGGCGCGCCGGACGGCGCGGGAAGGTCCCAGTGGTCGGGGTCCGGCGGGATGCCGCCGGAACGCTCGGCAGTCGTCACGCGTCGGTACCCGGGCGAACTTGGTCCGGTGGATGCTGGGCATCCGAGCGCGCGACGACGACAGGCACCCGAACAGGATAATGACACCGGGGCGCGCGGACACGGTCACAGTTCGTGTTCATTTCGTCGATCTGGATCCGTCTGGCCGAGGTCTCCGCCGGAAGATGGACCGGACCCGAACGCGACGGGGTAGGGTGTTCCGGCTGGCGACGTGGCCGAGTGGTTAGGCAGAGGCCTGCAAAGCCTTGCACAGGGGTTCGATTCCCCTCGTCGCCTCAGTTTCGTTCGCTCCGGTGGCGGGCGGATGGCATGGTCGGAGGCTGTACCCGATGGATGACCCCCGCAATTCCTCGCCTCCGCCGCCGGGACCCCCACCGTGGCCGCCGGCCCCGCTCGCTCCACCCGGCTATGCACCGAGCCCATCGGTTCGCTATGCACCCGTTCCGTCGATTCCCCTCGGTGGCCAGGCCGTGCCGAGTGCGGTTGCGCCGTATCCAACCGGACCACCGGTGTACGGGGCACCAGAGGCCACGATCCTGACGGTCGAGCCGCGCTCGGTGGCTCCGGCGGCGCGCGCCGGCGCGGTCGTGGCGATCGTCGCTGCGGCCGGCGTGGCGGCGTCGACGTTCCTGCCCTGGGTCCGGGTCGACATCGAGGGCCTGGGGCTGCGCTCCGGCAACGGGTGGACGAACGTGGTCGGGGGCACGAGCTGGGGTCCACTGCTCGTGTTCCTCGCCGTCGTTGCCGCTCTGGGCGCGGCGCCGGCAGTGGCGAACGTGCGCTCCGCTTCGGCAACGGTGGTGGCGGTCGTGGCCTCGGCCACGGCGCTCCTCGTGGCCGTCGTTCAACTCGTGGACGTCGTGCGGTCCCATGGTGGCGTCGACGCGAGCCCGCGGTACGGAGTCGTCGCGCTGGTCGCCTCGGCGCTCCTGCTCGTCCTCGCGTGTGTGGTGATCGCGGGAGTGGTGCGACCTGCTAAGGTGTCGGCTCCACGGGCCGTTGGCGCAGTTGGCTAGCGCACCTGCATGACGCGCAGGGGGTCAGGGGTTCGAATCCCTTACGGCCCACACGTGGAAGTACGTACGAAACCCCCGAGAAATCGGGGGTTTCGTCGTTCCTGTCGTGACCCCGCAGCACCCCGTCGAGTTCGCCGACTCGGTTGAGATGTGTCTGCCGAGCCCGCACTCAACCAACGAGTCGCCGCAGCGCCTTGTGCTCGTCATCGGTGCCGATCGCGATCAGAACGTGTCCCGGCTCGATGACCTTGTCCTGCGGAGGGTTCGTGAGAAAGCTGCCAGCTGTGTCGCGCATCGCGAGCACCAGGGCTCCGGTCTGGTCCCGCACCCGCGCGTCGCCCAGCGTCGTGCCCGCGAGCGGGCTGTCCGAAGGCACGAGGAACTCTTCGAGGTGAAACTCGAGATTGTGTTCATGCATGACGACATCGACGAACTCCGCCACATGTGGGCGAAGAACGAATGCGGCCATTCGGGACCCGCCGATGCTCTGGGGGTTGACGACCCGATCCGCTCCGGACCGTTCGAGCTTCTGCTCGCTGTCGAGGCTGCGAGCCCGCGCCACGATGAACAGTTCGGGTCGCATGGACCGAGCGCTCAGCGTGATGAATGAGTTCGCTGCGTCGGTATCCACTGCCGCGACCAGCGCCGATGCCCGGGCGATACCGGCCGCTTCGAGCACGGAGTCCTCGGTTGCATCCCCGAACACCGTCGGATGGGCGCAGTCTGCAAGCCGGGACTCATCGTGGTCGATGACCACGATGGCCCGAGACGCGCTGGCCATCTCCGACGCGATCGACCGGCCAACACGACCCCATCCACAGATGATGACGTGGTCTGCCATTGCACTGATGGTCCGTTCCATTCTTCGTCTCCCGAGAAGGTCGATGAGGCGGCCCTCGATGAGGGTTTCGATGAGCACACTGAACGCGTACAGGGTCGCCCCGACACCGAAGAGAATCAGCGCCATGGTGAAGAACTTGCCGGACGTCGACAACGGCTCGACCTCTCGGAAGCCAACGGTCGCGACGGTGGTGACCGTCTGGTAGAGGGCGTTCACGAGCCCGAAGCCGAGGGCGAGGTACCCGACGGTGCCGACGGCGACCACGGTCCCCAAGAGGAGCACCGCCTGACCGAAGCGTCGCCACTGGTTCACCATCCCGACGCTACTTGGCTCGGCGCTCGCGAAGACCCTGACGGGGCGAGATCGGAGGTCTCGGCACCACGCGTGACGAGCGGACGAAATTCGTGCGAGGTATGACAGCGGACGTCACGTTCCGCACGGATGACGCAGGCAACGTCGGACCGGGATCAGGTCGTCGGCAAGTCCAGCTCGAACCAGACGATCTTGCCGTCGCCGGAGGCGACGACGCCCCATCGCGACGACAGGCTGTCGACGATCCCCAGGCCCAGCCCACCCGGCGTCTCGAGGTCGACGGCGGCCGGCTCCGCCGGGAACAGGTGGCCCGGGTCGGTTACCTCGACCCGGATCGCTGTGGTCGTGCGGCGGACCGACACGGGGGCGTAGTTCACGCCACCGTGGAGCACCGCGTTCGTGACCACCTCCGAGACCAGCAGTTCGGCGTCCTCGGTGATCGGCCGGCAGTCCAGCGCGATGAGGGTTCGCCGTACGAACTGGCGCGCGTCGCGGGGCGAGACCGCGATGTAGGTCGCCGGTGCCCGGTCCTTCATGGTCGTCGGCCGTCGGTCGTGGGCGAATGGAGCAAGTCGACCTCAGGCCGTGCGCCGCTTGGACGGTGTCTTCGCGGCAGGGGGCGTTGACGTCGCCGCCTTCTTCGCCGTCGCCTTCTTCGCGGGCGTCTTCTTGGCCGGTGCAGGCCGCTTCGTTGCCGGCGCAGCCTCGTCGGCTTCGTCTGCCTCGGCGGGCGCGAGCGCAGTGGGGTGGCGGGTCCGTGCGGCGCGGGAGGCCTCGACGGAGGCCTGCAACGCGTCCATGAGGTCGATCACGTTGGCGCTCGCCGCGGCGGGCGCCTCCGCGGCCGTGAGGACGAGGCCCTCCGCCTTCTGCTCGATCAGTTCCATGACCCGACTGCGGTAGGTGTCGTGATACTGCTCGGGCAGGAACGGTTCGGACAGGGCGTCGATGAGCGATTCAGCCATCGTCAGTTCCTTGTCGGAGACCTCGACGTCGGCCAGACCGTCGAATTCGGTGAACTGGTCGCGCTTCGCCAGCTCGTCGGCGTACACCATCATCGACATCACCAGCGCACCGTCGAGCGGGCGGAGGACCGCAACGTGCTCCTTGGCCCGCATCACGAACCGCGCGATGCCCACCCGGTTGGACTCCTCCATCGCCCGTACCAACAGCGCGTACGGCTTGGTCGCGTCGACCGGGGCAACGAGGTAGGCGCCGTCGAAGTAGATCGGGTCGATCTCGTCGAGATCGACGAAGCACTCCAGATCGAGCCGATGGGTGGCCTCGGTTCCGAGCGCTGCGAGTTCCTCGTCGGTGATGGTGACGTAGTTGCCCTTGGAGATCTCGTAGCCCTTGACGATGTCGCCGAACTCGACCTCCTCGCCGGTGACCTCGTTGACGCGCTTCTGCCGGATGCGCGCGCCGTTGCGTCCGTCGAGCTGGTTGAACCGGACCGGTCGCTCACTCGTCGCCGAGTACAGCTTCACCGGCACGTTCACGAGACCGAAGCTGATCGAACCCGTCCACACTGGTCGAGCCATCGCTGCACACTCCTCCCACACCCCGACGGCACACCCATCGCTGTCTGCTGCCACGATACGAGGTCATCGCCGTTGTTGCTCGGTTCGATTCCCACAGCATCCCGGTACCCTGACGAGCAGTGTTCGAGCCGGTCGTGAGTGATCAGTGATCGAGGAGCGGGAGTTCGAGGGGGTCGCCTCGAGTGTCAGCCGCGCCCGTTCATTCGCTGTCGCGGCATCGGGTGCCGACGCTCGCACGGCAGACGTGCTCCGTCTCGTGGTGTCCGAGCTCGCGACCAATGCGGTGCTCCACGCAGGCAGCACGTTCACGGTCCGGGTGATCCGGGCCCGTGACCTGCTTCGCGTCGAGATCGCGGACCACTGCGTCGACCTCCCGACACCTCGCCAGCACAGCCCTCGCGCCGTCACGGGACGAGGCCTGTCGATCGTCGAGCAGATGGTTGCTCGATGGGGTGTCATCCCCGAGGTGTGGGGCAAGCGCGTCTGGTTCGAGCTGCGTCCGCCCGCCTGAGCCCTCGAACGTCACCGCAACGCGAACGAGGTGCACGCCGGAGCGTGCACCTCGGTTCGGAGGATTCGAATCGGATCAGGCGTTGCGGCGACGTGCGGCCAGCATGAACGACAGACCGATGAACACGAGACCGCCACCCATGAGGGCGATCGGGCCCGAGGTGGTCGTGCCCGTGACAGCGAGGCCGGCGTTGTTGTTGGACGAGGCGGGCACCGTGGTCGCAGCGAGCACCTGACGGGGGATCGTCGTCGGGGCGACGATCGTCGTGGTGCCGAGGACCACGGCGGTCGTCGTCGGGGCAGCGGTCGTCGTCGGGGCAGCCGTGGTGCTCGCAGCCACGCAGTCGGGTGCGTTGCCGACGTGCTGGAAGGCCGTCTCGAGGTTGGCCGGGAACAGGAGCTGATGGTCGAAGCCGGTGTTGAGGACGGCCGGCGGTGCACCGGTCACGAGGTCGTACTGGACCCGGTCGCATTCCTTCTTGAAGACGATGAGCGTGTCACCGGCCTCCTGGATGCTGATGTCCTTCGTCTCGTTCAGCTGCTGAGGGAACGTGTCGCCGTTGGACGGCATGGTGTACACGACGGCCTTGGCCGTGAGCGGCTCGCACAGGGGAGCGGTGGCGCGCACGTTGAGCTGGAACGTCGTGGCGTCGGAGAAGGGCTGCACGACCACGGTGCCGTTCAGGATCGCCACGGAGGCGGGAACGCAGTTGCCGCCGACGCCCGACGGGGTCTGGGTGACGGTGATCACGTTGCCCAGCGTCTGAGCGGTCACGTCGTCGGTCGTCTGCCCGCTCGCGCCCAACGGCGTGAGAAGGAGCGCGAGACCAGCGGCGACGGCACTCACGCCGACGGCAAGTCGGCTGGTGCCGACGGTGCGACGGCTCGAGGGGGTGTGGTTCTGCTTCACGTGGATCTCCCGGTAACTGAGTGCACTAGAGCGTGACAAATCATCCAGAACAGTGCAAGGAGGGTTCTTTTACCCTGAAACACGCTGAAATGCCTGCCGACGGTGCTCCACGACGCGTTCGAACGTGTCGGCGCCTCGTGAAGCAACCAGGCTAGTGGGCCGAATGGCCCGGTTGGGCAATGGTCGCGGAGTTTCGGTCACATGTCACCCCATGTCACCGTTCCCGCCACATGTCAGCCATGTCGACGGCGTTCGCACGAAGTCGCTTGGACGTGATGCCTCGGTGGTCGAGGTACTCGGTGGCAAGCGCCAGGGCGGTCTCCGACGCAGCCGCCTCGCACTCGGCCGCCGACCGGTCGTCGTTCGCATGTTCACGGACCTCGAAACGGAACGAGAAGGCGTGGAGGCGCGGTTCGTAGGTGAAGGTCCCCTCCCGCGTGTACGACGACAGGAAGATGTCGTGGGCGTCGGCACGGGCAATCAGTTCGTCGCGCACCTCCGACGAGAGGTCCGAGAACTCGCCCCGTACGACGACGCGGAAGATGTGCAGTCCCATGACGTGGAGTTCCTCGATCCGATGTGGCCACCGATCCAGTTGACGGCAGCCGCATCGAAGCTAGAGGGTGGAGCCATGGGGAGACGTCGGATTTCAATGCTCGCAGGGGTCGTCACAGCAGCGGTGCTCGCCGCAGGGTGCGCGCCGGAGGTACCGCTCACGTCGTTCCCGGGGGGCGGCGGCCCGGCCGTCGTGACGACGGTCCCGCCTGACACGGTCGGCCCGCTGCGCATCCGCGGCGGTGACCTCGTCGACGCCACCGGGCGGGTGGTGCTGCTCCACGGGATCAACTCGGTGGCCAAGTCGGCGCCGTTCATCTCCACCTTGGAGGCCGGTGGTCTCGGCCCCGCCGAACGGGCCTACCTGGTCGGCAGCGGACTCAACGCCGTTCGCCTCGGGGTGAGCTACGCGGCGCTCATGCCGACCCCGGGCGACATCGACGAGGCCTACCTCGACACCGTCGTCGAGGTCGCCGACGCCCTCGCCGCGGACGGGCTCTGGGTGCAGCTCGACTTCCATCAGGACGTGTTCCACCTCATGCCGGAGTGGGCGACGCCGCCCGACACGCTCGCGCTCTCCGCCGATCCGCCCGAGCTCCTGTCCTTCATCGGGTGGGCCGCCGCGTATGTCAGCCCGCGCTCGCTGCGACAGTGGGACGCGTTCTTGGCGGCCGAACCGTTCGTCGAGGGGCGCAGTGTCGTCGCGTGGTTGGGAGATGCCGCGGCCACGCTCGCCGCACGTGTCGCCGACCGCGACCACGTCATCGGTATCGAGCTGCTCAACGAGCCGTTCTCCGGATCCGCGTTCCTGCGCTGCATCCTCGAGGGCTGCGGCGACGTCGAGGGTCAGCTGGCCGACCGATACGCCGAGATGGTCACGGCCATCCGCGCCGTCGCCCCCGAGATGCCCATCTGGCAGGAGCCGTTCGCTCCCACCGGCTACGTGGCCCCCGGCGGCCTCCCGTCCCGTCCGGTGCCCGCCACCTCCGACGGTGCCCAGGTGGGTCTGGCCTGGCACCTGTACTGCCACGACACCGATGGCGGCAAGGTCGAGGAAGCGCCGCCCGCCACTGCGATCTTCTGCCGCCAACGATTCGCGAGCGGCTTCGACAACGGCGCCGCGATGGCCGCAGCACTCGACGGACCGCGGCTGCTCAATGAGTTCGGTGCCTCGCGCAACCCCCTCGATGCCACGCTCGTCACCCGGTTCGCCGATGAGCAGTTCGTGTCGTGGATGTACTGGCACCAGCCCGCCGGAATCACGGGTCTCGACTCGGACCTCCCCGACGAGGTCGAGACCCAGATCGTGCGTGCGTATCCGCAGGCGACGGCGGGGACCCCACGCGCCCTCTCCTTCGACCCGGTCACCGGTGCCTTCCAGTACCGCTACACACCCGATCCGGCGATCGAGGCGCCGACGAGCATCGTCGTTCCGGCGCGGGCGTACCCGCGGGCTATGACCTGGTGGTCGAACACGGCACCGTGACGTCCGCGCCGCAGAGCGGTCGGCTCACGGTCGTCGCCGACGCGAGCGGGTCCGACGTCGTGGTGAAGGTGACGCGCCGTTGACCGAGCCAAGCTGCGAGGTCTGCGGGCGGGCTCCGGCGATCCACATCTACGCCAGCATGTACAGCGGCCGGATCCTGTTGGGCGACGAGCTCTTCTGGAAGGGAGATGCCTGCCGACAGTGCGCGACGTGCCAGTACCGCGCCGGTCTCTCCCACTGCCTGTGGGCCGGCTGGTGGGCACCGGTGGCGCTCGTGGTCAACCCCCGGATGATCTGGCGGAACGCCACGGGCCTTCGCGAGGCGAAGCGGATGCCCGAGCCGGTCGGCGTGCCCTTGGCCGAGCCGCTCGATCCTGGGCGTCCGGTGTTCCGACGGCCCGCCGCGGTCGTCGGGATGCTCATCCCCCTCGTGGTCGTCGGAGCAATCGTCGCCCTGGTGCTCGCGGTGACCGGTACCCGCCGGATCGACGAGTTGGCAGCGGGTGACTGCCTCGACCTCCCGGTCGGGCGGACGATCGAGCGCGCCGATCCCATCGACTGCGACGATCCCCACAACGCAGAGGTCACCGGCGTCATCGCCGCCGGCAAGGTTCCGTCCCTCGGCGACTTGTGTGCCCGTCAGACCACCGCCTACCTCGGCACCGACGAGGGAGTCGACGGTCTGCAGCCGGCCGCGATCCGCTATGGCGTCGACGGCAAGACGAGCGTGATCTGCCTCGTCACCTCCGACGACGGTTCCAGGTTCAGCGGCAGTCGACGCGGCGCTGGACGCTGAGCGCTGGGCGCTGAGCGGCGGTCAGGCGCGATCGCCGGCGCGCTCGCGCCACGCCCGAGCGAAGGGCAGGCGCCACCCGTGCGGCACCGTGAGGTCGTTCATGGCCTCGGGCCCCCACGTCCCCGGCTTGTACTCGTGCACCGGCGGGGGGTTCTCGATCAGCGGCTGGGACACCTCCCACAGCCGCTCGATGCCCTCGGCGCTCGTGAAGAGCGTCTGGTCGCCCATCATCGTGTCGAGGATCAGACGCTCGTAGGCCTCGAGCACGTTCACCTCGTCCGCCGTCTCCTTCAGCGCGAACTGCAGGCTCAACTTGTCGAGCACCATGCCGGGGCCGGGCCGCTTGCCGTAGAACGACAGTGACATCTTGGAGGAGTCGGCCAGGTCGAAGGTCAGGTGGTCGGGGCCCTTGCTGCCCACGCCGGACTCGGCGGGGAACATGCTCTTGGGCGGCTCGTGGAACGCGATCGACACGATGCGGGCGCCCTCGGCCATCTCCTTGCCGGTTCGCAGGTAGAAGGGAACGCCGGCCCAGCGCCAGTTGTCGATCTCGCACTTGAGCGCCACGAAGGTCTCGGTGTCGGAGTCATCGGCGACGCCCTTGTAGTTCTTGTATCCCTCGTACTGGCCGCGAACGACGTTGTTGACGTCGATCGGGAGCATCGAACGGAAGACCTTGTTCTTCTCCTCGTTGATGGCCCGGGGTTCGAGCGCCGTCGGAGGTTCCATCGCGACGAAGGCGAGGATCTGGAAGAGGTGCGTCACGACCATGTCGCGGAAGGCGCCCGCCGTCTCGTAGAACGCGGCGCGGGCCCCGACCTCGAGGGTTTCGGGAACGTCGATCTGGATGTGGGCGATGTGCTGCCGGTTCCAGATGGGCTCGAACAGGCCGTTCGCGAAGCGAAACGCAAGGATGTTCTGGGCCGCCTCCTTGCCGAGGAAGTGGTCGATGCGGAAGACCTGCCGCTCGTCGAACACCTCCTGCACCACAGCGTTGAGCGACTTGGCGCTCTCGAGGTCGGTGCCGAACGGCTTCTCCATGATGATCCGGGCCCGCTCCGCGAGGCCGGCCTCGCCCAGTGTCTGGACGACCGCCTTCGCGGCGTTGGGCGGGATGCTGAGGTAGTGGAGGCGCCGCGGTTCGCCGCCGAGTTCCTCCTCGGCCGCAGCGACTGCGGCCTTCAGCCCCTCCGGGCCAGCCGCCGACGACACGTAGCGGAGCTGGCTGCTGAACAGCTCCCAGTCGTCGAGTGAGATCGTCTGACGGACATGCTCGCCACACGCCTTGCGGGCAACGGCCACGAACCCGGCGTCGTCGATCTCCTCGAGCGACGTGCCGATGATCCGCACCTGCGGAAGGAGACCCACCTGGCTGAGGCGCAGGAGGCCGGGAAGGAGCTTCCGCTTCGACAGGTCACCGGTCGCGCCGAACAGCACGATGACGTGGGGTGGACGGGGCGGCATGCGCATCGCCGTCGGTTCGACCGGCTCCGTGGAGGGGTGGGGGGCGGCCGGGAGGGACGGGGAAGGGTCCATGTCGGTCAAGTATGCCCACGAGATGTTTCAGAACGGTTGCTTCGTCGTGTACGCCGCGTGGACGGGCCCGTCGGGACTACGACCCCTTGGCGATGATTCGGTCGTACTCCGAGCGGGCGTCATCGTCGACGGTGACCTCACCGGTGCCGGCGGGATAGCGGTCGAGCCGACCCCGCTTCACGCTCGACACCCAGTACTGGTCGCCGGTCGCGTCGTCGACGTGGAAGCCCGACTGCTCCTCGCCCTTGAGCTTCCGGAGCACGAGATCGCCGTAGTACAGGGTGTGCCCCGTCTTGGAGCGTCCGACCCAACCGATGCGGGCGGGGCCGTCGTCGTCGTGGCCGGTCTTCAGCTCGACGTACATCAAGCGGCGTTCCATCGGGACCGCCTAGAACCGCTCGCGACGCACCGAGGTCTTGCGGCCCTTGATGGTGGTGTTGCCGAGGGCCTTGATGACCTGTTCGGCCGAGCCCGACGGCACCTCGACGAGCGAGAAGTTGTCGGTGATCTCGATGGCACCGATCTGGCGGCCCTGGAGGTCGGTCTCGCCGCAGATCGCACCGACGAGATCCTGGGGACGGATGCCGCCCTTGCGCCCGGTGCCGACGAACAGTCGGGTGAAGCCTTCCTCGGCGGCGCGGCCCTGCAGCTTGGGCCGGCCGGCGTCGGAGCCGCCGACATCCTTGCCACCACGACGCTTGTCGCCGGGGCCGCGGGTGGTCGCGCCGGGATGGGTCGCCTTCTTCTCCCACGACTTCTTCTCGGGCTTGAGCGAGACCGAGGGGATCTCCTCGGCGTCGTCGTCGGCGCCGGCAGTCGCCTCGTGGGCGAGCTTGATGGCGGCCAGCGCCACTTCCACGACGTCGAACTCGTCGGCCAGCGTGTCGACGATCACGCGGAACTGGTTGAGGTCGTCGACCATGATCGTCTCGCGGAGGCTCGACAGCGTGAGCTCCATGCGTCGGTTGCGCAGGTCGGCGACCGTCGGGACCTGCTCCACCGGGATCTGCATCTTGATGACGCGCTCGATGTTCTTGAGCAGTCGGTGCTCACGCGGTTCGGCCAACGTGATGGCGATGCCCTCGCGCCCGGCGCGGCCGACCCGGCCGATGCGGTGCACGTAGGACTCGGGCGCCGCCGGGACGTCGTAGTTGACGACGTGGGTGAGGTGGTCGATGTCGAGGCCGCGGGCGGCGACGTCGGTGGCGATCAGGAGGTCGGCGGTCGTGTTGCGGACGCGGGCCATGACCCGGTCGCGCTGCTCCTGGCTCATGCCACCGTGCAGGCCCTCGGCGCGGTATCCCCGGCCGTTGAGCGTCTCGGTCAGCTGGTCGACCTCGATGCGGGTCCGGCAGAACACGATGGCGGCCTCGGGGGCCTCGACGTCGAGGATGCGACCGAGGGCAGCCGCCTTGTGGTTGCGCGGCACGACGTAGGCGACCTGGCGGACCCGGGGGGCCTCGCCGGGCTCGGTCGTCTCCCGTTCGATGCGGATGGTGACGGGATCGGTGAGGTGGCGCCGGGCGAGACCGCCGATCCGCGGCGGCATGGTCGCCGAGAAGAGCACGGTCTGGCGGTCGGCGGGCGTCGCGTCGAGGATCGCCTCGAGGTCTTCGGCGAAGCCCATGTCGAGCATCTCGTCGGCCTCGTCGAGGACCACGAGGCGGATCAGGTCGAGCGGCAGCGTGCCACGCTTGATGTGGTCGATCGCTCGGCCCGGCGTGGCGACGACGATGTCGACACCACGCTTGAGCGCCTGCAGCTGCCGGACGATGGGCTGGCCGCCGTAGATCGGGACGACCCGGGCGTCGAAGGCGCGGCCGTACTTGTGGATCGCCTCGGAGACCTGCATGGCCAACTCGCGGGTGGGGACGAGGACGAGCGCGACGGGCTCGTTCTGCCGGGTGCCCCGGTGGAGGCGCTCGAGGATCGGAAGGGCGAAGGCCGCCGTCTTGCCGGTGCCGGTGGCGGCCTGGCCGAGGAGGTCGCGGCCCTCGATGATCGGCGGGATCGCCTCGCGCTGGATCGGGGTGGGCTCTTCGTAGCCGAGCCCGGCGAGTGCGGTGAGCAGGCTCTCGTGGAGCCCGAGGGCGGCGAAACCCTCGGGGTCGGTGGGGAGGGCCTCGTCGGCGGGGGACATGTCGTTCATGGGGACTGCGCTATCGATTCGGGGTGAGAGGCAAGGGTAGTGGTCAGGCGCCCGATCCCCTGAATCGATCCATTGCCCGGCGGTCCTTCTTCGTCGGGCGACCGGCGCCACGGTCGCGAATCGAGGGCGGGGCGACGAACTCCGGCGGCGGGGGTGGCGGACTGTGGTCGACGTAGCAGGCGGTCGCGATCGCGGCGCCGACCCGCTTGTCGATCAGCTGCGAGACCTCGACGATCCATGCCCGACCCTGGGCCCGCGCCTCGACGCGATCGCCGATCTTGACCTTGGTCGCGGCCTTCGCAGGGTGGCCGTTGATCCGGACGTGGCCGCCCTTGCAGGCGTCGGTCGCCAGGGATCGGGTCTTGAAGAGGCGAATCGCCCACAGGTACGCGTCGACCCGGGCTTCGTCCATGGGCCGGAGGGTAGTGCTTCGACGCCGGTTGCCGGTTGACAACCAACACGAACGGGCGTAGAACCACAGATACCAACATTGAACCGGGGGGTTCCAGATGTACGGACCAGAGCGCCAGCGCCTCATCGTCGAGGAGGCCCGACACGTCGGACGGGTCGAGGTCGCCGTGTTGGCAGCTCGATTCGACGTGACGTCGGAGACGGTTCGCCGTGACCTCACGGCCCTGGAGCGTCAGGGACTGCTCCGGCGTGTGCACGGCGGCGCGATACCGGTGGAACGGCTGGGGTTCGAACCGGGACTCGATGCCCGTGCGGCGGCGCAGACCGACCAGAAGGAACGCATCGCCAAGGCGGCGCTCGCCGAGCTGCCGACCGAGGGAGCGATCCTCATCGACGCGGGAACGACCACGGGCCGCCTCGCCGAGATGCTCCCGGCCGACCGGGAGCTCACGGTCATCACCAACTCGCTGCCGATCGCCATGTCGCTGTCGGGCCGCCCGGCGATCACGCTCCTGATGATCGGCGGCCGGATCCGGGGGCGCACGCTGGCCACCGTCGACGCCTGGGCGCAACAGGCCCTCCAGGACACGTTCGTCGACCTCGCATTCGTCGGGACGAACGGGATCTCGGTACGGCGGGGACTCACGACCCCCGACCAGGCCGAGGCCGCCACCAAGTCGGCAATGATCGCCGCAGCGCGACGGACCGTCCTCCTGGCCGACCACACGAAGCTCGGCGTCGACCATCTCGCCCGGTTCGGCACCCTCGCCGACATCGACACGTTCATCACCGACGCCGACGCCGATCCCGAACTCGTCGCCGACATCGAGGCATCCGGCCCGACGGTGGTGCAGGCATGAGCGGCGCCGGCACGTCCATCCTCTCCGTCGACACCGTTGCCCTCGGTTCGACCGCGTCGACCAAGCAGGCGGCCATCGCCGAGGTCGCGGCGCTGCTCGCCGCCGCCGGGAACATCGACCCGGCGTACGGGCGCTCGATGCTCGGCCGCGAGAAGGTGGCGAACACCTTCCTCGGTGGTGGCATCGCCATCCCCCACGGGCTGTTGAAGGACCGGGAGATGATCCTGCGGACCGGCATCGCCGTGGTGCAGGTGCCCGCCGGAGTCGAGTGGAACCCGGGCGAACCGGTGCGAATCGTCGTCGGGATCGCCGCCGCGTCCGACGATCATCTGTCCATCCTGGCCAACCTGACGCGCATCCTCGCCGACGACGAGGCGATCGAGGAGCTGGCGACCACCACCGATCCCGACGTGGTCGTCCGCCGCCTCACGGCCCCCGCCGGCCGCCCGCCGTCGAGCGTCGGGTCGGCGCCCGACCTCGTCGGCTACACCTCGACCGAGGTCGTGATCGATCTGGCCCACGGCCTGCACGCCCGGCCGGCCACGGTGTTCGTCGACGTCGCCAAGGGATTCGAGGCCGACGTGCGGGTACGGCACCGCGACGAGGTCGCGAACGGCAAGGCCATGGCGTCGCTCCTGGGCCTCGGTGTCGAGGGCGGGGCCTCTGTCACGTTGCTCGCGAAGGGGATCGATGCCGAGGAGGCGCTCGCTGCGTTGACCGCTGCCGTCGGTGCAGGCCTGGGCGAGGGCGACGAGGCCGAGGAGTCGGACGCAGCGCCCGTCGACGCGATTGCCTGGGCACCGACGGGCGCAGCGCTCTCGGTCCGCGGCCTTCCGGCCTCGCCCGGTATCGCCATCGGACCGCTGTGGCATCTGACCCGTACCAAGCTCGTGGTCGAGAAGGTCGGCCGCGACGCCGTTGCGGAGGAACAACGTCTGACCGGGGCCATCGAACGGGCCCGGGCAGAGCTCAGGGAGCTCCACGACTCCATCGCAGCCCGTTCGGGCCGCGGCAAGGCCGCCATCATGAAGGCGCACGAGGCCTTCTTGGACGACCCGGACCTCGTCGAGGAGACCGTGCGGTCGATCCGCGCCGGTTCGTCGGCAGGATGGGCGTGGCGTGACGTGATCGCCGGCCGCGTCGCCGTCCTCGGACGCGTCGACGACCCGATGCTGGCCGCCCGGGCGACCGACCTCGACGACGTCGGCAACCGCGTACTGCGTTGGCTGGCAGCAACCGACGGCACGGCGCCCGAGGACGGGCCGGCGCTGCCCGACCACCCCGTGATCCTGCTCGCCGACGACCTCACCCCCTCCGACACCGCCGCCATCGACCCCACCCGAGTGATCGGGTTCTGCACAGCCGTCGGCGGTCCGACGTCGCACACCGCCATCATCGCCCGGGCCCTCGGCATCCCCGCCATCGTCGGTGCCGGTCCGGCGGTACTCGCGCCTGCCGACGGAGCCGTGGCCGTCCTCGACGGCGGTGCGGGCGCACTGTGGCTCGAACTCGAGGAGAGCGACCTCGCCTCGGCGCAGGGCGCACAGCGGGGGATCGAACGCCTCCGTGCCGAGGAGCACCAAGCGAGGTTCCGGCCCGCCATCACCGTCGACGGCGAGCGGGTGGAGGTCGTCGCCAACGTCAACCGGGCGGGGGACGCCGCCGTCGCGGTCGAGGCCGGCGCCGAGGGGATCGGCCTGATGCGCACCGAATTCATGTTCCTCGGGCGTGACGAACCGCCGTCGGAGGACGAGCAGTACGAGGTCCTGGCGGAGATGGTGCGCTCGCTCAACGGGCTGCCGCTCGTGGTTCGTACGCTCGACATCGGCGGCGACAAGAACGTCCCGTACCTCGATCTTCCGCACGAGGACAACACGTTCCTCGGCATCCGGGGTATCCGGCTGTGCTTCGAGCGGCCCGACCTGTTCGCCCCGCAACTCAGGGCGATCTACCGGGCCTCGAAGCTCGGGCCGGTCTCGATGATGTTCCCGATGATCGCCCGGATCGAGGACCTCGACGCGGCGATGCTGCACGCCGAGATCGCCCGGAGCGAGGTCGGCGCCGAGCCGATCGACATCGGGGTGATGATCGAGGTGCCGTCCGCCGCACTCATCGCGCCGGAGCTCGCCAAGAAGGTGCAGTTCTTCTCGATCGGTACGAACGACCTCACCCAGTACACCCTGGCGATGGACCGGCTCCATCCGATGCTCGCCGCGCAGGCGGACGCGCTGCACCCGGCGGTCCTGCGACTGATCCGGATGGTCGTGGACGCCGCCCGCCCCGAGGACGTGTGGGTCGGCGTATGCGGCGGGATCGCCGGTGACCCCGAGGGTGCCCTCATCCTCAGCGGACTCGGGGTCGACGAGCTGTCCATGAGCATCCCCGCCGTCGCCGCCGTCAAGGCGCGGCTCCGCAGCGTGTCGATGGCCGACGCTCGCCGGCTCGCCGAGCGGGCGCTCGCGTGTTCGACCGCCGACGACGTCCGGGCGCTCCTGTGACCGCCGTCGTCACGGTCACCGTCAATCCGGCGCTCGACCAGACCCTGTGGATTCCCGGTTTCGCTGCGGCCCAGGTGAACCGGGTCGAGCGCGAGGTCGTGAGGCCGGGGGGCAAGGGCGTCAACGTCGCCGCCCGCCTCGCCGAGCTCGGTGTCTCCGTCGCCGCCACCGGCCTGCTCGGCAACGACAACGCTGCGCCGTTCGTGGCCCTGATGGCCGATCGTGGCATCGAGGACGGATTCGTCCGGCAGCCGGGCGCCACGCGCATCGGCGTGAAGATCGTCGATCCCGTCGGCGATCGAACGACCGACATCAACTTCCCCGGAGAGCCGCCCGACGCCCGCTCCCTCGTCGACCTCGAGGACCGCGTGAGCGCGCTGGCGGGCGGCGCGTCGTGGATCGTGCTCGCCGGCAGCCTGCCCCCCGGTGTTCCGACCGACCTCTATCGGCGGCTCATCGAGGTGGCACACGAGCGGGGCGCGTCGGTCGCACTCGACACGAGCGGCGAGGCCCTCCGCCGAGCCGTCGAAGCGCGACCCGACCTCATCAAGCCCAACGAGCACGAACTCGAGGACCTGGTGGGACGACGACTCGACCGCCCCGACGACGTCCTGGACGCCGCCCGCGAGCTCGCCGACTTCGGTCTCGAATTTGCTGTTGTCTCGATGGGCGCCCAGGGCGCGCTGTTCTGCCGACGGGACCTCCTGGTGCACGCTGCGCCACTGCAGGTTCCCGTCGCGAGCACGGTGGGCGCCGGCGACGCGATGGTCGCCGGGGTCATCGCCGCTCGCCTCAGGCATCTCCCGCTGCACGCCGTCGCCGCCTTCGCCACGGCGTGCTCTGCGTCGGCCATCTCGGCGGTCGACGCCCGTCTCGACCGCGGTGCCGTCGAGGCGCTCGCCACCACTGTCCACGTCACACCCAAGCCAGTTGTTGCACCAGCCGGAAGTCGAACAGGAATCCAGGGGGAATCATGAGGTTGATCGCAGTCACAGCGTGCCCGACGGGGGTCGCGCACACCTTCATGGCGGCCGAGGCGCTCAAGCGCCAAGCCGCGGCGATGGGACACGAGATGTCCGTCGAGACGCAGGGGGCCCAGGGCGCCGCCGACGTCCTCACGGCCGACGAGGTCGGGGCGGCCGCCGCCGTGATCGTGGCGGCTGACGTCCACGTCGACCTCGTGCGCTTCTCGGGCCTTCCGATGATCGCCGTGTCGACCGCCGATGCCATCCGCAACACCGCCGCGGTGATCGATCGAGCCCTCGCCGAGGTTCCGGTCGAGGAGGTCCCGGTCGAGCTGAGGCGCCGGTCGCTGGGAGCCAGGTTGACGCAGCGCCGGTTGCCGATGCACCCGCACGAACGGCTGGACGACGCCTTGTGGCGATCACGTCGTGCCCGACGGGCATCGCCCACACGTTCATGGCGGCCGAAGGGCTCCAGCGGGCGGCGGAGGATGCTGGGCACTCGATCAAGGTCGAGACCCAGGGCTCGGTCGGGGCGAAGAACGTCCTCACGGCGGCAGACGTCGCGGCGGCCGACGCCGTGATCATCGCTGCCGACACCAAGGTCGACCTCGGTCGATTCGTCGGGAAGCGGATCTACGAGACCGGCACCAAGGAGGCGCTCAAGCACGGCGACGACGTCGTCGCGAAGGCCCTGGCGTCGCCCATCGTCCATGAGGGCGACGGCGGGGCAGGAAGTGGGTCGTCCGCGCCGGCCGAGGACGGGGCACCCGCAGGCGCCCGGGCCGCCGTCAAGCAGGTGTACCAGCACCTGATGACCGGGGTGTCCTACATGCTCCCGTTCGTCGTCGCCGGCGGCCTGATGATCGCCATCTCGTTCGCCGTCAACATCAACGCCAACGACCCCGACCTGGCCGGGAGTTTCGCCGGTCGCCTGTTCTCGACGGGCGTCGCCGCCCTCACGCTGTTCCTCCCGGTCTTCGCCGGTTACATCAGCTTCTCGATCGCCGACCGGCCCGGGCTCGTGCCGGGCTTCATCGGCGGCTACCTCGCGTCACAGGTCGGTGCCGGCTTCCTCGGGGCGCTCCTCGCCGGGTTCTTCGCCGGCTACGTGACCCGAGAGCTGGCGAATCGCATCAAGCTCCCGGTGTCGATGGCCGGCCTCAAACCCGTCCTGATCCTGCCGCTCCTGTCGACGCTCGCCGTCGGTCTCGTCATGTACTACGTGATCGGCGGGCCGATCTCCTGGGTGCAGGATCACCTGACCGACTGGTTGAGCGGGTTGCAGGGGAGCAACGCCGTGGTGCTCGGTCTGATCCTCGGAGCGATGATGGCCGCCGACATGGGTGGGCCCCTCAACAAGGTGGCGTACACCTTCGCGGTCGGGCTGATCGGCAGCGGGGTGACCGGACCGATGGCGGCCGTCATGGCTGCCGGCATGACCCCGCCGATCGGCCTGGCGCTCGCCACCAAGCTGTTCCCGAACCGGTGGACGAACGACGAGCACGGCTCCGCCGCACCGGCGCTCGTGCTGGGCTTGTCGTTCATCACCGAAGGGGCGATCCCGTTTGCCGCCCGCGATCCGCTCCGGGTGATCCCGGCGATCGTCGTCGGCTCCGCGACGGCCGGGGCGATCTCGATGGGCGCGGATTCGGCGACATCGGTGCCGCACGGCGGGGTCTTCGACCTGTTCGTGCCGGGTGCGGTCGAGAAGCCCCTGATCTGGCTCCTCGCCGTGGTCGCGGGAACGGTGGTGACCGCCGGGGTGCTGTTCGTCACCAAGCGGCCGATCGCCGCCTCCCCGATCGACCTCACGGCCGTGCCCGCGACGGTCGGAGCGGACACCCCGTCATCGGCGCTCGCCACGGTTTAGTCTCCGGCGCATGTCGATCGACTTCACCCTCACGCCCGAGCTCGAGGACCTCCGCCTACGGGTCCGCACCTTCGTCGAGGAGGTGGTCAAGCCGGGCGAGGCGAAGATCGGCGACCCCGACGAGATCGAGCGCGACGAGTACATCAACATCCTGTTCGGCATGCGCAAGGCGGCGCAGGAGGCGGGCATCTGGTTGCCGCACATGCCGAAGGAGTGGGGTGGCATGGGCCTCGGCCACGTCGAGCTGGCCATGGTGCAGGCCGAGGCCGCCAAGGCGTACTACGGCCCGTTCGTGTTCAACTGCCAGGCGCCCGACGAGGGCAACATGCACACGCTGCTCCACTGGGCGACCGACGAGCAGAAGCAGAAGTACCTCAAGCCGCTGTGCGACGGATTCGCGATGAGTTGCTTCGCCATGACGGAGCCCGAAGTGGCGGGCTCGGACCCGACCCTCATCCGCACGACCGCTGTGCAGGACGGCGACGAGTGGGTCATCAACGGCCACAAGTGGTTCATCTCCAATGCCCGGCGGGCCAAGTTCGCGATCCTCGTGTGCCGCACCGAGGACAACCCTGACCTGCCGCAGGCCGCCAACACCGCCTTCATCATCGACCTGCCCTCGGAGGGGTGGAACCGGGTGCGTGAGGTCGAGACGATGCACGGTGGTTCGGGTCACAGCGAGATCGTCATCGAGGATCTCCGGGTGCCGAACTCGAACATGCTCGGCGGCCGGGGGCAGGGCCATCTCCTGGGCCAGTATCGGCTCGGGCCCGCCCGTCTGGCTCACTGCATGCGTTGGGTGGCTCAGGCCGAGACGGCGCTCGACATGATGGTCGAGCGCTCGCTCAACCGCTACAGCCACGGCTCGATGCTGGCCGAGAAGCAGGGTGTCCAGTGGATGATCGCGGACTCCACGATGGAGCTGTACCAGGCAAAGCTCATGGTGCTCCACGCCGCCTATCGCATCGACAACGGCCTCGACTTCAAGTCCGAGGTGTCGATGGCCAAGCACTTCGTGGCCAACATGCTCGGCCGGGTCATCGATCGGTCGATCCAAGTGCACGGCGCGCTCGGGTACTCGACCGACACGCCCCTCGCCCACATGTACCAGCACGCCCGCTGGGCCCGGTTCGCCGACGGCGCTGATGAGATCCATCAGATGCGGATCGCTCAGCGCACCATCGCCGCATTCCGCGACGAGCACTCCACCCGACGCGCCACCGGCGACCTCCCCCTGTAGCCCCGACAGCCCCGCCTCCCCGCCCTGGGGGTTTTGTGCTGCGAGGAGCGACGCTGACGTCGCTCCTCGCAGTACGAAACCCGATGGGGGATGGCCCCCATGTCGTTCGTGAGCGACTGCAGGCAGCGTTCGCTGCATGCAGTTCGACCTGGACATTCGTCACCTGGCAGAGGCGCAGCACTCCCTAGTGGCTCGGCCGCAGCTCAGCTCCTTGGGATTGTCTCCCAACGAGGTGGACCGCCTGATCACGAGCGGTCTGTGGGAGATCGCCGGCGGTCGCGTGCTCCGACTGGTCGGGTCACGCCGCTCGCGGGCGCAGCGCCTCCTCCTGCCGATCCTCGACCAAGGTGGGAACACGGCCCTCGCCTACATGGCGTGCGCGTCGTGGTGGGGCCTTCGCGGCTGCAGCGACCGACCGGTCACCCTCGCGACCACCGGCGCGTCGCGGCGAACCACGGACTTCGCAGTGGTACGGCGCGTCCGTCACCTCCCGCCTCGTTGGGTCGTGCCGCTTCGCGGGGTCCCGACACTGCGACCGGAGTACCTCGCCATCCATCTGTTCGCGGACTGTCGCTTCGAGCGGGCGGAGGTCCTCGTCGACCGGCTGTGGTCGATGCGCCTGCTGTCAGGACCATCCATCGAGCTCGCGCTCAACGATCTGGGCCGGTCGGGCCGTAACGGCATCGTCGGAGCGAGGCAGTATCTGGAGCGACGTCCCCCCGGCTACATCCCGACGGCGACCGGCCTCGAGGGTCGGGTCAAGCGGCTCCTCGAGGAGCACGGCATCACGCTGCGATCGCAGATCGATAGTGGTGCCGAGATGTGGACGGGGCGGGTCGACTTCCGTCACGACACCGTGCCGTTCGTTCTCGAGGTGCAGAGCGAAGCGTTCCACTCCGCCTTGACCGACGTCGAGCACGACGAGCGCCGCCACCAGCGGCTGGTGGCGGACGGGTTCACGTACCGCGAGGTGTGGGACACGGCGGTCTGGGCCCAGCCCAACGTCGTCGTCGACACGGTGCGCGACGGAATCGCCGAAGCCCTCGGGGCTTTGTAGTGCGAGGAGCGACGTCAGCGTCGCTCCTCGCAGCACAAAACCCCTAGGGGGCGGGGGTGTTCTGGTACGGCTGGAAGGTGCGGCAGGGCTGGCCCCGGAGCGAGGGGCATGCCGGCAGCGTCTTCTGGTAGCCGGTCACCCCGGGCACGACGGGGAGCACGATGCTCGACGGGTGCGCCGAGTCGTGACCGATGTCGACGGTCGGCGTGGTGCTCTGGTCGACGATCCACGACCAACGCGGCTTGTCGCCGCCTGGTGTGTGGATGCTGATGCGGATCCGTGACCCCTTCCGGAGCACGTGTCCGACCGGAAGGATCTCGACGCGGGCCTCGGTCCACTCGCCGGGCACGAGCGGCGCCGAATCTGCCTCGGTACCGGTGTGGTCGGGGTCGAGATCGGTGGCCTTCGGGCCCTCCTTGCGGAGCGACGCTCGCAGGTAGCCCGACTGGAGGTAGGTCTCCTTGCCATCGGGACGCACCTCCGACAGGGTCAGGCCGAGGTCGGCGTCGGAGCCGCTCGACCGGATCCACAGGTCGGCGCTGCCGCCACCCAGCAGCACCGTGTCGGCCGCCAGTGGCGACGAGACGAACACTGCGGCATCGCCGGCGGCGTCCTGGTCCCACTCGAACTCGGGGGCGACGTCGAACGCCTGGCCCTCCTTCTTGCCGGGGAGCGTGACCTTGTCGGCCAGCGAGAGGTCGGTCGTCCACCGTGATGCCGATGACGCCACGCTGGGCCTCGTGGCCCCGAGGCCGCCGTCGGGCTGGAGGAACCAGCGCTGTGCTTTGCGGCCGGCTGGCGGCCAGGCGGCAAACGTGGTCGATCCGGTGCTCTCGGGCGCACCGGGGTTGGTGGTCCGGGCACCCCGGTCCCAGAGGATGTTGACCTCCGGTTCGGCCTCGTACTGCGCCTTCAGGGTTGCGAAGTCACCGTCGAGCAATCGCTCCGGCGGGAAGGCGAGCTGGGCGCCGAACGTGTCGCCGACCAGTGCGGGCCCGAACTGCGTCAGGAAGCCGGGCAGCGGGGTCCGCTCGCCGGCGACGTAGAAGTCGAGGAACGCCTTCCATTCGACGAGCGTCTCGGGGCTCAGTCCGTCGGCGTGGGCGCCGTTGAATCCGTAGAATCGCTTCGCCGGCGAGCTGGTGAGCTTGTCCCACAGGTTCACGAAGCGGGGGCCGGTCTGCTCGTCCTGCCAGGCCCCGGTCATGAATACGGGGACGTTGATCTTGTCGGCGAACAGCGCCGGGTTGACCGGGTCGGCGATGTCGGCCTCGTAGTACTTGGCGCTCTGTGCCTTGGCGACGGCGTCGACGTTCTGGGCCCGCAGCTTCTGGTTGTCGGCGCAGGTGGTATCACCGCCGTCGACGACGGTCTGCTCCCAACCCTGTCCGTACGGCTTGGCCTCGTTCAGCACGGCCTCGGCCCACGACAGCGCGAACCCCTTGTTGTAGATGCCGCCGGGTGCGAGAACGCCACGGGCGGTGTCGTCGTAGACCGAGAGCGGGGTGATCGCCGCGAGATGAGGGGGTTGGGTCGACGCGACGAACAGCTGGCTGATGCCGGGGTAGCTGAGCCCGACCATGCCGACCTTGCCGCCGCGCACCCAGGGCTGTGCGGCGACCGTCTCGATGACGTCGTACCCGTCGAGCAGCTGGAGGGGCTCGAAGAAGTCGTACGAACCGCCCGAGCAACCGGTGCCACGGATGTTGACGGCGACGACCGCGTACCCCATCGCTGCGGCGAGGAGCGACGACGGCTGGGCCGGCTTGTGACAGATGATCGTGATCGTGTCGCAGATCGTCGCGGTGTCGATGCCGAGCTTGCTCACCGCGTCCTTGAGGTCCTGGGTCGGGTCGCTCGGGTCGTAACCGGAGTACTCCACGACCGTCGCGAACGGTCCGTCGCCGGGCGGGAGGTACACGGCGGCGGAGAGTGTCGTGCCGTCGCGGGTGGTGATGTACTGGAATCCGCCCTCGAGTTGCTGTGACGTGTAAAAGCTCTGCGGCGGCGTGGAGCCAGCGACGTCGACGACGTCCACCGGCGCCGAGGCCGCGTCGGACGCGGCGTCGACCACGGTGTAGCCGGTGGCTGCCGGGACCGTCCGGAAGACGAACGAACCCGCGTCATCGGTCGTGCCGGTCGCTGTGGTGGCACCGTCGGCGTCGACGAGCCGAAGCTCGGCGCCGGGCTCGGCGTCGGTGATCGAGACCTGGTTGACCGATCCGCGGGCGGCGAACGTCGCATCGCCAGCGGGTGACGGGTCGGGGGTGTCCGGCTGGTCGGCTGGGGCCGCGGTCGCGCTGGTCCGTTCCCAGTTACCGAGCTCGCGGCCGGCGAACGACCCTGGCTTGTCCGACGAGCACGCCGAGAGCGTGGAGACCGCCAGCAGGGCGATCGTGAACGACGACACCCCGGACCGACGCGACCGTACCAACCGAACCGACATCTTCTTCCCCCTCGCCCGCCCGCCCCTCGGCGGCTCGACAACGGCGAGATCCTAGGGCGAGGGCGCAGCGGCCAGGTTCGATCCTCGACGAACTGCAACAATTCGACGATGCCTGCTGCGAATGACTCCGCTCCCGGTCCCGATGACGACGGATTCGTCTACGACGAGTTCGCGTACTTCGACGAGAACTGCTCCGAGTACGGCATCGAACGGCCGACGGGTCTCGTCGTTGCCCGTCGCGGGTTCGTGCTCAACGACGGGCGCATCCTGAGTTCGCTGCGCTGGGGTACAGCACCCTGCGAGCTCGTGCTCCTCCACGGCGGCGCGCAGAACTCCCACACGTGGGACACCGTGCTGCTCGCGCTCGATCGGCAGGCCCTGGCGATCGACCTTCCCGGCCACGGTTACAGCGACCGTCGCCCCGACGGCTGGTACGACCCGCCCCACAACGCCGACGCTGTCATCGCCGCGCTCGACGAGGCCGTGGCGGAGGGTTCTCTCGCCGCACCGGTCGTCCTCGTGGGCATGTCGCTCGGTGGCCTCACGGCGACGGCGGTCGCGGCACGTCGCCCCGACCTGATCCGGTCGTTGGTCGTCGTCGACGTCACGCCGGGGGTCAACGCCGACAAGGCGAAGGCGATCCACGATTTCATCGCCGGGCCCCAGCACTTCCCGTCGTTCACGGAGATCTTCGACCGGACCGTCGAGTTCAACCCGACCCGGACCGCGGCGTCGCTGCGACGAGGCATCCTCCACAACGCCCATCGTGTCGCCGACGGGCCCGACGCCGGCAGCTGGGAATGGAACTACGACCGTCGCTCCATGACCGAGTACGAGATGCCACCGATGGTCGATCTGTGGGAGGACGTCGGCGCGGTGCGATGCCCGTACCTGCTCGTCCGGGGTGGGGTGTCGCCGGTGGTCGACGACGACGATGTGGCCGAGCTGTTGCGCCGGCAGCCCGCCGCGGCCGTCGTGGTGGTGCCCGACGCCGGTCATTCGGTTCAGGGAGACGACCCGTTGCGCCTGGCCGAGCTGATCGAAGGGGTGCTCAGCCCAGGGGGCTGACCGTCACCGGAATCGCGTTCAGGCGGGCGTTGCCCGAGAGCGGGTCGATGACGTCGTCGGTGGTCAGGACGTTGCTGTTGACCCCGCCGGTCGTTGCAGCGACGGCGCCTCGTGTGCCGGCGACGCCGTGACCCCAACCGTGGGGGAGGCTGACGGTGCCCGGCGCGACCTCGTCGGTGATCTCCACGAGCACGGTGAGCTCGCCCGCCGCTGACGCCACGCGCGCCTGGCCACCGTCGATGACTCCGGCGCCGTCGGCGTCGAGCGGGTGCAGCTGCAGCGTGCATCGCTCCTTGCCCTTCACGAGCACGCCGATGTTGTGCATCCACGAGTTGTTCGACCGGAGGTGACGGCGCCCCACGAGCAGCAGTCCGTCGGGCGGAGTGGAGTCCAGGAGCGAGGCGAGGCGGGCAACGTCGGCGAGCAGCGGGGGAGCGGCGAGCTCGACGAGCCCCGAGGCGGTACGGACGACCTCGTCGAGCCGAGGTTCGAGCGGACCGAGATCGATGCCGTGGGGGTGCGACCGGAGCGCGTCGATGTCGAGATCGGCGTAGGGGCCGGTCTGCACCATCAGGTCGAGGATCGCCTCGATCGGCGGCAGGTCGGCGCGTTCGGCCGCAGCCGCCTCGGGATCGAGGCCGGCCTGCTGAGCGAGCCCGGCGACCATCATGGAGTGGACGATGGACGGGTCGGCCTCGGCGCCCATACCCGACGCGATGAGGATGAGCTTGGCAACGATGTCGTGCTCGTCCATGCCCGGCTCGGTCGGATGGTCGGCAGGGTGGAGTGGCGGGCTGTAGTTGACGACGTTGCGGACCGAGAGGCCGTAGAACGCCAGGTCGAAGTGCGGCTTGGCGAGCGGTGACGGGGAGGGGAGGATCACGTCGGCGTGTCGGGTCGTCTCGTTGACGTAGATGTCGACCGACACCATGAACTCGAGCGACGCCAGCGCTGCGTCGAGGCGCTCGGAGTCGGGGCACGAGCGAACCGGGTTGCCGCTCGACGTGATCAGTGCCCGCACCTTGCCGGGCCCATCGGTCTCGATTTCCTCGGCGAGCGCGGCGACGGGCATCTCGCCGCGCACTTCGGGGTGCCCGCCGACTCGCGACGTCCACCGGCCGGTGGAGAACCCGCGACCGCCGGGCCGCGGTTCGCCGGCGGCCCGTGGCTTCGCCGGTCGACCGTGCGCCGGGCGGGGAACATCGCGCCCACCGGGCCGGTCGAGGTTGCCGGTCACGGTGCTCAGCACATCGGCGAGCCAGGACGCCAGCGTTCCGAACTCGGTGGTGTGGGTGCCGATCCGTCCGTAGCAGACGGCCGTCGGGGCCTCGGCGAACTCCCGAGCGATTCGGCGGGTCGTCTCTGCCGGCACTCGCGTGTGGGTGGCCACCGCCTCGGCGGTGAACGGCTCGAGAGCGGTGAGCACTCGGTCGACGCCATCGATATCGTCGGCCGCCGCTCCCACGTCGACGAGACCGGCAATCCGGATCTCGTTGATGAGCGCCGCCAGCCACAATGCGTCGGAGCCCGGACGGATGGCGATGTGCTCGTCGGCGGCGTCGGCGCTCTTGGTCCGGCGTGGATCGACGACGACGATACGGCCGCCGCGCTCGCGAATGGCGGCCATGCGCCCAGGGAAGTCGGGCGCGGTACACAGGCTGCCGTTGGACTCGAAGGGGTTCGCACCCAGCATGAGGAGGTAGTCGGTGCGGTCGAGATCGGGCACGGGAATCGCCCCGGCATTGCCGAACAGATAGCCCGACGAGACGTGCTTGGGCATCTGGTCGACCGTCGACGCCGAGTAGAGGTTCTTCGAACCGAACGCCTTCACGAGCTGGCCACCGAACAGCGTGCCGGCCAGCGTGTGGGCGTTGGGGTTGCCCAGGTACAGCGCAACTGCGTCACGGTCACCGTCGGCCCAGATGCGACCGAGGCCGTCGGCGACCGCGTCGAACGCCTCGGCCCACGAGGCCTCGACGAACTCCCCGTCGCGCTTGACGAGCGGAGTGCGCACGCGGTCGGGATCGCCGTGGAGCTGCTTGAGCGTGGATCCCTTCGGGCAGATGAACCCCTTCGAGAACACGTCGTCACGGTCACCGCGGATTCGGGTGATCGCACCGTCGTCGTCGGTTGTGATCTCGAGACCGCAGGTGGCCTCGCAGAGCGGGCAGGTCCTGAAATGAACTGGCATGTGTCCCCCCGGACGATGTGGCGGCGGGCCCCGTCAGCGGGGCAGGCCGAGGATCCGTTCGCCGATGATGTTGCGCAGGATCTGCGTGGTCCCACCCATGATGGTGTATCCCGGCGCGTAACAGATGTTGCGCGTGGTCCGTCCCCAGATCATCGCATCCGGCCCGGCGATCGAGACGCAGAAGTCGGCGACGCGCTGCTCGAACTCGGTGCACCACGTCTTGGTCACGGCGGAGTATCCGGGCGGCGCCTGTCCGAGGACCTCGCGGAGCACGAGCGACCGGCCGATCCGGTAGCCGCCTTCGAGTCGGGCGTACTCCTGACGCAGCAACGGGTCGGACGCGAGGCGGCCCGTCGCATGTGCCGACGCGACGGCGTCGAGGTACAGCCGGCGGTTCGAGACGAGCCGGTCGATGCCGCCGCGCTCATGCTCCATCTGCCGCATGATCTGCTTGAACGCGCCGTTGAGTGTGCCCACCTGCAGGTCGGCGGGCACGCGAACGTCGCTGAAGTGCACTTCGCAGAAGTGGCGATCGTCGCTCATGTCGTGGATGGTGCGGATCTCGACCCCGGTGTTGTGGAGGTCGACGATGAACTCCGAGAGGCCGGCGTGCGGTGCCGCGTCGGGGTCGGTGCGGGCGATGACGTAGCACCAGTCGGACTCGGCGGCGCCCGACGTCCAGACCTTCTGGCCGTTGAGGACCCAATCGTCGCCGTCACGGTCGGCCCGGGTGCGGAGCGACGCGACGTCGCTCCCGGCGTCGGGCTCGCTCATGCCGACGCACCACTTGGAGGTGCCGGCGATGATGTCGGGAAGGAACCGGTGTCGCTGCTCGTCGGTGCCGAACTGCAGGAGCGTCGGGCCGATCTGACGGTCAGCGAACCATGCGGTGGCGATGGGGGCGCCCTCGGAGATGAGCGCCTCGACGACGGCGAACCGCTCGATCGCCGGTCGTCCGCCACCGCCCCACTCGGTGGGGAGGCACATGCCGAGCCACCCGTGCGAGGCAAGGATCTGGGGGAAGTCGGCGTCGACCCCACGGAGCCACGAGTCCTCGGTGACGTCGAGGGTCGACGTGGTCTCACGCGTGACCCGGCGGGCCTCGTCGGACAGTGCCTGCAGCTCCGGGGAGAACGAGAAGTCCATATACGGTGAGGCTATGCGCGCCGTGGTCCTCGACACCTATGGCGGAACCGAGGTCCTCGGTCTCCGCGACATTCCCAGCCCTGTTCTCGGTCCGGACGAGGTCCTCGTCGACGTGGTCGCCACGGCGCTCAACCGCGCCGATCTGCTGCAGCGCCAGGGCCTGTACCCCGGCCCGTCGGTGCTCGATGGCGACGGCAACGCCTACGAGGTGCCGGGGATGGAGTTCTCGGGCACCGTGGCCGCCGTTGGTGCCCGGGTTGCGGGTGCGAAGGTCGGCGACCCGGTCATGGGCATCGTCGGGGGCGGGTCCTACGCCGAGCAACTGGTCACGCACGAACGCCTGCTGATGCCGGTTCCCGCCAGCGTCTCGCTCGCCGACGCCGCCGCCATCCCCGAGGTGTTCGTCACCGCGTTCGACGCCCTCGTGGCGCAGGGCGGTCTGACCACGGGCCGCACTGCCCTGGTGCACGCGGGCGCGTCGGGTGTCGGCACGGCGGCGATCCAGATCGCCAAGGCGATCGGCGCCCGGATCGTCGTGACGACGTCGACGGGCAAGGTCGAGCGTTGCCGCGGAGCTCGGTGCCGACGTCGTGGTCGACTACACGACCGACGACTTCGTTGCGGCGTGCAAGGAGACGACAGGCGGGCGGGGCGTCGACGTGGTGTTGGACGTGATCGGCGGCGAGTACCTCGCCAGGAACCTGAGCAGCGTCGGTACCGGCGGGCGAATCATCCAGGTCGGCGTGATGGGCGGGGGACCGGCCGAGGTCAACCTCGGGGTGGTGCCTCATGAAGAAGGCGCAGATCATCGGGACGACCCTGCGTTCCCGGCCCGTCGAGGAGAAGATCGCCATCTGCCGGCGCTTCGTGACCGAGGTGCTGCCGTGGTTCGACCTGGGAGCTCTCAGCCCCGTCATCGACCGTCGCTATCCGCTCGCCGACATCGCCGCGGCGCACGAGTACCTCGCGGAGAACACGAGCGTGGGCAAGGTGCTGATCGACGTCATGAGGTGACCGTCCCCATCTAGGGTCGCGCCATGAATCATCTTCGGCGCCGCTGGTCAGCCGTGTTGGTCCTGCTCGTGGCCTCGTCGGTCGCGGCGTGCACCGACGAGAACGTGACGGTCTCCGCCGACGAACCCCCCATGGCGGAAATCCCACCCAATCGGTGGGTCGATCTCCCTCGGTCGCCGGTCGGCGACTGGGACAGCTTCAACTGGGTGTTCCTGGCCGACCGGTCGGGCTTCGTCCATGCGGGCGCGGCGACAACAGACCCCGACGGCACGGTGACGAGCACGCCTGCGGCAGCGTTCTTCTCGTTCGAGGAGCGGCGCTTCATCCGCCTCCCGGATCTGCCGGTCACGTCCGGTGTCGGTCGTGCCGGAGGTGCGCGTGTGGGCGACACGATGGTGATCGTCGGCCAGGACTGCCCGCCGAGTCCCGGCTTCTCGGGTGTCGGCGTCGAGTTCTGCGATGCCGGTGGCCAGGGTGCCAAGGTCGTGCTGACGCTGCGGCAGGGTGCACCGAATTGGGGCGAGTACACCGTGCCCGACTGGATGGAGGAGTTCCGACAGGGCACACCCGACGTGCTCGGAGTGCTCGACGGCAAGGTCATCGTCGCGTCCGGGCACCTGCCGGCTCACCTCGGAGCGTTCGACCCGGAGACGGGGGAGTGGACCCGCCTGCCCGATCTTCCGAAACTGGCCTCCGAGGACGCACCCGACCTCGACCCGGCCGTCGCGTCGTTCGGGGCGACCACCGCTCAGCCGTGCCTCATCGGCGATGACCTCGTGGCCGTAATGCTCGGCGAGGCGCCGTCGGCGATGTCGTTTCCCGAGGGTCAGCCGGTGCCCGACCGGCCCGCGTGGTGGTACCGGCTCGACGGCGACGCCTTCGTCGAGATTCCGGCCCCGATCACCGGTCGCATCGCCACCGCGTCCTGCATGCACGCCGGGCTGCTCGTCGGTCGCGCCATCGACTCCGGGGTGCCGGGCCACACCGATCTCTCCTGGGTCGACCCCGTCGCCGGCACAGCGGCGCTGCTCGACGACGACGCCGAGCGTGGCACGCTGTACGCCCCCATCACGGCGTTCGCCGACGCTGCGCTGATGCAGCCGCCGGTCGAGGTGAACCCTGGCGGCACCCCGCCTGGCACGTACCGGGTCGCCACAGCCGGCGGCATGGTCGACACCGACCTCGAGGTGTTGGACAGCTACGTCCCGATCACCGTGGTCGGGAGCTACGCAATCTGGCAGAACGACCTGAACGGCGTACAGCGCACGAGCGGCGCGCCGAGGATCGCGAAGCTCAGCGTTCCGTGAGCGGGGTGTAGTCGCGGACAGCGTCGCCGATGTAGGTCTGGCGAGGCCGGGAGATGCGGGCGCCCTGCTCGAGCTGCTCCTTGTAGTGGGCCAGCCAGCCGGCCGTCCGGGGGATGGCGAAAAGCACCGTGAACATGTTCATCGGGAACCCCATCGCCTGGTAGATCAGGCCGGAGTAGAAGTCGACGTTGGGGTACAGCTTGCGGCTGATGAAGTAGTCATCCGCGAGGGCGACCTCTTCGAGCTTGAGCGCGATGTCGAGGAGCGGGCTCTTGCCCGTGACCTCGAAGACCTCGTACGCCGTCTTCTTGATGATGGTGGCCCGGGGGTCGAAGTTCTTGTACACCCGGTGGCCGAAGCCCTGGAGACGACCCTTGCCGGCCTTGACCGACTCGATGAAGGCGGGGACGTTCTCGATGGAGCCGATCTCGCCGAGCATCTTGAGCACGGCCTCGTTGGCGCCGCCGTGGCGGGGGCCGTAGAGCGCTGCTGCTGCCGCTGCGGTGGCCGAGTACGGATCGGCGTGGGAGGAGCCGACAGTGCGCATGGCGGTGGTGGAGCAGTTCTGCTCGTGGTCGGCGTGGAGGATGAACAGCACGTCGAGGGCTCGGGCCAACACCGGGTTGGCGTCGTAGCGGGGCTCGGCGATCTTCCACATCATCGACAGGAAGTTGGCGCAGAAGTCGAGCGAGTTGTCCGGGTACACGAACGGCATGCCGACACTGAAGCGGTAGGCGCCGGCCGCGAGCGTCGGCATCTTCGCGATGAGACGGACGATCTGCCGATCGAGGTTGGCCGGGTCCTCGATGTCCTTGGCCTCCGGGTAGAACGTCGACAGTGCCGCGGCCGACGAGACCAGGATGCCCATGGGGTGGGCGTCGTAGTGGAAGCCCTCCATGAACCGCTTGCGCACGTTCTCGTGGATGAACGTGTGGTGGATGATGTCGTAGCGCCACTGCTCGAACTGCTCCGACGTGGGCAGCTCGCCGTGGATCAGAAGGTACGCGACCTCGAGGTAGCTCGACTTCTCGGCCAGCTGCTCGATGGGATAGCCGCGGTAGCGAAGGATGCCGGCTTCGCCGTCGAGCTCGGTGATGGAGCTCTCGGTGGCAGCGGTCGAGCCGAAGGACGGGTCGAGGAACCACACCCCGGGCAGCAACTTCGACCAGGCCTTGGCGTCGACGGCCCCGTTGACGATCGGGACCTCTACCTGTTGGCCGGTGCGGTTGTCGGTGATGGTGATGGTTTCGGGCACGTGCCCCATCTTACGTCGCCCCACCTCCGCCAGGGGCCACCGCAGGAACAGTGTTCATACGCCCGCAACGCGGGTGTAACAGCACCGGCGGAGCCGGTTCCGTGAGGGGGCGGGGGGGGACAGCACCGGCGGGCCGGCGTGGCGCTAGCCGACGACGGGATGGATACCCCGTTGCAGCGTCGCCTCGGTCACCACCACGTGGTGGATGGTGTCGGCGACGGCGCGCTCGGCGGCCGACGGGAGCCCGCGCCGGCGGCGCGACAGGCCGACGGATCGTCGGCCGATTCCCTCGATCGGAATGCGTCGCCACTGCCCCTCGAGCCAGCCGGGCGCGGCACTGGCGGGCAGCACGGCGGCGCCGAACCCCGAGAATGCGAGCGACGCCAGGAGCCGCATGCCGTCGACCTCGGCCTGGGCCCGCAGCGTGACGCCGGCAGCGGCAGCGTCGTCGTCGAGCTCGGTGCGGAAGCTGGTGCCTTCGGCTTCGAGGAGCAGCTCGTGCTCGCTGAGGTCGGCCATCGTGACCGACTCGCGGTCGTACAACGGATGGCCGGCGGGGGCGACCAGGAGGCGGTCCTCGTCGAACAACGGGGTCGTGCGGAGTTCGGGTGCGTCGAGCGGAGTGTTCACCACCGCCATGTCGAGCTGGCCGCCGATGAGCTGGAGGGCCAGCGAGCTCGTGGTCGCATCGAGGAGTACGACGTGCACCTCGGGATACTTCGTCTTGAGTGAGTTGAGGAGGGGAGGGACGAGCCAGCGCGCCGTCGTACCGATGACGCCGGCGCGGACGGTGCCGGACACGACGTCGCGGATCGCCGCAATGTCCGACGCCAGCGCCGCGAACTCGTGGTCGATCCGGCGGGCGCGCTCGACGACGACTCGACCCTCCTCGGTGAGCTCGGTGGTCGCTCGGTCCACGAGGATCACCCCGAGCTCGTTCTCGAGACGGGAGACGTGGGTGCTGATGTTCGACTGCACGGTGTGCAGCGACTTCGCCGCTGCCGAGAAGCTGCGGTGCTCGCCGACGGCGACGAGTGCTCGGAGTTGTCGTTGGTCCATGTTGAGGCGTGCACCTTCAGTCGTACGGGGTCGGAGCGAAGATCATCTCTGAGAGAGATCTTAGCTATCGGCTGCAACTACTGGAAAGATTGCTTGCAAGTGTTTATAGTGATGCCACAACAACAAACGCCGGAGCACAGCGGAGTCCCCCCCTCCCAGCTCTGGCCACGGTCTTCAGGCGGAATCCCCCTCTGCCGTCGACCTTCCCGAAGGACCAGATCCCCCCTCTGGTCCTTCGGTCTTTTCATGGCCGGAGGCCAGCTTCGCTAGGTACGGTCGCTGCGCTCCCTCCTGATCGCTCCGCTACCTCCGGCGGTAGACCTTGCAGGGGTACCGAGTTCTTCCAGTGCCGTCGCTTCGCTCCGGGGACCCGGGTAGCGTCGTCCTCGTGGCCGCTCCTGTGACGAAGTCTCCAGCGAAGAAGTCCCCTGCGAAGAAGACCGTCGCCAAGAAGGCGCCTGCCAAGAAGTCTCCAGTGAAGAAGTCTCCGGCGAAGAAGGCCCCCGCGGCCGAGAAGGCGGTTCCGGCACCGAAGCGATTCACCGGGGCGGCGTTCTTCGATCTCGACCGCACGCTGCTTGCCGGCGCGAGCGGCCCTGTGTTCTCCCAGGCGCTGCGAGAGGTCGGCGTGCTCACGGGCGAGGCCCATCCGGTCGAATCGGCCCTGTTCAAGGTGTTCGACGTGTTCGGCGAGAACTATCCGACGATGGTTCTCACCAAGCAGGGGGTCCGCCTCGTGAAGGGCTGGGACGTCGCCACCGTCGCCGAGGCCGCCGAGCTGGCGGCGCCTCGGCTGGTCGACAAGGTGCTGCCCTACGCGCACGTCGAGTTCGCCGAGCACCGCACCCACGGTCGAGCCGTGGTCCTCGCGACCACCACCCCCTACCACCTGGTGAAGCCGTTGGCCGACCTGCTCGGCTTCGACGACGTCATCGCCACCCGCTACGGCACCAACGAGACCGGCACGACCTTCGACGGCACCGTTCGCGGGGAGTACATCTGGGGCAAGGGCAAGTCGCGCTCGGTCGCCTGGTGGGCCGAGGAGCACGGAATCGACCTCGACGACTGCCACGCGTACAGCGACAGCTACTACGACGTGCCCATGCTGTCGATCGTCGGCAGTCCGCACGTGGTGAACCCCGATCCCCGCATGTTCGGCATCGCCACCCTCCGCCGCTGGCCCACGCGCTACCTCGATGCGCCTGCCGGCGTGCCCAAGATCGGTGGGTTCGAGCCGCAGAAGCTGGCGCTGATGTTCACCCGGTCCGAGCTCATGCCGTTCGTCCGGTTCCGTAGCTACGGCAAGCGTCGCATCCCAGAGACCGGCCCGGCGATCATCGTCGGCAACCACCGGAGCTACTTCGACCCGCTCGCCATCGGCTACCTGCTGGCCAAACGCGGTCGTCCGGTCCGCTTCCTCGGCAAGAAGGAGGTCTTCGACGCCCCCGTGGTCGGTGACTTCGCGCGGGCCATGGGCGGCATTCGGGTCGAGCGGGGTACCGGCTCCGACGCTCCGCTCCAGGCGGCGCTCGAAGCGTTGGCCGCCGGCGACATGGTGGCGATGATGCCGCAGGGCACGATTCCCCGGGGCCGCGAGTTCTTCAACCCGAAGCTGCGGGGCCGCTGGGGCGCCGCCCGCCTCGCCCACGAGTCCCGCGTCCCGGTGATCCCCGTTGGCTTGTGGGGGACCGAGAAGGTGTGGCCGCGGTCGGCCAAGTTGCCGAACCTCGGGAACGTCACCGATCCGCCCGTGGTGACCATCAGGGTCGGTCCTCCCGTCGAGCTCGAGTACGACTCCCTCGAGGCCGACACGGAGCGGATCATGGCGGCGATCATGCGTCTGCTTCCCCCGTCCGCCCGCGAGGAGTACGAGCCGACCGACGAGGAACTCCGCCTGGCCACGCCCGGCGGCCACCTGGTTCCCGACGCCGACCACGAGGCCGAGCGCCGACCCGGGGTCGACTGAGCCTCCCCAGCGATCTCTGGGGGTTCGCCCCGATGGGTCCGTGGCATCGTGTTCCCGATGATGGAGGGATGCCCTCCTCGTATCTCGTCCTCGCCGCCACCGGCATCCTCCTCGTCCTGGTCGAGCTGGCGATCCGCCGGTGGCGACATCTGCCGATCGACGCTCACGAGACGGCCGTGTCGGCGACGGTCGGAACGATCTGGTTCGCAACCAAGGCGGTCGGCGGGGCCACGGGCCTCGTCGCCGTCTACGCCTGGGTGTTCGGCCGTTGGGCACCGTGGCATCTCGACGTCGGCAACCCGCTCACATGGGTGGCGTACCTCGTCGTGGGCGACGGCGCCTACTACTGGGTCCACCGTGCCGAACACCGGATCCCGTTCCTGTGGGCGTCGCACGTGGTGCACCACTCGGCGGAGGACTTCGGATTCACGACTGCCATCCGGATGCCACCGACCGAGGTCCTCTACAAGCCGCTCACGGGCTTGTGGGCGCCGCTCCTCGGCTTCCCGCCGCAGATCTACGCGCCGATGGCGGCCTGGGGTCTGATCTCGGGCCAGCTGCAGCACACGCAGCTGATCGGTCGGCTCGGCGTCCTCGACCGATGGCTGACCACCCCGTCGAACCACCGGGTGCACCACGGCTCGAACCCGAGGTACCTGGACAAGAACTTCGGTGGCCAGACGATGATCTGGGACCGGGTCTTCGGAACCTACGAACCCGAGACCGAGACGGTCCGCTACGGCGCGACGGAGACGCTGCTCAACAGCGGCGTGTCCGGCACGATCCTGGGCGGGTACCCGCGACTCTTCGGCTGGGGAACGGCCGACGGGCACAGGGCTCCGTACGGGCAGATCAGCGTGTGACCGGGAAGTTCTTCCGAGTCTTCATCTTTTCGGCACGACCGCCGATGAGGAGTGAATGGATCAGGAACGTCGTCAGGCTCGCAGCGTTCGGGAACAGGCGCGCGTCGCCGTCCCGTTGGTGATCGCCTGGGGCGTTGGTCTCGCCGTCATGGCGACTGTCGCCGGCCAGTCGAAGGACCGGGCCGGACAGCTGCTGATGGACCCCTCGTTCACCCTCGGCACCCGCTGGTACACCGGCCTCGTATCCAACCTCGGCATCCTCGCCTGGACCGTCGGCGCTGCTGCTGCGTTCGCCGGCGCCTGGCTGTGCCGCCTCGGCGGACGCTCCCGGGCCTCCAAGTTCCTCGTCGGAGGTGGGTTCGTCGGTTCGCTGCTCCTCGTCGACGACCTCTTCCAGTTCCACTCGGTGCTCCTGCCGTCGGAGCTGAACGCCCCGAAGTTCGTCGGGGAGTTCATCCTCGGCGGTGCGATGGCGTGGTGGCTGATGTCCCACTTCCGCGAGATCCGTCGTACCCACGTCCACCTGCTGCTCGCTGCAGCTGCAGGACTCGGCTTGTCGTTCGTCGTGGACGCCGTCTACGCCCCCGTTCCGGGGCAGGGCTGGAACATCATCGAGGACGGGGCGAAGTTCCTCGGCATCCTCGCCTGGTCGACCTACTTCGTGGTCACCACCCGTGACATCTCCCGTTCGGTGTTCGTGGACGCCCTGATGACGTGGCCGGATGCGGCCTACGACTCGGTGTACGGCGCGCTCGACGAATTCGAGGTCGACGGGTACACGGCGACGTCCGCCGGGTCCGGCGTCTCGTCGAACTTCTAGACCAGGGCGCCGACGGGATCGACCGCGACGGCGGTCGGGTCGAGCGAGTTCCAGCAGTTCAATTCCACCGATCTGGCCAGCTCGGCCTGGTGGCGCTGCTCCGGCTCCTCGGCGATGTCCCGACGGAGAACACCCCTCATGCGGGTTCCCCGTCGGGAGAACGCGGAGGTCGCGTTCGCTCGTTGACGGGCATCAGCCGACGTCGTGGACCACTTCGATGCGGTTCCCGCCGGGATCTCGGGTGAACCCGCGGCCGACCCCGAACAGCGCGTCGGCGTCCTCCCACTCGGCACCGGAGACGACACAGGCCGTCTTGACGGCGGCGACATCGGGGACGGCCACCGCGACGTGGGCGTCGGAGTGGCCGACGAGGTCGCGTTCGGAGATGTGGAGCTCGAAGGAGCCGCCGTCCAACCAAGCTCCGGGCCGGCCGCTGCGCCCCTGGCGCGGGAGATCGACCATGCCGAAGACCGACCGCCAGAACACGGCGGTCGGCTCGGCGAGCCCCGGGGGCACCACCAGGTTCACGTGATGGAGGCGCACGATTCGGCCGACGTGACTACTTGCGCGACGCCTTGATGATGTTGAGCGCCGAGCCGGCCTTGAACCACTCGATGTGCTCGGGGCTCATCGTGTGGTTGGCCTGGAACGAAACGGTGGTGCCGTCGGGCTTGGTCAGTACGAGGTCGACGGGCTTGCCGTCGGCGAGCTCGGACAGGCCGACGACCGAGATGCGGTCGTCCTCGCCGATGGCGTCGTACACCGACGGGTCGGCAAACGTCAGGGGCAGGACCCCCTGCTTCTTGAGGTTGGCCTCGTGGATACGGGCGAAGCTGCGAACCAGGATCGCCTTGGCGCCGCGGAAGCGGGGCTCCATGGCGGCGTGCTCCCGGGAGCTGCCCTCGCCCCAGTTCTCGTCGCCGACCGCGATCCAGGGCTGACCGGCCTCGTGGTAGTGCTTGGCGATGTCGGGGAACGACTTGGTCGTCCCGTCGAGCTGGTCCTTGCCTTCACCGACGGCATCGGTGAAGGCGTTGACGGCGCCGAGGAAGAGGTTGCCCGAGATGTTCTCGAGGTGCCCCCGGTACTTGAGCCACGGTCCGGCCATCGAGATGTGGTCGGTGGTGCACTTGCCCTTCGCCTTCAGGAGGATCGGCAGCGCGAGGTAGTCGTTGCCGTCCCACGGTTCGAACGGCTCGAGCAGCTGGAGGCGGTCGGAGGTGGGGGAGACCTTGACCTCGACGCCGGAGCTGTCCTCGGGCGGGGCGATGAAGGTGTTCTCACCGGGGGTGAACCCGGCCGGCGGGAGCTCGAGGCCCTCGGGCACCGTGAGCTTCACCTGCTCGCCCGCGGCGTTGGTGAGGGTGTCGTTGATCGGGTCGAAGTCGACGGTGCCGGCCAGGGCGAGTGCGACGACCGTTTCGGGCGAGGTCACGAAGGCGAGCGTGTTGGCCGAGCCGTCGTTGCGCTTGGGGAAGTTGCGGTTGTAGCTCGTGACGATCGTGTTGAGGTGATCGTTGTCGGCCTCCGGGCGGGACCACTGGCCGATGCAGGGACCGCACGCGTTGGCGAGGACCGTGGCACCGGCCGCCTCGAACGTGCCGAGCAGCCCGTCACGCTCGATGGTGGCGCGCACCTGCTCGGAGCCGGGCGTGATGAGGAGCGGCACCTTGACCGACAGGCCGTTGTCGGCGGCGTGGCGGAGGATGGAGGCGGCCCGGGTGATGTCCTCGTAGGAGGAGTTGGTGCACGAGCCGACGAGGGCGGAGCTGATCTCGAGTGGCCAACCCTGCTCGCGGGCCTCGGCGCCGAGGTCCTTGACCTCGCGGGCCAGGTCGGGTGTGTGGGGACCGTTGATATGCGGCTGCAGGGTCGACAGGTCGATCTCGATGACCTGGTCGAAGTAGTCGGCGGGATTGGCGAGGACGTCGTCGTCGGCACGCAGGTGCGCCGCAACGGCGTCGGCGGCGTCGGCGATCGCCTCGCGGGCGGTGCTCTTCAAGTAGCGACTCATGGCCTCGTCGTAACCGAAGACGGAGGTGGTGGCGCCGATCTCGGCCCCCATGTTGCAGATGGTCGCCTTGCCGGTGCAGCTGATGGACTCGGCGCCGGGACCGAAGTACTCGACGATGGCACCCGTGCCGCCCTTCACGGTCAGGATCTCGGCGACCTTCAGGATGATGTCCTTGGGTGCCGACCAGCCGTTGAGCTCGCCGGTGAGGTGGACACCGATCAGCTTGGGCCAGCGGACGTTGAACGGGAAGCCGGTCATGACGTCGACGGCATCCGCGCCGCCCACCCCGATGGCGATCGTGCCGAGGCCGCCGGCATTCGGGGTGTGGCTGTCGGTGCCGATGATCATGGCGCCCGGAAAGGCGTACTGCTCGAGGACGACCTGGTGGATGATGCCCGAGCCCGGACCCCAGAAGCCGATGCCGTACTTGGCGGACACCGACTCGAGGAAGTCGTAGACCTCCTTGTTGCCCTGCTCGGCGGCGAGGAGGTCGGTCTTGGCGCCCACCTTCGCCTGGATGAGGTGGTCGCAGTGGACCGTGGACGGCACGGCGACCTGGGGGAGGCCGGCCGTCATGAACTGGAGCAGCGCCATCTGCGCCGTCGCGTCCTGCATGGCCACGCGGTCGGGACGCAGGTCGTTGTAGGAGACCGCACGCTCGACGGGGGCGGTCGGGTCGGCGAGCTGTGCGGCGTCGAGGTGGTTGAACAGGATCTTCTCGGCAAGGGTGAGCGACCGACCGAGGCGCTCACGGCCGACGGCCAGACGTGCCTCGAGGGTGGCGTAGACGCCGTTGACGAGCTCGATCGGGGTGGTGGCTTCGACGGTCATGAGAACGCTCCGTGCTTCGGGGAGGAGTGCGGTTGATACGAGATACAAGTAGAATACAAGCCAGCGATGGACAAGACAAGTAAGAGACAAGTGGACCGGGACAGCGAGCAGGCGGCGAACCGGACCATCCGGTACCAGGTGATCGCCGACGACCTTCGTCGACGCGTCGTCTCCGGTGAATTTCCCGCCGGCAACCTCCTGCCGTCGGAATCGGAACTGTCCGCAGAATACGCGGCGAGTCGGGTCACCGTGCGGAGGGCGCTCGAAGCGCTGCGGTCCGAACGTCTCGTCGACTCCCGCCAGGGCTTCGGCTGGTTCGTGGCGGCAGATCCGCTTCGCCAGGAACTCCACCGTCTCGGCACGATCGAAAGCCAACTTCGCGCTGCCGGCCTGGCGAGCGAACGGAGGATCCTCTCGTTCAGCTTCATCGAGGCGCCGCCGCGGGTCCGAGACATCCTCGGCGAACGCCAAGTGCTCGAGGTTCGACGCCTCAACCTCGCCGACGGGCAGCCGTTCGCCCTCGTCACCGTGTGGTGTCCCGAGGAGCTCGGAGCCGAGCTGTCACGGGCTGACGTCGAGCGCGCCAGCTTCCTCGAGCAGCTCCCGGTGGAGCTCGGTGGGGCGAGCCAGACCATCGGCGCCGAGGCCGCCCAGGCCGACGTTGCGCAGCTCCTCGACGTGCCGGTCGGGTCACCTCTCCTCGTCGCCGAGCGCGTGACCCGCACCGTCGGTGGCCGGCCGGTTCTCGTGAGTCGCCACGTGTTCGCCGCCCACCGCACCGAGTTCGCGGTCGAGCTGCCCGCCGCCACCGACGTCCTGGGCCCCGCTGGGCTGCGCCTGGTCGAGTAGATAGCGTCGTGCTCATGCGCTCACGCCCACGCCCGCTCGCCGCCCTGCTCACCGCCCTCGCCATCGTGGCCTCAGGGTGCGGCGACGACCCGGTAACCCGCGATCAGTACCTCGACCACGCGGTCGAGTTCTCGACCGCTGCGAAGACCACCGAGCAGAAGGCCTCGATGCGGAAGCTGTTCGACTGCGCGTGGCCCGAGGTCTCCAAGGACGAGGAGCTGCTCGCCAGGTTCATGGCGGCCGATACCTCCGAGCCCGACCTCAGCGCTGCCATGTCGAAGCTGTTGGCGCCATGCGTCGGAGCCGCCGCCGAGGAGGCGTTGTCGACGACGACGACCTCGGTGGCGGGGTAGGCGCTAGATCGAGGCGTTCACGCTGACGAAGCTGTCGGAGGGAACGGCCTTGCCGAACTGGGTCACGCCGGCGATGCAGGCCAACACGATCAGGACGATCAGGAGGCAGTACTCGACGAGGTTCGCCCCCCGCTCGTCGCGCCGCACCCGAGTCCGGTGTGCGATGCAATCCCCGTCGTGCCCCTCGTCCCGTTCCATTCCCTGCTCATCGGTCGAACGGCTCATGACCTGAAGGACAAATGCCCGAAGCAGACCGAACCGAGCGAAGCTGGCCTCGATCAATGAAGCTGAACGATGCCCATGCGGACGGCCTGCAGCACCGCTTGGGTGCGGTCGCGAGCGTCGAGCTTCTGGTAGATCGACGCGAGGTGGTTCTTGACCGTCTTCTGGGAGATGTAGAGGCGCTCGGCCACCTCGGGGGTGGAGCAGCCGTCAGCGATGAGCTGCAGTACCTCCTCCTCGCGCTTGGTGACGGTCCGTTCCTCTTCGGTACGTGCCTTCTGGTCCAACCGGCGCACCTCCTCGAGCATCGACTTGGCGAGCTGCGGCGACAGCACGGTCTCGCCACCGGCGGCCATGCGGACCGCCTCGGCGATCTCGCTGGTCGAGCAGTCCTTGACGAGGTAGCCACTGGCACCGGCGCGGATCGCGTTGGTCAGCACCTCCTTGTCGGCGTGCATCGTCAACATCACGACCCGTGACACGCTGCCGTGCGACTTCACCTGGCGGCAGGCCTCGACACCGTCGCAGTTGGGCATCGACACGTCCATCAGGATGACGTCCGGCACGAGCTCCTCGGCGAGGCGAACAGCTTCGACGCCGTCCTGGGCCTCGCCCACCACGTCGAATCCCTCGTCGATCATCGACCGCCGAAGACCTTCACGCAGCATCTGATGGTCATCTGCCAGCATCAGTCGGATCGGGTTCATTTTCTTGCTCCTGGCTTCGTGCGTTCGTCGGGGTGGGTGGTGGGGACTGAGGGGTCGAGGACGCAGGTGATGCTGGTTCCCTGGCCGGGAACACTGTGGACTTCGAGGGTTGCTCCGATGGAGGACGCCCGCTCACGCATGCCGAGCATCCCGTAACTATCCAGTCGGCCGGCGCGGCCGGTTTCAAAGCCAATTCCGTCATCGGAGATCCGAATTGCGGCGCGACCCCCGTCGCAGCGCCACGTGACCCGCACGCGGGACGCCTTGGCGTGGCGCTCGATGTTGGTGATCGCCTCCTGCGCGATGCGCCACATCTCGCGCTCCTGGAGGAGCGGCAGCCGGGCATCGTCGTCGGTCTCGATCGTGAACTCGAGGTTGGTGCGCTCGGCCACGCGATCGGCGTACTGCTGGAGGATCTCGTGGAGACCCGACGAGTCCGAGACGTCGGTCCGGAGGTCGTACAGGGTGTCGCGGACCTCGCGGATCACACCACGAACGTCGTCGCGAAGGTGGTCGAGCGAGCTGCCGAGCGGATCGCCGGCCTGGTGGCGGCTGACGATCCGGTCGAGCTCGAAGGCGAGGTAGGCGAGCGACTGGCCGATCCGGTCGTGCAGGTCACGGGCGATACGGGTGCGTTCCTCGTCGGCACCGACGGTCCGCAGCCGGGCGAACCATCGGGCGTTGTCGAGGGCCATGGCGAGCGGCGGTACGAAGCCGGCGAGGAGACCACCGGCGCGGTGGTCGAAGCGGTTGGGGTCGCGGTGCTCGAGCGCAACGAGGCCCATGATGGCGCCGCGTGCGCTCAGCGCCCCGTAGAGCCCCGACCCCGACCGTTCGTCGAATCCGCTGCCATCTCGGGCGCCCAGCTCGTTGGAGCAGATCACCATCGACTCGGCGATGGCCTGGCGGAGGCCGCGGGGGAGGTCGGTCGGACCGAGCCGCGCCGGCAGGTGACACCCTTCCTGGCGGATGACCTGCCAGTGGCTGTCGGTGTCGTCGAAGAGGAGGATCACGACGGAGTCGAAGTCGATGAGTTCGCGAAGGCGGGACACCGTCGAGGTGAGCACCTCGTTCATGTCGAGTGACGACGGCAGGGTCTGGGCGACGCGGTGCAACGAGTAGAGCAGGGCGTTCGCATCAGCGAGCCGTCCGAGCCGGTCGAGGGCGATGTCGCGTTCGCGGTCGGCCTCACCGGACACCTTGCGGCCGTAGCCCGACACCAGCGAGATCAGGACGAGGAGGCCGCTCCACGTGCCCGCCAGCTTGAGGGCGGCCGGTCCGTCGCCGGACAGGTAGATGGCAGGAAAACTGATCGCGATCGAACACGAGATCGCGATGCGCAGGCCAAAGGCGAAGCCGCGGGCGAACCCGGCGATGACCACAACGCTGAGGAGCGTGAAGACGAAGGGGCTCGACCAGAAGCCCGTCGCCACGATGATCGCCACGTGCAGGAGGGCTTCGAGCAGTGTCCGGTTGAGGCTGGCGATGCCGTTCGAGTACTGGATCGGTCGGATCGACCGGAGCGTCGCGTACGCGACGATCGCCACGGCGCACCCGGTGATGACGGCATCACCGCCGAGCACCTTGGGCGCAGCGAGAAGGAGCGAGATGGCGGTGGTGGCGACGCGTACGGCGGTCACCATCGGTGTGAAGAGCGCCAGGCGGTCGATCCCGCCGGGGGCGAACGCTGTGGATTCGTCGGGACTGACGGCCGTGTCGATCAGGGCGCGACGGATCTCACGGCCGGCGCGACCGCGCAGCAACCCGGGACGCTCGGGCGGCGGTGTGCCGAGCAGCAGTTCGTCGGGGTCGTCGGAGGGGGAGAGTGTCTTCACGGGAGGCTCATGTGGCCGTAGTTCGTTCGGCCTCCCCTTACATCGGCGAGACCCAGCCGAACATGAGCCGCAGCGCGGACGCGGGTAGCGTCCCCCGACATGATCCTGGTCGGACTCACCGGTGGTATCGGAAGCGGCAAGTCGACGGTGTCGGCCGCGCTCGCCGAGCGGGGAGCGGTCGTCGTCGACGCCGACGCCATCGTGCACGAGCTGCAATCTCCGGGTCAGCCGGTCCTGGCCGCCATGGTCGAGCGGTTCGGCGAGGGGATCCTGCACGCCGACGGTTCGCTCGACCGCAAAGCAGTGGCGGCGCTCGTGTTCGGCGATGCCGACGCCCTCAAGGACCTCGGCGAGATCGTGCACCCGCCGGTCCGCGACGAGATCTTCCGCCGCGTCGTCGAACAGGCCGCCACCGACAACGTGGTGGTGCTCGACATCCCGCTCCTGACCGAGTCCGGGTGGGAGGGCCCGATCGGTACCATCGTCGTCGACCTCGATCCCGAGATCGCCGTGGCGCGCCTGGTCGAGCACCGTGACTTCGACGAGGCGGACGCTCGGGCGCGGATCGCCAAGCAGGCAACCCGCGAGGAGCGTCTCGAGAAGGCGGCGTTCGTGGTCGACAACTCGGGCTCCCTCGACGACCTCGCACCCCAGATCGAGGCCTGCTGGGCCTGGATCGAAGGCCACCGCTCGACCGAGTAGCGGTCAGCGCCCGATCCGCTCGCAGAGCTCGCGGAGGCGGCCTGGCGTTCGTCGGGGCCGGATTCGGCGAACCGGAGCACGAACGGCCGGACCTCCCAGTCGAACGGCTCGGCCGCCTGGCCGTGCAGGTACAACAGCATCGCCGTGTAGTGGACGGGACCGAACGGTGCTCGTCGAGGGTGCCGTGGAGGAGCGCATCGACGACTGCAGGCGGGTGGAGGTCCTCGACCAGCGTCAACACGTGGGTCATCCCGGACCCGAGGTCGCACTCGTCGACGAGGCGCACGAGCTCGGCGTCGACCCGGTCCGCCGGAATCACATGGGGGGCGTCGCGAAGGATGGCGACCCGGATCTCGGGTCCGGCAGTCGCGAACGCTTCGGCGAGGGCACGGTCCGCCCTGGGGGTACCGAGGGCCGCAAGCGCCTCGACGTCACGCCAGTCGTTCCCGGCCCGCGGCACGAGCAGGGTCTCGATCGCCGTCCGGTCCTCCGGCGTCGCCTCGGCGAGCGCGTCGAGGTCGTACCCGATGCCGTCGTGCCACTCCTCGAAGCCGATGTCCATGCTCCGGCGGAACCGCTCGTACGGCGACGCGTCGCTCACCGGAACCGCACGATCGCCAGGGCCACGACGAACGCGGTCTCGATGGGAAGGGCCGACCGCGTAGGGGTGGCTCCATCCTCCGTCGACGATCGTTCCGAGGATCCTGACGACGAGCACTGCTGATGCCAGGAAAAGCACCCCGGTGAGTGCCTCCCGCGCTAGATCCTCGTGGACGAGGTAGAGCAGGAACGCCGAGATCGCGATCGAGACCGCGCCGTAGTAGCAGCGGACCTCGGTCTTCCCCGCTGCAGCGTCCCACGACAGGCCGAACTGCGTGACGAATGCCGGACGCACCAGGAATCCCAAGCCGAACCCGGCGAAGTAGGTGGCAGCGGCGTAGGTCCCGAACTCGATCGCGGTCATGGGGGAGAACGTACTGACATTCTCACTGTCAGGGGTCGGGTCTAGCCTTGCGCTCGTGAGTGATCTGACGTCCGAACACCTCATCACGGAACCCAGCATCGGCGCCCCCGGCGACGGCATCGTGCGCTCGTCGAAGCCGTTCAAGGTCGTGTCGGAGTTCCAGCCCGCCGGCGACCAGCCAGCGGCGATCGAGCAACTGTCCGATGGGGTGTGGCGTGGCGAGCGGTTCCAGACGCTCCTCGGCATCACCGGGTCGGGCAAGTCCGCCACCATGGCGTGGACGATCGAGAAGTTGCAGCGCCCGACCCTCGTGCTGGCGCCCAACAAGTCGCTGGCGGCCCAGTTGGCCAATGACGAGTTCTTCCCCGAGAACCGCGTCGAGTACTTCGTCTCGTACTACGACTATTACCAGCCCGAGGCGTACATGGTGTCGAGCGACACCTACATCGAGAAGGACGCCACGGTCAACGACGAGATCGACCGGCTCCGACACGCCGCCACGTCGGCCCTGCTCACCCGGCGTGACGTCATCGTCGTGGCCTCGGTGAGCTGCATCTACGGCCTGGGTTCACCGGTCGAGTACGCCAACAAGATGCTCGTGCTGCGCGTCGGCGAGACCCACGACCAGCGCCAGGTGCTCCGCCGGCTGGTGGCCATGCAGTACGAGCGCAACGAGATGACCCTCATCCGTGGCAAGTTCCGGGTGAAGGGTGACGTCCTCGAGATCCATCCCGCCTACGACGAGACCGCGGTCCGCATCGAGATGTTCGGCGACGACATCGAGTCGATCTGGGTGTTCGACCCGCTCACCGGCGACCGCATCCAACAGCTCGACGAGTTCGTCCTGTTCCCCGCCACCCACTACGCCACCTCCGACGAACGCATGAACGCCGCCATCGGCCGCATCGAGGACGAACTGCAACAGCGCCTCGCGTGGTTCGAGAAGGAGGGCAAGCTCCTCGAGGCCCAACGGCTCCGCATGCGCACGCAGTACGACCTCGAGAACATGCGGGAGATGGGCTTCTGCAACGGCATCGAGAACTACTCGGGCCCGATCGACGGCCGCGGCCCGGGCGAGCCGCCCAACACGCTCCTCGATTTCTTCCCCCGTGACTACCTCACCATCATCGACGAGTCGCACGTGTCGATCCCGCAGCTGCACGGGCAGTACGAGGGCGACCGCAGCCGCAAGGCCACGCTGATCGACCACGGCTTCCGCCTCCCGTCCGCCGCCGACAACCGGCCGCTGCGGTTCGAGGAGTGGGCTGAACGGGCCGGCCAGACGATCTTCCTGTCGGCGACGCCCGGCCCCTGGGAGCGCGAGCACTCGGGCCAGATCGTGCAGCAGGTGGTCCGCCCAACAGGTCTCGTCGACCCCCAGATCGTGGTGAAGCCCACCAAGGGCCAGATCGACGATCTCTTGGCCCAGATCAACGAGAGAGTCGTCGTCGGCGACCGCGTCCTGGTGACCACCCTCACCAAGAAGATGGCCGAGGATCTCACCGACTACCTCCTCGAGATGGGCGTCCGGGTGCGGTACCTCCACTCCGAGGTCGACACGATCGCCCGCATCGAGCTGATCCGCGACCTCCGCCTCGGCGACTTCGACGTGCTGGTCGGCATCAACCTGCTGCGTGAGGGCCTCGACATTCCCGAGGTCTCGCTCATGGCGATCCTCGACGCCGACAAGGAGGGCTTCCTCCGCTCCGACACCTCGTTGATCCAGATGATCGGCCGTGCGGCGAGAAACGTCGATGGCCTCGTCATCATGTACGCCGACCAGATCACCCAGTCGATGGACCGGGCCATCTCCGAGACCAACCGGCGTCGCGAGGTGCAGGTCGCGTACAACGCCGAACACGGCATCATCCCCCAGACGATTCGCAAAGCGGTCAACGACATCCTCGCCGACCTCCGTGGTCGCGAGTTCGAAGGTGCGCCCACCCCGGGCAAGGACAAGCGGCGGGCCCGGCCCGGCCAACCCGTCGTCCGCGACGAGTTCAAGGAACTGGCTCCCCAGGATCTCGGGCGGCTCATCCAGACGCTCGAGGACGAGATGCACGAGGCGTCCGCCGAACTGCGCTTCGAGTACGCCGCCCGGTTCGCGACGAGATCAAGGAATTCAAGCGCGAGCTGCGCGATGCCGGCGCGGCGTAGGCGCGTCCGCCCCGTATCCTTGCTCCATGGCTGCCAACGAGAACGACGACGTGGTGCTCGACCACTCCAACGGGTGGGCCGCCTACGAGACGCTCGAGGCCTTCCTCGACGAGGACGGCTGGTATCCCCAGCCCATCGACGGCACCACCGCGTACCGGGCCGGCTTCAACGGAGACAGCGGCAAGTTCCGGGTCATCTCCCACGTGAACGTGGAGCTCGAGCAGCTGTACGTCTACGTCATGGCCGAGGTGAACGTGCCCGAGGAGACCCGCCTCGGTGTGGCCGAGTTCATGACACGGGCCAACTACGGCATGCGCATCGGCAACTTCGAACTCGACCTCACCGACGGCGAGGTCCGCTACAAGTCGAGCCTCGACTTCGAGGGGCAGCCGCTCACGTCGCGGCTCGTCCACAACGCGATCTATCCGGCCGTCACGACGATGGACCGCTACTTCCCGTCGCTCATGAAGGTCGCCTACGGCGGTGCGACCGCCGCCGAGGCCGTACGCGAGATCGAGCAGCCCCCCGGCCCGTAGCTCAGGTCACCTCGATCGCCTCGAGCACGTTGAGCTTCGTCACCCGCCTGGTCGGGGCGATGGCGGCGAGCATGCCGAGCAGCACACCCAACACGAGGAGCAGGCCCATCCGGTCCCACTGGACGTCGAGCGACCCGAGGTCGCTGGCGCGCAGCAGGAGGAAGCCGAGCAGCAACCCCGAGGCGATGCCGATGATCGTGCCCAGGAGGGCCATCTGCACGGCCTCCAGCCGGATCATGCGGCGAACGCTCGTCGCCGTCATTCCAACGGCCCGGAGGAGCCCGAGCTCACGCCGTCGCTCGAAGATCGACAGCGTCAAGGTGTTCACGATGCCGATCAGGGCGATCACGATGCTCATGCCCAACAGGCCGTTGATCGCGTTGATGAGGAAGTCGAACACGGTCTCGATGACCTGGCCGACGATGTTTCCGGCGGTGATCTGCACGTTGCCGTAGCCCGCCCCCAGCTGCTTGAGCTCCTTCGCGATCGCGGCTCGCCGATCGGGCTCGACCTTGAGGAGGGCCAGGCTGGGGCCGGTCGCGGCCGTGGGGGCGATCTTCGCGAGCGTCTCGGGGCTGACCAGGTAGCCGAGCGTCAGGGTGTCGAACGAGAAGTCGAGGACGGCGGTGACCGGCAGGCTGACGGCCCCGGAGATCGGGTCCTCGACCTCCACGGTGTCGCCGATCGAGACGCCATCGCCGAAGTCGGTTGCGGCGGCGCCGTCACCGAGGTCGTCGAGGGAGCCTGCTGTCGCCTTGATGCCGACTGCCGCCAACTCCTCGGGGTCGCCGGCGGTGACGAACGGTGCACCGTTGCGTTGGTTGACGACCATGTGGCGCTGCAGACGCGCCATGGCGGTTACGCCGTCGATCGCATCGATCTGATCGAGCAGCCCGGGATCGATCTCAGTGCCGGGCATGGACCCGACGAGGAAGTCGGCCGTGGAGTACTTGTTGGTCTCCTCGACGACGGAGCGCTTGAGGCTGTTGCCGGCCACGGTCACCAAGGTCACGAGGAGCAGGCCGATGACCAACGCGTTCATCGTGGTGGACGTGCGCTTGGGGTTGCGGGCGATGTTGTCGGAGCTGAGCCTCCCCGCCATGCCGAGCCGCGACAGCAACGGACGGGTGCCACGGGCGAACCAGAACGCCAGCGCAGGGCCCAGAAGGAACACGCCGATGACCAGGAGCACGGCGCCGGGCCCGATGAGCCAGGCGTTGGTGGTGAGGAGCAGCCCCACACCGGCAAGGAACAGCACGACCGCGATGGAGAGGCGGACCTTGCCGACCTTCGACGGCTCGACCGCCGCTTCCCGCATGGCTTCGACCGGTGCGGTGCGTCCGGCGCGGTAGGCAGGGACGAGCACCGACAGCATCGTGACGGTCGTACCGACCACGATGCCGGTGATGACGATCGAGGGCGTGAGGGTGATCCGAGCGGCCGGCAGGTCGAGATCGAACGCGACGAACACCTTCGAGAGCACGAACGTGAGCAGCGCACCGAGGCCGAGGCCGAGCACACTGCCGAGGAGGCCGATACCCAGCCCCTCGGCGCGCAACGAACGCCGGATCTGGCGTGGGGTCGCAGCGATGGCACGCATCAGCGCGAGTTCACGGATGCGTTGGCCGACGACCACCGAGAACGTGTTGAAGATCACGAAGGCGCACACGAAGATCGCCAGGCCGGAGAACCCCTGCAGGACCGGGCGAAGGAAGTCGAAGAACGACGCGAACTGCTCCTTGGCGTCGCTCCGGTAGGTGGCGCCGCTCACGACGTCGAGCGTCGCCCCGTCCGTACCTTCGAGGGCGGTCCGGATCGACGAGACCAGAGCGGAGGACGACAACCCCGGCTCGGCGGCCACGAGGATCTCCGAATACGCGGGGGCCGAGAACCCACCCAACTCGAAGACGTCGGACTCCGATGCGGTGACCGTGCCGCCCTGGTCGGGGGAATCGCTCGTGCCGAACGCAGTCGTGCCGACGACCCGGTAGCTCTTGGCACCCGAACCGGTGCTCAGTTCGAGTTGCTGTCCGAGCTCGATGTCGTACTTGTCGGCGAGACCCTGGTCGACGGTGACCTCGCCGGGACCCGGCGCGGTGCCGTCGACCAGGTCGATCGGGTTCAGGCGGTCGTCGTCGATCCACGCTCGCACCGTGGGGCCCTGAGCGAACACGTCGCCGGCGGAGTCGGCGTTGTCGTCATCGCCCTCGTCGGTCAGCGATGCCGGCAGCTTCGTGGAACCGATCACGATGCCCGCGGCATCGGCAACGCCGTCGGCGCCCTTCACCGCGTCCAGCACGCTGACGGCGAAGGTGTTGGCTCCCGGCTGGGAGTCCTCCGACCGCGGCCCGACCGCGGCGTCGACGCCTTCGTACTGGCGATCGATCTCCCCGCCCAGCGAGTTCTCGATCGAGTTGGTGATCATCGTGCCGGCGGTGAGGAACCCGACACCGACGGCGATGGCCACGAGTGTGGCTACGAAACGCGAGAGGTTGGCCCGCAGGGTCTTGGTTGCGATGCTCCACATGTCAGCGCCCCATCGTCTTCATGCGGTCGAAGACGGCCTCGGCCGTCGGACGTTCGAGGTGGTCGACGACCTTGCCGTCCGCCATGAACAGCACGGCGTCGGTGTGCGACGCAGCAACCGGATCGTGGGTGACGATCACCACCGTCTGGTGCCACTGATCGACCGCCGATCGCATGAACCCGAGCACCTCGGCGCTCGACCGCGAGTCGAGGTTGCCGGTGGGTTCGTCACCGAAGATGATCGCTGGCCGGCTGACGAGGGCCCGGGCGACGGCGACGCGCTGCTGCTGGCCCCCCGACAACTGGCCCGGCGTGTGGTCGAGGCGGTCGCCGAGGCCGACGGTCGACACGACGTAGTCGAAGAACGCCTGGTCGACGGGGCGACGCGACAGCGTCAGGGGCAGGAGGATGTTCTCCTTCGCTGTGAGCGCCGGGATCAGGTTGAACGCCTGGAAGATGAACCCGAGCTTCTCGCGGCGCATCAGGGTGAGCTCGGTGGGGTTCATGTGCGTCGTCTCGACGTCCTCGATGAAGGTCCGGCCGGCGGTGAGGGTGTCGAGGCCCGCGGCACACTGCATGAGGGTCGACTTGCCCGAGCCCGACGGGCCCATGACCGCCGTGAACCGGCCGGCCTCGAAGCCGACGGTGACGCCGTCGAGCGCGCGGATCTCGTCCTCGCCACTCCGGTACACCTTGTAGGCGTCGTACACGGCGGCGGCGTAGACACGCTGGGGGACGGGCGGGGGAGTGCCGGCGTCGTAGTCGACGTAGCTCACGGGGGTGCCTCCAAGGGCATCAATCGGGGAACGAGCCCCGTAGGAGGGCCATGGCGGATGTTATGTCGACCGCGATGGCGTCAGGGGGCGGCTGGGCCTGGTCCCAGTCTCGACCATGGGAGATCCACATGCCGCGCAGGCCGGCCGACTGGGCGCCGCCGACGTCGTAGTCGGCGTTGTCGCCGACCATCCAGGGCACGTCGGGGCCGGGTCCACCCGCCGCCTCGACGGCGAGCGCGAAGATTCGCGGGTCGGGTTTGCGGATTCCGACCAGCCCCGAGACCACACAGCACGACAGCAGCGGCATGATGCCGAGCTTCTCGGCCTTGACCTGTTGGCCGACCGCGCCGTTGGTGACGAGACCGACCCGGGCGCCACGATCGACGAGCGAACGGAGTTCGCCGACGATGACCGGGTCTTCGTGGTAGTCGTCGTGCGCCGTCAGCGCGTAGTCCCGCGCCAACTCAGACGCCCGCTGGGGCAAGGCGAACCGCTCCTTGGCGTCGGCGAAGAACAGGTCGCGGGGCCGATAGCCGCCGTCGTCGTTCGTGCACATCCAGTCGAGCGCGTCGGGGTCGCCGATGCCGTGGCGGGCGATCCACTTCCGCGCCCAGTTGCGAAACGCTCCGGCCCGGTCCGAGAGGGTGTCGTCGAGGTCGAAGAGGATGAGCCGGCGAGCGGTCACCGGGGCGGCAGCACGTCGACGGTGCGCTGCAACAGCCAGTGATCGGCGAGGACGAGCAGCACCACCGACTCCACCATCGGCGCCGCCCGGGGGAGCACACACGGGTCGTGGCGACCCTTGGCCTCGAGCTCGACCGGCTCGTTGTCGCGAGTCACCGTCTGCTGCGGCGACGAGATCGTGGCCGTCGGCTTGAACGCGACCCGGATCACGATGTCCTCGCCGTTGGAGATGCCACCCTGCACACCGCCGGAGTGGTTCGTCACCGTGCGGGGACGGCCGTCGGGCCCGGGGACGAAGGCGTCGTTGTGCTCCCGGCCGGTCATCAGCGTCCCCGCGAACCCTGAGCCGATCTCGAACCCCTTCGACGCCGGCAACGACATCACGGCCTTGGCCAGATCCGCTTCGAGCTTGTCGACGACCGGTGCGCCGAGCCCGGCGGGAACGCCCCGGGCGACACAGGTGACGACGCCGCCGAGGGAGTCGCCGTCGCGGCGGGCCTGCTCGATCGCGCCGGCCATGGCCGCGGCGTGCTCGGGGGAGGGGCAGCGGGTCGGGTCGGCCTCGACCTCGTCGAGCGTGACCGTCGCCGGGTCGATCGAGGCCGTTGCATCGATCGTGTGGACGGCGGAGACCCACGCCAGCACCTCGACGCCTGCGCCGATCGCCAACAGCTTGCGGGCAACGGCTCCGGCGGCGACACGACCGATCGTCTCACGGGCCGAAGCCCGCCCGCCCCCGGCGATGGCGCGGAGGCCGTACTTGGCGTCGTAGGTGTAGTCGGCGTGGGACGGCCGGTAGACGTCGGCCAGGTGGTCGTAGGCGGACGACCGGTGATCGGCGTTGCGGACCTCGAGGGCGATGGGCGTTCCGGTGGTGACGCCCTCCCACAACCCCGACAGGATCTCGACGCGGTCGGACTCCTGTCGCTGGGTGACGAGGCGACTCTGGCCCGGGCGGCGACGATCGAGGTCGGCCTGGATGTCGGCCTCGACGAGGTCCAGGCGGGGCGGGCAGCCGTCGATGACCACACCGACTGCCGTGCCATGGGACTCGCCGTACGTGGAGACCCGAAAGACCTGACCGCTGCTCGATGACATGTAACAAGTATGGCGGGAGCGCCGATGGACTCCTGATGACTTGCTCCAAGCGTCTCTGGCCACACGTCGTGGCGCTCGGTGCGATCTTGTGTGTTCTCGTGCTTGCGTTTGGGCGGAACAGCCTGGTGCGCGACGGGCTCGTGAGCGCCGACGAGGGCGCCGTCCTGTCGCAGATGGAGGTCCGGCGCACCACCGGCGACTGGGGGATGCCGAACCCGCTCCCGGCGGTCGATCCGGATGCCCGATGGTTCGGCATCAGCGGCTCCGATCTCGACGCGGATCGGGCGTATCCCTACGCGAAACACGTCGCCTATCCGGCCGTGGCCCAGCCGTTCTTCGACCTCGGCGGCGCTCGCCTCGTCGTCGGTCTCTCCGCCCTCGGCTCGCTCGTCACGGCCGCCCTGGCCGCGCTGCTCGCTCGGCGGGTGCGCCGCGACCTCGACGTGCCGACGTTGTGGGTCGTCGGGATCGTCAGCCCGATCTTCTTCGACTCGTTCTGGGCGATCGCCCACTCGATGGGAGCTGCGTTCGCAACCGGCGCCGTGCTCGCGGCCGTGGTCGCGATCGAGCGGCGGCAGGCCCGGTGGATCCCGCTGGCAGCGCTCGCCGTAGCGGCAGCGGCATTGCTCCGCAGCGAGGGGATGCTGTTCGGGGTGGCCCTCGGCGGCGGACTCCTCGCGTTGGCCGGAATGCGGCGGGACCGGCTCGCCGCTGCCGCCGGGGTCGCCGCGGGCGCGGCGGCATCCGTCGCGTGGTGGATCGACGGGCGATTGCACACTGCGGTCGTGGGAGCGACCCATCCGCCCTTCCGGATCTCGACGACGGCCGACCAGACGTGGCTGTCGGCCCGATGGGACGGCGCATGGGCGTCGCTCCTGCGTCCCCAGCTCCAGGCGACCACCACCGCCGGAACGATCTTCCTGGGGGTGGCGCTCGCCGGGGCGCTGGCCGCGTTGTACGTGCGGGCCAAGCCCACCGAAGTTCGTCTGATCCGGGGGTTGGCGGGAATCGCCGGTGTCGCGGCGATCGCTGCGCTGGCGTTCCGCGTCGCCCCCGTGCCCGGCCTGTTGGTCGCGTTTCCGATTCTGCCGATCGGTCTGATCGTGGCGACGAGGTCGACCTTCGAGTCGGTGACGGCCCGCATCGTCGGGGTGACCGCGCTCCTCTTCTCCGGTGCCGTCGTGGCCACCCAGTACGCCGTCGGGGGCTCGATGGAGTGGGGCGGCAGGTTCTTCCACCTCGCGATCCCCGCGCTCGTGCCCGTCGTTCTCATGTCGCTCGACGGCGCACGTTCGCGCCTCGACCCGACCACGCGACGCGTCACCGGTGCCGCGATCGTGGCGGTGTCGGCGGTGCTGGTCGTGTTCGCCGTGGGGTCGGTGGCGCGGCTCCAATCCCAGAGCGGCGACCTCGCCCGAGCCGTCCACGACCTTGCCGACGGTCGCGTCGTCGTCACGAACTTCGAATCACTCGGCCGGTTCACGTGGAAGGACGCCGTGCACGGTCGGTTCCTGAGTGTTCCCGAGTCCGACGATCTCGGGACCGTCGCGGCGGCGCCTCGCCGACGAGGACATCGACGAGTTCGTCTTCGCAGCGCCGTACCGGCAGGAGACCGACCGGGCCCGACTCGAGGGCTACGAGCCGGTGGACGGCCTCACCCGCACGGTGGGCGAGTGGGAGTTGTCGGTGATGCGGCGGAGCACCGAATAGCCTCCACCGGGTGAGAGGGATCATCGCCGTCGTGGTGCTGTGTGTCCTCGGTGCCCTCGGTACCGGCTGCTCCGACGACAGCTCGGCGCCTCCGGGTGACACCACGACTGTCGCACCGCCATCGGGACCGAGTTCGTCCGTCGGCTCGGCATCGACCGAGCCGGAGACCGTCGACGTGTGCGACGCCCTGGGAACGGGACTGGCGGAGGTCGGCGTCGACGCACGACCCGATCGCCTCACCGAGAGCGGTCCAACCCAGTGCATCTTCCTCGGCGATACGTCCACGTCGTTCGTCGGGGTGTTGCTGACCGGAAACACCGACAGCGCAGCCTACGAAGAGGCGCTCGCCGACCCTGATCTCGGCGACCCTCTGACGGTGGATGACGTCGGCGAGATGGCGGCTCGCGCAACCCGCGGAACTCAGGACGTGTTCGTCGCCTTCGGCTCGGGAGTGCTCATCGAGCTGGCGCAGCTGGGGGTGATCGACGGCGACCGTCTGGTCGAAGTCGGTCGGTACCTCATGGACCTGTTGACCTGAACCCCGCCGGACCGAACAGACGTTCGTCGACGCTGTGCTAGGCTCCCGCGAGTGGCCGACAAGATCGTCATCCGTGGCGCCAAAGAGCACAACCTCAAGAACGTCTCCCTGGAGCTTCCCCGCGACAAGCTGATCGTCTTCTGCGGTCTGTCCGGGTCGGGCAAGAGCTCGCTGGCGTTCGACACCATCTACGCCGAGGGCCAACGCCGCTACGTCGAGTCGCTGTCCTCGTACGCCCGTCAGTTCCTGGGTCAGATGGACAAGCCCGACGTCGAGATCATCGAGGGCCTGTCCCCGGCCATCTCGATCGACCAGAAGTCGGCGTCTCGCAACCCTCGGTCGACGGTCGGCACCGTCACCGAGGTCTACGACTACCTCCGGCTGCTCTACGCCCGCATCGGCACCCCTCACGACCCCGAGACGGGCGAGGCCCTCGTCAAGCAGACGCCCCAGCAGATCGTCGACAAGGTGCTGGCCCTGCCCCATGGCACCCGGTTCCAGGTGCTCGCCCCGGTCGTGCGGGGCCGCAAGGGCACCTACGAGAAGCTGTTCACCGACTTCGCCAAGCAGGGCTTCGCCCGGGTGCGCGTCGACGGCACGGTGCACGAGCTGGCCGACATCACCGGCGACACCCCGCTCGAACTGGCCCGCTACGAGACCCACGACATCGACGTGATCGTCGATCGTCTGGTGCTCCGCGACGACCTCGACCGCCGTCTCACCGAGTCCATGGAGACGGCGCTGGTCCTCGGCGAGGGCGTCGCCCAGATCGAGCTGCTCCCCAAGGAAGGCGATCCGGAGATCCTCACGTTCTCCGAGAAGTTGTCGCGCCCGTCAGACGGCAAGAGCTTCGACGAGCTGGCCCCCCGCAACTTCTCGTTCAACTCGCCCTACGGGTACTGCCCGGCCTGCCAGGGCCTCGGAATGACCTTCGAGGTCGATCCCGAACTCGTTGTCCCCAACGCTGAGCTGTCGATCGCCGAGGGCGCCATCGCCCCGTGGGCCGGTGGCCACGCCAAGTACTTCCACCGGCTGTTGGAGTCGACGTGCGAGCAGTACGACGTCGATCCGAACGTGCCGTGGGAGCAGCTCGCGCGGCCGAGCAGAAGCTCATGTTGTACGGGGTCAACGACAAGGATCGTGTCGAGGTCAAGTTCCGCAACCGCTACGGGCGGACCCGCAGCTACTCGGCGAAATACGAAGGTGTCATCCCCTACATCTCCCGTCGGCACTCCGAGGCCGAGACCGACTCCAGTCGCGAGGCGGCGGAGGGGTACATGCGTGAGGTGCCGTGCCACACCTGCAAGGGGGCTCGACTCAACCCGTACACGCTCGCCGTGACGGTGGCCGGCCACAACATCTTCGAGCTGTGCAGCCTGCCGATCGGCGAAGCGGCCGACGTGATCCGCACCCTCGACCTCGACGCCCGCGAGATGCAGATCGCCGAACGGGTGCTCAAGGAGATCGACACCCGGCTCAAGTTCCTCTCCGACGTCGGGCTGCACTATCTCAACCTGCACCGCGGCGCCGCCACGCTGTCGGGCGGCGAGGCCCAGCGAATCCGGCTCGCCAGCCAGATCGGCTCCGGGCTCGTCGGTGTGCTCTACGTCTTGGACGAGCCGTCGATCGGGCTGCACCAGCGCGACAACCACAAGCTCATCGAGACGTTGCAGTACCTCCGCGACATCGGCAACACGGTGGTGGTCGTCGAACACGACGAGGACACCATCGCCGTCGCTGACCATGTCGTCGACATCGGCCCCGGTGCCGGTGAACACGGCGGCGAGGTCGTCTACTCCGGCAACGTCGCCGGCCTCCTCAAGAGCCGGAAATCGATCACCGGCAAGTACCTGAGCCACCGGCTGTCGATCCCCGTCCCCGAGCTCCGCCGCGAACCTGGCGACGACTGGATCTCCATCAAGGGCGCCCGCGAGAACAACCTGCGCAACGTCGACGTCGACATTCCGCTCGGCTGCTTCGTGTCGGTCACGGGGGTGTCGGGCTCGGGCAAGTCGACCCTCATCAACGACATCCTGCTCAAGTCACTGATGCAGCAGATCTACGGCTCGAAGATCCCGCCGGGCCACCACAAGAAGATCACCGGGCTCGAACACCTCGACAAGGTCATCAACATCGACCAGTCGCCGATCGGCCGCACCCCGAGGTCCAACCCGGCCACGTACACCGGTGTGTTCGACCACGTGCGCAAGCTCTTCGCCCAGACGACGGAGGCGAAGGTGCGCGGCTACCTGCCCGGGCGCTTCAGCTTCAACGTCAAGGGCGGTCGCTGCGAGGCGTGCGCCGGTGACGGCACGATCAAGATCGAGATGCACTTCCTTCCCGACGTGTACGTGCCGTGCGACGTGTGCAAGGGCTCGCGTTACAACCGCGACACGCTCGAAATCCTGTTCAAGGGGCTCTCGATCTCCGACGTCCTCAACCTGTCGTGCGAGGAGGCCTTGGCATTCTTCGCCAATCAACCGCCGATCGCCCGCCACATGCAGACGCTCGTCGATGTGGGGTTGGGATACGTGCGACTCGGCCAGGCGGCCACGACGCTCTCGGGTGGCGAAGCCCAGCGGGTCAAGCTGGCGTCCGAGCTGGCCAAGCGGTCCACCGGCCACACCATCTACCTGCTCGACGAACCCACGACCGGCTTGCACTTCGAGGACATCCGCAAGTTGCTCGGGGTGCTCACCCGACTCGTCGACCAGGGCAACACCGTCCTCGTCATCGAGCACAACCTCGACGTCATCAAGACGTCGGACTGGGTCATCGACCTCGGGCCCGAGGGTGGCAACGGCGGTGGCACGATCGTGGTCGAGGGGCCGCCCGAGGTCGTGGCCAAGACGCCCGAGAGCCACACCGGGCAGTTCCTGGCGCCATTGCTCGCCTGATGGCGCCGACCGTCACCGTCGCGATCCCGGTCCTCGACGAGGAGGCGCACCTCGGCGCCTGCCTCGACGCGATCGAGGCGCAGACCTACTCCGGCATCGTCGAGGTGCTCGTCATCGACGGCGGTTCGAGCGACCGGAGCGTCGAGATTGCTCGACAGCACCAGATGGTCCGGGTCCTCGACAACCCGCGCCGCATCCAGTCGGCCGCGTTGAACCGGGCGCTCGACGAGGCGGCCGGCGAGATCCTGGTTCGGGTCGACGGGCACTGCGTCATCGCGGCCGACTACGTCGAGCGCTGTGTCGCTGCGCTCGATGCGACCGGTGCCGCGATCGTCGGCGGTGGTATGACCCCAGTCGCCAACGGTGCGATGCAGGAGGCGATCGCCGCCGCCATGGGCTCGAGGATCGGGGCCGGCCCGGCGCGGTTCCACAGCTCTGGCGACGCCGGATGGGTCGACACCGTGTACCTGGGCGCCTACCGGGTGGCCGACGCGGTTGCGGTGGGCGGTTACGCGGCCGATATGAGCATCAACGAAGACGCCGAGTTCGCCATTCGTCTGGCATCTCGTGGCGGGGTCTGGTTCGACCCGACGATCCGCTCGACCTACACACCACGTTCGTCCTTGGCTGCCGTCGCCCGGCAGTTCTACCGCTACGGGCGAGGACGTGCCGTGACGGTTCGGCGGCACCCGGCGTCGCTGTCGCCGCGCCAGCTCGCGGCGCCCGCCTTGGTGTTGGGAATCCTCAGCCCGTGGCGTCGCCCGGTACTCGGCGCGTACGCCGCGGTCGTCGCCGGGTGGTCGTTCGCCGGGCGTTCGGATCGCCCGGCCCGGGCGGGTCTGGTCCTTCCGGCGATGCACGTCCCGTGGGGTGTCGGCTTCCTCACCGGTCTGGTTCTGGGCGGCCGCAGCTAGCCTGACGGGCATCTCCGTCGCCGTTGTCATCCCCGCATTCGAAGCAGCTCCGGTGCTCGACACGACGCTTGCGTCGGTGGTCGGCCAGACGCTCGCGCCCACGGAGATCGTGGTGGTCGACGACGGGTCGACCGACGACACGGCGGCCGTCGCCGAGCGCTGGAGCGAGGTCGCTCCCGTGCGGGTGGTGCGCCAGCGCAACCAGGGGCCCGCAGCGGCGCGACGCGCCGGCGTCGCGGCCACCACGGCGCCGCTCCTGGCATTCGTCGACGCCGATGACGTGTGGTTGGCGGACCACCTCGACGTCGCTGTCGCAGTACACGCCCGGTCCGGCGGGCTCGTCTCGCCCGAACGCGTTCTCGTGGCGGCCCGGCTCGGCCCTGCCGTCGGCGACACGGCGACGACGGTTTCCGATCCCTGCACCGCACCGACAACGGACCGGCATCGTCCGCGAGAACTTCGTCTTCAGCTCCGTCGTCGTGAGCCGCCGCGACTACGAGGCCGCCGGCGGGTTCCGCGACGGCGTGACCGGCGCCGAGGACTGGGACCTGTGGATCCGGATGGTCCGTCGGGGCACGCTCGTTCGCGGGAGCGACCGACCGACGTGGCTGTACCGCGTCGGCGGGGTCAGCCTCACCGACCGACCCGACATGCGAGCGACGTACGAGGAGGTACTCCGCCGGGTCCTCGCCGACAGCGACGATGCGGGGGAGCGGCGGGCAGCCGAGGAACACCTCGGCCGATTGCAGGCCCGGGGGCAACTCGACCGCGCCTACGCCGCGGGCGCGCTCCGGCGACCCCGGCGTGGCCCGTCGACTGCGGCGCGCTCCGCGCTGCACGGCCGGCCTCGCGTCGCAGCGGAGGCGCTGTCGGTGGCAGTCGCTCCGGGCCTCGCCACCCGGCTCGGCGATGAGGCCCGGGCACGGTGGACGGCCGGTCGCCGATGAGCCGGACGCACTTCCACACCGACTGCTACTCGTTCAGCGGGAGTGAGACGACCTTGATGCTCCTGCTCGACGCGGCCGCTCGTCGTGGCGACGAGTTCACGTTCACCTATCGCCGCTGGCCCGAGTACGAGCACGGCCTGTTCCGGCGTCTTCCGGCAGGGGTGCGGGCGCGTGGTCTCCGCCTCCCCGATCCGGCGGACGTGAAGCACGCCGTCACCGGCGGTCGCCCGGGGACGGGAGCTCGGCTGGTCCGCGGCGCAATCACGTTGCTCCCGTTCCGCCAGCTGTTCCTGGCGTACGACACGGTGAGACTCACTGCACTGCTGCGCAAGGAGCGGCCCGATGTCCTGCACGTCAACAACGGCGGGCTACCCGGGTCGATCTCCTGCAACGCTGCGGCGATCGCGGGTCGGCTCGCCGGTGTGCCGGTGGTGGTCATGGTGGTCAACAATCTCGCCTTCGCCTACAACCGGCCCGGCCGGTGGTTCGATTACCCGGTCGACCGGCTGCTCGTGCGGTCCGTCACCCGGTTCGTCACCGGCTCCGCAGCGGCGGGCACCGCGCTCCGTCGGGTACTGCGACTTCCCGAGGGGCAGCACGTCGTGATCCCGAACGGAGTCGAGCAGCGGCTCCCGACAGCGTCCGCGGACGAGACGCGGAGCGCGCTCGGGCTGTCGCCGGGGATTGCCGTGGTCTCGGTCGTCGCTCGGCTGGAGGCTCGGAAAGGACACCGGCACCTCCTCGACGCCCTCAGGCTGCTCCCCGCGGATCGGCGTGCTGCGCTCCGGGTCCTGTTCGCCGGGGCCGGTCCCGAACGCGGTCGCCTCGAACAGGAGGTGACCCGCCTCGGACTGACCGACGTCGTGCAGTTCCTCGGCGACCATCCCGATCCGTGGTCGTTGTACGAGGTGTCGGACCTGGTGGTCCTGCCGTCGGTCCGCCACGAGGACCTGCCGATCGTGCTCATCGAGGCGATGGCGGCGGGCGTTCCTGCAGTGGCCAGCCGCGTGGCCGGCACCGTCGAGCTGATCGAGGCGGGCGTCACCGGCCTGCTCGTCGAGCCGGCCGAACCCCGACAGCTCGCCGACGCGATCGCCGGACTCCTCGACGACCCCGATCGGCGACGGGCGATGGGCAAGGCCGCCACACTTCGATACGAGGCGACCTACACCCCGGCGCAGGCGGTCGCCGCCTATCGCGATCTCACCGACCGCCTTCTCACGGGGGTGACGGCATGATCCTCGATCTCGGATGTGGATCGTCCAAGCGACCCGGCGCCGTCGGCGTCGACATCGGCCCGTTCCCCGGTGTCGATGTCGTGCACGATCTGAATCGGCACCCGTTCCCCTTCGAGGACGGCGTGGCCGACGAAATCTACCTCGACAACGTGTTGGAGCACCTCGACGATGTGATCGCCACGATGGAGGAACTCCACCGCATCGGCCGCGACGGGTGCCGGATCCGCATCGACGTTCCGTACTTCCGCTCCCGCTGGGCGGCGATGGATCCCACCCACGTGCACGCGTTCACGCCGGAGTCCTTCGCGTACTTCGATCCGACCCACCCCTTCAGCGAACGGTACGGCTATTCAGCGGTTCGATTCGACGTCGAATCCGTCGTCTACAACGAGCGCTTCCCGGCCCGGGGCCCGCGGGCACTCGTCGCTCGGTTCGCCAACCGCCGAGCCGAGCGCTACGAGAGCTACCTCGCCCCGATCATCCCGCTCGACGAGCTCACGTTCACGCTGCGCGTCCGCAAGCACGCGCGATGACGGCCTCCCGGCTCCGCCTCGGCGTGTACGCCGACCTCCGCTACCAGCGCGGGGCGGAGGGCGTGACGTGCGACACCGCCTTCGTTCGGTTCATCGCCGCGCTCGGCCGGCACGTCGACCACCTGGTCGTGTTCGGCCGGCTCGGCGAGGTGGTGTCGCCGATGGCCACGCTGGGCACCGACGAGGCCGAGTTCGTGCCGTTGCCGGACTACCGGTCCCTCGCCGACGTCGGTGCCGTATCCCAGGCGATCGCCCCCAGCCGCAGAGCCTGGCGGCGACCCCTGGAGGCGCTCGACGCGGTCCTCGTCTTCGGTCCGCACCCCGTGGCGACCGCACTCGTGCGTGACGCTCGGAGGCGGGGTGTCGCAGTGGTGTTGGGCGTTCGCCAGGACCTGCCCGGCTATCTGGGGCTCCGGGCCTCGGGCCGCACGCGTCCGGTGGTCCTCGCTGCGGCCTCCGGCCTCGAGTGGGGCTGGCGGCGATCCGCTCGACGCCAGCCGGTGGTGGTGACCGGCTCGGATCTCGCCCGCAACTACCGCAACGCGACCCGGCTCCTGGACGTGTCCTTCTCCCTCGTCGAGCAGGGAGACATCGTGGCGCGGCGCTCGGGCCCCTGGGCACCCGAGGCCCGAGTCCTGTCCGTCGGTCGACTCGACCCCGAGAAGAACCCGCTCCTCCTCGCCGACATCACCGCCGGGCTCCGGGACGCGTGGACAGGATGGCGGGTTCGGGCCGTGGGAGCAGGAAGCCTGGAGAACGACCTCACGGCCCGCCGCCATGCCCTCGGCGTGGACGACCGGTTGGAGCTGGGCGGACCGGTCCCGTACGGCGACGCGATCCGTGAGGAGTACGCCGAGGCGGACGTGCTCGTGCACGTCTCCCACACCGAGGGCCAGCCGCAGGTGCTACTCGAAGCCATGGCCGCCGGGTTGCCCATCGTCGGAACCGCGGTCGGCGGCGTGCCCTCGCTCCTGGGTGACGGTGAGCGTGGCCTGCTCGTCGGCCCCGACGATGCCGACGCCATCGTGGCCGGCCTCGAACGACTTCGCCACGAACCGGAGCTCCGCAATCGACTGGTCGCTGCCGGGCGCGACTTCGTCCGGACGAGGACGACCGACGTCGAGGCCGGTCGCGTCGTCGACTTCATCGAGGCAGTGCGATGACCGACCAGCTGAGCGAGCCGGTCTCCGACCTCGGGATGGGCACGGTCGCTCGGCGCTCGATGTGGCTGTCGGTGGGCTCCCTCGTCGGCTCGGCGCTGGCGGTCCTCACGAGCTTCGTCCTGGCCCGTTGGCTCGGTCCCAGCCGTTTCGGGCGGGTGCAGGGCGTACTGCTCGTCTACTTCTACGTGGCCCTGGTCAGGACGGGCGCCTTCGAGAGCGCGCTGCGCCGCTACATCCGACTCCGTGCGCTCGGCCGCGACGACGAAGCGCGCCGTGCCCGCGACGTCGGCACCACGGTGGACTTCGTGTTCTCGCTCGTGCCGGCGTTGGGACTCGTGGTGTGGGGACTCGCGAGCGACGGCGGGCTATGGCAGCGGGGCCTGCTCCTCGCTCCGCTGGTGGTCATGACGACCACCGCCGGCGCCTACCTCGGCGAGCTCCGTGCCGCCGATCACCGCTTCGACCTGGTGGCGGTGTCGGGGGTGGTGCGCTCCCTGTCCTACGCCGCGCTAGCGCTCGGTGGCGTCGCGCTGTTCGGCGACACAGCGCTGTTCGTCGCCCCGGCGCTCGCCGACCTACTGGCGGTTGCGGTCCTCGCGTCGCAACGGCCACGGATCGGGTTGCGGCCCCGATTCGACCTTCCGGTCGCCAAGGACCTCGTCCGCTCCGGCCTGGCACTGGGGGCGCTTCCGGCCGTCTATTGGATGTACCGGCTCGCCGGCAGCACGTCGGTGGCGCTCGGCACCGACGTTGTCACGTTCGGCCTCTTCAGTTTCGCGGCGGCACCCGTCGCCGTGCTCCTCCGTGCCATCAGCCAGGTCGACGCCGTGCTCACGCCGGCGATCTGGGGCGAGATCGCCCGGGACGAGGGCGATCGACGGTGGCTCCCGGCCGCCGACCGCGTCACGACCACGCTGTTCGTGGTCGCCGGATTCGCGACGAACCTGAGCCAGGCGGGCTTCGGACCGGTCGTGCTTCGGTTCCTGCCCGACTACGCCGACGCCGTGCCCCTCTTCGAGGTGCTGGCGTTCAACGTCGTTCTGCTCTCGGTGGGCGTCGTGCCGTCCCTGGTCTTGCGAGACGAGGAGCACGGGTCGCAAAACCGCTACCTGTTGCTCTGGGTCGGCGCGCTCGTGGTCAACGTTGCAGCGAACGCCGTGGCGCTGGCCGCCGGGTTCGGCGCCACGACCGTCGCCTGGAACGACGTCTGGGTACAGGCAGTCGTGGTGATCGCCCTGTTCGCGATGGCCGCACAGCGCCTCGACGTCCCGGGCTGGGGTCGCCGAGCGGCAATCGGCTTCCCGGTCGCCGCCGCCACGGTCGCCACCGTGTTCGGCCTGCGCCTCCTGGACGGCCTCGCCGTCCGTTGCGTGCTGGTGCTCGGCGTGTGGGTGAGCATCCTGTTCCTCGTGCGCCATCGCCTCCGCCCGTCGGAGGAGATGGGCCGATCGACTCATGTCGGAGCCGTTGTCGCCGATTGATGACGTAGCGTCGTCCGTCGTACGTACGGCACCGATGAAGGGATCTCGATGGCACTGGACCTGAACGGTCAGACGGTTCTCGTAACGGGGGGCACTGGCTCCTTCGGTACGGCGTTCACGGCACGGATGCTGAAGGAGTTCCCCGACATCGTCCTGCGGATCTTCTCCCGCGACGAGCTCAAGCAGTCCGAGATGGCCACCAAATTCGACCACGACCACCGTCTGCGCTTCTTCGTCGGTGACGTCCGCAGTCGAGAGCGGCTGAGTCGCGCCACCAAGGGCGTCGACTACATCGTCCACGCAGCCGCCATGAAGCAGGTGCCCGCCTGTGAGTACAACCCGTTCGAGGCGATCCAGACCAACGTGCTGGGCTCCCAGCACATCGTCGACGCTGCGATCGACAATGGCGTGAAGACCGTGGTGGCGCTGTCGACCGACAAGGCCGTCAACCCCGTCAATCTCTACGGTGCCACGAAGCTGTGCGAGGAGAAGCTGATCGTTCAGGGCAACGCGTACGCCGCTGGCTCCGACGCCAAGCTCTGTTGTGTCCGTTACGGCAACGTCGTCGGCTCCCGTGGATCGGTCGTGCCGGTCTTCCGCGAGCAGATCGCGTCGGGCCAGCTCACCATCACCGATGCCCGCATGACCCGGTTCTGGATCACCCTCGACGAAGCGGTCGACTTGGTGCTCTACGCGCTCGAGCACACCGAGGGCGGGGAGGTGTTCGTGCCGAAGATCCCGTCGATGAAGGTCGTCGATCTCGCCGACGCGATGGCGCAGGGCATCCCGACCGTCGAGGTCGGTATCCGTCCCGGCGAGAAGCTCCACGAGGCGCTCCTCACCGAGGACGAGGCCCGGCACTCCGTGGACGCCGGTGACGTCTACGTTGTGCTGCCCGAACACCCGTGGTGGGGCATGGGTGGTGCATGGGAGGACGCGACACCGCTGCCCGACGGGTTCGCCTACACGAGCGACAACAACGACGACTGGCTGACCGCGGACCAGCTGACGGCCCTCTTGGCATGATTCCCTACGGCCGCCAGACGATCGAGGAGGACGACATCGCCGCGGTCGTCGCCGTGCTTCGGAGTGACCTCCTGACGCAAGGGCCGGCCGTCGAGGAGTTCGAGGCGCGCCTCTGCGAGATCACCGGGGCCCAGTACGCGGTCGCGGTGTCGAGTGGCACCGCGGCGCTGCATGCCGCCCTCCATGCCGGCGGCATCACTGCGAGCCACACCGTCGCCACCTCACCGCTGTCGTTCGCAGCGAGCGCCAACGCGGCCCGCTATCTGGGTGCCGGTGTGAGCCTGATCGACATCGAGGCGGACACGCTCAACCTCGATCCCACCGCCGTCCCCGAGCACGCCGAGGCGTTGGTTGCGGTGCACTACGCCGGCCTCCCCGTGGACCTCGGCCGGCTGAACCGCCGGCCCCGGGTGATCGTCGAGGATGCCGCCCACGCGATCGGCGCCGCCACACCCGACGGTCCGGTCGGCAACTGCGCCCGCAGCGACATGTGTTGCTTCTCGTTCCATCCCGTGAAGACGGTGACCACGGGCGAGGGCGGTGCGGTCACGACCAACTCGCCCGACCTAGCGGATCGCTTGCGCCGCTTCCGCCATCACGGCATCTCGAAGAACGCAGGGGATCCGTTCTGGAAGTACGACATCGGCGACCTCGGCTACAACTACCGGCTGACCGACCTGCAGGCCGCGCTCGGTACGAGCCAGCTCGGCAAGCTCGAACGGTTCATCGATGCCCGTCAGGCGATCGCAGCGCGCTACCGGGTGGCGTTCGCCGGCGACGAGCGCATCGACCTGCCGCCGGATGCTCCCGCCGGGTTCCGGCACGCCTACCACCTGTTCCCCATCCGGGTGGACGATCGTGACCGGGTGTTCGACGAGCTGCGGAGCCGGGGCATCGGCGTCCAGGTCCACTACGTTCCGATGTACCGATTCACGGATTTCGGCGGAGATGCCGATGGATCCGGTGTGACCGACTACCCCGAGACCGAGGCCGCGTTCGAGCGGCTGATCTCCCTGCCGATGTTCCCCGGCCTGACTCCCGAGGACCAGGACATCGTCATCACGACCCTGTTGGAGGTCCTGTGACGTCCCTCGATCGCTCCCGTGAGTGGTGGGCACGCGCCGAGCGCGTGATCCCGTTGGGGACGCAGACCCTGTCGAAGAGCCCCACCCAGTTCGTCCAGGGCGCGTCGCCGATCTTCCTCGAACACGGTCGGGGTGCCCACGTGTGGGACGTCGACGGCAACGAGTTCATCGACTACCCAATGGCGCTGGGCCCGGTGATCCTCGGCTACGCCGAGCCGGTCGTGAACCGGGCGATCGAGCGCCAGCTGGCCGACGGCATCACGTTCACGCTGATGCATCCCCTCGAGGTCGAGGTGGCCGAGCGCATCGTGGCGATGTGCCCCGGCGTCGAGGCCGTCCGCTTCGCCAAGACCGGCTCGGACGCGGTCAGTGCCGCCGTGCGAGCCGCTCGCGCGCTGACGAGCCGCGATGCGGTAGCCGTCGCCGGCTACCACGGTTGGCACGACTGGTACGTCGGCACGACGACCCGCGACCTCGGTGTTCCGGGGGCGGTTCGTGAACTGACCCGCACGTTCCCGTTCGGTGACCTCGACGCGCTTGAGAAGCTGCTCGTGGACGAAACCGCACCGCTGGCCGCCGTCGTGCTGGAGCCGTCGGGGCTCGACGTGCCCGAGCCCGGGTACCTGGCCGCTGTGGTGGAGATGGCCCACACCCACGGCGCGCTGGTGGTGTTCGACGAGGTGATCGTCGGGTTCCGTCTTGCGCCCGGTGGCGCCCGCGAGCGGTACGGCGTGCAACCCGACTTCTCGTGTTACGGCAAGGCCCTCGGCAATGGCATGCCGATCGCCGCTGTCGCCGGTCGGTGGGACGTGATGGAGGTGTTCGAGGAAGTCTTCTTCTCGGGCACCCACGGTGGCGAGGCACTGTCGCTCGCCGCTGCTGCGGCCGTCTTGGACACGGTCGCCGACGGCACCGTGCTCGCCGGGATCGAGTCCCTCGGTGCCGACCTGATGGTCGGCATGGCAGCACGGATCGAGGACGCGAGCGTCGGTCACCGGATGTCGGTCTCGGGTGAACCGCAGCGCACGGTCGTGAGTTTCGGCGGCGACGAACCCCTCCTCGACAAGAGCTGGGTACAGCAGTGCTTCGCCCAAGGCGGGGTCCTGTTCAACGGCTCGATGTTCATCAGCGCGCGTCACACCGCCGACGACGTCGCTCGGACGCTCGACGTCTTCGAGCGAGCGTGCGCCGGTCTCGTCGGTGAGCGCAGCGTCGCCGACGACCTCGTCGGTGATCCGATCCAACCGGTCTTCCGGGCCCCATGAGCACCAGCATCCTCGTCGTCGGCGCCGGCTCCATCGGGCAACGGCATGCGAGCAACCTCGCCGCGCTCGGCGCGGACGTGGCGATCACCGACACGGACTCTGCTCGCCTCGTCGGCGTTCCCTGGCGGACGGCGGCCGGCATCGCCGACGGGTTCGACGCGATCGTGATCGCAAGCCCGACCACGTGCCACGCCGAGCAGGCCCTCGCTGCGCTCGATACGGGTGCAGCGGTCTTCGTCGAGAAGCCCCTCGCCCTCACCGTCGACGAAGGCGAACGCCTCGTCGAGGTGGGCGGTGAGCGGATCACCGTCGGCTACAACCTCCGGTTCCACGAACCGCTTCGGCGGTTGGCCCAGCTCATGGCCGCCGGCCGTGCGGGCCGGCCGCTGTCGTACCGGTTCTGGTTCGGGCAGTGGCTGCCCGACTGGCGCCCGACCGTCGACTACCGACAGACCTACTCGGCGTGCGCGACCTCGGCGGGGGAGTGCTCCTCGACGCCATCCACGAACTCGACCTCGCCCTCTGGGTGGCCGGCCCCGACCTCTCCGTCGTCGGGGCCACGGTCGCTCGGCTCGGCCCGCTCGAGATCGACGTCGAGGACACGGTTCGGGCCCTCCTGACCACGCCCGACGGCGTGCCCGTGTCGATCGAGCTCGACTATCTCGCCCGCCAGTACCGCCGCGGTATCGAGGTGATCGGCGACGCTGCGACGATCCGATACGACTGGGCAACCGGCGACCTGACGGTCAGCGACGGTGACGGCACCACGACCGAGCATTTCGACACGCCGGTGGCCGATTCCTACGTCGCCGAGATGGCGGAGTTCCTGAGCACGCCAGCGGCCCCGACCAACACCGCAGCCGGCGCACTCGCCAGCCTGCGCCTGGCTGAATCGATCCGCGCTGCGGCCCTCGTGGGCGCGGCATGAGCGTCGTGTGCGTCGTTCAGGCCCGGATGGGCTCGACGCGCCTGCCCGGGAAGGTGCTGATGGACCTCGGCGGGCAGCCCATGCTCGCGTTCATGCTGGAGCGGCTCGCGTCGCTCGACGGCGTCCGCCTCCTGGTCGCGACGAGCACGGGCATTGGCGATGACCCGATCGAGGCGTGTGCCCGCTCGGTCGGCGTCCCGGTCGTGCGCGGTGACGAAGCCGACGTCCTCGGACGATTCCGGACGGCGTTGGATCGCTACCCGGCCGACCACGTGGTCCGTTTGACCGCAGACTGCCCGCTCATCGATCGGAATCTCGTGGAGGCAGTGGTCGAACGTCACCTGGCGAGCGGCGCCGACTACACGTCCAACACGCTGATCCGAACCGATCCCGACGGCCTCGACGTCGAGGCAATGACGGCTCGCGTGCTCCGCATCGCCGATCGGGAAGCCACCGATCCGACCGAGCGTGAGCACGTCACGCCCTACCTGTACCGCCGGCCCGGCCGGTTCGCGCTCGCGGCCGTCCTCGGCTCGGCACGGCTCGGCCATCTTCGCTGGACCGTCGATACGGCCGATGACCTCGACCGGGTGCGTTCGATGGTCGCGACCGGCCTGTCGAGCGTCGATCGGGTGCCGCTCCGTGACGGGTTCGAACCGGCGATACCCGGCGAGGTCCCGGCCCGCTTCGAGCGGTTCGACGACCCTGCCGACCGCCTCGTCGTTCTCCGCGTCGACGGCCGACGAGAGGGCTGGGCGCGGTTGCGCATCAGCGACGTCGGCGTTGCCACCGTCGAGAGCGAGCTGCCGGCCGACTACGACACCGAACTCGAGCGATTCGCCGCAGAGACCCCACAGATCGTGACCCTCCACCGGGTCCAGATGCAGGAAACCGTGCGCACATGACCACGAACACCGACCCCGACGCCGAGCGACTCGAGCAGCTGTGGCAGGGGGAGTTCGGCGATCGCTACGTCGAGCGAAACTCCGTCGACTACCCGGCGCGACGGGGATTCTGGGAGCGGACGATCGCTCGCTACAGCGCCGGGACCATTCTCGAGGTGGGTTGTGCCCACGGCGACAACTTCCGGTATCTCGACGGTCTCGTCGACCTCGGCCGAACCTGTGGCATCGACATCAACGAGCACGGTCTCCTGACGCTGCGCGACCAGTCGCCCAACGTGTCGGCGGTGCGTGGCGCAGCCCGGCATCTTCCAGTCCGGGCCCGTTCCTTCGACACGGTCTTCACCATCGGTCTGCTCATCCACCAGCCCGACTCCACTCTTCCCGCGGTGATGCGCGAGCTGGCCCGATGCTCACGACGGTGGGTGATGTTCGGGGAGTACTCGTCGGTCGAACCCACCGAGATCGAGTACCGGGGCCTGAGTGGTGTGTTGTTCAAGCGGGACTACGTGAGCATCTTCGAGGAGACGTGTCCCGAGTACCGTCACGTGGACACCGAGGAGCTCACGCTCGAGGCGGACGGATTCGACCGTGTGACCTGGGGCGTGTTCGAACGCCGCTGATGCCCGCACGTCCCGACCTCCTGATCGCAGTCGCCCCGCCTCCCACTCCACCCGACGCTTCTGCGGTGCTGGCGGTCACGGCAGCGGCCGTCGCCACGCTCGCCGGCGTCGGCGTCCGCTACGCGGTCGTCGACGACGTCATCGACCGCGCCGACGTGCTCGGAGCCGACGAGGAGTACGTGCGATGGCAGCTGGACTGGTTCGGCCGCCTCGACGATACGATCGGTGCGGCCGGCGCCGCCGTGGCGAGCGCCCAGAAGCTCAAACCGGTGATCGACTCCGTCATCATCGCCGCCCGCCTCGCCGCAGCGGCCATCGACCGACTCGGACCGGACGGCATCGAGCTGGTCGTCCCGTCGGGGGCTGCACCACTCGACCCGCTCCACGATGGACATCTCCAGTTCTGGCCGAGGCTCGGCGACCTGCCGTTGTGGAGCTCCATCGTCCCGCTCGTCGCCGCAGCGCGAGGGATCCCGTTGGTGATCCGCCAGGTGGACCCGACAACGCCGGCCGCCGTCCCGGCGCCGGTGTTCCGCGATCGGATGAGGGCGAGTTTGGCAGCGTGGACCGGGCTGCTCCGGCACTTCGACATCGCCCACTGGCGGCCCCGGCCCGTGGCCGGCTCGACCCTGATGCTGTGGAGCGGCGGGTACGGCGCCCGTCACCTCGTGTCGGTGGAGCGCGCGTCCGGGCGCCGCGTCGTCGCGCTCGAGCGAGGGGCCCCGACGACCCGCGTGTTCGAGCCGGTGCCGTGGGGCCGACGAAATCTGAGCTCACCCGTCGATGTCGCGCCCCTCGGTCGAGGATCGTCCACGGCGGCCGCTGGTGTCCGGTCGCTGCTCGACGACATCGACGACCGGGCGGGCGTCGCCGGGGTGTCCGACCTGCTGCAGTCGTGTGTCGAGGCGTTCGCTCACCGGATCGTTCCGGTCGTGGCCTCGGCCGCAGCGAGCCTGGCCCCCGACCTCGAGCGCCTCGGAATCGACTCCGTCGTCGCTGCGAACCCGAGCTCGATCGAGGAGTTCGCGGCGCTGCTCGCCGCCGGGCGCCTGGGCATCGACCGGACCCTCGCCCAGCACGGCGACCATCTCTTCTCCTACGACGGTTGGTTCGTGAGCGAGTTCGCGAACTTCGACCGGTTCCTGGCGAGTGACGCCACCCTCGTCGGGGACATCCCGGCCGCCGCACGCCGCCTCGGTGCACTGGCGCCGAGCGTCCGGCCGAGTGAGCACCGGGGAGCAACTCGACCACCAGCGGTCGGCGCCCACCGTCAAGACGGTCCCGTTTGCTACGTGCCGGGGGTGTTGATGGGAGACACTGCCGTGCGCCCGTCGATCTACTTCGACGACTCGTGGTACCACCGATGGCACCTCGGGCTCCTCGACTGGATGCGCTCCCGGCCCGACGTCCGCTTTATCTGGAAGGGCCTGCCGAGTGGCGACCATGTGGACGACCCGATCGTGGACGCCATCGACGCCGTCCGCAACGTCGACTACGTGACCCAGCCGCTCCCGTGGCTGCTCGGGCAGGTGTCGCGGGTCGTCACGGACTTCCCGTCGACGCCCGCGTACGAGGCGCTCCGGGCCGGCCTACCGACCCTCGTGCTGTGGTTCCCCCGCTTTGCTGAGCTGCGTCCCACTGCCCGAGTCGAGTTCGGGGACACCGTGCGCGAGAGCGCTGACGAAGCGGCCGCCCTCGACCACCTGTCGAAGTGGTTGGTCAGCTGACGTCGTCCCACGAGAGCGGGTGTCCCACCTCGAGGTCGCGTGTGGCGACTCGCCCGATGACGTCGGGGAGATGCCGGGGTTCGAGCCCGCCGGCCGGACGGAGCGAGCGGACGTCGGTCGATCCGACGACCTCGCCGGCGGCGAGCGGCGCCACGACGTAGAGCGAGCGGCGAAACGCGAGGCTGGCCCGGTCCGACGCGGACGGTCCGTAGCGAACCGACCCCAGGGCCGCCTCGGCGGTCCGCACCGACGCGACGAGACGGGTGAGCTCGTCGGGTTCGAGCGAGAAGCTGCTGTCGGGACCGCCGTGGCCTCGGTCGAGCATGAAGTGCTTCTCCACGATGCTCGCCCCGAGGGCGACGGCGACGACAGCGCTGGTGTCGTCGAGGGTGTGATCGGACAGACCAACCGGGACCTCGAACCGGCTTGCCAGGTCGACGATCGAACGAAGGTCCATGTCGGCCGGTGGCGAGGGATAGGCGCTGTTGCAGCGGAGCAGGGCCACACCGCCGGCACCGGCGTTGCGGGCCACCGACACCGCATCGTCGATCTCCTCCACGGTCGCCATCCCGGTCGACATGACGAGCGGGAGGCCCGACGATGCGGCGTGGGCGATCAGCGGGAGGTCCGTCAGCTCGAAGGAGGCGATCTTCAGCGCCGGTGCGCCCTGCTCGACGAGGAAGTCGACCGACGCCGGGTCGAATGGGCTCGAGAACAGGACGATGCCCTCCGACGCGGCCACCGCGGCGATCTCGGGGTACCACTCCCACGGCATCGCCGCTTCGCGGTAGAGGTCGTGCAACCGGCGCCCCGACCACGGGTTGCCGGCTCCGACGACGAACCGAGGGAGGTCGACATCGAGTGTCATCGAGTCGGCGGTGAAGGTCTGCAGCTTCACGGCGTCTGCGCCGGCCGCCGCCGCGACGCGGACCATCTCGAGGACCCGGGGAAGGTCGCCGCCGTGGTTGGCGGAGACCTCGGCGATGACGAACGTCGGTTGCCCGGTGCCGACCAGACGGCCGGCGATCTCGATGGTGGTCATGTCGTGCCTGCTCTGGAGCGGAAGCGGAGCGCCCCGTCCATCGGATCCATCGGCTCGAAACCGGCAAGATCGAGCGCCCGAACCGACGCACGGTTGTCGGGCTTGACCAACGCAATCACCTCGCCGGCGGGGTGACGCCGGAAATGCTGTCGGCACGCCGCCACGAGCAGGGGAGCGGCGAGCCCACGCCCCCGGTTCGCGGGGCCGACCAGATAGCCCAGCGTCGTCGGCGTGCCCTCGAATCGCGCCTGCCCGACGGGGACGCCGTCGGACTCGACGATGAGGAAGTCGCTCTCGGGATCGGCGAGCCGCCGACCGAACCACTCCTCGTGTCGGTGTCGGGGAACGCTCGCCGAGTCGAAGGACTGGCGGCGCACATCGGGGTCGTTCGACCACTCCCACGTCAGATCCAGGTCCTCGGCAGTCGCCGGGCGGACGTCGAGGAGGAACGAGCGCATGGCCGCCACGACGCGCGCCGCGCCGTGGCCCGTCGACCAGTCGCCGGGCGACCCGGGTCATCGTGGCGCGGCGGTCCGGATCATCGAGCAGCGCCAGCGCCGAGTCCACGGCGTCGTCCGCACCGGCCGTCAGGGCGGCGCCAGTGTCGTCGAGTCGTCGAGCGACCGGCTCCTGGTTCTCGGCGACGGCGAGGAGGACCGCCGGCACGCCGACTCGGCACAACTCGTACGCGGTGACCCCGGCCGCGGCGACGGCGACGTCCGCTGACGCCATCGTCGCCACGACATCGTCGACACCTCGCAGCCACACCACGTCGGCGCCGGCTGCGGTCAGTCCGGCTGCGATGCCCTCGAACGTCCCCGTGGTCGACGACGAGGGGGCCCCGCCGGGAGCGAGGAGCACTCGCCGGCCCAGTGAGGGTCGATCGGGTGGTTCGGCGGCGAACTCCGTGCGGAGCAGGAGATAGCGGGGGCCGAGCAGGTCGCCACGGTCGGCCCCGATGTTGTGGTCCAGCACCAGGTCGGCGTCGTAGGCGCCCAGTGATCCGTGGTCGTCGATCACGAGCACGTGGTTGTGATCGGCCCGGGCCCGTCGTTGGACCGCCAGGTCGTTGCCGTAGCCGTCGAGGACACACCAGTCGGAACGCGCCGCTCCGTCGAACGTCGCGCCGATCGTCTCGAACCGCCGCCGCCAGGTCTCGTCGATGCCGGGGGCGTCGACGTCGACTGCGCCACCGGCTCGGGCCCACGCCGTCGCGAGGGCAAGGCTGCGAGAAAGATGTCCGAACCCGGCGAGCGCGTCCGGCCGGAACAGCACAGGCGGGAGGAGCCATCATTCGGGACTGTATCCCGAGTGGCCACTCATCCACGCGGTGTCGACTAAACATTCGTCTTCATGCTCGGACGAATCGCGATGTGGGTTGGCCGGCGGCGCCGTGGCCGCCTCGGTCGCCTGGAGCCTGACGATCCCGCTCATGGCGTCACCTGACGAGCCGGCCCAGACCTTCGCCGTTTCGGCCGCGGCCGACGGCCAGTTCAGGACACCGTTCGTCGAGATCCCCGATCTCGGCAGGCAGAGCGTGGTGAACGTCCCTCGACGGCTCGCGCAGTACGACCGGTACGCCGACTGCATGATGATCGATCCGACACGCGACGCCTCGTGCCAGTACCTCCAACCGCTCGCCGAGACCCCCGAGGTGGAGGTCCGGACCCAGTTCGGTCGCTACCCACCGACGTACTACCTCCTCGTCGGCCTGCCGTCGCGGGCAATCGACGGCACCACATCGCCGCGCACGATGCGCACGGTCTCCGCACTGCTCGTCGGCGCGGTGTTCGGGCTCGGCCTCTGGTTACTCGCGAGATACCACCGGTCGGCGTACGCCGTGCCGGCTGCCGCCGTCGCCCTGACCCCGGCGGTCCTGGCGCTGGGCGGAACCGTGAACGCGTCCTCGTTCGAGGTGGCCACCGCGTTCGCCGCGTGGTGCGGCGTGGCCTGCCTGGCCTCGCGTGACGACCTCCCCCGACCGTTGTGCTGGTGGACCACCGTGTCGCTCTCGTTGCTCATCGTGAGCCGTCCGGTCTCGCCGCTGTGGGCAGCGATCATCCTCGTCGTGCTCATGGTGCACCGCGGCCGTGACCTCGTCCGCGAACGCTCGGTCCGATGGTGCCTCGCCCCGTTGGCGGTCGCCGGTGCCGGCTGGGTCGCGTGGACGGTCGCGATGGGAACGCCGCCGCTCCTGGGGCAGCCGCCGGATCGAACGGGTCTCCGCCCCGCTCTCGGCATCATTCGGCGCGCCCCTTCCCGAACGCCTCACCAGCCTCACGGGCAATTTCCTCGGAACGCATCCTCCGACCTGGGTGCCGACCGTGTTCGCCGGCGCGTTGCTCGCCTTCGTGCTCATCGCCCTGCGTGCGAACCGTCGCGGACTCGTCACCGCCGGCTCTGTCACCCTTGTGTGTGCGGTCGCCAGCACGTTGCTCGAGTTGGGGCGCTACCGCGGACATCGGGCCGTGGTGGCAGGCGCGATACTCCCTGCCGTTGCTCGTCGGGGTGCCCCTCCTGGTGGTCACGGGGCTGACGTGGTCGCTCAGGCGACTCGCCGCTGCGGCGATGGCGCTGGGGACCGTGGCGACCCAGGTGCTCGTGATCGTCTGGTACGTCGGCCGATTCAGGTGATGTCGAGCATCCGCTGCAAGGCAACGCGGGCCCACTCGGCGTCGTCGGCGTCGACCACGATGCGGTTGGGGACCCGCCCGGCGACGAGTTCCTCGAGCACCCACGCCAGGTGCGGGGCATCGATGCGGAACATCGTGGAGCACGGGCACACGAGCGGATCGATCGAGCTGATCGTCTTGCCCGGCGTCTCGTTGGCCATGCGGTTGACCATGTGGATCTCGGTGCCGACCCCGATGACGGAGCCCTCCGGGGCGGCGGCCACGGCCTTCAGGATGAACTCGGTCGAACCCACCTGATCGGCGGCGGCGCACACCTCGTGGCTGCACTCGGGGTGGACGATGACGATCGCCCCCGGGTTGGCGGCCCGGAAGTCGGCGATGTGCTGGGTGGTGAACCGTTGGTGCACCGAGCAGTGGCCCTTCCAGAGGAGGAACCGGCTGCGGAGATCCTCCGGCGACAGGCCGCCGAGGTCCTGGCGCGGGTTCCAGACCCGCATGTCGGACTCGTCGTAGCCCATCTGGTAGCCGGTGTTGCGGCCGAGGTGCTGATCGGGGAAGAAGAGCACCTGGTCGCCCCGCTGGAAGGCCCAGTCGAGCACAGCGCGGGCGTTGGAGCTGGTGCAGACGGCGCCGCCGTGGCGACCCACGAAGGCCTTCAGGTCGGCGGCGGAGTTCATGTAGGTGATGGGCACGACGCGGCTGATGTCGGTGTGCTGGGCGAGGTCGTCCCACGCCTCCTCGACGGAATCGATGTCGGCCATGTCCGCCATCGAACAACCGGCGTTCAGGTCGGGCAGCACGACCTGCTGGTGGTCGCCGGTGAGGACGTCGGCGGCCTCGGCCATGAAGTGCACCCCGCAGAACACGATGAACTCGGCCTCGGGCCGCTGCTTCGCGAGCTGGGCGAGCTTGAACGAGTCGCCGCGGGCGTCGGCCCACTCGATGACCTCGTCGCGCTGGTAGTGGTGGCCGAGGATGAAGAGCCGATCGCCGAGCGCCGCTTTCGCCGCGGCGATCCGTGACCGCAGTTCCTCGGGGGAGGCATCGACGAACGAGTCGTCGAGGGATCGCTGGAGTCGGAGTTCAACTGCGGTGCTCATAGGTGGTCTCCAAGCTACTGGGCAGCACTGGGTCAACTCATGTGGGTATGTCATCATTCCGCCGGGGTTCAACAGGGGGTGTGACAGGTGGGATACCGACGGATGTTCGCGTTGCTGATCGCAGCGGCCCTGTCGACGGCGTGCGCCGTACCGCTGCCCGACCCGATTCCGGTGACCGCCGGCCAGCGTGGCTCCGACGTGCCCGGAAACGACGGAGCGTGCGGATCCGTTCGACGTGAGGTCGCGAACCCGGCCCAGTGGGACCTGTCGACCTTCGTGTTCGAACCGACGGGTTGCCCCGGGCCGCATCCGGTGATCTTCTTCGGCCACGGGTACCTGGCGACGTTCACCGAGGGATACACCCAGCTCCTCGAGCACCTGGTCTCCCGCGGCTTCGTGGTGGTCTACCCGGGCTACCAGGTCGCGTACGACCCGCCCCAGCAGTACCGGGCCGAGGACGCCGGGTTCGTGGCAGGGGTTTCGTCGCTCCCGGCGGGCAGCGTCGATCTGTCCCGGATCGGCTTCGTCGGCCACTCGTTCGGGGCCGGCATGATCCCCCGCATGATGCAGCTCGCCGACGGTCGCGGCTGGGGGAGCGACGCCATGTGGGCGGTGCAGCTCTCGCCGGCCTGGGAGTTCGAGGTGGGGGACGGTCCGATCGAGCTCCCACCGCATGCTCGGGCCCTGGCGATCTCCTACGAGGCAGACGTGTTCGTCGACACGCAGGTGGCCACCGAGGGCATCGAGGCGATGACGATTCCGGCCGGTCAGAAGCAGCAGCTGCTGATCCGCGGTGGCGGTTCCGATCACCTCCTTCCCTTGACCCTGCCCATCCCCGGCAGCGTCGACGACTACGACCGTTGGGCGACGTGGCGTCCCATCGACGCCTGGGCGGGGTGCGCGCTCGACGGGAAGTGGTGCGACACCGATCTGGCGGACATGGGCCCGAGTCTCGCCCGGGCGACGATCGGCGTGCCGCTGCCCGACGTCGGTCCGCCGTCACTGGTCGAGTGCAGCTCGCCGATGTCGCCTCGGCGGTGTTGACCGTGACCCGATCCTGACTGTCATGGCTGGGAGGTAGGTTCGGGACGTGGTCACCCGTCCGCCCGCAGGCACGATTCCCGACACCCCCGGCAGCTACCAGTTCAAGGACGCCGAGGGGCGCGTCATCTACGTGGGCAAGGCCAAATCCCTCCGGCAGCGCCTCAACAACTACTTCGGCGACCCTCGGCTCATGCACCCGCGGACGGCGCAGATGGTGGCCACGGCCGAGTCGGTCGAGTGGATGCAGGTGGCGACCGAGGTCGACGCCCTCATGTTGGAGTACAGCCTCATCAAGCGGCACAAGCCCCGCTTCAACGTGCGCCTGGTCGACGACAAGAGCTACCCGTTCCTCGCCATCACCGTGGGCGATCAGTGGCCCCGGGCGATGGTCATGCGGGGTGCCCGCAAGAAGGGCGTGCGCTACTTCGGCCCCTACGGTCATGCGTACGCCATCCGCGAGACCCTCGACCTGCTGCTGCGCACGTTCCCCATCCGCACGTGCAGCGACAACAAGTTCAACCTGCACGCCCGGCAGGGTCGGCCGTGCCTGCTCTTCCACATCGAGAAGTGTTCGGGGCCGTGCGTCGGCGAGATCGACGAGCCGTTCTACGACCTGCTCGTCGACGAGCTGATCGAGTTTCTCGAGGGCGACACCGATCGCATCGTCACACGGCTCGAGGAGAAGATGAAATCCGCCGCCGACGAGCTCGAGTTCGAGCTGGCCGCCCGCACCCGCGACCGGCTGGGTGCCGTGCGTCGAGCCATCGAGAAGCAACAGATGGTGGCCGACACCAACGACGATCTCGACGTCATCGGTGTGACCGACGACGAGCTCGAGGCTGCGGTGCAGGTGTTCTACGTCCGGCGAGGCCGGGTGGTGGGCCGCAAGGGGTTCATCCTCGACAAGGTGCTGCCCATCACCGACACCGAACTGACCGAGCGCATCCTCGAGGAGCTCTACTTCGACGAGCCGCCGATGGGCATGCCGAAGCAGGTGCTCGTGCCGCACCTCCCCGACGACGTCGAGATGTACGAGCAGTGGCTGACCGAGCACCGGGGGAGTCGGGTGCAGATCCGGGTGCCGCAGCGCGGCGACAAGAAACGCCTGTCGGAGACGGTCACGCAGAATGCGACCGAGGAGTTCCAGCGCCACCGACTGCGTCGCGCATCCGACCACAACAGCCGGTCCAAGGCGCTCAACGAGTTGCAGGAGTTCCTCGATCTCCCCGAGGCGCCGTTGCGCATCGAGTGCTTCGACATGAGCCACATCCAGGGCACCGACTACGTCGGGTCGATGGTCGTCGTCACCGACGGTCTGGCCGACAAGCGCGAGTACCGGCGGTTCAAGGTCAAGACCGTCGGCGGCGAGCGCATCGGCGACTCCGACGACTTCGCGGCGATGGAAGAGGTGCTCACCCGTCGTTTCACCAACTACCTCGAAGACCGCGCCAAGCCGCCCGCCGAGCGCGGCAAGTTCCAGTACCCGCCGCAGCTCCTGGTGGTCGACGGCGGTAAGGGTCAGCTCACGAGCGCCTACCGCGTGCTCAAGAACCTGGGACTCGAGGAGGAGATCCCCGTCTGCTCGCTTGCCAAGCAGTTCGAGGAGGTCTACATCCCGGGCCGATCCGAGCCGGTCCGCGTGCCCCGCCAGTCCGAGGCGCTCTTCTTGTTGCAGCGCATCCGCGACGAGAGCCACCGGTTCGCGATCTCGTTCCATCGCGAACTGCGGGGCAAGCGCATGACCAAGTCGGTTCTCGACGAGATCCCCGGGTTGGGCGAGGTGCGCCGCAAGCGCCTGATCAAGGAGCTGGGCGGCGTCACGGCGGTGAGGAGCGCGAGCCTCGACGACCTGCGGGCCCTGCCGTGGCTACCCGATTCGGTCGCGGAGGCGGTCTACAGCAAGACTCACGGCTGATGCTGCGGTTCTCCTTCGGCACGATGGGCTCGGGCAAGTCCACCGTTGCGCTCCAGATCCATCACAACCTCCGCCGCCGGGGCCTGCGCGGCGTCCTCATGACGCAGCTGGACCGCTCGAGCGGTGTGGTCTCCAGCCGGTTGGGAGTGTCCGCCGAAGCGGTGCAGATCACCCCCGGCATGGATCTCTACGCCGCTGTGACCGGCGTGGAGTACGCCGTGTGCGACGAGGCGCAGTTCTACGAGCCTGCCCAGGTCGACCAGTTGGCGCGAGCGGTCGACGACCTGGGCATCGACGTCTACGCGTTCGGGCTGCTCACCTCGTTCCAGGGGGTGTTGTTCCCGGGCACCCAGCGGTTCCTCGAGGTCGCCGACGAGCGGCAGGAGATCCAGGTCGAGGCCCGCTGCTGGTGCGGGTCGAGGGCCACCCACAATGCCCGATTGGTCGACGGCGAACAGGTCTACGACGGTGAGCTGAAGGTGGTCGGCAACACGATCGATCTCCGCGACCAGCCGAAACTGCCCGTCGGGCCCGATGTCACGTACGAACTCCTGTGCCGCAAGCACTGGTCAGAAGGAAGAGTCCATGCCTGACGGTTCGGTTGATCATGTCTGGGAAGAACACGCCCAATGGTGGCAGGACCAGTTCACCGATGGCGTCGACCCCGAGTACACCGAGCAGATCATCCCGCTGATCATCAAGCACCTGCCGCTTCGGGGGTCGGTGCTCGACGTCGGTGCGGGTGAGGGCCAGGTGGCCCGGGTGGCTGCCGAAGCCGGCCTTCGGGTCACCGCGGTCGATCCGGCGTGGCGGCAGGCCAGCGTGGGGCAGGAGCGCGCCGGCAACGTGGCCTGGCTGCAGGGCTCCGCGATGAGCCTCTCGTTCGCCGACGCCACCTTCGATGCGGCCGTCGCGTGCCTCGTGTTCGAACACATCGCCGACCTCGACGCGGCGATCTCCGAGGTGGCCCGCGTGCTCAAGCCGGGCGGTCGGTTCCTCTTCCTGCTCAACCACCCGTTGTTGCAGACCCCGGGCTCGGGGTGGATCGACGACCACATCCTCGAGGAGCAGTACTGGCGGGTCGGGCCGTACCTCCCGGAGGCCGAGACGGTCGAGGAGGTCGAGAAGGACGTGTTCATCACGTTCTTCCACCGCCCGCTCGGTCGATACCTCAACGCCCTGCACGACGCAGGGCTGCAGTTGGTGCGCTTCGAGGAGCCGGCGCCGCCGCAGGGCTTCCTCGACCGGGCTGCCGAGTACTTCGAGGCGGCGTCGATCCCGCGGTTGTTGTTCCTGTCGCTGCAGAAGGCCGATACCGTGAAGTCGTGAGCGACTTCCTGGTGATCACGGGCATGTCAGGGGCGGGCCGGACGCAATTCGGCAACCACCTCGAGGACCTCGGTTGGTTCGTGATCGACAACCTGCCCCCCGAGTTGATCCCGAAGGTCGCCGAGCTCGCGTTCGGGCCGCGTTCGGAGACCCCTCGGGTGGCACTCGGTGTGGGCGGTGGCCACGTCGCCGACGATCTCGATCGTGCGGTCCAGCAGCTCCGGGCCGGGGGAGCGAGCGTGCAGCTGGTGTTCCTCGACGCGTCGACCGAGACGCTCGTCCGTCGCTACGAGAGCACCAAGCGCCGGCACCCCTACCTCGACGGCTCCGGCCTGGCCGAGGCGATCGAGCAGGAGCGGGCCGCCCTGACACAGCTCCGCGAGTCGGCCGACCTGCTGATCGACACCACCGAACTCAACGTGTACGCCCTGAAGACCCGCGTGGGAGAGCTCTTCAACGAGGAACTGGGTGACGTGATGCGGACGACGGTGATGTCGTTCGGGTACAAGTACGGCATTCCCGCGGACGTCGATCTGGTGATCGACTGCCGGTTCCTGTCGAACCCCTACTGGGACGAGGCGTTGCGGCCCCTGACCGGGCGCGATCAGCCGATCCTCGACTACCTGTACGCGCTCGACGAGACCGAGCCGTTCCTCGATCGGTTGTCGTCACTCCTCGAGATGCTGCTGCCGGCGTACCGGCAGGAGGGCAAGGCGTACCTGACGATCGCGCTCGGGTGCACCGGGGGTCGGCACCGCTCGGTCGCCATGGCGGAGGCGGTCGCTGACCGCATCTCGGCGTTCGGGGTGGACGCCCGCATCCACCACCGGGACGTCGAGAAGTGATCGTCGCCGTCGGTGGCGGCCACGGGCTCGCCACCACCCTCCGTGCGCTGCGGCGCATCACCGACGACATGACGGCGGTGGTCTCGGTCGCCGACGACGGTGGATCGACGGGCCGGCTGCGCCGTTCCACGGCGCAAGCGGCGCCCGGGGACCTTCGCAAATGCCTGGTCGCCCTTGCCGAGCCGAACTCGGCGCTCGCCCGGTCGATGGAGTTCCGCTTCGACGAGGGCGAGCTCGACGGTCACGCCCTCGGCAATCTCCTCCTGTCGGCGATGTCGGAGGTGTGCGGTGGGCTCACCTCGGCGCTCGACGAGCTCGGCAAGCTGCTCGGAGTGCGCGGCCGGGTGTTGCCAGCGACCGTCGAGCCGGTCGATCTCGTGGCACTGACCGTCGACGGCCGCCGCGTCCGGGGCCAGGTGGCGGTGATGGGCACGTCTGGCATCGATCGCGTGTCGCTGTCGCCGGCGGACGCTCACGTTGCACCCGATGTCCTCGAGCGGATCGACGCCGCCGAACTGATCGTCCTCGGACCCGGCTCGCTCTACACGAGTGTGCTCGCCGCGACGGCCGTCCCGGCCGTGACCGAGGCGATCGGGCGGTCGTCGGCGCACCTCGTGTACGTGTGCAATCTGCGGCCTCAGGAGGCTGAAACGGCGGGGTACGGCGTCGCCGATCACGTCCGGGCGCTGCACCGTCACGGCCTGCATCCCGACACGGTCCTGTTCGACCCGTCGCTCGATTCGGGGGAGGGCGTGCCCGGTGGTGTGCCGGCCCGCCTGGCCGCCGCCGACACCAACGTGCACGACCCTCATCTCCTGGAGCAGGCGCTCCGCGCTCAATTGGCACTCAGGGGCCCAAATCTGATCCCCTAGAGCAGACCAGTTTTCTTGGTGAACACATCTCAATGACGAGGAGAGCAATGAGCGTTCGTGTGGGTATCAACGGCTTCGGGCGGATCGGCCGCAACTTCTTCCGGGCGGCGAAGCTGCGAGGTGTCGACATCGACTTCGTCGCGGTCAACGACCTCGGCTCGCTGAAGACGATGGCCCACCTGCTCAAGCGCGACTCGGTCGGCGGCACCTTCCCGGGCACGATCGAGGCCGTCGACGGTGGCATCTCGGTGGACGGCGACGTCCTGAAGGTGCTGTCGGAGCGCAACCCCGCCGATCTCCCCTGGGGCGACCTCGGCGTCGACGTGGTCATCGAGTCGACCGGCTTCTTCACCAAGCGTGACACCGCTGCCGCCCACATCGACGGTGGTGCGCCCCGCGTCATCATCTCGGCCCCCGCCGAGGGCGTCGATGCCACGTTCGTGGTCGGCGTCAACGACGACACGTTCGACCCGGCCAAGCACATCGTCGTGTCGAACGCCTCGTGCACGACCAACTGCTTCGTGCCGATGATCAAGGTGCTCGACGATGCGTTCGGTGTCGAGAAGGGTCTCATGACCACGACGCACGCCTACACCGGCGACCAGAGCCTCGTCGACGGTCCCCACAGCGATCTCCGTCGTGCCCGCGCCGCCGCCATCAACATCGTGCCCACGTCGACGGGCGCCGCCCGTGCGACCGGCCTCGTGCTCGAGGCGATGAAGGGCAAGCTCGACGGCACGTCGCTGCGTGTGCCGATCCCCACCGGTTCGATCACCGACTTCACCGGTGTGCTCAAGCGAGACGTCACGGTCGAGGAGATCAACGAGGCCTACAAGGCCGCCGCCGCCGAGGGTCGTCTCAAGGGCATCCTCGACTACACCGACGGTGAGCCGATCGTCAGCTCCGACATCGTGGGTTCGACCTTCAGCTCGATCATCGACTCCGACATGACCATGGCGATGGGCAACCTGGCCAAGGTCTTCTCGTGGTACGACAACGAGTCGGGCTACTCGAACCGACTCGTCGACCTGGCACTGATCGTCGGCGCTGCGAACCAGTGAAATTCGGCGTCCCGGAGCTCGAAGACCTGCCCGACGTCTCGGGCAAGTCGGTTCTCGTCCGTGTCGACTTCAACGTCCCCATCAAGGATGGGGTCATCGGAGACGATCTCCGCATCCGTGCGGCGTTGCCCACCTTGGAGTGGTTGACGTCGCACGGGGCGAAGGTCACGTGCTGCACCCACTTGGGTCGTCCGAAGGGCGCGCCCGACCCGGCGTTCTCCGTCGCGCCCGTGCGGGCGCGGCTGGCCGAGCTGGCTCCCGGTGTCGAGCTGCTCGAGAACCTCCGGTTCAACCCGGGGGAGACCACGAACGACGACGCGTTCGTCCAGGAGCTCATCGCCGGGCACGACCTGTACGTGAACGACGCCTTCGGTGCGTCGCACCGCGCCCACGCCTCGATCGTGGGGCCGCCCAAGTTCCTGCCGTCGGCGGCCGGCCGGTTGCTGGCCAAGGAGGTCGAGGTGCTCGTTGGGCTCCGCGACGACCCGGCCCGCCCGTTCGTCGCCATCACCGGCGGCTCGAAGGTGTCCGACAAGCTCGGGGTCATCGAGGCCCTGCTCGACATCGCCGACCATCTGATCATCGGTGGCGGCATGTGCTTCACGTTCCTGTCGGCCATGGGCCACTCGATCGGCGCGTCGTTGTTCGAGGCCGAGCAGGTCGACAACTGCAAGCGCCTGCTCGACAGCCACGGCGACCGGTTGCACCTGCCCACCGACATCGTGGCCCTCTCGCCCGACGGCAAGCTCTTCAGTGACCAGGGCGAGGTGCGCCACGTCGGCCGCGACGTTCCCGAGGGTTGGATGGGTGTCGACATCGGTCCCGAGTCGGCCGGCACGTTCTCCGACATCATCCTCGAGGGCCGCACCATTCTGTGGAACGGCCCGATGGGTGTGTTCGAAGACCCTCGATTCGAGGCGGGCACCAAGGTCGTGGCCGAGGCCGTCGCCGAGAGTCGGGGCTTCTCGGTCATCGGCGGTGGTGACAGCGCTGCTGCGGTGGCGCAGTTCGGGCTCGCCAGCGAGGTCGACCACGTGTCGACCGGTGGTGGTGCGAGTCTGGAGTTGATCGAGCAGGGGGACCTCCCCGGCCTTGAGGCGTTGAGGAGTGCTGCGAATGGCTGACAAGAGGGTGCCGCTCATCAGCGGCAACTGGAAGATGCACAACAACCACCTCGAGGCGCTCACGCTGGTGCAGAAGCTCAGCTACGCGCTCGGTGGCCACGACTACGACAAGGTGCACGTGTCGGTGCACCCGCCGTTCACCGACATCCGCACAGTGCAGACGGCCGTCGAGTCCGATCGCATGAAGCTGATCCTGGGTGCGCAGAACTGTCACTTCGAGGAGAAGGGTGCGTTCACCGGCGAGGTGTCGCCGTCGATGCTCGCCAAGCTCAACGTCGTGTACGTGATCGTCGGGCACTCCGAGCGTCGCGAGATCTTCGGCGAAACCGACGAGATGGTGAACTCGAAGGTCAAGGCGGTCATCAAGGCCGGCATGACCCCGATCCTCTGCTGCGGTGAAACGCAGGAGGAGCGCGAGGGCGGGCAGGCCGAGAGCAAGGTCGACGGGCAGATCCGCGCCGGGCTCGCCAAGGTGACCGCCGAGCAGGTCGGTGCGATGGTCATCGCCTACGAGCCCATCTGGGCCATCGGCACGGGCCTCACCGCGACTCCTGAGGACGCCCAGAACATGTGCGCCCATATCCGCAAGGTCGTCGGCGAGGTCGCCGGTGCCGAGGCGGCGGCGAAGGTGCGCATCCAGTACGGCGGCTCGGTCAAGCCCGGCAATGCCGCCGAGCTCATGGGCCAGCCCGACATCGACGGTGCCCTCGTGGGTGGCGCGTCGCTCGACGCCGACGACTTCGCACGCATCGTGCAGTACCGATAGCGCGAGCGGTAGGCTGTCGCCCGATATGTACACGGTCTCGCTCGTTCTGCAGTTCATCCTCGCCCTGGCGGTGGTCTTCCTGGTGCTGATCCACAGCGGCAAGGGTGGCGGCCTGTCGGACATGTTCGGCGGCGGACTCGGTGCCGCGGCCTCGGGTTCGACGGTCATGGAGAAGAACCTCGATCGCATCACGGTCATCGTGGCGCTGATCTTCGTGTTCAACTCGGTGATCCTCGCCCTGCTCATGGACCGTTAGCTCGCCCGTTTCTCTTCCCGAGACCGCCGCTGGTAGCGGGGCTCGACATCGAGTGGTGATCCGTCCCGGCGAGTGAATTCGAGGACGCCGTCGGCATCGCCGGTGATACCCAGATCGCCCCGGTGATGACTGCGATGGTGGTGGCCGCACGCGAGTGCGCAGGTTTTAGGGTCGGTGGTACCCCCGTCGGGCCAGTGGTCGACGTGGTGGGCTTCGCAATGGATCGGTGGCCGGTTGCATCCCGGCACCCGACATCGTCGGTCGCGGTGGGCGAGCACCCGGCGCAGCACGTCGGGAGCGAGGCGGCGGGTCCGCCCGAACCAGAGCGATCTGCCGTTTCGGTTGAAGATCGGCGTGATGTCGGCCTTGGCCATGAGGCCCCAGAGCGTCTCGTCGGTGATGTCGAGCCCGGCCCCGGTGTGGGCCGGACGTCGACCTGCGATGACGTCTTCGATCCCGTCGTCGGCCGGTGCGTTGAGGTCGTCGAGGTCGATGTGGAGGTAGACGCCGACCCGACCCGGACGATTGGACCCTGCGCCGGCCAAGAACAGCTCGAGGAGATCCTGCGCTTGCAGCTCGGAGTAGGTGGGCGCGGTATCGGCGGCTTCTCGTGCCGCCAGCGCCTCGAGGCGAGGAGTCAGGGGACTGACGTCGGCGCCGTCGTCGTTCGCATCGACGTCCGGAGCTTCCTTCGCGGCCTCACGAGCCTCACGAGCGCGCCGTGCCCGGATGTCGGCGAGGATCGTCGCGATGAGCGCGCCGTCGTCGGCGGACAGATCGCCCGAGAGCGACCAGCGGCCGTTGAACAGCCGGTGCAGCCACACCCGTGATGCCTCGGCCGGAACGATCCTTGGGGCCGTCCTCGTCGAGCTTGTCGCGGACCCGCTGACAGAAGTCGGTGTACTCCTCGATCGTGGCGCCCTTGGCCGCCTCGACCAGCACGTCCTGAACCGCCCGCACCTTCTCGACGGCCTCGTCGCGCTTGGGGCCCTTGAAGCGGGCCGGAATGATGTTGCCGGTGGCGTCGATGTGCCCGAGCGTGAGCTCGCCGTTGTAGAACGCCTCGCCGACCACGGGGAACCGATCGCACGTCGCGGCAGCGCGCACGAGCTCGGATGCTTCGCGATGGGTGATACCGCTGTGTCGCTCGAGCCACACCCGCGAGGTGCGGGCCGCATCGAGCCGGTGTACCTTCTCCCGATCGACGAGGCCCGCTGCCGCAACCTGCAGACGGAGCGCGGCTTGCCGCAGCCGCGCTGCGGCCACGGCGAACTCCGTCGCCGCCTGGCCGCGAGCCGAGATGGGCACGGCCGCGGCGTCGGGGGAGTCGAGGGAACGGAGCAGGCCGCTGAGGTCGGCAGCGACCCGCTCGGCCTCGTCGACGACGGTGTCGGTGGCGGCCGCGATCATCGAGACACCTCGCCACGCGAACCGACCGGAGTCGATGACGTTGTCGGGAGCAGGGCTCGTGGCCATGTCCCGAGTGTAGACGAACACCAGTTCGAGCTGTTCGCCAGTGCGCTGGGCAATTTCACCCCGTCCGGAGCGGCTCGGACAATTGTTTGAGGCCGAGACCGATCGCGCCGACACCGCTATGTGCGCAGAGTCGGGGTGGTCGTGGCGGTAGTGGTCGGCGGCATCCTCGTCGCGGGCTGCAGCACCGACAGCCGACGTCAGGCCGGCGCCGACGAGTCGGACGTCACCGAACACGTCGGCGAGTTGCGCATCGGCATCGTCGAGCCCATGTCGGCCGATCCCGCCACCGTGAACCCGACCCACGCCATCGATGTCCTGGCGGCCGACCTCCTCTACGACGGGCTCACGTCCTACGACACCGTCTCGGGCCAGGCGGTGCCGGAGTTGGCCGAGTCGTGGGACACCGCCGATGGCATCACCTGGACGTTCCACCTCGCTGCACGCACGTTCTCCGATGGTTCACCGGTCACGGCTGCTGCGGTGGTCGCGTCGCTCGAACGGCTTCGGGCGATGACGTCGACGAGCCTCGCCGCAGGTCGCCTCGACGTGGTCGCCGCGATGTCGGCTCCGACAGCGACCGACGTGCAGATCGTGCTGGACGTCGCCGACTACGAGCTGCCGGCGCTCCTCGCCGACCCGGCGTTCGGCGTCGTTGCCGACTCGTCGATTGCTCCCACGATCGCCTCCCAGACGCCGGTCTCGGGATCCTTCCGGGTGCAATCGGGCGGGCCCGACGGCGCAACCCTCGTCACCGTCGACGATGCCGTCGTCGATATCGACGGCGTGGAGTTCGTCCGATTCGACGACGCAGCGGCAGCTCAGGCCGCCCTCGCTGCCGGATCGATCGACATCGCCCCACTCGGCCGCGACGACGTGGCGCCGGACCGCACAACGGAGCACCTCGCTTCCGGTGCGACGCTCGTGGCCGAGCTCGGTGCTGCCAACGGCGTGTGGAAGGACACTGCGAATCGCCAGGCGGTGCTACACACGCTCGATCGAGACGCGATCGCCGTCGCTGCCGCCGGGACCGCCGACCGGCGGGCCGACTCGCTGGTGCCCGCCGGCGTACTGGCGACCGGCGGCTGTTCCGCCGGGTGCGCTCCGACAGCGGACGGGCCGACGGTGCTCGGCGTGCTCGGCGCAACGTCTGGCCCCGTGCCGGTGGACGTCCCCATCGGCGACGACGGGGTCACAGCGGCGAACGCGCTCATCGGTCAGTTGAGCGCAGCAGGACTGCCCGCCGAGCTTCGGACATCCGACTCCGCCGCTCTCCGCACAACGCTCGCGGCCGGCCAACTCCAACTCGCGGTGTTCGTGGTCGTGGGCTCGGCGCCCACGCCCGATCCCTACCTCGCAGCGACGCTCTCGTCCGTGGGTTCCGAGAACCTCTCGGGCTACGCGTCGGCAGAGTTCGACGCCGGGTTGTCGACGGCTCGGGGAACATCTGATCCAGCGGCGCGGCGGGCCGCGTACGAGCAACTCGAGGCCGCCGCGCTCGCTGCGGCGCCCGTGATCCCGCTCGTCAGCCTGGGGGAGCGGTTCGCCGTGTCGGACAGGGTCCTCGGGGTGGATTCGGTCGCCGGCCTCCTGCTCGACGGCACCAAGGTGCGTCTCGGCCGCTGACTCGGCGCCGCCGAGGCCGAACGCCGACTGCTGCTTGAGGCAACTTCGAAACCGTGTTCGCGTGTGGTCCGCGGAGTGGCTACACTGACGGCCGCTTCAGTCACGTACTGAGCCACGTCGGAGTGGCGGAATTGGCAGACGCGCCAGACTAAGGATCTGGTGCCCGTAAGGGTGTGGGGGTTCAAGTCCCCCCTCCGACACACACTGTCCTACATGGCTGGGCCCGGACCTTCACGAGGTTCTGGTCGGGCTGGTAGGTCAGCTCGACGCCGAGTTCGGCGTACATGTCGGCCTTGAGGTTCGGGTCCGCTTGGCCGAGGAGTGCGACGGCGTCTTGGATGCCCCCGATGAGGGCGCGGACCTCGTTGGCAGTGAGTGGCGCCTGGGCCGGTGCTGCGTTTCCGAGCTCATGCTCGGCGGCGAGGCGTTCGCCTTGAACTTCCCGCATCCAGCCAGCGACGACGAGCGCGTCGGCGCCGGCTTCGAGCGCAGCGCGATATCGGTCGAGTCGGCGGTCGCAATCCGCGATCCGACGGTGTGCGGCCTCGCGCCGTTCCGGCAAGCGCGTCGTCGGGTTCTTGAGCCCGACTCATCGCATCGCAGGTCGCGTCGACGGTGGCTTCATCGAACATGGTTGCGAGCCACGCGTCGAGGGCGTCAGTGATCCGGTCCTCGCGGAGGTACACGGTCTTGGGGTGGTCGATTCCCTTCGCCGATCGCGTACTCGGACGCGTATTGGCAGCGGTAGTGCTCGCGTCCGTTGTTGAACGACCCCTGCATCCGGCGACCGCACAGGCCGCAGCGAATCAGCCCGCTGAGCTGGTACGTGCGCTTCACTCGGGGTCGCTTGTGGGTCGTCGGGCGCTGCTTGCCGGCAAGACGAATCTGTTGGGCGCGCTCGAACAGGTCGGCGTCGACGAGTGCCTCGTGGGTTTGCTCTGCGGACCAGATCCAATCGGAGGGGTCGTTCCACCTGAGCTTGGTTTCGTGGCCTGCGGCGACGTCGTCAACGTCGAGGAGGACTTCGTCGCGCCGCTGGCGGTTCCAGACCTGTCGACCGGTGTAGCGGGGGTTCTCGATGATGGCGCGTACCGCCGACTTTCCCCACGCACCGCCCGAGGACGCGCGGTGACGGTTCCGCGCTGGGTCATGGCCACTGGGCGACGGGATACCGTCGGCGGTGAGTCGTTCGGCGATCGCGAGGTAGCCGAGGCGTCCCGCGATGTAGTCGTCGAAGATTCGCCTCGCGATCGGCGCCGAAATCGGATCGGGTTCGAGGCGATGGAGTCGCTGACCGAGTGCGGCTTTGCCCGGGTTGGGATGAGCGCCCGCGTCTGCGATGCGGTATCCGTACGGTGGCCGTCCACCGAGGAAGCGGCCCTCGGTGGCGGCCTGGTTAGCCATCGCCGATCGCACACGGATCTTGATGCGGTTCCGCTCACCTTTCGACATGCCGCCGTAAAGGCTCATGACGAGTTCGTGAGCGTCAGATCCGGGATCGACCCGACCTCCGACCTCTGGGACCCACAACTCGACGCCGTAGTGGGTCAGCACCGGGAACGTGAGCCCGAACTGTGCGCCGTAGAACGCGCGTGCCGGCTCGCCGATAACGACAGCATCAAACCCACGGTCCGGACGGGCGAGATCGCTCAGCAGTCGCGCTGCCTCCGGCCGCCGCTTCCACGGCAACGATCGAGACTGGCCTACGTCGAAGTACTCGGCGACGACCACACCGTGCTGCTCGATCAAGGCCGTCGAACGCGCCAGCTGCCAACCCCGCGACGATGTCGGGTCCTGTTGATCCTCGGTGCTCACCCGCCCGTAGAACGCGAATCGCTTCATGGGTCAGGAGACTACGACGTCGGTCTGACACTCTTCCGAGAAGGAAGCGCCCAGGTCGACGTCGATGGCGTGCTCGTCGAACGCTCGTTCCGTGCTGGTTCGTCGGGAGGCTACGAGGACCTTCATGAGCGATCGGGCGAGGCCGGGGGTCAGCTGGGGCGGGTGGGCCGGGACGGTCACCTGGACGCGACCCGCCGAGCGCTCAACGATCGACGGTGTCGACGTGGGGTGGTGATCGCGTGGCGGCCTCATGTTTGACCTAAGCGCAACCCGCCACCGCGATTGCTGAGATTTCTTGTTCGGGCACGATCAGCGCGTCGCCGGGATGACGCTTCGCGAGGGTCGGCGGGGAGCGATGACACGGCGCGGCTCGTGGTGGTCGTCTGAGCGGCACGCTGGCGACGGCGCGTACCGATTCTTGACGGCTGACGGTCAATCGGAGCATCGCCGCTGGCCCCGCTGGCTCGACGGAAGTCGACGGCAAAGGCGACAGCGAAGTGGACGGGGAAGACCACGACGAGGAGGCGGCGGGCCCTCGGCGTCCCGGACGAGCCGATGCTGGATCGCAGGGCTCACGGCTCGTGGTCAGGGGTTACCACCTGGCCCCGGTCTCCACGTTCAGACCGGCGTTCAGGGTTGCGTCCAGGGTGACCACCCACGTTGGAACGGCTGGCGCACCGACTTCCTTGTCGATGGTTCGAGGGTCGATGCGCCTAGCGGTTGTAACAGCCGACGATTCCTGGAGCGTGCCGATGAGTACACCTGACCTGTTCACGATCACCGAAGCGGCCGTCGTGCTGCGTATCGGCCGCACGACCGCCTACGAGCTCGCTCGCCGTGACCTCGCCACGGGCGGCGGGGAAGGCTTGGGGGTCATCCGTGTCGGAGGGCAGCTCCGGGTCCCCAGAGCCGCCTTGGAGCGGCTGATCGGCGCCCCGATCGAGACATCCGTGACCCCAGGGCCGGGGCCGGTCGCCACGGCGGCGGCTCCGCTCACGGTCGTCCCCGACGCGACCCGTGCTCGTGCCGATCACCCGAGCGCTGCGTCTGGTCGTCGTCGTCGGTTGGTGTCGGTGGATCAGTTGCGGTTCGATTCGTGAGCGGTTGCGCGGTCGGCAGGACCGTTGCTTGGTCAGGTGCCATTTCGTTCGACGCACTTGCACCACGGTGCCCTGCCGCCGGTCACGCCGGCTGTCCTGTTCGGTGTTCGCCTTGTTGAGCATCGGAAAGCTCGCCGCCGGTGCCGGCGACTACTACACCGCAATGGTTGCCGATGGTGCCGAGGAGTACTACACGACCACTCGTGAGGCACCCGGCGAGTGGGTGGGTGCGGCGGCGCAACGGTTGGGATTGGCCGGCACGGTCCGACCCGACGACTTCACCGCCGTGCTCGAACACCGCTATCCGGGAACGAACGTCAGGATCACCGCATCGCGCTCCGCTCCGGCGGTCGCAGCGTTTGATGCCACGTTCAACGCCCCGAAGTCGGTGTCGATCCTCCATGGTCTCGGCACCCCCGACATCCGAACGGCGGTCCGCCTCGCGCACGATGTCGCGGTGCGTGAAGCGCTCACGGTGTTCGAGACGGAAGCGTCACGGGGCCGGCGTGGCCACGGTGGCGCTGAGATCGTTGCCGGTGACGGGTTCGTCGCCGCGGCGTTTCGCCACCGCACGTCGCGGGCCGGTGACCCGCATCTCCACACCCACGTTGTGATCGCCAATCTCGTTCATGGGCCCGATGACCGGTGGACAGCGCTCGATGCCCGGCCGCTCTACCACTGGTCGAAAACTGTCGGCTACCTGTATGAGGCCGAGCTCCGCCACCAACTCGCCACCTCGATGGGTGTTGAGTGGCGGGCGGTGCGCCGCGGAATCGCGGACATCACCGCCGTGCCGATGCGGGTGGTGGATGAGTTCTCCACGCGCCGTCACGAGATCGAAGCGCACATGGCCGCCAACGGCGGCGAATCGGCCCGTTCCGCCCAGGTCGCCGCCTACGCGACACGGCGGATGAAGGACCACTCGGCGACCCCGGAGACGTTGCGCGACGGTTGGCGGCAACGCGCCGTCGACCTCGGTTTTGACGTGGAGCTGGTCTGCGATCAGGTCAACGCCGGCATCGACGACCCCCGCGACATCGGGCTGGTTCATCTCGGCCCGATGTTCGAGCGTCTCGCTGGACCGGACGGGTTGACCCGGAACCGGTCGATGTTCGGCCGACGCGAGATCATCCAAGGCATCTGCGATCTGCTTCCAAACGGGGCGCCGATCGCCAGCATCGTCGAGTGGGCCGACCTGTTCGTGGCGTCCGAGCACTGTGTGCAGCTCACCGGCACGGGTGCTGCGGCGATCCGAACCCGAGCGGGTCGAGTCGTTTCGGCGAGGACCGACGAGACCCGTTTCAGCACCCCCGACATGCTGGCTACCGAACGGCGACTCATCGACTGTGCTGTCCGTCGCACTGGTGATGGGGTCGGCACCGCGGATCATCGTCACGTCGATACAGCGATCGCCGGTCGGCCGACGTTGAGTGACGAACAGATGCGGATGGTGTGGCGAGTCTGTTCCAGCGGCGCCGGGGTCGACATCGTCGAAGGCGTCGCCGGTGCAGGAAAGACCTACACGCTCGCCGCCGCCAACCAAGCCTGGACCGACAGCGGCCACACGGTGATCGGGTGTGCGCTCGCCGCGAAGGCGGCACGGCAACTCCAAACCGACGCCGACATCCCGTCGGTGACGATCGACCGCTTGCTGATCGACCTCGACCGGCCCGAGAAGGGCGGCCTCTCCCCGAACACCGTGATCGTGGTCGATGAGGCCGCGATGGTCGGCACTCGCAAACTCCTGCGGCTCCTCGACCACGCCGAACACGCACGGGCAAAGGTCGTGTTGGTGGGTGACCCGTGCCAACTTCCCGAGATCGAAGCCGGCGGCTCGTTCACCGGGCTCCGCCGACGTCTCGACGCCAGCCTCCTCGCCACGAACCGACGCCAACACGAGTCGTGGGAACGAACCGCCCTCGCTCACCTCCGTGTCGGGGCCACCGATTCTGCGCTCGACGCCTACCTCGACCACGGCCGGGTCAAGATCGCAAACCCCGGGACCGACCCGCGACAGGCGATGGTCGACGACTGGTACAACGCCCGGCGCTCCGGGACCGCTGTGATGCTCGCCTCCACCCGGGCTGAGGTCGACGCACTCAATCGGCGAGCACGGGCCCGGCTCCGAGCCGACGGCGAGATCCGCGCCGACCCGGTGATCCTCGGCGCAGTCAGTTTCGCGGAGGGGGACCTGGTTGTGGCGCTCCGCAACGACCGGCGTCTGGGTGTTCTCAATGGCACTCGCAGTGTGATCGAACACATTGACCACGACGGCCAGATGATCCGCTGCAGGACTGATGACCACCAGATCGTGTCGCTCCCGTTCGTCTACGCGACCGAAGGGCACCTGGCCCACGGCTACGCAATGACGGTTCACAAAGCCCAGGGCGCCACCTACGACCACTGCCTCGTGCTCGGCAGCGACCAGTTCACGACCGAGGCCGCGTATACCGCGATGTCGAGAGGCCGCATCGACAACACCCTCTACCTCGACGGCGCCACGCCACGAGAGGACGCGGACGCCGCCGAGGTCAAAAGCGACATCGTTGATCAAGTCCGGGCCTCGCTCCAACGGACCGCCGCGCAGACCATGGCGCTCGAAGACGACAACGGTGCCGACTTCGAGATCGACCTCTGAACCATGAGGCTCCCAGATCAGCGTGAGGAGCGTAGGGTGCCTTCGAGGCACCGCTGCAAGAACCCCCGGGACCGCAGCATCGCTATGGCAGCTTTGGTGGTGCCCCGGCGATTCCAGCGACCATTCCCGCTAACGGGCGAAGTCGTCGCCATCTTGGCGTCCCGAATCTGGGCCGTCGTTGTGCCGGGAGAGGCAATGACGCCGAGGTTCGATGTCCCGGAGCGGGCGGCACTCAACGTGTTCGGCGTTCACAGGGCGGCACTCAACGTGTTCGGCGTTTTCTGGGGCTCGCCGGCGATCCTGATGTCGTCGCGCTCTGCGGAACGTCAGGCTGATGGATGCGGATATTCAAGTTTGCGGTCAATTCGGGGAAGGTGGGGCCGACGAGTACCTGATGACATCCTCGAATGACTCCGCAACGTGTCGACGTTTCCTTCCTCGGGTCTCGCGTCTGCAGCTTCGCGGCGCTACTGCTGCCGTGTTGGTGCTGGGTGCCTCGCTGGTGAGTCTGGTCACCGGGCCCCCCGCCGCGGCGGCTCCGCCGGTCGCAACCGCGGCGCTGACCATCAGCCAGCCGAACCCGCTGATCGGCCAGACGTTGAGCTTCGGCGTCAGCCTCGACAACACCGATACCACGGCGACGGGGTATATGCCCTACATCGACCTGGTGTTGCCGGTCGCGGGCGGAGACGGCGATGACGGCATCTCGTTCACGAGTGCCTCCTATCTCGGAGCGCCGGTATCGACACCCCTTGTGCAGACCTGCACCGGCGCCCCGGTGACCCACCCGCTGACCGCGTTGTCGACCCCATGTCCCGTGGGTCGCCAGCTCGTCGTCATGCAACTGCCGTTCGGGAGCTTCACGCCGAGCCAGCCGGCCGCGACGGTGCAGGTGCAGGCGGCGCTGTCTTCGCTCGCGGACGTAGGACTCGTCCTGCCAATAAGCGCAACGCCCGGCTTCGCCTACGGCGATTCGCCCACCGGCTCGACCCCGATCATCGGCTCGGCGGTCTCGTCGAACGTCACACCGCAGGTGGTGACGTTCCTCAAGCGCTATGTCGGTCCGGAGAACGAAACGGCGACGGGTCCGAACTACCAGCGCCAGCACGTGCTCGAGGTCGATGTCGCCAACGGTGCAACGTTGACGACGCTCGACGTCAGCGACCAGATGCCGCCCACGATGCAGTACGTGTCGTCCGCGACGGTGCCGAGCGCCACCGCTGTGGCGACGCCGTCGACGTCGGCGCCGATGGGCACCCTGACCCGTCGCTTCACGAACGTCGTCGGCTCGGCGGCCGCCGTGGACGCGAGCGTGACCGCGACGTGGTACATCCCGCTCCTGGACATTGGATCGGTCGGCGTACTCGACGCGGCTTCCGGCGACGACCGGGTGGCGCGAAACGACGGCGTGGCGGCCGGCACAGTCGACCCTGTCGACCCCCGGGACGCGAACCTGCCGTTCAGCATGAATCCCAACAGCCTCGTCCCGCCGTTTCCCGACGATCACGAAGTAACCGCCAAGTCGATCGCGACGCAAAAGACGGTGGCCGTCCAGACAGACACCGGCGGCGCCGGCCCCACCCCCGACGACACGTTGCAGTACACGATTGCGGTGCAGGTGTCGGACTACTTCACCTTCGCGGATCTCGACCTTCTCGACGTGCTCGGTGACGGCCAGACCTTCGACACCGGATTCACCCCGACCCTTTCGGTAACCGAGGCCGGTACGACATCGAGCGGAGCGTTCACCGGGCCCGAATACACGCTCGACACGTCCCAGCGCAGCACGTGCGGTGACGGTGCATCTCGTCTCAACTTCGATCTGTCCGCGGCGATCGCCCGGCTCAGCGGCAGCAACGGTGTGTTGACCGGTGGACTTGTCGGCGGGTCGAACGTCGGCGCTACCACTGCAACGATCACGTTCCGTTCGGTCATGAACGACGCCTACGCCTGCTCGGTGAGCGACCTGAGCGTCGACCTGACCGACCGCGTTACCAACGGCGTCACCGTCGACGGCGAGGTCTACGACAACGCGACCCAACTCCCGCAGGCAAGCACCCGGCGCGAGGCCGACACCTCGGGCACCAGCGTGACCGTTCTGGCGCCAGCACTGTCCAAGACGATCTACGCCCGCAACGGCGTCGTCGGAGTCGTGGCGGGAACGCCCGCACAGTTCGAGCCCGACGACACCATCACCTACCGGCTCCGCTACGTGCTGCCCTCCAGCGACATCGAGGACTTCGCGCTCGTCGACTTCGCGCCGCTGCCGATCCTCGGCGTCGGATCCTTCTCGACCGCTTCCCCGACCACGACCTGTGCGGTGCCGGCGGTCAACACCTCCTGCTTCGGCCCGGCCGACACGTTTCACAACCTGTCCGGCGCTCCCGACCCGGTCGTCACTCGCGACACCACCGGCAACTCGCTGACCTTCGACTACGGCGACTTCGACAGCACCGCCAACGGAGTCAGTGAGGTCGACGTCCTGTTCACTCTCCCGATCAGCAACGCCCCGTTCCGAGACGGCCTGTTGTTCACCAACCAGGCGCGAGCGGTGTTCAACAACAGCTTCGCCGAGGCGGCCGCACAGGACGCCATCGTGCAGATCGACCTGACCCAACCGCAGCTTCGAATCCGCAAGGGTGTGGCCTCGACCGACAACCCGAGCGTGGTGCTCACCGGCGCCACCGCGCCCAGCGGCATCACCTGGCGCGCTCCTGGCGTAGCCGGCCCCGGCTGGTCCGGCGGCGTCATCAACTCCAGCAACCTCGGAAGCGCGCCCGACGCCAACGCCTCGAGACTCGATGCCGGTGACCTGGTGCGTTTCGCCATGGTCGTCGAAAACACCGGCCGCGGCGTCGACGGCGCCTATGACGTCGCCGTCTCGGACGCGATGCCGGCCGGGTTCGTGATCCCCGCGGGTGGTGTCGACCTCCGGGTCGCAAACGGTGGCAACGCGACGATGTCAGCGTCGGCCGGTGGCTACTTCACCGCCGGCGCGGGTACCGCGTCGAGCGGGCAGACCGGGACACTCACGCTGACGGATCCGGGACCGACCCCGACACCGGGCGGTTCGATCGATCCAACGAACCCCACGACCGGCGCCAACCTCGCCGTGATCACCTACGAACTCGAGGTGGCAGGCACCGCCGAAGCGAACACGACATACACCAACACCGCGTCGATCACGAACTTCGCTGCGCAGGAAGGCGGGCCGAACTACACACCCGTGACGCCCGCCGCCGACATCACCAACACCGCGTCGGTCAGGCCGCGCCGGTGACCGTCACGAAGACGATCCAGAGCACCGACCACGCCGCTTCGGTGACCCCCGACGTCGTCGTCGGCGAGGCGGTCACCTACCGCCTCCGGCTCGGTATCCCCGAAGGACCGACCAGCAACGCACAGCTCGTCGACTTCCTGCCTGCCGGCATGGCCGTGCGGACCGTCGACTCGATCACACCGTCTGCGGGTGTCACCACGTCCACGAGCGGTGGGTTCGCGACGGTCCTCGCCAACGCCCAGGGAGCGCTGGCGTCGCCGGGCCAGGTCGTGACGATCCCGCTCGGAAACCTCACGAACTCCGACCGCGACGACGCTACCGCCGAGTACCTCGACGTCGTCCTCACCGCGCTCGTGTTGAACGTCGCCGGCAACCAGAACGGGACATCGCAGTCCAACACCGCCTCGTTCACGTCGACCGGCCACGGAACCGCGGTCGCCAACGGTGTTCCCGTCACGGTCCGCGAACCGGTCCTCCAGGTGACCAAGGCAGCCGCTCCGAACCCGACCGACGCCGGCAACACCGTCACCTACACCGTCGTCGTCGCCCACTCCGGCTCCTCGACGGCGACCGCCTACGACGTCACGTTGAACGACGTCGTTCCCGCGGCGATCGGCTACGTGCCCGGTTCATTCGTCCAGACGGCGGGCACCGCAGTCGCCGACACCGTCAACGACTCCGGAGCGCCGACGCTCAACGCCACGTGGACATCAATCCCTCTCGGCGCCACCGCGACGTTCACCTACCAGGCGACCGTTCCTGCGGGGGCCGCGGTGCCGTTCTCGATCGCCAACACCGCGACCACGACGTGGACGTCCATGCCGGGATCCTCGGCCCAGCCGACGGCCTACAGCACCAGCGAAGGCGAACGCACTGGCGCCGGAGGCGTCAACGACCACACGGCGTCGTCGACCGCGACACTGAACAGCGCCAACCCCACGATCACCAAGACGCTCGTTGCAACCAGCGAGGCCTCGACGACCGGGACCAATGTGACCATCGGTGAGATCGCCACCTGGGACCTGCGCGTCACCGTCCCCGAGGGCACACCGCCCTCGATCACCGTCACCGACCTGCTTCCGAACGGGCTGCAGTACGTGGCCGGCTCTGCTCAGGTGTTCACGACCGCCGCGGCGGCTTCGACGGCATCCCCGGCGGCGAACCTGCCCGTCGACCTGAACGGAACCCTCCCGGCCCCGACGATCAGCGGCGGAGCCTCCAACGGCGACGACCCCGTGTTCACGTTCGGGCCCTCGACGATCGCCGGTGACAACAACACCACGAACGACTCCTTCATCGTTCGCCTCCAGGCCCGCGTGCTCGACGTTGCCGGCAACGTCGGCCTGCCCGGCTCCCAGACCACCCTGTCCAACAGTGGTTCAGCGCGGGTCGGGTCGGGCACGATCATCACGTCCGCCGCGAGCGTCGTCACCGTCGTCGAGCCCCGCCTTCAGGTCACCAAGACCCTTGCCCCGAACGCGGCGATCCGCGGACAGAACGTCATGATGACCGTCACCGTCCAGAACACCGGTCTCTCCACCGCGTTCGAGGTGATCGCCACCGACGCGCTGCCTGCCGGCATGGTCCCCTCCACCGCGGTCGAGGTCGCCACCCAGGCCGGCTTCACCTACAGCCGGACCGGCGCCGATATCACCTGGACCGGTGGCGACATCGTCGCCGGTGCCACCGCCACCTTCCAGGTGAGCGTGGACCTGTCCTCGTCCCTCACAGCCGGCCAGGTCGTCACGAACACGGCCATCGCCAGCCAGGCGACAACCCTTCCCGGCTCGGCGAGTGGCGAGCGCGACGAACCCGATCAGCAGGGTCAGGGCAACGTCAACATCGTCGCCCCCGACCTCCAGATCACCAACACCGACGGAACGACGACCGCCACTCCCGGCGACACCCGCACCTACACGCTCGGCGTCACCAACGTCGGCGGAGCTCCCGCTACCGGCGTCGTCATCACCGACACCCTGCCGGCCGGAACCACGTTCGTTTCGATCGGGGGAACCGGCTGCACACTGAACACCGGCGCATCGACAGCCACGGTGACAGTGATCAATGTTGCAGGCACCATCGCGGCGAGCGGTGGGACCGCGTCGTGCACGGTCATCGTGACGATGGACAATCCGGCGGCCGCCGGCACGACCAGCTACTCGAACACCGCGACGGTCGCCGACGACGGCACCCGCGGCCCCGACCCGACCCCGCCGAACAACACGGCCGTCGACGTCGATACCATTGCCGGGCGCACCCCCGACCTGGCCGTCACCAAGACCGATGGCGTCACCTCCGTGAACGCCGGCACCTCGACGACCTACACCGTGACCGTCACCAACCAGGGCAACATCGGGGTCACCGGCGTCGTGCTCACCGATACCCTGCCGGCGAACGTCTCCTACGTGAGTTGCGCCAATGTCAGCGGCACCGTGTCGGTGGCGTGCGCCCATTCGGCCGGCGTTGTCACCACCACTCTCAGCTCGCTCACGGGTGGCGCTTCGGCACAGATGACCGTCACGGTCTCGGTTCCGAACCCGTTGCCCGCCGGCGTCCCGTCGATCACCAACACCGTGACCGTCGCCGACGATGGTGCCAACGGCACCGATCCGACCACCGCCGACCGTACGGCATCCGACGTCGACGCTGTCAACGCAGTGCCCGACATGTCGGTCGTCAAGACCTCCAGTGTCGGCACCGTCGCCCCCGGCGGTTCGGTCGCCTACACCCTGACCGTCCGCAACAACGGCACGCAGGACGCCACCGGCGCCCGTGTCACCGATACGGTGCCCGCCGGGATGGTCGTGAACTGCGGTTCGGCCAGCCCTGCGCCCACTTCCTGCAACTCCGGCACCGGCGCCATTTCCTGGGGCCCGCCGATCACCGGCGCCGGCGCCTCGGGCAACCCGTTCGCCGCGGGCGAGACGCTCGTCATCACCTACTCGGTCACGGTGACGAACCCCGTCGCCGCCGGCCGGCACAGCTTCACCAACACTGCAGCCACCGTGGACGATACGTCGAACGGCGCCGACCCGACGCCGGCGGACAACAGCGACGACGCGGTCGTCGCCCTCACCGGCTACAACGTCGACCTGTCGGTCACCAAGACCGACGGCGTGGTGTCGACGACACCCGGTTCGAACCTGACGTACTCGATCACCGTCACCAACTCGGGCAACATCGGCGCCGCCAACGTGATGGTCACCGACACTCTCCCGGCGGGCACGACGATCGTGACCTGCCCCACCGCTGTCGTGCCGTGCGCCCACACGAGCGGCGTGGTCACCTGGACCCTCCCGACTCTGGCCGGTGGTGGAGCGAGCGAGACGCTGTTCGTCACGGTTGCGGTGACGAACCCGGCGGTCGCCGGGCGCTCGTCGCTCACCAACTCGGTGACCGTTGCCGACGACTCCACGAACGGCGCCGACCCGACGCCCGCGAACAACACGGCGACTGACGTCGACGTGCTCGTCGCCGCCCCCGACCTCCGCGTCGTCAAGGACGACGGCTCACAGGTCCGCAGTCCCGGCGACACCGTGACCTACACGCTCCTCGTCACCAACACGGGCAACCAGGCGGCGACCGGGGTGACGCTCACCGACACCCTTCCCGCCGGCACCACCTTCGTGTCCGCCACCAACGGCGGCACACAGGGGCCGCCCGGAACCGTCAACTGGGCTATGGGATCGCTGGACGGTGGCGGCGCCTCCATACCGGTGACCGTCACCGTGCAGCTGGACAACCCGACCCCGGCCGGACAGGGCACCGTCGTCAACAACGCCTCGGTGGCCGACGACGGGGCCAACGGCTCCGACCCGACGCCGGCGAACAACAGTGACAGCGATACCGACATGTTGTCGTCGACACCTGATCTCGTCGTGTCCAAGACCGACGGGGAGACATCGCTGTCGCCCGGCGAATCCACGACGTACACGATCACCGTCAGCAACGTCGGGTCCCAGGACGCCACGGGTGTGGTCGTGACCGACGTCGTCCCGGCGCCGCTGACCGTCGGGTCGTGCAGCAACTCCTGCGACACGTCCGCGGCACCGACGTTGACCTGGCCTGCTACGAACCTCGCAGCAGGATCTTCGTTGACCCGTACTGTCACGGCGACCATGCCGGCGACCGTCGTCGCGGGTCTTGACACCGTGACGAACACAGCAAGCGCGGTCGACGACGGTACCAACGGCGCCGACCCCACGACGCCGAACAACACCGGCACCGACGTGAACATCGTCGACGCAGCGCCGGACCTGTCGATCACCAAGACCGACGGCCTCGCGCACCTCGAGGGTGGAGACACCCCCACGTACACCCTCACCGTCACCAACCAGGGAAACCAGGACGCGACCGGCGTCGTCGTCAGCGACGACTTGCCCACCGGAGTGACGTTCGGGTCCTGCTCCGACACCTGCGACTCGACCGGCGCACCCACGCTCAATTGGCCCGCCGTCAACCTGGCGGCCGGCGCCACCATCTCCCGCACCGTCACCGTCAGCGTGACGAATCCCGTCGCAGCCGGGACGACCCAGTTCGTCAACACCGCAGCGGTGACCGACGACGGGGCGAACGGCACCGATCCGACCGCCGGGGACCGCACTGCGTCGGATCGCGACACCTACGGCGTCGACCTCTCCGTCACCAAGAGCAACGGAACCGCGGAAGTGACACCCGGCCGATCGACGACGTATACCATCGAGGTCGTCAACCTCGGCCCGTCAACCATCGACGGGTTCACGCTCACCGACCCCCTGGCGACCACGCTGACGTCGCCCACCTACGAGGCATCGCGCGGCACGTACGACAGTGCGACCGGCACCTGGACGGGCCTCACCTTCGCCCCCGACGACAAGGTGACCCTCACCGTAACGGCGACCGTCGACTCCGCCGCCACCGGCACCCTCGTCAACAGCGCCACGGTGCTGCCGCCGACCGGATTCACCGACCCCAACCCCGCCAACAACTCGGCGACCGATACCGACAAGCTGGCACCCAAGGCCGCTCTCCGGGCGACCAAGGAGCTCCAGGGCGACCTCGTTGCCGGACGCGAGGCTACGTACCACATCACCGTGACCAACGACGGCCCGTCCGTCGCAACGGGGATCGTCGCCAACGACACGCTCCCCAGCGGACTCGCCTTGCTGGACGCCGCTGGTGATGGTTGGACCTGCGTCGCCGCAAGCTGCACCTACCCGTCGTTGGCGCCCGGAGCGACCGCTCCCGCCGTCAAGATCCGAACCCGGGTCCGGGCCCGAGTCGGCGAATCGGTGACCAACAACGCTCAGGTCATCGCCGAGACAGCGTCGCTCGACCCCTCCACCGCCGGTGCAGGCGGCGCCGCAGTCGCCAACGCCTCGGCGAGCGGAACGGTCCTGACCACAGGACAACTCGACAACCGACCGGGGGACCAACTGGCCAGCACCGGCCTTCGATCACTCACCGGGCGCCTCATCTTCTCCGGCTTCCTCCTCATCCTCCTCGGCGTGCTCCTTGTGGTTCCGAAACCCCGTAGCAACCGACAGTATCGATAGCGGATCTTTGATCGACAGAGATCGACACGCCGAGAGATTCCAAGGCCTGCCAATCTGATTCGCCCCGCACGAAGCTCCTGAGCACGGCCGCGGCAATCTGATCCGCGAGGCAATCGTAAACGTCTCGTCTCGAAACGGCGTCGGAAGCGTCGGACGGGGCGGACGTTGACCAAGCGACGTGAACTCGTGCGATGTCCGCTGTCGCTCGTCGATCGGCAAGTCAGAGAGTATCGGCTCGTGCTCGGAGGGTGGGCGTGGTCACAATTTGGTCACACACTCCCCGGAACTCGCCGTGAGCGGTCGACAGCGGCCGAATTGGCCAGCCGTCGAAACCCTCAATTCGTGGGCATTCTGAGCGCCGCCGGCATCGGCTGGCACCCGCCGAACGCACCTCCTGTCGGAGTTCGAGCCACACCCCGATCTCACGGCCAACGAATTGCTCCGGCAGCTGGTTCGGTCGGCCGCGATCCGCCGTGAGGCACGGGGTAACGTCACGGGATGACGCCAGGATGGATCGGACGCCGCCTCCTCCTTGCCGCAACACTTGCGGTTGGGGCGCTCGCCGGTGTCGCTGGTTGCTCGCCCGACGACCAGGTCGAGACCCGACAGTCATCGGAGACTTTGCCGTCGGAGCAAAGAGCGGGATCACGGGCCGCACCGTTCAAGGTGTCGCCAGTCCCGGACGGGTTGACGGTCTCAGCGGTCGTCGACGGAGATGCCGAGCCCCGTTTCAGCGACGACTCCTTCGGTGGTACCAAGCCGTCAATGGTCATCGTTCCCGACGACTGGACTGGTCTAGACGACCACCGGTGGATCGTGATCATGTCGATCGACGGCAGTGGCAATGAGGGCGGCTTCTATCAAGAACTTCCTGCGTACACACGGAGCAATGAGAACGAAGGTCGGCTCGTCATCGATGGCCACCCCGCTGTCAAATGGCCGAGCCAAGGCATCGAGGGCGAGCCGAAGCGGCGGACGGCGGCGTTTGTGGCAATCAACACGAGTACCGGCGCATCGGGCGACCTCCAGGGCGGAACGCAACGCGGGCTTCTCATCACGGGCACTGTCGAGGATCTCGACCTGCTCGAAACCGTCGCACAGGCGGCCGGCGACGATGCCGGACGAACACCGACCCTCCGCAAAGCTCCAAACGGATGGCAGGTGCTCGGCACCCTGTCAGCCAGCCAAGCCAGCAACACTGACGAAGGCGCGATCGAGTAACAGCCGGAAGGCCGCAAAGTCGTCCTTCTCGGCGATCCCGCCGGCCGCGAGGTATGGGTCACGGCGTTCGAGGGGAACGCAACCACACCGATCCTCAAAGCGATCGAGACGATGTGGCATCCCTACGACCTCGGAACTTTCGGCGACACCCACGAGTTCAGCATCTACGGAGCTGACGCAGCGCTGATCGCGTGTTGCGACGGCGACGGACCTGCAGCCATCGCAACGGCCTGGTTCTCGCTCGACGGCTCACCGTTCTCCGTCCACGGACCAGCATCTCTGGTCGGCACCCCAGACCTGGCGTCGAGGTTTGCTTCCAGCATCGTTTTGACGACTGCGAATGAGTGGGCCGCGACGAAGAGGCCTCCAAGAACCACGACGACCAATCAGGGCACCGGCAATCCAACCACAAGCCTCCTGGCACCAGCAACGGTCGTAGGCGGCTGACCGGGCGATGACCCTTCACCTCGCCGCACGCCACGCGTCCTGGGTCGGGCTGGCCGCCGTTGCGCCCGCCACCTGGTGGTGGGTCGGATTGTTGGTCGGCGACTCTGGCACCGATGCCATCATTCGGCCGGTCGACATCTCCAACGGAACGGCCGCAGCAATCGGCGCTACCTCCACGGCGATCGTGCTCGCCTCCCTTGTGGTTGTGCTTCGAGGAAGAAGCCTGCATCTGGTGCTGGGCGCGCCTGTCATGGCGCTGGCCACCTGTGCGCCGCAGCAGGGTATGTCGGTCTCGCGTATCGCGCTGCGACGACCCGAGTCGACGGCGCCAACATCGGTGGCGCCCTCCTGCTCTATGCCGGTGCGGCCGTCGTGCCTGGCCTACTCGCCGTGGCGCTCTTCTCGACGGTGCGCGATTCGCGTCAGAGCTAGCGAGCCAAGCCAGGTAGATGGAGGTCGGCCTCCATCGCCTGCCATGTAGTTGTCGTGCCCTTCGCTCCTCCGACACGTTGTGATGTCGCGAGACATCGTGGACAGACGAACCCACGGGACCCTAGTTGTTGAGCGGTTGGTAGCTCCGGGTGGGGTCGAGGGTGAGGTGGCGGAGGAGTTCGCCTTCTTGGCTGAGGACTCTGATGTCGAGGTCGGCGACGAGGACGATGATGCGTCGTCCGGGACTGCTGCACGTGTAGGTGACATCTGATCTGTGGTGCCGAGAGGTGCTGCTGGAAGGATGTTCACATGCCCAGGCCTTACCCCCAGGAGTTCCGTGAGGACGTGATCCGGGTCGCCCGCAACCGTGGGCCCGGCGTCCAACTCAAGACCATCGCGGCGGATTTCGGGATCTCCGAGTCGTGCCTGCAGAACTGGTTGCGCACCGCCGATGTCGAGGACGGGATCAAGCCCGGCACGACTGGCACCGAGCACGCTGAGAATCGCGAGCTCAAGAAGCGCCTGCGGTTGCTCGAGCAGGAGAACGAGGTCCTCCGTCGTGCTGCCGCCTATCTGTCCCAGGCGAACCTGCCGGGAAAATGATGTACCCGCTCGTCCGAGAGCTCGCCGACGACGGTGTTCCCGTCACGGTGACGTGTCGGGTCCTCAACCTTGCCCGCCAGCCCTACTACCGGTGGCTTCGAGAGCCGTTCACTGATGCCGAGTTGGACGAGGCGTGGTTGGCGAACGCGATCCTCGACGCCCATCGCGACGATCCCGAGTTCGGATACCGGTTCTTGTGCGACGAGGTTCGCGATGCCGGCCACACCGTGTGCGAGCGGACGGTGTGGCGAATCTGCTCCGAGAACGGCTGGTGGTCGGTGTTCGGCAAGAAACGCTCGTCGAAGAAGGCGAGGGTCGGCGCTCCCGCTCACGATGACCTGGTGCGCCGCGAGTTCACCGCGGATCGGCCGAACCGGTTGTGGCTCACGGACCTGACGGAGCATTGGACGAACGAAGGCAAGCTCTACCTCTGCGCGATCAAAGACGCGTACTCGAGGCGGATCGTCGGCTACTCGATCTCAGATCGGATGCAGGCCCGCATCGCCGTGGCGGCGCTCGACAACGCCGTTGCCCGCCGCGGTGACGTCGCCGGGTGCATCCTGCATTCGGATCGCGGATCGCAATTTCGTTCCCGGAAACTCCACCGAGCGCTCGCCCGCCACGACATGGTCGGGTCGATGGGCCAAGTCGGCTCGGCCGGCGACAACGCGGCGATGGAGTCGTTCTTCGCGCTCCTCCAGAAGAACGTCCTCGATCGCCAACGATGGGCGACCCGCGACGAGTTGCGGATCGCGATCGTGACCTGGATCGAGCGCACCTACCACCGCCGACGGCGACAAGCAGCCCTCGGCCGATTGACCCCCATCGAGTTCGAAACCATCATCAAACCCGTCGCCGATCAGGCGGCCTAACCCCAAACCCCAACTGTCACCTACACGTGCAGCAGTCCCCCACGATGTCCTGAGACATGGTGTCCACTATCTCCTGGAACGGGACACCACCCCGGGCACGCTGTGATCTCTCACGACATAGGAAACCCTCGAACCCTCAGGTTCGGGGGTTTTGTCGTTTCTGGGAGCGGGGTTCGCCGGTGGGTTGGTAGTTCCGGGTGGGGTCGAGGGTGAGGTGGCGGAGGAGTTCGCCGGTGGCGGCGTTGACGATGCGGATGTCGAGGTCGGCGACGAGGACGATGACGTGGGTTCGGGCGTGTTCTCGGCCGATCCCGATGTGGTGCAGCCGGCTGTTGTGGCGCAGCGTGATCTTGCCGGTGGTATCGATTCGGTCGTGGCGGACCCGGTAATGCGCGTCGTGGTCGGCCGGGGCGGGCACGGCTTTGGGGCGGGCCTTGTAGATGGTGGCGGGTGTCGCGCTGTGTGGGAGTGAGCGGTGAGGTCGGTGGTGGTTGTAGATCTCGACGAACTCGTCGAGCTGGTGTTGCAACGTGTCGATCGCGGTAGCGCGGGGTTGGCCGGTGAGCCATTTCTTGAGGGTCTGGTGGAACCGTTCGACTTTGCCGCAGGTGGTGGGGTGGTTCGGCCGGGAGTTCTTCTGGAGCACACCGTGGCGGGCGAGTTCGGTCTCGAAGCTGTTGATGCCGCCGCGGCCGCCAGCGAAGCGCGCCGTGTACACCAAGCCGTTGTCGGTCAGCGTTGAGGCCGGCGGCCCATAGGTGGCGACGTTCGCGAGGAACGTCGCGGTCACAGCTGTGCCGGTGACGGGGCGGTGCGCGGTGATCGAGAGTGCGTAGCGGGAGTGGTCGTCGAGCCACACGAGGACTTCGATATCGGCGCCACCGGCGAGGCGCCAGTGGGTGAAGTCGGATTGCCAGCACTCGTTGGGAAGATCGGCTTGGAAGCGGATGTAGGACGATTTCGGTCGCTTCTTGGGGTTCGGGGTGATCTCGCCGGCTGCGGTGAGGTAGCGGTGGATCGTCGAGGTCGAGACCGGTGTCTGGTGGTGGTGTTCGAGGTGCCACGCGATCGTGTCGCATCCGGCGTCGAGGCCATCGGTGCCGAGCTCGCGGCGAAGCCGCAAGATCACCGCCACCAACTCGGGGCCTAACGCCGTAGGTGAAGTGTTCGGTCGCCGTGACCGGGGTTCGAACGCGGCGTCGCCTTCGGCGCGGTAGCGGGCGACGAGCTTGGACACCCACCCTTTCGACACGCCGTAGTCGCGGGCCACGTCCGCTTGGGAACGCCCCTCGAGCACGACCGCGGTGATGATCAACCGGTTCTTCGACACCCCCGCACACGACCACCAAACCGTTTCCTATGACGCGACAGATGGGTTTCCGATGTCCTGGGACAGCACACCCCCTCCGACACGTCCCGAACGATGTTCGGGCGCTCGAATCCCCGATTTCTCGGGGCGTTCGCGCCTCGATCATCGGGGGGAGTACAACTCCAGGCCACCCGTCGAGGCCATCGACGACGGGACCCGAGCTGTTCTTGGCGTCTGAGTAGCCGTGGCGACCTCGCCACCTTTGGGACTGGCGACGCTTGCGGGTGACGCCGCCTGCCGGGTCAGCCGGCGTGGAAGTTGCTGTACATGTCGATCATGGCGCCTGCGACGGCGAGCGACACTCCTGCAACGAAGATCCTGACGGTCGTTCGGTAGTAGCCCGCGGCGCGATCTGATGGGACGCCGATCTGCAGGATGCGGGCGAGCACGGTGATCAGGCACACCATCCCGAGGAGTATCAGCCCGCCGACGCTGTAGGCGCCGGTATCGCCCAGAGGTGTGTCGCTCTTGACCCAGTTGCTCGCGAAGTTGAGGACGAACCCCAGGATGATCCCGGTCGCTGTGACGAGGGGCTGGCGGTAGGGCTGGAGTTGGTCGTCCACGTCAGCCGACCTTGGGTTGTTGTTGGGTGGCGCAGTGGATGCCACCGCCGCCGGCCGCGACGGCGTCGATGTTGATCATGACGATCTCGCGGTCGGGAAAGAGGCCCTGGAGCACCTCGTGGGCCGCTTCGTCGGCGTCTGTGTCGCCGAACTCGGGAGCGATCACCGCGCCGTTGCACACGTAGTAGTTCATGTAGGTCGCGAGGAAGTCGTCGCCCTCGCCGCGGGGTTCCTCGGGTTGGACAATCTCGACGATCTCGTAGGGCTCCCCATCGACGGTCCGCGCTGCCGCAACCGCGGCCCGTGTCGATTCGGCAACCTCGACCCACGGGTCGTCGGGGTCGTCGAACGCCGGAAGGTCGACGACGATGGTGGTCGGCGCTGCGAATCGGGCGAGGGTGTCGATGTGGCCGTCGGTGATGTCGGCGCCGGCGAGCCCGTCGACCCAGATCACCCGTTCTGCACCCAACGCGTCGAGCATCGACGCCTCGACTTCGGCCTCGCCGCGGCCGGGGTTGCGGTTGTCGTTCACCCAACTCGACCGGCTCGCCAGCACCGTGCCCTCGCCGTCGACCTCGATTCCTCCGCCCTCGCCGACCAGGCCACTGTCGATCAGTTCGATCCCCAGGTGTTGGGCCACGACGGCAGCGAGCTGGGTATCGCCAGCGTGCAGCTGCTTTCCACCCCATCCGTTGAACCTGAACCGTCCAGCTGCGAGCTTCGCCGCACCGCCCTCGTTGGTGCTGACGAGCAGGCACGGGAGGGTGTCGCGGGCCCACAGATCGTCGACGGGCGCGGCGAGCAATTCGATGTCGCCACCGGTCCGTTCGGCGAGTTGGTCGAGCTGGTCGGGCCGGCACAGCATGGTGACGGGTTCGAACTCGGCGATCGCCAACGCGATCTCCTCGATCGTGTCCTGGACGGCTTCGAGGTCGTCGCCCCACACGTCGGCGTTGGACGGCCAGCACATCCAGGTGCGTTCGTGCTCGGTCTCCTCAGCCGGCATGAACCAATCCGTCCGTCCTTCAGGGGCAACGGTGGTGCCGCTGGGTTCGCTCGTCCCCGTCGGCCCAGTGCTTGCGGACGGCTCGTCCTCCGTGCCCTCGGAACAGGCACCGATCGCTCCAACGGCGAGCGCACCCAGAACGAATCGACGGCGGGGGATCGCAGGGTTCATCTGTCGTGCCTCACTGTTGCGCAGCCTTCCGACTACTGACTGAAGATTTGGTCAGTATAGTGACGGGATGGATCAGGAACTTGCGAACGAGATTGGCACGCCACGGGAGCGCGGCTACGCGATGCCTGCGGAATGGACGCAGCACGCGGGTTGTCTGATGGCCTGGCCGAATCGGGTCGAGCTCTGGGGCGCGCAGTTGGCGGAGGCACAACGGGACTACTCCCTCGTCGCCCGAGCGATTGCTCGGTTCGAGCCGGTCGTGATGATCTGCAATCCCGGCACGAGCGAGACGGTGCGCGAGCTCTGTGGCCCAGAGGTGCTGCCGATCGAGATGCCGATCAACGACTCGTGGGCACGGGACAGCGGCCCGGCATTCGTCCGGCGGCACAGCGGGTCCGACGATGTTGCACTGGTCGGGTTCGGTTTCAACGCCTGGGGCAACCGCTGGCATCCCCACGATGACGACGCCGCGCTCAGCGAGCGTGTGGCCGAATGGCTCGGCCTTCCGTACTTCCGTGCACCGTTCGTGTTGGAGGGTGGATCGTTCTTCGTCGACGGCGATGGAACGGTGATCACCACCGAGCAGTGTCTGCTGAACCCGAATCGAAATCCCGATCTCACACGCGACGAGATCGCAGCGTTGCTGTGCGACTACCTCGGTGCCACCACGGTCGTGTGGCTCCCGTACGGCCACAGCCTCGACGTCGGACCGAACGGAACCGACGGCCATGTTGACGGTGTGCTGCAGTACGTCGCCCCGGGCCGGGTGATGCTGGAGGTCGTGTCCGATCCGTCCTCGCCGGAGCACGATCGCGGTGTCGCCAATCTCGCCGCGATCGATCGCCAGTGCGACGCAGCCGGCCGAGCCTTCACCATCGACCGACTCGACCCCGGCGTGGACGCTGCGGTGTCCTACGCCAACCACTACCTCGCCAACGGCGCGGTCATCGTGCCGGTCTCCGGCTCGGGCAACCAGCCCGCGAGCGCTGTTGAGGCGCGGTCGCTCGAACGACTGGCCGAGATCTACCCCGATCGCGAGATCGTCCCGGTACCCGGCGGGGTCATCGCCGACGGTGGGGGCGGGCCGCACTGCATCACCCAGCAGATCCCCACCGGCGTGACCATCCCGGGCATCTGATCAGACCAGGTGGCAGGCCACCTGCCGGCCAGCGCCGAGCTCGACCAAGACCGGCTCGACCTCCGCGCACCTCGGCTCGGCGACTGGGCATCGGCCGCGGAATCGGCACCCGAGGTCGATGTCGTTCGACGTCGGCAGGTCACCGGTGAGTCCGGAGCGCCCGGGCGGCGCTGACCGATCGAGTCGGGGAGCGGCCGCAAGGAGGCCTCTGGTGTACGGATGCTGGGGACGTTCGAAGAGCTGGTCGGTGGGCTGGTCCTCCACGACCCGCCCGAGGTAGCAGACCAGGACACGGTCGGTCACCTGTCGAACGACCGCCAGGTCGTGGGAGATGAACACCAGGGTCAACCCCAGCTCTCGTCGGAGGCGATTGAACAGGTTGAGGATCGACGCCTGCACCGAGACGTCGAGCGCCGCGACGGCCTCGTCGGCGATGAGCACGTCGGGTTCGAGTGCGAGCGCCCGGGCGATCGCTGCACGTTGACGTTGTCCACCGGACAGATCGCCGGGGAGGGCACCGAGCGTCGAGGCCGGCAGTTCGACGAGGTCGAGGAGTTCACGGCATCGCTGTTCGACCTCGCCCTCCGGCCTCAGATCATGTGCCACGACCATCTCGGCCAGCGCCGCGCCGATCGTCATTTTCGGGTTCAACGAGGTGCCCGGGTCCTGGAATACCATTTGGATCCGCCGCGCCGTTGCGGCGTCACGCCGACGGCCGACGGGCGCTCCGTCGAGGAGGATCGTTCCGCCGGTTGGTTCGACGAGGCCGAGGATCGACCGTGCCAACGTGCTCTTTCCGCACCCGGACTCGCCGACGACGCCCACAGCGCTGCCTCGCTCGACCGCCAGCGACACGTGGTCCACGGCGACAATTGCCGATTGCGGCCGTCGCCGGAGGAAGGCCCATGCCGCAGAGCCGACCGGGAATCGACAGAGCAGATCGTGGATCTCGATGATCGGCATCGTCATGAGCCGTAGAGCCGATCAGCACGAATGCACGCAGTCGAGCGCGCACCGGCATCGACCAGTTGGTGGGAGGCGGACGCGCAATTCCGCAACGGCGTGGGGGCACCTGGGAGCGAATCGGCAGCCGCCGGGAAAATGGTCGGGGTCCGGAGGTTGTCCGGGAATGCTCGGCAGCGGGCCATCCGACTTCTGCATGGACGGGATCGAGCGGATCAGCGCCTCGGTGTAGGGATGTCGGGGGCGCGACAGCACCTCGGTGGTCGGACCGGTCTCCATGACCCGGCCGGCGTACATGACGACGATCCGGTCGCAGATTTGGTTGAGCACCGCGAGGTCGTGCGAGACGAAGACCACCGAGAGACCGCGGTCGGCGCGAATGTCGAGCAGGAGCGACAGGATCTGGTCCTGCACCGACACGTCGAGCGCCGTGGTCGGCTCGTCACACAGCAGGAGCCGCGGCTCAGTGGCCAGCGCCAGGGCGATCACGACGCGCTGTCGTTGCCCACCGGAGAGTTCGTGGGGCCACATGCGTGCGCGTTGCGCCGCTGACGGGACACCGACCGACGTGAGGAGTTCGATCGATTGCCGTCGGGCTTCCTCGCGCCCGACCCGGTGCGCGGAACGAATCGCCAACTCGAGGTGATCCCCGATCCGCTTGGTGGGACTGAGCGCGCTCAAGGGCTCCTGGAAGACGAATGAGACACCCTTGCCGCGGAGGGCACGTGGGTCGTGATCGGTCAGGCCGTCGCCACGAGGGTCGCTGCGCATCGAGCCCGACACCGTTGCGAAGGGCGGACTCAGTCCGATGATCGACCGCAACGTCAACGACTTCCCCGATCCCGACTCGCCGGCGATGCCGACGATCTCCCCGCGACCGACATCGAAGCTCACGTCGTCGACCGGGGCGACCGATCTGTCGTGCCGAGTGATCTCCACGCGTAGTTCTCGGACCGAGAGCACCGATTCGGCAGAGTTCATCTCGCGCGCTCCTCGAGCGCGTCACCGACGAGCGAGAGGCCGAGGCCGTAGACCGCGATCACCAGGCCCGGGACGGTGGCGAGCCACCACTGGTTGCGAAGGTGTGGTTGACCACCGGCGATCATCGCCCCCCACTCCGGCGTTGGCGCTGGGATGCCGAGGCCGAGGAACGAGAACGCAGCGAGACCGAGCGTGGCGAACACGATGTCCGATGGCAGGTAGACGAGGGTCTGACCGATCACGTTGGGCACGACGTGGCGGGCGATGATCCGTCGACGCGGCAGCCCCGCCGTTTCGACCGCCTCGATGTAGGGGAGCGTGCGAACACGGAGCACCTCGGCGCGCACCAGCCGTGCGTACACGACCCAGGCCAGGAGGGTGAAGGCGACCACGATCGACGTTGCACCCTGCCCGAACGCGACGACCAGCGCGATGACCAGGATGTAGCTGGGGAAGGCTTGGACCACATCGGCCAGCCGCATCACCACCGCGTCGATCCATCCTCCCCGGTATCCGGCAACGAGGCCGAGCGCTGTACCGAGGAACGCAGGGAGGAGCGCGCCCAGGAGTCCGACTGGCAGGTCGACGCGGATCGAGTGGATCAGGCGGGATACCACGTCGCGGCCGAGTTCGTCCGTGCCGAGCCAGTGCACGGCCGACGGCGCGGCGAGCCGATTCGCCGGATCCTGCAGGAGCGGATCGGCTGGCGAGATCCACGGAGCCAAGATGCCGGCGAGGACGAAGACCGCGAAGATGGCCAGGCCGATGTGGGCGGCCGGGGTCAACGAGGTCGGCGCTCCGTCGCTCCGGGCCTTCACGAGATCCGCACCCGCGGGTCGAGCAGCGTGTTGACCACGTCGGCAACAAGGTTCACGACGACCACGGCGACAGCGAACAGCAAGGTGTATCCCTGAATCGCAGGAAGGTCACGGCCTCGCGCCGCCAACACCAGTCCCTGACCGATGCCGGGGATCGCGAAGGTCGACTCGATGACCACGGCACCGAACAGGAGGTAGCCGACTTCCAGAGCGACCAGCGTCACGGTCGAGGACGAGGCGTTGCGCAAGACGAACCGCCGAAGGATCGTCCCATCGCTGAGTCCGAGTGAGCGGGCGGTGTCGACGTAGTCCTGGTCGTAGGCCGACAGAATGCTGGCACGCAGACTTCGAATGAGCACCGGGGCTGACGCCACCGCCAGTGCAAGCCCGGGCAGTGCGACGGCGCGTAGGTGATCCCACGCCGATTCGCCGAAGCCCCCCGCCGGGAACCAGGGGAGCAGCAACGCGAAGGCCAACAGCAACATGGCGCCGACCCAGAAGCTGGGCAGCGAGAGCCCGAGGAGGCAGACGAATCGGATGAGGTGGTCCGCGACGCCGCCTTCTCGGCGGGCCGCGACGATGGCCAGCGGCACCGTCAGCACGCCGGTCAGTGCCAGGCCAGCGCCCAACAACCACAGCGTCGGCTCGATCCGCGCCCCGACCATCGCTGCGACCGACTCGCCGGACTTGTACGAGAACCCGAGATCGCCGCGGAGGACCCCACCCGCGTAGTCGCCGTACTGGACGACAAGCGGACGGTCGATGCCCAGCTCGGTGCGGATCTCGGCCACCTCCTCGTGGGACGCCCGAGGACCCGCGACGTTGCGCGCAGGGTCACCTGGCGCGACGTGGAGCAAGAGAAAGACGACGAGGACGATCCCCGCCAACATCGGGATCGCCTGAGCGAAGCGTGTCAGAACGAACCCGAAGCGGCCCATGCTCAGCCGGCACTCTTGGCGATCGTGTCGAAGTAGTAGAGGCCCCACGGCGCCGGTTCGAACCCCGTCAACTTGTCGCCCACGGCGTGCACCGTTGGCGTCTCGGCGAGCGCAATCGCCGCCGCCGTGGACCGAGCGTCATCCTGCACTGCAACGACCGCCGCACGCTTCGCGTCCGGCGAGACGGTCGTGAGATACGCGTCTCGTTGCTCGTCGAACACGGTCTGGTCAGCTCCGGTGAAGAGGTTCCCCGTCCCGGCGATCCATCCCAGCGGGTCTGATACGTCGGGGGCGACCGCACCGTAGGACCACAGCGTCATGTCGGCGTCGATGGCGAAGGCCCGGTCGAGGAAAGCGAGGGTTTCGAGCCCGGTGAGCTTCACGGTGATACCGATCTCGCCGAGGTTGGCTTGGACGATCTGGGCCAGCAGCGCGTCGGTACCGTTGGCGGCGTCGTAGATCAACTCGACCTCGGCGCCGTCCGCGTGCTTCGAACCTGCCAGCGACGCCTTCGCCGCAGACAGGTCGAACGAGTAGTAGTCCGACGACGGCGGCGCCCAGTTGCCCAGGTTCGGAGCCAGGATCCCAGTGGG
>JBAOIR010000026.1:0-38389 GCA_037045585.1 Microthrixaceae bacterium
ACCCAGTCGACGGGCACCTCGTGGATGCGCAGCCCGTTGTGCTCGGCGACGAGCAGCAGCTCGGTGTCGAAGAACCACTCGTCGTCGTCGATCTGGGGCAAGAGGGCCGCCGCGGCATCGGCTCGCAGGGCCTTGAAGCCGCACTGGGCGTCGTGGAAGTGGGTCGCGAACACGGTGTGCAGCAGCAGGTTGTAGGAGCGGGAGATGAACTCGCGTTTGGGACCGCGCGCCACCGACGCGCCCGACGCCAACCGTGATCCGATGGCCACGTCGGAGTGACCCGTGACCAGGGGTGCAACGAGCGGCAGGAGCGCATCGAGCCCCGTGGACAGGTCGACGTCCATGTAGGCGAGCACCGGCGAGTCGCTCTCACCCCACGCGGTGCGGAGCGCCAGGCCCCTGCCCTTGCGATCGAGGTGCCGCACCCGCACCCCCTCCAGCCGGCCGGCCAGGGCGGTGGCCGTCTGCATCGTCGAGTCGGTCGAGCCGTTGTCGACGATGGTGATCTGCCAGCTGAAGGGCATGGTGGTGCGGAGGTGGGCGGCGAGTCGCTCGACGTTGGCGTCGAGTACGTGGGCTTCGTTGTAGACGGGCACCACGATGTCGAGCGTCGGCGCAGCGACCGGGGCCGCCGCTGGCTGCGCCCTGACAGCGGAGGTCGGCTCGGGGTCGTGGACGGTGGTCATGGAGCCAACGATCGGCCCCGGCCATCGGATGGCGCTCAGAGGTTCCTGGGAACTTCCGCAGAACCGCTCACGCCCCGGGCATCCCCGGCGAGCGATTCAGGAGCGCAGCGCCCGTCAGAGCGAGTCGGTCGAGAAGGTGTCGCACTGCTCGGAATCGCCCGAGTCGTAGCCCTTCTTGAACCAACGGGACCGCTGCGCCGACGTGCCGTGTGTGAATCCCTCGGGGTTCACCCGCCCCGTCGCCGACTTCTGGATCGAGTCGTCGCCGACTCCCGCGGCGGCCCGCAACGCCTCGTCGATGTCACCGTCGTCGAGCCGCTTGGTCGGATCGGACTGACCGCGCTCGTAGCGCGTGTGGGCCCAGACCCCGGCGAGACAGTCGGCCTGCAGCTCGGTCCGCACCGAGAGGCCGTCGGGTCCGTTGGCGGCGCCGGGATCGTCCTCCTCGAGCCGACGCACCTGCGCCGAGATACCGAGCTCGTTCTGCACGTGGTGCCCGACCTCATGCGCGATCACGTACGCCTGGGCGAAGTCACCGGCAGCACCGAACCGCGTCGCCAGTTCCTCGAAGAAGGTCAGGTCGATGTAGACCCGCTGGTCGCCCGGACAGTAGAACGGCCCCATGTCGGAGCTCGCCTGCCCGCACGCCGTGTTCACACCACCGGGGAACAACACGAGCTTCGTGCGGTCGTAACGCTTGGAGGCCTCGGCGAACTGCTGCTCCCAGACGTCGTTGGTGTCGGTGATGAGCACGTTGGCGAACTGGGTCAGTTCGGGATCGGGGTCGTCCGCGGCCGGGAGCGACGCGTCGGTGGCGTCGCCCGAGCCGGGCAACGCTCCGCCGCCGGACATACCCGGCAGGTTGTCGAGACCGGCGGTGGACACGTCGAACCCACCGCCCGACATGATCTTCGGGAGGATGAACACCGCGGCCAGCACGAGGAGGACCCCGACGACGCCGCCCTTGCGGCCCTTGCCGCCGAACATTCCGCCGAGCACCCCACCGAGGGCACCGCCACCGGCACCGCCGCCGCCCGCCCCGCCGAGCGCACCGCCCAGGACGTCGCCCAGGCCGCCGAGCCCACCAGCGGGGTCACCGGCGCCACGCTGATCGATCATGTCGGAGGACTTCGCCTCGTCCTTGTCCCATTCCATGGAGCCTCCTCAGGCGAGCGTCGTCGCCGGATCGACGACATCGGTACCGGTGGAGGGCCGGTGGTGGTCGGTGGTGGCATCGGGGTCACCATGGGCGGCGCCGTCGACGGCGGCCAGCGACCGCGTCGAGCGCATCGCCCAGAGGGCCAACGAGATCGAGATGGCGGCGAGCACGAGGTGCACGACGACGAAGCCGACGGAGTAGTCGCCGAGCGGGATGGTGACGATGCGCGTGGCCCACAACGCGATCGAGGCCCAACCGGCCACCGACACCAACCGGTGGGCGAGCGGCGCCGGCATCGGTCGCACGGCGACCACGGCGACCACCAGTCCGACGACGACGAAGCCGATGGCGCGAGCCAGGTCGACACCGTCACCACCGTCCTTCGCGACGATGTTGTAGATGCGGTTGGCCCAGACGAGCAGGGTCCACATCGCGAACACGGCGACCGCCAACGGTTTGCAACGGAACATGGCCGGGAGGTTAGTTGCCGACCCCGCGTCGCTGTCCATCGGTGGGAGGATCACGGCGCACGGTAAAAAACCCACGGAAGGATTTACCCGGCGGAACCGCTGTGGGAGGCTCTCCCGATGAGCACGCTTCCCCCTCCCGATGTGCCCGCCATCTTCTGGATCGACGGCGCCGGCCAGCAGCAGGGCCCCGAGCCCCTCGCCACGGTGATCGAACGCATCGTCCACGACCAGATCCCGTCCTCGACCCCGGTCTGGTGGCAGGGCGCGGTGAACTGGTCGCCGTTCAACTCGAACGCCGAGTTGGCCGCAGCACTCACCACTCGCCTGGCACCCGCCCCTGCGCCCGAGCCCCGGGTCGCGACCCAGTCGCCGTTCGCGGCGACCACGTCGTCACCGTTCAGCTCCCCGGCGCCGTCGGAATCCACGTCGCTCTTCGGGTCGCCCGCCTCGTTCGAACAGCCGGTCACCTTCGAGGCCCCGGTGACGTCGCCGTTCGAGGCACCCGCCACCATCGAGATCCCGGCGGCCGCAGCGACGTTCGAGGCAGCGGCGCCGGTCGTCACCGACGCCACCCCCGCCTTCGACACTGCGTCAGCACCGGTCACCTACGACGCGCCGACCACCGGCTTCGACATCCCGGCGGCCGTCGAGGCTCCCGTGGCCGTCGAGATCCCCGTCGCCGAGGCCGCACCGGTCGTGTCCGACGTCCCCGAGGTCATCGTGCCCGACGAGCCCGTCGTCGCCGCTCCGTCGCTCCAGCTCGGCGACGCCGCCGAACTCGAGTCGACGTTCGCGTCGCTCACGGAGCGGTCCTCGGCCTTCGACGCCGAGGTCGCCCGGGCCGCGGCGCTCGACAGCACCGTCGCCGGCCTCGTGCGCCAAGCGCTGGGCGAGCTCGGCTTCAGCATCGACGAGTCGCTCACGTCCGACGACTACCACAGCTTCCGCCTGTCCGAGCCCGGCGGCGGCGCTGCCTCGCTCGCCATCCAGCGGGTACCTGCCGCCATCGACGTCGCTGCCGCGACCGAGCGCCCGATTGCGTGCTTCGTGGACCGCGCCGGGCGAGCATCGGTCGGCCTCTTCGTCGGCGACTACCTCACCGACGACGGCACCGACCAGGCGCTCTTCACCAAGCACCTGGCGAGCGTCGTCAACGCCGCCGGCACCGCGAGCTGAACCGGTCGGTCATACGCTGCGCCGCCGCGCCCCGCCTGGGCTCGGCGGCTGCCGGTGACGTCAGTCGGCGTGGTCGTCGGAGCGTTCGTCGAGGAGGGGGCTGAACTCCGTCGACACGAGCGCGAGCGACGGATGGCTCACGACCGGTGACATCGTCGCCCACGCCTGGTCGTCGACGCGGAGCTGACTGACGCCGGCCACATCGCCGATGCCCATGGCCCGCACCGTGACGGTGCCGGCGAGGTTGACCCAGTCGGGAACAGCGTCGTCGACCGCGTGCGCCAACAATTCGCCGGGAGCGGCGGCCTCGCACAGGCGGGCGGCCAGGTTGACCGAACGGCCGATGTAATCATCGCCCTCGAACAGCAACACGGTGCCTGCGGCGATGCCGGCGTGGATCTCGAATGCGTCGTCGCGGAACCGCAGGAGCAACTCGGCGACCGTCGCGATGACCGGCCCGGGCTCGGTGCCGACGAGCATCACGCCGTCGCCCAACCACTTGGCCACTCGTGCGCCACGGCGTGCCGTGACGTCGCGGCACGCCGAGCGGAACCGCGACAACATCTCGGTGGCGGCGTGCGCCCCGAACTGGTCGGTGTACTTGGTGAATCCGCACACGTCGACGAAGGCGAACACCCGATAGAGCGACTGGTTGAGTTCGACCCACTCCGGCAGCGGGCGCTCGGTGCCCGTGCCCTGCGGAGCGATCGCCGGGATCTGCTCGGTGACCCGCTCGACCGCCACATCACCCTCGGCCGCGAGGAGCCGCCGGACAGCGCGGGAGGCGTTGTCGAGCGGGGCAGCGACCTTCGGACGCTTCTGGGCGGTCGGGCGTGTGGTTCGGCTGCTCATGTCGAGTTCGATCGTCCCAGGTAGTGCTTGCTGTTGCAAGCATACCCAGGGTGACATCTTTACCAACGCGAGATTTCGAGTTCGTCGAGGCCGTCGGGCAGCGGCATCGGCTCGTCGTCGGAGCGTTCGGTGAGATCGAGCGCCAGCTGGTCACCCTCGGGGAGGTCGTCGACCGGCCGGTGCAGGCCTCCCCACACGAGGTGGTCCATGAACACCCAGGACCGCCGGTGGATCGACGACGGGCCGTACCCCTGCAGAGCGGTCTTGTGCCGGGGGCAGGGGTACCCCTTGTTGGTCTCGAAGCTGTACGCCGGGAACTCTTCGGCGAGCTCCCGCATGATGCGGTCGCGGCTGACCTTGGCGAGGATCGACGCCGCGGCGATCGACAGCGACGTCGCGTCGCCCTTCACGATCGTGCGGGTCACGGTCCGGCCGGTCGGCCCACCGCCGACGAAATCCCACTTGCCGTCGATCAGCGCAACACCGGGTTCGATGCCGAGCGCCGCGAGGGCTCGGCGGGTGGCGACCCGTTGGGCTTCGGACATGCCGAGGTCGTCGCACTCCTGCGGGGACGCGTGGCCGACGGCCCACGCCTCGCACCAGCCGGCGATGCGATCGAACAGGGCCTCGCGATTGCGTTCGGTGAGCTGTTTGGAGTCTCGGATGCGGTTGACCCGTCGGTCGCGGGGCACGATCGCCGCGCCGATCGTGAGCGGCCCGGCCCACGAGCCGCGGCCGACCTCGTCGATCCCCACCACGTACTCGACGCCGGCATCCCAGAACGTGCGCTCGACGCCCAGGTTCGGTGGGCGTCGAGGGGCCATGGCCCGGAGCGTACCGCGTGGTCCGCCGCGTTGACTCGCCCCCCAGGGGCGGTATCCTGAACGCACACGGGGGTCACAGCACCACACAAAGTGGTCGTTGGCGGGACTCGAGGGGGACGAATGCAGTACAACGCGAACGACACCGAGCGAGCCGACCGAGCACGCGAGCTCGTCGAGGTGGTCACCATCGCCCTCGGGACGAGCGTCGAGGTGCGCCGACGGTTCGACCAGGCCTGGGCCCGCGGCTTCGAGGTCGCGTCCACGACCGAGGAGGGCTACCGGCTCCGCCGACAGTCCGACGGAGCGGTCCTGCCCGTGAGCTTCCCGCCCGACGACGTCCGGCGGTCGTCGGGCTCCCCCACCATCCACCTCCCCCGCTGATCTCGACACCGGCCGGAGCGGCGTGTGAGCGCCACGCGCACCGGAGGGCCGGTGGGCCCACCGCACCAACGAGAACCCGCCCAACGGCCCATCGCCCGAAGCGGCGTATGACGTTACGGTGTACCTCATGACCACCGAAGCCCGCTCCCCACGCCGAGGCCGCCCCCGCCGCGCCGAACGGGGCGCGATCCTGATCCTGACCGCCGTGTCGATGGTCGGGATGATGTGCTTCGCCGGCCTCGCGATCGACGTCGGCATGGTGCGGTCCCAGCGGGCGCAGTATCAGGCAGCTGCCGACGCCGCCGCGCTCTACGCCACGTTCCTGATCCGTCAACCGGGCGCCAACGTCTCGACCGTCGCCGCCCAGGTCCGAACCTTCGTGGCACAGAACCTCGACATCGCCGACGGCACGGCCGACTCGACCTGGGCCCACTGCGCCGACGCCAAGAAGCTCACCACCGTGAGCCCGCTCGACGCCTCGATCGGCAACGACTGCATCAGCTTCGTGCTGAGCGGCTCCGCCAGCCAGGCCCGGGTCCGGATCCCGATGCGTCGGGTGAAACCGGTCATCGGGCTCGGGCTCGCGACCATGGAGGTCACAGCGGTCGCCGGCGCCGAGGGCAGCGGGGCCGGATGCGACGCCTACGCGGTCGCCGGGTGTGCCACCCCCACGACCGCTGCACCGACGACCACGTCCACCACGATCAAGGCGACGACGACCACGACGAGGCCCGGGCCGACCACCACCGTCAAGCCGACCACGACCATCTACGGCACGACGACGACCACCAAGAAGCCGGTGACCACGACGACCCGCAAGCCGACCACGACCACGACGGTGAAGCCCGGTCCGACGACCACAACGATCAAGGCGACCACGACCACGGCGAAGCCCACCACGACCGTGACGACCACGACCGCGCCGCCGGTCCCGACGACCCTCGACATCGGGTTCTAGGACCGGCGCAGTGTCTCGCTCGTCAGAAGTCGAGGTTGGGGTGTTCGACCCCCGAGCCCTTCCGGAGGAGACCCTCGTAGGCCTCCGCTGCCGGGCGGCCCTGGTGGCACACGGCGTACACCTGGCTCGAGATCGGCACGTCGATGCCGAACTCGGCGCCGATGTCGAGCACGACCGGCGCGGTCTTGACCCCTTCGGCGACCATGTTCATCTCGGCGACGACCTCGTCGATGGAACGACCTCGACCGAGCTGCTCGCCGACGTGGCGGTTGCGGCTCTGCGGCGAGATGCACGTGGCGAGCAGATCGCCCATGCCGGCCAGTCCGGCGAACGTGAGCTCGTTCCCGCCCATTGCGACGCCGAGGCGGCTCAGCTCGGCCAGCCCACGGGTGATGACCGCGGCACGGGTGTTGTCGCCAGCACCGAGCCCGTCGGCCATGCCCGACGCGATGGCGATCACGTTCTTGAGCGCCCCCGCGACCTCGCAACCGACGACATCGGGGTTCGTGTAGACGCGGAACAGGTTCGTGGAGAACACCTCCTGCAGCCGGGCGGCCACGACCGGGTCGTGGGTGGCGAGCACCGACGCCGCGGCGTCGCCGGCCAGGATCTCCTTGGCCAGGTTGGGGCCCGTGAGAACAGCGACGGGATGACCAGGGACGACCTGGTGGGCGACCTCGCTCATCCGCAGTCGGGTGCCCTGCTCGAGCCCTTTCGCGAGGCTCACGATCGGCACCCACGCCCGCAGGTGGTCGGACACTTCCTCGAGCGTCGAGCGGAACGACTGGGACGGTACGCCCATCACGAGCACGTCGGCCTGACGGACGGCCTCACCGAGGTCGGCCGTGGCCCGCAGCGCCGGATGCAGGTCGAAGCCGTCGAGGTACCGGCTGTTGCGGTGGTGGCTGTTGATCTCCTCGGCGGTCTCCGCGTGCCGCGCCCACAGGACCGTGGAGACGTTGTGGGCAGCCAGGTGGCCCACCGTCGTTCCCCACGAACCGCCGCCGATGATGCCAACCGTGATGCGCATGCTGTGACCCTATTGCGTTGCGACCGCTGCGGAGCGGCCGAACCGGGGACTGAGCCGATCGGCCCGGCGGCTGTGGGAAAAGTGCCCGGTCGGATCCTGCGTCCGAGCCTGTTCGATGGATGCGTGACCACCGATCGCACATCGATCCGGCGGCGCCCCACCCGGCGTCCGGCCCGACGGGGGCGCGGCGAGCGCGGTGCCGCGCTGATCGAGTTCGCGCTGGCCTTCCCGATCCTCTTCCTCCTGATGATGGGGGTCGTCGACTTCGGGGTGAACTACGGCAACAAGGTCGAGACCAGCCACACGGCCCGCGAGGGCGCTCGAGCCGGGTCGGTCGGACGCGTCGGTACCGACACCTCGTGCTACGTCGCCCGGACCCCACCGTCGACCGAGGCGCGGCAGCTCGCCTGCCTCGTCAAGGCCCGCACCCACATGGACAGCGAGGACGTTCGCGTGCGATTCACCTACATGGACGGTGACGGTCGCTACACGAACGACTTCTCCGAAGCCAAGCGGCAGGCCAACCGCTACTCGATCATGGTGTGCGTCTCGACCAGGGCGTTCTCCCTGAGCGGCCTCCTCGCACCGGTCTTCAACGGCAAGTTCCACCACTCCCGGGCCGTGATCAAGACCGGTACCACACCCTGGTCGAACGTCGCAGCGAGCGGCGCCACCGTCTACTCCTACGTCCCGCAGTACGCCGAGACCACGTTCGCCGGCGACAGCTGGTCGTGGTGCACGTCCGACGACCCTGCCGCCGACATCAACCTGTGACCACCATGACGCTCTCCCACCTCCTCCACCGGCGCCGCTGGGCCCGACTCGACGGTCGCACCGAACGCGGCGCCGTGCTGGTCGAGCTCGCAATGGTGGTGCCGATCCTCGTGGTCCTCATCATGGGCATCGTCGACTACGCCGTGCTCTTCAACCAGAAGATCGGCATCCGTGGTGGTGTCCGCGAGGCGGCATGGAACGGCAGCCGTGGCATCTTCGGCGCCACGCCCAACTCGTCGTGTTCGCTGACGTTCCCAGCGGCGTTGCCCGACGACAACACCCAGCGCATCATGTGCATGGTCAAGCGCCGCAGCGGCCTGGACCAGTCCGAGCTGCGGGTCATGGTGCGAGTCGTCGACCTGGACAACCCCGCCAACCCGGCGACCTACGCCAACGGCAAGGGCCTGATGGTCTGTGCAATGCGCAAGGCGTCGTCGGCGACCCACTTCTTCTCGTCGCTGTTCGCCACGAGCTACCAGGTGTCGAGGCTGACCACCGTCATCCTCTCGATCGACCCGAACGTCACGTTCGTCGGCGGTGGCAGCGAGACACCGTTCCCCACGAAGGCCGGCGGCTGGTCGTTCTGCGATCCCACCAGGCCGGTCCCGGCCTAGGGGCCACGCCGTAGAGTCGGGCCCATGCCCGCCGGTTGCCTCGTGCTCGTCCCCCTGCGCTCCTTCCTCGATCCGAAGACCCGCCTCGCCGACGTGCTCACCCTGCCGGAACGGGCCGACCTGGCGCGACGACTGGCCGGCGATGTCCTCGATGCCCTCGACGGATGGGACGTCGCGGTGCTCACCGACGACGATGACGTGATCAGGTGGGCGGACCAACGCGACGTCACCGTTGCGCGACCCGGCATCGCCGGGCTGAACGCTGCCGTCACCGCCGGCGCCGAACTCGCCGTCGACCGACGGGCGGAGGTGATCGCCGTCGTCCACGCCGACCTCGCCATGCCCGATGCCCTCACCGACGTGCTCACATCCGCAACAGCGCCCGAGCGGGCCGGCGGGGTGACCGCCGTACCCGACCGCCACGGCGACGGGACCAACGTGCTCGTCGTCCCGGCCGGTGCCGGGTTCCGCTTCGGGTACGGACCGGGTTCGTTCGGCCGCCATCGGGACGAAGCCGCCCGGCTCGGCCTCGCGTTCGTCGAGGTCGCCCACGCCGGGCTCGGCTGGGACGTCGACACCCCGAGCGACCTCTCGGCCTACCTCACCCTGGGTGATCCGACCCGGGGAGGGTGAGCCGACCAGGCCCGAGAACGAGAGATCAACCTGTCACAGCAGGCGGCTCTCCTGCCGATAGAGACAGGATGCGTCCGACACTCCTCCGTTCCGCAAGCGGCCGGCCGCGGCGGCGCCGCGAGCGTGGCGATCGAGGGGCCATCCTCGTGCTCACGAGCATCGTGATGATCGTCCTCATGGCGTTCTGCGCATTCGCGGTCGATATCGGCCAGCGGAACCAGCAACTCGCCGGCGCTCAGCACGCCATCGACGCTGCGGTGATCACCGCAGCGCAGTACCTGAGCGAACACGACGGCGACTATGCCGGTGCGTCGGCGCGGGTCAAGGAGATCATCCGCCAGAATCTCGGCATCGACCCGGCGAGCTGGCCCGCCTGCGACGACCCCAACCACCTCGACGTGTCCGCGCCGAACGACACGACCGGCATCAGCTTCCGGCGCATCGCCGCGACCGCGACGACCCAGGTCAAGAACGACATCCGGGTTCGGCTCCCCTCCTACCGGATGGACACGATCTTCGGGTCGGCGCTGGGGCTCGACTCGATCGACCTGGCAGCGACCGCTGCCTCCAACGGGAACAACTGCGGCGCCGGGACCAGCCAGGCGTGCGGGCCGGGCACGAGTGCGGCGACCACGACCACCACAGCGCCGCCCTCGCCCACCACCACGACGAACCGGGACTACTGCGTCGGCTACGGCCCGTTGTACTTCGCGATCTACGACGACATCTGGGTCCGGTGTTCGGAGTTCTATCCGGACGGCGACGTGCAGGCCTGGCGGGTCGAGTTCTGCCACGACGACAACGTGGACATCCCCTGGCCCACCGGCGACATCCACTACACACTCGACGAGCTGTACCGGTTCATCTGGTTCTGGAGCAGCGTGTGCCAGCAGTACGGTCCGGGCGCCGGCGTTCGGGACACGTGGCTGAACGACGTCTGCTTCAACGGCACGATGAGCTACATCTTCTCCGACTACGCACTCTGGATCGAGTGCAAGCAGCGGCGCCCCAGCCTCGACGACTGGAACCACTACTACTCCACCACGACCACCCAGCCGCAGGCGACGACGAGCCCGCAGGCCACCACGACGTTGGCACCCCCGACGAGCGTTCCCAGCTCGATCGACCTGTCCAACTAACTTCGGGCGGATGCCCGCCCCCACCCCCCTGCCGGTCCCGGCCGTCGCCCTCGCCATCGCCGCCCACCCCGACGACGTCGAGTTCTGCTGCGGCGCCACCCTGGCTCGATGGGCGCGCGCCGGGTGCGTCGTCCACCACCTCATCTGTACCGACGGCTCGAAGGGCACGTGGGATCCCGACGCCGACACGGCCGCGCTCGTCGCCCGGCGCCAGGCCGAGCAACGCGCCGCGGCGGCAGCCCTCGGGGCGACCGGCGAGGTCGTGTTCCTCGGAGCCACCGACGGCGATCTCGTCGCCGACCGGTCGACCGTCGCAGCGGTCAGCCGCGAGATCCGCCGGCTCCGTCCCGCCGTTGTCCTCGGTCACGACCCCTGGAAGCGGTACCGCCTCCACCCCGACCACCGAGCCGCCGGCTTCCTGACCATCGACGCCATCGTCGCAGCGCGGGACCCACACTTCTTCCGTGACCAACTCGGCGGGGCCGACGGCCTCTCCCATCACCGCCCCGACGCGCTCCTCCTGTTCGAAGCCGACGAGGCGAACCACGCCGAGCCGGCCGACCCCGAGTCGGTCGCGGCGAAACTCGCCGCGCTCGAAGCCCACACCTCCCAGATGGAGACGACGCACTTCTACGCCCTCGGCGAGGGTGATCCGCTCGAGGGCTTCCGCTCCCACGAACGCGAGCACCTCCGAGCGGCCGGCGAGCAGTTCGGCACCGGTCCGTCCGAGGTGTTCCACCTCATCGACGATCTCTGATCGGACGGGTCAGTACTGCTGACCCGGCGACCGGCCACCGCCGGGATCGCCGGCGAACGCCTGGGCGATGCTGATCCAGCGCTCGGCCTCGGGGCCCGTCACCACGAGCGCAGTGTCGTCACGGTGTCGTCGCTGGGTCACGACCAGGCAGAAGTCGAACGCGTCGGCCTCGACCCGGTCGGCCGCGTCTCCGGGGCCCCACGACCACGTCGAACCGTCGGGAGCGGTGAGCACGACGTCGATGGGCGTCTCGGGCAGTTCGATGCCGTTCAGGGCGTAGCTGAAGGCGCGGGCACCGACACCGATGTGGGCGACGTGACGGAGACGATGGCTGACCGACGGCGGCTCGCCCAACGTGTCACGCACGTCCTGTCCGTGCGCCCACGTCTCCATCGTTCGGGCCGTCACGTGCGACATCGCGCTCATGGGCGGCCCGTACCACGGCACCCGGGTCTTGGGGTCGAGCGGACGAGCCGCGTCGACGAGCGCGGCCCGTGCGGTACGCCACCAGTCGCGGACCGCCGCACCCGTCATGGCGCGCCCCCGCCGCGGTGTAGCCGGCGATCGGGTCGTCGCCCTCGGTCATGCGGCGATCGAGGTCGGACCGGAACCCGTCGGGGTCGACGATCGCGGTGCGCCCCGCCTCGTCGAATCCGGCCAAGTGGCTCAACTGATCGGTGATCGTCCACCCCTCCGCCGGCGTCGGCGTGGCGAGACCGGCCTCGTCGAGGTTCGCGACGACCGCGTCGAGGGCCTCGGCCTCGTCCACGAGATCGGCGATCAGTTGCTGGTAGGCGGCGCTCACCGGTGGCTCACTGTCCGGGCGGCGCGGTCGCGGCCGGCGCTGTGGTCGTCGGCTTCTTCGTCGTCGTCGTTCGCTTCGCCCACGTTGTGGTGGGTGCCTCGAAGGTCGGGGGCGTCGTCGCCATCGTCGGCGGGCTGGACGTGGGCGACGGCTGCACCACGTCGGGGGCCGTCGTCGTCGTGGTCTCGTCGGGCATCGGCTTCTCGCCCTTGACCTTCGCCGTCTTCGAGAACTGGTCGGGCGCCACCCGGTAGAGGATCTCGTCCTCCGCCTTCGACATCAGGTTCTTGTCGGGCTTGTCGGGGCCCGCGTACTGGATGGCGACGATGACGTTGCCCACCTGGAAGTAGGTGACGATCTGCGTCGTCCCACCGTTGACGGGAGTGAGGGTGCGGGTCAGGTAGTCGAGCTCGAGCGGCTCGTCCTTCTTGCGGGGGTTCGAGATCTGCAGGCGGACCTTGTCGGCCCCGTCGCCCGTGAAGTACTTCTGGTCGGAGCAGCCGTCGAACACGCCGGTCAGCTCCTTGATGTACTTGCCGGCCTCGTTCTGCTGCCGGACCTTGACCACCTCCGACAGCATCAGCGCGTGGTTCGTCGAGTCGAGGTAGGCCCTGGTGATGGGCTCGCCGACGACAGCCTCGGGGGCGACGGTGACACCGCAGTACTTGGCACCGATGAGTGCCACCCCTGCCGTCACGTTCTCGTCCGCCGGGGTGTAGCTCTTGGGGATGTCGCCTTGGGCCACGAGGGCCTGCTCGGCGTCGATCGTGCCGGCGAGCGCCTCCTGATCGAGGGTGATCGCGTCCGACGACCCGAGGTCGAGCGAACCAATGGGATAGCCGAGCGCCATGCCGGCCAGCGCACCACTGCCGAGCACGATCGCCACGAGCACCAGCAGGCGCGTGGCGTTGCCGGCCAGCGCACGGGCGCGGCGGCTCGAGCGCGACCGACCCTGTGCCGGTGGCGACTCCTTGGAGCGCAGTCGTTTCGCGCGCGCTGACCTCGTTGCCATGGCCGTCACCGTAGTGGCGCGGCCTCCGCCAGCCGCGTCAATGCGCGGCGTCGGCCACCCGCCGCTGTCCTGATCTTCGGCTCCGCCGCTGTCCTGATCTTCGGCTCCGCCGCTGTCCTGATCTTCGGCTCCGCCGAAGCGACCCGCCCAGGCGGCCAGGGTGTCGTCGTCGATCTTCTGGAAGAGCAGGCCCGACGACACGAAGGGCGAACCCGGTGCGAGCTCGAGGATCGACGCCGCGAGCGACGGATCGACGCCGTCGAGGCCCGACGCCTCGGGCAGCAACGCGGCGATGCGCTCCGACGTCTCGGGGACGAACGGCGCGGACAGGTGTCCGAACACGCGGGCCAGACCCAACGCCGTACGCAGCGTCACCGCCGCGGCGTCGCGATCGACCTTGATCGCCCGCCACGGCTCACGCGCCTCGAGGTAGACGTTGCCCTCGGCCCAGATCTCCCGGAGCGAGCGGGTCGCCTTGCGGAACTCGAGACCGTCGAAGTGGGTGCGGTACTCCTCGATCAGTGCAGCGATCCGATCGACGAGGGCCGCTTCGATCTCACCCACCTCGCCACCCGCCGGCACCAGGCCGTCGAAGTGCCGGTCGACCTGGGTCGCGCACCGGTTGACGAAGTTGCCGAGCGTGCCCACGAGGTCCTTGTTGACCGCCTCGGCGAACTGGGCCCACGTGAAACTCGTGTCGTCGCTCTCGGGGGCGTTGGAGAGGAGGTACCAACGCCAGTAGTCCGCCGGCAACAGTTCGAGCGCGTCGGTCATGAACACGCCGCGGTGGTCACTCGTCGAGAACTTCCCGCCGTAGTAGTTCAGCCAGTTGAAGCTCTTGAGCTGGTCGACGAGCCGCCACGGCTCGCCCGACCCCATCAGCGTGGCGGGGAAGCCGAGGGTGTGGAACGGGACGTTGTCCTTCGCCATGAACTCCGTGTACCAGACGTCGTCGGCGCCACGGTCGGTGCGCCACCACGACTCCCAGTCGCGTTCGCCCTCGGGGGCAGCCTCGGCCCACTCCCGGGTCGCGGCGATGTAGCCGATCGGAGCGTCGAACCAGACGTAGAAGACCTTGTTCTCGAAACCGGGGCGGTTCACGGGGATACCCCAGTCGAGGTCGCGGGTGATGCCGCGGTCCTCGAGGCCCTCGTCGAGCCACTTGAGCCCGATCGACGTCGCAAGGGTCGGCCACTCGCCGACCTTGGACTCGAGCCAGGGCCGCAGGCGCTCGGCGAGCTTGGACTGCAGCAGGTAGAGGTGCCGACTCTCGCGCTCTTCGAGGTCGGTCGATCCCGAGATCGCCGACCGCGGGTCGACGAGCATCGTCGGCTCGAGCTGGCGGGTGCAGTTCTCGCACTGGTCGCCGCGCGCCTTCTCGTACCCGCAGTAGGGACAGGTGCCCTCGATGTAGCGGTCGGGCAGGAAGCGTCCATCGGTGTGGGAGTAGATCTGCCGGATGACCCGCTCCTCGATGTAGCCCTCGGCGTCGAGGCGCTCGGCCAGGTGCTGGGTGAGCTCGTGGTTGGCGATGTTCGAGGTGCGGCCGAAGTGGTCGAACGACAGCCCGAAGCGGGCTCCGAGGTCGCGCTGGACCTCGTGGTTGATCCGGCAGAACTCGGCGACGTCGAGGCCGGCGGCACGGGCGGCGAGCTCGGCGGGCGTGCCGTGCTCGTCGGTTGCGCAGATGAACAGGACGTCCTCGCCCTTGAGCCGGAGGTACCGGGCGTACGCGTCCGCGGGCAGCATCGATCCCACGAGGTTGCCGAGGTGCTTCACACCGTTGATGTAGGGCAGCGCCGAGGTGATCAGGTAACGGGTCATGGAACCCAGATCGTACCGGGGCGCGAGCACGTGCCCGGCTCGCACCTCGGGCGTTCGAGTGTCGGTGGTCGGGCGTAGATTCAGGTCGTGGGACCCAACCGGATCTACGGGCTCGACATCGAGACCGACACGACCGTCAACGGACTCGACCCGCGCGTCGCCCCCGTGGTCGCGGTCGCGCTGGCGACGTCGGACGGCACAGCAGTCTTCACGGGCGCCGAGCGTGATCTGCTCGATCGCGTCGAGTCGACCCTCGCGACGCTCGAGCCGGGCGTGCTCGTCACCTGGAACGGCGCCGGATTCGACCTGCCGTTCCTGGTCGACCGCGCCCGGGTCTGTGGCGCCCACCTGTCGCTCGAACTGGCCGATGACCCGCTGCTCGGCGGCCGCGACGATCCGCTGCCCGGCCACGCGGGCGCGTATCGTGGCCGCTGGGGCCACCACCGCCACCTCGACGGCTACCGCGTCTACCGCGCCGACGTCGGGCCAGCGCTCCGCCTGTCGTGCGGCCTCAAGACCATGGCCCGGTTCGTCGGTCTGACACCGGTCGAGGTCGACCGATCGGCCATCTCGTTGCTGTCGCCCACCGAGCTCCACGACTACGTGGCGAGCGACGCCGAGCTGGCCCGCGAGCTCGTGCTGCGGCGGTGGCCAGCGTGTGCCGCCGGGGTCGACGTCATCGGCGAGCGCGCCTGAGCGAGCGGCCCGACGCGATCAGCGGGCGGCCAGCACGGTCGGCGCATCGGCCACAACCGTCAGCAGTCGACGAGCCCAGCGGCGCCGGCGCCGAGCCCCTTCGTCAGCTCGGGCGGCAACGTCGTCGTGGTGCCGCCCCGCTCGGCGCACCGCGCACCAGTGCCGGCGGTCGAGCCGACGACGGTCAGCCACAGGACGGCGAGGATCGCCACGACGACCAACAACGAGATGAGTCTGAACATGGCGGGCGGCCTTTCGGTCGGGACGTATCTCCCAGCCTGCCGCACGAGGAGACCGACTTCTGTGACGTTTGACACAAATGAGCCTGTTGCGGAAACGCCAGGCTGTCGATTGAGGGCCGTGTGAAGTTGACCGTGTCAGCGGTCAACTTCGTCGGCGGCCTCGACGAAGTCGTGAGGGCTGCGGGTCGACTCGATGCCGGTACAGGCCGGTCGGGTCTGGAACCGCCACAACTTGGTGAGGTCGTGCGCCGCGACAGCAGTTGCCACTCCGCTTGAGCCGAGGTCACGGCGCCGCCGGGAGAACCGGCGAGTCCTCGGACGTCTTTGATGTGGCCGAACACCGGCTCGATCGTCGTGTCTTCGCATCCGCATCATGTCCACACGACACTCACTCCCTTCATCGCCGCGACGAACACGTCACGTCGTCGATGCCGACGGCGAACCGTCCATTACGTGGCTTGCCCCGCCCCGTGTTCCGGAGCCGATGAACAACTCCGGTGCGTTCGGGATCGACCCGTTCACGTTCTCGATCCGCCAGTACCCTAGCATCAGCCACGAGCGTCTCAGGACGCCGCGATCCCAGCCTCCGACGAGCGTGGTGTTCGGTCGGCGAGCATCGGCGCGAGCTGTTCGACATCGTTCGCCGCTTGGGTCACCTCGGCGGCGACGATGACCTGATCCGCAGTGATGCGACCCACCAGTTGTAACCCTGAACCCAAGCAACGACCGCGGAGCGTAGACGGCTCGTCGGGGTCGGTGACATGCTCGAGACCACGTGCGGTTGGGGGGCTTCGCCGGGCCGGGGCCCGAACTCGCGGGGCGCAGAACCCTTTGGCGGCGCCAAGGGTTTGTTCGACGCCCGGGTTCGTTCCTCGAACCGGTGGGCCCGCTCAGCCGACTTGGTCTCGAGTCCGATCCTTCAAGCAGCTGTTCACGCGGTCGTAGCGGCCGCTCAGGTCAACGCCCGGCAGTTGCTTGGGCGTCGGGTCTGCTGGATCGGGTCATCGTCTTCGGCCAAGGTCGGTCGCTTCGGCGCTTCGGCGAGCATCTCGCTCACGGTCTTGGTGCACCGCGACGAACGTGCGGATCGCGTCGACCGAAGCATCCTGAGTCGATCTTGGCTGATGCTGCGTACGAGCGGACGACGAACGAGAACGGGTCCAAGCCGAACCTCAGCGCACAGTGCGCAGCGTAGTCGATGAATACCGTCGGCGAGCGTGTCGGCGTGACGGCTCCGGAACCGTCGGCGATCGTCAACGTGATCGGGACACAGATTGCCGGCGAGAGCTGAACGTCCGATCGTCTTGGCGACACAGAGGCGTTCGATCACCGCGAAGAACGACGATCGCACCCCGCTGTGTACGGCTACATCAACAGGGCGACCGATGAGCTCGCCGGTTCATACCCGGGCGCCGGTCTCGACCACGGCTGATCCAAGCGGAACCGTCCAACTGATCTGGTCGACGACGTCGATCACGAACCTCACCAAGTTGATCGGCGGGCAACCAGTACGCCATGACCGGCGGGAGCCGGAATCGCTGAGACCGATCCGCAGCCGACACGACTTCGTACGCCAGCCCACCGATCATGCGGACCGCTGAAGGTCAACTTCGCACGGCCCTCAGAACCCTGGGTTTTCCGCAACAGGCTCAAATGAGGGAGTGCAACATGATGTTCGGGTTCGCCGGTGGCTCCGGCAACGTTCTGGAGGGAACCCATGAAGCGTTCACGCTTGTTCGCGTCGACCGCGCTCGCGGCAGCATCCATGCTGCTCGCGACCGCCTGTCCGGTGGAAGGAGGTGGTGGCACCGGGCCCACGAACCAACCACCGACCGTCGTCGTCAACGGCACGCCCAACTCGGGCACTGCACCGCTGAACGTCGCGTTCAGCTCGGGCGGGACGTTCGACCCCGAAGGCACGGCCATCACCTACGCCTGGGACTTCGGTGACGGCAGCGCCGTCGACACGACGCCCAACCCGTCCCACGTCTACACGGCAGTCGGCACCTTCACAGCGAAGCTCACCGCGACCGACGCCGGCGGCGCCGCCGCCTCGGCCACACGAACCATCACGGTCACCGCTCCGGTGAACCAGCCCCCCGTCGCCGTCGCCACCGTGAGCAACACCGCCGGTCGGGCTCCGCTCACCGTCACCTTCACGGGCGACCAGTCGACCGACCCCGAGAACAGCGCCCTCACCTACGTCTGGAACTTCGGTGACGGCTCCCCGATCTCGGCGGTCGCGAACCCGTCGCACACCTACACGGCGGCCGGCACCTATATCGCCACGCTCACGGTGACCGACAGCGGCTCCGCCACGAACACCGCGGCGGCCGATGCCGTCGTCGTCGTTGCGAACCAGCCCCCGACCGCGGTCACCTCGGCGACACCCGCCTCCGGCAAGGAACCGTTGACCGTCGCCTTCAGCTCGGCGGGAACCGCCGACGGTGACGATGCCACCAACACCCTCACGTACTCGTGGAACTTCGGCGACGGCTCGCCCGTGTCGACGTCGGCCGACCCGACTCACACCTACAGCTCCGCCGTCGGGTCCCCCTTCACGGCCACGCTCACCGTGACCGACCCGCTCGGTGCGACCGACACCCACACCGAGACGATCACGGTCAACGCCAACCAGGCGCCCGTCGCCGTGCCCAACGCCGACGTCACCGCCGGCCAGGTGCCCCTCGTCGTCAACTTCAACAGCTCGGCGTCGACCGACGACGGCACCATCGTCAGCCGCCTGTGGGACTTCGGCGGCGGCATCACGTCGACCGCGACGAACCCCCAGTTCACCTTCGGGACCACGGGGCTCAAGACGGTGAGCCTCACCGTCACCGACGACAACGGCGTCTCGACGACCGCCACGATCGACATCGACGTCCAGCCGATCCCGAACGTGGCCCCCGTGGCCGTCGGCTCGGCCAACCCGACCACCGCGAAGCAGGGCACGGCGATCCAGTTCACCGGCGACCAGTCGAGCGATCCCGACAACACCCCCGGTGGCCTCACCTACCTGTGGGACTTCGGCGACGGCGGCACGTCGACCCTGGCCAACCCCAGCCACGCGTTCGCGACCGTCGGGGTCCAGAACGTGCAGCTCCAGGTCAAGGACTCGGCCAACGGCACCAACACGGTCGTCGTGCCCGTGACGATCACGGCCGATGCCGCACCGACGGCGGTCGCCGACGGCACGCCGCTCGTCGGCAAGGCCCCGCTCAACGTGGCCTTCAGCTCCGCCGGCACCAACGACGCCGACGACCCCACGAACACGCTCACCTACCTCTGGACGTTCAGCGACGGTGGCACCTCCACCGCAGCCGACCCCAGCCACACGTTCACCACGGCGGGCGCCAAGACGGCGACGCTCAAGGTCACCGATCCGTTCGGCAAGTTCGACCAGACGGTCGTCAACATCACGGTCAACGCCAACCAGAACCCGACCGTCGTCGCCAACGGCAGCCCGCTCTCGGGCCCCGAGGACCTCACGGTGAACTTCAGCTCGGCCGGCACGGCGGACGTCGACGACGCCACCAACACGCTGACCTACGCCTGGAACTTCGGTGACACCGGCAGCGGTTCGAACACGTCGACCTCGGCGAACCCGAGCCACACGTACCTCACCCCGGGCACCTACCAGGCGTCGCTCACCGTCACCGATCCCTACGGCGGCTCGGCGACGTCGTCGGCCATCACGGTCGTGGTCACCGTCGATGCCGACCAGGACGGCTACAGCCCGCCGAGCGACTGCAACGACAACGACAACACAACGTTCCCGACCGCAGCCGACCCGCTGGACGGCACGGCGAAGGACAGCAACTGCGACGGGGCCGACGGCATCGTCACCGACACCGTGTTCGTGTCGACGTCGGGCAACGACGCCAACGCCTGCACGCTCGCGGCGCCGTGCCAGACGATCGCCAAGGGCGTCACCGCCGCTGGCACGTCGAAGCACGTCATCCAGGTGTCGAACGGTGCCGGCTTCGCCGGTTTCTCGGTCAGCGGCACGACGGGCCTGACGATCCGCGGTGGCTTCGCCACCGACTTCCTGTCCCGCACCGGCACCACGACGTCGACCGGGGGCGTCTCGCTCACGAACGTGTCGGGCCTGAACCTCCAGTTCCTCACCATCGTCGGCCCCGGCGGCACCAACCCGACCGGCCTCCTGGTGAGCGGTGGCACGGCCACGCTGCAGAACGTCGCCGTCGGTAGCGGCACGGCCTCGGGCGCCGGCTCGAGCGCCTACGGCATCCGCGCCATCGGTGGCGCGAACCTCACCGTCAACAGCAGCACGATCACGGCATCGGCCGGCGTCGGCGGCACCGCCGGAACGACGCCCTCGGGTGCCCTGACCGCCGGCGGCAACGGCGCCAACGGCACCGCCGGCAACAAGGACGAGAACGGCACGCCCGCCGGCGCGACCGGCGGCGGCGGCGGGGTCAACCCCGGCGGCAACGGCGGCAACACCAACGGCGGCAGCGGCTCCGCCGGCACCAACGGTGGCGCCGGCGGTGGCGGCGGCTGCAACAACTGCACGTCCACCAGCAACTACAGCGGTGGTGGCGGCGGTGGCGGTACCGCCGGCGCGGCCGGCGCCGCCGGATCGAACGGCACCGCGGGCACGCTCGTCTACGGCGCCGCCGGGTTCACGCCGGGCGCGACCACCAATGGCGGCACCGCCGGCAACGGTGGTGGCGGCGGCGGTGGTGGCGGCGGCGGTCGCGCCTGCCAGGCGACATTCTGTGCCGGTGACGACTCCAGTGGTGGCTCGGGCGCCAAGGGTGGCGGCGGCGGCCAGGGCGGTGGCGGCGGCACGGCCGGCACCAACGCCGGCGGCTCCTTCGGCATCTACTCCCACAACTCGACGGTCGCGGTCGACGCCAACACCACCGTCTCGACCGGAAACGGCGGCGCCGGCGGCGCCGGTGCGGCCGGCCAGAACGGCGCCTCGGGCGGCTCCGGCGGGACCGGCGGATCCGGCATCATCGCCGACTGCTGCACCGGGACACCGGGGAGCCCGGGCGGCGGCGGTGCCCCTGGCAACAACGGTGGCGGCGGCGGCAACGGCTCGGCCGGCACCTGCTGCAACGCTGCCTCCGGCGGCGGCGGCGGTGGTGGTGGCGGCGGCAACGGCGGCAAGGGCGGCACCGGTGGTGGCGGCGCCGGCGGTCCGTCGATCGGCCTCCTCAAGGTCGGCACCGGCTCGGTGACCTTCGCCGGCAACACGGCGACGCAGATCACCATCGGCACCGGCGGGTCCGGCGGCGCAGCGCCCGGCGGCAACGCCGGAGCGGCGGGCACCACGGCCAAGACGGCCAGCGCCTAGGCGACGTCGACAGCTTCGACAGCGAAGGGTCCCACCTCCGGGTGGGGCCCTTCGTCGCGTCCGGGGCCGGGCCACGCCCCTCGGGGCCACACGGCGCTCGCTGTCAGCGGTGCCTGTCACGCTGTGCCCACGGTCGCGATCGCCGCCCTCGGTCGCCCACTCCACCACCTCGAACCTCCGGGAACCCACCGTGCCCACTCGCGGCCCGTCCCCCCGTCCCGCCCGCCCGAAGCCGCTCCGCGCCGGCGCGCTCCGCTCCGCCACACTGCGTTCGACCGCCCGCCGCCTGGCGCTCGAGTCGCCGGGTTGGCTCATGTCGCTGACCGGCCCCGATCGCGACCTCGTTGTGCGCCGCGAGCTCGCCGTCGACGACCCCGAGCAGTTGCTCGGGCTCGTCGCCGACGACGCCTGGCGGGGCGTCGCCCTGGTCCTCCCCGGTCACACCGACGATCTTGCCGGCGCAACCGATGCCGTCACGCTCTCCTACGTGGTCGACCGGAGCGGCCGCAGCACGGTGGCGATCCGGTGCGGCGAGGCGGTCGACACCGTCGAGTCGATGGTCGGGGCCTCCGGTTTCATCGACGACGCGGCCCGACGCGTGCTGGGCCTCCCATGTGCTCCCGAGCCCGCGACCTCGGCCGTGCTCATCCTCTCGGTGTGGCTCCAGCACCTGCTCGACGCGTCGTCGGACCCCGAGACGTCGGGTGGCATCGTCACATGGACCGACGTCGTCGGGCAGCACCCGGCGTGGCGCGCCGGCGGTGGCCCCTTCGCCGTCCCCGGCACCGACGGTACCCACCGTCCCGATGAGCTGGCCGAGCTCACCGTGGCACTCGGCCGCCACCTCGACTGGGAGCGTCTCCGGGGCCTCGCCGGCGACGGGTCCATCTCGATCCCCGGTCTGGCGGCCTCCGAGGCGGCATGGATGGATTGGCCGTTCTTCGCCCGGTGGACACTCGGCGTTCACCGTCCGGTCACCGAGCTCCTCGATGATCTGTCCCTGTTCATCGACGGTGGTGTGCTCCGCGATGTTCGTTACACGGTCGACGCCGTCGGCTGGCTAGGGTTCGCGGATTCCCATGCGTCATAGCTCGACAGGAGACGAATGAGCCAGGTCAGTTTCAGCCACGTGACCAAGCGCTTCGGCGACAGCGTGGCCGTCGACGACCTCACGCTCGAGGTCGCCGACAAGGAGTTCATGGTGCTCCTCGGCCCGTCGGGCTGCGGCAAGACCACGGCGCTGCGGATGATCGCCGGCCTCGAGTCGGTCACGTCGGGTGACCTCGTCATCGGCGACACCAAGGTCAACGACGTCGCCGCCTCCGACCGCGATATCGCGATGGTCTTCCAGAGCTACGCGCTGTACCCGCACATGACGGTGCGCAAGAACATCGAGTCGCCGCTCGTCGCCCGGCGAAGCGGTCGGGTCGACGCCGCCGAGCGCGACCGGCGGATCGCCGAGGCGGCCGACGTCCTGGGCCTGACCGAGTACCTCGATCGCAAGCCCGGGGCCCTCTCGGGTGGCCAGCGTCAGCGGGTCGCGCTGGCTCGCGCCATCGTGCGGCGCCCCGAGGTCTTCCTCATGGACGAACCGCTCTCCAACCTCGACGCCAAGCTGCGCACGCAGACGCGCCTCGAACTGGTCGAGCTGTGGCGCCGGCTCGAGACCACGTTCATCTACGTCACCCACGACCAGGTCGAGGCCATGACCATGGGGTCGAAGATCGCCGTGATGACCGCCGGCAAGCTGCAACAGGTCGGTGCCCCGCAGGCCGTCTACGAGCGGCCGGCCAACCTCTTCGTCGCCGGGTTCATCGGCAGTCCACCGATGAACCTCGTCGAAGGGGTCCTCGAGACCCAGCACGTCGCCGCCGTGGGCACCGGCCGGATCCCGATCGGCACGTCGCCGTCGGTCGGCATCGGGGCGTCGGTCACGTTGGGCATCCGCCCCGAGCACGTCCGCATCGGCGGAACCGACGTCAACGCCACCGTGGTGAACGTCGAGCTGTTGGGCCACGAACGCCACGTCATCTGCAACGTGGGCGCCTCCCGTTGGGTGATCCGCCAGGGCGCCGACGAGGCACCGGTGCAGGTCGGCCAAGCGGTCGGCCTCGCGATCGACCCTCACGCCGTCCACGTGTTCGACACCGCGACCACCGCCCGGGTCAACTGATGGCAGTCGTCGTCCGCCGCTCCCGCCGCACCCGCGAGGCGCTGCTGGCCTACGCGATGCTGGCGCCGTTGCTCGTGGTGTTCGCGGTCTTCGCGTACTACCCTTCTACCGGATCATCCACTTCGCGCTGTACCAGAAGTTCGGCAACAGCGACGAGGAGACATTCGTGGGCCTCGCCGGCATCGGCGACGTGCTCCGCGGCGACGACTTCACGTCGGGGCTGTGGATCACGATCAAGTTCATGCTCTACACCGTCCCGGCCGGCCTCGTCGTCGGTGTCCTGCTCGCCACCGCCGCGCACCGTCGACTCAAGGGCATCAAGATCTTCCAGACGATCTTCTCCTCGACGATCGCCTCGTCGGTCGCCGTGTCGTCGGTGGTCTTCCTGACGCTGGTCAACAAGCAGGCCGGCTACTTCCAGAACGTCGGCTGGCTCGACCTCGGCACCCCCGGCGGTGCCATCCGCGGCGTGGCGCTCTCGTCGGTGTGGCAGAACGTCGGCCTCACGTTCATCATCGTGCTCGCCGGCCTCCAGGCGATTCCCGAGGAGGTCAACGAGGCGGCCACGCTCGACGGCTACGGACCGGTGCGACGCTTCTTCCGGGTCACCGTGCCGATGATCTCGCCGACGCTGCTGTTCTTGGCGGTCATCTTGGTCGTGCAGGCGCTGCAGGCCTACGCCCAGATCGAGATCCTCACCCTCGGCGGCCCCCAGCAGTCGACCGAGACCCTGCTCTTCAAGATCACCGAGCTGCAGGGGCGGACCGATCTCCAGACCGGTGCGTCGATGGCGATCGGCCTGTTCCTCCTGACCCTGCTCGTCTCGGTCGGCCAGTTCCTCATGCTCAACCGGCGGGTCCACTATGACAACTGACTCCCCCATCCTCGACGCCACGCCACGCAAGCGGCGCCACGGCCAGCACGGCGACGCCGCCGGTCCCGCCGGGGGCTCGCCGCTCGCCAAGCTCGGCTGGTACGTCCTGCTCACGGCGCTGGCGCTGGTCATCCTGTTCCCGATCTACATGACCTTCATCCGGGCCATCTCCGGGGGCAGCCGCGTCGCTCTTCCAGAAGAAGCCGTCGCTCACGCCCGTCGACACCGACTGGGGGTCGTTCGTGAACGCGTTCCGCGAAGGCGACCTCGGGGTGCCCATCCTCCAGAGCCTCCTCGTGACCGTGATCATCGTGATCGCCCAGACGTTCACGTCGACGATCACCGCGTACGCGTTCGCCTTCCTCCAGTTCCCCTTCAAGAAGGTCCTGTTCGGTCTGATCATGGCCACGCTGCTGCTGCCGATCGAGGTGACCCTCATCGCCAACATCCAGACGATGTACGACGTCGACCTGATCAACGTCAGCGACCCGACCTACCTCCGCACTCTCGGGGCGCTCACCATTCCGTTCCTCGCCACCGCGCTCGGCGTGTTCCTCATCCGTCAGGGGTTCCTGGGGATCCCCCACGACCTCCTCGACGCCGCCCGGCTCGACGGGTACAGCGACCTCAAGTTCCTGTGGCGGATCGCCGTGCCGGTCACCCGCCCCATCGTCGGCTCGTTCATCGTCATCTCGTTCCTCGGGGCCTACAACCAGTACGTGTGGCCCCGGTTCGCGGTCAAGAGCGACAAATACGAGACGATCCAGATCGCGCTGCGGGGCTTCCTCACCGACAACCCCAACCAGCTCAACTGGGGCTTCGCCGCGGCGCTCATGGCGGCCGTGCCGGTCCTCGTGCTCCTGCTGGTGTTCCAACGCCAGCTCGTCCGCGGCCTCACGGCCGGTGCTGTCAAGTGACCCCCCGTCTTCTCAACTCCAAGGAGAACCCACCCATGTCCCGTACCCGAACGGCGCTCGCGGCCCTTGCCGCAGCGGCGATGCTGCTCACCGCATGCGGCCCCGGCAAGAAGGCTGCCGACGAGCCGTCGAAGTCCGACGGCGGCGTCACCAAGTCCGACCTGCCCGACTGCCCCGTCGGCGCGTTCGAGAAGGCCGACGGCAAGACCGATGTTGTGCTGTGGCACTCCTACGTCGGCAACACGGCAGCGGCGCTCACCAAGATCACCGACGCCTACAACGCCAGCCAGGACAAGGTGAACGTTCGGCTCGAGTCCCAGGGCGTCAACTACGACGAGCTGCGCCGCAACTACGACACCGCCGCCAGCGCCGGCCAGCTGCCGACGATGGTCGCCGGTGAGGACACCTGGACCCAGTACATGATCGACAACGGCAAGACGCTGCCGGCGCAGGCCTGCATCGAGGCCGACGACGACGAGCGGGCCAAGATCGATGACGTCCTGCCCGGCATCACCGCCGCGTACTCCGTCAACGGCGTGCAGTGGCCGGCAGCGTTCGGCGCCTCGACGGTGGTGCTCTACTACAACAAGGCCCACTTCGCAGCCGCCGGACTCGACCCCGAGAAGCCGCCGACGACGCTCACCGAGCTCCGGGCCGCCGCCGAGGCGCTCAAGAAGGTGGCCGCCCAACGGTCCCGGCGCCGAGCCCCTCGCCATGAAGCTCGATCCGTGGTTCGTCGAGAACATGCTCAGCGCCAACGACCAGACCCTTGTCGACCACGACAACGGGCGTGACGGCAGCCGGGCCACCAAGGCGACGCTCAAGAGCGAGTCGGCCACCACCGCACTCGACTGGCTGGCCAACCTGAAGCAGGACGGCCTCCTGAACGCGATCCCCAGCACGTCGCTCATCGACCACTACGTGGCGGTCGCCACCGGCAAGTCATCGATGCTGCTCGAGACGTCCACGGCGGCGACGATCATCGATCAGGTGACCTCGAGCGACAAGGGCCTGAAACTGTCCGACGTGGTCGACGCCGAGACCGCCAAGCAGTTCTCGGCCTTCGACGGGTTCAAGGTCGAGTTCAAGGTCGGCGTCGGCGAGGTGCCCGGCATCGCGTTCTCCGGCAAGGGCCAGGCAGGCGGGTCGGCGTTCTACCTCGCCAACACCGGCACCCCCGAGGAGCAGTCGGCCGCGTGGGACTTCATGAAGTACTTCAACCAGACCGACAACCAGGTGATCTGGACGAACGAGGGCAGCTACCTGCCGGTGCGTGAGAGCGCGCAGAAGGCGCTCAACGAGGATCCGGCGTGGGCGGCGAGCCAGCGGGGCCAGTGGATCACCACGGCCTACGACAGCATGAAGGGCCTGTCGCCCGACTTCCCCGGCCCGTTGATCGGCCCGTACGACAAGTTCCGCGACATCGAGCGCACGATGCTCGAGACCATCGCGCTGGGCGACCCGTCGGCTGCGGTCGGCGCGGTGGGCCCTGCCCTCGACGCTGCGACCACGTCGATCGACGAGGCGCTCGCCAAGTACAACGAGACCACGAAGTAGCAGCGCCGTCCTCACCCGTTTCGTCCTGCGAAGGCGTGCAGACGGCACGCCTTCGCTGGACAGAACGAGCGGCGTCAGATGAGGTTCAAGCGGCGGGCGAGGTCGCTCTGGAAGCGACCATCGGGGTCGACGCGGCGGCGGATCTCCCGCCACTCCCCCAACCTCGGGTACATCGCGTCCATGTGGACCGGGTTCACCCGACTGTCCTTGGCGAGGTAGATGCGGCCGCCGTGGCCGACGACCTCCTCGTCGAGGCGGTCGAGAACGACGTTGAGCTCGGGGTTACCGACGGGGGCGTCGAACGCCAGCGTCCATCCGGCACTCGGGAACGACAGATGGCCCTGGTTGCCGGGGCCCATGCGCTTGAGCACCGCCAGGAACGACGGCGCGACCCCTGACCGGCTCAGTTCCTCGAGGCTGCGGCGGACGAACTCGCCGGCGGAGTCGGGCACCACGTACTGCCACTGCAGAAAGCCCTTCGGCCCGTACACCCGGTTCCAGTCCGCCACCAGATCGAGCGGATGGAAGAACTGCGTGATCGACATGATGGCGTCACGCTTCCTGGCCGGGGCCTTGCGGAACCACAGCTCGTTGAACGCCTTGACGGTGCGCCCGTTGATCAGGCCCGACGGGGCGATCGGCGGGAAGGTGGCGATCGAGTTCGAGACGAACTTCAGCGGATCGGCCGCCATCTTGGCGGGCAGCTCGTCACGTCGGGCGAAGCGGCCCCGATCGAGCACCGAACGCCCCATGCCCGACCCCTTGGTCATGATGTCGATCCAAGCGACGGAGTAGTCGTACGCGGCGTCGCCCTCGACCATGAGCGCCATGACGCTGTCGAGGTCGGGGGCCCGGTCGGTGTCGACGACGAGCCGGCTCGACTCGATCGGCTTCATCTGGAAGGTGGCGTCGATGATGAGGCCGGTGAGTCCCATGCCTCCGGCGGTCGCCCAGAACAGGTCGGGGTCGGATTCCTTCGAGACGTCGAGCACCTCGCCGCTGCCGACCATCAGGCGGAACGATTCGACGTGGTTGCACCACGAGCCACCCTGGTGGTGGTTCTTGCCGTGGATGTCCGCGGCGATCGCGCCGCCGACGGTCACCTGGCGGGTGCCCGGCGTGACGGGCACGAAGAAGCCCATCGGGACCATCCACTCCATGAGCTGCTCGAGGGACGTGCCGGCCTTGGCCGTGATTCGCCCGCCGGGCTCGAAGGACGTCACCCCGACCGAGGTCGTTGCGTCGACGACGACACCACCGGAGTTCTGCGCGCCATCGCCGTAGCTGCGGCCGAGTCCACGGCCGAGCACACCCCGCGGGGTGTCACGGAGTGAGGCGCGGATGTCGTCGAGATCGATGAGCCCGGCGACGGCCGCCGAGGTCGGCGCCGTCCGCCCCCAGCCGCGGAGCAGGCGCTGCGGGTGCACCCGCGGGGCCGCTGCAGCGTCAGCCGGCGACATAGAACCCGGCCCCCACCAGGACCACCCAGAGCACGCCGACGACCTGCAGCTGGCGGTCCGACAACAGCAGCTCCTCGGGCGCCGAGCCCTTGCCCAACTCGACGAGGAGGCCGTATCGCAAGATGGCCACGAGGAACGGCAGGATCGACACGAGGAACCACACCTCCGCCGAGGTCGACTCCTCGGCCCGTTCGAACGCCCACTGCACGTAGGCGATCAGCACGATGCCGGCCGACACCGTCTGGAGGAACCGCAGGTAGTTCTCGGTGTAGATGCCGAGGGTTCGTCGAATGCCTTCGGTGCGGTCGCCCAGCTCTCGCTTCTCGGCGAGGCGCTTGCCGGTGGCGATGAAGAGGGCGCCGAAGCAGCTGATGATGAAGAACCACTTGGAGATGCCGACGTCGACCACGGGTACGCGCCACCGAGCAGCCGGAGGATGAATCCGCCCGACAACGCCACGACGTCGAGCACTGGTTCGTTCTTGAGCCAGAACGAGTAGAGGGTCGTCTGGACCGCGTAGATGGTGACGACGAGGCAGAACTGCCAGCTGCGGGCGAGACCGAGCCCCAGCCCGCCGCCGATGAGCAGCACGGCCATGCCGATGGCGAGCGGGATGGGCACGACACCGGCGGCGATGGGCCGATTGCGCTTGGTGGGGTGGCGCCGGTCGGCCTCGACATCGACGGAGTCGTTGATCAGGTAGGTGCCGCTCGCCACCATGGAGAACACGACGAAGGCGAGGAGCGCCTGCAGGACCTGGGTGCGGTGGAACACGAGGCCGTCGGCACCCGCGAGATGATGACGTTGCCGGCCGCCGGTGCGATGAACACCAGCACGTTCTTGGCCCACTGCTTGGGTCGGCAGGCCTTCAGCATCCCCTTCGGAAGCCCCATGGAGGGGGTGGGTGCGCTGGGCCGACCGGGCGCCGGGTCGACGATGGAGGACGTAGTCATGGGCACGATCACTGTAGTTGGGGGCGCGCCGGAACCGCGCGTCGCCCCGCGGTCGGCCGGGTGAACTTCTCGTGCAGATCCGAACCCGGGGCCCGGGGTTCATCGCAGCGCAGCGGCGACGATGTCGGCCATCACCGCCAGCTGGTCACCGGTCGGCGGACCGCCGACACGGGAGTAGAAGCGTCCGCTGGGCAGCTGTGACCAGGCGAAGCACTCCGCCCAGTCGCCGGCCCCCGACGAGAAGTCGTCCGCGCCCGACGCCACCCACCACGCCGCGTCGGCGGCACGGCCCCGGGTTTCGTTCCAGCGCTCGTGGTCGGCGTCGTCGAGGAGCGTGACGTCGATCGCGTGACCGAGCTCGTCCGCGGTGACGTGGACGTAGTCGGCGACCGTCAGGTTGCTGCGTTGGTAGATCTGGATGAGTTGGCGGTCCGGGAAGGTGCTCCCGCGGTACCCGGGCCGGGACGGCAGGAACTCGATTCGCCACCCCGGCAGCACGTCCTCCCACGGGAACGCGATCTGCGAGAGCACCTGGGCACGGAGCGCCTCGACGGTCGTCGCAGGCTCGGCGGGGGCCGGGGCCGGGACGGTGGCCGGGACGGTGGTCGGCACGGCGGTCGTCGGCGGCGCAGTGACCGGTGCCGCCGTGATCGTCGGAGCTGCGGTGGTGGTCGGCGCCGGGATCGTCGACACCACCGTCGACACCACCGTCGACTCGGCCTCGTCGTCGACGCTCGATCGCTCGATGCTGATGCCGGCGACCTGCGTACGGATCGACGCTCGATCGGCGTCGGCGGACGCGTCCTGCGACCACGGGGCCAACCCGGCGACGAGCACACCGACGACGAGGCCGGCGAGCACCGCCGAACCGATCGCCGCCCACCAACGATGTGGTGACGGTGTTGGGCCAGAATGCCCAGGGGAAGAGGTCATTCGCGAACCGTACGTATGAGGCTGTTTGATGTCACTTCATATCTTCTCAATACCTCTGACCGCGGTTGCCCGGACGCGCAACGTGGGTGGGCAGCCCGGCAACATGGGTGGGCAGCCCTCCGACGGGGGAAGTAGACCGTCGTGATGCCGGCAAGCTCTGCGTTGTCCCTGGTCGACCGACCGCGCACCGCCTTCGGGCAGACGCTGCGTCGGCGAGCCGTCACCGTCCCCGCTGCGATCGCCGGACTCGTGATCGTCGCCCCGCTCCTCGCAGCGTCGCTCCCCCTCCTCGCGGCCCTCGATCTGATCCACGGCGAGCCGATCCTTCCCCGCACGCGACTCGCCGTCTTCGGGGTGTGGTATCTCGGCTGGGAGGCGGTCGCCGTGGTCGCTGCTGCCGTGCTGTGGGTCGCGACCGGCTTCGGCCGCGGCGTCGACCGCGCCTGGTCGCAATCGGCGCACGCGTCCCTCCAGTCGACGTGGGTCGACTCGATCCTCCGGGTCGCCCGTCGGATGCTCCGGCTCGACCTCGACATCGAGGGCGCCGACGCGCTCGGGACCGCCCCGACGGACGGCCCCCTGATCGTGCTGTGCCGGCACGCCAGCATGGTCGACACACTGGTACCGGCGAAGCTGCTGTTCGACCGTGGCTACCGGGTGAGGTACGTCCTGAAGGACGAGCTGTTGTGGGACCCGGCGCTCGACATCATCGGACACCGGCTTCCGAACTGTTTCGTCGATCGGTCGAGCACCGACAAGGCCGCCGAGCTCGACGCGATCGGTGCGCTCGCCGCCGGCGCCGGGCCGGGCGAGGCGCTGGTCATCTTCCCCGAGGGCACCCGGTGGTCACCCGAGAAGCGGCACCGGGCGATCGAGCGGCTCCGGTCGGACGATCCCGGGGCGGCCGAACGCGCCGAACGGCTGACGTCGACGCTGCTCCCCCGGCCGGCCGGCACCCTGGCGCTCCTGGCCGGGCGCCCCGACGCCGACGTGGTGATCGTCAGCCACACCGGCCTCGAGGGCCTCGCGGGACCGAAGGACGCGCTGCGCCTGCTGCCATTGCGCCGGCCGATGCAGGTGTCGTTCCGCCGGGTACCTCGTGGCGACGTCCCCGACTCCCCCGACGCCCAACGAGACTGGCTCCTCGACCAGTGGACCCAGGTCGACGACTGGATCCGGGCCGCCCGCTGACCCCCCAACCCCTCCGGGTAGGTTCGGTTCATGGACTTCAGCGTGTGGCCGGCATCGAACCGAACGTGGGCCGAGGTGGCCGACACGGCGATCGCGGCCGAGCGCGACGGGTGGCACGGCCTGTGGTTCGCCGACCACTTCATGCCGAACGTCGCCGGCACCGTCGACGCCGACGACCCCGTGCTCGAGGTGTGGTCGGTGCTCGCCGGCCTGGCCGCCGTCACGAGCCGGTTGCGGCTGGGCCCTCTCGTCACCTCCGTGACCTACCGGCACCCGGCGGTCCTCGCCAAGATCGCGTCCACCACGGACCAGATCAGCGGCGGCCGAGTCGTCCTCGGCATCGGCGCCGGGTGGCAGGTCAACGAGCACGAGGCGTACGGCCTCGAGCTCGGCGACGTTCCCACCCGGTCGGACCGGTTGGAGGAAGCGGCGGCGATCCTCCGGTCCCTGCTGCACGAACGGCGCACCACGTTGGTCGGAGAGTTCTTCACCGTGGTCGACGCGCCGAACGAGCCGAAGTCGGCCGGTTCACCGCTCCCGCTGCTCGTCGCCGGCAAGGGCGAGCGCCGCACGCTGCGCACCGCGGCCCGACATGCTGACGAATGGAACGGCTGGTGCCGGCCCGACGAGATGATCGCCAAACGAGCGGTGCTGGCCCGGCACTGCGAGGCGGCAGGCCGTGACGTCGCCGACATTCGCTGCTCGACCCAGGCGTTCGTGTGCTTCACCGACGGCTCGGCTGCGCCCGACGACTTCGTGGCCGCGACGACCGGCCGCCCGACGCTCGTGGGTACGGCTGATCAGATCGTCGAGCAGGTCGCGGCCCACGCCGACGTGGGAGCGGACGAGCTGATCGTGCCGGAGTGGTTGTGGGACGACCCGGCCGAACGCTCCGATCAGCTGGCGCGGTTCGGTGCCGAGATCATGTCGGCGTTCACCGGCTGATCGACTCGCCGAACGTGGCACCCGGGCCCGGCACACCGACGACCGCCGGGCCACGGCGCCGCGTCCACGAGATTCGGGCCAGCACCACGACCGCCGACAGCGTGAGGACGATCGCGTAGCCCTTGAGGGCCGGGTCGCCCACGGCAATGCCGTACGCACCCCAGGTGGCGGCGTCGAGGATCGACAGCCACCATGTCGCCGGCGACAACCCCGAGAGGTCGTGCTCGCGGACCGCCTGCCACACCTGCGGGCCCTGACTCACGACGACGCCCATCGCCAGCGCTGCAGCGAGGAACCCGGCGGCGGCGGACGCGACGACGATGCCGGCCCACGCCCCGGCGGCGAGCAGGTCTGCGAGCGCCGTGCGGCGCCGCAAGAGCAACACCGCCCACACACCGGGCACCACGGCCACCATGGACACGATCCAGACGACGGGATCGTCGGCCACGAGGCCGTAGACGAGCCAGGCCAACGCGGCGATGACGGCATTGAGCGCCGCCAGCGGCGACACCCCGTCGGCGACGCCGGAACGGGCCAACCGGACCGGCTGGGGGTCAGGCGGGCGAGGAAGACGGCGGACGCGACGATGCCGAGGACGTCGGTGGAGTCCATCGCCACCTCAGCGTGCGAGGGCGTCGGCCGGCGGCACGTACTCGTACCCGAGCGCCTCGGCCACCGCCGACTCCGTGACGAAGCCACGACAGACGTTGAGACCGCCGAGGAGGTGCGGGTTCGCGAGCAGGGCCGCCGTCGCACCCTGGTCGGCGAGCGCCAGCACGAACGGCAACGTGACATTGTTGAGCGCGTGTGTCGAGGTGTGGGGGACGGCACCGGGCATGTTGGCGACGCAGTAGTGAACGACGTCGTCGACGACGTAGGTGGGGTCGTCGTGGGTCGTGGCGTGCGACGTCTCGAAGCAGCCGCCCTGGTCGATGGCCACGTCGACGAGCACCGAACCGGCCCGCATCGACTCCGCCACATATCGCAAGCGGATCAACTCCCGCTCATCGTTATCTAATTTTTTGATCAGGAATTGGAGACGTCCCAACTCCTCATCCTGGATGACCGAACCAAGCGCATCATCCGCTTCGGCAAGCCGCTTCGTCGCATCCAACCCGACCTCGCGCCTGCTCCTACGAAAATGATTATTGATCTCGCTTTGAGCGATTTGGAACAGCCAGGCTGAAAAGTATCCCCGCTCGCGATACCTCCCCAGTGACTTGTATGCCGCCATAAACGTCTGCGAGGTGATGTCTTCCGCCACACGGGTATTTTCCACGCGGCTGTAGGCGTAGCGATAGATATGCTGTACATAGCGGTCATACAGCATTCCAAATGCGGCCGGGTCTTCCAGCGCGGAGAGATTAAGGCAGAGTTATCGTCTTGTCGTTCCATTGTTCTCGTTTTTCGATTTTCGCCGAAATCCTATCATGCAATTCCTTTCTCTCATGAGGCGGAAGTTGTGAAATGCATTCCAGAGCTTAAACGGCTTGCGGTCAAAAAAGGGACAAATTGGTCTGAAAACTGTCATGTCAAAAACAGGCTGAAAGTTATCTATGCTTTTGACCTGTTTTCCTGTTTAATCCACTTATAAAGACCGCATTGGGTAAAAACGAAACGACTTAAAACCCACCCCGAGTTTTTTCGGACACTGCCCCGCAAAGCGGGGCGCGTCCCCAGTGCGGTGAGTAAGATAGGAGATTCCTATGCCAATCAAAACCCTCATCATGGGAGCCGCAGGCCGCGACTTCCACAATTTCAACACCTTCTTCCGCGGGAACAAGGATTACGAAGTGGTCGCCTTCACAGCGACTTAAATTCCAGACATCGAAGGCCGCGTGTACCCCACCGAACTGGCGGGTGCGCAATACCCGAAGGGGATTCCGATTTACGCTGAAGAGGAATTGCTCGACCTGATCAAGAAGTACAACGTGGAACAGGTTGTGTTTTCCTACAGCGATGTGCCGCATGAATATGTGATGCACAAAGCCAGCATGGTCAATGCCGCAGGTGCAGACTTCCGCATCATGGGCACGCACCACACTCAGATGAAGAGCACCAAACCTGTCGTGTCGATCAGTGCTGTTCGGACGGGATCAGGCAAAAGTCAGACAACGAGGCGCGTGGCTTTACTTCTCAAAGAGATGGGATACAAAGTCGCAGCCATTCGTCACCCGATGCCTTATGGAAATCTCGTCGCGCAGGAAGTTCAGCGCTACGCAAGTTATGACGACCTCGATGAATTTGATTGCACCATTGAAGAGCGCGAGGAGTACGAACCTCACATCGATTGCGGCGTGATCATTTACGCGGGCGTGGATTACGAAAAGATCATTCGTCAGGCTGAAGCCGAAGCGGATATTATTTTGTGGGACGGCGGCAACAACGACTTCCCGTTCTACGTACCTGACTTGCAGATCGTTGTCGCTGACCCGCACCGCACTGGACATGAGTTAACGTACTACCCCGGCGAGACCAACGTGCGCATGGCGGATGTGTTCGTCATCAACAAAGTGGACACTGCCGATGCAGAGAACGTGATCAAGCTGCGCGAGAACCTCCGCAAGCTGAACCCGAATGCGATCCAGATCGAAGCCGCTTCTCCCCTCTTCGTGGACGATCCCGATGCAATTCAGGGCAAGCGCGTTTTGGTGATCGAAGACGGCCCGACCCTCACTCACGGTGAAATGGCCTACGGCGCTGGTTATATCGCCGCCCGCAGATTTGGCGCAAAAGAAATCGTTGACCCGCGTCCGTTTGCTGTGAAGTCCATTGCGGCAACATACGCGAAGTACCCGAAGACTGGCCCGATCCTTCCTGCCATGGGCTACGGTGATGCGCAGACCAAAGACCTCGAAGAAACCATCAACGCCTCAGATGTTGACCTCGTCATCATCGGCACACCGATTGATCTCTCCCGCGTGATGAAGATCACGAAGCCGCACCAGCGTGTGCGCTACGAACTGCAGGAGATCGGTCAACCGACCTTGCAGGATGTGTTGATGAAGAAGTTTGGGAAGAAGAAGTAAGAGATTAGGGAATAGAAATTTAAGATTAGGAAGTCGGGTGGCAAAAGTCATTCGGCTTCCTAATTATTTAATTTCTCTTTGTTATAATCTTTGAAACAAACAACTCACAAAAAGGACATAAAATGGAATATTGGGACATAGGCGATCGTGTATTTGCGTACTGGGACGATGATGATTATTTTTACCCCGCCACCATCTTGAGCATTGAAGAGGAAGATATCTACATCCGCTTTGATACGGGCGAGGAAGAGTGGACACAAGCGGACTACCTTGAAGAATATGCCACGGCGGCAGATGAAGAGGTGGAGTGCAAATCAGCAAAGGATGACCAGTACTATGATGTGACCGTACTAAGTACAGACGGTGAAAAAGTCGAGGTCGAATTCGACGACGGCTCCACGGAGTGGACGACCTTGAACCGAATCCGCTTTTATATTGAAGAAGGGTAAGGCAAAACAGAAACGGCTTGTTTTTGGCAAGCCGTTTCTGTTATTCAACCGATAACACCCGCATTAACAACTTCCGCCTGTGCGGACGGGCGCGGTGTTCGAAGATGTAAATTCCCTGCCAGGTGCCCAGGGAAAGGTCACCATCATCCACCGGAATGGTGAGGCTGGAATTGGTCAGCATGGAGCGAATATGGGAGGTCGCATCATCGGGGCCTTCCAGATCGTGGGTGTACCAACTATCCCGTTCGGGGACGAGGCGCTCCATGAAGGTCTCCAGGTCGGCGCGGGCGGTCGGGTCCCAGTTTTCGCTGATGATGAGAGAGGCGCTGGTGTGCTGTAAAAACAAAAAGCACATACCTTCCTGAACCTCCCACTCTTTCAACTGCGCGCGGATGGTTGGAGTGATGTCTCGCAGTCCCTTGCCCGATGTGGCGATTTCGATGGTGGTTTTGTGCCAGTTCATAGTGTGGGAATTATAGCAGGCGCAATATCGAAGGACGGGCGATAGAATTCAGTTGAATTCTTTTATATGGAGGAAATATGAAAAAAGTAGTTGAATTCTTCAAATGGCCAATCTCTTATCTGTTTTCAGCTTTCTGTCTGCCATATATCTATTGGCTTCTTTTTATCCCAATGGAGATAAGTGGCAATGGGATATTTGAAGCCTTCATTTTTGGAATATTCCTACTGAATACTTTACTGCTCTTCATAATTTTATTCAGATTAGCCAGCTCCTCTCTATGGGGTATTTTCACAGTTCCACTAGTCTTCATTTCAATATTCATAAATATAATTTACTTGATTTGGCATTTCCCTATTATTGAGGATTATGCTGTTTACAATGGAGAAAAATACTATTTGGTACGGCATTCACAGGGAGTAGAACTACGCGCAAACACCACTTTGTACAGATGTCAGCAATGGAGTTTACGATGTCAAAGTGTTTACAGCTCTATCAAGGTACAAATATAATTATAGATAAAGAAAAAGATGAAATCAGCCTGATTCGCTACGACTCACTAATATACACTCATGGCCCCAGCCCACGCAACTATCAAAGTTACACATTACTTCTCGAAGATGAGTTATACGCCATAGCATGGGTTTACAAAAAGAACAGTTATGTATTATTTAACTGTAATACAGATTACAAATCCTGCGACCCTCTACCTATAGAATATAAAAGTTACTTCGATAACTTCTATTTGGAATTAGAAATTAATGAACAAACCAAAGAAATCAACTTGCTTGACACATCAAGTGACATTGCAACCTTAATTTTCACCTACGGCGAGAATCCGCGCTGTTACGTAGACAAATGCGAGATTTTCTCAAACCGTAAATCCATCATCGCCAAATGATAGAATTGGATATCTGACAAAAAGGATAATTAATGAAAACTCGCTGGATTCAGCCTGTTACCCTCATGGGAACGCATGTCGAGCCTCTTTCTCTTGATCATAAAGAAGCCGTGTTAGGAAACTGTGGTTCACTTCCATTCCATCACCAGAAACGGCAGAGGCTTATATCCGCTCTGCGTTGGAGTTGCGTGAGAATGCGGGCTGGATGGCGTTTGTCGTCCGCGAGAAGGCGACGAACAAGTTTATCGGCAGCACCCGCTACTGCAACGTGGACGAGGTCAACCAGCGGCTGGAGATCGGCTACACCTGGTACGCGGAAAGCTATCAGCGTTCGGTGGTCAACACCGAGTGCAAATATCTGCTCCTCACCCACGCCTTCGAGAAACTGGAAGCCATCGCGGTGGAATTCCGCACCCACTGGCACAATCACAAATCGCGGTGGCGATCGCACGGCTGGGAGCGAAACAGGATGGCGTGCTGAGGATATCACACCAAATCTGCCAACGGGGTTTACCGCGACACCGTTGTATTTTCCATTATCAAATTGGAATGGCCTGTGGTGAAGCAATCATTGGAATACAAATTAAGCAAGCAATACTAATTTGCCGCCGTGCTTTACATATCCTAGCGGTGAAAATCCAAAGTGGAATATTAATTGGGTGGGTGGACCGCAATACAATTCCGCCCTGACTGTTTGGCCGGATACAAGGCCTCATCTGCATGTCGGATCAATTCTGCTGAACTTTCGATTCCTGCATGAAAGTCGGCAATTCCGATGCTGATGGTAACCCGTGGAATATCCCCTTCGATCTTCAAGTTGGCGGCTACGACCTGTTCGCGAATCCGCTCGGCAGGATCAGCGCGTCTTGACGGCTGCTGTTTGGGAGCAGGATGACGAATTCATCGCCGCCATAGCGGGCCAGAATATCCACGTTGCGCAATTCCATATGAACGAGGTGTGCCACCTGCTTAAGCACTTCGTCCCCTGCCTGATGCCCGGCGGATCTGCGTCATTTACCAGTTTCAGGTGATCCGACATTGAACATAATGAGAGAAAAGGGGTTTCGATAACGCTTTGACAGGGCAACTTCATATTCGATGAATTCAAAAAAATAGCGCCGATTGAAAACCCCGGTAAAGAGCATCGGTGCGGGATGCCAGTTGTTCACGCTCGAAGGCATTTTGCAGA
>JBAOIR010000023.1:0-16987 GCA_037045585.1 Microthrixaceae bacterium
GGGAACAGGATGCGACCCCGGAAGAAGTCCTGCTGGCGACCGGCCTTGTTGCGCATGCCGAGCCCGGTGTCGACGAGCACGGAGTCGGGCACCTTGAGCGTCTTCACCAGATCGTCCCAACGATCGGGCGCCCAACCGACCCGGAACTCGGCCACCATGTCCTTGTCGAAGCCACGCGAGCGCAGGTAGGCGCGGGCCGCACCGGCGTCGGCGCCCGTCAGCAGGCGCTGGTGATACCAGTCGACGCTGCGTTCCATGACCGCGTACAGCTTCGCCTTCTTCTTGCGGCCCTCCCCCTGGTCGGGGTCGGTATACGTGAGCGTGATGCCCGCCCGTCCCGCCAACCACTCGACGGCGGCGGCGAAGTCGAGGTGCTCGATCTCGCGGACGAACGTGATGACATCGCCCGACTTCTGGCAGCCGAAGCAGTAGTAGAGGCCCTCGACGCCGTTCACCGAGAACGAGGGCGACTTCTCGTTGTGGAACGGGCAGAGGCCCGACCACCGCTGGCCGACCTTGCGCAGCTGCGTGTGCTGGCTGATCACCTGCACGATGTCGGTCGCCGCCCGTACCCGGGCGATGTCCTCGTCGACGATGCCCATCAGCCGTCGCTCCCCGGACGATCGGGGATGGCGGGGCCGAGCACGGCGTGGGCCGCGGCGAGCCGGGTTGCCGGCACCCGGTAGGGCGACACGGAGATCTCGTGGAGGCCCAGTTGGATGGCAATGGAGATCGACGCCGGGTCGCCTCCGTGCTCACCACACATCGAGAGACCGAGGTCGGGGCGTTGGGCGCGGCCGGTCTCGGTGGCGAGGGCCATGAGCCGCACGACGCCGGAGCCGTCGAGCGTCTCGAACGGACTCGCGCAACGAACCCGATACGGCGGTACTCCGGCATGAGCTGGTGGTCGAGATCGTCACGGCTGAAGCCGTACGTGAGCTGCGTCAGGTCGTTGGTGCCGAACGCGAAGAAGTCGCTGTGCGTCGCGAGCGCCGACCCGATGAGCGCAGCCCGAGGCGTCTCGATCATGGTGCCGATGGGGACATCCAGGTCGACGCCCCGCTCGATGCCGACGCGGAAGAACGTGTCGCTGAGCACGGATCGGGCCCACTTCATCTCGTCGGCGAGCGCCACCATCGGCACGAGGACTCGCACGTGGGGACGCGTGTCGCTCCCGTCGGTGGCGAGCACGTTGTCGGCGATCGCGTGGGCGATGCCCTCGGCCTGTGCGACCAGGAGGTCGGGACGGCTCACCGACAACCGGACCCCGCGCACACCGAGCATCGGGTTGTGCTCCACGTGTGCCGCGCCGAACTCGTGCACGGGAGCGTCGAGGAGTCGCACCGTCACGGGCGCGCCCGCCCGACTCTCGCGTAGCAACGCCCCGAGGGTGGACCGCTGCAACGACGTCAGTTCGTCGAGCGCGCCGACCTCGCCGGTCAGGCTGCGGGAGATGATGCCGGTGTCGTCACCCAGGAACTGGTGCTCGGTCCGGCACAGCCCGACCCCTCGAGCGCCGAGCGCGAGGGCGAGCACCACGTCGGCGGCCTGGTCGGCATTGGCCATGATCGAGACCTTCGGCCCGACCACCGCATCGGCCCACTCGAGCAGTGTCACCAGACCCGCCGGCATCTCCTCCAGCGGACGATGCGGCTCGGCCGCTGCCCGCTCGGTCGGGGTGGTCACGTCGTCGAGGCGGCGAACCTCGCCGGTCGCGCCGTCGACCAGCACTCGATCGCCCTCGGCGACGTCGAGCTCGCCGATACCGCACACGGCGGGCACGCCCCACTGGCGGGCGATGATCGCAGCGTGGCTCGCCACCCCACCGCGCGGCACACGATCGCCGACGCGACCCGCATCGCCGGCTCGTCCTCGGGGCGGGTCTCGTCGACGAGCAGCACGACTTCGGTGCCCCGTTCCCATGCATCGAGCGCCGCCGCGGGGTCGATGGCGATCTGCCCGACACCGACGCCGGGCGATGCGGCGAGGCCCACCCCGAGCAGAACACCGTCGGCCGTCGAACCGACCGTGGACGACGCGACCCCGAAGATCACGTCGTCGACCAGCGCCGGGCTCACCGATCGCAGCGCCGCGGCGATCTGGGCGCTGTCGGACGGGTCGGTCACCGAGGCGACCGCCGCATCGATGGCCTGCATCGGGTCGGTCATGGCACCCCGGACACTACCCGGCCCCTCCTGACAACGATCCAGCGACCCCCTCGACCGGTTCAGTCCTGCGGTCAGGTGAGCGTGGCTCGCAGCGAGTACATCATCGGGATGCGGGGCAAGCCCTCGGGCAGCTCGTACCCGCGCTCGGTCCGCACCAGGAACCGCAGCGAATCGAACAGCGTGTAGTCGTGCTCGTGGAGGAACTCGAGGCGGAACCCCGCACCGGTCACCGCCGACACCACCTCCCCCAGCGTCCACACCCGCTCATGGGTGTCGTTGAACTCGGTGACGGCGTCCTGCGCCCCATAGCTCCCCGTGAAGGTCTCCGACGTGTCGTGCCACTCGTGGCCGAAGTAGTCGTACCGCGGAACGAGGGCGACGTCGTCGCGCTCGTCGTCGAACGTCGACGCCACCGGGTGGAACTCGGCCAGATAGAACGTGCCACCGGGTGTGCACACCGACGCCATCGTCGCCGCCCACCGCTCGATGTCGTGGAGCCAGTTGATCGCTCCGAGACCGGTGTAGACGATGTCGAACCGCTCTCCGCCGACCGCCCCGGCAGCGTCGTACACGTCGGCGCACACGAATCGGGCGTCGGCAATACCGGCGTCGAGCGCCAGTTGCCGCGCCGCGGCGACGCCGGCGGGCGAGAAATCGAGACCGGTCACCCGGGCACCGTGGCGGGCCCAACTCAGCGTGTCCTGTCCGAAATGGCACTGCGGGTGGAACAGCGTCCGACCCGCAACGTCACCCAGCTCGGCCAGCTCGAACGGCCGGAGCTGCTCCTCGCCGTCGAGGAACTCACGGACGCGGTAGAACTCGCCCTCGACGTGCAGTGGGACCTTCTCGTCCCACCAGTCCCGGTTGTCGCCGTACCAGCGTTCGTCATCGACCGTCATGGCCGACGATCATTCCAAAGGTCAGACGAATTTGTCGTGGAGATACCGCACGAGGCCCTCGATCGGCACCCGGTCCTGGTCCATGGTGTCGCGGTCGCGAACGGTGACCGAGCCGATCCTCGAGCGTGTCGAAGTCGATCGTGACGCAGTACGGCGTGCCGATCTCGTCCTGGCGGCGGTAGCGCTTGCCGATCGCCTGCGTCTCGTCGTAGTCGCACATGAACGCGCGCTGCAGCATCGCCGAGGATCTCGAGGCGACGGGCACGAGCTTGTCCTTCTTCGACAGCGGCAGCACGGCCACCTTGTACGGCGCGATGCGGTGGTGCAGGCGCAGCACCGTGCGCTTCTCGCCCTTCACCTCGTCCTCGGTGTAGGCCGCGAGGAGGAACGCCAACGTCGTGCGCGTGGCGCCCGCTGCCGGCTCGATGACGTGCGGCAGGTAGCGCTCGTTGGCGGCCTGGTCGAAGTAGTCGAGGCTCTGGCCGGAGTGCGTCTGGTGCTGGGTGAGGTCGTAGTTGCCGCGGTTGGCGATGCCCTCGAGCTCGTCCCAGCCCCACGGGAACAGGAACTCCACGTCGCACGTGCCCGAGGAGTAGTGCGAGAGCTCATCGGCGTCGTGGGGGCGCAAGCGCAGCTGCGACTCGGGATGCCGTGGTCGAGGTACCACTGGTAGCGCGCCTGGCACCAGTACTCGTACCACTGCTCCGCCTCGGCCGGCGGCACGAAGAACTCCATCTCCATCTGCTCGAACTCGCGGGTGCGGAACACGAAGTTGCCGGGCGTGATCTCGTTGCGGAACGACTTGCCGATCTGGGCGATGCCGAACGGCGGCTTCTTGCGGGAGGTGTTGAGCACGTTGGCGAAGTTCACGAACATGCCCTGCGCCGTCTCGGGGCGCAGGTACAGTCGGCCGCCGGCGCCGGCGACCGGGCCGGCGTGGGTCTTGAACATCAGGTTGAAGTCCCGGGCCTCGGTGAAGCTGCCCTTCGACCCCACAGGTGGGGCACACGTTCGGGTCGTCGAGCTTGTCCAGACGGTGACGCGCGACGCAGTTGCGCAGTCGACGAGCGGGTCGGTGAAGTTGGCGAGGTGACCCGAGGCCTCCCAGATCGCGGGCGGACCGAGGATCGCGGCGTCGAGGCCCACGACGTCGTGGCGCATCTGCACCATCGAGCGCCACCAGGCGTCCTTCACGTTGCGGAGCAGCAGCACCCCGACGGGGCCGTAGTCGTAGGTCGAGCGGAACCCGCCGTAGATCTCCGCCGACTGGAAGGCGATGCCGCGACGCTTCGACAGGTTGACGATCTTGTCGAAGATCTCGGGATCGGGGGCGACGGCGGACTCTGCTTCGGACATAGGGGCCGAGGTTACCGGGTGGGAGATGTGCTCCCCCACCTGGTTCCGGGGCTGTGCCCCGAGGCCGTACCGACCGTAGGTTCAGGTGATGGCCCAGCATTCGATCGACCCCGAGAACCTGCCGTACGAACCGTCGAAGCTCCCCCGCAAACACGACATCAGTGGCCCGGACTTCTTCGCCGTCGACATGCGGGTCGGTGAAGTGGTCGACGTCCGCCCCTTCCCCGAAGCCCGGAAACCGGCGTACCAGCTCGTCGTCGACTTCGGGCCGGTCGTCGGCACCCTCGAGACGAGCGCCCAGGTGACCAACTACGACCGCGACGAACTGGTCGGCCGGCGTGTGGTGGGCGCCATCAACCTCGGGGTTCGGCGCATCGCCGGCTTCGAGTCGCAGTTCCTCGTCCTCGGCGGACTCGCCCCCGACGGCACCGTCCACCTCCTCGCACCCGACGCCGACGTACCCCTCGGCGCGCCGGTCGCCTGACGCCCCGTACGCACCGGCGACGACCGTTTCGTTCGTGTGACGTTCCCCGGTTTCGCGTAGCCCCGTTGATAGCGTGACCGTCTACTTCCTCAAGCACTGCCCAAGGAGCTGCTCGTGAGCGATCCCAACGACCCGTACTCCGGAGGCGCCACTCCGCCGCCGCCGCCGTTCGGTGGCGGTGCCATCACCCCGCCGCCCGGTCCCGGGGCGACCCCGCCCCCTCCCGCCCCTCCCGGTGGCGGCTACCAAGCGCCTCCTCCCCCCGCGCCCCCCGGCGGTGGCTACACCCCTCCTCCGCCTCCCGGTCCGCCCGGCGGCGGTTACGCTCCCCCGCCTCCCGGTGGCGGCTACGTGCCCCCGCCCGCGCCTCCCGGCGGCTACCAGGCGTACCAGCCCGGCGGCTTCCCGAGCGGCGGCGGCCAGGCCGACATCGGCACCGCGTTCAGCTGGACGTTCGCGAAGTTCCAGCAGCACCTCATCCCGCTGCTCTCGCTCTCCGGCGTGATCTTCCTCGTCAACCTGGTGGGCGGCGTCACCGCATCGAAGCTGGCGGAGACCTCCGTCGACGACCTCCGCATCAATGACAACGGTGTGCTCGTCAACGACGGCAACTTCTGGAGCGGCATCATCGGCAGCATCCTGATCTCGATCGTGATCGCCCTGCTCGTCGCGTTCCTCCGCATCGGCCTGCTCCGCGCCGCCCTCCGGGTCACCCGCGGCGAGACCCCGTCGTTCAACGACCTGATGACCGGCACGAACCTCGTGCCCTACATCATCGTGGCGATCGTGTCCGGCATCCTGACGGCGATCGGCCTCGTGCTGTGCGTCATCCCCGGCCTCCTGGTCGCGTTCTTCCTGCTGTTCGCACCGATCCATGCCCTCGACAAGGGGGCCGGCGTCGGCGATGCGCTCAACTGGAGCTTCAACGCGGTCAAGGCGAACGTGGTGCCCTGCATCGTGCTCGTGCTGATCGGCATCGTCGTCGGCATCATCAGCTCGTTCGCCGGTGGCATCGGTGGCGCCGTCGTCGCCGCACTCCTCGGGCTGTTCATCGACCCGATCTCGTCCCTCCTGACGGCCAACCTCTACCGCCAGATGGGCAACGAGCCGATCGCCGCCTGATCGAGCGATCACCCCGATCACCGGAACGACCCCGGGCTCCGGCCCGGGGTCGTTCCGCGTTCGGGGTCTGGTTCGGGGTCAGCCCGGATGGTCGAGCAGGTGCAACGAGCGCAAGCGACGGTCGAGATGCCGCTCCATGGCGACCGACGCCAGGTGATCGACCTCGAAGGTCGCCGGACCGATCGGGAGCGCGAGCGCGTTCGACAGCCGTCCACCCAACACCAGCTGGAGGATGGTGACGGCCTGGCTCGACACGGCGAGTCCATCGCGGTGGGTGCGGCACCGCAACCCACCCCCCTCGAGGTCGAGGGCGACGAGATCGTCCTCCGCCCCGCACTCGAGGCAGCAGTCGACCTGCATGCCGACGCCTTCGGCTGCGAGCAGCTTGAAGAAGAAGGACGGTGTCACGAGCGGAGTGTCCCAGTTCGCGACGGCCCGCAGCCCGCCCACCAACATGTCGTAGAGGGCAGGGTTGACCTCGCCCTCCTGGCAGACCTGGTCGACGGCCTCGAGCATCGCCGCGGCACGACCCATGCGGTCGAGGTCGTCGCGCAACGCCTGCTGCGCCTCGACCAGCTCGGCCTGGCTCACGATGTCGAGCTCGCGGCCCTCGTAGAGCTGCAGCGACACGTGACTGCCGGGCTCGAGCCGCGACCCGAACCGTGACTTCGTCTTGCGCACCCCCTTCGCGACGGCGCGCACCTTGCCGCGGCCCTGGGTGCAGAACACCACGATGCGATCGGCCTCGCCGAGCTTGTAGGTGCGGAGCACCACGCCGACGTCGCGGTACAGCGGCACGGCTACTCGTTGGCGAGACCGCCGAAGCGGCGCTCCCGTTGCTGGTACTCGCGGATGGAGTCGTAGAGGTTCTCGCGCCGGAAGTCCGGCCACAGGACGTCGGTGAACACCCACTCCGAGTACGCCGACTCCCACATCAGGTAGTTCGACGTGCGGATCTCGCCCGAGGTGCGGACCACGAGCTCGGGATCGGGCATCGTCGGGTCGTACATGTGGGCGCTGATCATCTTCTCGTTGATCTTGTTGGCCGGCACACCCGCTTCGACGATCTTGCGCACGGCGTCGACGAGCTCGGCGCGACCGCCGTAGTTGAAGGCCATCGACACCGTCATCGCGTCGTTGTCCTTCGTGAGCTCGAGGGTCTCGTCGATGCGCTTGAGGATGCGGCGCGGCACCCGCCAGTCACGGCGACCCAGGAACTGCATCTTGATGTTGTGGGCGTGGATCTCGTCACGCCGGGTGAGGAGGAGCCGCTCGTTGAAGTTCATGAGGAACCGGACCTCGTCGAGCGGCCGCTTCCAGTTCTCCGTCGAGAACGCGTACACCGTGAGCCAGCGGATGCCGGCGGCGTCCGCGCCCCAGATCGTGTCCATGAGCGCCTCCTCACCGGCGGCATGGCCGTCGGTGCGGGGCAAACCGCGCTGCTGGGCCCACCGCCCGTTGCCGTCCATGACAACCGCCACATGGCGAGGGATATAGGTCGGGTCCAGGTCGCTCAGCTCCACACCCGCACCGTACCTGCTGGCGTGTGGACCCCCGTGCCCAGCCACCGTTCCTTCACATGCGAGAGTAGGAGGGTGAGTTTGGCGACCCGATCACTCGACCTCCTCGACCGCGTCCGGGAGTCGATGGACGCCGGCGAGGACCGACCCGGCCAGCACCAGATGGTGGAGGCGATCGCCACGGCGATCGGCGAGAAGCAGCACCTGGTCGTCCAGGCGGGCACGGGCACCGGCAAGTCGCTCGCCTACCTCATCCCGGCGCTGACGTCGGGCCGGCGCACCATCGTCGCGACCGCCACGAAGGCGCTCCAGGACCAACTGGCCACCAAGGAGCTCCCGCTCCTGGCCGAGCACATGAGCAAGAAGATCTCGTGGGCCGTACTCAAGGGTCGCTCGAACTACCTGTGCCTCCAACGACTCGACGAGGCGACCAAACCCGAGGCGCAGCTGGGACTGGACGGCGTCGCCGAAGCCGCCGGCGGCACCAGCCGCATCCCCGACAAGACGCTGAAGGAACTCCAGAAGTTCGCCGAGACGTCGTCGACGGGTGATCGCGCCGATCTCGCGACCGAGCCCCAGCCGTGGGTCTGGTCGGCCGTCTCGGTCGGGCCGAGGGAATGCCCCGGTGCAGCCAAGTGCCCACACGGCGAGGACTGCTTCGCCGAGCGGGCCCGCTCGATGGCCGCCGCCGCCGACGTGGTCATCGTCAACACCCACCTGTACGGGCTGAACCTCGGGTCACGCGGGGCGATCCTCCCCGATCACGACGTCGTGATCTTCGACGAGGCGCACGAGGTCGAGGACATCATCTCGGCAACGACCGGCCTGGAGCTCGGCCCCGGAACGATCACGTCGATCGCCCGCACGATCTCGGGCCTGATCGCCGACGACTCCGTCACCGACGGGCTCGAGGACGACGCGACGCGGCTCACTCGCCAACTCGCTCCCCTCGTCGGCTCGCGGCTCCGGCGTGGCCTCCCGCCCGAGACCGCCGACCTCCTCAACGCGACCCGGGCGCGGGTCATGGAGGCCTCGGCAGCACTCAAGAAGATCCCCGACAGCGGATCGGGCGACACGGCGACCCGCAAGGCCCGGGTGGCGACGGCCGTGGGGGGCCTCGTGCTCGACATCGACGCGCTGGTCAGCCCACCCGGCGACACCGTCATGTGGGTGGGCGGCACCGAGGACCACCCGCGCATCGAGATGGCTCCCCTCGACGTGGGTGCCACGCTCGACTCCCTGCTGTGGGATCCCGAACCGAACGGCCTCGAGATCGTCATCGGCGGCGGATCGTCGGCCGGCCCGACCGGAGGCCCGACCATCGACCTCGTGGACGACGAGCCGTTCGGCACCGGGTCGCCCCGGGGCAGCGACGAGACCGACCCGACATTCGGCCTGCCCGACACGGTCGTGTTCACGAGCGCCACCGTCCCCACTGCGCTCGTCGAACGCCTCCACATCCCGCCCGACGAGGTCACCGTCATCGACGTGGGCACCCCGTTCGACTTCGCGAACCACGCGCTCCTCTACTGCGCGACCCACATGCCCGACCCCCGGTCGGCCAAGTACGGCGAGGCCGTGGCCGACGAACTCGTCCGACTCATCACCGCTGCCGGCGGCCGCACCCTGGCCCTCTTCACCAGCCACCGGGCAATGAACGAAGCCGCCGACGCCGTATCGACGCGGGTCGACGTGCCCGTCCTCCGCCAGGGCGATCGGCCCAAGCCCGCGCTCATCGACGAGTTCGCCGGCGACGAAGCGTCGTGCCTGTTCGCGACGATGGGGTTCTGGGCCGGCATCGACGTGCCCGGCCCGTCGCTGAGCCTGGTGACGATCGACAAGATCCCGTTCCCGCGCCCCGACGAACCCCTCCTGGCAGCGCGCCGCGAGAAGGCCGCGGCTCAGGGGTTCGCCACGATCGACCTGCCCCGGGCAGCGACGCTGTTGGCCCAGGGTGCGGGTCGCCTCATCCGCTCGGCGACCGATCGCGGCGTCGTCGCGGTGCTCGACCCACGCTTGTCGACGAAACCGAGCTACCGGTGGCAACTCATCCACGCCCTGCCCCCGATGAAGCGGACGAAGGACTTCGACGAGGTCGCCGCCTTCCTCGCAGCGTTGGGCACTGCCGTCTGAAGCAGCCTTGAAGGAGCGCTGAAGGGGCCCACCGGAAGATGAGGTTGTCGAACGGAAACGCCGTCGGCCACCTCACTCAAGGAGTCGTCCCATGAACCAGCTCACCCGCATCATCGCTGCCACTGTCCTGACCGCCACCCTCGCCGGCCCGGTCGTCGGACTCGACGCAACCACGGCGTCGGCCCAGACCACGAGCACCCGCAAGGCGCCGTGCAAGCCCTACCCGTGGCATCTCCACAAGAACACCTACTCCAACGTCCGGGTCGTCAGCCGCCAGACCCAGAACCTCGGCCAGGTCAGCCAGGCGATCCGCAATCCGTACGGCTCCTCGATCCGGACCCAGGTGCGGGTCGATCGGGCGAAGTCGAAGCAGATCTCCGTCAACGCCAGCATCGAGGTCGAGGCCAGCGGGCTCGTCGCCGCAGTCCGGGCATCCACGGGCATCGACGTCGCCACCTCGGTCACCTCGACCGTCGGGGTGGATGTGCCGCTCATCATCCCGGCAAAGAAGTTCGGCTGGGTCCAGGCCGAGAACGAGACGGTCACGATCACGGCAACGGTGACCTCGCTCAACCTGATGTGCAACGTGGTCGACTACCGGGGGACGATCCGATCGACCATGCCCCGCAGCAAGGCGTACCTCACGCCCAAGGTGGCCGCTACGGCGCCCTGACCGGGGCCCGGCCCCGCACGTCCCCATCGCCACCGATCCCGTCGAGCCGCCCGTTTGGGCGGCTCGGCCGCGGAGTGAGAAGATCGTTCTCATGACTGACGCTCCGTGGCAAGGTGACGCCTCCTCCCTCGTCGAGGCCTTCCGCAAGGGCGAGCGTTCGCCCCGCGAGGAGCTCGAGGCGACCCTCGCAGCGATCGATGCCAGCGACCTCAACGCGTTCAGCCACGTCGACCCCGAGCGTGCCCTCGCCGCCGCCGACCATGCCGACGTCAACCTGCCGTTCGGCGGTGTGCCTGCCGGGATCAAGGAGCTCGACGCCGTCGCCGGGTGGCCCGACACCGACGCATCGCTCGTCTTCAAGGACCGGATCGCCACCACGACGTCGCCCAACGTCGAACGGCTCCGCGACGTCGGCGGCGCCGTGCTCGTCGGTCTGACGACGGCCAGTGAGTTCGGCGGCCTCAACGTGAGCGTCACGAAACTCAACGGCGTGACCCACAACCCGTGGCGGCACGGTCGCACGGTCGGCGGTTCCTCCGCCGGCAGCTCGTCCGCAGTCGCCGGTGGCCTCGTCACGATCGCGACCGGTTCCGACGGCGGTGGCTCGATCCGCATCCCCGCCGGCTACACCGGGCTCTTCGGAATGAAGGGCACGTTCGGCCGCATCCCCCGCGGGCCGTCCGCCTTCTCCCGCCCGAACACGGCGGTCCAGGGCTGCCTGTCGCGCTCGGTGCGCGACGCCGCCCGCTTCTTCGATGTCTGCGCCGGTCCCCACCCGATCGATCCGCTGAGCATCACCTCCCCCGGCGGCTGGGAAGCCGGCCTGGGCAACCACGATCTGGCCGGTCTCAAGGTGGCCGTGGTGCCCGGGCTCGGCGGAGTCACCCTCGAGGACGGCGTCGAGCAGCGGATCCGCGAGCACGCAGCGGCCCTCATCGAGGCCACCGGCATGAAGGAGGTCGACCTCGACTTCGCCGTGCCGAACATCACGGCCGAGTGGATGATGGGCAACACCTCCACGCTGCTCGCCGAACTCGGCGACCTCTGGCCCGCGTGCGCCGGCGACCTCACCCAGTCCGTCGAGGACGGCCTGCGCATCAGCGCTGCGTTCTACAACCTCCGCACGGCCGGTGTCGCCGAGCACAAGCGCCTCCTGCTCAACCGCGCCATGGCCGATGTGTTCGACCAGGTCGACCTCGTCATCGGCGCCACCAACCCCGGCCCGGCCTTCCCCGCCGAGGCGGAGATGAGCAAGCCGCTGCCCCCGCTCGCCGACAAGGCCATGTCGAGCAGGCCGGCCCGCCTCGGAATGCGCGGCGCACTCGGCGCCATCCGCGCCGCCGGCAGCGCCGCACCCAACCTGCCCGCCGCCGTGCTCGCAAGGGTGACCGCAAAGGTGCCCGAGATGCTCGAGATGGGCGGCCTCACCATCATGTCGAACATCTACGGCAACCCCGCAGTGTCGATCCCGGCGGGGCTCGTCAACGGGCTCCCCGTCGGGATGCAGGTGCTGGCCCGCCACCACGCCGACGACCTCCTCTTCGACGTCGGCCTCGCCGCTGAACGAGAGCTGCCGTGGCCGATCACGGCCGCCGCCGGACGGTACTGACCGTTCCGCACCCGAATCGCTGGCGGTCCCGGCCTGGTCGTAGACTGCAGCCGTGTCATCCGAGCTGATCGAACAGACGGCGGCCGCACCCGGACCGGCGCCGGCCGCAGCCGGTTGCCCCGTCCCGCACGGCCTCACGAAGCTGGCGCCCGAGGGTGTCTGCCCGTTCCCCCATGACGCCGGAGCCATCCGCCCCGCGCCGCAGCGGTCGAAGGCCGACGAGGTCGTCCGCAAGGTGCTCCGCATCAAGGAGCGCCCCGCCGGCGTCACCGAGAACGCTGCGCTCGCCACGTTCCAGAAGTCGATGCTGATCTCGGCGACGCGTTGCACCCTCACCTATGTGGTGTTCCCGTTCGTGCTGCCGGCGGTGAGCTTCGCCAAGGGCGTCGGCCCCATCCTCGGCATCATCATCGGCGTCATCGCGATGGTCTGCGACGTGTTCACGATCCGGCGTTTCTTCGCCGTCGATCACAAGTGGCGCTGGTACTTCTCAGCGGCCGCGCTCAGCGTCATCACGCTGCTCACCGTCCTGCTCGTGCAGGACATCGTCCACCTGGTGCAGTGATCAGGGCATGAATCGAGGGCCGGTCGCGTCCGGCAGTCGCGGGCTGCTCCGCGCCGGGTGGTTCGCCGGCGGCTGGGTCGCCGTGGGCGTCGGTGGAGTCGGCATCGTCGTGCCCGGGCTGCCGACGACCGTCTTCTTCATCGTCGCCGCCTACTGCTTCGGCAAGTCGAGTCCCCGGTTCGAGCAGTGGGTCCTCGACCTCCCCACGATCGGTCCCATGGTTCGCGACCACCGGGCCGGCCTCGGCATGCCGAGGCGCATCAAGGTGATCGCCATCTCGACGATGTGGGCGGCGATCGCCGTGAGCGCCGTGGTCCTCCGGGAGCGCTGGGCGATCGCGTTCGCGGTCATCGCCCTCGGGCTCGTCGGCACCTGGTACATCGTTGCCCGCGTCCCGACGAAACCCGACGCCGACCTCTCCTGAGCCGGTTCTGTCAGTAGCCGAGACGATCGAGGGCCTTGGGACGACGCTGCCAGTCCTTGTCGACCTTGACGTGCAGCTCGAGGAACGCCCCCGGCGGCATCTCGGCCCGTGTGGCGATGCCCGCCTGCTTGAGCACGGCGCCCTTCTTGCCGATCACGATGCCCTTCTGGGACTCGCGTTCGACGAGGATCTCGACGCGGACCCGAGGCCATTCCCACTCCGTCACCCGGCAGGCGATCGAGTGCGGCAACTCGTCGTGGGTCACCGCCAGCAGCTTCTCGCGCACCAGCTCGGCGACCCAGAACGCATCCTCGACGTCGGTCACCATGTCGTCGGGATACCACTTGGGGCCTTCGGGCAAGCGGGAGATCAGGTGCTCGACCAATGCCTCGACGCCCTCCCCCGTCGCCGCCGACACGGGAAAGTACTCCCGGGCCCCCGCGCCGACCTCGCGCACGAGGTCGAGGCCGGTCGGGCCCGAGGACGCGTCGCCGGCGTTCGACTCGCCGAACTGCCCGAAGTCGGTCGTCCGCAACAGCTGCTTCATGACCTGCTCCTTGGAGACCAGGTCGACCTTGTTGACGATGACGATGGCGTCGTCGGGGACCCGCTCGGCGACCCACGCGTCACCGCGGCCGACAGGCGCCGTCGCATCGACCAGCAGACACACGACATCGACACCCTTCGCGGCGCCGATGGCCGCCTCGTTCAGGCGTTCTCCCATGAGCGTGCGGGGCTTGTGGATGCCGGGCGTGTCGACGAACACGATCTGGGTCGCCGGCCGGTTGAGGACGCCGCGGATCTGGTGGCGCGTGGTCTGCGGCTTGTCGGAGACGATCGAGACCTTGTGGCCGAGGATGCGGTTGAGCAGCGTCGACTTGCCGACGTTGGGGCGACCGACCAGGGACACGAAGCCCGAGCGGAACCCCTCGGGCACCTCGGGCTCCGACGAGCCGGCGAGGAACTCCTCGACCGAGAGGTAGCGGACGGCACCGTCGGCCTCGTCCTCCTCCTCGTCGATGTCGTCGAACTCGTCGACGAGGTCGTCGTCGAACATCGGGGGCCCACCGGTGGGCGTCGGGTCGAGGTCGTCGGGACTCATTCCGCTGGCGCCTTGTCGTCGACCGTGACCGCCACGACCTTGACCCGGCCGACGCGGCGACCGTCGACCGACTGCACCTCGAGCGAGTAGCCGTCGACCTCCACGAGGTCGCCGACAACCGGAACCCGGCCGAGTTCGGAGAACACGAGGCCCCCGAGGGAGTCCCAGTCACCCTCGGGCAGATCGAGGTCGTAGCGATCGTTGAGGTCGTCGACGTTGAACGACGCGTCGTGCACCAAGACCTCGCCCCCGGGCAGCACCTCGGCGGGAGGCACCTCGGTGTCGAACTCGTCGGCAATGTCGCCCACCAGCTCCTCGAGCAGATCCTCCATGGTCACGAGGCCGGCGGTGCCGCCGTACTCGTCGACGACGATCGCGATGTGGGTCTGGCGGGACTGCATCTCGCGCAGGAGCTCGGCGACGCGCTTGGTCTCGGGAATCAGCTGGGGAGGGCGCATGAGACCCTCGATGGTCTCCGTTCCTCGCTGGTCGCGCTCTGCCCGCATCAGATCCTTGGCGTACACGATGCCGACGATGTCGTCGATGTTCTCGCGGTACACCGGGAAGCGGCTCAGCCCGTTGAGGATGGCGATCTCGACGCAGTCGGCGACGCGGTACTCGACCTCGAAGGACACCATGTCGGTGCGGGGCACCATGATCTCGCGGGCCACCGTGTCGCCGAAGTCGATGATCGACTCGATGAGATCGCGTTCCTCCTCCTCGATGACCGAGGCCTCGGCGGCCTCACCCATCAGGGCGATGATCTCCTCCTCCGTCACGAACGGGCCCTGCTCGAGACCCTTGCCCGGCAGGATCACGTTGGTGACGGTGATGAGCACATCGGCGATCCACCGGAACATGCGGCCGATGAGCACGATGAGCGGCGCCGTGGCCAGCGCGGCACGGTCGGTGTGCTGCAGGGCCCACGTCTTCGGCGCGGCCTCGGCGATGATGAACACCACCACGACGTTGATCAGTGTCGCAACGATGACGCCGGCGGTGCCGAACACCCGGGACGCGACGATGCCGGTGATGGACGCCTGCACCGTCTGCAGCGCCAGCGCGACCAGATAGATGGCGTTCAGGCTCCGCTCGAAGTTGCCGACGATCGCGACGACCATGGCGGCGCGCTTGTGGCCCTGTTCCTCGAGCGCCGCGGCCCGGGACCGGCTGATGCGGGTGATGGCGGTCTCGGCGACGGCGATCGCGGCGCTCAGGAAGATGAGCACCACAACGACGACGAGGAGCACGGCGTCGGCGGTGGTGAAGGCGACGGCGATCATGTCTCCTGCCAGGGATCTCGAGGGAAGGTCCCCCACAACTCGGCGACGAGGCGGCGCTCGGCCGCCCACATCTCCGTCCGCTCGTCGACCTCGGCATGGTCGTGGCCGAGGAGGTGGAGCGAACCGTGGATGAGGAGGAGTGCGATCTCGTCATCGAGTTCGCCGGCGTGGTCGGGCGCGTTGGTGGCGGCGACCGTCGGGCACACCACGATGTCACCGACCATTCGAGCCTGGCCGGGGATGGCGGCCAGGTCGTCGTCGGCACCGTCGTCGATCGGGAACGACAGCACATCGGTCGGGCCGGACCCGCCCATGTGCTCGGCGTTGAGCTCGGCCATCACGACGTCGTCGACGAACACCACGGCGGTCTCGGCAGGGGCTTCGACCCCTCGCGTTCGAGCACGCCGCGGACGAGTTCGGCCCAGCGATCGGCATCGATCTCGGCGGACGTCTCGTTGAGGACGGTCACCGAGATCGTCGGAGACGCTCCCTCCATCAGGCGCTGCTCCCCGACGAAGCGCCTGACGAGCCGGAACTCGCCACCGATGACCGCTCGTACGCGTTCACGATGTCGGCCACGATCTTGTGGCGGACGACGTCTCGACTGCCGAGCCGGACGAACGACAACCCGTCGATTCCCTGCAGGATGCCCTCGAGGTTGTCGAGGCCGCTCCGGCCGCCGGCGACGTCGACCTGCGTGGTGTCACCGGTGATGACGGCCTTGGAGCCGTACCCGATGCGGGTGAGGAACATCTTCATCTGCTCGGGCGTCGTGTTCTGCGCCTCGTCCAGGATGATGAAGCTGCGGTTGAGCGTCCGACCACGCATGAACGCCAGCGGAGCGACCTCGACGGTGCCCCGCTCCAGCAACTTCGCCGCACCTTCGGCGCCGACCATATCGTAGAACGCGTCGTACAGCGGCCGCAGGTACGGGTCGACCTTGGCCATCAGGTCGCCGGGCAGGAAGCCGAGGCGCTCGCCGGCCTCCACCGCCGGACGGGTGAGGACGATGCGCTCGACCTGCTTGCGTTGCAGGGCCTGGGCTGACCATCGCGACAGCGAGCCAGCTCTTGCCGGTACCGGCGGGACCGATGCCGAACGTGATGATGTTCTCGGCGATGGCGTCGATGTAGCGGCGCTGACCGGCGGTCTTGGGACGGACCGAACCGCCGCGGGCCAGGCGGACGACGTCACTGCCCAACAGTTGGGACGGCAGCTCGTCCACGGCGACCATGTCGATCGTGCGACGGAGGAGGTCTTCGTCGAGCTTCGTGCCGCCCTCGACGAAGATCACCAGCTCCTCGAAGATGCGGCCGACAGCGGATCCCGTCGGGCCCCTCGACGTTGATCTCGTTGCGCCGCGAGCCACGATGCGTGTGCCGACGAAGGCGGCTTCGACGCGATCGAGCCACTCGTCGCGCCGACCGAGCAGCTGCGTCATCAAATGGTTGCCCGGGACGTGCACGGTGGTGCTCGGGACGGCCGTCGTGAACTACGCCGGGGTCGATGGTGGTGGGCGATGTGGATCGCTCGTGTTCAGTCATGTTCAATCACCGGCGCTCTGAGCCGAAAGTGTAGTGATGTCTGGAGATCCCGACGCCATCCCCCCCGATGTGGCGGGGGCAGCGGCACGAGTGGCGGATGCCGCC
>JBAOIR010000029.1:0-10670 GCA_037045585.1 Microthrixaceae bacterium
GTGGGGTGCCTGAGTAGTACGTTTGGCAACTCCGCCCCCAAGACGAAAACCCTGGTCAACCGCCTAGACCGTGGGGTCTACGAGGTCTCTCGACGTCCCCAGGATACCGCTCCGAAGGACGATCGTGGCCCTGTTGTGAGGACTGTCGAGACGGCTCAAACTTTTCTCACCGCCTCCGAGGTGGACGCCCTCGTCGGCGACTACCTGGCCGGGATGAGCGTCAAGGCGCTCGCTGAGAGGTACGGCATCCACCGCGCCACGGTGTTCTCCCACCTGCGTCGCCGCAACGTGCCGAGCCGCCGACCGGGGCTGGGGATCGACGAGAAGGCGGAGGCCGTGCGGCTCGCCCGAGCGGGCGTCTCGATGCGGGCGATCGGCCGTCGGATGGGAGTGGACCGCAAGGCCGTGCGCGCAGCACTGGTCGAGGCGGGACTCATCGTGGACGAAGCGAGCGATGACTCGTAGCTGCGGTTCCGAGTTGCCAATCCGTCGGTAGCGCTCGGCGCACCTCGTCGGTAACGAGCGCCGAGAGGAACCGATGATGACCAGCTTGAGTGATGTCGCGAATGACGAGCGCACCGCGAGGATGGTGCTGTCCATGCTCGTCGAGCCCAATGACCCGGTGACAGGACGCATCTTGTCCAGGCTCGGAGCAGTCGAGACGCTCTGGCTCGCTGAGCGCGACGGCGCGGTGGTGGGGCTGAGCCCCGTGGACGCGCAGGTCTGGCGCGACCACCTCGGCGTGCCAGGGGCGAAGGAACTGGCCGCGCGTATCGACCAGGTGCAGCAATCAGGCGTTCGAGCGCTCATCCCAGGCGATAGCGACTGGCCCACCGCCCTCGACGATCTTGGTGAAGTCGCCCCCTACGTGCTGTGGACTCGCGGCGCGTCGTCCTTCCTCTCGCGTCCGATGAGCGATCTCGTCACGATCACCGGGGCTCGGGCATGCACCTCCTACGGCGACCATGTGGCCCGGGAACTCGCCAGTTCGGTTGCCGCGGACGAACGAGTTGTCGTCGCGGGAGGTGCCTACGGGATCGAAGGTGCGTCGCACCAGGCCGCCCTCGCGGCAGGTGGCGACACGATCGCGATCCTCGCCAACGGAGTCGATCGCCCGTACCCTGTCGGCCATCGCGACCTACTCGATCGCGTGGCTGATGTCGGCCTTCTCGTTAGCGAGGTTCCGCCCGGTGCCGTTCCAACTCGGCATCGGGTCATCGCCCGCGCCCGACTGATGGCTGCGCTGTCCTCCGCGACGGTGATCGTCGAGGCGGGCGCGCGATCAGGGTCACTGCTGGTTGCCCAGCGAGCCGCCGAACTCGGCCGACGTGTCGGAGCCGTCCCCGGTCCAGTGACGAGCGCCGCGAGTGTTGGGCCGCATCGTTTGCTGCGCGATGGCATCGCGTCCTTGGTTGCGGACACTTCGGACCTTGCCAGGCTGGTGGAACGGGGCCAGACGCCGCGAGAGCGACTCGACAGGGAGCATGTCCGTCCGCCTTCGCCTGCTCCGACTCGCACGCTGTAGCGCGCACAGTCGGCAGGTGGACGCCTGGCCCTGAACTCAGCGAGAGCTTCGAGTGAGTTCACCCAGCGGCACATCCTCGCGCTCGGCACGCTGCCGCTGCGCGCGGTACTCACGGGCACGAGCCCTTACGAGGAGAACGACGCTCACCGGGCCGATGGCCAGCATCTTGAGAGCGTTCCAGATGCAGACCAGCACGACGAGGTGGAGCCATCCTGGGCCGCCGTTCTCGATGAGAGTGGTGCACCAGAAGGCGACGGCCAGGTAGGGACCGGCCAGCAGCATCGCTGGCACGCCCCACTTCAGCCCCTTCCTGGTGCGGATCAGGTCGAGCAGGATGTTGCTCGGCATGTAGCGACGCAGGAAGTAGCGGACCTCGGCGCTGGCTGTCCACAGTAGGCGGATCATGATGGGCTCCTCTCAACACGCGAGTCGTTGTCGAGACGGTGCGTGGAGAGTGACCCGAAGGTCTGCCGCGAGCGGCCCAAAGGTAAGGAGAAATCCGCCTCACTTCAAGGCTACGCCCCTGTTGCGGGCTTGGGAAGGCCGGTAGTGCCGCCCGCAACGACAGCTTGGTCCGGATCGAGGCGCTTGTAGCCGTCAGCGGCGCGTAGGCGGGGGCTATTCAGCGTCTCCGGCTGAGGGCGGCAGACTCGCATCCTCTGCTTCGGCCAACACGAAGTGGTGCCTCGGCCCGGAGGGTGCGTGTGGCAGCGCGATGAGGTGTGTCCCGGAGACTGTGGACGGCAGCTGTTGCAGGTGGAGGCCGATCATGTTGACGAGCGTCGCAGCGACGGCGGCGAGGTCTGCGGCTGAACCGTGGAAGGTGGGCACGGAGCACCCTCTCGTTGGTATCAGTTCGTCCCCGTCGGCCACCTCCTGCCAGAGCGGATGGTAGAGCTCCAGCTCACCATCGGCGAGTACCGTGCGACCCGCGCGCGCGTCGATCCCCGATGGCGTCAGCGTGGAGTCAGGTGCGCTGATGTTGGCGATGCCGAGGGTCCCGGAACTGGCGTCGGTGGCGATCTGGGCAATGAGGGCTTTGCGCTCGACGCCGACAAGCGTGTCGAGGTACGTGGTAACGCTGTGGCTTACGGTCGCATCGATGATGAGATCGGCCGCGAGGGAATCGGCGAGGTCTGGAACGCTCCCCTCGGCGATGGTGATGGTGAGGTCGTCGCGGAGCGAGCGCAGCCGTGTCGCGAGGGCATCGGCTTTCGTCTGCCCGATGTCGGCTTCGGTGTAGTTCTGTCGCACGAGGAGTCCGCCGGTGATGACTCCTGGGTCGCAGACGGTGATACCTGCGGCCCCGGCGCGTGCGATGAACTCGGCCGCCCATGATCCCAGTCCGCCGCAGCCCCAGATGTGAACAGTCTTTCCTTGGTAGCCGTTGACGGGCCGGCGTTCGTCGCGCCGGGTCGTGACTGCTTGCCGTTCGTCGGACATGTTGCACCATTCGATGGGGATCTCGGCGTTGATGCTCGCGGGATCAAGGTTGATCGCGGTGCCGTGCTTCTTGGCGATGCGTCGCAGCGCATCGGCGGTCGTTGCGTGGAGGCGTCCGCCGAGCAGGTGATGCGGGCCGCCTGCGGGATGGGGAACAGCGAGGACGAAGTACTGCTCCTCGCCGTCGGGGTTTCTGAGAGCACTGGCGAGAAGGGAGGTGATGAACGCCGGCGATTGAGCCGCGACTCGTGGGGGTTGGCCTCCGGCCTGGTCGAGATACGGATCATCCAGGAGCGCAAGGAACAACGCGAAAGTCGAGGCCGCGCCGAAGGGCAGGTCGCTCGCGAGGGTGAAGACGGGCGTGCGATGTCCGTCGCCGTCGGTCGAGTAGGTGAGATCGTACCGATGGGTCGAGCGGGCGATGAGCCGAGCGATCTGCCGTGGCTTCGTTGGGCCAGGCTCGCGGACGACGATGGTGGGCGTGTCGTCCGCGTGGTGGAGCACGCCGCCGACCGCGTGATACATCGCGGTCGAGGGGTCGAATTTTCCGCCAGCGGCGTCAGTGAGCCAGCCCCACAGACGGTTGAGGAACCCAGCCATTCCTTCCGACGGACGCCACTCGCGCGAAGGATCGAGGTAGATGCAGAGCCGTTGCCCCTGGAGAACATGTGGAAAGCCGAGGAAGCGTGGGTGGTCAACCTCGACGCTCGGCGGAGCGAACATCGAGGGTCGAATCTGGAGGATGAACTCTTCGTGGTTCTCAAGCGCCAGACCTGCGGAACTTCGCAGGATGCTGGCGGTGTTGAGCCGGACCCGGACGGTGGCGTGGCCCTCTGCGTCGAGCTTGGGTTGCTGGACGATCCGCAGGTCGTCGGGCCTGTCTTTGGCGAGCGCCCTCAGTTCGTCAACGAGTTGCTTCTGCCAGGCCGACAGCGTGCCCCGATTTCGACGGCTCATCCCGCGCGGCCAGACCGCCCCACGGTAGTAGCCGGTACCGGTGCTGCCGGGAACTTGGTGCTGCTCGACGACGTGGCCGGGGCCTTGAATCCATCGCCGAAGATGCCCTGCCACAACTCAACGCTGCGGTCCTTGTTCTCCTCGTTGTACGCCTCCTCGATCTCGGCCGCGTGGGCGTGGATGCGATCCCGGAAGTAGCTGTAGGTCGACTGCTCCCACCGATGGTCGAAAGTGACCCCAGAACCCGACGGGTCCGGGATCGATGGCTTGATCGGGCGGGCCTGGAGCCAACTGTCGAGGTCGTTGACGAGGTGTAGGAGCGCCGTCGGAACGTCGCTGTAGTAGCCGGGTTCGAGCAGCGTGCGCAGCTCGGTGACCTGCTCGCCGAGCAGCGTGGTCAGGAGAATCGACCGCGTGCCTGTGAAGGAGTTCTTGTGGTCCCGCAGGTACTTCATCAGCCGGATGACCTTGCGAAGGTTGCCGTTTGCGAGCGTGTCCTTGGTCTTCATCCAGTCGGTGAAGCCCTGGGGGTCGGTCAATTCCCAGTCGTTGTCGTCGCGGTTGACGATGACCTCGCGCCCATCAGCGAGGTTCAGGTGCGGCACGATGTCGAGGTGCATGGAGTTCGCGTAGACGAGTCGGACGCAGCGGCACTTCCGTGAGTGCGGCATGTTGCCGTAGGTGCTGTGACGGTGCAGAGCCGCGTAGACCTCCTCGATGTACTTCTTCGGATCGTCGGCCCAGTCCGGGTTCTCGCTCATGTCGAGCATGAAGTCCGCGTCGAACTCGTTGTCGCCGACGGGGTTGATGATGGTCCTGTGGGCCCAGGAGCCCTGGGGCGTCTTGCCCAGGATGAGCGGGCCGATCTGCTCGTCGGCCTTCAACGCCTTGTAGACCGACTCGACGCGTGAGTCGAGTAGGTCCAGCTTCACCTGGCCGAGGTTGACGGTGTCCTTGAGCAGGACATTGAAGTAGTCGGTGAGCTTCATCGGGAGACCTCCGTGGTAGACGTGCTCGTCGGTTCGCCGCGATGTGGGTCTCCGATCAATGGTGTGTATTCGGCTGCGCGATGGGCAGCGAACCTCTCGGTGTAGATGGGACTAAGCTCGCGGCTGGCGGACGCAGCGAGCCCGGCGAGGTCGCTCGGGTCTGCCGAGTCGAGTGCGTACAGATCGCCGGGGACGCGGGCGTCGAACCTGGTGTAGGCATCCTTGCCGATCAGATGTTCAGCGATGCCTTGTCCGCCGCGGCTGCCGGCGTTGAGGATGAGGGGAGCGATCGGCTTCGCCCAGTTCAGCAGTCCGCCGCGGTCGAGGCGCTTGGGGTGGTTCGTGGCTGGTCGACGGTGCCAACGTTCAGCACCCTGATCGAGCTCAGTGGCTGATCGAGCATGCTTACGGCTTCAGCAATCGCCACAACGGAAGGATTGTTCGCCCATACACCACCGTCGATGAGTCGGTGCCCGTCCACGCGAGCGGCCGGGAAGTAGAGCGGCGCTGCTGAGGTCGCCATCGCGATGTCCACCATCGGGATGCGCCAGTCTCGGGCGAGCCGCGTGTTGTGCGGTGTCTTGAAGATATGCACACTACCGCGTTGCACGTCCCACGCTGGGATGACCAATCGCTTGGTGCTGTTGCCGAGTATCTGTCCTCCGAGCACGTTCGTGAGCGCGGTCCGGAGTGCACCGTGATCGTAGATGGGAGCGGTCAGCTGGCGCGGACGCCGCCACAGCCGACGCCTCGCGGCCGGGAACACAGTGTTGACGCTCCTCGTAGTGCTCAACGATCTGGGCAGGTGTGAGCCCGGCGCCCAGCGCCAGCGCGACTATCCCGCCAGCCGAGGTTCCGGCGATCAAGTCGAAAGACTCGCTGATGCTGACACCAAGGTCCTGCTCCAACCTTGCGAGCACATGAGCGGTGAAGAGGGCCTTGGCGCCGCCGCCGTCCAGTGCCAGTATCTGGAACGGCTCTGAACCCATCTCAGGTAGCTGACCGGTCACCCCGGCGCTGTCCAGTTGTGCGCCCACCTCAAGCTGGCCACCGGGCACGTTGCCTCCGGCGTCGGGCGGATTTGCGGGAACTACAACCATGTAACTATTCTACGTCGCCGCTCCGACACTCCCTCGGGCTCGGGTCATAGCGAGCGGCCGAGCGATCTGTGTTCGACCGGCCGAGGCCCGCTACGTCCCGCGCGCGTACCGGCGACTTCGGTTGCCTGCGTGAGCGCGGCTCGCGCCCTTGCAGCGTCGATCTTCTGGGCGGCAGACTCTGGCGCGGTGCCGAGGGGTGTGTCGTCGGTGACGCGGTAGCGGTCTCGATAGGCGGCGACCACGCGCGCAGACTTGCGCCAAGTCGCGGCTCGTCGTCGGTCGTTCGGCTGCGCTCCAAGAGTCTTCGTCCACGGCGCGCTCTCGGACAGCGCCGCTTCGAGTGCGGCGTCGGCGCGGACCTCGATCAGTGCTTCTCGCTCGTCGAGAGCTGCTCGCATCTCGGCGTCGATGACTCCGTGCGCCTGCGGGATGAGGCCGGCGATGAGTTGCGCTGGCTTGCGAGTCCTGCCCGAGCCTGCGGGACGGGCGGTGGCCCGTTCGACCCGGTAGTGGAGGACAGCGGCGATGTCGTCGGCGTCGATAAACCCACGCGCAGCCACGAGACGCGGCAAGAGCGCATCGACATTGTGGTGGTTGGCTTCGGCGCGGCGCAGTTCGGCCGTGAGCGGGCCGAACGCCTCGGATTCGATGGCGTTCTCGGCCTGTTCGTCGGTGAGTCCGGAGACGCGGATTAGGGTGGCCCAGCGGTCGTGTTGGGCTGCGGCGGCGATGGTTTCGTACTCGGCGGCGAGCTGGGCGATGGAGCCCCACTGTTCCTGCTCGGCCACGATGGTCTCGTGCGCCGAGAGTTCGGCACCGCTGTGCTGGAGAACGCCGTAGAGGACGCTTCGTGCGGTGGCGTGCGGGTTGTCGCCGGGGTGTGGCTGTGCGTGGTCGTCGGCGCGGTCGAGGGTGACGTATGCGTGGTTCGAGTGCCGTCCTCGGGTCATCGCGATGTAGAAGGTCTCTCTGGTCGAGGTCGGTTCGACCAGCACGTGCGCGGTGTCGGTGGTGATGCCTTGGGCGCGGTAGGCGGTGACCGCGTAACCGAGATCAACATGCTCAGCCACATACGCCGCTGGGAGGAGGATGCCGCCGCCGAACCTGCGCCCACGCCTCCGAGCCCTGATGGTTCCGTCGTCGCGGACGGTGGTGCCGGCCCCGTAGTCGCGTGCGATGGTGATGGTCCCGTCGTCGCCGACGGCGGTGACGGTCCAGATGTCGCCGTTACGCACCCAGTCCCGCCCGACCAGGGTGCGCAGTTCGCGCTTGTTGAGTCGCGTGATGATGGTGTCGCCCACGCCTGCGAAGGTGCCGTCGCGCAACTCGACTTCACGGTCGGGGTTCAGCGTCTTGTTGAGGATCAGGTCGGCACGGGCGCGACCGTTCAGCGTGGTTACGTCTTCGTGAGTCTCGGCGATCAATACCGAGATCAGTCCCGCGTCGCGGTCGGCACGCCAGGCGTTATATGCCGCGATGGTCATGGCCTCGGCGTCGCCGTCGGTGACGCGCTGGTGGGCGAGGTAGGTGTCGATTGCCCCAGTACGTCCATGACGTAGTTCGAGTGAGGCGGTCTTCTCCCAGACGTGGGTGAAGCGGTGCACGTCGACCAGTTCCGGGGTGTCGGCCCGGTCTCTGGCGATCATCGCGAACACACCGCCAGCGTCTACGGACTGGAGTTGCGCGTAGTCGCCGACCAGCAGCACCTTCGCGCCAGCGTCTTGGGCGAGGTGGGTAATGCGGTCCAGTGACAGGGTGCCGGCGAGGGAGGCTTCGTCGATGATGACGAGCTGGCCCGCCTCGAACGTGGTGCCGTGGAGGAGGTGGTTCTGCCACCACTTCGCCGTGTTCTCCGTCTCGATCCCGAGATCGTCGGCGAGAACCTGTGCAGCGACGGCTGACGGTGCGAGCCCGACGACGGACCCGGTGCCGTGCTCGGCTTCCCAAGCGCGGCGGAGGGCGTTCATGGCGGTTGTCTTGCCCGCCCCGGCGGGACCGACCAGCACGTCGAGCATCCGTCCTGACACCGCGATGCGGGTCAAGGCGTCGGCTTGGTCGTCGCCGAGCAGCCGGCCGTCCGCGTCGGGACTGCGCGTGATCTTCTCGACCGTGGCAAGCGGCACCGTTGGCCCGCCGAGGTTGGCGGCTCGTTCGAGGAGTCTGTCCTCGGCAGCGAGCTGGGACTCGGAGGTGAACACGGTCGAGCTCTTCGGTCGGAACACCGAGCTGCCGTCGGGCCGACGGAACACGACGGGCGAGGCGGCGAGCTCGGGCGGTGTCAACCGAAGCGAGACGAGCTCGGCGGCATCGGCGACCATCGCGACGATGGCTTCCCGATCCTGCATGGTGGCGAATCGCCAACCCATTGTCTGCCGGCATGCCTCGGCCACGAGATTCCACCGTCGCCAGGTCGAGCGCTTCTCACCGACCACCTCGACGACCGAGCGTCCCAGCTCGCCGATCACGTCGAGCGGCACGTCGTCCGCTCGCAGCAGCAGCGGTTTGTCGTTGTCGGTCATCTCGCGTGCCCACGTCGTCGCGTCCCGACCGAGAGTCTTGGACGCGCGATCCCGCCACTCGGCGGTCAGGTCAGCCAAGGATCGGACCTGCTTCTCAGGCCTCGTGGCCAGCGTGGCCTGGGCTCGCAGCTTGAGGATCGTCGCGTTCGATGGTTGGTGTCCGTGATGGGCAACGTACTCGGCGATGAGCCGGTTCTTCTCGACGTCGATGTGACGGGCACGGGACGAGAACTCCGAGACCAGCTCTTCCGGAACCCCGGTGATCGCCCACGCCGGATTCCGGTCCCGCCCCATCTCGCGCTCCTCCCACGAGACGCCGAAGGAGCGCGTCATATGGTCGGCGAACACGGCTTCGTGTAGTTCGGAGAGGGCAACGACGGCGGCGTGCATCGGTCTGCCGTCAAGCGAGCGCCATTTCCCATCGAGGACGGTCTTGGCCTTATTACTGATGACCACGTGCGTGTGGAGGTGGGGGTCGCCGGCGCGGGAGTCGAAGTGATCGAAGGCGGTTGCGATGAGCCCGGTGACATCGACCTGCGCAACCGCGCCGTCTCCGGCGGCTGCGCCCGTGCGGGTGGCTGCAACTTCACGTTCCATGAACGCAACCACCTCCGCAACCGCTCGATGGTGCGCCTTGGCGATGAGTGCTTGGACCCCGGCGTCGGCGACTGCCCACAGCACCGATGCGGACTTCGGGATGGAGAAGGTGAAGTCGAAGCCTGCGACCGCACGCCGTGTGCTGTGAGCGGTCTCCTCGGCAACGATCTGCGCGATGGCCTCGCCCTTGGCCCCAGGTGTGAGCGTCTGGTCAAGAGCGGCGATCCGTGCCTCGATCCGCTCGTCCTGGCTCTTGTACGCCGGGAAGCCCAGGCCGAGCTTGTCGCCGGTGATCGGATCACAGCCCGTGCCCATCAGGAGCTGGAGTTGGTCTTCTGATACTCGGTCGCCCACCTGAATCTCGCCCTTGCCGAGGGCCGCTACGCCCGCGCCGAGCCAGCGGCCGGGCGGTGTGCCCTTCTTCCATGTAGTAACGAGTGAGCGGCGTCGAGAGCGGCCTGTTGCCGTCGGCGGCCACGACCGTCTTGAGCAGGTACTTGTAGCCATCACCCGCCGACATCACGCGCATCGAAACCGTCATGCTTACCTCCGTTCCTGGCGAGCAGGTGAGCACCCGCACCCGGTGACTTCTGAGCCGGTATGCCCGGCTCTACCTCGACCTGCAAGACGCGTGTGACCTCGGAGGGCGGTCAGAGCTGAGGCCGGAGATGGATGCCCCGGCCGGCGACAAGCGGGTGGCTCGGTCGAGCAGCGGGCGCGTGTCGGAGTCGTGCACCTGACAGGTGACCAGCTCGGCATCCGTTCTCGATGAGGCACGGCTGCCGGGGACGACTGTCACCGGAGCGGACTTCATGCGCGACCTCGACGCCAGCGGCGATTCAGAACTCAGGATTGGTTCGCTGTTCAGCGGCTACGGCGGCCTCGACCTCGCCGTCGAGCACGTCTTCAACGCCAAGACGGTGTGGTTCTCCGAACTCAACGAGCCCGTCGCCCGCGTCTTCGCCCACCACTGGCCGGACGCGCCGAACCTCGGTGACATCACGACCATCGACTGGAGCCAGGTCAAGCCCGTGGACATCCTCATCGGCGGATTCCCATGCCAGGACGTGTCCACCGTCGGTAAGCGCGCCGGCCTTGCGCCAGGAACACGCTCGGGACTGTGGGCACACATGGCCGCAGCCATCGACGCGCTCCAACCCGAATGGGTCGTCATCGAGAACGTCCGCGGGCTGCTGTCCTCACCCGCGACACGGCCACCGTCTGAAGGAGACGACCATGACCGGCGCAACCCCGGCGATGCAACCCCCGGCGACGCAACCCTTCGCGGCCTGGAACCCGACCCGTGGCATCTGGGAGACAACGCAGCTCGACCTCTACGGGCTCTCGGCGCCGTTCTCGGCGATCTGGCCGACCTGCGGCTGGATGCACGATGGATCGGCCTACCGGCTTCCCTTGTCGGCGCTCCTCACCAACGCTTCCGCATCTTCGCCCTCGCCCGGCGCACTGTTCCGCACCCCACTGGCGACGGACTCCTCACGCGGCGGGGAAACCCTCGACCAGGTGCGAGCGAGACGAGGGA
>JBAOIR010000085.1:0-14816 GCA_037045585.1 Microthrixaceae bacterium
CGGAGTAGTTCGTCTTGACGTTGAACTCCTTGGAGAACAGATCGATCGTGCCGGACTCGCCATCGGCCGTCGGGTCGATGTACTCGGTCCAGTTGATGATGTTGAGGTCGGTGTCGCCCTGCCCCAGCCCGCCTCCTGCGGCTCCACCGCTCGAGCTGGACGTCCCGCTCGAGCCGCCCTCGTTGCTGCCCACGTTGGACAGCCCGACGGCGCCGAGACCGGCGACGATCGCCACACCGCTCCCGATCAACAGCTTGCGGCGCCCTTCGTTGCGCAGCTTCTCGGGCGTGGCGGGCGGAGCGGCGTTCGGGTGGCCCTCGCCGCCCTCGACGTCGTCGTCGGCGTCGAGATCGCCGGCCATCGTGGCCTCGACCTCGTTGAAGTCGGTACCGGTGGCGCCCACGATGGCGGTGCGCCCCGGCATGACGAACGGAGCATCGGGCGACCACGTGAGCGTGACTTGGTTGCCGACCTTCGTGGCGGCCGTGGCGTGGTCGGGATCGATGGTGACCAGCACCTCGGTCTCGTCCTCGAGGTGGACGATGAGGAGCGTCTCGGACCCCTGGTAGATGACGTCGTCGATGCGACCCGTGACCGAGCGGCCCGCCACGGTGTCCACGGTGGGCGTGAGCCGCTCGGGACGCAGCATGACGGTGACGTCCTCACCGCTGCCGGTCGCCCCGGAGGGAAGCAACGGGACGTCGATGGTCGGGCCGACCGCCAACTGGACCTTGAGGGGGGCGCTGACCTTGCCCGGCAGGAGGTTGGCGGAACCGATGAAGCCGGCGACGAAGATCGTCTCGGGTCGGTCGTAGATCTCCGAAGGGGTGCCGATCTGCTCGACGCGACCACGGCTCATGACGGCGATGCGATCGCTCATCGTGAGCGCCTCACCTTGATCGTGGGTGACGAACACGAAGGTGATGCCGACGTCGCGCTGGATCCGCTTCAGCTCGATCTGCATCGCCTCGCGGAGCTTGAGGTCGAGCGCGGCGAGGGGCTCGTCGAGCAACAGTGCCGCCGGCAGGTTGACGAGCGCTCGGGCCAGGGCGACCCGCTGCTGCTGGCCGCCCGACAGCTGGTTGGGGCGCCGGTTCGCGAACTCGGTGAGCTTGACGACGTCGAGCATCTCCATCGACCGCGTGCGCGCCTCGGTCGCCGGCACCTTCTTCGAGCGGAGGCCGAAGGCGACGTTGTCGACGATCGAGAGGTGCGGGAACAGCGCGTACTGCTGGAACACCGTGTTGACGTTGCGCTTGTGCGGCGGCACCGACGAGACGTCGACGCCTTCGAGCAGGACGGCACCGGCAGACGGCTGCTCGAAGCCGGCGATCATCTTGAGGAGGGTCGTCTTGCCACAACCGGAGGGGCCGAGCAGTGAGAAGAACTCGCCGGCCCTGATCGCGAAGTCTGCGTGTTCGACGGCGACGTACGAACCGAACTCCTTTCGGACGCTCTGCAGGACGACGGTTGGCTCGGCGGTTGTCTCGCTCATCGACACCCTTCCACGATGATCTTCTTGCCGCGTGGCCGGACCTGAGCGACGCGTGGCCGAAACATAGCGCCGCCATCGCGGGGATGCCTCGGATTCGTGTTCCATTTTCCGGGACGAGATGAGATGTTCACAGAGGTTTCTCGCAGCAAAGGCGACATCTAGGCTCGAATTGCCTATGACATCGCTCTGGAACGCGACGATTCCCGACCTCGATCACCCGCGGCCCGCGCTCAGTCTTCACACGGGCGACGCCGACGCGTGGGACGTCGTGATCGTGGGCGGCGGCTTCACGGGACTGTGGACAGCCCGGTCGCTGGCGGAGCTCGACCCCGGCCTGCGCATCCTCGTCGTCGAGGCCGAACGGTGCGGGTTCGGCGCGTCGGGGCGCAACGGCGGCTGGTGCTCGGCGTTGTTCCCCACGGCCTACGACACGCTCGCCGACCGGCACGGTGCGGCGGCGGCCGACGCACAGCGCCAGGCAATGCGCGCCGCGGTCGACGAGGTCGGTGCCGCTGCGGCCGCCGACGGCATCGACTGCCACTTCGCCAAGGGCGGGACGTTGACGTTGTCGACGAGCCCCGCCCAGACCGACCGGGTGCGGGCGCATGCCGAGCCCGACGACGTGTGGCTCGACGCCGATGCGGCGAGAGTTCGAGTGAACGCCACGGGTGTGCTCGGCGCGATGTACACCCCGCACTGCGCAGCACTCCACCCCGGCCGGCTGGCCGTCGGGCTCGCCGCTGCCGTCGAGCAACGCGGCGTCCGCATCGTCGAGAACACCCGGATCGGCGCGATCGCACCCGGACTCGTGACGTGCATCGACGGGCAGTCGATCCGCGCCGGTGCCGTCATCCGCGCGACCGAGGGGTACACACCGACGCTGCGGGGACACCGGCGAACGGTCGCACCGCTCTACTCGCTGATGATCGCGACCGAACCGCTGCCCGACGAGACGTGGGCGTCGATCGGGCTCGCCGAACGGGAGACCTTCACCGACGGCCGCCACATGATCATCTACGGCCAGCGAACCGCCGACGGTCGGTTCGCATTCGGGGGCCGGGGCGCGCCCTACCACTTCGGGTCGAGGACTCGTCCGGCGTTCGACCTCGACGACCGGGTCTTCGGGCTGCTCGAGGCGACGCTGCGCTCGATGTTCCCCCAGATCGGCAGCGCTGCGGTGACGCATCGATGGGGCGGACCGCTCGGCGTTCCGCGCGACTGGATGGCGTCGGTCGGGTTCGATCCGCACTCGCGGCTCGGCTGGGCCGGGGGCTACGTCGGCGACGGGGTCTCGACGACGAACCTCGCCGGGCGGACGCTCGCCGACCTCGTGCTCGGCCGCGAAACGCCGCTCACTGCACTGCCGTGGGTCGGGCATCGTTCACCACGCTGGGAACCCGAACCGGCCCGATGGCTCGGCATCAACGGCGGGCGCGCCCTCGCCGATGTCGCCGACCGTTCGGAGGGTCGCACCGGCCGCCCGGCCCGGTGGGCCGAACGGCTGATGGCGAAGCTCTCTGGAGGCTGACCCCGCTCGTTCTGTCCCGCGAAAGGTGCAGGCTGCACGCTTTCGCGGGACGAACCGGGCGGGGCGGGTCAGGCCTTGGGCTCGCAGATGACGAGCGGGATGTCGCGGTCGGTGCTCTCCTGGTACTTGTCGTAGTCGGGCCACTCGGCGACGGCGAGCGGCCAGAGCTCGCGCTTCTCCTCGGGCGACGCCGTCCGGGCGACGAGCTCGTGACGCTCCGCCAGGTCGTTGATGACGACGTCAGGGTGCTCAGTGATGTTGAGGTACCACTGCGGATGCTGCGGGGCACCGCCCAGCGAGGCGATCACGATGTAGCCGTCGCCGTGCTTCACCTTCATGAGCGGCGTGCGGCGGAGCTTGCCGGTGCGGCGACCCGTCGTCGTGAGGATGATGCAGTGGCCGCCCATCCACTCGTACCCTTCGGCGCCGTCGGTCGCGAGATAGCGCTCGACCTGCTCGGCGACCGGCTCCCATGGGCTCGGTTCGTAGTTCTCGTCGTTGGTGATGTCGGTCATCGGCGAAATCTACCGCCGCCCGGGAACGGGGGATGACCTCGATGTCGGGCTTCCCTTCAGTGCTGAACATCGCTACGTTCACGCAGTTCGAATTCTCGAAATGGATTGAAATGACACAACATCGCCGTCTCGCCACCCTCGCAGCCCTTCTCCTCCTCGCCACCACCCTCGTTGCCTGCCAGAACGGCAAGGTCGGCGGGAGGTGCAAGGCCGGGACGGTCGCGCAGGACGCCACCCACGTGCTCGTGTGCAAGAAGGGCAAGTGGAGCCGCCTGATCTCCAAGGCCGACGGCATGCGCGAGCTCGCCCGCATCCAGGCCGAGGAAGCCGCCCGGGCCCAGCCGCCGGCAACGCAGCCGCCATCGACTGAGCCGCCGGCCACCGCTCCCCCGGCGACCGAGCCCCCGGCGACCGTCCCACCCACCACCGCTCCGGTCGTGACCACGCCGCCGACCTCCGCTGCGCCCACCACGACAGCTGCACCGACGACGACCGCTGCGCCCACCACGACGACGCCGCCGTCGACCACCACCACCACAGCGCCCGCCACGACGACGACGTCCACCACGACCACCCACCACACCCGACCACCTCGACCACCTCGACCACCTCGACCACGACCACCACGACGACCGTGCCGACGCCCGGCTCCGATCTCGACGGATCGTTCGGGTCGAACGGTGTCGCGAGGGTGGACTTCCCGAAGCAGGCCCAGATGGTCGAGTCGGTGGCCACCACGTCGGGTGGAACGACGTTCCTGTTGACCGAGAACGGCGGCGCCAACTACTCGCGCACACTCCGACGCATCTCGGCCTCCGGCCAGGTCGACCCGTCGTTCGGCACCAACGGCAGCATCGTCCTCTCCCGTTGCTCCGGCTGCGAGATCGCCGTCGACGAGCTGAACCATCTGTACGTGTTCTCGCCCGGGCTCGACCCGATCGGTGTCCCGGCGATCTACGTCACCCGCTACAGCTCGGACGGGGTCGTCGACACGTCGTACGGCACGGCCGGCCGTGCCTACTTCAACACGACCACGTTCCAGATGGTTTCGGTCGGCCGGCAGGGCAGCGTCGCCATCGTCGACGCGATCAACCCTCGGGTCGCCATGATCTCGGCGGACGGGAAGAACGTGAACGTGGTCGCCACGAACCACTGCAGCGTCGTGTATGGCGGAGCCTTCGACTCCGTCGGGAGATTCCTCTTCCTGTCCGGTCGTTGCACCCCGATCGCTCCCTCGGGATCGACGTACGTCCAGAGCGTGTTCCGCCTGACGGCAAGTGGCCTCGATTCGGCGTTCGACACCGACGGTGTCGCGAACGTTCCCGGCACGAATGGTTTGGCGAATCGACTGCTGGTCGACTCCGCCAACCGTCCCCTCGTGTTCTCCGACCGTTCCGTGCTGCGGATGACGACAGCGGGTTCGCCTGACGGGTCCTACCACAACGGGACGGCGGCGACGCTGCCCGAGACCGGGGGCCGGACCCAGGCCACGGCGGTGGCCATCAACACCAACGACGAGGTGTTCGGAATCGTCCACACCCCCAGCGGTCAGTACAACGAGGACTTCGCCATCTCCAAGTTGCTGGCGTCGGGCCAACCCGATCCGCAGTTCGGCATCGGCGGGGTCGTCGTGCCGTCGGTGTTCGCCGGTCCGCTCACGTCGACGTTCGGAATGGCCCCGTTCAACTCACCGATCCTGATGACCTCGGGGAGCGGCGTGCTGATCTCGTCGAGCGTGCAGGCCACTGATCCCTCCTTCGGACCGCTGATCGCCAACGGCTTCGCGCGCCTCGACGGACAGGGCGCGGCGGTGTCCGGATACGGTTCGAACTCAGTGCTCGCACTCCGCGACGCTCCGCTGATGCTCCCCGTCGGCGCGACCTGGCCGGGTCCGAACGGGTCGGTCTACGTCTCCTTCGAACGCGACCGTGGGGTCGGCGTCGTGCTCGCCCGCTTCGCTGCGTCCGGCGGCCTCGACACATCGTTCAGTGGTGACGGCCTCATCGTCGATCCGCTGGCGACGTCGGTGACCGTCGATCCGACCGGACGGCCGGCGTTCTTCAGGGTCACCGTCTCAGCCGGCACCCTGTCGTTCGGCATGCAGACCGGCCCGACCGCTCGTTCGGCGGCTCGATTCACGACGACGGGGTCACCGGACCCGACGTTCGGCGGCGGGACGGTGACCTGGCCCGAACTGACGCTTCCGGCGGGAGCAACGTCCTACTGCGACGCGCTCCTGACTGCGACCAGCGACGGAGCGATCGTCGTGGCGTACGGGCCTGCCGGCGGGGTTGCCGAGTGTTCGACAACGGGCCTCGACCGAATCTCGGCGACCGGGGTCCTCACCCAGGGGTGGGCGCCGGCCATGAGCTCGCTCGCGGGTACCCGGGTGGTGAAGACCACGGCTGCAGCCTCCAACGGGCGGACCGTGGTGCTCCTCGCGACACCGGGCGCGCAGGACTCACGGATGGTCCGACTGACGCCGGCCGGCGACATCGACTCCGGGTTCGGGAGTGCCGGTGTCATCAACATCGGCGACAGCGGCTCTTCCCAGCTCGGCGTGCTGAACGACGACTCGGTGGTGGTCTCCGCGACCAGCGGATCGGCCAATTCGTTCAGCGCCGGAGGCATCGACATCCGACGGTTCCTCGTCGACGGCACGCCGGTCACGACCGGCGGCTTCGGCGCCACGGGGCGAATGCACTCGACCGGGACGCAGCGCACGACCGTCGCTGGCTCGCACATCGTGACCGCCGGATTCAACGCCGACGCCGGGGTCGACTCGACGGAAGGCTTTGTCCTCGCGGCACGCTCCGACGGCGCTGCCGAAACGTCGTTCCCCAGACTGGGCGACGACGGTCGGGCCGACTTCGCCTCGAACTTCTCGGTGCTCCACTACCCCGTCGTGTCGGGTCAACGGGCGTTCGTGGCATCGCTGAGCATCACCGGGGTCGTGGAGATCCGGAAGTTCTCCGGCACACTCTCCTGACGTTTCCGATCACAGTTCCCCTCTCGTTCCGATCCCGTTCGACGCTCCGCGCCGGTCACCGGCTCGCGCCCCGAACATTGGGCGTGATCCTGCTCGCAGCGCTCGTCGCCGTCGTCGCAGGTTGCACCGACGCGGACTCGTCGTCGTCCCCCAGCAACACCGGGGCGACGGTGTCCACCACTGTCATCCGTGCAACCACCTCGGTCCCGCCGCCACCGGCGGCAACGATGCCGGGCGCGTTTGCCGCCTCCGGGCCCATCTCGGCGCCCGTCCGGATCGGGCCGCCGGCCGGGAGCGCGCTCGACGGCATCGATCGCGACGCCGGTGTGAGTGTGCGGCTCCGCGACGGCTCGACCCTCTGGCTGTTCGGCGACACGGCGAGGGCTGACGACAACGGTGCGCTCGAGTACTTCGAGATCGGCACGGCGGCCTGGGCGGCGCCGGGCGAACCGACCATCACGAGGGACGTCGATCAGGGAGGCACCCCGGTTGCCTTCGCGACGCCCCAGGCCGGCTTCCCGCCGTGCCCGGGTTCGGCCCCGACTCCCGGCATGTGGCCGTCGTCCGCCGTCGTCCAACCGCTTGGCGATGTCGACCGCGTCATCGTCTGGATGGAGAACATCTGCCTCGGTTCGAGCATCCATGGCGCGGCACGGGGCATCGCCGTTGCCGAGTGGATCTACGACCCGGCGCGCCCGCCGACCGACGCACCGATCCGGGCCCGAATCCTCAACCAGACCCTGTTCCCGCAGCGTTCGTTCGGGCTCGCCTCGCTGGTCGACGACGACGGGCGGGCGATCGTCTACACCTGCCAGGCACCCGAGCAGGGCGGGATGCCCGAGCAGTACGGGCCATGCCACGCGGCGAAGGTCGACCTCGACCGGGTGGCCGATCCGACCGCGTACTCAACGTGGACCGGCCAGGACTTCACCGGCAACGTGATGAGCTCGATGCCGCTGTCGTTCGAGCCCGGCAGCATCGCCGCGCCACTCCCGGCCGGCTCGTTCTCGGTCACGAAGGATCCCCATCTCGGCCGGTACGTGATGGTGTACAGCCCGTGGCCGGGCTACAGCGACTCGCTGGTGATCCGCACGGCGACCGCACCAACCGGCCCGTGGAGCGTTCCGACCGTCGTGCCGCTCCCGAACTGCTCCGACGCCGTGGGCCAGATCACGTTCTGGTGCTACGCGGCCTCGGCACAGCCCATCTTCAGCGAGCCCGGCAAGCTCGGCGTCGGGTACTACGACCGCAGCGTGTCGACGGGACCGGTTCGGGGGTCGTACCTCGTGGCCACGGTCCCCTACGACGCCGCCGTGCCCGCCGGGGGCTGACCAGGTGACTCACCGGCCGCAGCGCTGAGCGGCGCCGTCGATTCGTCGGGCCGCGAGGCGACGATCAGCTCCAGCATGCGGATGGGTCGCGAGACGGTGGGCACCTCGACGACATCGGGGACGGTGCGGGTCGAGCCGGCACCGTGCTCGGACAACTTGCGCGCCGTCGACACGACACGGAGGTCGAGCGAGCCGACGGAGCGGTTGAACGCGTTGACGGTTCGATCGAGCTGGCTGCCGACGGCGGCGAAGTGCTCGGCGAAGATGGCGATGCGCTCGTGCAACTCGATGCCGAGTTGCTGGATCTCGGCGGCGGCGCGCTCGGCCTGGTGCTCTCGCCAGCCCAACGCGATGCCACGGAGCAGCGGGACGAGCGACGACGGCGTGACGAGGTGGACGCCCTTGGCCGCCGCAGCCTCGAAGAGCGTCGGGTCGGCGTCGAGTGCGGCGGCGAGGAACGGCTCGCCCGGAAGGAACAGCAGGACCATGTCGACCGAGCCGTCGACCTTGGCCGCGTAGTCACGCTGCGCCAACGCCGTGACATGGCCGGCGACGGCCTTGGCGTGCTCGGCCTGGAGCCGCCGCTCGATGGCGGGGTCGCCCGCATTGGCGGCGTCGAGGTACCGGTCGAGGGGCACTTTGGCGTCGATCACGACGCAGCGGCCGTTGGGGAGTGGCACGACGACATCGGGTCGCGAGCGGGACTCGCCGTCGGTCACGCCCCGCTGCTCGATGAAGTCGGCGTGGCGGTCGAGCCCCGCCATCTCGAGCACCCGACGGAGCTGCACCTCGCCCCACGCGCCGCGCACACGGTTGTCGCGCATGGCAGCCGCGAGCTTGGATGTCTCGGCCTGGGTGGCCCGATGGGCGACCGACAGGTCGCCGACGATGGCCCGCAGCGCGCTCGTCGCGTCGTTGCGCTCCCGTTCGAGCGCGACCAGACGCTCCGACAGCGCGCGGAGGCCGTCGCCGACCGCCTTGCTGTGGCCCGCGAGCACCGAATCGGTCGTCTGGTGGAGGGCGCCGTACTTCGCTTCGGCGAGTTGCACGAGTTGGGCGCTCTGCGCTGCAAGCGCCTCCTGGGAGAGTGAGCGAAACGCATCGAGCATCTGGTCGTCGGTGGCGGCAGCTGCCTCGACACGGGCAATGTGCTCGCGCAGCAGCGCCTCGCGTTCGGCCTGACGATTGGCCCGATCGACGTGGAACTCCTCGCGCCGGGCGCTCTCGCGAGCAGCATCGGCGAGGGCCGAGCGGGCCTGGACGGCGAGCCAGATTCCGCCGGCGGAACCGAGGAGCAGACCGATGAGCAAGTAGGCGATGTCCATGGAACGGACCGTAACGGCGACCACTGACAGCGAGCCGAGGAGCCCGTTGCGTGGCGGGTTCGCCGGACCCCACGCCCGTGCGAACGTGGTCGATCAGAAGGGCGACTCGCGCGCCGGGTCGACCAGACTCGCCGGGTCGACCGGCGGTCGCACCGAGGCGAGGGGCACCGACGGCACGTGGATCCAGCCCTCGAGCACCGCGCAGTGGTGGTCCTCGACCGACTCGGGCGGGAAGGTCTGGTGGGCGCGAGCGGCGAGGGCGTTGAGCGCCGAGAGCAACACGTCGAGGGTGTGGTCGGAGTCGATGCAGGCCGACCGCACCCGGTCGAGATCGAGCCACGTGCTGCAATCGTCGACGATGCCGGCGAGGATCGCCTTCCGGACGCGGCCCGCCTCGGCCGACTGCCCCTTGTAGCCGCGCTCGGGCAGGTGCCACGCCCGGAGGGCCGCCGCCGGATACACCTCGACCAGGCGGCCGCTGCCGTCACACGGCGCGGCGCCACCCCACCGCTCCGCCCAGTCCCGCTGCAACAGCGCGCAGCGCATGGCGACGTGCCCGAGGAGGTCGGCCGACGCCGACATCGGCTGCCCGCGTCCGTGGTCGCGCACCACGTTGTCGGTGTGGCGATGGGTCAGCGAGCGACGGTCCTTCGTGCCGGGCCAGGGCTCTCGGTCCTCATGGGCCCGGACGGCCTGCACGAACGCGATGGGCCACCCGAGCGGCGCGTCCACCCCGATGAGATCGACGTGGCCGCCGAGCTCGACGAGGTGTTCGTCGGTGGCGACCTCCGGCGGGAGATCGGCCCGCCACCGACCGGATTCGCCCGGATCGAGCACCACGACACCGGTGTTCCGGGGCTGAGCGGCCAGATCGATCCCGAGGATGCGCACACCGTGAACCTACGCCGGATCGCCGACGGTGTCCGTCGGGTCGCCGGCACCGTGGGCGATACCATCGCGGCACGAACGAGGGGGCGTCGATGAGCAGCACAATCATCCGGGGTGGCACGGTCTTCGACGGCACCGGTTCCGACGGCCGCCGCGCCGACGTACTCATCCACGACGGGGTCGTCGCCCGCATCGACCACGACATCGAGGTCGGACCCGACGTCGAGGTGGTCGACGCCAACGGGTGCTGGGTCACCCCCGGCTTCATCGACCTGCACACCCACTACGACGCTGAACTCGAGATCGACCCGTCCCTCGTCGAGTCGGTCCGACACGGCATCACCACCGTCCTCGTCGGATCGTGTGGACTGTCGTTCGCCGTCGGCGAGCCCGAGGACCTGGCCGACATGTTCTGCCGGGTCGAGGGGGTACCCCGCGCCGAGGTGCTCCCGCTCCTCGAGCAGGTGCAGGATTGGGATTCGCCCAAGGGCTACCTCGACCACCTGGAACGCCTACCGCTCGGCCCGAACGTCATCTCGTTCCTCGGCCACTCCGCGATCCGCGCGCACGTGATGGGCCTCGGCCGAGCGTTGGACGACTCGGTGACGCCGACGCGATCCGAGCTCGACCGCATGGCCTCGATGCTCGACGAGGCGCTCGACGTCGGGTACCTCGGGCTCTCCATCAACACGCTCCCGTGGGACAAGATGGACGGCGATCGGTACCGCAGCCGGCCCACCCCGTCGGTGTTCGCGAACTGGAAGGAGTACCGGTTCCTCGGCGAGGTACTCCGTCGTCGCGACGCCGTGCTCCAAGGCGTCCCCGACCTGTCGGGCCGATGGAACTTCGCGCTCTTCGTGGCCATCGCGTCGGGCATCCGTCGCAAGCCGCTCCCCGCGTCGATCATCTCGATGCTCGACGCCAAGGCGGCCCCCGGAGCGTTCAAGGTCATCGGCGGGGCCATGTCGTTCGCCCGTCGCTATCTGCGGGCCGATGTGCGCCTCCAGTCGCTCCCCCAGCCGTTCCGCCTCTGGACCGACGGCCTCGAGAACCCGGTGATCGAAGAGATCGGTGCCGGCACCGAGGCGCTGCACCTGGCGACGAGCGCACGGGGAGACCTGCTGCGTGACCCGGTGTACCGGGAGCGCTTCCGCAAGCAGTGGAGCAACAAGCTCAAGGGCCGGGCGTATCACCGCGATCTCGCCGAGGCCCGCATCGTCGAGTGCCCCGACGATACGTTGGTCGGCCTCACGTTCGCCGAGGTTGCCGCCGAGCGCGGCCGCGACCGGATCGACACGTTCCTCGACCTGCAGGCCGAGTTCGGCAACGACCTGCGGTGGACGACCACCGTCGGCAACACCAACGAGGAGTCCGTCGCCTGGATCGTGAACCATCCGCAGGCCCAGATCGGGTTCTCCGACGCCGGCGCGCACCTGCGCAACATGGCCTTCTACAACTTCCCGTTGCACCTGCTCCGGCTGGTGCACCGGCAGGCCACCGCCGGCGCTCCGATCATGTCGACCGGCCAGGCGGTGCACCGTGTGACGGCCGAAGTCGCCGACTACCTCGGCGTCGACGCCGGCCGCCTCCAGGTCGGCGGTCGAGCCGACGTGGCGATCGTCGATCCGGCCGGCCTCGACGACCGCGTCGACGATGTGGAGGAGGCGGACATGCCGGGCCTCCCGTCGGTGCGCCGTCTCGTCAACCGCAACGACGGCGCGGTGCGAGCGGTGTTCGTGAACGGCCGCCAAGCGTGGGACGGCACGGCAGCCGCACCCGAGTTCGGGCGCGCCAGGCGGATTCGGCACGGTCCTCCGCCGAACGGAGCGCTGACCGCTGAACTCCACGGTTCAACTGTGGAGGTGAGCGATATGATCCTCCGACCATCGCGTCGGGAGGGGGCGAGACCATCAGCGATCACCGGCCCGGCCCCGGATGGCGTCGAGGTTCCGAAGCCCAGCGCGCCACGGCGGCGGCGCTCACCGCGCTCCCGGCGCACACGCACTTCTTCCACGGGCTGCCGATCGGCCGCACCGGTGACGACGTCGACCATCTGGTGATCGGGCCGACCGGGGGTGTGGGCGATCGGGTCGCTCCAGTGGTCGGGGCCGGCGACCACCACACCGGACGGCATGCTGTGGCTGGGCACCACGCCCGTCAGCGTCGAGGCCGACCACATGTCGTCACGCGCCGAGTACGCCCGCCACGCGTTGGCCGGCGAGGTGCGGCCGGTCCTGTGCGTCGTCGGAGCCCAGTTGCCACAACCGGTGCACCGGATCAACGGTGTGGACGTCGTCGACACGGACTGGCTCGTGTCGTTGCTCACGTCCCACCCGACGATCCTCTCGACCGTCGAGGTCGACGCTGCCATCCACGCTGCGACGCGGTGGCGGGTGCAGCCTCCCGACCACGTTCCCGAGCGGTGGGTGCCGCCGATCTTCGAGTCGTCGAGGGCGCTTCCGCCACCTCCGCCGCAGCGGTTCGACCGGGATCCCCGTCGTGTGTCCGCCTCGCAGGTGATGATCGCGGCGACCGTTGTCGCCGTGTCGATGCTCGGCCTCATCGGCTACCTCCTCACGGCCGACCGAGGCACGGTGTCGGCGTTCCCACAGACCGCGTCGATGGCGTCGGGTCGAGTCGTCGTGACCGACGTGCCGGGCTACGGCGGCGCCGCTCCCGCGTCGGGGTGGTCTGCCCGGCCGAGGGCGGCCGTTTCGATCTCGTCGGCCACGTGCAGGGAGTGTACGACGGTCGGGTTCGGATCTCGACGACGGTGGGCGGCGAAGGTCGCCTCGGCAGCATCTGGAAGGACCTGCGGCGGACACCCCGTGATGAGCGTGTTGGCGACTGCCACCGACACCACGTTCTCGGTCCGACACGTCGATCGGGCGGGTTCGCGGCGGAGAGGTGCGACGATTCCCGCCGTGACGACGCCGGCCGAGCCGTCGAGCCCGGCGTCGGAGCCCGCCGGAGGGTAGGGACAACCCGACAACGGACACACCGGCTGGCGGGGGTACGGCAGGCGACGGGTCGATTCCTGCGCTCGTCCCATGCGCCGAATCGACCTCTCCGCCGCCCCGCACGACGGTCGCACCGTCCACCGGTCGTTCGCCGGACGGACCGGGAGGTGGTGGTTGGCGGTGACCTCGCTGGCGATCGCCACGATCAGCTCACTGCCGAACCTGACGTCGGGCCTCGGCGACATGGCCCGGGAGGGACAGGAGATCGCCGGCAACTACGTCGATCGGCCGGGATGGTTCAGGTCGCCTTCTACGTGCACGTGTGCCTCGGCGGCCTCGCCATGCTGACGGCGCCGGTGCAGCTGTCCTCGGTGCCCAGCGGCGGGCACCCGCCTCCACCGGGTGGCCGGTCGCGTCGGCATCGCCTCGATCCTGGTTCGCGGCGATCGCCGGTGCCGTCCTGTCGCCGTACTCGGTCGCCGACGGTGTCGGCTTCGCCGGATTCGGGCTGCTCGCCGTCCGCGTCGGCGTCGCGCTGCGCCCTCGCCTCGTATCGAACCATCCGTCGCGGCGACGTCGCCGCGCACCGACGCTGGGCGATCCGGACGTTCGCGCTCACCTACCACGGCCGTCACCCTCCGCCTCTGGCTCGGCGTGATGATCGGCGTGCAGGCCGGCATCATGGGCGTCGACGGCGACCTCGCCTTCGATCGGGCGTACCACATCGTCCCGTTCCTGGCGTGGGTCCCGAACCTGATCCTCGCCGAGGTGATCATCGACCGGACCACGTCCCGCGCCGTCGGCCCCAACACAGCAGGCGCCGACCGGCGATCTGAACCGCAGCACGACGACGGCGGATACCCTCGGTGCGCTCGCTGTCGAAGGACCCACCATGGCCAAGCTCCACGTCCACAACCTGGCCGTCTCGATCGACGGGTACGCCGCCGGCCCCGACCAGGACGTCGACAACCCGCTGGGGGTGGGCGGGCAGCGAGCTGCACGAGTGGGTGTTCGCCACGGCGTTCGGCCAGGCGCATGGTGGGCGACGTGGCCGACGAGACCACCGAGCGGCGTGGACAACGCCTTCATCCGGAGGCCGGGGTGGACGGGATCGGCGCCACGATCATGGGGCGCAACATGTTCGGCCCGGTGCGGGGGCTTGGGAGGACTCGACGAGGAGTGGAACGGCTGGTGGGGGCCCCGAGCCGCCGTACCACCACCCGGTGTTCGTGCTCACCCACCACGCCCGGCCGCCGCTCGAGATGAGAGGCGAGGACCACGTTCCACTTTCGTCACCGACGGCATCGAGGTCGGCGCTACGACGCAGAGCCATGGAGGCGGCGGACGGGGCACGACGTGCGCCTCGGGGGCGGAGCGCCCGCCACCGTGAACGCCTTACCTCCGGGCCGGCCTGGTGGACGAGCTGCACATGGACGGTGGCGCCGGTGCTGCTCGGGGCCGGCGAGCGGCTGCTGGGAGGACGGCGTGGGTGATGCCCTGGAGCGCTACGCCGTGGCACGAGGTGGTGAGCTCGCAACACGTGACCCACGTGCGCATCGCCCGCACCGACGGCTGACCGCGAACACGCTCGGCGTCGCGAAGATTCTTGCCTCTGGAAAGCTGTCGAGAACGGTTCGGGCCGTTCGTCATCATCACGAGCCGGGGAGGCGCCCCGGCGAATGAAGGAGCACCTCATGAAGTACATGCTGTTGATCGCCGGCGACCCGGAGAAGTTACCGCGACGCTCTCGGCCGACGAACAGGCCGGTTGGATGGGCGAGTAAGT
>JBAOIR010000058.1:0-52961 GCA_037045585.1 Microthrixaceae bacterium
CAACGTGCGTCGCATGGGACTTCCCTTCCTCAGATGGCGGTTACGTTGGCGAAGCGTGCGCGCCGGACGGCGGATTGCGGACCGCGTCGACGACGGCCTCATGTCTCGCTCGCGCGCGGCGACCGGGAGCACGCAGCCGGGGCCGATCATAAGCCTTCGCCCCCCGGATTGACAGATCGCGTCGGCGACCTCGGCGCGAATTTCGTCGGGCCAGCCGAAAGCAGCGTCCCGTGCTCGTTGAGCCCCCCGACCAGCAGCCGCGGGAACCGCGTCGTCGCCGCAGCGATCGGCGGCGGCGTCAGCCGGTCGTGCCAGTTGAGCATCTCGACCGGGTATTCGGCGAGGACGTCGACATCAATGTCGTCGCCGTGCGCGTGCAGCATGTTGAGCCGCGACCGGCCCTCGAGCGCACGCAGGATCTCGAGATCGTAGTCCTGGCCGAAGCGCCGGGCACTCGTTGGTTGAAAGCAGCCGCCACGTCGCGAGCTGCGTCGCAAGAAAGATGCCGTGCGCCCGCTTTGAGCGCAAAGCCGGATGGTCGGCGGCACATCCCATGCGCAGCGCCCGGTGCAGCGTTTCGGGGATGCAGCGCAGGTCGGCGATACTGGCTCGGTTGAGAGCTCGCGCGCGGTCGTGAGCGGGCTGAAGACCGTCTGCAGGGACCAGCGGCTGTTGTGGCGACCCGCAGCGCCTCGTTCTGTGTGAACCGCCGTGGCCAGCGGGCCGATGCGCTCCCAGCTCGGTGTGCGTACGGCCGCGACGACGTCGCGAGTGCCGATGGCATTGCCGCGGTACTCGGCGCGCACCGACAACGCCGTAGGTCCCCGCGGCATGACGAGGTCCGAACTCCACGCCGCTGCCGAGGCGAGCATGTGCGCCGCAAGAGGCCCCGGATCCTCGGTCGTCGCCGGGGAAGCGCCGCCACATGGCGACGGGCACGGTGTCCGTGAGTTCGCCGGCGATCGCCGCCTCGACGCGCTGCCAGTGGTTCATCGGCTTCATCCGCGCATCGGGCTCCGGCGCGGACCGTAATTCCCGAAGACGCCCGCGTGCTTCGGCGCTGCAGCCACGCCGCCACTCGTGGTGTATGTGGCTCGCAGGGAGAATGCGCGCCGCGCCGCCGTCTCCCAGCTGACAGGGAAGCTTGCTCAAGGCGCAGCCCGCCTCGTCCTGTGCACGGGTCCGACCTGCTGATCGCGAGCGACGCCAACTACCTGCCGCACGCGGTGACGGCGCTGACGTCGGGCCGCGAGCACAATCGCCACCACGGCATCGTCATCCACTACCTGCACCCGCGGACGCCGAGGCGGCGCGCGTGCGCAGCCACTTTCAGTGCTATGGCGCCGAGGTCCGGTTCGTCGAGGTCGACACCGCCGGCTCGGCCGGTACCGGACGGTCTTCCACTTCACGACGGCGACTTACTTCCGGATCCTCTGCCTCTGTGTGACGCTCGAGCGCGTGCTCTACCTCGACTGGCGATGTTGCTTCGTCCGCGCCGACGTCGCCGACACTGCAGCGCCGACCTCGGCGGCGGGATCGTGGGGGCGGCTCCGCGACTACCTCGGCGACGCGCCGTGGAAGCAGAAGCTCAATGCGCTGACCGTGCGAACATGCAGGACTACTTCAACACCGGCGCGCGGGCGATCGACGTCGCGCGCTACCGCGACGCCGGGACGCGGCTCGCGCTGCTCGATTGGTGCCACGGCGACTTCTTCTTCGCCGACCAGGACGCGTTCAAATGCTTCGTGCTTGCCGATCGGTGACCGAGTGAACGTGCAGAGCTACTGGTACGCCGACAACCGCATCCGCCGCTCGCAGACCGCCCCACGCGGCCGAACTCAACGCGATGAAGAACCCGGCGATCGGCCTCCATTAACACCACGCGAGCAAGCCCGGCAGTTCATGAACGCGCACCCGATGAAGGCCGAGTACTGGAAAGACCCGCGCCTGACGCCGTACGCCGACAGTGCGACGCGGCCGCGTCACCGCGGCTATCGAGGGAAAGCGGGTTCTCGTGATCGGCGGCCGGTTCCGCGGGGCCGGCGGGGACGCCCGGGGCCGGGCGACGGCTGCGCGGAAACGCCGCAGCGGCGGCGCGGCGGACCGCGCCTTGAGGCTGATCGTCGTGGTTCGAGCCTCCCGGTCCTTCTGCAAACGGCTTGAGCGCCGTCATGGTTCTGCTCATCGCCATGCTCGGCCTGGGCTGGTAGCCGAGCCCGCCCAGCTTGCGCTGCGCGTCGGCGACCGACATCGTCGCGCCCGGGGCGCCTGCCGACGGCGGCGGTGGCGGCGGCGACGCCGGCTCGCCGGCCCCGTCCACGGCGAGCTTCCCGCCGGCGCCCCAGCCCCTGGCCACCCATCGTCTGCGGGCGGCAAAAAGTTGCGGCATGCCCGCCTGGGTCGTAGAATGCGGCGACGATCACCGTCTGCGGCGTGTCGGTGTAGCCGCCCATCCCGCCACCACCGTGCGAGCCGAAGATCACGGCGGCGGCGCCAAGCACCGCCCTCCGTGGCCCCTCATGGTGAGCCCCGAGCGGGTCGTCGGTCAGCAGCACATTCTCGTCGACGCCTCGTTCTGCGAAAAGCCTCCCGCGACCGCGGACAGCCGACAAGCCGCCCGCGGACACCCTCGGCATCCGGGGCGCTGAAGGTGATCGACGGCGCGATCTCGGAGTAGTCGGCCGCCACGATCTGGCCCTTGCCGAAATCTGGACCGCTGCAGCGCGGCTCCTGCGCCATGTTGCCCATCGCACTATGCAGCAGTTGGACTGCTGGACGAGGAGCCGCAGCACCGGCACCGTCGACCCAGCCGATAGTCGTGGGTCAGCGCCGCTAGCTCGCGTTCTGTCTTCGACGATCGGCCACTGCTCCTGTAATGAGCGGTCGCACTTCTCGAGCTGCGGCGGCGGAACCGGTCGCGGTAGTCTTCGCCGCCGTGGAACCGACTTTCATCTCGGTCGGATTGCTCGCGCAACCGGCCACCAGCACGGCCAACCCCAAGGGCCACGCACTTGAAACTTGCGCTCACGATGCGGCTCCCCATCTCGTTCAACGGTGGACGTCGAGACCCCTGCATATCTACAGCAGCGACGCTGCCGCCTCGGGCCTCATCTGACTAGAATATGGAAATCCCCCAGGCGGCAGCGTCGCTGCTGCTGATATGCAGGGGTCTCAACATCCACCGTTGAACGCTATGGGAGCCGCATCGTGAGCGCAAGATTCAAGTGCGTGGCCCTTGGGTTGGCCGTGCTGGTGGCCGGTTGCGCGAGCAATCTGACCGAGATGAAAGTCGGTTCCACGGCGGCGAAGACTACCGCGACCGGTCTCGCCGGCGGCGCCACGGCGTCCAACGAAAGCTCGCAGCTCGAGAAGTGCGACCGCTCGTACGGGACGGTGGCGATCGTCGAGGACCAGAACGCGAGCTGGTACGCGGCGCTGACCCACGACTATCGGCTGGGGCTCACGGTGCCGGCGCCGCGGCTCCTCGGCCAGCAAGCCAACTGCTTCATCGTCGTCGAGCGCGGCCGTGCCATGGGCCACCTCCCGCGAGGAGCAGCGCGCTGCAGCAGTCCGGCGAGATGCGCGCGGGCAGCAACTTCGGCAAGGGCCAGATCGTGGCGGCCGACTACTCGATCACGCCGTCGATCACCTTCAGCGCCCGGAATACCGAGGGTGTCCGCGGCGCCGTCGGCGGTTTCGGTGGCACGCGGCCGCGCCGTCCGCGGTCGCGGGAGGCTTTTCGCAGAACGAGGCGTTGACGATGCTGCTGCTGACCGACAACCGCTCGGGCGTCCAGGTCGGGGCCGCGGAAGGCAGTGCGTCGAAGGTCGACTTCAGCGCCGCCGCCGTGATCTTCGGCTCGCACGGTGGTGGCGGGATGGGCGGCTACACCAACACGCCGCAGGGCAAGGTGATCGTCGCCGCATTCACCGATTCGTACAACCAGCTGGTGCGGGCCGTCCCCAACTACCGCCCGCAGACGATGGGTGGCCAGGGGCTGGGCACTGGCGGGAAGCTCGCCGTGGACGGGGCGGCAAGCCGGCGTCGCCGCCGCCACCGCCGCCGCCGTCGGCAGGCGCCCCGGGCGCGACGATGTCGGTCGCCGACGCGCAGCGCAAGCTGGCATCGCTCGGCTACCAGCCCGGGCCGGCCGACGGTGCGATGGGCGGGAAGACCGTGACGGCGCTCAAGGCGTTCCAGAAGGACCGGAACCTGCCGATCACCGGGCGGCTCGACCCGGCGACGATCGCCGCGCTCAAGGCGCCGTAGCCGCGCCGCCGCTGCGGCGTTTGCCGCCGCAGCGGTCGCCGGCCCCGGGCGTCCCCGCCGGCCCCGGCGGACCGGCCGCCGATCGCGACCCGCTTTCCCTCGATCGCCCGGCGGGTGACGCCGCCGCGTCGCGCTATTCGGCGTACGGCGTCAGGCGCCGGTACTTCCAGTACTCGGCCTTCATCGGGTGCGCGTTCATGAACTGCCAGGGCTTGCTCGGCGTCGTGTAGTGGACGATCGCCGGGTTCTGATCGCGTTGACGTATTCCAGCCGCCAGTCGGGCGGGTAGCTTGCCGAGCGGATGCAGATGTCTATGGCGTACCAGTAGCTCTGCACGTTCCAGCGTGCGGGAAGCGCGTGCCACCGATCGGCAAGCACGACGTTGAACGCGTCCTGGTTGGCGAAGAAGAAGTCGCCGTGGCACCGATCGAGCAGCGCGAGCACCGCGGGGCCGATTCCGGCGTCGCGGTAGCGCGCGACGTCGATCACCAGCACGCCGGTGTTGAAGTAGTCCTGCATGTTCGCGCCGGTCAGCGCGTTGAGCTTCTGCTTCCACGGCGCGTCGCCGAGGTGGGCGTCGCGGACCGCCCCCACGATCCCGCCGCCGAGGTCGGCGCTGCAGATGTCGGCGACGTCGGCGCGGACGACGACGTCGCAGTCGAGGTAGAGCACGCGCTCGACGTCACGCGGGAGGAGGTCGCCGCAGAGGATCCGGAAGTAAGTCGCCGTCGTGAAGTGGAAGACCGTCCGGTACCGGCCGAGCCGCGCGGTGTCGACCTCGACGAACCGGACCTCGGCGCCATAGCGCTCGAAGTGGCTGCGCACGCGCGCCGCCTCGGCGTCCGCGAGCCCGGGGTGCAGGTAGTGGATGACGATGCCGTGGTGGCGATTGTGCTCGCAGACCGACGTCAGCGCCGTCACCGCGTGCGGCAGGTAGTTGGCGTCGCTCGCGATCAGCAGGTCGAGTTTCATCGGTGCGGACGAGGCGGGCTGGACGGTCCTTCGGCGGAGCCCTCGCGTCGGCTCGGAGACGGCAGCGCGGCGCGCGTTCTTCCTGCGAGCCGGCATTACACCACGAGTGGGCGGCGTCGCGGCTGCGGCGCCGACGCACGGCGCGGGGCTGCCGGGAGATTGCGGTACCGCACGGAGCCCGACACAATGCGCGGATGAAGCCGATGAACCACTGGCAGCGCGTCGAGGCGGCGATCGCCGGCGAACCCACGGACACCCGTGCCCGTCGCCATGTGGCGGCACTTCCCCGGCGACGACCTCGATCCGGGCCTGCTTGCGGCGCACATGCTCCGCTGGCAGCGGCGCTGGGATTTCGACCTGGTAAAGTTCATGCCGCCGGGGACCTACGGCGTTGTCGACTGGGGTGCCGGCACCGAGTACCGCGGCAATGCCATCGGCACTCGCGACGTCGTCGCGCCTGCCGTGCGCCGCACCGAGGACTGGGAGCGCATCGGCCCGCTCGATCACCGCGCCGGCTCCTGGGGCCGGCAGAACGAGGCGCTGCGGGTCGCCGCAAGCGCGCTAGGCGGAACGGTGCCCATCCTGCAGACGGTCTTCAGCCCGCTCACGACCGCGCGCAAGCTCTCGACCGACCGGCTGTTCGCCGACCTGCGCTGCCATCCCGAAACGCTGCACCGGGCGCTGCGCGTGATCACGGACGTCACCATCGGCTTTGCGCTCGAGGCGATCGACGCCGGGGCGCACGGCATCTTTCTTGCGACGCAGCTCGCGACGTGGCGGCTGCTTTCGACCGACGAGTACCGGCGCTTCGGCCAGGACTACGATCTCGAGATCCTGCGTGCGCTCGAGGGCCGGTCGCGGCTCAACATGCTGCACGCGCACGGCGACGACGTGATGTTCGACGTCCTCGCCGAATACCCGGTCGAGATGCTCAACTGGCACGACCGGCTGACGCCGCCCCCGATCGCTGCGGCGACGACGCGGTTCCCGCGGCTGCTGGTCGGGGGGCTCAACGAGCACGGGACGCTGCTTTCGGGCTGGCCCGACGAAATTCGCGCCGAGGTCGCCGACGCGATCTGTCAATCCGGGGGGCGAAGGCTTATGATCGGCCCCGGCTGCGTGCTCCCGGTCGCCGCGCGCGAGCGGAGCATCGAGGCCGTCGTCGACGCGGTCCGCAATCCGCCGTCCGGCGCGCACGCTTCGCCAACGTAACCGCCATCTGAGGAAGGGAAGTCCCATGCGACGCACGTTGCTCCGTACCTTTGCCGCCGCTCGTCGCGACGCTGACGTGCGCGCCCGTCCAGGCGCAGGGCTGGCCGGCGCAGGGCAAGAACATCCAGCTGATCGTGCCGGCGCCGGGTGGCGGCGGCACCGGCGACACGATCGCGCGCATCATCGCCGAACAGCTCGCGGTCAGGCTCAGGACGAAGTCTCCCGTGATCGTCGACAACAAGGGCGGCGCCAACGGCAACATCGGCGCGGCAGCGGCGGCGGCGGCGCCCGCCGACGGCTACCACCTGTTGTTCTCGTGGGCGGGGACGCTTGCCGTCAATCCGGCGCTGAACAAGAAGCTGACGTTCGACCCTCGGCGGGACTTCGAGCCCATCGCGCTCCTTGCCGACGTGCCGAACATCATCGTCACCCGCAACGAGGTGCCGGCGAAGGACGTCACGCAGCTCGCCGGCTACGCGCGCGCCAATCCGGAGAAGCTGCATTTCTGTTCGACCGGCAACGGCAGCTCCATGCATCTCGCGGGCGAGCCGTTCACGCGCGAGTCCGGTGCTAGATGGTCCACGCGCCCTATTCGGCCCCGGGGCAGGCGACCACCAACCTGATGGCCAACGAAATCCAGCTCATGTTCCAGCTGGTCCCGGGCATCGTCGGCCAAGGTCAAGGCGGGCCGGGTGCGCGCGCTCGCGATCATGTCGGACCAGCGTTCGTCGGCGCTGCCCGACGTCCCGACGACCGCCGAGGCGGGCTACCCGGCACTGCTGTCGTCGACGTGGTTCGCCCTGCTCGCGCCCAAGGGGACGCCGGCCGCGGTGCTCGATCGCCTCAACGCCGAGGTCAACGAGATCCTGAAGATGCCGGACGTGCGCAGGCGCCGGCCGACCCCGGCGCGACGCCGACCGGCGGCACGCGCGAAGCGCTGCGCGACCACCTCGCCACGGAAACGACGAAGTGGGCGCGGCTGGTCAACGAGGCGAAGATCACGATCGAGCAGTGACGTCCGCAGTGGGGGACGGGGCGGCGACCGGGCTGCCGCAGGTCGGCTGGATCGGCCTGGGTGCGATGGGGGCGCCGATGGCCCGGCGCCTGCTGGACCACGGTTATCCGCTGTCGGTCTGGGAGCAGCTAACTGAAACGAGTAGAGGACAGAGCTCCCCACCGGATCGCCTCCCTCAGACCGACAGCGGATAACCGTGGTCCAGCAGGCGCCGGGCCCATCGGCGCCCCCATCGCACCCAGGCTCCGATCACAAGCCGACCTGCGGCAGCTCCCGGTCTGCCGCCCCGTCCCCCACTGCGGACGTCACTGCTCGATCGTGATCTTCGCCTCGTTGACCAGCCGCGCCCCACTTGACCGTCTCGGCGGCGAGGTGGTCGGCGAGCTCCTTCGGCGTGCCGCCGAGCGGCGTCGCGCCCATGTCGGACAGGCGCTTGCGCACCGCCGGGTCCTTGAGGATCTCGTTCACCTCGGCGTTGAGGCGGGCGACGATCGCGGCGGGCGTGCCCTTCGGCGCGAGCAGCGCGAACCACGTCGACGACTGCAGCTCCGGCTGGCCCAGCTCGACGGTCGTCGGGACGTCGGGCAGCGCGGGCGAGCGCGTCGGCGCCATCACCGCGATCGCGCGCACCTTGCCGCCCTTCACCTGGCCGACGATGCCCGGGATCAGCTGGAACATGAGCTGGATGTCGTCGGCCATCAGGTTGGTCGTCGCCGTCCCGGGCGCGTTGTACGGCACGTGGACCATCTTCGCGCCGGTCTCGCGCATGAAGAGCTCGCCGGCGAGATGCATCGAGCTGCCGTTGCCGGTCGACCCGAAGTTGAGCTTGCCCGGATTCGCGTTCGCGTAGCGCGTGAACTCCGCGAGGTCCTTCGCCGGCAGGTCGTTGTTGACGACGAGGATGTTCGGCACGTCGGCGACCAGCACGATCGGCACGAAGTCCTTCTGCGGGTCGTAGGTCAGGTTCTTGTACAGGCTCGGATTGACGGCGAGCGTGCCGGCCCACGAGAACAGCAGGCGGTAGCCGTCGGGCGGCCTGGTCGCCGCGTAGGCCGCGCCGATGTTGCCGTTCGCGCCCGGCTTGTTGTCGACGACGACCGATGTCTTCAGCCGTTTCCCGAGCTCCTCGGCGACGACGCGCGCGATCGAGTCGCCGGTGCCGCCGCCGCCCGGCGCGGGCACGACGATCTGCACGGTCTTGCCGGCCGGCCAGTCCTGGCGAGAGCCGGCGGGGCGAGCCGTCGAGCGCGAAGCAGCGGCCGCGACTGCGAGGAGGTGGAAGAGTCGGCGACGCATGGGGATCCTCGATCGAGTCTTGGGGGGTGACGACCGCGGTTTGGCGAGATCCGGCGGCGGTCGGGACCGGCCGCTGGCTCGCGGCGGCGCGCCTCGCGGCGACGCGCCGATCGCCGTCACCGATCGCGGCGTCGGCGACGCGGCGGCACGACGCATCCGGGGCCGATCATGAGCCGGCGTCCGCCGGTCTGCTCGATCGCGTCGGCGACCTCGGCGCTGACCGCCGGCCAGGTCGCCGCTCGCGAGCGCCCCGTGCTCGTTCAGCCCGCCGACGAGAAGTGCCGCGGGAACCGCTGCGCGGCTTCGCGCAGCGTGGGCTCGGTGAGCCGGTCGTGCCAGTTGATCATCTCGACCGGGTAATCGGCGAGGAGGTCGAACATGATGTCGTCGCCGTGCGCGTGGAGCATCGAGAGCCGCGCCCGGCCGGCGAGCGCCCCAGGACCGCGAGATCGTACGCCTGGCCGAAGCGCTCGTACTCGTCGGTCCGAGAGCAGCCGGTACGACGCGAGCTGCGTCGCGAAGAAGACGCCGTGCGCACCGGCGTCGATCGCGTCGAGCGCGAACCGGATCGTGACGTCGGTGATCACGCGCAGCGCCCGGTGGACCGCGTCCGGCGAGCGGCGCAGGTCCGCGAACAGCCGGTCGGTCGAGAGCTTGCGCGCGGTCGTGAGCGGCGTGAAGACCGTCTGCAGGATCGGGCACCGATCCGCCTAGCGCGCTTCCGCGGTCGCCCGCAGCGCCTCGTTGGTGCCGGCCCCAGTAGCCGCCGCGGCGCATCGAGGTCGCCGATCGCGCTCCCAGTCGTCGGTGCGGCGCACGCGCGGGCCGACGACGGCGCGCGCGCCGTTGGCCTGCCCGCCGTACGCGCTGACGGCGCCCCAGTCCTCGACGCCGTAGGTCCCCGACGGCATGAACTTGACGAGGTCGAAGTCCCAGCGCCGCTGCCAGCCGAGCGTGTGCGCGGCAAGCAGGTCCGGATCGTGGTCGTCGTCGGGGAAGTGCCGCCACAGGGCGATCGGGGACGGTCGTCCGGGGTTCGCCCGCGAGGGCCGCCTCGACGCGCTGCCAGTGGTCCATCGGCATCATCCGCGCATTGTGTCGGGCTCCGTGCGGTACCGCAATCTCCCGGCAGCCCCCGCGCCGTGCGTCGGCGCCGCAACCGCGACGCCGCCCACTCGTGGTGTAATGCCGGCTCGCAGGAAGAACGCGCGCCGCGCTGCCGTCTCCGAGCCGACGCGAGGGCTCCGCCGAAGGACCGTCCAGCCCGCCTCGTCCGCACCGATGAAACTCGACCTGCTGATCGCGAGCGACGCCAACTACCTGCCGCACGCGGTGACGGCGCTGACGTCGGTCTGCGAGCACAATCGCCACCACGGCATCGTCATCCACTACCTGCACCCCGGGCTCGCGGACGCCGAGGCGGCGCGCGTGCGCAGCCACTTCGAGCGCTATGGCGCCGAGGTCCGGTTCGTCGAGGTCGACACCGCGCGGCTCGGCCGGTACCGGACGGTCTTCCACTTCACGACGGCGACTTACTTCCGGATCCTCTGCGGCGACCTCCTCCCGCGTGACGTCGAGCGCGTGCTCTACCTCGACTGCGACGTCGTCGTCCGCGCCGACGTCGCCGACATCTGCAGCGCCGACCTCGGCGGCGGGATCGTGGGGGCGGTCCGCGACGCCCACCTCGGCGACGCGCCGTGGAAGCAGAAGCTCAACGCGCTGACCGGCGCGAACATGCAGGACTACTTCAACACCGGCGTGCTGGTGATCGACGTCGCGCGCTACCGCGACGCCGGAATCGGCCCCGCGGTGCTCGCGCTGCTCGATCGGTGCCACGGCGACTTCTTCTTCGCCGACCAGGACGCGTTCAACGTCGTGCTTGCCGATCGGTGGCACGCGCTTCCCGCACGCTGGAACGTGCAGAGCTACTGGTACGCCATAGACATCTGCATCCGCTCGGCAAGCTACCCGCCCGACTGGCGGCTGGAATACGTCAACGCGATCAAGAACCCGGCGATCGTCCACTACACGACGCCGAGCAAGCCCTGGCAGTTCATGAACGCGCACCCGATGAAGGCCGAGTACTGGAAGTACCGGCGCCTGACGCCGTACGCCGAATAGCGCGACGCGGCGGCGTCACCCGCCGGGCGATCGAGGGAAAGCGGGTCGCGATCGGCGGCCGGTCCGCCGGGGCCGGCGGGGACGCCCGGGGCCGGCGACCGCTGCGGCGGCAAACGCCGCAGCGGCGGCGCGGCTACGGCGCCTTGAGCGCGGCGATCGTCGCCGGGTCGAGCCGCCCGGTGATCGGCAGGTTCCGGTCCTTCTGGAACGCCTTGAGCGCCGTCACGGTCTTCCCGCCCATCGCACCGTCGGCCGGCCCGGGCTGGTAGCCGAGCGATGCCAGCTTGCGCTGCGCGTCGGCGACCGACATCGTCGCGCCCGGGGCGCCTGCCGACGGCGGCGGCGGTGGCGGCGGCGACGCCGGCTTGCCGGCCCCGTCCACGGCGAGCTTCCCGCCGGTGCCCAGCCCCTGGCCACCCATCGTCTGCGGGCGGTAGTTGCGGACGGCCCGCACCAGCTGGTTGTACGAATCGGTGAATGCGGCGACGATCACCTTGCCCTGCGGCGTGTTGGTGTAGCCGCCCATCCCGCCACCACCGTGCGAGCCGAAGATCACGGCGGCGGCGCTGAAGTCGACCTTCGACGCACTGCCTTCCGCGGCCCCGACCTGGACGCCCGAGCGGTTGTCGGTCAGCAGCAGCATCGTCGACGCCTCGTTCTGCGAAAAGCCTCCCGCGACCGCGGACAGCGCGCCCAGCGTGCCACCGAAACCGCCGACGGCGCCGCGGACACCCTCGGTATTCCGGGCGCTGAAGGTGATCGACGGCGTGATCGAGTAGTCGGCCGCCACGATCTGGCCCTTGCCGAAGTTGCTGCCCGCGCGCATCTCGCCGGACTGCTGCAGCGCGCGCTCCTGCGCCATGTTGCCCATCGCACGGCCGCGCTCGACGACGATGAAGCAGTTGGACTGCTGGACGAGGAGCCGCAGCACCGGCACCGTCGACCCCAGCCGATAGTCGTGGGTCAGCGCCGCGTACCAGCTCGCGTTCTGGTCCTCGACGATCGCCACCGTCCCGTACGAGCGGTCGCACTTCTCGAGCTGCGAGCTTTCGTTGGACGCCGTGGCGCCGCCGGCGGAACCGGTCGCGGTAGTCTTCGCCGCCGTCGAACCGACTTTCATCTCGGTCGGATTGCTCGCGCAACCGGCCACCAGCACGGCCAACCCAAGGGCCACGCACTTGAAACTTGCGCTCACGATGCGGCTCCCATCTCGTTCAACGGTGGATGTTGAGACCCCTGCATATCAGCAGCAGCAACGCTGCCGCCTCGGGCCTCATCTGACTAGTGAACCAACAAATCCCCTGCCCCGTCAAGGTGAATAAGAACAGGCGCGTGGGAGCCGGCCGCAGTTGCGCCGACGCAGTCTCCACCCCGCCCGCGGCGTCCTGCTAGACGTAACGGAACACCAGCAAGGCAAGCAGCAACGACGCGCCGCTCGCGACCCACAGCGGCGCGCCGAAAAACGCGAGCCACAGCAGGTGGACGTATCCGGAAGCCAGCAACGAGATGAACAGGCGATCGCCGCGCGTCGTTCTCAATCCGAGCACGCCCCGCCGCGCGCCACCGCCGGGGACGCGCCACTCCCAAACGCCCATCGCAACCAGCAGCAGTGCGATGACGCCGAAGAACAGCGCCGTCTGCCAGGTCCAGGCCATCCAGCCGAGGCCGTTGTCGACGTTCGGTTGCATTGCGGTCCTCCGGGTTCAGACCCGGCCGAGGGCAAAGCCCTTGGCGATGTAGTTGCGCACGAACCAGATCACGACCGCGCCGGGCACGATGGTCAGCGCTCCCGCCGCCGCCAGCAATCCCAGTTCGTACCCCGAAGTGCTGGCGGTCCGGGTCATCGTTGCCGCGATCGGCTTTGCATCCACCGATGTCAGCGTCTTGGCGAGCAGCAACTCGACCCAGCTGAACATGAAGCAGAAGAACGCGGCCACGCCGATGCCGGCGACGATCGTCGGCAGGAAGATGCGCACGAAGAAGCGCCCAAACGGATAGCCGTCGACGAATGCCGTCTCGTCGAGCTCGCGCGGGACGCCAGACATGAATCCCTCGAGGATCCAAACCGCGAGCGGTATGTTGAACAGGCAATGTGCCAGCGCGACGGCAATGTGCGTGTCGAACAGGCCGATCGAGGAATAGAGCTGAAAGAACGGCAGCGCGAATACCGCCGGCGGCGCCATGCGGTTGGTGAGCAGCCAGAAGAACAGGTGCTTGTCGCCCAGGAACCGGTAGCGCGAGAACGCGTAGGCCGCGGGCAGCGCGACCGTCACCGAGACAACGGTGTTGATCACGACGTAGGTGAGCGAATTCACGTAGCCCATGTACCAGGTGCGGTCGGTGAAGATCTTGTGGTAGTTCTCCAGCGTGAATTCACGTGGCCACAGCGTGAAGCCGCCGAGGATCTCATTGGTGTTCTTGAACGACATGTTGAGCAGCCAGTAGATCGGCAGCAACAGGAACACGATGTAGATCGTCGGCACCAGCCAGCGCAGCTTGTTCACGGTCACTGCTCCTCGCCGCGGGTCATGACGGCGTAGAACAGCCACGACAGCAGCAGGATGATGAGGAAGTACACCAGCGACATCGCCGCCGCGGGACCAAGATCGAACTGGCCGAGGGCTATCTTGACGAGGTCGATCGAAAGCAGCGTGGTTGCGTTACCCGGGCCGCCGCCGGTGAGGACCACTGCCTCGGTGTAGATCATGAAGCTGTCCATGAAGCGCAGCAGCACCGCGATCAACAGGACGTGTCGCATCTTGGGCAGTTGGATGTACCGGAAGATCGCCCATCGCGAAGCGCCGTCGATCCTGGCCGCCTGGTAGTAGGCATCGGGAATCGCCGACAGGCCGGCGTAGGCCAGCAGCACGACCAGCGATGTCCAGTGCCACACGTCCATCGCCACCAGCGTGAACCACGCGGCCAGCGGCTGCCGCGTGTAGTTGAAGTCGAAGCCGAGGGCGTTGAGCCCGCGCCCCATGAGGCCGATGTCGGGCAGTGCGAAGATGTTCCACATCGCCCCGACGACGTTGTACGGTATCAGCAGCGGCATCGCCATGAGCACGAGGCAGATCGACGCGCCGAGCCCCTTGCGCGGCATCGTCAGCGCGATCGCGACTCCAAGCGGTATCTGGATGGCGAGGACGATCGCAGTGAACAGCAACTGGCGCGTGAGTGCTTCGCGGAAGCGTGCGGACCGCATCACCTGCTCGAACCAGCGGACGCCTTCGAAGAAGAACTCGTTGTTGCCGAACGTCTCCTGCACCGAGTAGTTGACCACCGCCATCAGCGGGATGACGGCGTTGAAAGCCACCAGCACCACGACCGGAAGCACCAGCCACCAAGCCCGCTGATTGGTCGTGCGGGCGCTCATCGGGCGACCCGTGGCGTGCAGGGGGCGGCCCGGCGCGCGCGCGCGCCCTTGCCGACACCGGTATCGGCGGCACTCATCGCGTCAATCGACGATCCAGCCGTCGGCGTAGAGCTGGGTCCGCGCGGGATCGAAGGCCAGATAGCCGGATTCGGCCGGGACCATCGTTCCCTCCGGGGCAACGATCTTGACCAGATGCGGACCGTTGCGAGCGTCGATGACTCGATAGCGGCCGACGTCGCAGGATCGCTCGATGCTGACCGGGATGCCTGCGCCGGCGAAGCGGACGAACTCGGGGCGCACGCCGAGTTCGATCCGGGAGCCGCGTGCCGGAGTCCCGGTCGAGGCTGTCGGTACGGCAACCCCGGCAAACCTGGCAACCCCCGACGAGTCCACGTCGCAGGGGAGCAGGTTCATTCCAGGGGAGCCTATGAAGTGTCCGACGAACGTGTGCCGCGGCCGTTCGAACAACTCCACCGGCGTGCCCGACTGCACCACCTGCCCGTCGAGCATGACGACGACCTGGTCGGCAAACGTCAGTGCCTCGGTCTGGTCGTGCGTAACGTAGATCATCGTCAGCCCGACACGCTGGTGGAGCTCCTTGAGCTTGCTGCGCAGGCGCCACTTGAGGTGCGGGTCGATCACCGTCAGCGGCTCGTCGAACAGAATGGCGGCGACGTCCGACCGCACCAGGCCCCGACCGAGCGAGATCTTCTGCTTGCCGTCCGCGGTCAGGCCCGACGCCCGGGTCGCAAGTGTTGCCTCGAGGTCGAGCATGGCCGCGATCTCGTGCACCCGGCGCGCGACTTCAGGCTCGCCGATGCCGCGGTTGCGCAACGGGAAGGCGAGGTTGTCGAATACCGTCATCGTGTCGTAGACGACGGGAAACTGGAAGACCTGGGCGATGTTGCGCTCGCGTGGCTCCAGCCGGGACACGTCATGCTCGCCGAATCGCACGCGGCCGCGCGTCGGCTGCAGCAGCCCGGAGATCAGGTTGAGCAACGTCGTCTTGCCGCAGCCGGAGGGTCCGAGAAGCGCGTATGCACCGCCCTGCGCCCACTCGAGATCGAGGCTACGCAGCGCCCAGTCACCGGGGACATCGTCGCGCGGCGCCATCAAGTAGCTGTGACTCAGTTCTTCGAGGCGGATCCGTGCCATCCGGGTCAGGCTCCCGCCGCCACGCGCCGGCCGGCGTCATCGAAGTAGAGGCAGCGCTCGACATCGAGCGCGAAGCACGCGTCGACTCCGACCGGATGGCTCTGGACGCCGTGCACGAGCGAGACCCAGGTGGCGCCGGCGAGCGCAAAGTGGACGACGCTCTCCGACCCGCTGATTTCGCAGATCAGCACCCGCCCGCACACTGCGACACCCGGGCCGCCGGCAGGACGCACGTGGTGCGGGCGCAAAGCCACCGTGATGGCACCGTCGGGGAGCGCGCGCAGCGCCGGCGGCGCCGGCCATGCGACCCCATCGTCGAGCACCACCTGGCCGCCGTGCTTGCGCGCCGCTGCGACGTTGATCGGCGGGTCGGAAAACACGCGCGCGCTCGCGAGGTCCCCCGGCTCGTGGTAGACGGTGGCGCAGGGCCCGAACTGGGTCACCAGTCCGTCCTGCAGCGTTGCCACATGCCCACCCAGCAACAGCGCTTCCGCCGGGTCGGTGGTGGCATAGACGACGGTGCAACCGCGATCCGCGAACAGGCGCGGCAGCTCGTCGCGCAACGACTCGCGCAACTTGTAGTCCAGGTTCGCCAGCGGCTCGTCGAGCAGGACGAGGTCGGCGTCCTTCACCAGCGCTCGCGCCAACGCCGTGCGCTGTTGCTGGCCACCGGAGAGCTCGCTCGGCTTGCGTTCCAGCAGCGCAGAAAGCTGCAGCAGCTCGGCGACCGCGCCCACGCGTTCCTTCACCTCGCGCGCGCCGGTTCCGGTGACCCGCAGGGGCGACGCGATGTTCTCGAACACCGACAGGTACGGGTAGTTGATGAATTGCTGATAGACCATGGAGACGCGCCGCTCCTGCACGGGCAGGCCGGTCACGTCGCGCCCGGCGAACCAGACCTCACCGGCGGTGGGGCGCACCAATCCCGCCATCAGCCGCAACAGCGTCGTCTTCCCGGCCAGCGTCTGGCCCAGCAGGCTGTTGAAGCCCCGCGGCTCCAGCGCCAGCGTTGTCGGATGGATGTGGACATCGGCGCCGACGCGCAGCGAAACGTCTCTGAGTTCGAGGGTCACTTCGAGATGTCCGGCCGTTGGGGAGGCGAAAAGTGAATCGGGGGCGCACCGCCGGCACGCCCCCGCATTCGGCTCCGTTCAGGACGTCACTTCTTCGCCCAGCGCTTCACGATCTCGTCGTAATCCATCGTCTGGCCGCGGGGCTTTTCGTTGGCGAGCTTGGCCTTCGGGCCGTCTGGCTTGCCGAGCCAGTCTTCGGCCTTTTTCGGCGCGTTGAGGCGCGGGCCGCACCCGCCGTAGATCTTCGCCTTCTCGTCGGCCTCCTGCATCCGCGCCATCACCTGGTCCATTTCCCCGGCGAGCCGATCCATCGCCTGTTGCGGCGTGAAGGCGCCGGAGTTCACGTCGCCGATCTGCTGCCACCACAGTTGCGCGAGCTTCGGGTAGTCGGGAACGTTGATCCCCGTGGGCGTCCACATCACGCGATCGGGCGAGCGGTAGAACTCGACGAGGCCGCCGAGCTTCGGCGCACGCTCGCTGAACGACGCGTGGCGCACGGTGCTGTCGCGGATGAACGTGAGCCCAACGTGGCTCTTCTTGACGTCCACGGTCTTGCTCACGACAAACTGGGCATACAGCCAAGCGGCCTTCCGCCGGTTGAGCGGCGTGCTCTTGAACAACGTCCACGATCCGGCGTCCTGGTACCCGAGCTTCATGCCGTCTTCCCAGTACGGCCCCTTGGGCGACGGGGCCATACGCCACAATGGCATGCCCTTGTCGTCGACGGTGTTGTTGCCGTCCTTCTTCGGCGCGACCATCGATGCGGTAAACGCCGTGTACCAGAAGATCTGCTGGGCCACGTTGCCCTGTGCCAGCGCCGGGAGCGACTGGTAGAAGTCGTAGTCGGCGGCACCGGGCGGCGCGTACTTGCGCAGCCATTCGTCCCACTTGGCGACGGCGTACACCGACGCCGGGCCGTTGGTCTCGCCGCCGCGGGTCACCGACGCGCCGGAGGGGTTGCACGAACCCTTCTCCATGCGGATGCCCCACTCGTCGATCGGGCGGCCGTTGGGCAGGCCCTTGCTGCTCGCGCCGGCCATCGACAGCCAGGCGTCGGTCATCCGCCAACCGAGGTCCGGCGCGCGCTTGCCGTAATCCATGTGCCCGTAGATGCGCTTGCCGTCGATCTCCTTGACGTGCACGCTGAAGAACTCGGCAATGTCCTCGTACGCCGACCAGTTCACCGGGACGCCGAGGTCGTAGCCGTATTTTTCCCTGAACTGCTTTTTGAGGTCCGGCCGCTGGAACCAGTCGTAGCGGAACCAATAGAGATTCGCGAACTGCTGGTCGGGCAGTTGCCAGATCTTGCCGTCCGGACCGGTGGTGAAGGAGATCCCGACGAAGTCCTTGATGTCGAGTCCGGGATTCGTGACGTCCTTGCCCTCGCCCGCCATCCAGTCGCTGAGGTTGACCGCCGACTGCAGGCGCGAATGCGTGCCGATGAGGTCGGAATCGTTGATGTAGGCGTCATACAGGTTGCGGTTGGTCTGCATCTGTGTCTGCACCGCCTGCACGACTTCGCCCTCGCCGAGCACCTGGTGATTGACCTTGATGCCCGTGATCTCCGCGAACGCTTTCGCCAGCACCTTGGCTTCGTACTCGTGGGTCGGGATGGTCTCCGACAGGACGTTGATCTCCAGGCCCTTGAGCGGCTTGGCGGCGTTGATGAACCACTCCATCTCCTTCAGTTGCTGATCCTTGGTCAGCGTCGAAGGCTGGAATTCCTTGTCGATCCACCGCTTGGCGGCTTCGGAATTCGCCCAAACGGGCAACGCAAACAACATCGCTACGGCAACGGCGGTCGCACCGGCCAGCGGTCGTCTTGGCATCGTTATTCTCCTCGCTCGAGATGGGTGGCGGACTTCGAACCACGGCCGCCTTGCGCCGGATACTAAGTTCATGGCGAAATCCCTGTCAATCAGGGTCTTGTCAGGGGCGAGCCGTCGGCGTCGCTCGCCGCGGCAATCCGGTCACGCCGCACCGAGCGCCTGGTCGACGTCCTCGATCAGGTCGTCGATGTGCTCGATGCCGACCGACAGCCGGACCATGTCGACGCTGACGCCGGCGCGCGCGAGTTCGTCGGGCCCGAGCTGCCGGTGCGTGGTCGATGCCGGATGGCAGGCGAGCGACTTGGCGTCGCCGATGTTGACCAGCCGCGTGAAGAGCGCCAGCGCGTCCTGGAACCGCGCCCCCGCCTCGCGTCCGCCGGCGATGCCGAAGCTCACGATGCCCGACGCCCGGCCGCCCAGGTACTTCTGCACCAGCGGGTGGTCCGGGTGGTCGGCAAGCCCCGCGTAATTGACCCAGCGCACCTTGGGATGCGCCTTGAGGTGCTGCGCGATCCGCTTGGCGTTGTGGCAGATCCGGTCCATCCGCAGCGGCAGCGTCTCGATGCCCTGCAGGATCAGGAAGGCGTTGAACGGCGACAGCGCGGCGCCCATGTTGCGCAGCGGGACGACGCGCGCGCGGCCGATGTAGGCCGCCGCGCCCAGCGCCTCGGTGTACACCACGCCGTGATACGAGACGTCGGGCTCGTTCAGCCGGCGGAAGCGCGCCTTGTGCTCGGCCCAGGGGAACTTACCCGAGTCGACGATCGCGCCGCCGACGCTGTTGCCGTGGCCGCCGAGATACTTGGTCAGCGAGTGGACGACGATGTCGGCCCCGTGCTCGAACGGGCGGCACAGGTAGGGGCTCGGCACCGTGTTGTCGACGATCAGCGGCACGCCGTGGCGGTGCGCGATCTCGGCCAGCGCCGCGAAATCGGTGATGTTGCCCAGCGGGTTGCCGATCGACTCGCAGAAGATCGCCTTGGTGCGGCCGTCGATCAGCGCGTCGAAGGTACCCGGCTGCCGCTGGTCGGCGAAGCGGACCTCGATGCCCAGTTGCGGGAAGGTGTGGGCGAAGAGGTTGTAGGTGCCGCCGTACAGCGTCGAGGCCGAGACGATGTTGTCGCCGCTTTCGGTGATCGTCTGGATCGCGTAGCTGATCGCCGCCATCCCCGAGGCCACCGCCAGCGCGCCGATGCCGCCTTCGAGCTCGGCCAGGCGCTGTTCGAGCACGGCGTTGGTCGGATTCATGATCCGGGTGTAGATGTTGCCGGCGACCTTGAGGTCGAACAGGTCGGCACCGTGCTGCGTGTCGTCGAACGCGTAGGCGACCGTCTGGTAGATGGGCGTGGCGACCGCCTTGGTGGTCGGGTCGGGCCGGTGGCCTCCGTGGACGGCAATCGTCTCGATTCTCATGCGGCGCTCCGTGGCGGTTTGTGGAGGCCCGCAGGCGGGGCGCAGCGGGCGGGACGCGCAGTATAGCGGCCGGCGCCGACGCTCGCCGGGGACACAGCCCGGCGTCCGGACGTTGACCTCGTCCCACTCCGCGACGATCGTTCGCCGGTCGTGCTCGACGTACTTCACTGGCGGCGGTGCCCCGCGGGCGACGCCCTGCCGATGGGCGGGCTCCGCGACCAGTTACTTGCGGGGCCTCGCCGCGCCCCGGGTGGCGAGCGCGATGCGGTAGAGCGACGTCGATGCGGTGACGTAGAGGACGTCGCGGCCAGGCCCGCCGAACTCGCAGTTCGCCGTCCGCTCGGGGATCAGCAGCTTGCCGAGCAACGTGCCGTCCGGATCGAAAACCTGGACGCCATCCTCGGCGCTGACGAACAGCCGCCCCGCCTCGTCGACGCGGAACCCGTCGGGCAACCCGGGCGCAACCACGGCGAACACCGTCCCATCGACCAGCCGGTCGTCGGCGGTGACCGCGAACCGGCGCAGATGGTGATTGCCGCCCGGATCGTGCGATCCCGAGGTGTCGGTCACGTAGAGCCAGCGCTCGTCCGGCGAAAAGGCGAGGCCGTTGGGCTTCGCGAAGCTGTCCTCGGCGATCCGGAGCTCGCCGGTTGCCGGATCGAAGCGGAAGACGTAGCAGCGATCGCCCTGCTCCGACGGCGCGGCGTAGCCTTCGTGGTTGCTGATGATTCCGTACGGCGGATCGGTGAACCAGATCGTGCCGTTGGACTTGACGACGACGTCATTCGGCGAATTGAGCCGGCCGCCGCGGTAGCGATCGACGAGGACCTCCACTTGGTGGTCGGTGCCGGTGCGCGAGACGCAGCGCCGCCCGTGCTCGCAAGTGACGATCCGGCCCTCGCGATCGAGCGTGTTGCCGTTGGAGAAGTTCGACGGCGCCCGGTACACCCGCATTCCGCGCTCCGCCGACCAGGCCAGCATGCGGTTGTTCGGGATGTCGCTCCAGACGAGTTCGGCCCGTTCGTCGATCCACACCGGGCCCTCGCTCCAGACCGCGCCCGTGCACAGGCGCTCGACGTCGGCACCGGGACGCAGGACCGCGCGCATCCTCTTCTATTCGAAAGTCGCAATTGCTGACGGACTCATCCGCCGTCCCCCTCCCCCAGTGCCGCGTCAGACTAGCACACCCCGGAACCGGTGTATGCACGGGCGATGTTTTGTGCTCAAATGCCGTCGGCGTGCCGTCGCTGCCGGAATGTTCGTCTCCGCGGTGGCAGCCGCACCAGGAGCTTGCCGCCGCGATGGCACCGCCATTCCGCAATACGATCGTCGTCCTCGGCGCCCGCGATGACAAGGGTCCCGACGTGACCTACATCTGCTCTGCGCTGCGCCGCCGCGGCTGGACACCCCGCACACCGGATGCCGGCAGCCGCGCGCGGGCGCTTGCGCCCGGGATCGCGGTCGTCGTCGTCCGAGGTACCCGGCCCGCCGCCCCTGGCTGATCCTTCGCGACGCGTCCGACTAGCCTCGTGCCGAACCTGCGCTGCGTGCTGGGCATCGACATCGGCACTTCCGGCGCCAGGGCGCTGGTGGTCGACAGCGACGGCGGCGTCCGCGGCGAGGCGTTCGTTGCGCCGCCCGCGCCGCGCGCCAGCGGCCCCGGCCGCGAGCAGGACGCGCGGCTGTGGTGGGACTCGGTGGAGTCGCTCGCGGGCAATTCAGGGCCGCACTCGGACGAGCGAACGACGGCGCGGACGCCACGCCGACGATCGAAGCGCTCGCCGTCGACGCGACGTCGGGGAACGATCGTGCCCCGTCCACGGCCCACTCGCCCCGGTCGGACCTGGGGCCTCATGTACAACGACGGTCGGGCGACGCACGAGGCGAGCGTCCTCAACACACCGCGGCGGCGGGGCTCGGGCAGGGCACGCCGTTCAACGCCTCGACGCGGCGGCGAGATCCTCTGGCTGCAGTGGAGCCGCGAGGACGACGCCGCGCGCGCCCGGCGCTACCTGCACCAGGCCGACTACGTCAACGCCCGGCTGCTCGACGCCCGGGTGCCCGGCGACGTCGCCACCGACGAGTCGAATGCCCTGAAGACCGGCTACGACCCTGCATCCCGCGCGTGGTCGCCGGCACTCGCCGCGGTCGGCATCGCCGCCGACCTGCTGCCCCAGGTCGTGCCCACCGGCAGCACGCTGGGCGTTGTCGGACCCGAGGCGGCCGCCGCCACGGGGCTCCCGCCAGGCTGCCGGATCGTCGCCGGGATGACCGACTGCACCGCGGCAGCCGTGGCCTCCGGTGCGACCGCGTTCGGCGACGGAACACGATCGATCGGAGCAGCGACCGACGCCGCTCTGTAGGCCACGATGCCCCCGCACGCCGCTCGCCGTTCTGCTCGATCCAGCCTGTAGATCGACCACAGGTTTCCCGCGTCGCCTGAGAACCGCCCCGGCGACGAACGCCAATGCACGGCCGCGACGGGATCGCCACACGCTCATTCGCCCCGGGAGATCCCCGCCCCCACGCGACGACTGGACGACTGCCGTGCCGACCGCAGGACGAATCCACCCAGCCCCCGGCCGTGCTATCCGCTGCCGAGGACGCCCGGGCGAAGCAACTTACGATCGCCCCCACGGTGTTGAGCACGCCGGGCAGTACGCCGAGCCCCCCGCCGACAGCACCTGGAGCGGCGCAGCGCGCTAGCCGTGCAGCCCTCGAAGGACTGGCGTGCATCGAGCGCTGGGGCTACGAGATCGTCGGCGAACTCGGCGCCAGCCTCGACGGCACGGTTTCGACCGCCGGTGTGGGCGCCCGCCATCCCCGCTGGATGCAGCTGCGTGCTCGATTTTTTCTCGGCCGCCCCGTGAACCCGCCGCAGCGGCCCGAGTCGGGTTTCGGGGCGGCGCTGGTCGCGGCGATCAACGTCTGGTATGACGGCAACTGGGACGCCACCTCGCGCCTGGTGGTCGAGTCGTTCCGCTGCGAGCCCCGGCCCGGGCAGCGCAGCCGCTGCGAAACAATATCGGGCGTTCCGCGCCGCCTGCGCGCGGCGCCGCCGCTGACGGAGTACAAGCCATGCCCACCAACCCCGCGCTCAGGGAGTGCGACATCCGCGGACCCTGCGGCGACGCGGTGAGTGCGCCGTTGTTCGCGCTCGCCGGCCGCAACTTCGCCCGCGCCCTGGCCACGCGGCGATTCCCCCCGCTGTCGCCGGCACCGTCGTCGTCGGCGGCGACGGCCGCCGCTCGACGCCCGTACTCCGCGAGGCGCTCGTCGGCGGAGCGCCGCCGGCTGGTGCCAGCGTGTTCGACGCCCCGGGGCCGCTGCCCACGCCCGCGCTGTACTCGCTGCGTGAAACGCTGCAGACGCAGGGTGTGACGATCGTCACCGCGTCGCACAGCCCCCCCGATTGGAACGGCCTCAAGGTCATGAACGGCCCGTCGCCGCCGTCGCCGAAGGACGTCGCGGCACTCGCCACCGAGCTGCCCCCGCCGGCTACCGGCAAGGGCAACCGGCACGTCGTCGAGCACGCGGTCGACCTCTACGTCGCCGCGCGCATCGGCGCGTTCTCGGCGCGTGGCCTCGCGGGCCTGCCCATCGACGTCGACCCCGGCTGCGGCTGCCAGGCCGGCGTCGCAACCCGCGCATTCGCCGAGCTGGCACGCACGGGTGACCCCGCTGCACGACGCCATCGACCCGGAGTTCCGCGGCCGCCACCCCGACAGCGCGGTGCCCCGGCCACCCTGACGGAGCTCGCGGCGAAGGTGGTCGAGGCCAAGGCGGCACTCGGCGTGGCGTTCGACGGCGACGGCGACCGGCTCGCGATCGTGGACGACCGCGGCCCGGTCCCGTCCCGGCCGAAAAGGTGGCGATGCTGCTGATCGAGGGTTCCGCTGGCGCTGCAGCCGCACGCCGTCGTCGTGCTCGACGTCAAGGCGTCGATGCAACTCGAGCGCGCTGTCACCCGCCGCGGCGGCATCGCGGTGCGTGCGCGCAGCGGTCACGCCTACATCAAGCGCGTGGTCATGGGCCGCAATGCGGTGCTGGGCACCGAGGTGTCCGGCCACCTCTTCTTCGGCGCGCTGAACGGCATCGACGACCCGCTGCACGCCGCGCTGCTGCTCACCCAGTGGCTGGTCGACGGCCACGGCCCGCTGTCCGCGCGGGTCGACGCATTGCCGGTGTTCCACCTGTCGCCCGACCTGCGCCTCAAGATCCCGGCGTGGGACATCGACCAGCTGCTCGCGTCGCTGCCCGAGCGCTTCGCCGACGCGGAGATCGAGCGGATCGACGGCGTCCGGATCGTCTGGCCGGGAAGGCTGGATGCTCGCCCGGCGGTCGATCACCGAGCCGGTGCTGACGCTGCGCTTCGAAGGCGTCGACGCGCCATCGCTGCAGACGATCCGGCAACGGTTCATCGCCGCCTACCCGGCGTTGCGGGCTGCGGTCGAGAACGCGGCGGAGAGCCTCTGACGCGATCCGGTCGTTGCGCCGCGCTGCGGCGGAGTTTCTCGGCGCCCGAGTCGAGGAGTTCGCCCACCTCGGCCGCCTGCACCAACGGCTCCGCCCCGAGTCGCGCCGACAGGCAGCCAAAGGCGTCGAACACGGGAACCTGCGGTCTGTTGGCCATCGTTCGCCCGCGCGCCGCGCCGGTATGCATGACGGCCATTGTTGCATATAAAATGGCAAAATTGTATGGACGGAGTCTGCAGTGACCACCATTGCGGCCAGGGTCGAGGAGCGGCTTGTCGACGCCATCCTGCGCGGCGAGCTGGCGCCGGGATCGAAGCTCGACGAGCAGACGCTCGCGGCGCGATTCAACGTGTCGCGGACGCCGGTACGCGAGGCGCTGCGCCAGCTGCTCGCCAGCGGCCTCGTCGAGAGCATCCCGTGGCGCGGTGCCGTCGTCACGACGTTCGGACCCGAGCGACTGTCGCAGCTCTACGAGGCGATCGGCGAACTGGGAACGCTGTGCGCCCGGCTGGCCGCGCAGCGGATGACGGCGATCGAGCGCAAGGAGCTCGAACTGGCCCTCGCGCCGTTGCGGCAGGCTGCCGCCGCCGGCGATCGCGATGACTACCTCGCGCGCAGCGACACGTTGCACGACGTAATCCACCGCGGCTGCCACAACCCTTTCCTGACCGAATTGGTGCGTGCCTACCGGACGCGATCGCTGCCGTTCCGCAACCTGCAGCCCTACACGCCGGACCGCGTCCGCGGATCCTCGGCCGAGCACGAGCGGATCGTCGCCGCGATCCTGCGCCAGGACGCCGACGAGGCGGCCCGGGTGATGCGCGAGCACGTCGCCACGTCGCTGCTGCGCGCGCTCGGCGCCTTCGGCGACAACGCGGACACGGCGCGAGCGGCCCCCGGGCGGCCGGTGCGCAACCGGCGGCGCGCTAGAATGCGCGTGGCCCGAGGAGGTTGCCGATGTCGACGAACGAACTGAAAGCCGCCGCGGCACGTGCCGCAATCCGCTATGTCGAGGACGACGCCTATCGGCGTCGGCACTGGGTCGACGGCGGACCTGTTCACTCGACGAAGCTGGCCAAGCTCAAGCACCGGATCAAGGGTGCGGTCGCGAGCTCCAAACCGTACGGCCGATCGCCCCTCCGGTTCCACGGCATCCCCCCGCTCGAGGAGCTCAACAACCCTCGTCGAGCGCGACCTGCCGGTCTACATCGACGGCGCCGACGAGTTCCACTGAGCACCGGCGCGATGATCAAGGGCGGCGGCGGCGCGCTGACGCGGGAGAAGATCATCGCCGCGGTGGCCCCCGCAAGTTCATCGGGCCCATCGCCGACGAGTCGAAGCTCGTGCCCCGGTGCTCGGGAAATTCCCGGTGCCCGTCGAGGTGATCCCGATGGCGCGCAGCTACGTCGCGCGACAGCTCGTCCAGCTGGGCGGGCAGCCGGCGCTGGGCGAATGGGGTTTTCCACCGACAACGGCAACCTCATCCTCGACGTGTCGGGGCTGACGATCCTCGACCCGGTCGATCTCGAGGGGAGGATCCGGGCCATCGCCGGCGTGGTCACCGTGGGGCTGTTCGCCCAGCGCGGCGCCGACACGATCCTGCTGGGCACCCGCTCGGGCCTGCGGACGATCGAGCCGCGCTGAGCGGCGGGCCTCGTTGCAGGCGGGTCACTTCGGCTTGTCGACCTTGCAGCCGGAGATGCCTTCGACCTTATCGACCACCGGCTCCCACTCGCCACCGATCGTGGACTTGAACTGCGCGTTGACGTAGTAACGCTTGCAGGGCTCGAACACGAGGTCGTAGTTCTGGTCGGTGCCGTCGAAACTGCCCTTCGACGGCGATTGCAGCCGGACCGTGTGCTTGCCGGGCTCGACCTTGACGATCCTCTTCAGCGTGTCGGTCCCGTCGATCGACTTGACGATGGCCGCCGCGCGGTTCTTGGTCGCCTTGGTGTAGCGTGCACCGGTGATCTCGCTCCACGTCGGCCCCCACTTCTCGGCAGCGACGGCAGGTGCCGCGGCAGCGAGCGCGGCGATGAAAGTCAGCGTAAGGCGCATGGTCGGGTCTCCTCTGCGGTCGGTTGGCCGGTGCGTGAGCAGCAGGCCGGGCGGCGGCGGCCGGGACCGACATCGTCCATCGACAGGCGTTTCCGCGGCGCCTCCGACGGGCGGAACAATGCGCGCGAAAAGTCGCCGCACCGGCGACGAAAATCCTCAGCAGGATCCCGAAGGCCAGCCGATGTCTCCTTCCGACCGCCCCGCCACCGGATTGAAGACGTCGCCGCTTACATGGCGACGGTAGGCGCCCGCGCCCGCATCGCCGCGCGGCTGCTCGCCCGGGCCGACACTCCTGCGACCCGCAACGCTGCGCTCGCGGCGATGGCGACGGCGATCCGGCCGACGAGGCGACGCTCCTCGCCGCCAACGGCGAGGATGTCGCCGCGGCGCGGGCGGCCGGCCACGACAGCGCCTTCGTCGACCGGCTGACGCTGTTGCCGAAGACCATCGCCGCGATGGCCGAGGGCCTGCTGCAGGTCGCCGCGCTGGCCGACCCGGTCGGCGAGATCACCGACCTGAAGTACCGCCCGTCCGGGATCCACGGCGAGGAGCCGGCCGGCGAAGATCGATACCACACCGGCTTCACCGTGGGAATCCCTGGCGGGGCCCGTAGACGTTGCCCAGGGCGAGCGACGTGAACTCGAGATCGTGCAGGAGCCGGTACGCCGTGAGGTAGTCGGTGAAGACCCGCTTCGTGATGCCGTACGGCGACTCCGGACGAACGGGTGGGTTCCTCGACCGGCAGGCTCGACACGTCGTGTAGATCGTGCTGCCTAGGCAGGCGAACACGATCTTGTCGGCGCCGGCGCGCCGTGTGCCCTCGAGAACGTTCAGTGCCCCGATGACGTTGATCGACGCGTCGAGCACCGGGTCGGCGACCGAGACCCGCACGTCGGCCTGGGCGGCGAGGTGGAAGACGACGTCGGGCGAGCGCCGCTCGATCAGATCGACCACACCCGCGTTCACGGATGTCGATCTGGTGGAACGTGACATCGTGGTCGGCGGTCGGCGTGGGCGTCGGCCAGGTTGGCCAACTTGCCGGAGGACAGGTTGTCGATGACGTCGACAGCGTGGCCCTCGGCGACAAACGATCGACCAACGTCGAACCGATGAAGCCTGCTCCGCCGGTCACGAGTGCTCGCATGTCAATCCCTTTCGTCGGCGGACGGACTCCCCGCCCGGCTCAGCCCTGATCGTGCTGGCGTCATTGCCAGGTGGACGGATCCGGCGACGTCGCGCCGGTCAGTTCGGTGTCGGCGGCGAGCACCACGTCATGGCCCACCACACTGCCGGCAGTCACGGCACTGCGGTCGCCGACCTGGGCCGATCGGCCGATGATCGAGCCCGAGACCACGACGCCGGCCCCCAGGTGTGCCCCGGCCATGACCATCGAGTCGACCACGACGGCATCGGGTCCGACGACGGCGCCCGCCACCGATGACGGACCGGGTGATCGTCGCCGTCTCGTCGATCTTCGCTGCGGGGTCGACAGCGCGTTCCCTCGGCCCGGGAACCGTCGATCAGGTCGAGGTTTGCCTGCAGGTAGGCCGCTGGGGTGCCGGCGTCGATCCAGTAGTCGTCGGTCGACACGGCGAAGAGGGTGCCGGCGGCGGCAAGCGCCGGGAACGTCTCGCTCGACGGACACCTTGCTCGTCGTCGGCGATGCGGTCGATGACCGACGGCTCCATCACGTAGGTACCGGCGTTGATCAGGTTGGTCGGCTCGGGTGCCCGGCGCCGGCTTCTCGACGAACTCGAGCACCCGACCGGCCTCATCGGTGGCGACGACGCCGAACCGCTAATGGATCGTCGACGGCGATCAGGTGGAGTGTGGCCTCGGCCCCCGAGGCGACGATGTTCGTCGACGAGCCACGCGTAAGTCGAGATCGGTCAGCACGTCGCCGTTGACCACGATGAACGTGTCGTCGACCCCGGCGTGGTTGGCGGCGAAGCGGATGGCACCGGCCGTGTCGAGTGGTTCGGACTCGATCGCATAGTGCAGCGCGACACCGGCACACGTCGCCATCGGGAAAGGCCTCGACGAACCGGTCGGGGCGGAACCCGAGCGACACCACCGCCTCGTCGACGCCACAGGCCCCGAGGGGGCTGGCCATGACGCGGTCGAACATCGTCACGTCGACGACGGGCAGCATCTGCTTCGGCGTGTCGAGCGTGAGCGGTCGGAGGCGGGTGCCGAAGCCCCCGACCAGCACGACGGCGCGCACGCTCAGCCCTTCGCGGTCGTGGTCGTCGCCTTCGGGGCGTCGTGGTCGGTGCCACGGTCGTCTCCGCCGGGGCGGCAGTGGTCTCGGGCGCAACCGTGGTCTCGCCGGGGACGGTGGTCGCCGGGGCCGACGTCGTGGCCGGGACCGACGCCTCGGGATCAGCGAGGTTCGAGACCGAACCGGGAAGGTCGATCTGGTCGGTCGACTCGGGGACGAAGCGAGAAGGGTGCACGCGCCCTTGTCCTCGTCGAAGCGGACGTCGCCGAAATCGTCGGTGATGACCTCGGGCTTGGTCTTGTCGGATGCCTGCGGCGGCCACACGAACAACTTCACCACGGTCTTGTCGGTCTTCTTCTTGCCGACGCCGCACTCGTCACCGGCCTCGTACTTCGTGCCGTCGGCGGTGGTGATTCCGTCGGTGGTCACCTTCAACCCGATCGACGAGAAGAACTTGCCGAGCGTGGCGTTGTCGCCCACGGTCGCGTCGGAGAACGGGAACACGTCGATGAGGCCGTTGCCCCCCGCGTCGAGATGTCGTTCGACTCGGCGGGCGCCGGCGGGTTGGCCTGGTACGAGTCGCAGATGTAGAGGCCGTACGCCTCGTACCACTTGTCCTGGTTGGCGCGGGGGCGGTCGCCGTCGACGTTGATTCGGGCGTCGCGGGCGAACCACACGAGCACGAGCCCGACGACGATGATCGCGACGATGGCGGCGGGGAACCCGAGCGGTCGGCGCTGGCCGACCCGGCGCGTCACACCGGATTGCTGGACGCGCTGGATCTTCTTGGACGTGGAAGGCGTAGCCATAGCGGGACCACGGTAGCCGACGGACACGCCGACTCGTGAACCCGGAAGCGGCAGGTGATCAGCGGGCCAGCAGCTCGGCGAACAACGCCTCGTACGACTCGGCGACGGCTTCGGGCGATGCCCACGCCTCGACCCATCGACGCCCGTTCGCGCCGAGGCGCTCGCGTTCGGCGGCGTCGTCGAGCAGTGGCTGCAGGGCGGTGCAGAAGGCGTCGACATCCTCAGGTGGCACGGCCACCCCGCCGTCGGCAGCCGCCAACGAGCGGGCGACCTCGGTGCCGTCGTCGACCGACGCCACACAGGGGCGACCCGACGCCAGGATCGAGTACATCTTCGACGGGACGCTCGACCGGGCGAGCCCGCGGCGGAGGAGCACGGTGTGGATGTCTCCAGCGGCCAACACCTCCGACAGGCGTTCCTTCGGCTGGAGCCCGACGAAGATGATGTTGTCCAACCCCTCCGCCGACTCGACCACCGCGGCGCGGCCCGAGCCCGAACCGTTGACGACGAACACCACATCGTCACGGTCCGCGAATCGCCGGGCCGCACCCACCATCAGCTCGACCGATTGCGAGTAGCCGATGTTGCCGGCGTACATCACGACGGTCCGGTCACCGAGACCGAGCTCGTCGCGATATGCGTTGACACGCGAACGCGGGACGGATGCGATCGGTGTCGACGAAGTTCGGAATGACCCGGACCCGTTCCGGACGGTGGCCGGCAAGCTTTCCGGCGAGGTTCAGCCGGAGGTCCTCGCTGAGCACCGTCACGGCGTCAGAGCGGCGGTACAGGAACCGCTCGAGCCACCGCGCCGCCTTGATGACAGTGGGGTTCTTGATGGCCCCGACCTCGATGGCGACGTCGGGGAACACGTCCTGGATGTTGAACACCATGGGCACCCGCCACCGACGGGCGGCCAGCCAACCGGCGATCCCGAGGATCAGCGGCGGCGACATGACGAGGACGGCATCGGGCTTCAGTCCCGGCCGGAGGGAGACGGCCGTCGCCACACCGGTGAAGCCCCCGAACGCGAGGGCGCGGGCCGGAATGTTCGACTTGTCGGTCGGGAACGGGTGGAGGCGGGTGATGGCCCCCCAGGCCGTGTCGGTCGTTTGAACCAGCCGGTGGTCCCACCCCTCGTCGATGCGGTGGTGCCGGTACCACGGCAGTGCCGTGACGATGTGGAGTCGATGACCCCGGGCGGCGAGCGCCTCCACGATCGAGGTCATGACCTCGCCCGTGGGGGCGACGTCGGGGGCGTAGTGGGGACAGATGACGAGGAGATTCACGACGGGTTCCGGACGGTTCGGGGAGGTGTCTCGTCGCCGCCGAGGCAACGAAGCCAGACATCGATCAGGGCCGTCGCAGTGCGCTCGGGCGTCCCAGATGCTGCGACGGCGAGCCCGGCGTCGACAAGTCGAGCCCGTTCGGCGGGGTCATCGACGGCGATCCGGAGCGCCGCAGCCCATCCCTCGACATCGTCGGGATCGACGACGAGCGCCGCACCGTCGACGACCTCGGGCAACGAGCCGGCGTCGGCGACGACGGTGGGACGACCCGCTGCGAGCGCCTCCAGGGCGGGGAGCCCGAAGCCCTCGTAGCGCGACGGCACTGCGACCGCATCCGCCTCGGCGAGCAGGGCCGCGAGGTCACCGGCCGGCACCCGACCCAGCACGTGGACCCTGCCCGCAAGATCGGGCGCAGCGGCACGCTCGGCCACCGCGGCGTCGAGCGGGCCGGCGGCACCGGTGAGCACCAGGTCCACGGGCGCTCCACCGTCACGACCCATCGCGGCGACGGCGTCGAGCAGCACGGCGTGGTTCTTGTGGAGATAGGCGATGGCCGGGTACAGGACGAACCGACGGTCCCCGAGACCGTGACGGCGGCGCACCTCGGCCCCGGCGCCGGGTGCCGGCGCCGCCACCGGAGGGACCGACCAGGGCACGACGGCGATCCGATCGGGGTCGGCCCCCAGCCCGTCGACCAGCCGACCCAGCACGAATCGGGACGGCACGGTGACGAGATCGGCGCGCCGGACCGAACTCGGCACCATCGCACCGAGATACCGGCGTTTCACGGCCGAGAAGTTGTCGGGCAGATCGAGGGGCTGGGTGTCGTGCACGGCGAGCGTCACGCGCCCTCTCGCCGTCAGCGGGATCACACCACCGGCGTGGTGCACCATGTCGACGCCGGCCCGGGCGACGAGGCGAGGGAGGTCGACGGTCTCGGCAGCGACGCGGCGCACCTTGCTGCCTCCGGCGGCGCCGACGGGGTGGAACTCGAAGCGTTCGACGAGCGCAGGGTGGGCGTCGATGAGCGACGGCAGCCCGAAGACGACGACCTCGATGCCTGCGGCCACGGCGAGGTCGCCGACGGCACCGAGCGCCCGCGTCGTCGCCTCCTCGCTCCCACCGACCACGCCGGGCACCAGCCAGGCCAGGTTCACGCCGACCCGGCGGGTCACCCACCGACCTCGTGATAGGCGGCCGCCATCTGCTCCGCGCACCGCTCCCACGTGAACTCGCCGGAGCGCACCAGCGCGGCCGCGCCGAGCGCCGAGCGCCGCTGCTCGTCGTCGAGCAGTTCCACCAGCACCCCCGCCCACGCCTCGACGTCGAGTGGAGCGATCGTGACGCCGCCGTCGCCCACCACCTCCGCGACCGCGGTGCCGGCACCGGCGATCACCGGCGTGCCCTGCGCCATGGCCTCGAGCGCCGGCAGACCGAACCCCTCACGGGTGCTCGGAAAGCAGAACAGGCGGGCCTCGGCGTACAACGCCGGCAGGTCCTCGGCCGGGACGAAGCCCAGCTGGCGGACCTTGCTGCCGATCCCCTCGATGTGGCCCTCGAGCTGCTCGTGCCACCCCACCGGGCCCACCAGGACGAGGTCGACGTCGGTCGGTTGGATCCGACGGAATGCTTCGAGCAGGGTCGGCAGGTTCTTCCGCGGCTCGATCGTGCCGACCCACAGCACGAACGGTCGGTCCAGTCGATACCGCTCGCGGACGCGGCGGCGATCGGCGTCGCCGACCGGATGGGGGGTGGCGCCCCACGGCACGAGCCGCAGGCGCTCAGCGGCGAACCCGACCCGGAGACAGTCGTCCATCGTGTCCTGGCTGGGACAGCAGACGAGGTCCGCCCGGTCGATGGCCGCACGGATCCCTCCCGTCATGATCCGGACACCACGGGGGGTGAACTGCTCGGGCGACGTGAGGGGAAACAGGTCGTGCACCGTCACGACCAACCCGCGAGCGCGGCCCTTGGCGGGAACCGTGACGGTCGTCGCGTGCACCACGTCAGCATCGGGCACCACCCACGTCGGGGCGAGCAGCGACGAGCGGTACCACGCCTCATAGGCGAGCTGGTACGGCACCGGCAGCCGCCGCACCGGCATCGGGGGCACCCACGGCGCCGCCGGGACCCCGCCGAACCAGGGGCCGACGCCGACGAGATCGACATCGTCACGGTCGCCGAGCGCCGACGCCAGCGAGAGCACCGAGCTGGCCGTCCCGCCCGGCACCCGGTGCCAGCACTGCATGACCGTGTACGCGACGCGGACCGGCTCACCCATCGCCGGAGTCTGGCACAGCCCCACCGGGCCGGGCCGCCTCCGGCACCCGACCGCCCACCGGGCCGGGCCGCCTCCGGCACCCGACCGCCCACCGGGCCGGGCCGCCTCCGACACCCGGGCGGCAGAGGTGGCCCCGCCGCGTCGGATAGCCTCGGTCCACCATGGGCGACGGTGTGAGCGACTTCTGGGGCACCAAGCGCGTGCTGGTCACGGGCGGCAACGGCTTTCTCGGCACCGCACTGCGCGCCGAGCTCGAGTCGCGCCGTCCCGACGCGATCATCACGCCGTCGAGCGCCGAGTTCGACCTCCGGCACCCGACCGATGTCGACAAGATGCTCACCACGCACTCGCCCGACATCGTCGTGCATCTCGCTGCCCGGGTCGGCGGCATCGGCGCCAACATGGAACGTCCGGCCGACCTGTACCTCGACAACCTGCTGATGGGCACCTACGTCATCGACGCCGCCCGTCGGCTCGGCATCGCGAAGACCGTGGTCATCGGGACGATCTGCTCCTACCCCAAGTTCACCCCGGTCCCCTTCAGCGAGACGTCACTCTGGCAGGGCTACCCCGAGGAGACCAACGCCCCCTACGGCGTCGCCAAGCTGGTCCAGCTCGTGCAGGTGCAGTCCAATCGCGCCCAGTACGGCCAGTCCGCCATCTACCTCATGCCGACCAACCTGTACGGCCCCGGCGACAAGTTCAACTCCTCGGTCAGCCACGTGATCCCCGCGATCATCAAGAAGTGCGTCGACGCCAAGGAGGCGGGGGCCGACCACATCGACGTGTGGGGCACCGGCTCGGCGAGTCGCGAGTTCCTCTACGTCGACGACGCCGCACGTGGCATCGTCGCCGCCACCGAGTTCTACGACGGCGAGGATCCGGTCAACCTCGGCACCGACGAGGAACGACCGATCCGCGAACTCGTGCCCCTGATCGCCGAGCTGGTCGGGTTCGAGGGTGAGATCCGCTGGGACCCGTCGAAGCCCGACGGGCAACCGCGACGCAACGTCGACACGTCACGGGCCGCGGAGCTGTTCGGCTTCCGGGCGCAGATCCCCTTCGAAGAAGGCCTGCGACGCACCATCGACTGGTACCTCTCCCACCGCGCCGAGGCCGAAACCCGGACCTAGGCGTTCTAGAGGCCCAGCAGTTCCCGGAGGTACGCGATCGTCGGCACGAGACCCTCGCGGAGCGCCGTCGTCGGCTCCCAGTCGAGCACGTCCCGGGCCAGGGAGATGTCGGGACGACGCTGGGTCGGGTCGTCCTCGGGCAGCGGCTCGAACGCGAGGTCGGACGTCGAGCCGGTGAGTTCCAGCACGAGGTCGGCCAGCTCGATCATCGTGAACTCGTCGGGGTTGCCGAGGTTCATCGGGCCGGCGTGACCGCTGTCGAGCAGGGCGATCGTGCCGGCGGCGATGTCGCCCACGTAGCCGAAGCTCCGGGTCTGGCTGCCGTCGCCGTAGATCGTGAGCGGTTTGCCCAGCAGTGCCTGCACGATGAAGTTCGTGACGACGCGGCCGTCCTCGGGGCGCATCCGGGGGCCGTAGGTGTTGAAGAACCGAACGATCGAGGTGTCCGTGCCGTACGTACGCCGGTACGCGGCCGTCACCGCCTCGGCGAACCGCTTCGCCTCGTCGTAGACGCTGCGGGGGCCGTTGGGGTTCACGTTGCCCCAGTACGACTCGGGCTGGGGGTGTACGAGCGGCTCACCGTAGATCTCACTCGTGGACGCCACGAGGAATCGGGCATCGTGGGCACGAGCGAGGTCGAGGGCGTTGAACGTACCGTTGCTGCCGACCCGAAGGGTCTCGAGCGGGTTGGCCAGGTAGTCGGGCACCGACGCGGGCGACGCGAAGTGCATCACCGCGTCGACCGGACCGGCGACCTCGTACGGCACCGACGCGTCCTGCAGGAGGAACTCGAAGCCGTCGTGCCGTGAGAGCGCGTCGACGTTGCTCCGGGTGCCGCTGATCAGGTTGTCGACGCACACGACCTCGTCGCCACGTCCCAACAGGATCTCGCTCAGATGGAAACCGAGGAAGCCCGCCCCGCCGGTCAACACCACTCTCACGTCTCTACCCGCTCACCGTCGTCGTGTGTGCCCCCCGTCGGGCACGCCGGACGATCTCAACTCACAGTGCCGGTCCGAGTCAAGCAGGCCACTTGGCCCACTCGACGATCGTCTCGGCGACGGACGCCTCAGCGGCGGCCGATGCCCTGGTACTCGAACCCGGCGCGCTGGGCGCGGGAGCGGTCGAGCAGGTTGCGGGTGTCGACGATGCGGCGCTCGGTCATCTGCTCGGCGACCTCGTCGAGGTCGACCCACTTGAACTCGTCCCACTCGGTCAGGATCATGAGCAGCTCGGAGCCCTTGCAGGCCGTCATCGGGTCGTTCGCGACCGTGATGCCCTCGATGTCCATACGGATCGCCGGGTCGTACGCGGTCACCTCGGCGCCGAGCGCCTGCAGGCGCTTGATGACCTCGATCGCCGGCGACATGCGGGTGTCGTCGGTGCGGGCCTTGAAGGTGAGGCCCCAGGCCGAGATGTGGCGTCCGGAGACGTCGCCACCGACGGCGGCCACGACCTTGCGGACGACGCGCTCGAACTGCTCGTTGTTGACGTCGACCACGCCCTTGAGCAGGCGGAAGTCGTACCCGGCCTCCTCGGCGATGTGGATCAGCGCAACCGTGTCCTTGGGGAAGCAGGAACCACCCCAACCCGGACCGGGCTTCAGGAACTCCTGGCCGATCCGCCGGTCGTAGCCCATGCCCAGCACCACGTCGTTCACGTCGGCGCCGACCGCCTCGCACACGGCGGCGACGGCGTTCACGAAGCTGATCTTGGTCGCGAGGAACGCATTGGAGGCGTACTTGATCGTCTCGGCGGACGCCGGGTCGGTGACCATGATCGGCGCGGTCAGGCCGATGTAGAGACCGGCCATCCGAATGGCGGCTGCCTGGTCGACGGCACCGATCACGACGCGGTCGGGGTTCAGGAAGTCGTGCACCGCCGAACCCTCGCGGAGGAACTCGGGGTTGGAGACGACCGATACGTCGCCGCGCTGCAACGCCTGCTCGACGACACGGGTCGAGCCGACGGGCACCGTGGACTTGTTGATGACGATCGCCTCGGGCGCGAGTTCGGGACCGATCTCCCGGGCGGCGGACTCGATATAGGAGAGGTCGGCCGACCCGTCGTCGCCCTGGGGCGTCGGCACGCACAGATACACGAACTCGCGGTCACCGACGGCATTGGCGGCACCCACGACGAAGCGCAGGCGACCGGCACGACGACCCTCGATCACCAGGTTGTCGAGACCGTCCTCGAGAATCGGGATCTCGCCGTTGTTGAGCGCCTCGACCTTGGCCTCGTCGATGTCCGCGCACACCACGTCGTGGCCGAGATGGGCCAGGCAAGCGCCCGTCGTCAATCCGACATAGCCAGTACCGATCACCGCGATCTTGCTTGCCATCAGTTCCTCTTTGCTCAGGTCCCGACGGACCGACTTCCGAATGGTGTTACGACCCCGGACACGAGGTCGCGGCCTTGGCGTCGAACGTGTTCACGCCGATCGCTGTCGTCGTGGTCACATCTTGGTTCAGGGTAGAGGTGGTCGTGACCGAATCCACACTCGTTGGGGTGGACACTGGAGGAACCGTGGTGGAACTCCGGCCGACCACCGTGGTGCTCGTCGACGACGTCGTGGTGCTCCCCCGACCGTTCTTCTGTTCGACGATGCTCGGCACCGGGACCTGGTCGATCGGCGTCGGGGTGTCGAGCAGCTGTGGCGGCACGGTCCCCGGTATCAGTTCGAGACGCCGGCCGGGCAGCGTCGCGCTGAACTCGTAGGTCACGGCTCCCTCGATGTGGCTGGCGAGGACCCGGGCTGCCTCGATTCCTCGGATGCCGAACCGGATGACCGTGCCCTTGGCGCTCTTCTTTCCGCCGGCGACCACGGAACTGTCCTCGACGCCGGCGTCGAACCCGGCGGCGTCGAGCTGCAGCGCGAGTTCGGCGGAGGTGGCGACGGCGGGTGGGAGGCCAACGATCACGTCGGCCGGTACGACGTCGCCGTCGGCACGGATGCCGCGGTAGATGTCGAGCAATCCCTCGGCCTCGCCCCAGATCACTTCCTGGTACGAGACCCCCTTGCTGCCGGAACCCTTGGTGGGGATCTGCTCGGCTTTGAGGTTCTCGACCGAGAAGTCACGGAACGTGCTGATGAGGTCGACGATCTGACCGGCGTTCAGGTCGTTGTCGGTCTGCACCGACTCGATGCCGGCGTTCACCAGACCGATCGCGGTCGACGGGTTGCGGATGCCTTCGTCGATCGCCCGCTGGGCGGCCTGACGCAGGAAATCCTGCTGGCGGGTGATCCGCCCAAGGTCCCCGGTCGGGTCCTGGATCCACTTCGCGCCCTTCGCGTACACGTCGGTGTTCTGGTACTCGAGGTGACGCGATCTGGCGTAGGCGAGCGCCTGGGTCGGCTCCACGTAGATGCAGCCCGTCAGCGGGAGGTACAGGCCCGTCGCCGGGTCGCGGATGGGATGGGTGTTGAAGACCGTGAGCCCGCCGAGGACCTCGACGAGGTCGCGGAACCCGCCGAAGTCGACCTGCACGTAGTTGTCGATCGAGATGCCGAAGTTGTGCTTGATGGTGGCGACGAGGGTGTTCGGACCGTCGTTGCCGCCGAACGCCGAGTTGATCTTGCTCTTCGACCAGCTCGGAGCGATCGGCACCCACGTGTCACGAGGGATCGACAGCAGTGACGCCTCCTTCGTCGCCGGGTCGACGCGCAGGATCATGATCACGTCGGCGAGGTGCTCGCCCTGGTTGCGACCCTTCTTGACCGGGTCGCCCTTGGCGAGACTGTCGGAGTTGTCGGTGCCGACCAGGAGGAAGTTGCGCGGGCCGGACAGGTCGGGCCGCTGGCGGGCCTCGGAGCCGATGTCGACGACCGGCAACGATTCCGCCTTGGTGCGGATGAAGTTGAACACGCCCGCAGCACCGATGCAGGCGATCACGAGGATCGAGTTCACGAGCAGCAACAGGCGCTGGGGCCATGAGCGGTGGCCGCGTCGGCGTCGGATTCCCACGGGGGACGAGGCTAGTGCCCACACAACTCGTGTCTGGGCGGGGCCACCTCCGCACAGGCTCGCTCCCTCGTCCCTCGGGAGCTTCTTCCGCTCCGGTACCCCGCCTGTAGTGTCTGGGCGGGGCCACCTCCGCACAGGCTCGCTCCCTCGTCCCTCGGGAGCTTCTTCCGCTCCGGTACCCCGCCTGTAGTGTCTGGATCGTGGCCGACGAGCAGGGACCGACCCCGGTCGCGGTGGTGGGCGATCGGCTCTGCACCGACCTCGTCGACGTCACGAGCGACCTGTCCGCTCTCGATTCGGAGGGGTTCTGGGCGGTCGTCATCCCCTACTCGGGAGCGCCGACCTGCGCCCGGTTCGCCACGGTCCGACCCGCCGTGCCCTGGAGCGGCCGCCCCTGGCGCGGTCCTGCTCCCGACGCGTGGCGATCCAGCCTCGACGAGGGTGCGTTCTCCGCCGGGGTCCGCAGCATCCGGGAGTCGATCGCCGCGGGCGACGTCTACCAGGTCAACCTCACCCGCCGGCTTCGGGCCCGGCTCGACGACCCCCCGAACCAGCGCATCGAGGCGCTCGGCGCCGCGCTCGCCGTGGGGAACCCGGCGCCGTTCAGCGCCGTTGTGTCCCTCCCCGCCCACGGGGTTGCCGTGGCCTCGGCGTCACCGGAACGCTTCCTCTCCTTCGACGGCCGGTCGGGTGACGGCGACATCGTCAGCTCCTCCCCGATCAAGGGCACCGCCTCGACGGCCGAGGGCTTCCTGCCGAAGGACCGCGCCGAGAACGTGATGATCGTCGACCTGGTCCGCAACGACCTGGGCCGTGTCTGCGAGTTCGGCTCGGTCGCGGTGCCGGAGCTCCTGGCGGTCGAGGCGCACCCCGGGCTCTTCCACCTGGTGTCGACGGTCACGGGTCGCCTGCAGCCGGATCGCGGCTGGTCCGATGCCATCGACGCGACGTTCCCACCCGGTTCGGTGACGGGCGCTCCCAAGATCGCCGCGTGCGGCGTGATCGACGACCTCGAGACCGAGCCGCGGGGTGTGTACTGCGGCGCCATCGGCTGGGTCGACGCCGATCGCCGTGTCGGCGATCTCAACGTCGCGATCCGCACGTTCTGGATCGAGGAGGACGAACTGAACTTCGGCACCGGCGGGGGCATCACCTGGGATTCGACACCCGAGGGCGAGTGGGCGGAGACCGAACTGAAGGCCCGCAATCTCCTGCGGCTCGCGTCGGGACCGGCCCTCGCGTGACCACGGCCAAGGTCTGGGTGGGTGACCGACTGTTCGCCGCCGCCGACGCCACCGTCCGGTTCGACGACCACGGCGTGACCGTCGGCGACGGCGTCTTCGAGACCATCAAGCTGTCCGACGGCATCCCCTTCGCGCTGACTCGTCACCTCCGCCGGCTGGCGGGCTCCGCCGCACGGATGGGTATCCCGATGCCGGGCGAGGATCGGCTGGCCGAGGCGGTCGCAGCCGTGTGCGCGTCCCACGACGGCGACGGATTCCTGCGGGTCACGCTGACGGCCGGCCCCGGCCCGCTCGGCTCCAACCGCGGCGACCTCGAGCCGACGCTGGTGGTCGCGGTCCGCCCTGGTGCCGTCCGCACCGATCCGACCGACGTACTGCTCGTGCCGTGGACGCGCAACGAGCGTGGCCCACTCGCCGGGGTCAAGTCGACCTCCTACGGCGACAACGTGGTGGCGCTGGTCGCCGCGGCCGACGTGGGGGCGGGCGAGGCGCTGTTCGCGAACACCCGCGACGAGCTGTGCGAGGGCACGGGCTCCAACGTGTTCGTCGGATTCGGCACGCGGCTCGTCACTCCCCCGCTCGACTCGGGCTGCCTCGCCGGGGTCACACGGGAACTCGTACTCGAGGCGGGCATCGGCGAGGAGGCCGTGGTACCGATGTCGTCGCTCGCCGACGCGTCCGAGATGTTCCTGGTGTCGACGGGTCGCGAGGTGCAACCCGTGCGCCACGTGATCTCACCCGACGGTCGGCGCCACGAACTCCCCTGGTGCAGCGGCCCGTTCACCGTCGAGGCCCGCCGCGTCTGGCTCGAGCAGATCGCCCCTCAGCACGACCCCTGACGCCCCACCCCGCCCCTCGGGGGTTTTGTGGTGCGAGGAGCGACGCTGGCGTCGCTCCTCGCACCACAGAACCCCGGGCGCGGTCAACCGTCGGTCGGGCGGAGGTGGACGACGTCGCCGACGGAGATCTCGTGGAGCGTGCCGTCGACATCGAGGACCAGGCGGCCGTCGGCGGTGAGGCCGGTGGCGAGGCCGACGACCGAACCATCGCCTCGTTCCACCCTGACCGTCCGCCCGATCGTCGCCGACCGTTCAGCGACCGGTCGCGCACCCGGGACGGATCCGCGAGGTGGACCTCGAGTCGACCCAACATCGCCAGCACCAGGTCGGTTCGGTCGACGTCGGCGCCGACGAGCTGACGGAGCGACACGGCGGTGGCGGCCAGTTCATCGGGGAACCCGTCGGGCCAGTTCACGTTCACGCCGATGCCGGCAACCACGGCATCGACGCGGCCGTCGACGACCGTCGACTCCGCGAGCACCCCCGCCAACTTCCGGTCGTCGGGAGCGGCGCTCGTGCCCGCCACCAGATCATTGGGCCACTTGATCCCGACCGCGACACCCGTCACCGCCTCGACCGCCTCGGCGGCCGCGAGGCCGAGCGACGTGGTCACCACGTGGGGATCGATCGACCCCACCGCGGGCCGCACGAGCACCGAGCACAACAACGAGGCACCGGGAGGGGCCTCCCAGACGCGGCCCATCCGACCTCGTCCGGCGGTCTGGTGATCGGCACCCAGCACCTGCTCGGGCCCGCCGTCACGGGCCACGCGGAGCAGGTCGGCATTGGTCGAACCGGTCTCGTCGACCCAGTGAAATCGGGAGAATCGGGTTCCGGTCAACGCTGATGTGGCACGCGGGGCATCCATTCGCCCAAGATATGGCGTGTTTTCCAAAGTGTTGATCGCAAACCGTGGTGAGATCGCCGTCCGGGTCATCCGGGCCTGCAAGGAACTCGGCATCTCCACCGTCGCCGTCTACTCCGAGCTCGATCGGGACGCACTGCATGTGCGCCTGGCCGACGAGGCCTACGCCCTCGGTGGCCAAACCGCCGCCGAGAGCTACATCAACACCGAGAAGCTGATCGACGTGATCCAGCGTTCGGGAGCCGAGGCGGTGCACCCCGGCTACGGCTTCTTCTCGGAGAACAGCGACTTCGCCAAGGCCATCACCGACATGGGCGTGAAGTTCATCGGTCCCCGCCCCGACGCGATCGACGTGATGGGCGACAAGATCTCGGCTCGCCTCGCGGCCGAGCGGGTCGAGGTGTACGGCGTGCCGGGCACGACCGAGCTCATCACCGACCCGCAGCAGATCATCGACTTCGGAGCCGAGTACGGCTACCCGATCGCCATCAAGGCCGCCTACGGCGGCGGCGGTCGCGGCATGAAGGTCGTCGAGAACCCGGAGTCGGCCGCCGCCGCGTTCGAGTCGGCCCAGCGCGAGTCGCTCGCCTATTTCGGCCGCGACGAGTGCTACATGGAGCGCTACCTGACCAAGCCGCGCCACGTCGAGGTCCAGATCATCGCCGACGAGCACGGCAACTGCGTCTACCTCGGGACCCGCGACTGCTCGGCGCAGCGTCGCCACCAGAAGCTGATCGAGGAAGCTCCCGCCGCCGAGATCCCTGCCGAGATCATCGCCCAGATGGGCGAAGCGGCCGTCCGTGTCGCCAAGGGCTGCGACTACGTCAACGCCGGCACCGTCGAGTTCCTCTACGAGGACGGTGGCTTCTACTACCTCGAGATGAACACCCGCCTGCAGGTCGAGCACTGCGTGTCGGAGCTCGTGACCGGCGTCGACCTCGTCGAGTGGCAGCTCCGCGTCGCGTCGGGCGAGGAACTGCCCTTCACCCAGGACGACGTCCAGATCAACGGCCACGCCTTCGAGGTCCGGATCAACTGCGAGGACGTCGCCGGCGGCCGCTTCCTCCCCTCCCCCGGCACGATCACCAAGCTTCGTATCCCCTCCGGCAACGGTGTTCGCTGGGACGGCGGCTACGAAGAGGGCGATGAGATCAGCCAGTTCTACGACAACCTCGCCGGCAAGCTCTGCGTGTGGGCCAAGGACCGCCCGACCGCCATCGCCCGCATGATCCGGGCGCTCGAGGAAATGGTCATCGAGGGCGTGGCGACCACGATCCCTGCCGACCTCGCGATCCTCAAGCACCCCGACTTCGCAGCGTTCCAGCACTCGACCAAGTGGGTCGAGACCGTGCTCGACCTGAAGGACGTGTCCTCGAAGCCGGCCAAGGCGCCCGAGCCCCGTCGAAGGCGAGGAGCCCAAGGTCCGCCGCGACGTCGACGTCGAGGTCAACGGCAAGAAGTTCTCCGTGTCGATGTGGGTACCGGAGTCCGCCGGCGCCCCCGCAGCGGGCGGTGGTGCCGCCAAGCCCAAGCCGCGTCGTGCGGCCGGCGGTGGAGCTTCCGCGGCCGCGGCGTCGGGTTCGCTTGACCGCTCCGATGCAGGGCACGATCGTCAAGGTGACCGTCGCCGAGGGCGACGAGGTCGCCGAGGGCGACACGATCTGCGTGCTCGAGGCCATGAAGATGGAGAACGCCATCACTGCCGACAAGGCGGGCAAGGTGGCCAAGCTCAACGTCGAGGCCGGTCAGTCGGTCGGCTCGGGCGACGTCCTCGCCGTCATCGAGTAGGACGGACGGACGGCACCGCCCCGGCGTCACCTCGTCCGGATCATCGATACAGCACGATGGTGCCGGCCGCCTTGTCGTGGAGGCCACGCCGCCGCGGGTCCCAGGCGACCGAGGCGTAGACCACCGGCGTGATCAGCGCGAGGAATGACGACGCCTCCGACGTGGGCATCACCAGCAGCAACGCGCTGCCGATGCTGGGGACGAGCGCTCGGAGCGCGGCCTGCTGGATCGATGCACGACCACCGTCGGGCGAGTCGCACACTGCGATCCCGAGGAGCAGCTTGCCCGGTGTGGCCCGCCAGATCGCCACGAAGGCGAAGTCGTACAGCAGGGGGACGACGACCGACAGGGCGAGCGCCCACTTGGGAAGATCCAGCTCGGGCGGGTTCGTCCACGTCACGAACGGCAGCGTGAGCGCGAGACGTGGGACCGCGAGGATCAATTCGTCGATGAGCCGTGCCACGACGCGTCGCCACAGCGGCGGGACGGTGCCGGCCCGGCTCGCCGGTTCGTCGACCGGCGCCCACGTTGGAGGCGCCGGCGGTCTGCCAGGGTTCAGACATGGCCGATCGCGTCACTCAGCTGCTTCCATGAGCGCCTCGGCCAGCGCCGGGTGGACGAGCACGCTCTCCGCAAGATCGTTGACCCGGAGCCCGGCGGTCACGGCGACCGCGATCACGCTGATCAGCTCGGCAGCGTGCTGCCCGACGATCGAGCCGCCGAGCACCACGCCGGTCGCCGGATCGGAGACCAGCTTCACGAAGCCTCGGGAGTCGTTGTTGATCAGCGCCTTCGCCGTCGTCGCGAACGGGACCTTGGTGACCCGGACCTTGCGGCCCTCGGCGAACGCATCGGCCTCGGCCAGGCCCACATCCGCGATCTCGGGCTCGGTGAAGATGGCCGACGCCGCCTTCTCGTAGTCGAGATGGCGGTGGGCGACGATGTGCATGCCCATGACGTGCTCGGCGATCTTGCGGCCCTGCATCGACGCGACCGAGCTGAGTGGCAGCTTCCCCGAGAGGTCGCCGGCGACGTAGACGTTCGGTAGGTTCGTCCGCAGGTGGTGGTCGGTGGTGCTGACGTACCCGCCGTCCATCTCGACGCCGACCTCGGCAAGCCCGAGACCCTCGGAGTTCGGAATCGAACCGATGGCGAGCAGCGCGTGCGAGCCGACCGCAACCCGCCCGTCGTCGCAGATGACCTTGACACCGTCATCGGTGCGCTCGACGCCGGTCGCGCGCGCACCCTTGAGCAGCTTGACGCCGCGACGCACGAAGTCGTCCTCCAACACGGCGGCGACCTCGGGGTCCTTCTGGGGCAGCACCTGATTCCGGCTGACGACCAGCGTCACCTTGGAGCCGAGCGACAGGAACATGTGCACGAACTCGACGCCCGTGACGCCCGAACCGATCACGATGAGGTGCTCGGGGATCTCCTTGGGCGGGTAGGCGTCGCGGGTGGTGAGTACCCGGTCGCCGTCGGGATGGGCGAACTCGGGGATGCGGGGGCGGCTCCCGGTGGACACCAGGATCCGGTCGGCGGGGAGTTGCTCGGTGAGACCGTCGGGCGTCGTCACCTCGACGGTGTGCTCGTCGACCAGGCGACCGGTGCCCATGATGATGCGCACCCCCTGGCTCTCGAGCAGGCGGCGACCCGACTGCTCGAGCCGGCCCACGATGCCGGTGATGCGGCCCCGAAGCGCGTCGAGGTCGATCTGCGCCGTCTGGGCGTGCAGGCCCATCTGGGCGGCTTCGCCGAACTCGCCGAAGGCGGCCCCCGTGGCGATCATGGCCTTCGACGGGATGCAGTCCCACAGGTGCGCCGCACCCCCGATGATGTCGCGTTCGATCAGCGTGACGTCGGCGCCGAGCCGGGCAGCGACCGTCGCCGCCTGGGTGCCGGCGGGGCCACCGCCGATGATCACGAAGCGCAGGGGGCCGTCAGGCTAGGGGGGACGGCCGTGGGCCGAACCAGGGCAGAACCAGGACGGTTGGGTGACGAAGGTTCACCGCACCACCACCTAGGCTGGCAGCCGTGACTTCGCGACCATCGACGCCCGGCGCAGCCCCCACCGAGCCCTCCGAGGGCGATCTCACCGAGCCCTCCGAGGGCGATCTCACCGAGACCCTGACCGATCTCACCACCCAGATCGCCGAACTGAAGCTCGACCTGTGGGCGGCGCGTGACGCCGCCGTCGGTGCCGTGGCCGCCGCCGGTTCGTTGCGGGCCCGCAACGCCGAGCTCGAGGCGATGATCCACCAGCTCCGGGTCGAGGTCGCCCGCCTGGCCCACGTCGAGCAGTCGCTCACGTTCCGCGTGGGCGACGGTGTGCTGAAGCCACTCAAGGCAGCCCGTCGCCTGGCGCGCTGACCCGGCGCCATGACGACCCTGCCGTTCGTCCGCGTCGTCGTCCTCAACTGGAACGCGGCGTGGCTGACCACTCGGTGCGTCCGATCGATCGAACGCACCGACTATCCCCCCGACCGATTCGAGATCGTGGTCGTCGACAATGCGTCGATCGACGGCTCGCTCGCCCGGTTGCGCCACGACCTCGACGGGGTCCGCTTCGTCGCCAATGACCACAACCTCGGCTTCGCCGAGGGAACAACCGCGCCCTCCGCGACCTCGACGGGTGCGACGCCGTGGCGCTCGTCAACAACGATGCCGTCGTCGAGCCCGGTTGGCTCCGACCCCTCGTCGCAGTGCTGGACGACAGCACGGTCGGTGCCGTCGCTCCCAAGATGCTCCTCGAGGCACCGTTCACACCGGTCGATCTGACGGGAGCCGGGACGATCGTGACCGTCACGGTCGACGGCGTCGACGTCACCCGCCGCTGCGTCTACGACGGCGTGGTCGAACGGGCACACGAGACCGTGCCCCTCGGCTTGGTCCGCTCGTTCGATCGGGGCGCGACCGTGCACGTCCCCGTCGGCCCCGAGCCGGCCGACGTCGAGATCACGTTCGGCGACGATCGCCGCCTCACGGTGCGGACCGGATCGCGTCGTGACCGCCGGATCAACAGCATCGGCACGGCGCTCACCCCCTGGATCGAGGGGTTCGAGCGGTGGTTCGGCGAGCGGGATCGCCCCCACCTGGCCGCCCACGAGGTCTGGGGCTTCAGCGGGGGCGGGGTCCTCCTGCGAGCCGCGATGCTGCGCGAGGTGGGCGTGTTCGATCCCCACTTCTTCGCCTACTACGAGGACACGGACCTCGCCTGGCGGGCCCGCCGGCACGGCTGGCGCACGATGTGTGCCCCCGAATCCGTCGTCCACCACCTGCACGGGGGCAGCGCCGGCCCCGAGGCGCAGGGGTTCTTCTTCCTCAACTACCGCAACTGGCTCCTCACGGCGTTCCGCAACGCCTCGCCCCGACAGCTCCTGGCGGCGACGACCGTGGCGCGCCGCTTGTCCTGGGGCCCGTTCCGGCGCAACGTGTTCGGTCGGGCGCGACGGCGACAGCGGCCCGAGACGGCGATCAGCATCGCGTGGGCACGGGTGTTCGCCGGGGTCGCGGCGGCGCTGCCGTCGGTCGTCGTGTCCCGGGTCGCCCGACGGCGAGTCGGTTCGACGCCCACCGACGCGGTCCGCAGTCGCCTCATGCCGGCAACGCCGCCACGGGCGCCGCGACCCCGCGCCGGTGGCCCGCTCCTCTGCTACGTGGACGTGACCGAGACGCTGCGATCGGGTTGGCGTGCCGGCATCCAACGGGTCGTGTGCGAGCTGGTGAAGGCGCTCCCGAACGCCCGACCCGACATCGAGCTCGTCCCCGTGTGCTGGTCCAAGGTCCACGGCGCTTTCCGCCGGTTGGACGCCGCGGAGTACGCGAGCCTGCTCGCGCCGACCACCGCCCAGCAGCCGGCCGGCCCTCTGCCGGCACCGACCGCCGCCCGCAAGGCGCTGGCGCTGGTGATGCACCGCAGCGGGGCCGCCCCGTTCGTCCACCGGTTCCGGCGTTCACCGCGAACTCGCCGCGGTGCCCCGACATCACCGTCGACCTGCTGCTCGACCGCTTCGAGCCCGGCACCGTCTTCCTCGACCTCGACGCCTCCTGGAACCCGACGACCCAGCCCCGGTCGGAGCTCCTCCCGCGCTGGTGGCCGGTGGCGTCGCCATCGCCGCGCTGCAGTACGACCTCATCCCGCACACCCATCCGCAGTGGTTCATCCCACAGATGGTCGACGTGTTCCTGGCGCACGTCGACGCGCACCTCGACGCCGGCTCGACGTTCCTCTGCATCTCCGAGCACACCCGCAGCGACCTGCTCGAGTACGCCGCCGGGCGGGGTGCCATCCCGATCGCGTCCGTCTTCCGTCTGGGCGACACGCCCCTCGCCACTGCGGCTCCACCAGAGCCCGGGGACGGCAACCCGCCGGGGGTCGCCCCCTACTTCCTGACCGTCGGCACCGTCGAGCCCCGCAAGGGCCACACCACGATCCTCGATGCCTTCGACAAGGTCCGGGCCGATCATCCCGACGCCGAACTCGTGGTCGTCGGGCGCGCCGGGTGGAACAACGACGAGGTGATCGACCGCCCGACGCAGCGGAGCCACGGCGTCGTCTGGCGCACCGATGTGTCCGACGCCGAGCTCGATCGCCTGTACCGCGGCGCTGCAGCCGTGATCGTCGCGTCGGTCACCGAGGGCTTCGGCCTCCCCGTGGTCGAGGCCTTGCAACGTGGCGTGCCCGTGCTGTCCTCGCGGGGCGGTGCGTTGCCCGAGGCCGGCGGCGATCACGTCGAGCAGTTCGACACGGGCTCCAGCGACCAGCTGTACGCCCTCATGGAGCGCCACCTCGCCGATGCCGACCACCACGCCGCCCGCCGTCGGGGTCGCCGGCACGTTCCACCCACCGTGGGCCGACGCCGCAACGGCCGTGGGGCAGGTCCTCCGCTCGTTGGGCCGGAGCCGACGCGATGACCGGCCCGACCGACCTTCCCGTCAGGAGCCACCGATGACGGCCGATACGATGCCGCCGATGCCGATCGAGTTCCCCGAGCCGCTGATCTCGATCCTCACGCCCGTGTACAACACCGACGTCGACGTGCTCGAGCTGTGTGTGCAGTCGGTGCTGGACCAGACCTACGGACGCTGGGAGCTGTGCCTCGTCGACGACGCCTCACCTGCGCCCCACGTGTGGCCGCTGCTCCAGGAGATCGCCACCCGCGACCCGCGGATCCTCATCGGCCGACGCGAGGTCAACGGGGGCATCGTCGCGGCGTCGAACGACTGCGCCGCCCTCGCCAACGGTGACGTCGTATCGCTCCTCGACCACGACGACGCCCTGCACCCGTCGGCCCTGCGCAAGGTGGCCGACGTTTTCGTGCACATCGAGGACGTCGACTACGTGTACTCCGACGAAGACGTGGTCGATCCACAGGGTCGCCGGGTCGCGCCGTTCTACAAGCCCGACTGGTCGCCGGAACGCTTCCGCTGCCAGATGTACACCTGCCACCTGTCGTCGATCCGGGCATCGCTCTTCGATCGGGTCGGCGGGTTCCGTGACGGTTTCGACGGTTCGCAGGATTGGGATCTCGTGCTCCGCGTCACCGAACAGGCTCGTCGGATCGTGCACATCCCCGAGGTGCTCTATCACTGGCGTACCGTCCCGACCTCGGTGCTGGCGGGCGACGGCGTCAAGCCCTACGCGTACGAGGCCGCCAAGCGGGCCTCGCAATCGCCCACTGCGAACGCGTCGGCATCGACGGCGAGGTCATCGAGCTCGAACGACGGGGGCACTTCCGGGTCCGTGAAGCGATCGGTCGACGAGTCGCAGCTCGTGAGCATCGTCATCCCGACGCGTGGCGGCCGCGGCCGGCCATGGGGCCAGACGCGGGCCATGGTCACCGAGGCCGTGCGTTCGGTCGTCGAGCGGTCGACGTACTCCAACTACGAGATCGTCGTCGTCGCCGACACCGCCACCCCGGTGGCCGTCCTCGACGAGCTCGGCCGAATCGCCGGGTCACGGTTGCGGAACGTCGAGTGGGACCAGCCCTTCGACTTCGCCGCCAAGTGCAACCTCGGCGCTGCCGTCGCTAACGGGTGAGCTGCTCCTGTTCCTCAACGACGATGTCGAGGTGATCACCGCCGACTGGCTCGACACCCTCGTCGGCTTCCTGCGCGAGTCCGATGTCGGCGCGGCGGGTTGTCACCTCCTGTTCGAGGACGGGCGCCTGCAGCACGGCGGCCACGTGCACCTGAACGGCGCGCCGGGTCACCTCATGTTCGGTCAGGCTCCCGACAGCCTCAAGAACCGGCTGGCACTGTGGCTCGACCGCGAGGTCGCCGGCGTCACGGCGGCATGCCTCCTCACTCGAGCGTCGACCTTCGCCGAAGTGGGCGGGTTCAGCCCCGAGTTCCCGAACAACTACAACGACGTCGACTTCTCGTTGAAGCTGCGCGCCGCCGGCTACCGCATCGTGGTCACGCCCCACGCTCGGCTGTACCACTTCGAATCGATCAGCCGCGACGCGACGGTGACCGACCTCGAGATGCGTCGCCTGCAGGACCGTTGGTACCCCGAGCTGCGCCGCGACCCGTACTACAACCCCAACCATCTGGGCGGCCTGGATTCGTACCCGGACCCCTACGCCTACCCCTGAGGCTGCGCCGTGACGCGGGTCAGCCCTCGGCGATCCGGGCGAGCTGCGAATTGACGTCTGCGCTCAGGCGCGTGACGTCGGTGCGTACCGACTCGATCACCGTCCGGAGCATCTGCGGATCAGCAGCGACCAGCGTGGCGTGCAGGCGGTCGACCGCCGCCGAGAGCCCGTCGACGGTCAGCGCGAGGGCAGCGACGCGGTCCTCGACGGCGTCGAGGCGGTCGCGGTCCGAGCGTTGCAGCACCTGCTGTTGGCGGGCCATCTGCTCGACCGTTTCGAGCTGGGACCGCCCGAGGATGCGACGAGCGATGGCGTGGAGGGAACGGGGCGGAGCCATTAGGGTCTGAGGCTACTGCGGTCATACGGGACCGCGCCGGTTTGGACGAGTGGCGGTGGCCCCCCGAATGCACGCGATCGTGACAGCGGAGTCGACGACGAGCGCCGCTGCCCGGCTCGTGGTCCGCCAACTCAGCGAGCTGCACCCCGGCATCGCCCTCATCCTGGTCGTCACCGACCCCCTGCAGCCGCCGACTGCAGTCGACGGAGCGACGGTCATCGCCGCGAGGAACCTCACCGTCGGCGGCCTCCGGTACATCGACGCGTGGCTCGGCGGTGGTCCTGCGTTCGCCCGATGGGCGGTGGTGCCCGCCGCATTCACCGCCCTCGGGAGCGGCGAGAACACGCTGGTGCTTCCAGCAGAATCACGGGTTGCGGCGTCGCTCACGGATCTCACCGCGAGCCATCGAGCGGACACCGTCGCCCTGTTCGCGGGGCGGCACGACGAATCGGCAGGCGTCTCCTCGGGTGGTTGGTTGCCCGACCTCGCCGTGATCGGCAGCGACGCCGGAGCGGTGATGGCGTGGTGGGACGGCTTGGTCCGGGACGCCCTGATCGGTCCAGGGGGCGTCGACCTCGACGATCCCTGGCGCGACTTCGCCGTTGCCGGCGATTCGATCGCCGTGGTGACCGACTCATCGGTGCGGCTCTCGCCACACTCGATCCGGCACCTCGAGCTCGGATCGGTTGACAGCACCACGACCGTTGACGGCCGTCCGTTGCGGCTCGCGGAGTTTCCGGCGTTCGCACCCGACCGTCCGTGGTGGTACTCGACCTCGCCCGATGCCGACCCGCCTGTGCTGGCGAGCGACTCCGCGGCCCTACGGCGGATCTGCCGAGACCATGCCAGCGACCTCATCGCAGCCACCGACGACCCGGTGCACGGGGTCACCGAACGAGCGAACGGTGTGCTGGGAATACGACACACCGAACCCCTCCGTCGCGCCGTTCGCAAGCGGCTCCGCCTCGCCGCCGCTACCGGCGAGGCGATTCCGAACCCGCTCGATGCCGACACGGCGCCCGAGTTCTTCGCGTGGCTCCGCGACCCCGAGGATGCCGAGCTCACAGGCGTCAACGTCGCCGCCGACCTCGTCTGGCAGGAACGCCCGGACCTGGCCAATGCCTTCCCCCACGTTCGGTGGTCCGACCGGCACCATTTCGTGCGCTGGCTGTGGACCCACGGTATCGCCGAGGGGCTCATCAGCACGGCGCTGCTCCCGGGCCTGCCCGGCGAGCACGAGCCCACGGCACCGGGCCCGACGGACGCAACCGACCTCTCCCCCGGCGGGCTCCGCTTCGGGGTCAACCTGGTCGGCTACCACGACTCCGACCTCGGCCTCGGCGTTGCCGTGCGCCGGGTCGCCGCTGCGCTGGACGCCGCGGGGATCCCGTGGACCAAGGTGACGTACGACCGCACGCACAGTCGTCGCCGGGGCACGGCGGGCGGACGGTCCTCGGCGGCTTCCCCGTATCGGTACAACCTGATCCTCATCGCACCCGATCAGCTGGCGTTCTTCGTCGAGGACGTCGGTCCGGAGTTCCTCGCCGATCACTACAACATCGGGCTCTGGTACTGGGAGACCGACGTGCTGAGCGATCGGCAACGCGGGGCGCTCGACCTGGTCGACGAGGTGTGGGGTTCGACGCAGTACCTCGTCGACGTGTTCGCGGCGCACACTGACAAGCCCGTTGTGCGTGGTCCCGGTCCCGCTCGAATTCCCTCAGGCGGCCGAGTCGCCGGGTCGCCGGGCCTCGCTGGGTCTCGACGAGCGCTTCACGTTCCTCTTCACGTTCGACTTCTTCTCCATCGTCGAGCGAAAGAACCCCCTCGGTCTCGTCGAGGCGTATCGTGCCGCGTTTCACCACCGACGACGGTTGCCGCCTGGTCCTCAAGTCGATCAACGGCGAGCGGCACCTCGCTGAGTCCGAGGAGCTCCGGGCAGCGTTCGCCGACCGCGACGACATCGAGCTGTGGGACCGCTACCTCGACAGCGACGAGCGACTGGCGCTGGTCGCCGATGTCGATTGCTACGTGTCGCTGCACCGTTCGGAAGGGCTCGGCTTGACCATGGCCGAGGCGATGGCGGCCGGTACTCCGGTGATCGCCACCGGCTACTCGGGAAACCTCGACTTCATGCCACCGGGTTCGGCGCTGCTCGTCGACGCCACCGAGGTCGAGATCGGTGATGGATCGTTCTACCCCGCCCATGGTCATTGGGCACAGCCGAACCTCGTGCACGCCGCCGAACTCCTCCGGAACGTGCGCTTCGACGAGTCGCTGCGAGCCGACCTCGCCGTGGCAGGCCCCCTTGCCCTCGCACCGTTCACCGCCCGGCGGGTCGGCGCGACCATCGCCGAACGGCTCTCGATCCTCGAGCGTTCCTGAGCGTCGTGTGACGCCGATGCCCCGGTTCCGTGCCCGGGGTGCAGTCACCCCCTGCTGCTAGAGTCGTCGCCGGTTCAACCAGATATGCCCACACGATGACAGCACCCAAGAAAGTCTGGGAGTACCGGACACTCATCACCAACCTCGCTCTGCGAGACCTTCGCTCCCGCTACAAGAAGAGTGTCTTGGGGTGGCTGTGGTCGCTGATCAACCCGGCGACCACCCTGGCGATCTACACGGTTGTGTTCGGCGTGTTCCTGGGCGTCGAGGCACCGGTGGCCGGCAATGGGCACAGCAAACTGTTCGTGTTGTACCTGTTCACCGCCCTGGTCGTGTGGAACTCGTTCGTGAAGCGGGGTGAACATCGCCATGCAGTCCTTCCTCGCCGCCGGGGGGCTGCTCACGCGGACCTACTTTCCGCCGGAGGTCCCGGTCATCGCCGGGTCGTTGACCGTGCTCACGCAGACGGCGGTGGAGACCATCATCCTGCTCGTGTTCATGGCCATCATCGGCAACCTCGGCTGGACCACGCTCATCGCCTTTCCGATCCTGCTCCTCCTCACGGCGTTCGCGTTCGGCATCGGCATGATCGTCAGCCTCCTCAACGTCCGGTACCGCGACGTTGCCTACCTCGTCGCTCTCGGCATCCAGGTGCTCTTCTACGTGACGCCGATCGTCTACTCCGAGGACATCGCTGCCAAGCACGCCTGGGCCGCTGACCTCCTGAAGCTCAATCCCATGACCCACTTCGTGGGAGCCATGCGCCACTCGGTGTACCTGCTCCAGGCTCCGACCCTGCTGAACTGGGTCTCTCATGTCGCTCGCCACGGTGATCATGACCCTGCTGGGGTGGCGGGTGTTCTCGACCAAAGCCCCCCGCTACATCGAGGAGATCTGATGAGCGAGCAAGAACAAGTGCAAGGGTTGAAGGCGGCAGGAGCCCC
>JBAOIR010000060.1:0-12169 GCA_037045585.1 Microthrixaceae bacterium
GCCGAGGAGATCTACGAGATCGTTCCGCCCGCGCCGCGCCAACGCCTATGACATGGTCAAGGTCGTGAAGGCGATCGTCGACGACGGCGACTTCTTCGAGTTCAAGGCCACGTGGGCCCGCAACATCGTGTGCGGGATCGCCCGCCTCGACGGCGAGTCGGTCGGCATCATCACCAGCCAGCCCAAGGTGCTCGGTGGTGCCCTCGACGTGAACGCCGCCGACAAGTCGGCCCGGTTCGTCTGGTTGTGCGATGCGTTCGTCCCGCTCGTGTTCCTCCACGATGTGCCCGGCTTCGTCGTCGGCACCGTCATCAAGAAGCAGGGCATCATCCGCCACGGCGCCAAGATGCTGTTCGCCATCAGCGAGGCGACCGTCCCGAAGATCTCGGTCATCCTTCGCAAGAGCTATGGCGCCGGCTACTTCGTCATGAACGGTCGTGCCTACGAGGCCGACTACCTCGTGGCGTGGCCCACCGCCGGCATCGCGGTCATGGGGCCCGACGGTGTCGTGAACATCGCATTCCGCAAGCAGCTCGAGGAAGCGCCCGAGGGCCCCGCGCGACAAGCTGCGCATCGAGCTCGCCGAGATGATCCACGCCAACATCGATCCGTGGGTCGCCGCCGGCCACACACTCGTCGACGATGTCATCGATCCCGCCGACACCCACGCCACGATCATCGCGGGCCTCAACGCCAACCGGAACAAGCAGGTGTTCCGCCCCTGGCGCAAGCACGGCGTCATGCCCGTCTGACGCTGTACTGTCGCCGCCTTCGGGCGGACCCACCGATCGCCGTCGAGCAGAAGGAATCCCACTCCCATGGACGTAACCGCAGAGATCACCGCCAACGTGTGGCAGGTGCGCACCGAGGTCGGCGCCGCCGTCGCCGAGGGCGACGAGCTCGTCATCCTCGAGTCGATGAAGATGGAGATCCCCGTCGAGGCGCCGATCAGCGGCACGGTCACCAGATCCCGGTGAAGCCCGACGATCAGGTCACCGAGGGCGATCTCGTTCTCACCATCGAACCGTGACCGGCTCGGTCACCGCCGGCGGCGAGGCCGTCGAACCCATCCGTTGCGAGGTGCCGCCGACCGCATCGGCGGCGTCACCATCGACCCCCCGGCGCGGCGCCACCCCTTCGCCTCCGGGCGACCCCTGGCGGTCCTCCTCGATCGCCGTCGCGTCCGCCGTTGCCGACGGCGCCGCTGCCGTGGTGTTGCGTGGCGAGGGTGGGCACTTCTGTGCCGGCGCCGATCTCCTGACGGGACCCGTCGTTCGACCCCCGACTCCGAGGTGCCTCGAGCGCGACCGCGACGCTGCCGGTGCCGACGTTCGCTGCGATCTCCGGTGCCTGCATGGGCCTCGGCATGCAGCTCGCCCTCGCGTGCGACATCCGGGTGGCGACCGACGACGCCTACTTCGGCATCCCGGCCGGCAAGCTCGGCCTGGTCGTCAACCACTGGACACTGCAGCGGCTGGCACTCAACCTCGGGTTCGGCTGCCCGGCGTGTCTGATGGTGCTCACGGCGGAGACGTTCGGCCGAACGACGATGCCTGGCGCCTCGGCTTCACCCAGGTCCAGGGTGACCTCGACCTCGAGGAGGCTGGCCCCGTGGGCACGGACGCGCCCTTGTCGCTCCTGGGTTCGAAGGTCGGCCTCAATCTTCGTGGAGCGTGCGCTCGACGAACCGGAGTTCACCCGCGTTCGAGCGGGCGTGGAACAGCGCCGATCTCGCCGAGGGCCGCCTGGCGTTCGCCGAGCGACGCAGCCCGGTGGGCGACGGGGCGGTGAGCCGGGCGGCGGGGTCGAAGGCGACGCTACTGGCCGGAGCCGCGGACGGTGCCCTTGGTCTTGCCGCCGGTCACCCGGTAGACGGCGCACAGGATCGTGCGATCCTTCTTGGTCGCCCACGACTGCTCCGACGGCCACCACGACTGGATGTCGTATTCGCTCTCCTCCCACTTCACCCCCATGAACTGGGGGAAGGCGCCGACGCACTGGGACTCGGCGCCGTTCGCGACCGCCAACGCTCCGGGGTAGGGGGCGCCGTTCTGGGTCGGAGTTGCTCCGAGGTCGAGCTTGGCCTGGGCATACACCTCGTAGGTGTGGGGGTCCTCACAGGGGATGACCATCACGGCGTACGTCTGCTGTGCAGGGTCGGGCACGTCGTCGAGGCACTGACCGGCGATCACGGCCTCGGTCGGCGTGAGCGTCCCGACGAGTGGCGTGCTCGTGGTGGTCGTGGTCGCCGCCGGAGCGTCGCCCTCGTCGTCGGCGTCCTTGCTGCCGGTGCACCCGGCGAGGAGGACGGCGGCGACGGCGGCGCACGCAACGACCGGCAGACGTCGTCGGGCTGGGGACCCACCGGCGAGAATCACGGCCCGCACCCTACTGGGCGTCAGTACGACGGCAGGAAGCGGTCCATGTGCACGAAGCAGAACCAGAGCGGGGCGACCGTGGCGACCGTCGTCACGATGTAGATCGGCCACCACCGCATCTCGCGACGACGGAACAGCGCCGCGAGCGCCATGGATCCGAGCCAGAGTGCGATCACGATGCCGCCGAAGAGGAGGGCGGGAGCGAGCTCACCGGGGTCGCCGGCGATGAGATCCTCGGTCGTCTCCACCGGCGGGGTCACGGTCTGGGCATCGTCGGTGCCGTCCGCTCCGGTTGCGGGGTCGGTCGTCGGCACCGTGGTCGTCGGTGCCTCGGCGGGCTCGGCGACGAGCTTGGCCTGCACGATGATCCGGAGCTTGGCGGAGTACTTCGGGTGGCAGGCGGTGAGCGTGAGGCGGTTGTCGTCGGTCGGCGCCAGGACGCTCACGTCGTTGGGCTTCACGGCGAACCATCCCGGACCCCAGGTGCCGCCCTCGTCGCCGGCCCGTCGCTCCGGTGGCGACTCGAGCACCTCGTAGACGAACTTCCCCTGCAGCGTGTACGTGATGATCTGGTCGCCGGGCTTCAGTTCGTCGATCCGGTTGAACGGTGCGCCGTAGGTGGTGCGGTGACCGGCGATCGCGGCGTTGCCGGGGTTCCCGGGGAGCGGCGTGCTGGGGTAGTGACCAGGACCCTTGCGGAGATCGGCCTTGGCGACGCCCTCGACGAACGTCTTGGAGCGCAGCCCGATCGCCGGGATCTCGATCTTGCCCTCGGGGTCACCTTCCTTCGGGATCTCCGCCGGCGGCGCCTTGGTCGGGTCGATCGAGGAGAGTTTCGCCGTGATCTTCTCGTCGATCGCAGCGGCGTCCTCCTCGTCGGCCTCGGTCTTGGCCGTGTCGACGCCGAGGCTGTGGCCGAGGGACCGCGTGAGGTCCTCCTGGTGGCCGGACTCGTCGAGCCCCGTGCCCCAGAGCTGGTAGCCGACGAAGAGGAGGAGCACGATCCCGGAGAAGATGAGGGTTCGGCCCAGACCGCCCAAGATGCGATTGATCATTCCGGACCACGGTAGCGGCGAGGGTCCCGCGATCGGTGGGCAGGACCGGGGCGTTGGTGGGCAAAACCGACCAACCTGTAGCGTTCGGTGCGCCATCGGGCACCCGCCCCGGCCGATCCCAGGTGACCCGATCCCGATGCCCCTCGACCCTGTCATCCAGCTCCACGGAGCGGTCGCCCTCCTCGGGCAGTTCCCCGTGCTCGCCGGCGTGGACCTCGAGGTCGGGGACGGCGAACGGGTGTTGCTCCGGGGCCCCAACGGCGCGGGCAAGACCTCGCTCCTCCGTACGTGCGCCGGCCTCATTCCCGTGTCGTCGGGATCGGCCACCGTCCTGGGCCACGACCTGCGGGTCGACCGTCGTTCGGTGCGGCCCCTCGTCGGGCTGATGGCGCACACGACGGGCCTGTACGACGACCTCACCGCCGCCGACAACGTCCGGTTCTGGGCCGAGGCGTGCCGGGTCGACCCCGCCGACGCGGCGGGTGCCATGGACCGCGTGGGGTTGGCGACGCGGCTCCGCACGGTGCCGGTGAACCGCTTGTCGACCGGCCAGCGCCGGCGGGTGTCGCTCGCAGCGATGATCGTGAGGCGCCCGCGCCTGTGGCTGCTCGACGAACCCCACGCCGGCCTCGACACGGTGGGTCGTGACCTCGTGGACCGCCTCATCGGCGACGCCGCGGCTGCCGGCGCGACCGTGCTGTTCGCGTCGCACGACCTCGAACGCGCCGACGCCGTGGCCGACCGCACCGTCAGCATCGTGGGCGGCGCCGTCGCCGAGGACACCGGGCCGCGGTCCGCCGATCGCACGGGGGCCGACGATGTGGCATGACGTCTGGCTCGTCTGTCGCAAGGACCTCCGGATCGAGGCGCGGACGCGAGTGACGCTCAACCACGTCGCCCCGTTCGTCCTGACCGTGGTGATGTTGTTCGCCTTCGCCCTCGACGCCGACACGACCCTGCTGCGCCGGGCGACGGGGGGCCTCTTCTGGGTCACGGTCCTGTTCGCCGCGAATGCGATCGCCCAGCGCTCGGCGTCGGTCGACCGCCCCGACGGCCTGCCCGACGCCCTTCGCCTCAGCAATCTGTCGCCCGCCGGGATGTTCCTCGGCAAGACCTTGTCGCTGTTCCTCCAACTCACCGCGACCGAGCTCGTGCTCGCGGTCGCCATGGTGTTGATGTACGACGTCAGGCTCCGGGGGATCGCCTTGATCCTCGCTTCGATTCCGCTCGGCACGCTCGCGATCGCAGCCGTCGGTTCGGTCTACGGACCCCTCGCTGCGGGCCTGCAGGGGCGGGAGTCCATCCTGCCCCTCCTGATGCTCCCGGCCCTCGCTCCGGTGCTCCTGGCGGCGACGAACGCGTTCGGTGTGGCGTTCGGCACCACGGTCGGCCCTGGCTGGCGGTGGGTGGTGATGTTGGGCATGCTGGGAGCGATATATGTCGCCGCCGGAACGGCGACGTCGGCGGCCCTGCTGGAGGAGACATGAGGATCCTCGGGCAGTGCCTCGAACGGAACGAGTGCCGATGACCGATCAGACCTCCGCGGCGTCCGCCGGGACGGCCGACACCGCCAAGCCCGTCGCCATGTCGACGTCGTCGCGAGGCACGAAGGCACTCGGCCTGCTCACGCTCGTGAGCGCGGTGCTCACGATCCTCTACTCGTTCTGGTTCTCGAAGGCCGACGTCGAGCTGGGCAACACGGTCCGCATCCTCTACGTGCACGTGCCGACCGTGTCGATCGCGTATCTCTGCATGCTGGTCAACGCCGGGGCGAGTGCCTTCTACCTCTGGAAGCGCACGGCCTTCCCCGACCTGCTCGCCGCGGCCACCGGCGAGATCGGTGTGCTCCTCCTCGGCCTCACGATCCTGGCCGGGATGATGTGGGGCAAGCCGACGTGGGGCACGTTCTGGGAGTGGGGCGACCCCCGCCTGACCTCGACGCTGCTGCTCTTCCTCATGTACCTCGGCTACGTGACGGTACGGAACATCCCGGCGCCGCGCTCTGCCCGCAATACCCGGTCGGCGGTCATCGGCATCATCTCCGCCCTGCTCATCTACCCGGTCAAGATGTCGACGGAGTGGTGGGGCTCGCTTCACCAGGGCCGCACCATCTCGGCACCGGGAGCGTCGAAGATCCAGGGTGCTCAGGAGTTCGCGCTCTACTCGGGTTTTCTGACGTTCATGCTCTTCGCCGCCTGGCTGACCATCCACCGGTTCCGGGTGGGTTGGCTGCAGGACCAGGCCGACGCGACCGAGCTCGACGCCGTCATCGCCGACCGTCGCGCCGAGGCCGGCGCCGAACAGTTCGGACTCGGGGAGGTCCACTGATGATCGCCCAACAGATCCAGAACAGCGAGGCCTGGACGTACGTGGGAATCACGTGGGGCGCCACCGCTGCCGTGCTCGGCGGGTACGTCCTGCTCATACTGCGGCGGGGCAAGGCCCTCTCGAAGCGGGTCCCGGAGGACAAGCGCCGATGGATGTGAGTTCGATCGACGATCCCGAGTCCGTCGACGCCGGACCGCTCGACCTCACACCCCGTTCGGCTCCGACCGCGTCGTCGGGTCCGGCGGCCCGCCGGCGCAAGATCGTGCCGATCGTGCTCGGCGTGGTGGTCGTGGCCGCCATCGCGGTGCTGCTGATCACCCAGCTCGCCGGAGCGGCGACGTACTTCTACAACGTCGACGACGCCGTCGCGAAGAAGTCCGACATCGGCGACAAGCGCATCCGCCTGCAGGGCAACGTGATCAAGGGGTCCGAGGTCGGTCGAACCCAGGACAGTGTCCAGGGCTACGTCATCGCCTACAACGGCGTGCAGGTCGAGGTCGAGCAGTCGGGCGACGTTCCCGACCTGTTCGGACCCTCGATCCCCGTCGTCATCGAGGGCCGCTTCAAGGGCGACCTCTTCCTGAGCGACCGCGTGCTGGTCAAGCACGACGAGACCTACGACGAGGACAACTCCGACCGCATCAAGGATGCGGAGCGGGACGCGGAGAAGAACGTGTCGTCAACCACGATCCCGACCCCCTGAGCTCGGCTGTGTCCGTCGCCCTCGGAAATGCCGCCATCACCCTGGGTCTGGTCGCCTGCATCATCGGCGTCGGCACACTCGTCCTCGGCCTCCGCCGGGGAGACGAGAAGCTGCTGATCTGGTCGCGACCGGTGTCGACCGTGGCGCTCGTCGCTGCGGTCGCCGCCGTCGGAGTGATGCAGATCGCGCTCCTCACCAACGACACGTCGGTGAAGTACGTCGCCGAGGCGGGTTCGAAGCGGACGCCGTTTCCGTTCGACGTCGCGACGATGTGGTCGGCCCTCGAAGGGTCGATCCTCCTGTGGGGACTGCTGCTGACGATCTTCACCGCGGCGGTTGCCGCGAAGTTCCGTCGCCGGCTCACCGACCCGCTCGTCGCGTGGGCGATGGTCGTGATGCTGACGGTCACCGGGTTCTTCTTCACCTTGATGCTGGCCGTCGCCCCGGTGTTCCGCTCGTTCGACGCCCCCGTGGGCTTCGACGGCCCCGGCCCCAACCCACTGCTGCAGAACCACATCCTGGTCGCCTTCCACCCGCCACTGTTGTACCTGGGCTACGTCGGGTTCACGGTGCCGTTCGCGTTCGCCATTGCCGCCCTCGTCACCGGTCGCGTCGGTGAGGGCTGGCTCGCCGAGACCCGCCGGTGGACGCTGTTCGCCTGGGGGTTCCTCACCGCCGGCATCGTCCTCGGCGCCTGGTGGAGTTACGAAGTATCGGGATGGGGCGGCTACTGGGCGTGGGACCCGGTCGAGAACGCGTCGATCCTGCCGTGGCTCACGGGCACGGCGTACATCCACTCGGTCATGGTGCAGGAACGTCGCGGCATGCTCCGGGTGTGGAACCTGACCCTCGTGGTCGCAACGTTCAGTCTCACGATCCTCGGCACGTTCCTGGCGCGATCGGGCGTCGTGGAATCGGTGCACGCGTTCTCGAGCGGCTCGATCGGCCCGACGCTGCTCGGGTTCTTCGCCTTCATCGTCGTCGCCTCGATCGGGCTGATCGGGTGGCGCGGCGACCGGCTGCGGTCGCCCGGAGCGATCGACTCGCCGCTGTCGCGCGAAGGAGCGTTCCTCGCCAACAACCTGCTGTTCGGTGCGTTCGCCTTCGTGATCCTCCTGGGCACGGTGTTCCCCCTGATCGTCGAGGCGGTGAACAACGACCGAATGTCGGTCGGCGCCCCGTTCTTCGACCGCATGGCCATCCCGATCGGGCTCGTCATGCTCTTCCTCATGGCGGTCGCTCCGGTGCTGCCGTGGCGGTCGGCGAGCACCGAGCTGCTGTCCAAGCGACTGTGGTGGCCGTTGTGGGCGTCGGTCGTCGCGCTCGGGTTCGCCGTGGCCGTCGGCGCCCGCGGCGTCACCTCACTGCTGGGCTTCTGGCTCGCCGGGTTCGCTGCGGGCTCGGTCGCCCGCCAACTCACGCTCGCCACTCGTCGCCAGGGATGGCGCGGCCTCGTCGGGCGGGCCAACGGCGGCATGGTCGTGCACCTCGGTGTGCTGATCATCTCGGTGGCGCTCGTCGCCAGCCAGTCGTACACCAAGCAGGGCGAGTTCACGCTGGAGCGTGGCGAGACGGTGCGGGTCGGTGGTCACACGTTCGAGTACCTGTCGAGCAGCGTCGTCGAGCTGTCCAACCGCCGCGAGCTCCGCAGCAAGATCCGCATCGATGGCGGCGACGTCTTCGAGCCGTCGATGAACCAGTACCTGTCGACGGGCATGTCGATCGCCCGTCCGTCGGTGAAGGTCACGCCGACGACCGACCTCTACCTCAGCATCACCCGCCCGGCGAGCGCCGATCGGCCCGACATCCGGGTGCGCATCGTGGTCGAGCCGCTCATCGTGTGGCTGTGGATCGGAGGCTTCGTGATGGTGGCCGGGACCGTGCTGTCGGCCTTCCCCGGACGCGGTCGGCGCAACCCGCTCGATCCGGTGTCGAGCCCGGTCGGCGACGACCGAGACCCCGAGCCCGTCGTTGCCGACGAACGCGAGGCCCGAACCCGAACCCGACGCGGACGTCGGCACCGAGCCCGAGGGGGTGCCGGCGTGAAGCACCGCTCGGCGCTCATCGCCGGCGTCGTCGGTGTGGTGGCCGTGGCACTCATCGTCCTGTTCCTGACGGCGGACATCGACGGCAACCCGCTCGACACCGACACCAACCAGCTGGTCGGCAAGCCGGCGCCGGCGATCGACGCCACCGACACCGAGGGCCGGCCGTTCGCCGTGACCGACTACCGCGGCCGGTGGCTCCTCGTGAACTTCTTCGCCACCTGGTGCGCCCCCTGCATCAAGGAACACCCCGAGCTGGTGGCGTTCAGCGAGGAGCACTCGCGCCTCGGCGACGCCTCGGTGGTGAGCGTCGCCTACAACGACGAGCCCGATCTCGTCAACGAGTTCTTCGAGCGCAACGGCGGTGACTGGGCCGTCATCGCCGACGACAAGAGCGACTTCTCGATCGACTACGCCGTCGTCGGCCTGCCCGAGTCGTACCTGGTCGACCCCGACGGGATCATCGTGCACAAGTTCGTCGGCGGCATCACCAAGGCCGAGGTCGAGGCGGTGATGGCCGACCAGGGGCCGGCGACGACGACCACGGTGGCACCGTCGTGATGAACGGTCCCGCGTCCCGGCGTCTCCGGTTGCTCGGCTGGGCCGGGGCGCTCGTCGCGGTGGTGGTCCTCGTGGGCCTCGGCGCCCGTACGACCCCGACCTCGGGCACCTCCGAGGACCGCCTGTACACGCTCGCCGGCCAGATGAAGTGCCTGCAGTGCCTGGGCGAATCGGTGGCCGGGTCGCAGGCCGACATCGCCGTGAAGATGCGCACCGAGATCCGGTCACAGATGCGCAAGGGTCGGACCGATGACGAGATCCTGAGTTCGTTCGCCGACACCTACGGCCAGCGGGTGCTGCTCAATCCGTCCGGCGACGGTGTGGCGTCGCTCGTGTGGGTGATCCCGGTCGTGATCGCCGGTCTCGGAACCGTCGGGTTGGCGCTGGCCTTCGCTCGCTGGCGGCGACAGCGCGACGACGCCGGGACGACGGAGGTGACCGACGAGGACCGCGCCCTCGTCGACGCCGCCCTCGCCGACGGAGCCAACGGTGGCTGAGGCCGAGGTACCGCAGCGTACGAAGCTCCCGACGGGCGAGGGAGCGAGCCCGAGCAGAGGTGGCCGAGGCCACCAGGTGAATCTCGATGAATTGGCGCGCCGCACCGAGGAGCGCGACTTCCTGCTGGCGTCGATCGCCGACCTCGATCGTGAGCACGAGGCCGGTGACGTCGATCCCGACGACTACGACGAACTCCGCCGCGGCTACGTCGCCCGGGCCGCCGAGGCCATCCGGGCGGTCGATGCCGACGAGGCGACGCTGCGCAGCCAGCGCGATGCCCGGCCCCCGCGCCGTGGCCGGGCGTTGATCTGGTTCGGCGGAGTGGCCGTGTTCACCGTCGTCGCCGGCGTGCTGCTTGCCAACGCGCTGGGCTCACGTGGTCAGGGTGCCGGTCTCACCGGCACCGGATCCATGCCCGGCGATCAGGCCAGCACCTGCCGATCTCTGAGCATGAGCAAGCCGGCCGAGGGCATCACCTGCTACGACAAGGTCCTCGAGGACCAACCCGATGACGTGGACGCTCTCACCTATCAGGGCTGGGCCAAGGTCCGGTCCGGCGACGTCGAAGGTGGCTCGGCCCAGTTCGATCGGGTGATCGAGCTCGACCCGGGCTTCGCCGACGTCCATGTCTTCAAGGCATCCGTCCTGAAGAACGCCGGCGACTTCGTGGGGGCCAAGGCCGAGCTCGACCGGGTGTATGCGCTCAACCCGTCGCCCATCGTCACCTCCACGCTCGAACAGATGGGCCTCGACACCGAGATCGCCGTCGGCCTGCTCCCCGCCGACGTGCAGGCGTGTTGGAAGGATGAGAAGGCTGCGCTCGACGCGACGGTTGCCGTCACCTCGAACGCCGATGCGGAGATCGACCGGTCGGCGTACGCCGGAGCCCTCGCCGACGTGGCCCTGTCGGCCAAGTGCCTCGATGCGGTGGTCACTGCCCGCCCCGACGACGCCGACGCCCTGGTGCTCCGATCGCTGGCCGTGGGAGTCCTCGGACTGATCGACGGCTCGACCTACGACGCGGCGGAGGCCGACGCCACCGCGGCGCTCGCCGCCCGCGACGGCGATCCGGCGGCATTGCTGCTCCAGGCTCTCTGGCGCGACAACCTCGGCAACGTCGAGGGTGCAGCGGCCGATCTCGACGCGCTCGGCGACCAGCGGGTGTCGCCGCTCGTGACCGCCTATGTCGAGGTGGCACCGGTCCGGGCCCAGGTCGAGGCCGACCGCGTCCGCGGCCCGGTCGACGACCACGACGCGTTGAGCCGTCGTCACCCCTCCACCTCCCCCTAGATTCATCCCCCATGAAGATCCTCGTGGTAGGTGCCGGGGGAGTGGGCGCTGCGTTCGCGGCGATCGCTTCCCGTCGTTCGTTCTTCGAGCAGCTCGTGCTGGCCGACATCGACGTCACCCGAGCGCAGCGCACGGTCGACCGCCTCGGCGACCCACGCGTGACCGCGATCGCGCTCGACGCCTCCGACGCGACGTCGGTCGCCGCGGCCATCGGTGCGCACGGCTCCACGATCGTGCTCAACGCGGCCGACCCCCGGTTCGTCGTGCCGATCTTCGACGGCTGCTTCGCCGCCGGGGCGACCTATCTCGACATGGCCATGTCGCTGTCGCACCCGCACCCGAGCGATCCCTACGCCCAGGTCGGCGAGAAGCTCGGTGACTACCAGTTCGACCGGTCGTCCCAGTGGGAGGAGCGGGGCCTCCTCGCCCTCGGCGGCATGGGCGTCGAACCCGGGCTCGCCGATGTGTTCGCCCGGTACGCCGCCGACCACCTCTTCCGCGACATCGACGAGGTCGGGGTTCGCGACGGTTCGAACATGGTGGTGAAGGGCTACGACTTCGCCCCGACGTTCTCGATCTGGACGACCATCGAGGAGTGCCTGAACCCGCCGGTCATCTGGGAGAAGGACCGCGGCTGGTTCACGACCGAACCGTTCTCCGAGCCCGAGGTGTTCGTGTTCCCCGAGGGCATCGGCCCCGTCGAGTGCGTCAACGTCGAGCACGAGGAGGTGCTGTTGGTCCCGCGCTGGATCGACTGCAACCGGGTCACCTTCAAGTACGGCCTGGGCGACGAGTTCATCGACGTGTTGCGCACGCTCCACAAGCTCGGCCTCGACTCGACGGACCCGGTGTCGGTCCACGGGCAGCAGGTCTCGCCGCGAGACGTCGTCGCTGCGTGCCTCCCGAACCCGGCCGACCTGACCGACGAGATCGAGGGAAAGACCTGCGCCGGCACCTGGGTCACCGGCACGGGTACCGACGGCAACCCGCTCGAGGTGTACCTGTACCACGTGGCCGACAACGCTGAGACGCTGGCCCGCGACGGCGCCCAGGCCGTCGTGTGGCAGACCGCGTTGTTCCCGGTCGTGGCGATGGAACTCATCGCCGCTGGTGTCTGGAGCGGCGCCGGGGTGAAGGGCCCGGAGGCCTTCGACGCCGTCCCGTTCCTCGACATGGTGAAGGACGACTACGAGTCGCCCTGGGGGCTCGAGATCCGCTGAGGTCGGTCAGGCGTCGCAGGCGTTCAGGCGTTCATCGCTCGGACCAGCTCGACGATCTCGTCGGGCGCCTTCGACGGCGACCCGGCATCGA
>JBAOIR010000087.1:0-9180 GCA_037045585.1 Microthrixaceae bacterium
TGCTAGTGCGTCGCCACCGAACTTGAGGAGGTCGCCGCCACGTGGCTCAGCGCGTGGTCGAGGATCGGCGCGAAGAGTTCGTTCAGGAGGTCGGTGAGGAGTTCCGCTCCGACTTGACCGCGCTTCGCGAATCGTTCGCTGAGTGGCGTGAAACCGGACAGATCGGCGAACACCAACGAGGAGATGTCGTGGTGATGTCGAACGCCGGAGTCGCGCAGCTCGCGGCGTGGACACGTGGGGCGAACGCCGCCGAGTCCGCCCCGTCACGTTCTGGCATGCAACGACTCGGCATCGAGGATGACGATGCGGCGGCGGTCGGTCCTGATCACTCCGTGCTCACGGAGGTCCTTGAGTGCCCGGGCGACGGACTCACGGGACGCGCCGCACATCCCGGCGAGCTCCTCCTGGCTGAGCTGGGTGGTGATGACCACGTGATCGCCGATTCGTTCGGCGCCGTGACGGATGAGATCGACGAGGCGGCGCGCCACCCGGGTGCCGACGTCGACCGATGATTGCTCGATGAGGAGTTGGTTGGTCTCGCCGGAGGGAGTCGATCAGGCGCCTCATCTGCCCGAGCATCAACGACGGTCGCTGCTCGAGGAACTCGAGGTAGCGCGAGCCGGACAGGACGGTGGCCCGCACCTCTTCCATCGTGATGACCGAGGCAGTGGCGCAGTCGCCCGACACCACGGACAGGTCACCGAGGATCTCGCCCGAGCCACGTACGGCGAGGATCTTCTCGTCGCCTTCGATCGTCGAGATCACCACCTTCACGCGGCCGGACTCGATGATCACCACGTGGCCGGCCGCGGTTCCCTCGAACACCAGCCGTTGGGCCGCGGCGGAACGTGCGGTGCAGTCCGAGCGCGTGGAGCGCTTCGGCGTCGGCGGTGTCGAGGGCGAAGTGAGCGCCGTCGGTCGTCGGGTGCCAGCCCGCCCCGTGGGCCATCGGCGCACGTTATCCCGGCCCAACCCGCTTTGTGTAGGGAAACCGACCGCAAAGCGGTCGGTTTCCCTACACAAAGCGGGACGCGAAGCTGTCGAGGTAGGTGCCGAGGATCCGGTGGTGTCGCGGATGACCGAGGATCGCGTTCGCGGCCTGCAATCCCGAGAGGACGGCCGCCTCGATGCAGCCCGCGTTGAGACCGTTGTCGGTCCAGTCGCCGGCGAGATAGAGGTTGTCGAACCCGCTCCCGTCGGGGCGTAGTCGGAGTTCGTCGGTGCCCGGCAATGACTGCACGTACCGGTCGGAGGGGTCGACGTTCGCCCGCGAGTAGGTGTCGAGGATCTCGTCGCGCCGGACGCTGCCGTCCTCGTCGGCGAGACCGGGGAGCAGGACGGTGAGTCGTTCGTCGATGAACTGCTCAGCGTGTTCGGCGACCAGCGCATGGGCGGCGACCGGGTCGATCGTCATCGGGTCGGTGGCGTCGATCGGCATGGTGGAACAGAAGTAGGCGATCGTTCCCGGCCTGGCGTCGTCGGGCCACTGTTCGTGCTCGATGAGCTGCGGCATCGACGCCCACGTGTCGAACGGTTGCATGAACCCGCTGACCGTTGCGCCCGCAGTCGGTCCGCCGAGCTTCGCTCTCGTCGGGACGGATCCACAGCTGCAGCGCCTCGGTGGCGACGGTGCCGAGTCCGTCGACCATCGCACGCCAACGATCGCTCACGGCAGAGAGCTCGCCGGTGACGTGCCGGGCCATGCCGACAGGAATGGCGAAGATCACGTGGTCGAAGTCGATGCCGCGTCGGAGCGTCTCGTGACTCGCCCCCTCATCGGGCCACCAGTGCGACTCGAAGATCTCGCTGTCGGTGCCGGCTGCCGGAACCCGCCCGTCGAGCTGATCGGTGCGGAGCTCCCGGCTGAAGCATGGAAGCCCGCGGATGTCGACGAGCGGCCGATAGGCCGCTGGCCCACCCGATACGTGTGCCTGGCGGGTCACGTCGATGGCTGAGATCGTCGGGCTCGTCGCGTCGGTTGTGTCGAGGTGCAGGTCGTCGATGCGGGTGAAGAACTCGAACTCGACGCCCCGTTCGAGGAGCGCCTGGTACAGCGGGGCGATCACGACGTCGCCCATGCCGGCGGCCATCTTCCAGAAGATGGCGCCCTTGTAGTCGAAGAAGGTCTTGGCCGACAGGAACAGACCGAGCCCGGCACCGAAGCCCGCCCGGTCCGTGTCGCCGTCGGCGAAGCCGAACACGAGGTCGTAGAGGCCGCGGACGAGGGTGCCGTGGGCGGCCGCTTCGGAGGCGCCGTGGCGGATGATCCAGTCCATGAAGTCCTCGTCGTTGAGGTCGCGGATTCGTCCCGGGTCGAGGAGCAGGCCGTCGGCCACGATGCCACGCAACTGTGCGACGACCACCTCCACGAGGTGCGCCAGCCGCTGCTGATCCGGGGAGTGCGACCTCTCGAGCCGGAACGCGTCGGTGAATCCTCCGACCAGGCTGTCGAGGGCCGCGAGTGCGGTGATGCCGATCAGCCCGCTGCGATCGCCCACCGTGGGTGGTGTCGGCGATGTCGACATCGACGCGACCGGGGCGGGAACGGTGGGGGCGAGGCTCTGATAGAGGTCGTCGAGGAGACGAAGACCGCGCTGCACCATGTCGAGGGGAGTGAACGCAGGCGTTCCCGGGTCGCCGGGGCGCAGATCGTTGGTGGCGAAGTGGCCCATCCACGCACTCCAGGCCCCGTCGTCGTGGGCCATGAGACCGACGTCCACCGACGGTGAGAACGCATCGTCGAGTTCGCGGATCGGGCAGCTCGGTCGGGTGGTCGAACGGTCGAGCTCCTCGTAGCACTCCCGCATCATTGCGAACGCGTTGTCGTAGTAGCCGAGCCAGATGTGGAGCCCGTGCTCCTCGATGCGGCCGTTCGCCCCGCGGCTGCTCGCCGCTTTCCCGCCGAGTCGTGCGCCCCGTTGGTAGACGGTGATCCGCTCGAAGTCGTCGGTCCACCCGGGCTCGCTCAATCGCCACGCCGCTGTCAGTCCGCCCATCCCGCCACCGAGAATGGCGATCCTCCGACCCGACATCACCCTGAGTCGGAGGCAGTCATGTCACCGGTGGCGCGTTTCGGCGAAGGGAACCGAACCCTGTTCCTCTGCCAGGCGGAGTGCTTCGGCCAGGGATGTGTCGGCGGCGTCGTCATCACCGATCGCCCGGAGCGCCATCGCCCGGATTCGGTTCGTCTCGGCGAGGTAGAACCGGCATCCACTCGTCGAAGCGAACGCCGCTGCCGCGTCGAGCTGAGCGATGGCCTCGTGCGGCTGGCCGAGCGCCAACCGGACCTCGCCGAGCACCGTTCGGAGATACGGCACCAGCAACTGCGTGTCGAGCATCTGCCACATCATCAGTGACCCTTCGAGGGTGGTCGACTGGATCTCGAGCACACCCGCGTCGGGCGACGGTCCGGCGAGCTCCCGCCGAGTTGTGAGGATGGCCCGCGCCGCCGCCCCTGCGATGGCCCAGAAGTCGAAGCGGTGCTCCGCGGCCAGCGTCTCGAGTCGTGAGATCGCCCGATCGGCCGCGTCGAGCTCGCCGAGCTCCGTCAGGACCCACGCCTCGTAGCTGTGCAGGTAGCAATCGCTGAACGGTCCTTGCGGGAATGGCAGGTCGGCGGTTCGTCGTCGGCCGTCGGCGAACTGTCGGCGCATCTCGTCGAGATCTCCGCGTTGCCACAGCAGCAGCGCGTGGTGAGTACGCATGCTCACCCATGGGTCGGTCGGCAGGATGAAGAGCTCGGAAGCGGTGTACTCGGCCGACGCCTCGTCGACGAGCGACATCGCTCGGCGGGTGAGGCGCTCGCCGTCGACGAACTCTCCCCTGAAGAACTTCACCGTGCCGAACCCGACCTCGTTCTCGGCCCGCATGCGGACCCCGTCGGCATCGATGAGCTCCTTCGCCCGTCCGAGGATGAGGTCGCAGCGGTCGAGGTCGCCGCGCGAACGCGTGGTACGCCCACAGCGACACGAGGGTCCGTACGAGTTCGATGCCGGGTCGATCGGATTCGGTGAGCTCGAGGGCGGTGGTGAAGTCGTCGATGACGGCCGGGTCGGCGTTACCGGCGGTGGCGACGACGAGGTAGCCGCGCTTGAGACGGAGGTCGGCCTCTCGTCCCATGGTCCGGGCGTCGTGGGGAATCTCGGCGATGAGATCGATGGCGCGTCCGAGCTGGTCGCGGCCGGCCTTGAACGCGCCGCGGTCGCGTGACTCGGCAGCCCCCAACTCGTAGGCGTCGACGGCGGCGAGCGTGTCGTCGGGTTCGCCCGCCCGGGCGAAGTGATCAGCGATCTCGGTCCATGACCCAGCGGCGCCCTTCGTCCTGAGCGCTCGCAACAGGTGGCCGGCGCGGCGGTGCATGATGCGTCGTTCGTGTACGGGCTGGAGGTCGTACGCCAGGTCGCGGATCAGCGCGTGGCGGAAGCGGAATCCCTCGCCGTCAGGTTCGATGAGCCCGACCGACGACATCGCCGACATGCGCCGATCGATGTCCTGCTCGGGGATGCCGGCCACCCCGGCGACCACGTCGGCGGTGAACGACCGCCGAAATCGTCGCGGCCGCGCCGGCCGTGCCCACATCGATTCCCGGTGCATAGAGCCTGGCGAGCAACGGCTCGTACAGGACCGCTGGCACTTCGGAGTGCCGGTGGAGCTGATCGACGGCCTCGTCGTCGGTCGGCGCCGGTGCGGCCCAGTAGCGCAACAACTCTTCGACGAACAGGGGATTGCCGTCGGCCCGCTCCAACGCCTCGTCGATCTGCGCTTGGTCGACACCCGACGCGATCCGCGTTGGCCAGCTCCTTCGTCTCCTGCGTGTCGAAGGGCGCCAGGTCGATCACCTCGGCGCCTGCGGGCAACGTCGGGGCATCGGGTCGCGCGCCGATGACGACCCCGACGCCGGGGATCGGGTTCCGGACGATGTGTGTCAGCAGATCGAGCGTCGAGCCGTCGATCCATTGGAGGTCATCGATCACGACGACCAGCCCCGACTCCTCCGCGCTGGCTCGGAGCCACTCGGCCAGCGACGTGATGATCTCGTCGCGCAGCTTGGACTGGTCGATGGGGATCCGATCGAATCCGATCTCGGGATCGATGTCGAGCAGGGGAGCGAGGGCCGGAAGGTGATGCGCAGCGAGTCCGAGCCGTGTCATCTCGGATCGCAGGCGCGCCAGGCGGGCGACCGGGGAGGACGCAAGTGCCTGGTCGCCTCCCCGAAGGAGTGTGGCCGCGGCTCGGAAGTCCGCGGCCTGGTCCTCGGGTCGGGCATCGATGCGGATCACGGGGGGTCCGGGAACCATGGCGAGTGCTTCATCGATGAGCCGCGACTTGCCGAGCCCGGGCTCGCCGCGCACCACGACCGCGGCCGGCGTCTCGGCAGACGTCTCGGGCCGGCCGTTGCCCCCGACGGAGGGTGACGAACACGAGGCTCCGGATCTGATCACCTCGACGATGCGGTCGCCGTTCGTCGGGCGCGGCCGACGAACGGCGTCGGAAGGTGATGCCGACCCGGCGATGACGTCGGCCCGCCCACCACGTGGTGCGCCACGAGTCGAGCAATTCCCTTCAGGGGTTCGGGTGGCCGTGGCGACGATTCGAACTCACCGTCGACCAGTTCGAGGACCTCGTCGGAGATCACGACGGTGCCCGGTGCCGCGAGGTCCTGGAGGCGTGAGGCGAGATTCGGTGCGGCACCGAAGAGCTCCTGCTCGACGAGGTCGAGCAATACCAGGCCCCGGTGCACAGCGACCCGAACGGCGAGACGCTCGCCGAACTCCGCCTCGGTCTCGTCGCCGATCGCGTCGATCCGACGACAGAGCTCGAGCCCGGCACGGACGGCTCGTGCCGTGTCGTCCTCGTGCGCTACGGGATGGCCGAAGGTCGCCAGGATCCCGTCGCCGATGCGCCGGACGACGACGCCGCCGTGTCGTTGCTCGACGGCGTCGCGGCACACCGTCTGGTAGCGGCGGAGCAACTCCCCGTAGGCCTCGGGGTCGTGTCGTTCGGACAGCGCGGTCGAGCCCACCAGGTCGGCGAACATCAACGTCAGCCGGCGCAGCTCGCCGAGGCCCCGGCCGCTCAGCGAGACGATCTCCCGGGCATCGTCGTCGCCGGGATCGCGGCGGAGGACCTCTGCAGCGAGCGCCCGTGCATGGTCGTGCTCGCCCCGCTCGATCGCCGCGAGCGCTTCTTCGAGTTGTGGATCTGTGGAGTGGGTCACGGGTGAGCGGTCACACTTCGGTCTTCACGCTGAGCGTGCAGGGCACGAGATCGGTCGCGCCCGTCACCATGTTCGTCACGGTGACGCTCCCGACGGCGATCAGATTGTCGAGGGCTGGGGCGACCAGGACGAAGAAGTCCGTGGCGCCGGGCGGGAGCGACGGGTTCTCGACGGTGACCGTCTGGATCGCTGCTTTCGACTTCTGGTCGGCGAACGTGTTGGGTGAGAGCTCGACGGGCTCGGTGTGCGCCGTGATCGTGAACGGGCCGTACCGTCGATCCTTCGCCACCGGTTGGGCGTTGCCGACGGAGTTGATCAGGTTGACCCAGGACGAGACGTATGCGTCGTTGGTCACAGCGACCAACGCAGCGCCGTCGGCGGCCGCCTGATCGGCGGTGTAGCTACCCGATGACATCCGCTCGGCCACCGACTTCGCGAGGGCGGCGGGCCCGGTGATCCAGTCCTCCGCGTTGCGGATCATCGCGTCGACCATGGCGGCTGTGGAGTTCTCGATCATCGTGCTCCTCGGGTGCTGAAGACTTCTAAGGAATGAGGTGGGCGCACATGTAGACCACTTGCTGTGCATTCTGGCCGTATCCGGCGGCGCAGGCGAGGAGAAAGAGGCCTGCATCGTCGGTGTCGAAGGCGAGCACCTTCTCGGGTCGCGACGCCCAGCTCGAGACCCGCTCCCGCGCCACGGTCCTCGAACGACGCCACGATCGTTCCGGAGTCGTGGACGATCGCCGGGTGCTGTGCGATGGCCTTCGGCTGGTAGCCGGCGCAGAGGTCGTAGTACATCGAGCGTTCGGCAGTGGTGGCGGGCAATTCGTCGAACGTCAGACACACCTCGAACCACGGATCCGGGCACGCTCCCACGACCTCCTTGAACGAACGCGTGCTGCTCTTGGTGCTGACAGGGTTGATCTCGTCCATTGCGCACCAGAACGAGGGGTAGCACTTCGCCCATTTCGGCGGGATCGAGATACCCGTCCAATGCGGCGAGCGAGCGTCCTCTCGCCGGGACCCACATCTGGGTGACGAACCGTCCGGCCTTCACCGGCGTCGCTCCCACCATGATCTCCCGGAACTCGATCTTGCACGGGACGTTCGAATAGATCGAGACCTCCGTGGAGATCAGACCGTTCACCAGCACGTCGGACACGATCTCCCCGAAGGCCGGCGGCGAGATGTCGTCGTTGTCGCCGTCGGCGAGACCGGGCGACTCGTCGTCGCTCGGCGCGAGCAGCTGAGCGAGTTGGGCGGCGTTGGCGGCCACGAGATCCGGGTCGTCGCCCTCGACCACGGTGCTCACGGCGTCCGCGATCTGTTCGACACCGATGAGCGGATCGTCCGGCCGCAGATTCGCCAGGGCGTAGACCGCGTACAGCCGATCCGCTGCATCGAGTGGATTCGCCGGCGTGGTCTGCGACCACTCGGCGACCGCCGTCTCGAGCATCGAGCGGGAAAGCCGAACATCGACGACAACCGGTCGTACCAACCGACGACGTCGGTCTCGAATCCGTCGTCGGAGAGTCCGTAGGGAGCCAGAAGTCGTGATGCCGACGCCCGGAGGTCGGGATTCTCCTCCACGGCCCGATCGATCGCGCCGTAGACGGCCAGTCGCGCAGTGACCTCGCTCACGAACAGCCCCCCGGAACGCTTGTGGTCAGTCCACGTACCCTACCGAATGTATGGAGTCGGCCGATGGGAAATCTGACAGAGAAGATCCGGCCCGCGCCGCCCTGCCCTTCGATGCCATGGCGAACCTCCGATTGCTCGGCGAGGTGCAGCGTGGGCCTCGACGCGGCCAACGAGGTCATCTCCCGACTGACCGAACGCTCCCGTGCCGGCGGAGGGACGCGACCTGGAATCCATCGGACGACCCTCTGTCGGCGATGACGAAGGCCATGGCTGATGCGATGACGCAGGCCACGTCGATCCTCGAGCCATTCGTGGCGGCAACGCGGGGAGCGATCCCCGAGGACGCCGGTCCCCTGCGGCACCCCGGTGGGTGCTCGGGTCCCGGCGACATGCTGAACCTGCCGGCGTCGACGCCGGGTTCGACGGTGTCGGGAGAGCTGTGGTTGCACAACCACACGGGGGTCGATCTCGATGGGGTGCTGCTGAGCGCCGGACCGCTCGTGAGCGCCGGTGGGACGTCGCTCGACCACACCGCCGTCTCGTTCGACCCGACCGGAGTGATCGTGCTGCCGGACCGCTCGAGTCGAGGCGTCCTCGTGGTCGTCAACCTGCCCGACACCATCACACCCGGCACCTATCGGGGCATCGTGGTCGCCGGCGGCATGGAGGACATGTGGATGAACCTGGTCGTTCCCATCCTCGCGCCGCGATGAGTGCGGCGGAACGCGCACTCGCCCACTACGGAGCCATGACCCACGACGCCATGATGACGGTGCTGCCCGACGGTACGCCCGGGCCGTGGCTGTACGAGTTGATCGGCCGCTACCACGTCGGGAGGCCAAGGCGATCCGTCCGACGCTCGCCCCTCGCGGCGTGCGAGGCGTTCGGCGGTACCGCGGCGGACAGCGCTCGGGATCACGGTGGCCATCGAACTCCTGCACAACACGTTCCTCATCCACGACGACATCGCCGACGGCAGCCTGCGCCGACGGGGCGGGCCGACGCTGCACGAGGAGGTCGGGGTCGGGCTGGCGCTGAACGCCGGCGATGCGTTGGGAGCGTTCGCTCAGCGGCGACTCCGCGAGTCGCTCGACGTCTTGCCGGCGCGCGTCGCGGAGCGTGTGCTCGGGGAGTTCGATAAAAACTTCACAATTATAATTTAGTGGTGCAAAGATAAGACTTTTTAAAGTTTGACTCTTATTAAAATTGCATTAATTAAACGTATATAAATGTAATGAACTAGAAAATAACTAATCAAAAACAACTATTAAAAATTACAATAAGCTATCTATCATTTATTTATAATTTCAATAAAAAAAAAC
>JBAOIR010000013.1:0-11663 GCA_037045585.1 Microthrixaceae bacterium
AACCCACTCCTGGCGGGGATCTCGTCCAACTGATGGCGGGCCGTGTCATCCAACATCACCACGTTTGTTGGATGGAATGTTGGATGCGCTCGCTGGTCGTGTAGGCCAACGCGATGCGGCAAACCGATGAGCAGGGCGCTCAGGTGGTTGCGAAGGTGAGGCGGTTGCGGCCCGCCGACTTGGCGACGTACATGGCGGCATCTGCGTGGCGCACCAGGTCATCGATGTCAGTGACGTCGGTGGACGGGAACGCAACGGCGCCGAGACTCACCGTGACGCGGATCTCCTGGTGCTGATCGCTGGTCACGCTGGCTTCGATCTCGCGGCGGATGCGGTCACCCAGCTGGTCGAGATCGTCGGTGCCGGCGCCGGGCAGTACGGCGAGGAACTCTTCGCCGCCGTAGCGCAGCAGGGTGTCGCCCTCTCGCAGGACGCTGCGTGCGGCATCGGCGACGGTGCGCAGCACCTTGTCACCGGCCTGGTGACCGTAGGTGTCGTTCACCGCCTTGAAGTGATCGATGTCGAACAGGATCACACCGAGCGGTTCCTTGGAACGCACGGCCCTGCTGAACTCCTCGCCGAGCCGTTCGAGGCCGAACCGACGGTTGACCAGTCCGGTGAGGGTGTCGATCGCGGCGACCCGCTGGAGCCGCTCATGGCTGAGCGCATTGTTCAGCGCCACGGCCAGGTTGGGCAACAGCTGCTGCACGAGACGCTCGTCGTTGTCGTCCACCACGCTGGTCGACGCCACCATGAGCACACCGATGGGCACCAGCCGGAGATGCAGCGGGAACGCGATCACGGTCCGGGAGCGGAACTCGACGATGCCCCCGTCGATCGGCAGGTCGTCGGGCAGATCGAGCCGGATCGTGTCCAGCGACCGGTAGGCGCGCTGGATCGGGTCCGACGACGCAAGCGTGGTCGGATTCGACAGTCCGTTCGACGCGACGGTGGTCATTTCGCCGTCGTGCACGATGCACAACGCCGCAGCGGCGAAGTCACCGGCATCCTGCAGGCACCGCAGTGCCGCTCCGGCGAGCGGGGTCAGCTCGATGTGCGACGACAGCGTGTTGGCGAAGTCCCGGGAGACCTCGGTGACCTGGTGGCTTGCCGACAACGCCTCGACGAGCCGATTGAACGACGCTGCTGCAGCCCCGAGCTCGTCATCGGAATCGACCGGGATCGAACAGGACTCCGGGGTGCAGGCCGTGGGGTCATCGGAGTAGATCGTCGCTCGTAGGTTCTCCTCCACCTTCGACATGCGCGACCGCATGAACCGAAGACGCGACCCGACCACCGCCCGGGAGAGCGCCTGGTTGCTCGCTCCGACCGCTAGCCCGGCCCCGACGGTTGCCAGGAAGAAGACAGGGGTCAGCACGTAGCGGGAGGGCACGCCGAATGCCATCACGAAGAACGGGAACGCCACTCCCATGACCAGCCCGAGTCCCATCATCCAGATCCCGAGATCCGTGAACACCCGACGCGTCAGCCGCGGTAACGGATCCCGATGCTCATCCAGCTGTTGCGTTGACGCTTTCGACATGGAACACCCGTCGGCCGACAGCGGCTCGAACTGAGCTGTGCGGCCAGCGATCCGGGCCGACGGAGACGGGAAAGTCCTGAGCGCCTCTGGCGGTCCTTCTCAATTCTCCCGACCCACGGCCGACGTGGACCCTGGGCAGTCAGCCCGAACAGCATTCATCTCGATCGACAGGACACCGGAAATGGCATCGCAGCGGAATCGGACAGCACGAATCGGAGCGGTCGTGCGGCCCCTCGTCGCAGTGCTCATCGTGGCGACGAACCTGGTGCTCGTGCCGGGCAGTGCCAATGCTGCCCCAGGGGATGCCCGGCCGATGCTGGCAGAGAAGACGACCCCGCAGACCACCGCCGGCCCCGGGGACACGGTCCAGTACGTGGTGAACTTCTCCTGCTCCAACAACGAGGCGACCGCTGATGGATGCGATGGGTCGGTCTTCGTCGACCCGCTCCCCAGGTTCACGGACGTCCACGGCAACCTCGTCCCGGTCGAGTACGTCAGCGCCAGCGGACCCGCCTCGGTGTGGCCCGGCGGGTTCACCCTGAACACCGCCGACCCGCTCAACCCGTACGTGACCGGCACCGCCGGCGTGTGGCCCCCCGGCAACTCGGGTTCGATCTTCGTGACCGTGCGTGTCCCGAGGGGCACTGTGCCGGTCGCTCCCCAGGACATCGAGAACACCGCGATCATCACCGACCCGGACATCCCCGGCTACTCGGACGCGTCGACCACTGCGACGACCACCATTTCTGCCACTGCGCCCGACTGGACGATCTCGAAGATCGGGCCGACCTCGACTCGCATGAACCGCAACGTGACGTGGGTGGTCTCGGTGTGCGGGCCAGCGACCTCCGCGCTGTTTCCCAGCTACTCCGTGACCGACACGCTCCCCCCGGGTCTGCAGTTCGTCTCGGCGTCCAACAGCGGCAGCTACACCGACGACCAGGTGGAACCAGCCCCGGCCGACAGCACGTCTGACGGCGCCGGTGTCGTCACCTGGACCTTCGACGCGGCCAACCGGCCGCCGCTCGGCAGTGACGGCTGCTTCCGCATGAACGTGACCGGCCGGTTCCCCTCCGGGTACGTCGACCCGGCGAGCGCCGACCCGGCCAACGACGACAACATCGGCGACGCCCGCAAGACCGACCTGGCCACCGGCGTCGGCGGGCCGACCTCCGGCGACCCGACTGCAGGCCTGGGCGCCGCGACATGGACCACGACGCTGATCGGAGCGGTGTTCGGCATCGGTGACGGCGGGACCACCAAGCGGTTCACGGACACCTCCGGCGCCGACAACTTCTACACCGTGGTCGGCGACACCGGCCGGTTCAACCTCTCGGGGTCCATCGACAGCGACCTCCCGGCGGACCGCCTGGTGATCAGTGACGGTTCGTGGTCGTTCAACGACGGCGCCACGACGACGAACGGCACGGGCATGCCCGAGAGCTTCGCTCCCACCCAGGTGCGCCCCGGCACGTGGAACGCCCCGATCACCGCCACGATCGAGGGCTCCGACGACGGATTCGCCACCCCGGTCGTGATCGCCTCCGACGTCGAGTCGGGCGACCCGACGATCACGCTGGCCACACCGTTCAGGTCCATCCGATGGGTCTGGGGCGACGGTCCCGACAGCGTGCCGAACGACTTCGCCGCCACCGGGCTGCAGATCATCGGGTCACTCGGCACGCCCCCACCCACGACCGACGACTTCGGCCTCTACACGAACACCTCCACGATGACGGTGACGTGCGGCGAGGCGAGCTTCACCGACACCGACAGCGATCAGTACATCCTCGAGACACCCCAGCCGCACGCACGGATCGACAAGTCGGTCACCAACCCCTCTCGCCGGCCCGGTCAGACCACGACGTACACGCTGCGCGTCAGCAACAGCGCTGATGCGACCGGCGTGCTGACCGACCCCTACGTCGAGGACTGCGTGCCGGACTTCTTCACCCTGCAGGGCAGCCCGACGCTCGGCGCCGGCTGGACCGCCGGCACACCCTTGCCGTCGTGCGGCGCGGGACAGACACCGCTGCGCTTCGACTACACCGGCACACTCGATCCGGGTGACAGCACCAGCGAGGTCACCTACGTCGTCCAGGTCGACACCGAGGTGCCGGGCCCCATCACCCCGCCCGGTGCCTACACGAACACCGCAACCGTCCGCCCGCCCGGAGGGGGCTCCTTTGGCCATTGCGCCAACACGAGCCCGTCCTGCGCGGACACTGCCACGGTGACCGTCGACCCGGTCGTCGAGCTCAACTCACAGAAGTGCGTGCGCGGCGACCTCGACGACGGCGTGTTCCGCCCCAGCCCGAGCTGCCAGACCGACCCCTCCGGAACCGTGCTCGTCGCCGAGACACTCCCGGGCGGTCTCATGGAGTGGGAGGTGCGGCTGCGGAACTCCGGCAACACCGACGCGACGAACGTCGAGTTCGTCGACCTCCTGCCCAGGGTCGGTGACACCGCAGTGATCACCGAGACGGGCGGCGTACTCAACCCGCGCCGATCCGAGTACACCCCCTATCTGGTGACACCCATCACGGCTCCTCCCGGCTGGACCGTCAGCTACTCGACCAGTGCCAACCCGTGCCGGCCCGAGGTCGGCGGCGTGAACAACCCCGGCTCGAACTGTGAGGTGCCGAACTGGGTGACGAACCCCTCGTTCCTCGACCTCCCCACCTACCGGTCGGTGAAGTTCTCCTTCATCGGCACCCTGGCACTGGGCACGACCGCGTCCTTCGCCTGGAGCACCCGGGCACCCGTGTTCGACCCCACCTACGACCAGGGCGGCACGTCGAGCATCGGCCCCTACGAGTTCCTCGACGGCTGCACAGCGCAGACCCCGCGGACCGACCCCAGCCATTGCCCCCGTGCGGTCAACAGCTTCGCCTACGGCGCTGACGCCACGAACCTTCCGGTGGGCGTGCCCCAGCCGACCCGGCTGTTCGCCGAACCACCCCAGGTCGAGGTCAGGGTCACCGCGCCTCCGACACCCAACGGCATCGGCAACCGCGTCTGGTTCGACCGCAACTACGACGGCATCCAAGGTGCTGACCGCTCTGCCACGGGTGAGCCGGGCGTTCCCGGTGTGTACGTCGAGCTGTACCAGTACGACTCGGTGATCCCCGGTGGGGCGTACAACCTCGTCGGCTACACCTTCACCGACGCAGAGGGCCACTACCTGTTCTCCGGTGGCGAGGACGGGCTCGCGGACGGCACCTACAAGCTCCGTGTCGTGCCGCTGAGCGACTACTACGTGTCGCCCGCCGACCAGACCGGGTCGCCGACCGACCAGGGTGCCCCCGGCGCGGGCCCCAACCCCGGCACGAACACCGACGACGACTCCGACGTGCCGCGGTTCCCGACCGGTACCGGGCCGTTCGGCGAGTACCACGACACCGTCGACGTCGTGCTCGGCGACAACAACAACTCGCTGCCCGGCCTTTCCGTCGGGGAGTTCGACCCGACCTGGGACGTCGGCATCTGGAACGCTCGGCCTGCGGTCGAGGTCGTCAAGGTCACCAAGGACAGCGCCTGGCCCGACGTGCAGTCGGGTGACGGTGTGTCGATCCTGCGCGGCAGGCCCGTGACGTGGACCTACACCGTCACCAACACCGGCGATACCCGCCTCGAGGACGTGACACTCACCGACGACGGCGGCCCCGACCCCTCCTTCGGTGTCAGCAACTGCGCCATCACCACCCAGGGGACCAACGCGGATGGCCTCACCAGTTCGGCCAACGCACCGATCGCGCTGAACCGCGGCGCCACGATGCGCTGCACCGCGACCGGCACCGCCGGATCGGCGGACTACACGAACAACGCCGCGGTGGTCGGAACCCCGGTCCTCGACGACGACTCACCCATCCTCAAGGGCGATCCGCCCGCGACGGTGACCGATACCGACCCGTCCAGCTACCTCAGCGGCAAGTACGACCTGGCACTCGCCAAGACCGCCGGGACGCTCGACCTGAGCACCGGCAACGTGCCCTACACGATTACCGTCCGCAACGAGGGCACCGTGGCATCCGGAGCGTTCCAGGTCACCGACGTGCTCCCGCCCGGCATGTCGCTGGTCGGGAACGCGTCACCGGTCCAGACCAGCAGCGCCGGGGGCACGATCGTGTGGAACCGCCCGAGCCTGAACCCAGGCTCGAACGCGTCGATCACCTTCACCGCGCACGTGGACGACTACCTCGCCCGCCCGTACCGCAACCACGCCGAGATCAGCGACGACAGTGCCGACCTCGTCCAGACCGGTGGCGTCCCGACCCCCACCAGCGACTGGGACTCGGTCCCCGACGCCGACATCACCAACGACAACATCGGCAACGGCGTCGCGACCGGCAACGGGTACGGGCCCGTCGGATCGCCGAATTCGTCGGTCGACAACGCCAACATCACCCAGGCGGGCAGCCGCCTGAAGCCCGACAGCGGCGACGATCCGCTCGACGGTCAGGACGACGCCGACATCGCCGACATCTCACCGGTGATCACCTACGACCTGGCCCTCGCCAAGGTCCCGTCGAACGACCCCGTCGGTCTCGGCGCGGCACCGTCGTTCACCGTGCGCGTGTACAACCAGGGCAACGTGCCCTCAGGCCCCGTCACCGTCATCGACCGTCTCCCCACCGGCCTCACGTTCCGCGCTGCAGGCAGCACCGGTGGCTGCAGCGCCGGCACGGGCAACACCGTCAGCTGCGCGATCACCAACATCGCGCCGGGAGCCTCGACGGTCCTGACCCTCGCCACGACCATCGACGGCACACCCGACGACTTCTCGACGGCACCCTGGCGGAACTGGGCCGAGATCGCGTCGGACTCCGCACAGACCCTGTACGGCGTCGACGACACCGACTCCCAGCCCGAGCTCACCGAGAACGACGGCACCGGAGCGGACGGCACGCTGCCCGGCGACGCCTACACGGGAATCACGACTGCAGGCTCCACCTACGCCACACCCACCGGCCCGGACGAGGACGACAACGACGACGGCACCGTGACCACGACGGTCCGCTACGACCTGGCACTCGCGAAGACCGTCGAGAGCATCGACCCCGGAACCGGTCTGATGGACATGACCGTCACCGTCACCAACCAGGGCACCGTCGCCTCCGGCGGCTACTCGGTCCGCGACACCATGCCGCCCGGCGTGGACCTGGTCGACGACTCGGCCACGCCGACACCGACCACCACGACGGGTTCCCCCGCCACCGGCGTCGTGCTCGACTGGACCGACCTCCCCTCCCTCGACCCGGGCGACTCCACGACACTGACCTACACGGTCCGCATCACCGACTACCGCGAACGCCCCTTCCGCAACGTCGCGGAGATCACCGACGACGACGCCTTCGAGCTCTACCGGCTCGCCGATGCCGACTCGGTCCCCGACGACGCCATCGACAACGACGGCGACTACGGACCCATCGGCTCGAGCCCGATCGACAACACCTCGATCGGCGACGCCGGCGTCATCGGAGGCGACCCCTCCGACGACGCCGACATCGCCGACGCGATCGTGCCAGTGACCTACGACCTGGCCCTCGCCAAGACCGCCGACGCGACATTCGTGACCCAGTTCGACGAGATCACCTACACGATCACGGTGCAGAACCAGGGCAACGTGCCCTCAGGCGAGTTCACCGTCACCGACACCGTCCCCTCGGGCCTCGACTTCGCCCGCTCGGACGACGGCGGCAACCACACCCCTGGGGCGCCAGCGACGGTCACCTTCGATAGCGACGACCTCGCCCCCGGTGAGACCGCCACCTTCACCTGGGTCGCCGAGGTCACCGACGTGACCCTCCGCCCCTTCCGCAACGTCGCCGAGATCAGCAGCGACTCGGCTCAGACGCTGTACGGCGTCGACGACATCGACTCCACCCCGGACACCATCATCGACGATGACGGTGACTACGGACCGAAGGGCAGCATCAGCCCGATCGACAACACCTCGATCGGCGACGCTGGGGTCATCGGTGGCGACCCCTCCGACGACGCCGACATCGCGGACGTCGACCTGGAGGACCTGGTCTACGACCTCGCGCTGTCGAAGGTGGTCGACGCGCCGAGCGTTGCGTACGACGACGAGGTCACCTACGAGGTGACCGTGCAGAACCAGGGCAACCTCGCCTCTCGCGAGTTCGTCGTGACCGACTGGATCCCCGCCGGCATGACCGTCGCCGATCTCGGCGGAGCCACCGACAACGGCGACGGCACCGTCGAATGGACCATCGACGACCTCGCGCCGGGCGACAGCGTGACCCTGACGCTGCGGACACGTATCTCCGACATGACACAGCGGCCCTTCCGCAACGTCGCCGAGATCACCTCCGACGGCGCCGACACCTACGACGTCACCGTCGGCAACCTGGTCGATGTCGAGGACCAGGACTCGACCCCGGACACCGACCGCTCGAACGACGGCAACTACGGGCCCGTGGGCGGCCTCGACGCGATCGACAACGTGGGTGGGGACGCCATCGGTGACGCGGGACTCGCCGACGACCCCTCCGACGACGCCGACATCGCCGATGTCGACGTCCCCGTGCTCTACGACCTCGCACTGGTGAAGACCGGCCCGGCGTCGATGACACCGCTCGGAACAACGACCTTCACGATCCGGGTGCTCAACCAGGGCAACGTCCCGTCAGGACCCTTCAGCGTGCGCGACGCGGTGCCCGCAGGAATGGTCGCAACCGCGGCAAGCGACGGGGGCAGCCTGTCCACCCCGGACACGGCGGTGCTATGGAACGGGCTCCCCTCGCTGGACCCCGGCGCGACGGCCGAGCTGACGGTCACGATGCGCATCACCGACCTGACGCTCCGTCCGTTCCTGAACACCGCCGAGATCAGCGCCGACAGCGCCTCGCTCTACGACGTGCCCGAACGCGCCGATGAGGCTGGCCGACCGGCCACGCCCGACGAACTCGTCCCCGACGACGACTCCGCCCCCGACGAGGACCCCGCCAACGACGTCACCGAGGACCAGACTGCCCTGCCCGTCGAACGACGCAACGACCCCGCCGTCGACGAGGACGACCACGACATCGCGCCGATCACCACCTCGATCAACTACGACCTCGCGCTCGTGAAGACCATCCCCTCGGGCCAGGACTACGCCCGCGGCAGCGTCATCACCTACCAGATCAAGGTCCGCAACCAGGGCAACGTGCCCTCCGGCAGCTACTCGGTGAACGACGTCATCCCGGCCGGGATGTCCTTTGTCGGCGCCGACCGAGGCGGACGGAACCAGGGCGTCAGCGTCGTCTGGACCGATCTGCCGAGCCTCGCGCCGCTCACCACGACGGTGCTGACCTTGCAGCTACGGCTCGACGACGTCACCCTGCCGTCCTACGTCAACACCGCCGAGATCAGCGCCGACAGCGCCGACGACTACTCCACTCCGGCCGACCCGGTCACCGACGACGACTCGCGGCCCGACGACGACACCACGAACGACGACGTGATCGACACCGACGACGTCGACATCGACGTGCTCTTCGGTGACGAGGACGACCACGACATCGCAGCGCTCGACATGTCACTCGTGCTCGCCGCCAATTCGGCAAACAGCGCCGATCCCCCGACGACCCCCGCAGCCAGCCCTGCACCGCTGGCCATGACCGGGTCTGGATCCACCTCGCTGCTCCAGCTCGCCACGATTCTCATCCTGGCCGGAGCGGCGATAGGGCTCCTCGCCCGTCGACGGCGGAGTCACTGATCCGCATCGTAAGACGGTGGAAACTCGGTCGTGGTTCCTGCATGAACCTGGCGGATCGAGCGAGCTTGGTCGCATACGTCGCAACACCGTTGGCTCAAGGCGGGTGACGCCCGGCCGACAGGAACGTCATGCATGTGTTGCTGGTCGAGGATCAGAAGATGTTCGCCGAGAGCCTGGCCCGGCTCGTCGCCGGTCGACCCGACGTCGCGTCGGTCTCGGTCGCAGCGTCTCTCAAGGAGTTGCAGCGCACCGGCGTTGCACCCCCAAGTCGATGTGGCAGTGGTCGATTGGCACCTCGGTGACGCTTCCGGTGCTGCATCGATCGATGAGATCCGCCGTATCGCACCGGACGCGAAGGTGGTCGTGCTCACCGGTTCGGACCACGCGAGGGTGCTCGACGCGGCCCTCGCCGCCGGTTGTGACGGTTTCGTGTCCAAGAGCGCTCCGGTCGGAGCGCTCGATGCTGCGATCGACTCCGCGCTGAGCGGGGGCTGCAGCATCACGGCCCGTTCGATGAGACCGCCGATGGGCGCGGCGGCGAGCGATCCGGGGTTGTGGGCCGCGAGCTCGAAGTCGTGGCGAGTCTCGTCGAGGGCATGTCGAACGCCGAGATCGGCGAGGCGTTGTTCATCAGCGCCAACACCGTGCGGAACCACGTGCAACGGATCAGCGCGAAGCTCGGCGCGTCCTCACGGCTCGACATCGCGATGTCCGCCCTCCGACGCGGCTTGGTCGAACTCCCTCGATGAGCATCATGAGGATCAAACTGGCGGGTCGTGGTGTCGGCAAAGCCACTCGCACGGAAGACTCGAGAAACCGCTGCACCAACCTGTGACCGGTCAGGTTGACGGGCCTAATCCGCAGGACGCTCGGGCAGGAACCGCCTCGCCATCCCAGACGCAGCGAGGCACTGACGTGGCTGCTCACCATCGAGCGCCCCGCTGGTCCGCAGCGCGCCATCCACGCTCGTAAGCAACGGCTTCGGCGAGTTCGCCGACATAGCGGCCGACCGTGAGTTCGACGTCGAGGGCCGCGGCGCGGATTGCGCTCCAATGATCGTCGTCGACATCGACGCGCAGGAACCGCTGTCGAGGCTTGGATTCAACTTCGCCCGGCGAACGGCGACGACGCGTGGAGGGCCTGCCCGACACCTCTCCCGCCTCAAGTTCCTCGACTTCGATTCGGATCAGGTCGCCGACCCACCACACCAACCACAGGCGCCGCTTCACCGCTTCCCGCTTCAGCGCCGCCCATGCCTTGTCGTCGACGTCGATGCGCACCGGTCGACCCCGACGAGACCCATCCTCGCTGACAGCACGCCGCTCCAACCGGCGCCGCTCCCGCTCAGCACGCCGCTCCAACGCCAGGACCTTCTGCTCCACCTGGAACCGCTCCCGCCGCAACCACGTCTGCTCCTCATACAACTCGTGGCGCCGCTCGAACAGCTCCTTGAACCGGGCCAACTTGGCCCGCTCCTCCTCCACCCGAGCCTCCACACCGACCAGGAGCCGTTCCTCGTCCGCGATCGCCTCACCGAGACGCTCAGGGCTCGACCAGCCCGACCCACCAGATCGCCGGACAGAAGCCGGCGGCGGCTCGTGATCATGGGATGGCCAGCTCACGACACACCCCCGATCGCAGGCTGCACACGCTTCCACCCGCTGCTTCCGCTTGTTCCGCCTGCGGAACTAGCCAGTCTGTGCCCATCCCTGACCACGCCGGGAACGACGACTCGACCGCACACGAACACCGAGCGACACGACCGCAGGAACCACCGAGGACGAGGGCGGCGCGGTCGAGCGTTGGCTACAGGATCGCTCAGTGCTCAACACGAAGACTCGGTCTCGATCGAGGTCGCCGTTGCGCCTGGCGTGCCGCCCAGGGGCTCGTTCGAGCGCCGAGCGGGGCACCACCAACCGTCGACCCAGCCGCAGCGCTTCTCAGCTCGCCCCGCCGTACGCGCGCGGACGCCGACGAACGCGAGATGCCGAGCATCTGCGCCGCCTCCTCCACCGTCACCGTCCACCGATCCAGCACGACCTGCAGGTGTCCGACGCACACCGGCGAACACCGCCGGTACCCCTCCTATGCACGCGGCGACCGGCCGAACCGCCGAAGAAGCCCAGAATGTTCGGCCGATCAGCACAAAGACAGGCTGACCACACCTGAACCCAACCTGACCAACGGCGATGGTCACCCTCTCGACCGCACCCTCGACCGCAGTCTCGACCGCACCACCGTTCACCGGTCAACAAGCGACGTTCACCGGTCAACAACGCCCGCCCGCGCCGTTGACCAGTGACCAACGCTTCGGGGCCGAGTGCTCGACCGGCTGGGCACGGTCCGGCGCGTGGGGCGGGCGGGAATCAAACCCACGCGCCTCCGATTATGAGT
>JBAOIR010000070.1:0-7543 GCA_037045585.1 Microthrixaceae bacterium
GCGGCATCCCACCGGGTGCGGTCCTGTTCGGGGATGGGGACGAGGAGGCCGTTGGTGTCGACACGAGCATCGCTACGGGCGTCGGTGAGGAGCATGAGCGCCAACAAGCCGGCGACCTCGCCGTCGTCGGGCACGAGGTCGTGCACGAGGCGGGTGATGCGGATCGCTTCGGCCGTGAGCTCGGGGCGGTGCGGTCGACCCCCGGACCACGCCGTGTAGCCCTCGTTGAAGATGAGGTAGAGGACCTGCAGCACCACGGTCAGGCGGTCGTCACGCTCACGGGCCGCCGGCGCCACGAACCGGGCACCGGCGTCACGGATCCGCTGCTTGGCGCGACTGATCCGTTGCGCCAGGGTCGCCTCGGGCACGAGGAGCGCTGCCACGATCTCGGCCGTCGTGAGACCGCCGACCGCCCGGAGCGTGAGGGCGAGCTGAGACCCCGGCGTCAGCGCCGGGTGGCAACAGAGGAACAACAGGGTGAGCGTGTCGTCGTGTACCGCCACCGCCTCGTCGGCCGGCGGAGCGACGTGGCGTTCGTCCGGCTCGAGCGCAGCGACGCCATCCTCGCGACGACGACGCGCGCTCTCGCCGCGGAGTTGATCGAATAAGCCGCCGCGAGGCGACGGTGAGGAGCCACGACCGAGGCGATTCCGGCTCCCCATCCGTCCCCACTGCGCCGTTGCCGCCAGCAACGCCTCCTGCACGGCGTCCTCGCACACGTCGAAAATGGCCGTGCCGACGGACGAGCACCGTGAGGACCTGCACGCCGCATCCCGCAGCAGGTCCTCCTGGCGACGATCCATCAGGACCACGTCACGGGTTCGACGACGACTCGTGCATCAGTGGACGGATCTCGACCAGCTGCAAGCGGGAGGACGGGTTAGCCGCCGCGATCTGGATCGCTTCGCCGCTTCACTCTCAACGTCGACGATGGTGAAGCTTCAGCGAGGTACTCCTTGGCCTCGATGTAGGGCCCGTCGGTGACGGTCGTCTCCCCCGCCCGTGACCGCACCGTCTCCACGATCTCCTGGTCCCCGACCCCGTAGGCGCCGACGAGCTCCCCCGACGCCCGCAGCTCGGCGAGCTGGGCGTCGGTCTCGCGGACGAGCGTCGCCATGTCGTCCTCCGAGAACGAACTCCAGATCTCGTCGTTTCCGTAGATCAACAGCATGTACTTCATCGCAGGTCTCCTCCTGGTTCGGCACCCCGACGGCGCCGCTCACCGTAGATGTCGGGGCCGACGGTCGGTTCTCGACATACGCGGTGCACGTTCGTCCGGCCCAGCCGCATTGGGCCGTCCGGACCGACTCGAAGTGGGGTCTCAAGAGGTGGTTCCACCCAGCCGATGAAGACTCCGTGGCGTCCGTGTCGCACATCCCCCGAGGTCGAGCCACACAGCGGCTCGCTTCACTCGCCGTCTACGGATCGGCTCCCGCCGCGTTCGCAGCGTTGTGGTGGATGCGCTCGTCCCACCTGGTCGCCGACACGCCGTTCTGGGTGTACGCCGTCATCCTCGCCGGTGGCGCCGTCGCCAACCTGACGACGAGCGTCCTCGTCCGCGCCAACCCGACGAGCAGCGCCTACATTCATGCCCGCGTCGCCGCCTCCGCCCTCGCGACCGCCGCGACCGTGTACGCCGTCGGGTGGGGGTCGCTCCTCCTCGTCGCCTACGCGATCGGTTCCTCCGAACTCCTGCGAACCGTGGGGCCGGCATCGGCCCGACCGAACCTGTTGTGGAACTGCCTGGCGATCGGCGGCGGTGAGCTCGCGATCGAGCTCGGCATCGCACCATCGGTCGTCGACCACCGTCTCGCCCACGTCATTGCGATCTCCGGGGCCGTCATGCTCGCCATCGTCACGAAGGTGCTGGGCGAAGCTGCGCAGGCCACCGAGGAGGCCGAGGACCTCGTGCGGGCACGCGCCCGCCACTTCGAGGCGCTCATCGAGCACGCGTCCGACCTCATCGGCGTGGTGTCGATCGACGGCACGATCGTGTCGGTGAGCCCCGCCGTCACCCCGATGCTCGGCTACCACCCCGACGACGTCGCCGGGCAGCCGATCGCCCGCTACGTCGAGGACCGCTACGTCGATGGCATCGAGGACATGCTCCGTCTCGCCGTCGAGGACGTCGGTTCCGCCTCGTCGTTCGAGCTCCGCCTCCGGCACCACGATGGCAGCACCCGGCTCGTCATCGCGACGCTCACCACCCCGAGTACCGACTGGTCGGACAACATCGTGCTCAACGTGCACGACATCACGACCCAACGCGACCTGGAATCGCAGCTCCGTCACGACGCCCGCCACGACCCGCTCACCGGTCTCCTCAACCGCAAGGCGTTCGGCGAGGCGTCGGAGCGTTCCTGCGTTCGGGCCACCCGCAGCGGCGACACCGTCGGCATGCTCTACATCGACCTCGACGGGTTCAAGCAGGTCAACGACACGTTCGGCCACGACAAGGGCGACCGGGTACTCATCGAGGCCGGCGAACGCCTCCACGACTGCCTCGGCGAGGGCGAGACGCTGGCCCGGCTCGGCGGCGACGAGTTCGCCGTGCTGATCGACTCGGTGGACGGCGAACGACCCGTGGAGTTGGCCGAGGCGATCCTCGAGTCGTTGGGGCGCCCGATCCGGGGCCTGCCGAACGACGTGCGGGTGGGCGCCAGCATCGGCATCGCGCTCCGCTCGAGCGACGGTATCGAGATCTCGACGCTCATGCAGGACGCCGACGCCGCCATGTACATGGCCAAGCGCAACGGCCGCTCCCGCTGGGAGATCAACGAGCCCGTCATCGATCTGACGCGAACGTGGGCCGGCGATGCGCTGTACCGCATCGGCCGACCCACGATCGATCTGGTGGATCAGACGGCGTCGTCGTCGCGTTCGCCGGTGCGGATGCGAACGAGCAACTCGGCGGGGGTGACCCACACCTTGCCGTCGCCGATCTTGTCGGTGCGTGCGCCCGTCACGATGGCATCGACGACCTGCTCCACGTCGCTGTCGGACACGACGGCCTCGACCTTGACCTTGGGAACGAAGTCGATCTTGTACTCCGCACCGCGGTAGGTCTCGGTGTGGCCGCCCTGGCGACCGAACCCCTGAACCTCGGTGACGGTGAGCCCTTCGACCCCGACGGCCTTCAGGGCCTCCTTCACGTTGTCGAGGCGGAACGGCTTGATGATGGCTGTGATGAGTTTCATGTGTGATCGATCCTGTCAGTGTCAGATGGTCGAGCGGTCCATGGAGCTGTAGGCCGTCTCGGCGTGCTCCTTGATGTCGAGGCCTTCGACCTCGGTCTCCTCGGAGACCCGCAGCCCGATGGTGGCATCGAGCACCTTCGCAATGGCATAGGTGACGACGAACGAGAAGACCATAGCGACAGCGTTGGCCAACACCTGCTCGACGAGCAGGCCGGCACCGCCGCCGAAGAACAGTCCCTGCTCGGCCTGGAGCAGACCGTCGGCACCGACGCCCTTGCCGGGGGCGTAGCCGAGAGCAGCCGGATCGGCGAAGAAGCCGATGAGGACCGAGCCGACGAGACCACCCACGAGGTGCACGCCGATGACGTCGAGTGCGTCGTCGAAGCGGAACTTGTGCTTCAGCCCGATGGCGAACGAGCACACGGCGCCGCCGATGGCACCGATGGCGATTGCCGACATGGACGTCACGAACCCGCACGCCGGCGTGATGGCCACGAGTCCGGCCACGATGCCCGACGCCACACCCAGATTGGTGAAGTGGCCGTCGCGCAGACGCTCGACGAACGCCCAGCAGCCGCCGGCCGCAGCCGCAGCGAGGAAGGTGTTGATGAACGCCTGGACGGCCATGCTGTCGGCGGCGAGCTCGGAGCCGGCGTTGAAGCCGAACCAACCGAACCACAAGATGCCGGTGCCGAGCATGACGAGCGGCATGGAGTGGGGCGGCGAGACCTTCTCGGGCCAGCCACGACGCTTACCGAGGACCAGGATCATCGCGAGCGCAGCGACGCCGGCGTTCACATGGATGGCGGTGCCACCGGCGAAGTCGAGCGACCCCCGCTCACGGAGCCAACCGTTGGGGGCGAAGACCCAGTAGGTGACCGGCACGTAGACGAGCAGGCTCCAGATCGGCACGAAGATCGCCCAGGCGGAGAACTTCATGCGGTCGGCCACCGCTCCCGAGATGAGGGCGGGGGTGATCGAGGCGAACGTCGCCAGGAAGATGAGGACCGCCGGCTCCATGCCGCCGAAGTCGAGGCCCCGCATGAACGCCTTGTCGAAGTTGCCGATGACGGCACCGTCGCCGCTGAACGCCAGCGAATACCCGACCACGGCCCACAGCACCGGGATCACGAGGAGGCACCAGAAGTTCATCATCAGCATGTTGAGCACGTTCTTGGAACGCACCATGCCCCCGTAGAAGAACGCCAGGCCCGGCGTCATGAACAGCACGAGTGCGGCACATACCAGCACCCATGCAAAGTTTCCGCTATCCATCTGCTTGCTCTCTTTCGTTTCCGGGCTGCAACCCGTGGATGGTCGGCTCGGGGCGCGGCCCGAGCGGTGGGGTACGGACCGACCACGGGTGGCCGGTCAGCGGGAGGAGATGGGGCCCGGGGACCACCGCAGCGGCCACCGGTGGAAGGTGGGACGCCGCCGATGTCGGCCGGGTGCCCGACCGGGTCGGTCGGTGGGTGCGCCAGAGCGCGGCCGTACTCAGCCGAGGGCGAGATGCGGCGGGGCGCGCGCCGGCAGGTCGGCGCAGCGGACGACTCGACGCGACTGCACCGCGACGACGCGAACACCAGGGTGGACGAGACGGCGATGGCGAGATTCGGAGTGACCGGGCCGTCGATGCCCCAGGGGTAGGTCCGTCGGGCCAGCCCGCGTTCGGCGGCGTGGGGACGACGTCGATCCGGGTGTCCGACGACGGTGCGACCTGGTCGCCGCCGATGAGGCGGGCCGCTCCACGTGCCGCCCGGATCGGCCCGCGGGGTCACCGACGGGTGACACGCTCCCCGCTGCCGCGCCGACGGGCACAGGGGTCGACCCGAGGGACACCCCACGACAGGGAGGCTGGTGCCGAGGACGAACAGGAGACCGCGCACGTGACCAGATGTCCATCGCATCGGCAGGTTCCCTCCTCGCTCGCCCGCAGTGACCGCACGAAGTCTTGGGGAGGGTGATTGCCCCACCGATTCCGCTGTGTTACTCGGGTGTTAACGCCGTGTTCGTCGATGGGCGACAGCTTCGAGGGCGCTGATTGCAGGGCTCCAACGGCCTTGTTACGGGCGTGTTAACGATGAGTTCGTCGCTCCGGCTCCACGGGGGACGGGTCGGAGGCACCTACAATCCGGCCGATGGCCAGGAGATTCAAGGGTGTCTACAAGGTGCTGAACGTGGTGCACGAGCGCATGTTCACGGTCTCCAACGGTCGCATCACGGGTCGGGCGGGCGGGATGACCGTGGTGAAGCTCACCACCACCGGTCGCAAGTCCGGCGAACCACGCATCACGATGCTGACGTCTCCCCTCGTCGAGGGCGACACCGTGGTGCTCGTTGCGCGTCGTTCCACGGCGGTCCCAACCATCCGGCCTGGTTCTTGAACCTCCGCGATCAGCCACGGGTGCAGGCGATGCGCCGGGGAGCCGACCTCGCGATGGATGCCGAGATCCTGACCGGCGACGAGCGGGTGTCGCTGTGGAACCGGGTCACCTCCCTCGAACCCCGCTACGCCCGGTACCAGTCCAGTTCCAGGACCGAACGGGAGATCCCGCTCATCGTGCTCCGTCCCGCCGCGAGCTGACCCTGCCGGCAGCGGCCCAACGCGTTGTCGAACTGCGTCGACCGGCCGTCGGTCACGACGCCGATCCAATGATCAAGGAGTTCGTGGATCGGGTCGATCACCACGTCTATGAACTCGTCCACGCCGGAGAGATCCTGGGAAGCACGACCTGTCGCGGCACGAGTCATCCGCGTCGCGGTGCTGCTCGTCCCGATCTCGGTCGGATGCCTCGCTGCGATCGGCGCCAACCGGTTGATCGCTCCGCCCGACTCGGTGGTGCCGGCGCTGCTCCGCGCCGCCGCGATCGTGGTGATCTCGTCCGCGGTCGTCTGGGGCGCTGACCGGTTCGCCCGCCGGCTGCTCCCGCTCGCGGCACTGATGCAATTGTCCCTCGTGTTCCCCGACCAGGCGCCGTCGCGGTTCCGTTCAGCCCTGCGGTCAGGGAGCAGCCGCACCCTCGAGCGCACCCTCGACGACACCCGCAGGCACGGCCTGGCCAAGGATCCCGGTGACGCCGCCCGCCAGGTCGTTCAACTGATCGGGGCGATCGGCGACCACGACCGCCGAACCCGGGGCCACTCCGACCGCGTTCGCCTGTTCGCCGACCTGGTGGGCGAGGAGCTCGAGCTCTCCAAGGAGGAGCGGCAGAAGCTCCAGTGGGGAGCGCTGCTCCACGACCTCGGCAAGCTGATCGTGCCGAGCGACATCCTCAACAAGACGGGCAAGCCGGGCGCCGAGGAGTGGCGCATCCTGGAGGGCCATCCCGACGCCGGCATGGAGCTCATCGCCCCGCTGCGCGAGTTCCTCGGCGAGTGGGTCCACGCGATCGGCGGCCACCACGAGAAGTGGGACGGGTCGGGGTACCCAGCGGGCCTTCGTGGCGGCCAGATCCCCCACGCTGCGGCCATCGTCGCTGTCGCCGACAGCTTCGAGGTGATGACGGCCGTCCGGTCGTACAAGAAGGCGATGCCACTGGCCGAGGCACGCGCCGAGCTGACGCGTTGCGCCGGGACCCACTTTTCACCCGAGGTCGTCCGCGCCTTCCTGTCGATCTCGCTCGGACATCTGCGGATCGTTGCCGGCCCGCTCGCGGCGCTCGCCCACCTCCCGTTCCTCGGCAACCTCGCCCAGCTCCCCGGCGCCGCTGCGGCCGCGGCACCGGCGATGGTGAGCGCCGCCGCCGTTCCCGCTGCCGCAATGGTGACCGCAGCGGCCCTCACGCTCGGGACCCCACCCAAGGCCGGCACCGGATCGGGAGCCTGACACCTCACCCAGAGGCCGCCGCCGTCGCAGTTGCCGGAGCCGAGGCGCCAGCGGCATCAGGCGCGAACGGCGATTCGACCACGACCAGCGCCGCCGCGGCGAACCCGTCGCGATCGCGGCAGCGGCGAGGCCGGCGACACGGCGACCCCGGCATCGACGCCGACGACCTCGCCGACCGCCACCACCGCCGCAACCGCCGCCGTCGCGCCTCCAACCACCGCGGCGGCTCCCACCGGCGCCGTGTCCTCCACCACGGTGGCAGCGCCGTCCACCGACGCCGCCCGCCGGCCGGCGTCCACGACAACGCTGCCGCCGGCGACCACGACGTCAACACCCCCGGCTGCCACGCCGGCAACGGCGCCCGGCCCAGTCCGTACGGCACGTTCACGCTGCTGGTCTCGACGGCGGCGATCCGGCTGCCACCGCAATCGCTCAACGGCGCTTCCTTCGCCCGGGGAACGAACTTGTACGTGTACGCACCGACCTCCGCCGACCAGGCGTACGAGTTCGAGTTCCCAGC
>JBAOIR010000007.1:0-126415 GCA_037045585.1 Microthrixaceae bacterium
ATTCGAGAGCGCGAAGGCGGTGACGAGACCTTCGGGACCGGTGATCACGGCAACAGGGCCGATCGTGGTGTCGTCGTCGATGAGGTCCCACACATCGCCGGCCGGCGCCGCGGGGTCGACCGCCGAAACCGAATCGGCCACGGCGTCGTAGCGGATGGTGAGCCGGTCGCCGAGTCCGCACGGAAGCTGCTCCTCGTCGGAGACGGCAGTACACGTTGAACCCACGACCAGGAACTCGTTCGGTCCAGATGCGCCGACCGCGAGACGGAAGGCATCATTCGGAAATGCCTTGCTCCGTTCGAACGTCCGACCGCCGTCAAGGGACATATAGGCGACCGAGTCGCGCTGTTCCTTTCCCTGCCGATCCGCTGTTGGCGTACGTCAGCACAAACCTCCCGACAGTGGCGACGCCGTCAAACGACTCTCCTGCTGGAAGGCCGGACGTTTGGGAGGCGGCCGGAGCGGCGCTATCGGTGCCGACGGAGACGGTCGACGTCTCGGGCCGCTGCGACCACCAAATCAGGCCCGCAGCGAGGCACGCCGCTGCGAGTACGGGGGCAATCACCCTGCGATACATCGTTCTCCTTCGGAGGCTGGCTAACAATCTTCATCCTCATGGTGAACCATAGCTTGATTCTCTCCCGTGTTCTCGAAACGTGAAGGTGTGCAAGCAACGGACACCGTGCCCGCCTTCGATCGAGGGCCGCGGCCCCGAGGCTTGCGGCCTGCGGCTCGTCGGGGGCGATAGCACCACGACGCGGCAGTAAGCCTGTGCCGGCACACGTCCAACAAGGTTGGCGAACCGCCGGCTGCGGAACTGCGGGGCTGCATCAGGCGATCAAAGATCCATACCGACATCCGTGTCGACGTCGTCGCCCAGTTCCGCCGTCTGTTCGATCGCCATGGACTGCGCCCCGGTCCGGCTGATCGATGCCCTTACGCGATCGACGAGTGACGGTTCGATCTCGTCGGCGTGGGCTTCGGTTTCCCGTTGGTTGTTGTCGACGAGGTACATCGTGTTGCCGATGCGTCCTCGTGACATCGCGGTGTAGGCGGGTTCTTTGGTGAGCTGATCTCCGGCCAGGATCAGGCACCGGTCATAGGTTGCGCCCTGGGACTTGTGGATCGTCATCGCGTACCCGTGGGCGAGATGTCCATCAGCGACGTAGCCGAACGGGACGTTCACGGCCTGGCCGTCTTCGGCACGGCACCGGATGACCTGGTGGTCGGTGTCGACCTGCTCGACGACTGCTCGTGTGCCATTGAGCAGGCCGAGCCGGCGATCGTTCCGCAGTGCCACCACAACATCGCCGTCGGCGAAGCCTTGCCCAGCGACCAAGATCTGGTCGCGGACCGATCGTCCCTTCAGCGGAGCACAGTCCGGGCAGCCTTGTTGAGCGCATCAACATCGCCGCGTCGACTTGCCAGCATCACGGCGGACCCGGCCCGGCGGGCATCGAGCCAATCGGTCACCATCCGACTCCGTGCTTTGGCACCGTCGGGTGCGATCACGACTCGTCCTCGTTCGAGGTAGGTGTTCAGGGCCGTGTCGGTGTCGCCGGACCGAAGCCGGGCGAGCGCGGCGAGTTCCCACGGCTCGCGTTGTCGCCGATTCTCGGTGAGGTGTGACGCGGCGAGCCGGTGGCGGAGCCCGACGAACGCTCCGCCAGCTTCGATCTCGGGAAGCTGGCACGGGTCGCCGACCAACACGACCTTCGCGTCGGCCTGTCGGGCGTGGTCGAGAAGGCGGAGGACCTTGCGGGTGCCGACCATTGCGGCCTCGTCCACCACGATCACAGTGTTCGCGGCGAGACCGCCCCGTTCGGGACGGTCGAGGTCGATGAGAAACCGATCGATCGTGGACGACGGAATGTCGGCATCGGTCTGGAGTTGCCGTGCCGCCCTCGCGGCGAGCGCACAGCCGATCACGGTGTGGCCAGAGTCGGTCCACGCCTGGTTGGCGGCAGCGAGTGCGAACGTCTTGCCCGCGCCGGCGACGCCCTCCACGAGGTCGACACCTCGGCCGCTCCCACAGATTCGGGTCAGCATGTCGGCCTGCTCGATACTCATCGAGGGCCGTTGTGCGATCGCGATACCGACGTGGTGTGGGTCGGCGATCCCGACGCCAGCCTCCACACGGTCGACGGCCGAGGCGATCAGTCGTTGTTCGGTGGCAAGCATGCCGGGCGTGGAGAAGCGAGTCTCGTCGGTTCGTGCCGAGACGGTTCGGCCGTCGTTGGTTCGGATGACGGCGGACTTGGGTCCGGCGAGTCGGGTGCAATGTCCGGACTCGATGAACAGGTCGGCCCACTGGCCGATGTCGGCGACGGGTGCGCCGTTCGGCAGGAGGTCGCAGATGCCCTGGATGACCTCGCGCCGTCCGAACGTCGACCGGTTCCGTGTTAGCCCATCGGGGCCGGCGAGGTGCTCGAACATCGGAGTGAGGTGGACCAGTCCGGTCGATCGGGGCGTGAGCGTGTCGGCGTTGAGTCGGTCGCACACCTGCTCGCAGTCGAACCCCAACTCGGCGGCCCGTTGCCGCCAGCCCTGTGCGAGTAACTCGGGGGTCGCCGAATGGTCCTTCATCCGTCGGGTGGCGTACGCCGCGAGCTGTGCGGAGCGAGCAGTGTCGAACCCGTTTTCCGCCATGTGAGCTTCGATCTCGTGGCGTCGTGTGGAGAACTCGTCGACGACCTGCATCGGGACCGCCGACAGATCCGCGATCCCGCGTCGCACCGCCCGCCAGTCGACACCCAGCGTGGTGGCGAGTTGGTGGCGGAGCTCGGCCTCGTAGAGGTAGCCGACGGTCTTGGACCAGTGGTACAACGGCCGCGCATCGAGCGCTGTCCACCGGTCGTCGGGCCCATGAACCAGGTTCGCGATCACCACGTGAGTGTGGAGATGCGGGTCACCGGCACGCGACGTGCGATGCCGGAACGCGGCGGCGACGAACCCGTCACCGGCAACTATCTCAGCGCCGCCGTGGCCACGCCGACCCCGTGACGCTTCCGTCTCGAACACCGTGAGCGCTTCACGCACCGCGACATCGTGCGCCAGCCGGACCACAGCTCGGATGTCGGGGGTGCCGAGACCGTGGAGGACCGACACCGACTTCGGTGCGTTGAACGTGGCATCAAACGCCGCCACGGTCGGAGCGGACCGTGACGCGGTGACCCTGACGTCCGTTCCCGGATAGCGGTGCTCGAGCACAGCAGCGAAGTCTTCGGGTCGGACCGTGCCGGCCAATCCCAACCGCTGCGCCGCCGCACCCACCCACTCGCCGGGTGCTTCGCGAGTGGTGGTGTAGTACTCCTCGGCGCCGTCAGCGACCATCGCGGTGTAGTAGTCACCGCCACCGGCAGCGAGCTTGCCGAGACTCAACAAGGCGACCACAAAAGGTGACAACCGGCGTGACCGACGCCAGGGCACCGTGGTGCAAGTGCGTCGAACGAAATGGCACCTGACCAAGGCACCGTCCAGCCGACCGCGCAACTGGTCACGAATCGAACCTCAGCTGATCCATCGACACAAGCCGACGACGGCGGCCGGGGCCATCGCTGGTGTGGTCGACACGAGCTGGTGTCGGGTTCGGTATGGCAGCGGGCAAGACCGCCGCTGCGACGCTCCCAGAGGAGCCGTCGACGGCGCCCGTTTCCACCGACAACACGATCGGGGCGCCGATCAGGCGCTCCAGCGCCACCCGTGGGACCCGCAGCTGCCCTCCGACACGGATCACCCCCAAGCCTTCTCCCCCGCCGGTGGCAAGGTCGCGTCGGGCGAGCTCGTAGGCGGTGGTCCGACCGATGCGCAACACGACGGCCGCCTCCGTGATGGTCAACAGATCAGGTGTACTCATCGGCAAACTCCAAGCGTTGTCGGCTGTTGGTATCGCTAGGCGCATCGAGACTCCGACTCAGCGGATGAAGCACGACCGCGCCGGCGTCCGACAATGGCTGGTCACCCTGGACACACCTCTGAACGCGAGATCGAAATCGGTCAGGAGATCTCGCTGGTCATCCCTGACCAAGGCAGACCGACCGGGACGCCGAGGAGCAGGCCCGAGGGTGGCGGTCAGGATGGAGGTGTCCGGTTCGCCGTCGTCTTCGCCGTCGTGTTCGCTGTCCGCTTCGCCGTCGTTACTCGAGCCGGCGACGTCTGGGAGGATGACGTGCCGCCAACCTCGGGCCCCCTGATTTCCGGTAGAACAGCCCAGGACGGCGCGTGTCGCCGGTCTTGACCGTCAGTGGTCAATCAATCGGAGGCTGGCCCCAGCCACGAAGTAGAGCGTTCGACTACCTTCCGATATTCGATGTCATCCGTCGGCTAGCGAGTGGGACGAAACCCCAGTTTGTAGGGCTTCTCGGCACCGGATGAACGGTGCTTTCGACCTTGCCAAGGTGAGGGTCGCCGTTTCGAATACGGTCGTCCGCTCCACAGAAACCCTCCCGGCCCCTTCGGCCGTGGGGGTTTCGTCGGTTTTGCACCGGTAGCCTCCAGCCATGAGTTCGCGACCGTTGTTCACCGCCTTCGGGATCCCGGTCACGTTCGACCCGTTCTTCATCTTCGGAGCGTTCCTCTTCTACTCATGGGCCGGGGGTGGCCAACGAGGCATGTACACGGTCGTGGCGATGGTCGTGTTCGTGGTGATCCACGAATTCGGTCATGCGCTCACGGCAAAGGCGTTCGGCGCCCGGGCTGAGATCACGGTCACGTTCCTCGGTGGGTACGCCAGCTACGCGCCGAGTCGACGGCAGACGACTCGGCACCGCGTCCTGATCAGCCTGATGGGGCCCCTGACGCAGCTGGCCGTCGCCGTGCCGGCCCTCTGGATCGTGGCCAATCGCGCCACGAACGCCACGTCGGCCGAGGAGTTGCGGTCGACCTACGACCTGATCGACGCGATCGGCTGGGCCGGGGTCTTCCTCGCGTTCCTCAACCTCGTCCCGCTCTGGCCACTCGATGGCGGCCACATCGTCGAGTCGCTGCTCCAGCGGGTCGCCGGCGAGCGGTCGCGCCGTCCATTCCTCATCGGATCGGTCGTCGCGTCCGTGATGCTCGGGGTCCTGGCCGTGCTCATCGAGACCGACGTCATCGCCCCGTTGTTCAGTGGCCTGCAGCCGCCGGCCACCGAGTCATTCGGCCTTCGGATGGTGCTCTTCCAGCTCTGGCAGATGCCGACCAACATCCTCGGCGGAGCGCTCTTCCTGCCACTGATCACCGGGCTCGGGTCCGCGTCGGAGCTCGGCCGAATCAACCGGGCTCGGGCCCACATCCACGCCGACGACGCGCCGACGCGCCGCGAGCTGGCCCGCGAGGAGGTGCTCCGAGCCACCCGCCAGGCCGAGCGGTCGTCGTGGTCGAGTGGCTTCCTCGCCGAGTACCCCTCGGGATGGGGTCCGTCGCCATGGGTCCGGGCGCACGTCGACCTCCTCGCCGGCCGCACCGACGCTGCGATCGACGACCTGGCCGATCTCGCGGACGGGCGCTCGCGGCACTGGTTGCTCGATCGCCCCGACCACCCCGAGATCGACCTGCTCCTCACGATGGTGCCGCCCGTCGCGGCGGACGGCCTGGCCGTGCTCGAGGCCCGGGTGCATCACGGCAGCCCCGAGGATCTGGTGGCGCTGGCGACGGCGATCTTCGTCGCGGAGCAATCTGCGGAACCGCTGTACCTCGGCGCCGCCGGGCTCGCCGTCCGCGGCCTCGACGACGAGGCGATGCTGTGGCTGCACCGTGCAGTCAACGTGGCGCCCGACCCCGGGCGGATGGCCGTCGACCGGGAGTTCCACGGTTTGCACCGCCGGTCCGACTTCCAGCAGCTGCTCGGCGTTGCCCAGCGTGCCGTCGTTCCGGGGGCGGCACGATGAGGACGGACCGGCCCTTGTCGGCGGCGCCTGCCGCACTCGTCGCGGGCGGCGGCCTGCTGCTGGCGGCGTCGGCGTTCCTCTCGTGGCTCTGGAACGGCGCCGGCTCTGCGATGTCGTTCCGCGACCTCGGCGATTTCCTCCTCGGTGATCGCTGGCCGACGACCTCGCGGTGGTTCGGACTGCTCGCCTACGTCATCCCCGTGTGCGGCGGCGTCGCGATCATCGGCGCCGGGTTGCGGATTGGCGTGGCCCGGCGGGTGCTGGCTGCCGCAGGGCTGCTTGCTGCGGTACTGCTCGCCGTGGCGGCGGTGCTCTTCACCGTCCGGACGCGGCTGCCGGGGCCCGGTTTCGCCCTCGCCGCAGTGGGTGACGGGCTCATCCTGGCGGGCTGGTGGATCTGCCGAAGAAATGTATGACTCGGTGCCGAATGTCCGTACAGTGGAACGATCGATGACGCCCACGGGCGAGCCAGGAGAGCCGTGTACACCCAACAGCCCCCGCCCTACGTCCCGCCCGTCCTGACCGGAGCGTCGGTGGCCACCGACGCCGATACCGCCTCGCCGCGGCGACGGAACCGCATGCTCGTGACGGTCGGTAGCGTCGTGACGGTCGGCCTGGTCGGGCTGGGCGCTGCGGCGATCGCGTTCGGTGGAGGCGGCGCCGCCTCCCCCGAGGAAGCGGTGCGCCACCTCGCCACGGCGATCGACGGGGAAGACGTGCTGGCGGCGGTGGCCACGCTCGCCCCCGACGAGACCCGCTCGTTGCCCGAGTTGTACCGCCAGGCCACCGAGAAGGGCAAGGAACTCGAGCTGCCCGATCGGATGCGTGGCGCGGTCGGTGTCGACCCGTCGGGTGAGGCCGGAGCCGACGGCGAGTCCTCCGACGACCGGCTCTTCGGCGATCTCGACCTGAAGGTGACAGGCCTGGAGGTCGAGGTGACGGAACTCTCGGGAGACATCGCCAAGGTCGAGATCGTCGGCGGCACCCTCAGCTGGGACTTCCCCGACGGCGCCGACCTGTTCGATCCCCTGTCCGGTCTCGCCCCGTGGGGCGTCGGTGGGTTCGACGACACCTGCAGCCTGATGGACCTGCCGGCGGAGGCGGACGACGGTGCGGACGGTGGCGCCGACGGCGAGATGTACGACCCCTGCTCGTCGGGCGCCGACGAAGTGTCCGAGGTCGAGGACCGGATCCGCCACGGCGAGGTCGACCTCGGCGAGCTCCATCGCGAGGCGGACGACGACCAGCCCGGCGTGTTCACGATGACGGTGCAGCGTGACGGCGGGTGGTACGTCAGCCCGCTCTTCACCGCAGCCGAGTACGCCCGGGTCATGTCCGGCGGCGACCCGCTCGACTCCTACACCGTCGACCCCGGACCCGCCGCCGGTTCACCGACCGACGCGGTTCGCGCGCTCGGCGCTGCGCTGACGGCGGGCAACGCCGACGGGGTCGCGAACGTCATGGCGAGCGAGCTCTCGGTCTGGCGCGTGTACTCCCAGGCGTTCGAGGACGACGAGTTCCGCAACCTCCTCGACGATGCGGCCATCAAGGTCAGCGACCTCGAAGCTGCGCGAGGAGCCGATCGACGGAGAGCGGGTCCGGGTGGTGATCGAGCACACGGTGATCGAAGGATCGGAAATGGTCCGCGACTACGACTCGGTCTCCGACGACGACTACGAGGACCCGGAGTTCGATGAGGAGGACATCCCGCTGGTCGAAGAGACCTCCGTGGTGACCATCGACGGCGACTGCGTGACCATGACGCCGCGACGGGGAACGGTCGGAGGAGCGCACCTGCCTCGACACGGCCGGCGACGGGATGGTGAAGGCGCTGGGCGTCAACCGGATCGCCCTCGTGGCCGTCGCCGATCGAGACGGCTGGGCGGTCAGCCCCATCGAGACGTTGGCCGATTACCTGCGCACCGTCGTCGACCACCTGTCGATGCCGCTCGTGAACCGGTTCCTCGGCAGCACCGGCCTGGTCGGGGCCACCTCCGAGCCGACGGCGACACTCCACGAGGGGGACAACGACGTGCAGCTCGATTCGGCGGGCACGGCGGTCGTCTCGGCCGATGTCGACGAGGGAGACCTCGTCACCCTCACCTCCGACGACGACGGTGTGGTCATCCACCAGGACGCCTTCAGCAGCATCATCGTCGGACCCGACCCGGTCGTCGTGACCGCCCCGATCGGTACCCGCTCGGCCAACGTGAGCCTGACGCGGGTGGACGTCACCGACGTGTCAGCCGCCACTCCGGACGGGGCCCCGACCGCGACGATCACCGGTCGGCTCGAAGCGGGCGACGTGCACACGTTCCGAATGACGGCAGCCGACTACCGCCTGATGTCATCGGACGTGGGCTATGCGTTGACCACCGAGGAGCTCGACGAGAACGGCGAGTGGATCTACGTCGACGACGGCGACATCGACGACGACGACCTGGTCATCGTGGCGATCACGTACGACACCGAAACGGAGTTCACCGACGAGGGCGACGATCGCTACACGATCTCGTTCGCCCCGGCGTCGGGCGGGTTCGCCGGCCCCGACCCGGCGACGTTGACCGTCGGCCTCGACGACTACTTCGATGCGGGCGAGCCACTCGCGGTGGTCGAGGGTCGCCCGGTCGACCTCACCATCGACGCCACGGCGGGCGTCACCGCCGTGCTCAGCTGCGACAGTGGCCAGTTCGAGGATGAGCAGAACGCCGACGAGGACGAGTACGACTACGGGTACAGCTACGGTCGCACGATCGACGTGATCCCCGGCACGCCGTCGGTGACCCGCCTCGATCCGACCGAGACCGAGGTGTGCACGGTGTCGTTGAGCCCGGACTACTCCATGCTGGACGAGGACAGCGGCGTCGCCGCCATCGACGTGACGCTGCGGCTCACTCCGGCGGGGTAACGGCGGCGATCACGTCGCGTACGGCGGGGTCGACGTCGGCCTCGCCCAACCACCGGAGTCCGTCAGGGCTCATCTTGGCGAGCGTCTTGGCGACGACCGGGCCGGTGCGATCGCCCAGCAGCGCTGCGGTGGACAGACCCTGCAGCTCGAAGAAGACGAGGCACAGTGCATCCTCGTGCGTCTGCACTCGACCGTCGCGCCCGAGCCCGTCCTTCGAGATGATGCGGGCCGTGTCGGCCCGGATCTCGGCGTCGATCCCGCACCCAGCGAGGAGAGCATCGACCTCCGACGCGTGCCGGGCCCGAGCGTCCCGACGCCAGCGCAGGTAGCCCGCACGACCCTCGGGATAGTCCGCGCGGCGACGTCCACCGACGGAAGTGGTGGGCCCGCGCCGCGAGCCGCTGGGCATCGTCGGCATCGGGAGCGAGCCGCTCGAGCCACGACGTCATCCGCTCGGCGTGAACCAGCTCCTTCGGCCGCGGGGTGCCGCGATCGTCGATGAGGTTGGGGTCCTCCGCGTTGGCCGCGTCGATCGCCACGATGGCGGCGGCGACCCGGTCAACCCCGTTGGTCATCCCTTGGGGCGCAGGTCGACACGGAGTACGAGGACCCCGTCCTCCAGCTCGGCCTGGGCGTCGGCGATGATCGCGAAGTCCTGGAAGTCGAGACGCGATTGCTCGATGAACGCCTTGCGGGCCTCGCCCTCCACGGGCGGGACCTGCCGGCCCCTCACCACGTCAGCGCGGAGCTTGAAGCGGGCCAGCATTGCGTCGATGTCGAGTCCGTCGGCCATGGCCCCTACCTTACGGGGCGCGGCGACGGCGCCGGTTCGGCCCGACTAGTCGCGGCCCGGCGGATCGCCCGGATCGAGATCCTGGTCGTAGAACTCGCCCACCGGCGGCAGCCCGGGATCCTCGACCTCAGGGGGACGGCGCGGCGGGAGTGAGCTCAGGGCGGACGCCATCAGCGCCATGTCGTCGACCTGCCGTTCGGGCCACGCGGCGTGGGTCGCCGTGGTCTCCTTGGCGATGCGATCGAAGCCCGGGGCGCCCTTCGGAGCGGCCGTCGGGGCCCGCCCGGTTCGCTCGACCGGCTCGACCGGCTCGGCCGGGGCCGGCCGTCGACGGGCGACCCGCTCGACCGGGGGATCGTCGAACCGGACGATGGTCGGCTCCTTGTCGGGGATGGCCGACAGCGCCGAGATGAGCGCCTGCGTCGCTGCGGGATAGCTCGGCTCGGGCGCGGCTCGAAGGTCGGCGGCTGCTGGGCCGGCTGAGGAAGTGGCTGAGGCGGCGGCAGTGGGGCCGGGGTCGCGATGATCGGCCCGCACCTCGGTGCTCGACACCTCGATCGGCTCGGCGGACACCTCGGCGACGGCCGTGACGGGACCGGCATCGGGGAAGTCGACCGCGGTCGGGGTGTCGGGGATCAGGCCCGACCCGCTCTCGGGTTCGATGATCCACGCCGAGTCGGCACCGACCAGGGGCTTGGGCGCACCGAGCGGGATGTCGGCGAGCGGAGCCGGCGCGTCGATCGCGGGATCGCCCTGCGGCGGCGGTTCCTCGCCGGGACGGCCACGAGCGCAGGCTCAGCGGCCCCGGGGACCTCCGGAACCGCAAGCCCGACTGTGGGAGCCGACTGGCCGGCGAGTGGCAAGGGCAGCGCCGGCGCAGCGGCTCCGGGGGCGGTCGCGAGGAACGCCGACCGGGGATCTTCGCCGGGGCGCCGCCCACCGCTGCCGGGACAGCACCGGCGAGGGCAGCGCCGGACGCTCCTGCGAGCTCCGGCGCCGCGGGGACCTCGCGACACGGAGCGCTTGCCGGTCGTCTCGTCGCGGGTGGGCAGGAGGAGCGCTGGTCGGGTGACCTTCCAGAACACGAGGTTGAGGACGAGGACCAGACCACCGAGTCCGACGAGGGCGTACGTGATTCGACGCAGGCGCGTCGCCGCCGGGTCGTCGCGGGTCGCAGCGTCGGAGGCGGCGGCCACGGTGGTCGGGGCTTCCGCCGTCGACGGGGTATCGGCCACGGTCTCGACGGTCTCGGTCGTCGTTGGCGTCGTCTCGGTGACCGTGGTGGCCACGGGCAGCGTGGTCGACGTCCGCTGGACGGCCGAGGCGGGCAATGCGGTCTCCGACGACGCTGGCGTCGCCGGCGCAAGGAGCCAGCAACCGACCATCACTCCTGTCGCCAGGAGGAGAACACCTCGTCTCACCAGAACCGCTCCAAATCGCCGTGCGCCACGTACGTCGTGCCGGGAGATACTACAAACCGCCGTGTGCCCGACCGTGTCATCTCCCCCGTTCCGTACGAGCTCGGACCCGAGGGTCACCGCTGGTGCGCCGGGCACGAGATCGTCGTGCGTCCCGCTACCGTCCGACGGGTGAGCGAAGCGCCGTCGGACGGGCAGATTCCGCCCTGGTGCCGTTCGTCCTGCAGGTCGCCACGATGCGAGCCCCCGCGACGCGTCAGCTGGGTCAACGTGCGCCGGATCACCCGGCGCAGGTGCCGCACCGTCTCGTCGTCGAGCGACCGCGCCGACCGCGCCGGGTCGATCCCGGCGCGCCAGAGCGACTCGTCCACGAGCAGGTTGCCGAGCCCGGCGATCCGCGACTGATCGAGCAACACGGCCTTCACCGAACGGTCGGACTGCAGCGCCGCGGTCAGTGCCATCGCGCTGATCAGGGTCGTGTTCGGGCCGCGAGACCGCGTGAGGTCGGGGTCGAGCTCCACGCTGCCGAATCGTCGCGGGTCGTTGATGCGGGCCACACCACCGTCGGCGAAGTGCAGCACGAACCGGTCCCACGAGGGATCGTCACGACCCGACGAGTACTCGAGCTCGTCGATCACGGCGACATCGTCGACCACCAGGCGACCGGTCATCCCGAAGCGGAGACCAAGTTGGTGCCCGGAGTCGAGTGCAGCGACGGCGAGCTTGCCGATTCTGGTCGTGGATTCGATCGTCGTGCCGACGAGGGCGGCGCGGACCTCGTCGCCGCTGAGGTTGTTGCGGGCGTAGGTGGGATCGGGGGTGAGGACTGCGCTGATGCGCCGGCCGACCGTGGCGTCCAGCGCCTGGCGGTACAGCTCGACCTCGATCAGTTCAGGCACTCGACGAGGCCGCGGCCGCGGCGTCGAGCGCCACGCTGATGTCGGCGATCAGGTCGTCGGGGTGCTCGAGGCCGACCGACATGCGAACGGTGCCCTCGGTGATGCCGGCGTCGACGAGCTCCTCGGGGAGCAGGCCCACGTGGGTGGTGGTGCTCGGGTGGGTCACGAGGGTCTCGGGACCGCCGAGCGAGGTCGCCATCTGCGCGATGGTGGTGGACTCGACGAAGACGCGGCCGGCGACCGAACCACCGACGATGTCGAACGTGATGAGCCCGCCGGGCGCCGACAGCTGGCGGCGGGCGAGCTCGTACTGGGGGTGAGACGCCAAGCCCGGGAACGAGACCGATGCCACGGCCGGATGAGCTTCGAGGAACTCGGCGATCCGCTGGGCGGTCCCCGACTGCCGCTCGTGGCGGATCGGGAGCGTGCGGAGCCCGCGGATGGCGTTCATCGCGTCGAAGGGCGACGCGTTGGCGCCGTGCAACACGGCGAAACCCCAGAGCCAGTCGATCAACTCGCGCTCGCCCACCACGGCGCCGATGGTCGCGTCGTTGTGACCGGCGATGGACTTGGTCGCCGAGTGGACGACGAGGTTCACGCCGTACTCGAGCGGCCGCTGACCGATCGGGGTGGCGAACGTGGAGTCGACCACGGTGATCGGACCGGCGATGGCACCGAAGCGCGCCAGGTCGACCAGTGCGAGGCGGGGATTCGCCGGCGTCTCGGCGAAACAGAGCATCGTGCGACCCGGGATGATCGCTGCGTCCCACACGTCGGGGTCGGTGCCGTCCACGTAGGTGACGTCGATGTTGAACCGGGGGCAGACCACGTGTTGAACAGCACCTGGGTGCCGCCGTAGAGCTGCCGTTGCGTGACGATGTGGTCGCCGCTCGACACCAGACCCAGCACGATCGCGGAGATCGCCCCCATGCCCGACGAGAACGCCCGGGCCGCCTCGCCGCCCTCCATCTCCGCCATTGCGGACTCGAACGCGCAGACCGTCGGGTTGCCGTACCGGCTGTAGAACTCGGTCGCCCGCGTGGTCGTGGCCATGCGATGGGCAGTGGCGGAGTCGGGGGTCACGAACGCCGAACTGGCCCACAGGACCGGCGCCAACGCGCTGCCGTTGGCGCCACGACCGGCACGGATCGCCGTGGTGTCGAGGTGGGGTGCGGGATCGGTCATCGTGAACCTCCGATGAGGGTGCGGTCTTGGACGCTGGCGTCGACGAACGCCTCGAGGATCGGGGCGATCTGCTGCAGCTCGATGAGGAAGCCGTCGTGGCCATCGGGGCTCGTGATCTCGTAGAACCCACAACGGATGCCGGCGAGGACCAGGAGATCCCGCAACTCTTCCTGCTGATACGGCGGGTAGAGCATGTCGCTGTCGATGCTCATGATCACGGCGGGGCCGGTCATCCGGCGGACGGCGGCGGCGAGACCACCGCGACCGCGACCGAGGTCGTGGAGATCCATCGCCTTGTTGAGCCGCAGGTACGAGTTGGCGTCGAATCGCCGAACGAGCTTGTCGCCGTGGTAGTCGAGGTAGCCCTCGACGTCGAAGCGTTGATCGAGCCGGAATCCGTCCGGACCGTCGAGTCGGTCGAGGAGCCGGCGGCCGAACCGATCGGCGAAGGCGCCCTCGGACCGGTAGTGGATCTGGGCGATCTCGCGGGCCAGTTTGAGCCCGGAATGGGGCCCTTCACCGGGGGCGGCGTCGTAGTAGTCGCCGCCCCGAAATGCCGGGTCGGCCAGGATGGCGCGGCGGCCGACCATCGACCAGGCGATCTGCTGGGCGCTCGCTGCCGCAGACGTCGCGATGGCGAGGATGGACGACACCCGGTCGGGGAACATGGCGGCCCACTCGAGGACCTGCATTCCACCCATCGAGCCGCCGACGACGCTGGCCCATCGTTCGATGCCGAGATGGGTGGCGAGAAGGGCCTGCACGCGCACCATGTCGCGGATCGTGACGACCGGGAAGGTCGACCCGTAGTGCGTGCCGGTGCGCGGGTCGATGCTCGCCGGGCCGGTGGTGCCCTGGCATCCGCCGAGGACGTTCGAGCAGACGACGAAGTAGCGATCGGTGTCGAGGGCCCGGCCCGGACCGATGAGACCGTCCCACCAGCCCTCGCCCGGGTGACCCTCGCCGGCCCGACCCGCGGCGTGGGAGTCGCCGGTGAGGGCGTGACAGACGAGCACGGCGTTCGACGCGTCGGGGGCAAGCGTGCCCCAGGTCTCGTACGCGACGGTGACCTCGGGGAGCGTGCCACCGCCCTCGAGGTGGAACGCCCGGTCGGTCACGACCGGAGCGAGCCTCCGGCGCCCCAGCGCCATGCCGGGCAGCCACGCGCCGGTCGGTGGTTCGGCACCGGCCGCGGCGGGTTGGTCGACGGCGGTCGCCACAAGTTGATCGTTGCTGGCCATCAGACCGTGGTTCTCCTGGACACTTCGTTGCCGGCGAGGCCGACCGCATCCCCTCTCGGCGAGGGAGGCACCTTGGGTATCCGCCCCAGGTTGCCGGACCCACGAGGTGGGCCGCTCAAGATGTGGAGTCAGTGTATCGGATCGACGACGATCCGCTCGACATTCGGGAGGCGCGCCATCCACCACTCGACGAGCGCGTCGTCGTCGATGCCCCACGCGGCATTCATCAACCGTCCGAACTCTCGCCAGTCGGGCTCGGAGACCCGCTCGCCGTCGGTTTCGGACGCGGAACTGCCGCGGAGGGTGGAGACCGCTTCGTCCCAGGGCTCCCGGTGGACCGGGAGGGGGATCTCGAGCACCTGCTTGGCCGCTAGCTTGAGGGCGTTCGCCGACATCCCCGCGCCGCCGAACCGGCGCATCGCCCACGCGGTCGCGGCGGGGGCGAGCAGTGCTGCCTCGATGCGGGCGGCGGTGACGCCATCGGTCGGGACCACTGCGATCACGGGCGTGAAGGCCACGGTCCGGCCGTCGAGATCGGCCACCGCTTCGATGACCTTCGTTTGCGTTGCGACCAGCACCTTGGGGACGGCGAGCCGGCGAACCCACGCTGCCAGGCGCTCGTCGGCCGCTTCGAGCGCGGCCAGATCCACCCAGGGTGTCGTCCGGCGACGGCGGGCCACGGTCACGGTCCGGTCGCCCCACGAACACCGAGCCGGATCGATCATCGCCGTCGTGACGAGCTGCGCCCCGCGTTGCGGCTCCCGCTCATGGAGGTGGTCGAGCAGGCCGTAGTACTGGTCGCGGAAGCCGGCGGTGGCCGTGGCCACCGATCCGACGCTCGTAGCACCCGACGCCGCCACGACCTCCGGCACGCCATTGGCCACCGCCCACATGGCAGACCACGTCGGGCTCGCTCGCAAGATCCCACCGTCGACCGATCCGTGGAGGATGTCGGCGTCACGACCGCCGACCACCGACACCGCAGCATCGCCGGGCCCGCCGACCACGAGCACCGTCGCACACACGTCGACCTTCGCGTCGAAGAGGGACACTCCCGGCAGCCACACCTCACCCAACCGTCCAGCGTCGAGGAGCCGCTCGCGGACCGCAGCGACATCGCGGGCGACCAGGAACGAGCGGGGTTGGATCAGCGTCACGACCCCGCCCTCCCGCACCAGATCGAGCGCCGCCAGTTGGAACAGCGCCGCGACATCCACGTAGCCGCCGACCGCAGCGCCGAAGCGCGTCGTCAGCGCGTCGCGTTCGGCCGCCGTACGCGCCGTGGCACCACCGAGCTGGTTCTGGAACGGCGGGTTGCCGACGACCACGTCGACGGGTCCCGTCCGAGACGCCATGTCGGGCTCCAACGCATCGGCCACGACGACGCGGGGACGCGCATCGGCCACGCCGTGACCTGCCGCCCAGGCCCGCAGGCCCTCCGCAGCGGCGCCGGCGGCGCCGGGATCGAGATCGATCCCCACGACGAGCTCGTCGACCACCGCCCTCGGATCCGCACCCCGAGCGGCGAGCGCCTCGGCGGCCGCCACCAGGAACACGCCGCCGCCGCAGCTCGGATCGCACACGACCGGAAACCCGGACCGGTCCCACGCAGCGAACGATCTCGCCACGAGGAGCTCGGCAACGGCCGGTGGGGTGAAGTGGGCACCGCGGCGACGGGCGACCGCGTCGAGCCCGTCCTCGTAGCGCCGGCCGATGCCGTACGCGTCGGTCAACGACGACTGGGCCACGGCGCCAGTTTCCCACGGCATCCCGGTAGCGTGCGGCGATGCAGTGGACCAACCACGGGGAGCGCCCCGTGTACGAGAGCCCGTGGGTGTCGGTGTTGCTCGCCGACGTCGAAGTGCCCGACGGCCCCCGCTTCGACCATCACCTCGTCCGCGTGCGCGCCGCGGCCGGCACGGTGGTCAACGATCCCGATCGCGGCGTCCTGCTGTTGTGGCGCCACCGCTTCATCACCGACACGTGGGGGTGGGAGATCCCTGCCGGAGGGGTCGACGTCGACGAGCCGATCGCTGATGCGGCGGCCCGTGAAGTGCTCGAAGAGACCGGCTGGCGTCCGGGACCGCTGCAGCCCCTGGTCGACTGGTTCCCCTCGAACGGCCTGTCCGACCAGCGGTTCCACGCCTTCGTCGCCGATGGAGCCACCCACGAGGGCGAACCGAGCGACCCGACCGAGGCCGACCGCGTCGAGTGGGTGACGGTCGAACGGCTCCGTCAGATCGTCGCCGCCGGCGAGATGCGCGACGGTCTGTCGCTCACGGCGTGCTGCTACGCGCTCGCACAAGGGCTCCTGTAACTGGGCGAGCTGTCCGCTCAGGCGGTAACGGTGGTCGGATCCCAGCCGATGAGGTCTTCCAGACGAGGATCGTTGGAGAACATCTCGACGATCGGGATGTTGAGCCCGATGCGCTTCTGCAACCGCTTGATCTCGAGCTCCTGGTTCCACAGACAGAACGTGACCACGACGCCCGACGTTCCGGCCCGGGCCGTGCGGCCGGAGCGGTGCAGGTAGGTCTTGTGGTCGCTCGGCGGGTCGTAGTGGATGACCACGTCGACGTCGTCGATGTGGATACCACGCGCTGCGACGTCGGTGGCGACGAGCGCCTGGAGCTTGCCGTCGCCGAAGTCGGCGAGCGCCCGCTCTCGCATGTTCTGGCGGAGGTCGCCGTGGATCGGCGCCGCCGTGACACCCTCGGCCTCGAGCTTGTCGGCGAGCCGGTCGGCGCCGTGCTTGGTAGCGCTGAACAGCATGGTGCGGCGGGCGTTGCGAATGATCGCTGCTGCGACCTTCACACGATCCATCTCGTGGACGTGGATGAACCGGTGGTGCATCTGGTCGACCGTCACGGTGGGCGACTCGACCTCGTGCATGACGGGGTCGTGCTGGTACCGCTGCACCAGCGAGTCGACGACACCGTCGAGGGTCGCCGAGAACAACAGGGTCTGATGCTCGCCGTCGATGTTCCGGAGGATCCACTCGACCTGGGGCAGGAACCCCATGTCGGCCATCCGGTCGGCTTCGTCGACGATGACGTGGTTCACGTCGGCGACCGACAGCGCCTTGCGCTCGATCAGGTCGATGGCCCGACCCGGGGTGCACACGATGAGGTCGACGCCCTTCTCGAGCGCCGTGACCTGCTTCTCGATGGGGTCACCGCCGTAGATGGCGGTGACGACCCGGTCGATCGAGCCGGCGAGCGGGCTGAGTTCGTCGCGCACCTGCGTGGCCAGCTCGCGGGTGGGCACCAGGACGATGCCGGTCGGCCGGTTGGGCTTGGCCTTCGCCATCTTCTGGAGGGTGGGGATGCCGAACGCGAGGGTCTTGCCCGACCCCGTCTTGGCCTTGCCGCACACGTCACGACCGGCGAGGGCGTCGGCGATGGTGAGGGCTTGGATGGCGAAGGGCTCGGAGATCCCTCGTTCGGAGAGGACCGCCACGAGGGGGGCGGCGACGCCGAGCGACTCAAACGTTGTGGTCATGCAGGTTCCTTGTGTCGGATACGAGCGAGCGCCGCAGGCGACTCGCTCCGTCAAGACCGTGTTGTCGGCGAAGCCGACGGCTTCGGGAGTCACCGACGTGACCTCTTGACTCGCCCGGCAAGGTTACCCGCCCGGGCGCGGGTTCCCGGCATTCCCCGTCGTGGCGCGTCACCGGCCCCCCGGGAGGTGTGCGACGCTGGGCCGATGGAGGAACCAGCTGCCGCAACGACCGGGGAGCCGACCGAGGAGCCGACGCTCGTCGAACGGTGGCCGGCGGCCAACGTGTGCGTCGCCGCCGTGGGTGCCGGCGGAATCCTGTCGTCGACCGGCGACCTCGACCACCGGTTCGCCCTCGCCTCGGTCACCAAGCCGCTGGTCGCCACGGCCACCTTGCTCGCGTACGAGGAGGGTGCGATCGACCTCGACGCTCCCTGCGGACCACCGGGCTCGACAGTGCGCCATCTGCTCGCGCACGCGTCGGGTCTGGGACCCGACGACGACACGATCCTCGCTCCGCCCGGCAAGCGTCGCATCTACTCCAACCGGGGCTTCGAGGTCCTCGCCGAGCACTTGGCCGCGGCGACCGGCTTCTCGACCGCCGAGTACCTCGTCGAGGGCGTGTTCGCGCCCCTCGGGATGACATCGTCGTCGCTCGACGGCTCGCCGGCGTCGGGCGCCACGTCCACGGTGCGCGACCCTCGCGTCGTGGGCGTCGGAGTTGCTCGCTCCCGGCCGCCTGCTGCACGAGAGCACGATCGCCGAGGCGACCACCGAGCAGTTCACCGGGCTCGCCGGAGTCTTGCCCGGCTTCGGGCGCCAGGACCCCAACCCGTGGGGTCTCGGCTTCGAGATCCGCGGGGTGAAGTACCCCCACTGGACGGCGGTGCAGAACTCCCCCGCCACCTTCGGGCACTTCGGTCAGTCAGGCACGTTCGTCTGGGTCGACCCCGTCTGTGGCCTCGCCGTCGTCGCCCTCGGCGATGCCGCCTTCGGCGACTGGGCCGTCGAGCTCTGGCCCGCCCTCGGCGACGCCATCCTCACCGAGCACCGCAGCCGCTGAGCCGGCCGGCACCGACTCGGACTCATCGATCGGCGCCGCGTCGGCCGACGCTCCGTCCACGGAGCCGTTACCGTCGAGGGCGTCGTTCTCGGGGGTCCACGGGGTCGGGTGGACGCCGCGCTCCTCGACAGGACGCAGCAGGCCACCCCAGAACAGCCACACCAGCCCGATGGCGATCATCACGAGCGAGACCCACGTGTTGACCCGGAGGCCGAGGATCTTGTTGGCGAAGTCGTCTCGGAGCGCCTCGACCCAGAGACGACCGGAGAAGTAGGCCACCACGTACGCCGGGAGCATCTTCCCCTGGCGGAGGAGCTTCTTCGAGTCGATCCACACCAGCAGCCCGAATGCACCGAGGTTCCAGAGCGCTTCGTACAGGAAGGTCGGCTGGAAGCTGGTCGCTCCCGGGTACTTCGGGATTCCACCCTGGTCGAGCGGGAGGCCGTTGGCGCTGGGGCGGTGCTCCAGGTCGATGCGAACAGCCCATGGCAGGGTGCTCGGCTTCCCGAACAGCTCCTGATTGAAGTAGTTGCCGAGACGGCCGATGGCCTGTGCGAGGGGGATGGCCGGAGCCATGGCGTCGGCGAGGCCGGGGACACCGATCTTGTAGTAGCGAGCCGCCAGCACACCACCGACCACGCCGAGGAAGATGCCGCCGGGGATGCCGAGGCCGCCGTTCCAGATCTCGAGGACCCGGGGGAAGGGCCGGTCGCGGTAGATCTCCCAGTCGGTGATGACGTGGTAGAGCCGAGCTCCGACCAGACCGAACGGGACCGCCCAGACAGCAATGTCGGCCACCTCGTCGGGATCGTGGCCCGCTGCACGCCACCTGCGCCGGGCGACCGAGACCGCTGCCAGCACCCCGAGCGCGATCATCACGCCGTAGTACTTCACCCCGATGCCGGGGATCATGTCCGACGACGGGCTCGGGAACGACGAGAGCACGGGCTTCCCCCTCTGGGTGAACGGTGCCGCGGAAACGGCCCGGCGAGCTTACCCGGACGTGGTCGTCGTGGTGTCGAGCGGGCTGCCCGGCTCGATGCCCTCGAGCAGGTCGTCGTCGGACGTCGGCGCCGTCGTCGACGTGGTGGTCGAGGCCGGGGCGTTCTTCGGCGCAGGGAGCTTCGGCAGTAGGCCGTTGGGAAGGAGGTCGTCTTCCTCCATGCACTCCACGGCCAACGACGCCAGGCCCGACGCGTAGCGATCACTGTTCGCGAAGGGTTCGGGCTCCTCGCCGTCGACGAGGGCAACGATCACGTCGCGGGACAACTCGAGCCGGGCGAAGCCCTCGGCCATACAGTTGGACTGCGCCAACGGCAGCTTCTGGTACGACGAGAACGTCTCGAGGATCGCGGCGGAGACGTCGATGCATCCCGACAAGATGTTGACGACCGCTGTGCGATCGTCGGCGGGATACTCGAGCGCCAGCGACGGTTCCTGGGGGTCGTAGCCGATCTCGAGGAGATGCTCGACGGTGAGGCGCCGCACGATGCGCGTCGCGGCGCACCGCGCCTCCTCCTTCGGGGGCGCCCACTCGCCGAGGTCCGTTCCGACGTTCGACAGGTAGTCGGTCAGCGACTCGGTCAGGCCGGCGTCGGTACGCGGGTACGTGCGGATCGTCGTCGGCGTGGTGTCGTCGATCTCCGACGTGTCCCACGTCGAACTCGTGCAGCCACCGACGAGCAGCGCGATCGCGAGCGCGGCGACGCGCCGACCACGGACCCTCATCGGTGCCGCGACGACATCAGGCCAGGGTGTTCTGCACCCGGTCGAGCGCCTCGTCCTCGGAGACGTCGAGCGCGAAGCTGAGCTCCGACACGAGCACACCCCGAGCCTTGACGAACATCGACTTCTCACCGGCGGACAGGCCCTTGGACTGGTCGCGGAGCGCCAGGTTCCGGACGACCTCGGCCACCTGGTACACGTCGCCCGACTTGAGCTTCTCCTGGTGGTTCTTGAACCGGCGGCTCCAGTTGGCGGGCTCGCGGATGTCCTTCTTGCCGAGCAGCTCGAACAGGTCCTGGACCTCCTCGTTGCCGATCGGCGGACGCATCCCGACCTCTTCCGCCTTGTCAGCGGGGACCGAGAGGGTGAGATCGCCGTGCGCCATCTTCAAGACCAGGTAGTCGGTCTTCTCGTCATTGAACTCGCGGGTCTCCCGACTCACGATGATGGCTGCGCCGTGGTGGGGGTAAACCACCCGATCTCCGACATCGAACAAGATTCGCTCCTCAGCTCGGTGCTTCCTGCAGGGCTCGGCATCGTTCGCCGATGAGCCGTGCGTTGGGGCTGAGGATGCCATGCAACGAACACCTCGGCCAATTCTCCGGTCGCGACGACCGATCGCCGCGCCCCGATGCCGCACTCGCGGACAGACCATTGTGCCCGGTCCTGAGCGATCGTGCAGGCCGTTCCGGAGGTTCATCGGTCACGGGTACCATTCGCGCTCATGTACCACTCCTGGCTCTCGCCGGACGTCGATGTCCGCCCCGCCGGAGCGAAGGGCATCGGCCTCTTCGCGACCCGCGACTTCGCCGCCGGCGAGGTCGTGTCCGGTTTCGGTGGTCACGTCATGGCCCTGTCCGACTTCGAGCAGCTCCCCGAGCTGCAGCAGACCCACTCCCTCCAGATTTCCGACACGCTGTTCATGGTCTGCCCCACCGACGGTGAGCCGGCCGACTTCTTCAACCACAGCTGTTCGCCGAACCTCGGCATCTTGGGCAACATCCTCCTCGTCACGATGCGTCCCGTTGCGCCCGACGAGGAGATCACGTTCGACTACGCCATGTGCGATGCCGACAGCTACGACGAGTTCGAGTGCCACTGCCTCGCACCCAACTGCCGCGGCAAGGTCACGGGCAACGACTGGATGAACCCCGAGCTGCAGCAGCGGTATCGCGGCTACTTCTCCACCTACCTCGAACGGCGCATCGCCGAGATCGATGCGACCGACCGAGGGACGGGTCCGCTGTAGCGCTGCGGCCGCCGGCCGCCGCCCGTCAGATCACGAACGCGAGGTGGGTCGCCACCGCTCGACCGAGCTCGGCGTCACCCGACACCGTGATGATGCCCCCGTCGAGCGGTTCCTCGGGGTCGATCCGACCGCCCACCAGCGCCACGAAGGTGGCGAGATCGGTGGTCACCGTCGTGGTCGGGGCGAGCGTCGGAGTTGCGCTCAGGCGGGCGCGATCGGTGACGACCACGTCGAACCGATGGCGGGTCGGACCGTTGACGACGAGCGCGACCGACGACCCCGCCGGGGCCCCGGCGCGTTTGCCCACCGCATAGCCCAGGGCCTGAGCGATCTCGTCGAGCGAGACGTCGACCGCTGGCCCGGTCAGATGGCCGGGCCGATCGAGCGCGGCGCGGGCGTCCTGCTCGTGCATCCAGCAATCGAAGACCCGGATCTGCATGAACCGCCCGTAGGTCGCCTTGCCGGCCGGCGTCCAAGCCTCCTCGTCGAACTGCGCCTGGCCCATGCGCCCGAGTGCGGCGAGGCGATCGCTCGTGATCGCAACGAACTCGTCGAGGACGTCGGCCCCGCGGTGGGACCGTCGTTCGATGATCCACGCCTCGTTGAAGCGCCCGATGTCGTTACGAAGGTGGGGGGCGTCGGGCACGTCGACCGCCGGTTGCGGCCGGCCGGCGAGCATCGCCTCGGTGCCGAGCATGTGGGAGATCAGGTCCTGCACCGACCAGCCGGGGCACCGAGTCGGGAGCGCCCACTCCTCGTCGGTCAGGTCCCGACACAGCGCCGCCGTCGACGACCACACCGCCTCCAGCGCACCGACGAGCCGCTCGCCGTTCATCCCCTGCTCCGAAGTCATCAGTACACCTCAGTTCCTTTCGTGCAGCCGATGCATCTAACCTCTCCCCAACTCCTCCCGGCCGCAGGCAGGAGTGCGCACAAGGTCTACCGCGTCGGACGGGGGAACCGCGACATGACCATCCGGAACGCGGAGGTGGGGGACCTCGACGCCATCGCCGACCTCGCTCAGGACCAACGCCTGCGCCAGCAGGCGTGGGCCCCGACGTTCTGGGCGCTCGCACCCAACGCCCGCGAGGTCCATCCGCTGTTCCTGCGCGTGACCCTCGGCAGCGGGCGGTCGATCGCGTTGGTCGCGTCCGTCGCGGGCAGCGTCGCAGGGTTCGTGATCGCGTCTCCGCTGTCCCTCGATGTCGACACCGACCCGACCTGGGTCGTCGACGACGTCGGCGTGGCAGCGCCCAACCACTGGGACCGGGTCGGGCGGGCGCTGCTCGCCGCCGTGGCCGGTCGAGCCCACCGCCTGGGCGCGACACGCATCGTCGTGCCGTGCGCGGTCGCCGACCGGATGCGCCGCGCCGCGCTCGTCGCCGCAGGGCTCGACCTCAACTGTTGGTATCGACACCGACGCCTCGACGTGGCGTCCGCGCTCCTCCTCGATGAGCCCGACGACGAACCGGGGCTGCCGCTCCCCCACCTTCATGGACTGAGCGCACTCGCCATCACCGGTGCCCCCGTCGCCGTGCCCGGAGGGCAGGCCCTCCTGAGTCCGCCGATCGCCCCACCGCCGGTCTACCGACCCGGCGGAACGACCGGCCTGGCCGACCCCGTCGTCGCCGGCGACACCACCGAGCTCGCTCGCCTCGTCGCAGCGGTCGAGACACAGAGTCGTGACCGCGGCGACGTGGCGCTCCTCGTCGTTGCCGGCCCCGGAGAGGAACCACTCGACGCGCTGCTCGACCGACGCGGCTACGACCGGCCCGTCGAGTGGTGGGTGCTCCGACCCCGATCCTGAATGCACGCTCGGGCCACCCCTGGCGGGATGCCGAGCGTCAGCTACAGCCGCTGGTCGAGCCGCACTCCTGGCACACGTAGCAGGAGCCGGCCCGCTGCATCCCGACGCCGCACTGCATGCACAACGGTGCGTCGGAGCCAGGGGCGTGCAGCGCGTGCTCTGCGCTGGGAGCGATCGTGGGCGCAGCAACGGGCTGGGCGAACCGCGTCGGCGGATCGGCAACCAGGTCGTTGCCCTGGGACGTGGCGGCCACCGCCTCCTCGACACCGGGAAGCGTCGGCTGGGTGCGCTCGGCGATGCTGAACAGGCCCATGGCGGAGCGCTCGTCGTAGGAGATGTAGTCGAGCGCGAGCCGCCGGAACAGGTAGTCCATGAGCGACGACGCCAGGCGAAGGTCGGGATCGTCGGTCATGCCGGCAGGCTCGAACCGCATACCCACGAACGCCGCCACGTACGCCTGGAGGGGCACGCCGTACTGCAGGCCGTGACTGACGGCGATCGCAAAGGCATCCATGATGCCGGCGAGCGTCGAACCCTGCTTGGACACCCGCACGAACAGTTCGCCGGGACGACCATCGTCGTACTCACCCACGGTCACGAAGCCCTTGCAGTCGGCCACCCGGAACTCGAAGGTGCGAGACCGCCGCGACCGGGGCAGACGCTCCCGCACCGGCTGGTGGGCGACCGGGACGAGCGCCAGTTGCTGCTCGACGGCATCGGGCAGCGCTGTCGCCGCCGGGGTCTTGCCCGTGGACAGCGGCTGGCCGACCTTGCAGTTGTCGCGGTAGACGGCGACGGCCTTGAGACCGAGCTGCCACCCATCGAGGTAGATCTGCTCGATCTCCTCGACCGTCGTCTCCTCGGGCGTGTTGACGGTCTTGCTGATCGCCCCCGAGAGGAACGGCTGCGCCGCCGCCATCATCTTGAGGTGCCCGGAGTAGTGCACGACGTTGTCGCCCATCGAGCAGGCGAACACCGGCAGATGCTCCGGAGCGAGGTGCGGGGCCCCGATGATCGAGTGGTGCTCGTCGATGTAGGCGACGATCTCGGCGAGCTCGACCTCGCCGTACCCGAGCTGGCGGAGCGCACGGCTGACGGTCTGGTTGACGATCGACATGGTGCCGCCGCCGACGAGCTTCTTCGTCTTGACCAGGCCGAGATCGGGCTCGATGCCGGTCGTGTCGGCATCCATCATGAACGAGATCGTGCCGGTGGGAGCGAGGACACTCGCCTGAGCATTGCGCACGCCGACCGTCTCGCCGAGCTGGCAGGCCAGATCCCACGACTGCTGGGCGGCGCCGAGCAGCGACGACGGGACCCGCTCCTCGTCGATGTGGACCACCTCGGCCCGGTGCATCTCGAGCACCTTCAGCATCGGCTCGCGGTTCTCGTGGAACCCGGCGAACGGACCCATCCGAGCCGCCATACACGCCGACGTCGCGTACGCGTGGCCGGTCATGAGCGCCGTGATCGCTGCGGCCCACGCACGACCGTCCTCGGAGTCGTAGGGGTGCCCGAGCGCCATCAGCAGCGCACCGAGGTTCGTGTAGCCGAGCCCCAACTGGCGGAACCGCCGCGTGGTCTTGCCGATCTTCTCGGTCGGGTAGTCGGCGTTGCCGACGATGATCTCCTGGGCCACGAAGATGACCTCGACCGCGGCACGGAACTGCTCCTCGTCGAACGTGTCGTCGTCGCGGAGGAAGCTCAGCAGGTTGAGACTGGCCAGGTTGCAGGCCGAGTCATCGAGGTGCATGTACTCGCTGCAGGGATTGCTGGCGTTGATGCGGCCGGTCACGGCGGCGGTGTGCCAGCGGTTGATGGTCGTGTCGTACTGCATTCCGGGGTCGGCACACTCCCAGGCCGCTGTCGCGATCGACCGCATGAGGTCACGGGCGCGGACCGTGCGCTGCACGGAGCCGTCCGTGCGGGCCAGGAGGGCCCAGTCGCCGTCAGCGCGGACCGCCTCCATGAACTCGTCGGTCACACGCACCGAGTTGTTTGCGTTCTGGTACTGGATGCTGAACCCGTCGGCACCGTCGAGATCCATCTCGAAGCCGGCGTCACGTAGGACGCGTGCCTTGCGCTCCTCGCGCGCCTTACAGGTGACGAACTCCTCGATGTCGGGATGGTCGACGTCCAAGATGACCATCTTGGCGGCACGACGCGTCTTGCCGCCGGACTTGATCGTGCCCGCCGACGCATCGGCGCCGCGCATGAAGCTGACGGGGCCGGACGGTGTGCCGCCGCCGGCGAGACGCTCGGTCGAGGCCCGCACCCTGGACAGGTTCACTCCGGCGCCGGAGCCCCCCTTGAAGATCACACCTTCCTCGCGGTACCACTCGAGGATCGAGTCGACCGAGTCCTCGACGGACAGGATGAAGCAGGCCGAGCCCTGGTTCGGCACACCCGGCACACCGATGTTGAACCAGACCGGGCTGTTGAATGCTGCCTTCTGGTTGACGAGCAGGTGCTTGAGCTCGTCGACGAAGGTGTCACGCTCGTCGTCGTCGACGAAGTAGCCGTCTCGGTCGCCCCACGTGGCGATCGTGTCGGCGACACGATCGATGACCTGACGGAGCGACCACTCGCGCTCGGGGGTGCCGAGCGTGCCCCGGAAGTACTTCTGGGCGACGATGTTGGACGCGTTCACCGACCACGACAGCGGGAACTCGACCCCGGTCTGCTCGAACGCCACCGAGCCGTCGCGATAGTCGGTGATGCGCGCATCGCGGAGCCCCCACTCGATCTCGTCATAGGGGTGACGATCCGACGTGGTGAAGACCCGGCTGAGGCCGAGGCCGACCTGGTTGTCGGTCAGCGACATGTGACGACTCCGTTCGATGGGTTCACGCTACCGGGGGCAGCGCAGGGCAGAGCGCGCCGATGCGGACGCTCGTCGGGCGAGAACTGGGACCGTGACGTGGGCGTCGGGCGGAGGCGGGGTGCGAGCGGGACGACCGGGTGGGTCGTCGTCGATCGCTTCCTGCCTCCAGCACCCGTCCTGCCTGCCAAGTGAGACGAGACGCAGCCACCAATCCAAACGCGCACGTCACGGTCCACGCCCAGGACACTACGAACAACGGCCTGTGGGGGAAAAGGGGAACATCGTGTGAATAACCGGGGAACGTCGGTCATGATCGCCTCGAGTTGGGCCGAAAATCTCACGGTGGGCGGTGGACCTCACGGACAGTGCGTTCAACCGCCGTGACCGTCCACGTGTTCCAGCAGTTGAGATGTAATCTCGCCACCTTCCGCTCATCCACTTCCTCGGGACAACCTGTGGATATACGGATCTGAACTTTTCTGGCGGATCACGGCCAAGGGGTGAACGCAATGCGACAACTCGTGCCCTCCGACCCCCTCGACGAACGCCCTGGCCGTGCCGACATCGACGTCGCCGAGCGCATCGCATCCGAACTGCGGGTGCACCCCGACGGTCGCCGCCCATGGGTGTTCGCCAACATGGTGACGACCATCGACGGCGCCGCGACCGTGGATGGTCGATCGGGCGGCCTCGGTGGCCCCGGCGATCGAGACGTGTTCTCGACCCTGCGAGCCGAGGCGGACGTGATCGTTGTGGGAGCGCAGACGGTGCGCGACGAACGGTACCGCCTGGCACGTGAACCCGGCCTCGTGGGTCGACGTCGCCGAGCCGAACGCGGCCAGGGGGCGCGGGCACGGCTGTGCATCGTGACCCGGTCGAGCACGCTGGACGGCGAACCGCCCCTGCTCGACGAACTGCCACCGCCGGGAGCGCCGGCTGAGCCGTGGGAACGGCCGCTGATCGCCACGATCCGCCACGATCCAGGAGCAGCGTTCGACGAGCGCTTCGACGTGCTCGAGCTGGGCGACGACTCGGTCGACCTCGGTCGCTTGATGGAGGAACTGGGACGCCTCGGCGTGCGCCGGGTGCTCTGCGAGGGCGGGCCGACGCTGCTCGCCCAGCTGGGCTCGGCCGGGCTGGTCGACGAGTGGAACTTCACCGTCGCTCCGATCGTGGCGGCCGGCGATGCGGTGCGTCCGCTCCACTCCCAACAAGCGCTCGGGCAGCGCCTCCGCCTGGGCCGGGTGTACGCCCACGACGACGGCACGCTGTTCACGCGCTACCTGACCGTTCACGGCGACGCCTCCCTCGACTGACAAACGCTCAGGCCCCGAGGGCCCGCACCGACTCGGGGATCTGCAGATGCTGGCCCGGAACGACGACCGTGCCGCCGTTGGCCACCGACAACAGGTGCACCACCTCGCGACGGTCGGCGTCGACCCCGAGCTCGCCGGCGATGCTCCACAACGTGTCACCGGGCGCCACCTCGAAGGAGGTGGGCACTGCAACGTCGGGTGACAGCGCCGACGATACGGCCGACACGGCGGACCCCGCCAGCACGATCGCAACGAGGGCGAGCACGCCGACGACGCACCGACGGACGAGGAACACCCGACGCCGCCGGACCGCGGCGACCGATCGGCCACCATCGAGCCCGACGAGCTGCGGGCGACGGGTGGCCGGGTGGGCGCCGAGCGGGTGACGGTCGGGCTGGACGAGGAAGGAAACTGCCATGTCGATGATTCTCCTGGGGACCCCTGACAGTGAGATGACCGGGGGCGATGCGAACAACTGTTCGTCATTGGACACGAACGGATGTTCGGTGTCAAGGTCGAACACTTGTTTGTTCCGACGTGCTACCGTCAGGAACGCCTGTTCGACCGCCCGGGTCCACGACCCGTCAGCCCTTCCCAACCAGGAGCCAGCCCATGAGCACCCAACCACCCTCCAACTCCGCCCCACACGGCGAACTCGACCCGCTCACCGATCGCCAACGGGAGATCCTCGAGGTCATCGAGCGCACCGTCGGCGAGCGGGGGTATCCGCCGTCGGTCCGCGAGATCTGCACGGCGGTCGGCCTCACCTCGCCGTCAACGGTTCACACCCATCTCTCCAGCCTCCAGAAGATGGGCTACCTCCGCCGTGACGCCACCAAGCCCCGCGCCATCGAGGTCCGGTTCGACTCCAACTCCGGCGCCACCGCCGACCGCGCTCCCGGTCCGCCACGTGCCGCTCGTCGGTGACGTCGCCGCCGGCACCGGCGTGCTGGCCCAGGAGCACGTCGAGGAACTCATGCCGCTGCCGGCGCAGTTCACCGGCGAAGGCGAGCTGTTCATGCTCCGCGTCCGTGGCGACTCCATGATCGAGGCGGGCATCTTCGACGGTGACTTCGTGGTGGTCCGTCGCCAGGTGACTGCTGACAACGGCGACATCGTCGTCGCCGGCATTCCCGGCGAGGAAGCCACGGTCAAGACATTCAAGTCCAAGGGCAGCGTCGTCACGCTCGTCCCGGCCAACCCGCGCCTCACCGACATGGTGTTCGACGCATCCGATGTCACCGTCTACGGCAAGGTCGTGACGGTGCTCCGCAAGCTGTAGGCACCGCCTTCCGAGCGGGGCGGCCCGAGGCACTGGTCCCAGACCCAGCGCTGATCCGTGCCGGACGTGACGTACCTCGTCACCTTCGGCACGGGTCGGACCTGGCCAGCACCGGTTGGCTCTCTCTGTGCCAGAGGCCCTCAGTTGGCGTGGAGATCGGCGTTGAGACCGCCCCACTCCGCCGACTGGGGCAGCATCTCCACCGCACCCGAGATCGAGTTCCGCCGGAACAACATGTCGTTGCGCCCGCTCAGACGTGCGGCCTTGCAGGTCGAGCCGTCGGGCAGGGTGACCACCGTGCCGGCGGTGAGGTAGAGACCCGCCTCGACCACACAGTTGTCGCCGAGCGAGATGCCGAGACCGGCGTTGGCGCCGAGGAGGCAGCCCGACCCGATCGAGACGACTTCCTTGCCTCCGCCCGACAGGGTGCCCATGATCGAGGCGCCTCCGCCGATGTCAGAGTTCGCTCCGACGAACACGCCGGCGGAAATACGGCCCTCGACCATCGCCGGCCCCTCGGTGCCGGCATTGAAGTTGACGAAGCCCTCGTGCATGACCGTTGTGCCCTCGCCCAGGTAGGCCCCGAGCCGAACGCGGCTGGGCACCGTGACGCGGACGCCCGAGGGGATCACGTAGTCGGCCATCTGCGGAAACTTGTCGATACTCAGCACGGTGAGGGGACGCCCCTGCGCTCGGAGGTGCAGCCGGGTGGTCTCGAAGCCGTCGGGGTCGAACGGCCCAGCGTCGGTCCACACGACGTTGTTGAGGAGGCCGAACTGGCCGTCGAGGTTGCACCCGTGGGGCCGCACCTTCCACGTCGAGATGAGGTGCAGACGGAGGTACACGTCGTGGGCGTCGATCGGCGCGTCATCGAGGTCGGCGATGACGGTGAGCACCGGCACACGTCGGGCGGGGGCGAGCGGCGCCGGAGCGTCGAGCGAGTCGAGCAACATCGGGAGCAGCCGGGCGTTGGGATGGTCGCCTCCGTCCTCGAGGACCACGTCGACCAGCTGGTTGGCGCGCTCCAACGCCTCGCGCGAAAGAACAGTGGTGCCGCTCTTGGGCTCGGCACCGAGCACGTCGAGCACGAGGGCAACGAACCCGACGTTCTCGTCACGGTTCGGGAAGGGGAAGTAGGTGTCGAGCACCTTGGTGCCGTCACCCACCTCCGAGATCGTGGCGATGCCGAGGCCGAAGGCGGCCGGTGCGGTCCAGCCGGGACGCTCGAGCAGGGCGGCGACGTGCTGGCGGAACTCGTCGATCGACGAGAACGAACTGGGCGACAACGACACGTCGGGGGCCTCCTGGCTGCGGTTCGCCGCAGGCACCACGCCCACGACGAGGCGCAACTCTAGAGGCCGCCGAGGTCAGCGGCAGACGGCAAGTCGTGGACAGACGCGAAGCGGGGAGGGGCGCTGTGGCCCCTCCCCGCACGCAGGACTGTTGGTGATCGGTCGCTCAGCTCCCGAAGGGCGGCGCAGGTGGCGGCGTGTCGTTGCCCCACTGGCCGGGAGGGGGCGGGGGCGGCGGGACGTCCTGGGGAGCAGGAGCCGGCGGGGCCGGCGGCGGGGTGTACGGCGCCTCGGGAGCAGGAGCTGTAGGGGCGGGCGGGGCCGGGGGCGGGTACGCCGCCGGTGCCGGCGGAGCAGGCGGGAAGCCGCCGGGCGCGGGCGGAGCGGCCGGCGGGAATGCCGGCGCGGGCGGTGCCTGCTGGGGGTAGCCCTGAGGGGCAGGCGGCACCTGGCCGGGAGCGGGCATCTGGCCGGGAGTGCCGGGTGCCGGCGGCACCTGGCCCGGGAACCCGCCACCGGGGGGCGGGGCGCCGAAGGAGCCGACCGTTGCGGCCTTCTTCTTGGCACGACTGCGGCGAACACCGGTGACGATGGCCAAGATCAGACCGACGAGGAACAGGACCAAGCCGATGCCGATGCCGCCGAAGAACTTGCCCAGGATCGCACCGATCGAGATGTTCAGGATGGCGACGCGGGTGCCGGCCGGGCCCGTTGCGTTGAGCGTGTAGGTACCGGCCTTCTTGACCTCGAACGTGCCGAGGACCTCGACGGAGTCACCCTTGCTCTCGGTGGTCGAACTCGAGAAGCTCGAGCTCGTGCTGACCTCGACGGCGGTGCCGTTCTCGTCGGTCAACGAGACCTCGATGTCCTTGGCGTCGGACGCCGACGGCGCGAGACCGATGATGATCCCGGCAGCGTCCGCCTCCATGTCGTAGGTCTGGCTCGCCGGCACGTCGACACGTTGTGCGGCGTCCGCGGCGTCCTTGATCTCGCTCCCGGCGAGCACGCAGCCGGCGCCACAGCTCGCGAAGCTGAGCAGCATCATCACCAGTCCGATCCAGACACCAGCGCTGGACGGTTTCACCTTGGGCTTGTCGGCCATCCGACGACCTCCTTGTCACTCGACGCGCCGAGGCTAACCGGGGTCGGTGCGAAATCCGCGGATGAGAGCGTTCTCAGCCCCGCGAGATCAGATCGTCGAGGGCCGCCCAGGTGCGATCCACGGAATCTCGTGTCACGTGCTCCCCTGCCGTGTGCGCGATCGTCGGATCGCCGGGCCCGAAGTTGGCGGCGGGAATGCCCCTCTCCGCGAACCGGGCGACGTCGGTCCAGCCGAGCTTCGCCGTCACCGGGAGGTCGTTGCGCTCGATGAGCGCCGCGACGAGCGGATGGTCGACGGCGGGCGCCGCCGCGGAGGCGACGTCGACGAGCTCGAACACGTCGCCCTCGTCGAGCAGCGGTTCGATGACCGACCGCACGTGGGTTTCTGCCTCGGCGGACGTGCGGTCGGGGGCGAATCGGTGGACGACGAGGAGCGTCGCCGAGTCGGGGACGACGTTGCCCGCCACACCCCCCTCGATCCCCACGGCGAGGAGCGCCTCGTGGTATCGGCACCCGGCGACGACGGGCTGGCGGGCGTCGTAGTCGGCAAGTGCGGTCAGCACCGGAGCGAGGCGGTGGACGGCATTGCGTCCCATCCAGGCCCGGGCCGTGTGCGCCCGCCGGCCCGCCAGCGTGAGTCGAAACCGCAACGAACCCTGGCAGCCGGCCTCGATCTTGCCGTCGGTCGGTTCGCCGAGGAGCGCGACATCGCCGACCAACAGGTCCGGACGTTCGTCGAAGAGCTCGCCGAGGCCGCTGTGCACGGCTGCGACCTCCTCCCGGGCGTAGAACACGTAGGTGAGGTCGAGGCGCGGATCGGTGTGCCGGCGAGCCGATGCCAACATGCACGCCAGGCCACCTTTCATATCGGCTGCACCGACGCCCCACAGCGTGTCGTTGTCGACGTGGGACGGGAAGTTGGCGTTGGCGGGCACCGTGTCGGTGTGCCCGCCCAGGACGAGTCGCTGGTCTCGACCGAGTTGTGTCCGCGCCACGACGTTGTCGCCGACCCGCGTGACCTCGAGATGCGGCAGCGTCCGGAGCTCGGCCTCCAAGAGGTCGACGAGTTCCTGTTCGGCGAAGCTCTCCGAGGCTACGTCGACCAGCTGGCGGGTGAGCGCGAAGACGTCGGTTGCGTCGATCGGGTTCATGAGGTCGTGGCTCCCGTGGCGCCCCTGGCCTCCAGCGCGTCGAGACGGTGGTCGAGGAGGTCGAGCGCAGCATCAGGCTGTACCGCAGCCACCCGGATGTGCGACGCCGCCGCATCGCCGTAGAACTCGCCGGGGCTCACCACCATGCCGACGTCGGCGGCGAGGCGGTGGGCCAACGCCCACGCGTCGCCATCGGGCGCCGCGACCCACAGGTAGAACGCCCCACCCGGCATGACCGCAGGGATGCCGAGGCGGCCGAGCTGGCCGATGAGCCGCTCGAGGCGCGTCCGGTAGGTGACGGCCTGAACGTCGACGTGGGCGTCGTCGCCCCACGCGGCGATCGCCGCTGCCTGCACGGGCCCGGGGATCATCAGGCCGAGATGTTTGCGGACCTCGGAGAGGTAGCCGACGAGCTCGGCGTCGCCGGCGTAGAAGCCGACTCGGGCGCCCGCGAGGTTCGACCGCTTCGACAACGAGTGCACGGCGACAACCCCGTCGAGGCCCGACGAGAGAATCGTCCGGCGCTCCCCCACCCACGTGAACTCGACGTAGCACTCGTCGCTGAAGACCGGCACGCCGTGGGCACGACCCCACGCAGCGACGACGTCGAGGTCGTCGAGGCCACCGGCGGGGTTGCCCGGGGTGTTCACCCAGAGGCACAACGCTCGGGCGGCGTCGCCAGGATCGATGGCGGACAGGTCGAGGCGCCAGTGCTCGTCGACGGGCACCGGCACGGCCCGGCAACCGGCGAGGGTCGCCCCCATCGCGTAGGACGGGTACGACACCGCGGGATACAGCACGGTGTCGAGATCCGGCCGACGGAGCCGCAACAGATGGGGCAGGCCGGCGACGAACTCCTTGGTGCCGACGCAGCCGGCAAGTTGCTTCGGGCCGACGTCGACGCCGAGACGCCGACGCATCCACGCCGAGGCGGCATCGCGGAATGCAGCCGACCCGATCGAGAACGGGTAGCTGCGCTCGGTGCCGCTGTGGCCCATCGCCTCGACGACGGCTGCGGGCGGCGGATCACACGGATCACCGATCGACAGGTCGACGGCTCCACCTTCGTGTTCCTTGGCGGTGGCGATCACCCCGGCAAGGCGGTCGTAGGGGTAGGGCGGTGGGACGAACGGTTCCACGAGAGCAGGTCTCCGATCAGTTCAGCTCGGCGGCGGGGACGCCGGGAGGCACCTGGTACTGCTCGAACCGACCGACCTCGGAGGCCTCGAGCCGTGCTCGCATACGCATCGAATGCTCACCCGGCGTCTCCGACAGCACCTCACCGGACCGGTGCACCGCGGCAATCAGATCGCCCCGGTCGTAGGGAATCTCGAGGTCGACGGGCGCGACCAGGGCCCGCAGGCGGTCGCCGATGGTGGCCAGCAACGCCTCGACCCCTTCGCCGGTGACGGCGGAGATCGCGACGGCGCCCTCGAACCGCTCGGCGAGTCGCGCCGATTCCTCCGACGCGTCGCACTTGTTGAACACGAGCAGCTCCGGAAGGCCATCGGCGTCGATCTCCCGCAGCACATCTCGTACGGCCTCGATCTCGGCCTGCGGATCCACGGCCGACCCGTCGACCACGTGGACCAGCAGGTCGGCGTCGTTGACGACCTCGAGCGTCGACTTGAACGCCTCGACCAGCTGATGGGGCAGCTTTCGCACGAACCCCACGGTGTCGGTCATCAGGACCGACTCGCCGCCGGGCAATTGCAGACGTCGGGTGGTGGGGTCGAGCGTCGCGAAGAGACGGTCCTCGACCAGCACACCGGAGTCGGTGAGGCGATTGAGCAACGTGGACTTGCCCGCGTTGGTGTACCCGACGATCACCACGTTGCGGAGCAGCGAACGGCGTCGGGCCTTGCGTTGGGTGTCGCGCACGTGGGTGATGCCGCGCAGCTGCTCCTCGAGCTTGTGGATGCGCCGGACCAGTCGACGACGGTCGACCTCGAGCTGCGTCTCGCCCGGGCCGCGGGTGCCGATGCCACCGCCCTGCTGCGACAGGCTGCGACCCTTGCCCCGCAGCCGGGGAAGCCGGTACTTGAGTTGGGCCAGCTCGACCTGCGCCTTGCCCTCGAGGCTCGACGCGTTCTGGGCGAAGATGTCGAGGATCACCGCAGTGCGGTCGATCGCGGTTCGCCCGAGGATCTTCTCCAGGTTGAACTGCTGTGCAGGCGTCAGCTCGTCGTCGAAGACCACGGTGTCGCAGTCGAAGGCGATCGCCATCTCCTTGATCTCCTGCGCCTTGCCGGAGCCGATGAACGTGGCGGCATCGGGACTCTGCCGGCGCTGTACCACCCGGCCCACCTCATCGGCGCCGGCGGTGTCGATCAGGCGTGCGAGCTCGTCGAGGTGTTCCTCGACCAGATCGTCGTCGAACGGAGGGAACGACACGCCGACGAGCACGATCTTCTCCCGGAACGACCGGTCGATGAAGGCGCTCGACGTCGCACCGAAGTCGCCGAACGCGCCGCGGTGGGACTCCGCCGCGTCGGGGTCGCCGTCTCCGGCGTCGGGTCCGTCGGGTTCATTCGCTGCGTCGCCGAAGATCGTCGCGAGGAGCTCGTCGTCGGAGAAGTCCGGCTCGAACTCGAAGGAGTCGTGATCAGAGCCAGGCATTCGCCACCTCGATGTCGGCGATGTGCACGGCTTCGCCCGTCAACGCCAGCGTCGGTCCGACGTCGACGACGGCGGTACCACCCGGCATCTCCACCGTGACCCGCTCGCCGACGAGACCCCACCGGTGGGCCAGGGCCGCCGACACGCTCGCCCCCGATCCGCACGCCTCGGTGACCCCGGCGCCGCGTTCCCAGTGGAGGAGCCGGATGGTGTCGGGACCGCTCGCGGCGAGGAAATGCACGTTGACCCCACCCGGCACGTCGGCCTCGATCAGCGGGCCATCGACCGAGGGGTCGACGCCCTCGAGGGAGACGAGGTGCAACACGATGTGCGGGTTGCCGACGGCACCGGACCCGACATGCAGGGCGCCCATGGCGACGGCGGCCGGACCCGGCTCGGGGCCCGTCCCCAATTCGCCCATCTCGACGCGCAACAGGTCGGTGTCGGGCGCCGTCGTCGCTGTGGCGTCGAGCGTGCGCCGGCCCGCTCCCGAGTCGATCACGATGCGGCCGTCGCGTCGGCCGCCGGCCCGCAGCGCAGCCTGCCCGAGGCAGCGGATGCCGTTGCCGGAGATCTCGGCCTCGGAGCCGTCGGCGTTGAACAGGACCATGCGCAGATCGGCGCCCGGCGCATCGGGAGCGAGTCCGAAGATCAGCCCATCGGCCCCGACGCCCCGGTGGCGGTCGCACAGCGCTGTGGCGGCGACCGAACCGCCCGCTGCCACCGCCGCCGCGGTCAGTGCGGGGTTCGCGGTCTCGAGGGCGACCAGGAAGTCGTTGCCGAGGCCGTGGGCCTTCGTGAGTCGGAGGGATGCCGTCATGTGGAGTCCAAGCTACCGGCGATGAAGGAGGCCAACGAGCGAGTTTGGGCGGGTCCGTCGCACTTCGTCGGGTGCCACTCGATTCGGGGATCGCGGCGGAACCAACGGTCCTGGCGCACGGCGAACTGACGGGTGCGCACGACTGTTTCGACGACTGCCTCGGCTTCGGTCGATCCGCCGGCGAGGTGCGACAGCAGCTCGCGGTAGCCGAGCGCCTGCCGAGCGGTCCGCGACAGCGGCGGCTCCTCGGCTGCCAACGCCCGCACCTCGTCGAGGAACCCGGCCGCCATCATCGTGCGTACCCGCTCCTCGATGAGCGGCAGCATCGACGATCGCTCGACCCGCAGTCCCACCATCAGGTGGTCCGACGGCGGGTACTCCTCCAGGCCGGGCCCGTAGGACGAGAACGGACGACCCGAGCCCATGGTGACCTCGAGGGCGCGGACGACCCGGCGGGCGTTGGTCGGCTCACAGCGACTCGCACCGGTCGGGTCCAGCACTGCGAGCCGGCCATGCAAGGCCTCGACCGCTTCGGGGCCGGCGGCAGCGGTCCGCTCGAGTTCGCTGCGCAGCACCGGGTACTCGCCGGGGATCTCCAGGTCGTCGACGACCGCCCGGTGGTAGAGCCCGGTGCCGCCGACCAGGATGGCGCGGCGACCACGCGCCGCAAGATCGGCGAGCACGGCCCGGGCCTCGGATTGGAACCATGACACCGAGAACTCGGTGGACGGTTCGACGAGGTCGAGAAGGTGGTGCGGCGTCTCGGCGCGCTCCTCGGTCGTGACCTTTCCCGTGCCGATGTCCATGCGCCGGTAGACCTGCATCGAGTCGATCGAGACGATCTCACTGTCCCCCAGGAGCCGGGCCAACTCGAGTGCCAGCGCCGACTTGCCCGATGCCGTCGGGCCGACGATGACGATCGAGCGAGGGAGCGAGCCTGACCCGGAGGTGGCCGAGGCAGTCATGTCACGCCGAGGTACCGCAGGGAAAGCAGTTCCCGAGGGACGAGGGAGCGAGCCTGACCCGGAGGTGGCCGAGGCAGTCATGGAAGCAGTTGGCGGAGGGTGACCCAGAACTCGATGCGGACCGGGTCGGGCCGTTCGGCACCGTAGGCGTCGAACAGTGCCGGGACTGCGGCCGGGCCGATCGCCGCAGCGAGGTCTCGGGCGAGGAACGACAGATCGACGTACGAGTCGCCGAGACGTGGGGTGGTCGGCACGGTCCAACCGACCACCGACCCACCGTCGATCCGCAGATCGGCGAGCGCCAGCGACCCGTGCACCGGGACCGACGCCACGGCCCCGAGGCCGTCGGCGAGGTCGGTTGCGATCGACAGCAACCGCTCCGGAGCGTGCGGTCGGTACGGCTCGTCGAAGGAGTCGGACGTCACGGCCCCGGATTCGACCCGCTCGGCGGCGAGGACCAGGTAGTCCGAGGGCGTCGCCGACAGGGCCTCGGCCCCGTCGGTCGGCGCCGAGGTGTGCACACGGTGGACGAAGCGGGCGAGCGCGACGACCAGGTCATCGGGACGAAGACGGGCCGTCGGCGAATCGGCCGGCGTCCCGTCGCGCGGCGAATCGAAGACTCCCACGGCGGTCAGATCGCGGCGACGGGGATGCGCGTGCGGTGCTGCGCGACGTGGGTGACCTCGCGGAACTCACCGGTCAGGTGGCTGAGCGTGGAACCGGTCACCTCGACCAGCGCGTAGCTGCCCGCCCGGATCGGCTGCGGCGCAGCGAAATGGCACAGCTTGTTCTGGCGGGTTCGTCCCGTCAGCACGCCCGGGTTCTTCTTCGACGGACCTTCGACGATGACCTCCTCGACGCGACCGACGCGCGCAGCGTTGCGCTGCACCGACGACCGCTCGACGACGTCGCGGAGCCGGTTCATACGCTCGACGGTCACGGACCGCTCGACGAAGCGGTCGGTCAGCTCGGCGGCCTCGGTGCCAGGACGGGGCGAGTACACGAACGTGTACGCCGAGTCGTAGCCGACTTCGGCCGCGACCGCGAGGGTCGCCTCGAAGTCGGACTCGGTCTCGCCGGGGAACCCGATGATGATGTCGGTCGTCACGGCGAGGTCGGCGATGCCGGCACGAGCGGCAGCGACCTTCTGGAGGTACCGATCGGCGGTGTAGCCCCGGTGCATCGCCGCCAGGATGGTGTCGCTGCCCGACTGCAGCGGCAGGTGGAGGTGTTCGCACACGGCGGCGGTCTCGGCCATGGCGGCGATCGTGTCGTCGCGAAAGTCCTTCGGGTGCGGGCTCGTGTACCGAACCCGGCGGATTCCCTCGACCGCACCGACCTCGGCCAGCAGGTCTGCGAAGAGCGAACGGGCCCGCCCATCGGCATCCCAGGCGGCACCGGCGACCGCCGACCGGTCGAGCTCGCCGGGCTCGTTGCGGAGCTTGAGCGTGAGGTCGCGGCCGTAGGAGTTCACGTTCTGGCCGAGGAGGGTCACCTCGGTCACGCCGTCGGCCGCGAGCTGCCGAACCTCGTCGACGATCGAACCGAACGGCTTGCTGATCTCGTCGCCGCGGACCGACGGCACGATGCAGAACGCACACGAGTTGTCGCACCCGATCTGGATCGTCACCCACGCGAGGTAGCCCACCTCGCGACGCGCCGGGAGCGCACTCGGGAACAGGTCACGGTCGTCGAGGACGGCTGCCTCGAGGATCTCGGTGACCGGGCCCTCTCGCCGAGACTGTTCGAGCAGGTCGACGGCGCGGTGCACATTGTGCGTCCCGAAGACGACGTCGACGTGGCCGGCCTTCTCCTGGATGAGGTCACGGTCCTTCTGGGCGAGGCAGCCGCCGACCACGATCTCCAACTCGGGCCGGGCGGCCTTGACGGACTTGAGGTGCCCGAGGGTGCCGTAGAGCTTGTTGTCCGCGTTCTCCCGGATGCAGCAGGTGTTGAGCACCACGACGTCGGCGTCGTCGATGCCGTCGGCCGGCACCATGCCGTCGGCTTCGAACAACCCCGCGATTCGCTCGGAGTCGTGCTCGTTCATCTGACACCCGTGGGTGCGGATCAGGTACCGCTTGGACACCGGGACAGCGTACGCGACGGCTGGTCCCCATCCGTCTTCCCGGCGTAGAACCCGTCCGGCTCGGGTTCTACGTCGGAAGTTGCCGGCGGGGTCCAGCGACCTCCGGACGGACAGCACGAAGCCCGTCGCGCTGCCGAGGAAAGCGAGCGACGGGCTTCGCGTCGCGTGAGGTCACCCGCCAACCAGTGGCGGGATCCCCACGATCTTGGTGCCGGGCGTTCTCCCGACGTGAAACCTCCACCACGGGGGTTTCACGTCGGGAGAATCGTCGGCGCGAGGAAGGAAACGTCGACGGCTCAGCCGTCAATCGTCAATCGTCAATCGTCAGTCGTCGAGGGTGATCGGGACGTCGTCGTTGAGCGACAGGTCGATCGGCTGGTCGTCGGCATCGCCCTCGGGGAGATCGCCGATGCCCATGTTGGCCCGGACCTTCTCGGACACCTCGACCATGATCTCGGGGTTGTCCTTGAGGAAGGACTTCGCGTTCTCGCGGCCCTGGCCCAGCTGCTCGCCCTCGTAGGTGTACCAAGCACCGGACTTCTTCACGAAGCCCATCTCGACACCGATGTCGAGCAGCGAACCCTCACGGCTGATGCCCTGCCCGTACATGATGTCGAACTCGGCCTGGCGGAACGGCGGGGCCACCTTGTTCTTGACGACCTTGACCCGGGTGCGGTTGCCGACGATCTCGACGCCGTCCTTGATGGACTCGATACGACGAATGTCGAGCCGGACCGACGAGTAGAACTTGAGCGCACGGCCGCCGGGGGTGGTCTCGGGCGAGCCGAACATCACGCCGATCTTCTCACGCAACTGGTTGATGAAGATGCAGATGGTGTCGCTCTTGTTGAGGTTGGCGGTGAGCTTGCGCAGCGCCTGGGACATCAGACGTGCCTGCAGACCGACGTGGGTGTCGCCCATGTCGCCCTCGATCTCGGCCCGGGGGGTGAGGGCCGCCACCGAGTCGATGACCACCACGTCGAGCGCACCCGAGCGGATGAGCATGTCGGTGATCTCGAGCGCCTGCTCACCCGTATCGGGCTGGGAGATGAGGAGTTGGTCGACGTCGACGCCGATCTTCGCCGCGTACAGCGGGTCCATGGCGTGCTCGGCGTCGATGTAGGCGCACGTGCCGCCGTTGCGCTGCGCCTCGGCCACCACGTGCATGGCGAGCGTGGACTTGCCCGACGACTCCGGACCGTAGATCTCGGTGACACGACCACGGGGAAGACCACCGACCCCGAGGGCGATGTCGAGGGCCAGCGCGCCGGTCGAGATCGTGCCGATCTTCATGGACGTCTTCTCGCCCATCCGCATGACCGAGCCCTTGCCGAACTGCTTCTCGATCTGTGCCAACGCTCCGTCGAGTGCTTTGTCTCGCTCCACTGCATTCATCCCTTCACTGGGTCATCTGAGGCTGCATCGTGCAGCGATCACGTTGGTGCTGAACCTAACGACGACCCCTGACAGTGAGTCCGGAGCGGCGCCGTTTCGAATGACAGCACCGTACTTTCGAACAGCTGTTCGATCAAGCACCCTCGGGCAGATTTTGCAGTTGTCGGATCAGGTGCCGTGGATGAGCGCCCGCACGTCGAACGCCGTCGCTCCGGGCGCCAGGTCGGCGAACCACCACGTGGCACCGGCCGCCTCCCACTCCGACTGCGGAAAGCGCGCTCGACGCAGGGCCACGACGTCGAAGCGATCGAGGCTTTCCCCGCTCGTCGGCGATCACGCCCAACAGCTCCCCCACCTCGGTGGGCGAGAGCTCGATCGGGAAGATCCCGTCGACGGTGGCAGCGCGCCGGGCCGGACGACGGTTCGACGTCCTCACCGCCATCCAGATCGGCACCGGACGTTGCAGTGCGGCTGGGACGAGCGTCACGCCATCCGCGGTGAAGAAGCGTCCGTGAGATCGATGCGTTCGCCGCGCGGCTCCCGGAGCAACGGCAGCCCTTCATCGAGGAGATCGCCGCGCTCGCGGCACCGATCACCGGCTCGCCGAACCGCCGAGAGCTCGCGGCCGGTGTCCACACCGAGACCGAGACCGAGCGTCACCCGTCCGCCCGACAGATGATCGAGCGTCGCCACTTCTCGGCCCAGTTTCTGGGGCCGACGGCGAGCGAGCGGTGTGACCATGGTGCCGAGTCGTACGCGCTCGGTACGCATGGCCAGCGCCGCCAGGGCGATCCACGGATCGGCGACGGGCCGCGGTGGCTCGGCTCGGGCAGCACGTGGTCCCACAGGAACACGCCGTCCCAGCCGGCCAACTCGGCCTCGGCGGCCAGGCCGGCGAGCGCCCGGACGTCCGCCAGGTCGTCGAACGGCGGCAGGAACAAGGTGCCCGTTTCACGACGATGCCCGCTTCACGACGATGCTCGCTGCATGATGACTCCCCGGGACCCGGCTCACCCGGGGCGAGCTTCGACCGCAACATACCCAACGCCGTGATGCAGCTGAACTCGCGCACCTGGTTGCGCCGACCCGGGAGCAGGTCATCGAGGACACGTCGCCGTCGAGGTCGACGGCGACGCACACCGTGCCGGGCGGACGACCCTCGGCCGCGTCGGGACCGGCCACGCCGGTGATGCCGATGCCCACCGTCGAGCCGAGCAGCTTCCGCACGCCCGACGCCATCGCCTCTGCGGCCTCCAGCGTGATGACCGGACCCTCGGGCACCCCGAGGAATCGTTGAACTTGACCCGCGAGTCGTAGGCCACGACCCCTCCGACGAAGTTCGCCGACGCTCCCGGTGACCCGAGACGAGCGGCGACGAGCCCACCGGTGACCGACTCGAAGCCGACGGCGTGAAGCCCGCGAATTCGGCGAGCGGTCGAAGCGCCGCGGACTCCATCGTGTCGTCGTCGACCCCGAACACAGCTCGCCGAGCAGCCCGGCGGAGCCGCGACCTCCTCGCTGCGTCGACCGCAGGTCGGTGCTCTCGGCATCGGTGGCGGCCTTCACCGGAGACGCGCGACCAGACCCTCGATGCCCGACGCCAGGAACGCCCGAGGGTCGGGTTGGCCAGCTCGTTGAGGGCCTCGTCGTCGGCGAGCATCTTGCGGGGACCTGGCCCGGCGGGATGTCGGACGTTGCGCCGGCCACGGTGGTGCCCGTCGCGACAGCGGTGTCGGTGGCACCGAGGTCGTCGCCGCTGTCGGGCCTTGGGGTCGGGGCACCGTCCCTTCGACGCCGCCACCGATCTCCTCGACGCCGCCGCCGGACGCGGCGTGGACGACCTTGTCGACGGTGTTGCCGTCGGCATCGGTCACGGTCATCGGGGCGACGAGACCGGGGGCGGTACCGGGCTGTTGCTCGATGAACCGTGCACCCTCGGGCCGAAACGCCTGCAGCAGGTTGTTGTCGGGCATGTTCCGCGGCCGCACGACCCGAACATGTGGCGGATCGGATCCGCCTTGTCGAGAGCTGGTCGAAGGCGCCGAGCTCGACCCCGAGGACCTGGGCGATCGCCTGACGGGTGAGATCGTCCTGGGTCGGGCCGAGACCTCCACAACAGATCACCGCGTCGCTGCGCTCGAGCGCTTGGTGGATCGCCTCGACAATTCGAGCGACGTTGTCGCCCACCTTCGTCTGGAAGTGCGTGTCGATGCCGGTGAGCGACGAGCTGCTCACCGATCCACGACGAGTTCGTGTCGATGATCTGGCCGAGGAGCAGTTCGGTGCCGATGGCAACCACGTCAGCGCGCATGGGGCGGAGGCTAACCCTCCTCCCCGCGCCTCCCGCCGCTCCGGATGATCGATCGAGCCGAACGGCCGACGATCTCGCAGCGGTTCGCGGCGATCGCCGCCAGCTCCGTCACCTCGGGGAGGTTCACCTGGTCGGCTGGGGGCGAGTTGGGTCAGGCCGCGTTCGGGACCGTGGAGAACGTCGCGTAGCCGTTGCTGAACCCGTCGATGTCGTCGGTCGCGCGCGGTGTCGACTCGCAGTTGCTCGTGAACAGCTCGCGCCCTCCGGCATCCGCCGCGGTCGGCACCTCGACGACCCCGCGGATCGAACCGCTCGCGCACGTGGGGATGTTGAGGCTCGTCACGGTCACCGGAGCGGTTCCGTCGAGGAGGGCCGCTTGGTGCTCTGCCAGCCACTCGAGCACGTACTTCACACCCGACGGGTAGTCCGGCTCGGTCGCCAAGCCCTGGCTCGACGCCAGGGCCGGGATGCCCCGCTGGGCGTGCGGCGCGGGCGGCGCCGACGGTGCCCGAGACGTTCACCAGCGGACCGATGTTCGCCCCCTCGTTGATGCCCGTGATCACGACGTGCGGCCGCGTCGGCATGCCGCCCTTGTCGAGCGCGTAGATGACCGCGTCGGACGGGTATCCGGAGACCGCGATCCCGTTGTACCCCGAGAGCGTGGTGGCCTCGGCGACAGCGACCTCGCCCTCGGTCGTCTTCGAGCCGGTGCCGCTCTGGTTGTCCTTCGGAGCTACGACCGTGACCTCGGTGTTCGGGAGCATGCGCAACGCCATCACCAGGGCATCGATGCCCTTCGCCCCGATGTCGTCGTCGTTGCTCACGAGGATCCGGAGCGCTTCCTTCGACGGGTCGCTCGCCTCCGGCGCCGGCTGCGTGTTGACCGAACCAGCCGCGGTGGTCGACGAGCCACCCGCCGCCGTCGTCGAGGTCGACGTTGCCTGGTCCGCGGCGTCCGCCGTCGATGTGTCGTCGGACCCGCAGCCCGCCGCCGTCGCCACGAGCGCCACGAGCGCCACCCCTGTCACGATCCACCGGCGTTGCCGCATCGGCCCTCCCTCGACATCGGTCCGACCACCCCGTGTGGCTCGGACCCGTAGGAGTATGGCCGATCGCCGGGGGACGGCGGAGCAACGACCAGGCGACGGCCGGGTGACGCCGCGGCGACCCCACGATGGTGTTGCGGTGCCGACCGGGAACGCCGGAGACCGACCGGCCTCAGCGGGCCATGGTCGTCCCTCGCCCGCCCGCCGGCGACGAAGTACTGCACGCCGCTGATCAGCCCGATGACCACGCCGACCCACAGGGTGGTCGTCGACAACCACTCGTACTCGTTGGTCCACGGCAGCGTCACCCAGCCCACCGCACCCATCTGCACGAACGCCTTCCACTTGGCGAGCTTGGACGCCGGTACGGCGAGGCCCCGACGCACGTACACGGCGCGGAAGCCGCTCACTGCGGCCTCGCGCACGGCGATCAACACCAGCGCGATCCACGGGAACCGACCCTGGGAGCACATCGCCGCGATGCCGCCCATCGTCAGCACCTTGTCGGCAAGGGGGTCGAGGAACGCCCCCGAACGCGTTGCCCCGTACTTGCGAGCCAGGTTGCCGTCGATCATGTCGCTGCTCGAGAGCACGAACCACAGCGCGACGAGCGGCCAGGAGCTCTGGTTCGAGTCGGTCAGCATCATGGCGAACGCGACGGGGGCGACGGCCAGACGGACCAGCGTGACGAGGTTGGCCGGCGTCAGGATGGCCGACGGGCCGTACGTCGTCGGCGCCTTCAGGTCGGTCACGAGTCGGCCCCTCGCGGGCTCGGCCCCGCCGCGCTCGGTTCGAGCACCGGCTCCGCCACGAGGTCGGGGCCCTGGGCGTCGATGACTCGGACCGTGTGGAACCGCCCCGGCTCGAGGGTGTCGGGGACGGTGACGATGCCGTCGATCTCGGGGGCTTCACGGAACGTGCGACCCTCACCGGGAGCGTCGACCAGCACGGTGACCTCACGGCCGATCAGGGCGTCGCGGCGGCTCGCAGTGATGCCGTCCTGCAGTTCTCGGAGTTCGGCCAGGCGGTCGTCCATCAGGTCGGGGTCGACGTGTCCGTCGAGGGTGTGGGCGTAGGTGCCCTCCTCGTCGGAGAACCCGAAGAAGCCACACCAGTCGAGCTGCGCGGCCTCGACGAACCGAAGGAGCGCATCGTGGTCGGCCTCGGTCTCGCCGGGGTAGCCGACGATGAAGTTCGATCGGAATGCGGCGTCGGGTTCGAGGGTGCGGATCCGCTCGATGCGTTCGAGGAACTTGTCCCCGTTGCCCCACCGGCGCATCCGTCGCATGAGCGGCGGGCTGACGTGCTGCAACGACAGGTCGAAGTACGGCACACCGGTGGCGAGCATCGCCTCGATGAGCTCCTCGGTGAGGTCGGAGGGGTACAGGTAGAGGAGCCGGACCCGGTCGACCAGGTCGTTGACCCGGCGCACGAGCGGGACGATCGCCCGTTCCCCGACGCCCTGATCACGCCCGAACGCCGCAAGGTCCTGCGCGACCAGGACGATCTCGCGGGCGCCGAGCGCCTCGACCTCGGCGGCGATGTCCTCGATCGCGCGGCTGCGTTGAGGTCCGCGGAAGCTGGGGATGGCGCAGAAGCCGCAGTTGCGGTCGCACCCCTCGGCGATCTTCACGTACGCCCACGGCGACGCCGAGGCCGGGCGCGGGAGATTGAGCAGGTCGAAGGTCGGGACCGGTGCGCTCGTGACCGGAATCAGCAAGCGTCGCGGCGACGACGCCGGTTCGGCGAACGCCTTCCCGAACCCGGCGACGGTGTCGATCTCGGGCAGTGCGGCCGCGAGTTCGTCGCCGTAGCGCTCGGCCATGCACCCCGTGACGACGACGCTGGCGCCGTCGGCCCGGTCGTCACTCAGCGCCAGGACGGTGTCGATCGACTCCTGCCGCGCCTCCTCGACGAAGGCACAGGTGTTGACGACCACGAGGTCGGCCGACGACGGATCGGACGCCGCTTCGTAACCGTCGGCCACGAGCTTGCCGCCGATCTTGTCCGAATCGACCTGGTTCTTGGGACAGCCCAACGTCTCGATCCAGTACGTCCGCGTCACGGGGCAAGGGTAGCGGAGGCGGTCGACCGCGCCGAGCGCCGCCGTGGCCGTTCAGCCGGCGTGCGCGAGTCGGAGCCCGGGGACGGGCCACCGGCAACGGAGCAGCCGACCCGTGCCCGACGAGGTGATCCATGCCGTACGGAGGTCGTCACCGCCGAAGCAGATGTTCGTGGTGAGCGGGTCGCCCGTCGCGAAGAACTCGACCGTTCCCTCCGGCGACACGACGCTGACCCCACCGGTGAGCAGCGTCGCCACGCAGACCGAGCCGTCGGCGTCGACGGCGAGCGAGTCGAACATCGCGGTGCCGCCCGCATCGTGTACGACCTGCGGATTGCCGGGGATCGGCCACCTCGCCGGGGCCGGTCACGTCCCACGCGAGGACGCGGCCCCGGTAGGTCTCGGCGACGTAGAGACGGGTTCCGTCGGGCGACAGGCCGACGCCGTTCGTTGCATCGAGGCCACCGATGACACCGCGGATCATCGAACCGTCCGCCCGGGCGTACAGCACCGCAGCGCCAACGTCGGTGTCGTGGGCGTGCACGCCGTGGTCGCTGAACCAGAAGCCGCCGTGGGCATCGAACACCAGGTCGTTGGGCGCCAGGAGCCGGTGCCCGTCGGCCTCGGTGTAGAGCTCCTCGGTCGCGCCGGTCGCCAGGTCGACGCGTTGGATCGCCCCCTTCCGCCAGCCCGACGCACCCGACGACGGCACGTTCACGCCGCTCGTGTCGTCGTAGTCGAAGTAGCCGCCGTTGTCGCACAGGTAGACGGCTCCGCCGGGGCCGATCGCGGCGCCGTTGGGGGCCCCGACGAACTCGGCCACGGTCTCGCGGTCGCCGTCGGGCCCGATCCTCGTGAGGCACCGACCCTGGATCTCGACGACGAGCACGCTGCCGTCGGACAGCGCCACCGGGCCCTCCGGGAATTGCAGCCCCGACGCAATCTCGGTCAGCTCGATCCCCGCGAAACGATCGATTCCGTTCTCGTGACCCATGTCATCCCCCGATGTTCGTTCGCCATACCAACTGTCGGCCGGCGCGAGTGCGAAGCTAGACCGTTCGTTGTCTGTCAGCGTCCGTTCCGACAGCCTCCATTCGAAAGAGAGTCACAACACGTGGGTCAAGCACTCGACATCGCGCCGGCGACCGGCAAGCTCGGCATCCTGACGCCCGGCATGGGCGCCGTCGCCTCGACCGCCTTCGCCGGCATCGTGGCCACCCGCATGGGCCTCGCCGCACCGATCGGTTCACTCACGCAGATGGCCCACATCCGTCTCGGCGAACGCAGTGAGGGCCGCAACCCGCTCATTCGCGAGTTCGTCCCGCTGGCGTCGCTCGACGACATCGTGTTCGGCGGCTGGGACCCGATCTCGCCCAACGCGCTCGAGGCGGCCCGCACGTCGGGTGTGCTCAGCAACGAGGACCTCGCTCCCCTGTCGGCAGAGCTCGAGGGTGTCGTCGCCATGGATGCGGTGTTCGATCAGCGCTGGGTCAAGCGACTCGACGGTGTCCGGGTGAAGACCGGCGCCACCAAGTGGGACCTCGTCGAGCAGCTCGTCGCCGACATCGAGCGGTTCCGCTCCGAGAACGGCTGCGACCGTCTCGTCATGATCTGGTGCGGCTCGACCGAGGCGTACCAGGAGCCCACCGACGTCCACCAGACCGTTGCCGCGTTCGAGCAGGGCCTCCGTGACAGCGACGAGAGCATCTCGCCCTCGCAGATGTACGCGTACGCGGCGATCAGCTCCGGCGTACCGTTCGGCAACGGTGCCCCCAACCTCGCCATCGACATCCCGTGCATGGACGAGCTCGCCGCGGCCAACAACGTGCCGCTCACCGGCAAGGACTTCAAGACCGGCCAGACGCTCATGAAGACGATCCTGGCTCCGGGCTTCAAGGCACGGATGCTCGGCCTGCGTGGCTGGTACTCGACCAACATCTTGGGCAACCGCGACGGTGAGGTGCTCGACGATCCCGAGAACTTCAAGACCAAGGAGATGTCGAAGCTGGGTGTCCTCCACGAGATCCTGCAGCCCGAGGTGTACCCCGACCTCTACGGCAACATCGACCACGTCGTGCGCATCAACTACTACCCGCCGCGGGGCGACAACAAGGAGGGCTGGGACGCCATCGACATCTTCGGATGGATGGGGTACCCGATGCAGATCAAGGTCGACTTCCTGTGCCGCGACTCGATCCTCGCAGCGCCGATCGTCTTGGACCTCGCTCTGTTCCTCGATCTCGCCCAGCGCGCCGGGCAGTCCGGCGTGCAGGAGTGGCTGAGCTTCTACTGGAAGGCTCCGCAGACGGCGAAGGACCACGATCCCGAGCACGACCTGTTCATCCAGCAGACCAAGCTCAAGAACACACTCCGTGAGTGGATGGGCGAACCCGCCGTCACCCACTCCGAAGCCGGCTGAGCCGCCGCCAGCTCGCGCCCGAGCCGGAAGTTCGTCGTCTCCGCCCGGGAGCCACCCGCTGACGACGAACTTCTCGGTGTCGGGGGTGCCGTATTGGATGTCCATCCATGCGAAACGACGCCTTGCGCGTTGTCTCGATGCTCGCAGCCTCCTCGAACAACGTCTTCACCCGCACACAGGCTGCTTCCGCCGGACTCGACCGACGCCAGGTCCGCCGATTGATCGACACCGAAGTCCTCCACGAGCCCTGGCCCGGCATCCTGATCGCGCTCCCGCCCCGGCGGAGACCCAACCTGGCTCCAGCTGTGCACCGGGTCGACCCGCAAGGGCGCGGTCGCGTCGCACCGCGCTGCCGGCCGACTCCATCGCCTCGACGGACTCGAGAGCTGCGGCCTCATCGAGACCTCGGCCGAGGGTGGAACGCCCCGGCTGGCCGGGGTCGTGCAGCACCACGCCAGCAGCCTCCCTCGATGCGACCTCGTGACCGTGCAGGGAGTTCGATGCACCGGAATCGCTCGAACCCTGACCGACCTCGGCTCGGTGGCGTCGATCGAGACCGTCGAGCGGGCCTTCGACGACGCCGTTCGCCGGGGGACGAACCCGCGGTGGCTTCGCGACACAGCGGAGCGACTCCGGCGGCCGGGCGTCGCCGGTCCCCTGGTCCTGCTGTCGTTGGTCGATGCGTTCGAACGCCGTGGAACCGTCCGGGGTTCCTGGTTCGAGAGGTTGCTCGAGCTCGCACTGCAGCATCCCGAACTCGATGGCCTCGTGATCCAACACCGCCTCGAGCGATCGGATGGCACCCACGTGGCGACCTTCGACCTCGCACTTCCGGACGCCAAGCTCGCCATCGAGGCGCACAGTCGCACGCACCACTTCACCGAAGCCGATGAGTCGAGCGACGAGTTCCGGGACCACGAGGCGAGCGTCCTCGACTGGGACGTGATGTACATCGGCTACATCGCAACCCGTCGCCCGGAGCAGGCGCTCCGAATGGTGCTCGACCGTGCTCGAACTCGACGGGCGTTGCTTGCGGAACGAAGTTCGTCGTGCCGGAGCCGCACCGGTACCGACACGACGAACTTCGGCCCTTCTCTCGAGCTACTGGCGCACTTGGCCGCTGTTGGGGCTCACCATCAGGCCTGATGAGTCGACGGCGACGATGTCGGCGCCCGTGATGTTCCAGATCGGTGTGAGGGCGGGGTTGTTCCAGCGCTCGTCGGGGGCGCCGCTCAGCATGAAGCTCGTGCCGTTGTCGGCGAGGATGATGCCGTGGGTCTTCATCGCCTCGATGATCACCTTCGCCTCGTTCGAGAGTCCCGCCGTCGGGTAGTCGGCCCGCAGCCGGAACCACGCCCCCATGGGCGGCACGTTGGGGTCGCTCGTGCTGCCGGCCTGATGCTTGGCCGGCCAGATGTACGACGTCGACGTTCGGTTCGCCGTGAACCGGATGGCGTGATCGATCCGCCCGGCGGCGACCTCGTCGTAGCGCACGAGACCGGGGAGGATGGGCAGCCCCGCCGCATCGGCCGAGGTGTGAGTGTCGGGACGCATCGCGTTCGAGTTCAGGTCGAACACCGCTCCCGAACCGGCGGTCCAGGCAGCAGTGGGTGACGCTCCCCGACGGGCGTCGAACACCTCGTACAGCGTGCAAGTGGAACTGTCGACCGTGAGGACGTGGCGATCACCCGTGGACCCGGCCCCACCTTCGACCGGCGCGTCGTAGGCGAGCGGGTAGGGCCCGGGATCGCTGTCCTCGGGGTAGTAGAAGCTGATCGGCACCTTCGGTTGGCCGGCCCCGACCACGTTGTAGGGAATACCGATCGGGGCTCCCTCCCACGTCCCCGAACCGAAGTCGGTGTGGAACTTCTTCGACGAGCCAAGGCTCGCGACCCACGCCGCCGAGCGGGCATGAACGGGCAGGCCCCTCACGTCCGCATGCCAGTAGTTGTCCGCCGGCATCATCGGGCAGTTGCCCAGCGGTCGGATCCGGTGCACCCGGCGTCGCTGCGGGGGCCGGGCAGGCCGAGGCGATGAACGCCAGGGCCGTCAGCCCGATCAGAGCGGTGCGAGTGCGTGCCGTGCGAGTTCCCATGTGTGGGTACATCGGCCCATCGGGCCGGGAGCTTGACCGGCTAGCGGTTCGCCGACGGGGTCGAGGCCGCTCTTCGACCGTCATGAGAACCTCTCGCGACTTCGAGCCGTGCGACGGTCCGACGACACCGTTCTCCTCGAGCAGGTCCATGATTCGGCCGGCGCGGGCGAACCCGACCTTGAGCTTGCGTTGCAGCATCGACGTCGAACCGAGCTGGCTGCGCACCACCAGCTCCATGGCTTGCATCATCAGGTCGTCATCGTCGTCGTCGCCCCCGCCGCCACCCGAGCCACTCGAACCGGGCAGCTGCACGGCGGCGATGTTGGCGTCACCGACGACCTCTTCGACGTAGTGGACCTCGTCGTGGGTCTGGCCTCGCCAGATGCCGACAACGGCTTGCACTTCCTTCTCCTCGACGAAGCAGCCCTGGATTCGCTCCGCCGACGGGGCGGCCGGATCCAGGAAGAGCATGTCGCCCTTGCCGACGAGACGCTCGGCGCCACCGAGGTTCATGATGACCTTCGAGTCGGTGGCCGATGCCACCGAGAAGGCGAACCGGGCCGGGATGTTGGCCTTGATCACGCCGGTGATGACGTTGACCGACGGGCGCTGCGTGGCGATGACGAGGTGGAGGCCGACGGCGCGGGCCTTGGCCGCGATGCGGTTGATGGACTCCTCGACGTCACGGGCCGCGACCATCATCAGGTCGGCCAGCTCGTCGACCACGATCAGAATGAGCGGAAGCCGCGTGAACTCCCGTTCCTCGCCGAGCCGCGGCACCCAGCTCGCCACGGTCGAAGGCGTCGTTGTAGCCGCCGAGGTCGCGACAGCCCACTTCTTCGAGGAGCTCGTACCGACGCTCCATCTCCGCCACCGCCCAGGCGAGGGCGTTGGCCGCCTTCTTGGGGTTGGTCACGACCTGCGTGAGCAGGTGCGGCACGCGGTTGTACTGGGTGAGTTCGACGCGCTTGGGATCGATCAGGATCAGACGGACGTCGTCGGGCGTCGCCCGCATGAGCACCGACGTCATGATCGAGTTGATGCAGCTCGACTTGCCGGCGCCGGTCTGGCCGGCGATCAGGATGTGGGGCATCTTGGCCAGGTCGACCATCACGGCCTTGCCCTCGATGTCGCGGCCGACCGCAACGCTCAACGGGGCCTTCATCTTCTGGGCCTCGCCGGAGCAGAGGATGTCGCCGAGGGCGATGATCTGGCGCTTCTGGTTGGGGACCTCCACGCCGATCGCCTGCTTGCCCGGGATGGGGGCGATGATGCGCACGTCGGGACTCGCCATCGCGTAGGCGATGTCCTTCGACAGGTTGACCACCTGGTTGACCTTGATGCCGACGCCGAGCTCGAGTTCGTAGCGGGTGACCGTGGGGCCCACCACCATGCCCGACAGGCGGGTGGTGACACCGTGCTCGGCGAGCGCGGCCTCGAGGTCGCGGCCACGCGCCGTGATCGCGACCGTGTCGTGCTGCTGTGCCTTCGAGCGGGTGAGCAGCGACAGCGACGGCAGCTTCCACGGCGAACCGACACGTTGGGGGTCGAGCTGGATCTCGAGCTGCTCGACGTTGGTCGGCACCGTGACCTCGGGCAGCACGATCGTGGGCTCGGTCGGGCCAGCCGGCTTCTTGCGGGGTGCCCGGGCCTTCTTCGCCAGCGGGTCACTGGGATCGGCGTTGTAGTCGAAGAGCTCGACGCCGTCGATGTCGTCGTCGAGATCGTCGCCGACCCGGAACAGCTTCGACAGGGAGCGCCCTCCACCGTCGACCGCCGGCACCAGGGCCTCGCGGAGCATCGGGAGCACGTCGCGGAACGGGAGACCGGCGAGCAGTGTGGTGCCGAGCGCCACGACGAGCACGAGGACGGCGCCCGCGCCCCAGCTGCCGATCAAGCTGCCGAGGCCGCCGCCGGACACACCACCGATGAACCCGCCGGCAGCGGCGTACGCGTCGAGCCCGTCGGCAGAAATCGTCGGCGGAGCGACGATCAGGTGGAGCAGGCCGTTGACGGCGAGGAGCACCACCAGTCCGCCGATGACGCGGCGCGCCACCGAGGTACCGAGCACCTCGCCGGTCTCCTCGTCGATCTCGGGCTCGCGGGGACCGCGAATGAGGAAGTAGGCCGCGACGGCGAACATCGGCGGCACGAGATAGCGGCTGAGACCGAACACCGCGCCGAGCAGGGCCGCGAGGCCCGTGCCGACGGGGCCCGCCGAGTGGCCGTACACCCCGAACGCTCCGACCAGGCCCAGGGCGACGAAGGCCAGCCCCCAGACGTCGTGCCCGTGGCCGTCGAGCACCATCGACAGGGAATCCGCGACCCGTTGGCCCAGCGTCGGTTGCGGTGGCGCTGCGGCCCGCGAGCGCGACGGCGCACGCGTGGACGACCGTTGGGCCGGCTTGGCCCGCGAGCTCGTCGACGACTTCGACGACGTGGACCGGGGCTTCGACGTCTTCTTCTTCTGCGTGGTGGCCATGGCTACGGAGAGGCTACCTCCGACCACCGACAGCGCGGGGGACGCCCCACCCCTCAGGTTTCGGTGGTAGTTGTCCCCAGCAGGTGGGGTCAACTACCCGCAAAAGCAGGGGGATGGGTGAAGCGGGGTCGAAATGAGGCTCGGCCTCGACGACGGGTCTCAGGCCTCGACGACGACCGGAACGATCATCGGCCGGCGCCGCGTCTTCTCACCGACGAACGAGCCGGCGGCCCGACGCACGGCCTTCTCGACCTTCGAGCGCGTCGGGTTGCCCTCGGCGAGCTGGGAGACCACGGCGGCCTTCACCCGGTCCGCGATGCCGTCGAACAGGTCGCCCGACTCCTCGGGCGCCACCCAGCCGCGGGTGGCGATCTCGGGACCGCCGACGAGCGTGCCCGTGGCGAAATCGATGCACACGATCGCCGCGACGACGCCCTCGTTCCCGAGGATCTGGCGGTCACGCAAGGTGCCGCCGTCGATGTCGCCGACCCCGTGCACGTAGACGTACTCGGCGGGGACCCGGCCGGTCATCCGCAGCCCCTGGTCGTCGAGCACCAGCTGGTCGCCGTCCTCGGCGATCAGTGTCTTGCCGGGGGCGACGCCCATCAGGCCGGCGAGGCACGCGTGGGCGACCATGTGCCGGTATTCGCCGTGCACCGGCACCATCCACTCCGGCTTCGCAACCGAGAGGAGCAGCTTGAGTTCCTCCTCCTTGGCGTGACCGGTGGCGTGCACGTCGGCGATGCCCGAGTGAACGACCTCGGCGCCGAGCCGCACCAGGTTGTCGATCACCTTCGACACCGCGCTCTCGTTGCCGGGGATCGGGTGCGACGAGAGGATCACCGTGTCGTTGCCCGTCACCTTGAGCCAACGGTTCTCACCGCCACCGAGCAGCGTCAACGCCGACATCGGCTCGCCCTGCGAGCCGGTCGACACCACGCAGATCTGGCCGTCGTCGTAGTCACCGATGTCCTCGATGTCGGCGAGCGCCGAGTCGGGGATGTCCAAGATGCCCATCTGGCGGGCCATCGCGATGTTCTTCCGCATCGACCGGCCGAGCGGGATGATCGACGCGCCCGAACGACTGGGCGGCGTCGGCGAGCTGCTGCACCCGGTGGATGTGGCTGGCGAAACAGGCAGTGATGATGCGCCGCCCGACGTGCTGGTGCATCAGGTCGTACAACACTCCGCCGACGGCCTTCTCCGAGCGGGAGTGCCCGTGCTCCTCGGCGTTGGTGGAGTCGCTCAGCAGCAGGCGGATGCCATCGCCGGAGCTGATGCCGCCGATGCGGCTCAGGTCGGACAGTCGACCGTCGACCGGTGTGAGATCGATCTTGAAGTCGCCCGAGTGCAGGATCGTGCCCTGCGGGGTGTGGAACGCCGTGGCGAAACCGTGGGGCACCGAGTGCGTGATCGGCAGGAACTCGCAGTCGAAGGGGCCGAACTGCCGTCGCTCGTTGTCCTTGACGACGATGAGCTTGGTGTTCTTGAGGACACCGTTCTCCTCGATGCGGCCGCGGGCCAGGCCGAGCGTGAACTCCGAGCTGATGATCGGGAACTTGAACTCCTGCAGTGCGTAGGACAACGCTCCGACATGGTCCTCGTGACCGTGGGTGAGGATGCACCCCTCGATGTCATCGGCCCGCTCGCGCAGCCACGTGAAGTCGGGGAGGACGACGTCGATCCCCAACATGTCGGTGTCGGGGAACATGAGCCCGCAGTCGAGGAGCATGATGCGCCCCTCGATCTCGATGGCCGCGCAGTTGCGACCGATCTCTCCGAGCCCGCCCAGGAACGTGATGCGAACCGCTTCGGCAGCCATGAATGTGGTGGAGTCCTTTGGTTACGGGAGGGTCGCTGGCGGGGACGCCGCGAACGCCGGTCAGGTCAGGCCGGCGAGTACTTCGCGGGCCCGTGGTTCGAGCCAGTCTGGCGCAACTCCCATCGGAGGGCGGCATTGTCCGACCTTGAGGCCGAGCACCCGCAACATCGCCTTGGTGGGGACCGGGTTCGGCGCCTCGTCACCGGTCTCGAACTCGTAGCTCTCGATGAGCCCCTGGTTGAGGCGAACCGCCTCGCCGATGTCGCCCTTCGCGAACGCGGCGATCATGTCGCCGATCTGACGACCGGCCCAGTGGCTCGCCACGCTGATCACGCCGACCGCGCCCACCGACAGCAGGGGCAGGGTGAAGGGGTCGTCGCCCGAGTACACCTCGAACCCATCGGGAGCGTCGCGGAGGAACCGGGCGGTCTCGGCGGGGTTGCCGGCGGCGTCCTTGAGGCCGACGAGGTTCGGCACCTCGTGCACGAGCCGCAGCATCGTGGCGGTGTTGATCTTGCGGCCGGTGCGAACGGGGATGTCGTAGATGACGACCGGCAGCGGGGTCGCCGCGGCGACCGAGCGGAAGTAGTGGTCGAGGCCGGCCTGCGACGGGCGGTTGTAGTACGGACCGACGACGAGCACACCGTCGACGCCGAGCTGTTCGGCGCGGCGGGTGGCCGAGACCGCGTACGCGGTGTCGTTGGAGCCGGTTCCGAGCAGCAGCGGGACCTTGACCGCGGAGCGAACCGCCCGGGTCAGCGCGACCTCCTCGGAGTCGCTCAGCACCGGGCTCTCACCCGTGGTGCCGGCGAGGACCAGGCCGTCGCTGCCGTTGTCGACCAACCAGGCCGCCAGGTTGGCGGCCGAATCGAGGTCGAGAGCACCCCCCTCGTCGAACGGGGTGACCATGGCGGTGATGACCCGGCCGAAGCGCGGAGCGTCGAGACTCATGGCGGAGACGCTACTGCCATGAGCAGGGCCGCAAGAAGCGCTTTCGGTTCGTGGCGCACCGCGGGCGGGCCGACCGAGCCGTCACGATCGGTGTTCGTGGCTCCGCTCCAGGCCCAGCGTCGCGAGCAGGTCCTCGTGCAGTTCGAACCAGATCGTGTGGTACGAGTCGATGAGGGGACGGGTGAACCAGTCGCGCTCGCCTGCCTCGACGAGGCGGCGGGCCGCGGCGAAGCGTTCGCCGTAGCCCTCGAACCGGGCGAGGGCCGACGCGAGATCGGCAAGTACGGGTTGGATCACCTCGTCGAGGCGGACGAGTCGTTCGACGACGGCCCGGTCGTAGTCGGGATCGCTGTGATCGTTGACCGCACGGCGTCCGTCCTCGTCGGGGAACAGCTGCCAGTCGGTACACACGTCCAGGAACTGCTGGTTGACCGTTCGGAAGCGCTCGTAGGCAGCGACCAGCGCCTCGGCCGCTCCGGCGAGCGCAACCTCGGCGGCGAGGAGCGCCTCGCCGTGCCGGCGCCCCTGCGCCGTCAGCATCCACCCGCTCGGCCGACGGTCCCGGACGACGACGCGCTGCTCGACCCACCCCGACGCCTGCGCCTCGGTGAGGACGGAGGCCACCCGGGAGGCACCGATCTCACTTCGTTCGACCACGGCGTCGGCCCCGTTGATGCCGGCGAGCCGCACGGCATGCAGCACCCGCAACAGGTCCTGGTCGTGCATGGGCCGAGACTACCGGCAGACCCCCAGCGGCGCAGCGGGTGTCCACGTCGGGAACAGCGTGCCGGGATGGGTCGCCCCGCCGCGGACCGTGAGGACTTCGGCCATCACGGTCCGGTAGTCGGTGAGGACCGTGAGATCGTCCTCGGGACCGTTGGTGATGCTCGGCACGAAGGGACCGTGGACACCACCCTTGATCCCACCGCCCATCACGAGCATCGCCGAGCCGCGCCCGTGGTCGCAGCCGCCCGTGCCGTTCTCGTCGATCGTGCGACCGAACTCCGAGATCGTCGCGACCGTCACCTCGTCCATCTGGGTGCCGAGATCGCGGTAGAACGCGGCCAGCCCCTCGGCCAGCTCCCGGCACCGGCCCCGGAAGTACCCGTTCGGATCCTCGGGGGCACCCATGTCGCTGTGGGTGTCCCAGCCGCCGACGTCGAGGCACACCGCCCGGAGACCGATGTTCGCCCGGATCAGCTGGGCGACCTCCCGCAGGGCGGACGAGAACCACGACCCCGGATAGGTGGCGCCGTTCTGCACGGCGAACCGGGGATCGGACCAGTTGATCGAGCGGACGGTGCTCACGGCGCCCATCGTGTCGGCCCCGACCTGCGCCACGACGTCACCGGTGCCGGAGTCGTACCAGCGGGTGATGGCGTTCGTCGCCTTGGTGTTGTTGGAGAACCCGCTGACCCCGAACCCGGCGATGCTTCCCATCGAATAGGCGGGGACCGGTCCGGCGAGGCTGCGGGCCAGGGCCGATCCCCCGGCGATGCCGGCGATCCGGTCGGCGCCGACGTCGTTGAGGTAGCGGTTGAGGAACCCCGTGGTCTGGCCGAGTGCCGCCGAGCCCACCTCCCAGTTGCGCATCGAGTCGAAGTGGCTGCGAGTCGAACTCTCGGTGGCGGGCATTCCGGCGGCGTGGACCACGGCGAGCTTGCCGTCGGCCCACGCCGTCGAATGCAACGCCGCCATACCCGGGTGCAGGGCGAACACCCCCGACAGTGCGAACGGATCGACCGCTCCCCCGGCGACGAGCGGGAGCCCGGCGTCGGCCGGATCGGCGACCTCCGATGCGTCCTTGACCCGGATCGTGGGCCGCAACGTCCGGTAGGACGGCATCTGGAACGGTGCAACCATGCTCAAGCCGTCCATGCCGCCGCGCAGGAAGACGAGGACGATGACGTCGCCGCTCGCCGGCGACTCCGGTGAGGCGAACGCGAGCTTGGTGCCGAACGTGGCGCTCGCCACGAGCGCACCGCTCCCGGCGAGGAAGCCACGACGGCTCAGGGTGGACATGAGGGAGGGCACTGCCGGGTTCGTCATCGTGTCGCTCATCGCTGCTGGAAGGTCGGGTGGCACAGGACGAGGCCGACAGCGAGGGCGAGCTTGGTGGCGTCGCCGCTGACGGTCGTGCTCGCCGCAGTGGGGCTGAACGAACAGGCCGTGCACAGGTCGGCCACATCGGTGTCGTTGATCGGCGAGTTGGCGAGGTTCGTGGCCACCCACCGGATCAGATCGGCGACGGTCGCCGGCGCCGGAGACGGCAGGAGTGCCGGCAGGTTCACGACGATCGTGTCGGGCTGGCCCGGGTCGGTGAGACGATTTCGGGCGAGCCGCCCCGCCATCGCCCAGCGCTGCAGGAACCCCTCCGACGACGCCCAGAACGTGTTGACGTCGGGATAGCCGTCGGGGCTGTGTCGCTCGAAGATGGGTTGCCCGAGGTTCTCGAGGGTCGCTCGCAGCTTGTCGGTCGTCTGGGTCTGCGCCGCCGTCGGCATGGTGGCGTCCAGTGCCCGCAGGGCGCCGACGAGGTGTTCGAACGGACGGCGGACCTTCTTCTTGTGGCCGGCAACGAACTCGGGGCTCGCGAAGATGTGGCGCAGCGTCGGGGCGATCGCCGTGTCGTTGGCCGTGAACACCGCGGCGGCCGACGTGACGAGGGCGTCGCTCGGAGTGTCGCTCACGAATCGCCGGCAGAGCTTCCAGGCGATGTGGCGCGCCGTGGTCGGATGATGGGCGAGGAGGTTCACGAGGCGGACCCCGTCGTCGTACCCCTGGCCATAGGTCCGGGCCGGGCGGGTGAACGCTCCGCCCAGGACGGTGACGGCGTCGCGGCTGTGCTGCCAGGGGTTGAACCGGAAGTTGTAGCGGTTCGCGTTGTCGTCCCAGTTGATCGACCAGCCGCTGATGATCTTGGCGACGCCGCGCACGTCGGCCTCGGTGAAGGGTTGGACCCCGCCGACCATGCCGAGGGTGTGGAGTTCCATGAGTTCGCGGGCGTAGTTCTCGTTGACTCCCCCGGGCTGGGAGGCGTCGCTCGGAAGGTTGTCGAGGTAGTCGAGCATCGACGTGTCCTGCGCGCTGGCGAGGAGCATCGTCGAGAACTTCCCGAGTGCGTTGGGTCGCACCACCGTCTCGTGGGAGCGGTTCTTGAGGAACGTCATCCAGGTCTTCTGGCGCCACGTGTTGAAGTGGTTCGTCCAGAAGTCGCACATGACTTCGTACAACTGGCGGTCGGAGTAGACGGCACGCTGGATCGTCGCGTGGTCCAGCTCCTCGATGATCCGATCCCATCCGCCGTCGGAGTCCTGGACGTCGTAGTTCTGGCGGTGGGTGTTGGTGAGCGTGGTGTACCCGGACACCCGCTGCTCGGCGTGCGCGACGTTGCGCCCGGCGGGATCGAGTTGGTCGTCGATCCAGCCCCAGACGCCGCGGGCCTCGATCGCTGCCACGAGACCGGGCCGCGGCCCGAACGTGAGCTTGTCGATGGCGATCCTCGCCGTGACACCCTCGCCACCGGCCGGCGGCACGGTCGGCGGCAGGGTCGTCGGGGCGGGCGGTGGCGGACTGGTGGGGTCCGGTCCCGGCGGGGTCGGCGCCGTTGTGGTGGTCGGCGCGCCACTACCACCGTTCGCCGGAGCGCACGCCGCTGCGGCGAACGCGACGCCGGTCGCCGCGAGAACGGCCCGCCGCGAGGGCGAGCCGTTGTCGAGCCGTGCTGGTGGTGCTGCTTCCGGTGCGGGCGGGGCGATGGTCGAGGTCACGCCCGATCTATCGGTGCGGAGCACCCAAGAACTTGAGCCGAATGGCCTACCTACCCGGCCCGTCTAGGCCGTGGCGATCTTGAGCTCCTCGTTGGAGAGCGCGAAGGCCTCCATCTCGTCAGTGGTGTCGGTCCAGTCCTCGAACTGGATGACGCCGAGCTCCTCGAACCGACGGCGCAGCCACTGGTCGTTGCGGTCGAGCAGACCGAGCTTCTTGCAGTTGGGCACGATCTTGCTGAACAGCATCATCTGGAACATCTGGCGGGTCGGCGTGTGCATCACGGCCGTGATCGCATCCTTGACCGGAACACCCATGCGGTCGAAGACCTCCTGCTGGAGGAAGCGGTCGCGCATGCGGACGGCGGCCTCGAACGCGAACTGCTGGCGCTCGAACATCTCGGCGTCGCTGAGCCCCTCGTAGTACTCCTTCAGCGAGAGCACACCGAAGGCGACGTGGCGGGCCTCGTCGCTCATCACGTAGCGGAGGAGCTGCTTGAGCAGCGGCTCGGTCGTCATCATGTGCATGAAGCCGAACGCCGCCAGCGCCAGGCCCTCGACCATGATCTGCATGCCCAGGTAGGTCATGTCCCAACGGGAATCGTTGACGATGTCCTCGAGGAGCAGGCCGAGGTGGGTGTTGAGCGGGTAGTACCCACCGAGCTTGGTGTCGAGGTACTTGGCGAACACCTCGACGTGGCGGGCCTCGTCCATCACCTGGGTCGCGGCGTAGTACTTGGCGTCGATCCACGGCACCGTCTCGACGATCTTCGCGGTGCAGATCAGCGCACCCTGCTCACCGTGCATGAACTGGCTGAGGGTCCACTGGTTGGACTCGAGGGCGAACTCCATCCACTGCTTCTCGTCCCACTTCTCGAAGGGCGTGCCGACCACGTCGAAGTCGGCGAAGCTCTGCCCGTCGGCGCTGTTCTGCACGAAGTCGTTGACGAGCACCTGCTCGATGTCGACCTCGGTGTCCCACGGCAGGTCGGTCTCGCCGTTCCACTGCGAGACCTTGGCCTTCTCGTACAGCTTCTCGAGCGGCGGGCGGGCGCCCTTCTCGTAGTCCCAGGTGAAGATCGCGTCGGAGTGGTCCTCCACGGAGCGGATGAGCTCGTCGCGATCGGTGTTGACCACCGACAGGATCGCTTCGAGGTCGTTGATGTCCTCGCGACCGATGAGGTTCTCGTAGGTGGTCATGCTGGGGCCTTTCGGGGTGACGCCGGTTGGATCCGGTTGGTGGTGGGGTTGGAATGGAGCTCGGCGGTGATGCCGGGCATGAGCAGGTCTCGAACCATCGCGGCGACGGTGTCGGGACGGCCCGCGTCGACGCGACCGGGCATGAACGTGAGGGACAACGCCATGCGGGTGCCCCACTCGACGAGCTCCTCGGCGGTGTCGAGGGGCACGAACCGCGCCACGGTCGTGGCGCACCCGTTGCGGGCGAGCTCGAGGGCGGGGCCGAGGCGGTCGAACGCAAGGAAGGGCAGCACCGCTTCGGGTTCGTGCTCGAGGAGGTAGCTGAGCGCCGGGTGGGTACGCAGCAACCGGCAGGCGAGCACGATGCCCTCGGTGAGGACGTCCTCGAGGGTCTGCTGGCGGGCGGTCACCTCGACGACGGCCGCCATCAGGCGGTGGATCTCGCGGGTGCCGACCGCTTGGAGGATTGCCGCCTTGCCTCCGGGAAACGCCCGGTAGACCGTGGCGCGAGACACGCCGGCCTCACGGCCGATGTCCTCGGCGGTGGTCTTGGCGATCCCCCATCGGGCGAAGCACACGAGGGCGGCCTCGATGACCCGCGATTCGGGGGTCGTCGCCGATGTCGGCGGTTCGATCGCTGCCGCGAGAGCCATGGATGAGACAATAGGACCGAAAGCGTCTCATTGTGTTGTCAGTGTGACGGAAGTCACGAACCGACAGCCGGGGAGTGCTCCGCACAGCGCCCGTCGACGTGCCCCGCTGCCCAGCCCATCACTGCCGCTGGATGATCCCGGCCAGGAACTGCGTGCGAACCAGCCGCTCGACCTGGGTCCGGTCCGTGAGGTCCCAGCGGCCGGCGGTCCCGATGTGGCTCAACAACATCCGGGTCAGGTACTCGGCCGCCGTCTCGAGGTCGAGTCCGTCCACGAGCTGCTCACGCGAGATCAGGTCCTTGATGTAGCCCATGATCGCCAGTTGGACGAGCTGGTCGGACTCGCTGAGCGCCGGCAGGAGGTCGTCGGGCTCCGACGCGACGAGGCGCTGCAGGAGGTCGTACTCGTCGATACGGCGACGGGCCTCCATGAGTCCCACGACCAGGCGATCCTCGATCGCGGCCAGCGGGCGGACGTGGTCGGCGAGCTCTCCCCAGAACCGCGCCACCTCGCGGGTGACCGTGTCGTTGATGAGCTGGGTCCGGCCGCCGGGGAAGTGCCGGTAGATCGTGGCCCGGGACAGGTTGGCCTCGGCGGCGACGTCCTCGAGCGCGAACGAATGGAGCCCGCCGCGGTCGACGCACACCATGACGGCGTCCATGATGCGCTCGCGAGGGGTGCGGTTGGGCACGGGAGCGGTCAGGTGCCCGCGGCGACGGGGACGTCGCCGGCATCGAGATCGTCGGGGTCGGTGGGCACGTCGTCCTTGCGGTCCTTGCCCCCGCCACGGGCCACGCGGCGGATGACGAGCGGGTACCCCCCGATCGCGATGAGCGTGAACACACCCCACTGCACCGTGTACGCGAAGTGTGGGCCCTCCGAACGTTCGGGCAACGGGTACGGCTTGATCACGCCGTCGGTCGGCGGCGCCTGGCCACCGAGTTCGAGGTACACCGGCTGCAGGTCGAGATCGCGCGCCGCCTCCACCCGATCGATGTCGAGTCGGGCGATCCGGTTCGACCCGAGATCGACCTTGGAACTCTGGAAGCTGCCCGGCAACTCGGACACCCGGAGCCACCCTCGCACCTGGACGGGCCCAGTCGGTGGCTCGGCCCCCTCGATCGGCGCTGTGTTGTCCTCGATGGCCTGGGGGATGAACCCGCGCAGCACCAGGATCGGCGCCTCCGTGTCGGACCACCGCAGCGGTGTCACGACCATCCGACCCGGCGCGCCGTCGAGCGTCCGGTTCGGCACGGTGAACTCTGCCGCGACGTCGTAGGTGCCGTCGACGACCACCGCCCGGTACTCGACGCGGTCACCGTCGGCGATGGTCGACACCCGTTCGTCGCGGAGCACGTCGGCCAGCTGCGTCGGGGTGCCGTCGGCGCGGGCGGCGATGCGAGCGTTGAGGGTCTGCTTCTCGTCGAGCCGGCGCAGCTGCCAGAACATCAGCAGGATCATCGACACGATCAGCCCGAGGATCAGCACGTGGGACACGATCCACTTCGGCTTGTACAAGAACCGGTACATCGTGGCGAAACGCTACTTCTCCGACCGTCGACAACCGACATCGGGATGGCCTCCCACCGACACCACCCGGGTCGGTGCCGGACTTCGCCGGCCCTCCCCTAAGGTGGCGCCCTGTGACCGCCGAGGACGTGACGCTCGAAACCGCGCCGCGGCGCAAACCGCCGTCGTGGGTGTTGCCCACGGCCCTCGTCCCGATGATCGCCGTGCTGGTGTGCGGGTGGGTCGCAGGCTCGGTCTGGGCGAACTGGCAGGTCAATCACCCGCTCGGACTCATCGCACTGAGCCCCATCAACCGGTTCCTGCTCCTCACGACCAATCGGCTCGACTTCTGGAGCTACTTCTCGGTCGGACTGGGACGCCACCTGTTCCCCGACCCGTTCTTCTACCTGCTCGGGTACTGGTACGGCGGCCGAGCCCTGAAATGGGTATCGGAGGGCAACGCGTTCGCGACCCGACTCGTGGGCGACGACGGCCACGGGCTCGAGAACCCCGCGCATCGCAAGATCCTGTACCCGCTCGCGTTCGTCATGCCCAACAACTGGGTGTCCCTGTTCTGCGGCGCCGCCCGGATTCCGATCCCGGCGTTCATCGCCCTCAACATCAGCGGCACACTCGCCCGGCTGGTGCTGTGCCGCTGGCTCGGCGACGTCTTCCGGAGCGAGATCAAGGACATCTCCGACTTCATCGCCCGGTTCCAGTGGCCGATCACCGCGGTGAGCGTGGTGATCGTGCTCCTCGGCATGGCGGTGCAGCTCCGACCGAATGGGGCCGTCCGCCGGCTCGCGGCGCTCGACGACCAGCCCGAGCCCTGAGAGCCCGAGCGCGCTGGAGGTTTGAACCGGAGCGCACGGGAGTCGTGGGCAGGCTCAAGGGGTCATCGCAACGGCGGGTCGATTTGGTGTCGACTTGAGCGTGGAGGTGGCGGATGGGTCAGCGGTTGTCAGCTGAGGTGCGGCGTGAAGTGATCCGGTTGGCGGCGACGGGCTGCCTCTATCGGGACATCGTCGCCTGAGGTGGGTGTGTCGATGGGGGCGATCACGAACATCACGAAGCCGCTCGGCGGGGTGATCCGACCTGAGATGTGGTCGCCGGCGCCGTCGCGCTTGTCGTTGGAGGATCGGGTCGACATCAAGTTGTGGCTCGAGGCCAACGAATCGTTCGCTGAAATCGGGCGTCAGCTCGGCCGGCCGACGTCGACGATCTCCCGAGAAGTAGGCGGCTGTAAGCATCGAGACGATTACGCGCCGATCGCTGCACATCGGAATGCCGCCGAGCGGGCGTGTCGTCCCAAGGTGACAAAACTCGAGAGTTGCGAGGAGCTCCGCGACCGGGTGGTCGCTGATCTCGAACGGTTGTGGTCTCCGACCCAGATCGCCAGCAAGCTGCGGGTCGACTTTCCCGACCGGCCGGAGATGTGGGTGTCGCACGAAACGATCTACAAATCGATCTACGTCCAGGGTCGTGGCGAGTTGCGCCGCGAACTGGCTCGTTGTTTGCGCACCGGTCGGGCTCATCGCCGTTCTCAGGGCCGGGCCGAGAAGCGGGGCCGGATCGCCAACATGGTGATGATCTCGGAGCGGCCGGCGGAGGTCGCTGATCGGGCGGTGCCGGGCCACTGGGAAGGCGACCTGATCATTGGCAAGAACGGCAAGAGTGGCATTGCCACCCTCGTCGAGCGGTCCACTCGCTACGTGTTGTTGGCCAAGATCTCCGACCTGCGGGCCGAGACCGTTCGCGACGCCGCTCGTCGGGCGGGTCGCGACGTTGCCGGATCATCTATGGCGTTCGCTCACGTGGGACCAAGGCTCGGAAATGGCCCAACACCAGCGGTTCACCACAGATACCGGGATCGACGTGTACTTCTGTGACCCCCACAGCCCATGGCAGCGCGGCTCGAACGAGAACACCAACGGGCTGTTACGTCAGTACTTCCCGAAGGGCACACCGCTCGGCGGTCACAGCCAAGAACACCTCGATGCTGTCGCTGTTCAGCTCAACAGCCGACCTCGCGAGACTCTCGGGTGGGAGACTCCTGCAGAACGACTCGCACAACTCGTTGCATCGACTGATTGAACCTGCCGTGCGCTCCGGTTCAAACCTCACAGCGCAGCGATCTCGCCCGCCAGGTAGACGATCGACACCACGATCAACAGCGAGCCTGCGACGAGTCGCATGAGTTGCTCCGACGCCCCGACGGTGATGTGGGCACCGACCCGGGCACCGGGAACGATCCCGATGGCCAACGGGAGGGCAAATCGCCAGTTCACGTGACCGAGCACGATGTGGGTGACCACCGCCGTGGTCGACATCATCGCGACGGCGGCGAGCGACGTCGCGATGGCGTGTTTGACGGGCAGCCGAAGGCCGAGGGTGAGGCCCGGGGTCAGGATCAGTCCCCCGCCGATGCCGAGGAGTCCGGCGAGGAATCCACCGCCCACGCCCAGCGCCACCATTGCCGGCACACCCCCACGCGGTTGGATCGCCACCCCGCCCTCGGGGCCCGTGCCGCCGTCGCTCATGACGACGTCATCGGGGTCGGCGCCCGCCTCGACCGCGGCGTCGGCGCGCTCGGCGGCATTGGTGCGCAGCCCGTCGCGGAGGAGCGACACACCGCACCACATCACGAGGACCGCGGTCAGGATCATCAGCCACCGGGCGTCGACGATGTCGGCGACCCACCCGCCGAGGACGGCGAACGACATGCCGCTCACCCCACACGTGAGGGCGACGGGCCAGACGATGTAGCCCTCACGGTGGAATCGGAGGCTCCCCGACAGCGCCCCGGGCAGGATGGCCGGCACCGTCGAGCCGACCGCGGCGATCGGGGTTGCCCCGAGGGCCCGGATCATCGGCGTGGTGATCACCGCTCCGCCCACGCCGAGCACGGCCGCGAGCACGCCGGACCCGAATCCGGCGACGAGCACCGCCAACGTCACCCACATGAGCGGCTGATCTAGAGACCGAGCAACGTGTCCAGCCCGACGGTGACGCCGGGGTGGTCGGCGATGGCCTTCGTGCCCATCAACACCCCGGGCATGAACGAGGTGCGATCGATCGAGTCGTGACGGATGACGAGTGTCTGTCCCGTGGTGCCCAGGACGACCTCCTGGTGCGCAACCATGCCCTGGATGCGGAGCGAGTGGATGTGGATGCCGTCGGCACCGACCCCACCGCGGGCGCCCTCGTACACCGTCGACGTGGTCGGATCGGGCGCCCAATCGCTCGACGCCTCGGCGATCCGCTGTGCGGTCAGCACCGCGGTGCCCGACGGGGCGTCGACCTTCTGGGCGTGGTGGAACTCGATGATCTCGGCGGTCTCGAAGTACGGCGCAGCGAGCGCGGCGAACTTCATCATCAGCAGCGCACCGATCGCGAAGTTGGGAGCGATCAGACAGTTCGACGAGGTGAAGATCCGGCCGAACAGGTCGAGGTCGTCGTCGGAGAAACCGGTGGTGCCCACGACGGCGTGGATGCCGTGCTGGGCGAGGAAGATCAGGTTCTGCCGACCGGCGTCGGCCTCGGTGAAGTCGATGGCCACCTGCACGTTCGCCTCGACGAACACATCGGGGTTGCCGGAGATCTGGACGTCGCACCCGGGCACGCCGGCGACGCGGGACACCTCGAGACCGGAGTGGTGTGGGTCGACCGCGGCGACCAGCTCGAGCGCCGGATCGTCGTGGACCGCACGGCACACGGTCGACCCCATTCGCCCGCCGGCCCCGAACACACCCACCCGGATCTTGCGCTGCGACTCGACCATCGGCGCAGTGTAGGTCGGGCCCGGACCACCAACCCGCTACCGAAATGGCTGGTTGCCGTAGCGGTCGAGGTGCACGACTTCGCCGATGGGCCGCCGCGTCGTCGGTCCGTACTTCCCGCGGGCCCACCCGATGGGGATGATGCACACCGGGTTCATCGACCGGGGCAGGCCCAGGATCCGCCGAGCGATGGGGATGTGCCAGATCGGCAACGTCTGCAGTGACGCTCCCAGCCCCACGGCGCGGCACTCCAGGAGGAGGTTCTGCACCGCCGGGTAGACCGACCCGTAGAACGAGGCCACCGAGATCTGCGGTCGCCCGACCGGTCGATGCTTCAGGTTGCGGGTGTAGCAGGGGATCACGAACACGGGCAGCTCGTGGAAGTGCTCGGCCTGCCACTCCCCCGGCTTCATGCCACGGAGACGGTCCGGATCATTGCGAGCCGCCCTGCGTTCGAGCGGCGAGAACGTGTTGTAGAGCGGACGGTACAGCTTGGCCAGGCGTCGTTTCTGCTCGGGATCCTCGACGACGAGGTAGCACCAGTCCTGGCTGTTGGAACTCGTCGGTGCCTTGAGCGACAACTCGAGGAGCGGGAGCAACACGTCGTGGTCGACCGGGTCGAGGTGGAGGCGGCGGACGGCGCGTTGTGTGCGCATCGCCTCGCCCATCGGCATATCGAGTCGGGCGAGCGCCTCGGCGGCCGGCGGTGGCACGAACGGATCGGCGTCGGACATCGCCGGAGCGTAGGGCCCGGCGGTGCGCTCCACCACCGGATCAGGAGTTGAGCGCCCCGCCCAGAGCGTCGAGCCAGCTCCGCCGGAACGCCGTCACCACCGGCGCCCGGGGTGCCAGCCCGTCGAATCCATGGAACGCACCGTCGACCTCGACCAGGTCGCAAGCGACCCCCGCCTCGCGAAGCCGGGTGGCATAGTCGACGTCCTCGTCGTGGAAGAGGTCGAGCGTGCCGACGCCGAGCCACGCGGGTGCGAGCCCGCCGAGGTCGACGCGGCGGGCAGGCGCGGCGTATGGCGATACCTCGGGGCCGCCGGGCATCGCCCCGAGGTAGGACCGCCAGCCGAACTCGTTGCATGTCGAGTTCCACAGGCGGAAGTCGGATTCGTCGCCACGAGCGCGCTGCACGGTGCGATCGTCGAGCATCGGATACACGAGCAGCTGGAACGCGAGGGGGACCTCGCCTCGGTCGTGGGCCATCAGCGCAACGCCGGCAGCGAGTCCGCCACCGGCGCTCGCCCCGCCCACGGCGATCCGGTCCGACCGGATCCCGAACGCCGGCGCCGCAGCGTGCAGCCAGCGCAGCGCGGCGTAGCAGTCCTCGGCCGGCGCCGGGAAGGGGTGCTCCGGCGCGAGGCGATAGTCGACGGACGCGACGGCGATGCCGAGCTCGCGGACCATGTCGATGTTGCTGCGCTCGTCCTGGCGGGCTGTGCCGATCAGGAAACCGCCGCCGTGGATCCACAGGAGCGCCGGCACCGGCTCGGTGCTGCCGGCGGGCCGGTAGAGGCGCACCCGGACATCGGGGGCTCCGGTCGGACCGGGAACCATGACGTCACACGTGACGACGCCCCGCGTCGACATCGCGACGGGGCGCCCGGCGAGTGCCGACATGCGACGAACGAACGCGAGGTTGCGCGGGGTGACCCCTCGACGCGGCACGACCCGCGATGCGCTGCAGCTCGGGGTGGATCGACGTCATCGACCCTCACCGGATTGCGCCACCGCACCCTCTGCCGGCTTCGCCCAGATGTCGTGTCGGGGTTCGTCGGTGTAGACGGGTTGGCGGTCCTGGGCGAACGCGCGGATCGCCTCGGGAAGATTGTTGGTGAACCCCATCATCAGCTGGTTGCGGTCCTCGAGTTCGATCGCTGCTGCCAGGCTCGCCACCTCGAGGTTGGCCCACAGGGTCTCCTTGGTCATGGCGAGTCCGTACGGGCTGAACTTCACCATCTCCGACGCCATGTCGACGGCGATGCCGGCCACGGCGTCATCGGCCTCGACCCTCGAAACGAGGCCCATTCGCAGGGCATCGTCGGCCCCGATGCGTCGGCCGGTCAGGAGCAGGTCGTTCGAGTGCGCAGCGCCGATCAGCCGAGGCAGCAGGAAGCTGATGCCCATCTCCGTGGACGCGAGTCCGTTGACGATCCCGGTGGCGTTGAACACCGCCGACGCCGAGGCGATGCGGAGGTCGGCGCCGAGCGACAGGCACATGCCGCCCCCGAACGCCGGACCGTTGATGGCGGCGATGATCGGCTGGGGAATCGACCGCATCTTGGGGACGAGCCGGGAGTAGTAGCGCATCGAACGCTGGGCGATGCGTCCCACTTGCAGTCCGTCGATGTTCGGGATGATCCCGTAGTCCTTGAGATCGAGCCCGGAGCAGAACGAGGTACCGGCGCCCGTGAGGATCACGACCCACGAGTCGTTCTCGGCGGCGACGACATCGAGGGCGTCCCACAGCTCGATGACGAGGTCGATCGACATCGCGTTCAACCGCTCCGGGCGGTTCAACGTGATGCGGGCGACGTGGGGCGCGGGATGATCAATGAGGACCAATCGATGGCCTCGGCCACCTTCGCTCAGGCTCGCTCCCTCGTCCCTCGGGAGCTGCTTACGCTGCGGTACCTCGGCGTGGCCGGGAGTGTCTGGCATCCGGGGGAAGCTAGTTGGAACCCTCGTCCTCCGAGGCCTTCTTGTCGCCCTTGCCGCACTTGGCGTTCTCGCAGTCGGTGACGGAGAGCCGCGCGAGCGCCGTCAGGCCCTCGTTGCTGTACAAGCGGATCCGGTACGTGCCGGCGTCATCGGCGGTCACGGTCGTCACGGCGTCGAGTCCGTAGAGTCCTTCGTCGCTGTCGTCGACGAGCTCGATGCCCTCGGCCGACTCCGGACTGAAGTTCGCCACCGGCGTGAGCACAACGCCGGGATCGATGACGGCGAACGCCATGTCCGACTGCGGTGACTCGGCGCGGATCTCGACCTTCTGGCCCGCTTCGAGGTCGAGCAGGTAATCGGCTGCGGACTCGTAGGTGGGGATCACCCGGTCGACGACGTCACCCACCTCGATCGGCTGTTCGCTGAGCTTCGTCGTGAGCGGAACGGCCGGGATGCTCGACGTGAACGCCACCGTGATCGAGTCGGTGGACAGCGGTGCCACGATGCCGATGTAGACGTCCTCGTCGGCGGGGATCTCGACGGAGAACACCCCGGGCGACGTCTCGGGCTTCATGGCCTTCTCGTCGACGCCGTACGCGGTCGGGTCGGGCAACTCGTCGGGCTTGCCGCCGGTCGCTGCGGCCACCTGCTTCATGAGCTCGGCCATCAACAGCGGGGTGTTGTGGCTGACGGCGAGCGAGCTGTCCGACAGGTTGGTGGAGATGTCCACCGTCACGACGTCGGTGTGATCGACGGTGAAGTCGAGGGTTCGATCGTCGTCGGACGAGGGGATGAACAGCTGCTGGTAGTCCGATGCCCCCGACACCGTCAGCGTGCCGCTCTTCACCATGTCGTCGGTCTCGACCCGTGGCACCGCCGGATACTCGTCGTCGCCCTTCCCGGCGAGGATGCGGGCAATGGCCTCGTCGACGTCCCCACCGGAGAGCACGAGTGCGAACTCGTCATCGGCGAACGAGAGTCCGGAGATGCCGATCAGGTGGCCGGCGGCGTCGAACAACGGCCCACCGGACTGCCCACCAGCGATGGACGCGTCGGTCTGGAAGTAGGTCTGCTCGAACGCCTTCACCTTCCGAGTCCGGCTGACGATGCCGCTGGCGATCGTTGCCTCGAGGTCCTCGGGATCGTCGGTGCTGACCTCGCCGGGGAACCCGACGAGGTAGACGTCGTCGCCGCGCTCCACAGCGGCCTCGGGGTCGATCGGCAGGGGCGACGGGACCTTCTTGCCGTCGAACGGACCGACCAGCGCGATGTCGGCGCCGGCGTCGATGCCGAGGACCGGGAGGGCGTCGTAGCGCTCACCGCCCACGGTGACGTCGGCCGTGGCGAACGGATCGACCACGTGGGCGTTGGTGAGGACGTAGCGGTCACCGTCGCGCTCGATGACCACGCCGGTGCCGGAAGCGTCCTCGTTCTCGACGTACGCCACGGACCCCTCGGCGCAACGCAGCAGCGCCTTCGCTGCCTTCTCGCCGGTCTTGGGAGCGCAGGCAGCGGGAGCGGTGGTTGTGGTCGTCGACGACGACGACTTGCCGGAGGTACACGCCACGGAACCGACGAGGCCGATCAGAACGAGCGCCGCTCCGGCGCGGCGAAGGTGAGTGCGGGGAAGCATGCTGCCGACGCTATCCGGGCTTCGGTGAAAACCGATCACCCGCTGCCCACGGGAGCCCGGTCAGGTGTCGGGCCCGACCAACGACGTGACCCGGGAGCCGGAGAAGACCTGCCCGGCGACGCGCCGGACGTCGTCGTGGGTCACGGCCTCGACGGCATCGAGCGACTCGCGGATCGGGATGTGGCGCCCGTGGGTGAGCACCGCCGAGCCAAGGCGACTCATTCGCGAGGACGAATCCTCGAGGGCCATCAGCATCGAGCCACTGAGGTAGCCCTTCGCGACGGCGAGCTCCTCGTCATCGATGCCGTCCGCGACGATCGCGGCGATCGTCTCGTCGATGATGGTCGCCACCTCGCTCAGGTGTTCAGGACCCGTGGCGCAGTACACGGTCTGGGTGCCGGCATCCAGGTTGGACGCGGCCATCGACGACACCGAGTAGGCCAGGCCCCGACGTTCTCGAATCTCCTCGTGGAGTCGACTCGAGGGTCCGTCGCCGAGGGCGTGGTTCATCACCCCGAGTGGCACCCGGTCACCGTCGAGCGCCGTGACACCACGCCAGCCGAGGGCGAGGTGCACCTGTTCGATCGGCCGCCGTGCCTCCACCAGCCCCGTCATCGACGAGCCCGGGGGAACCCGGTCGGGTCGCTCGCCGTCGACCGCCCCATCGAACCGTGCGTCGATCGCCGCTGCAACCAGGTCGTGGTCGACTGCTCCCGCAACGGCGAACACGAGGTTCGATGGCCGGTACCACCGATGGTGGAAGCCGGCGATCTCATCGGCCGTCATCCGCTCGAGCGTGTCGGGATCGCCCAGGGTCTCGCGACCGAGTGAGTGGCCGACGAACATGGCCTCCGCCAGGTTCATGAAGACCACGTCGTCGGGGCTGTCGAGCGCTCCGTCGAGCTCGCCGAGGATGACGTTGCGTTCGATCTCGACGTCCGCCGGGTCGAACCGGGGGCTGGCGATCACCTCGCACAACAGGTCGGTGGCGAACTGCGCATGGGCAGCCGGAACCCGTACATAGAACACCGTCGACTCACGGACGGTGTACGCGTTGAAGTCGCCCCCGACGGCGTCGACGGCGCGGTTGATCTCACGGGCAGTGCGTCGCAGCGTGCCCTTGAACAGCAGGTGTTCGAGGAAGTGCGATGCCCCGGCGAGCTCGGATGGCTCGTCGCGGCTCCCCACTCCCACGAAACATGCGATCGCGACCGACTGGCTGTGCGCCATGGGGTCGGTCGCAACCCGAACTCCCGACGACAGCACCGACACGCGGACACCGGCATCGAGCGCGGCAACGTCCACCGCCCCTGCCGAAGGCAGGAGCAGTGGACGATCCGACGTGGTGGAACCTGTCAAACGAGGCTCGTCATCGGAGCCACTCGGCACTGTCAGCGCCGGCGAGGACGACGGGCACGGTTGCGGTCACGACCGCCGCCGCCACCGGCACCGGCACCGACGCCCTTGGCGACGGGACCGAGCTCACCTTGGGCCTCGCGGGTCTTCTCGTCCTGGAAGTCCTCGAACGAGACGAGCACGGCGTCGCCCGACTCCGACGGAGCAGGCTCATCGCTCACGGACGCCGACGCCGCACCGCGAGGACGGCCACCCGAGGCCGAGGCGGACCCAGCATCGTCCTGGTGACGCGACGCGGTCTCGGCGCTGACACCCTCGCTGGCCGCTCCAGCGGCCTCAGCTTTTGGGTCGGACCCACCGTCTGCCGCATCGGAGGCAGTCGGTCGGAGGCTGATCTTGCCGTTGGGATCGATGTCCTCGACCCGCACCTCGATCTCGTCGCCGAGGCTGAGTACCGACTCGACCGAGTCGATGCGCTTGCCGCCGCCGAGCTTGGAGATGTGCACCAGACCATCACGCCCCGGAAGGATGTTGACGAAGGCACCGAACTTGGTGATGTTGACCACCTTGCCCTGGTACACCTCGCCCACACCCGCGGTCGGCGGGTTGAGGATGAGACGGATCTGGCGCTCGGCCTCGGTCACGCACGCCGGGTCGACCGCAGCGATCGACACGATGCCGACCATGCCGTCGTCGTCGACGGAGATGTTGGCGCCGGTCTCGGCCTGGATGGCGTTGATGACCTTGCCCTTCGGGCCGATGATCTCGCCGATCTTGTCGGCGGGGATCTCGAAGCTCACGATCTTGGGAGCGTTCGGGGAGACCTCGGAGCGGTTCTCGGGGATGGCGGTGGCCATGACCTCGAGGATCGCGAGGCGGGCTTCCTTGGCCTGCTCGAGGGCAGCCGACAACACGTCGGCGGGGATGCCGTCGATCTTGGTGTCGAGCTGGAGCGCCGTCACGAACTCGGCCGTGCCGGCCACCTTGAAGTCCATGTCGCCGTAGGCATCCTCGGCGCCGAGGATGTCGGTGAGGGTCGTGTACTTGCCTTCGGCGAACACGAGGCCCATGGCGATGCCGGCGACCGGCGCCCGCAGGGGCACACCGGCGTCCATCATCGACAGGGTCGAGCCGCAGACCGACGCCATCGATGTCGAGCCGTTCGAGGCCAGCACGTCGGACACGCAGCGGATCACGTAGGGGAACTCGGCCATCGGCGGGACGACCGGCAGCAGGGCGCGCTCGGCGAGCAGGCCATGGCCGATCTCACGACGCTTCGGCCCACGCATGAAGCCCGTCTCACCCGTCGAGAACGGCGGGAAGTTGTAGTGGTGCATGTAGCGCTTCGACGTCAGCGGCGTGATGCCGTCGATCATCTGATCCATCTTGCCCATGGCGAGGGTGGCCACGTTGAGGACCTGGGTCTCGCCACGCTGGAACAGGCCCGAGCCGTGCGCGGTGGGCACGTAGCCGACCTCGGCCGAGAGCGGGCGGAGGTCGCGGGTGCCGCGGCCGTCGATGCGGGCACCGTCGTTGACGATGCGGCTGCGGACGGTGGCCTTGGTGAGCGACTTGAACGCCGCCTTGAGCTGCTTGAGCGCCAGTGCGGCGTCGCCGCCGGCGAACTGGTCGATGAGCGCACCGACGGTCTCGTCACGAAGGGCGCCTTCGGCCGCCGTGCGATCGTGCTTGTCGGCGATCGTCATGATCTCGGAGATCTTGGCGCCGGCAGCGTCGGACACGGCCGAGTACTGCTCGTCGGTGTAGTCGACCTGCACCGGGAAATCCATCACGGACTTCTTGCCGCCGGATGCCTCGATCAGCTGGTTCTGCAGGGCGATGGCTTCCTTGATCCACTGCTTGGAGGCCTGGAGGCCGGCAGCGAGGGCAGCTTCGTCGACCTTGGGGGCGCCGTCGCTGTAGAACTCCCAGCTGTTCTCGGTGCCACCGGCCTCGACCATCATCACGGCAACATCGCCGTCGGCGAGCTCGCGCCCGGCGACGACCATCTCGAAGACGGAGGTCTCGCCCTCCTGGTAGGTCGGGTGTGCGACCCATTCGCCGCCCACGTCGTAGGCGATGCGCACGGCGCCGATCGGGCCGTCGAAGGGAACGTCGGAGATCATCAGCGCTGCGGAGGCGGCGTTGATGGCCAGCACGTCGTGGGGGTTCTCCATGTCGGCGGCGATGACGGTGCCGACGATGTGGACCTCGTTGCGGAAGCCCTCGGGGAACGACGGGCGCAGCGGCCGGTCGATGAGGCGGCAGGTCAGGATCGCCTGGTCGGAGGACTTGCCCTCACGCCGGAAGAACGAGCCGGGGATCTTGCCCGCAGCGTACGAGCGCTCTTCGATGTCGACGGTCAGGGGGAAGAAGTCGATGCCGTCACGCACGCCCTTGGCGGCGGTGGCGGTCACGAGGATCTGGGTGTCACCGATCGCGGCGAGCACGGCGCCGCCGGCGAGCGAAGCAAGCTTGCCCGTCTCGAACGACATGGTCTTGGTCTCGTCTCCACCAACGGTGGATTCGACACGAATGGCGTCTGCCATTGTGGTCTCACTCTCTGTCTGGCGGACGCCCCGAGTGGGCATGGTCCGCATCTGTGAGAGATGTGTGTGGTTGACCAGTTCCCAGTTGTCGTTGTCCGAACTCGCTGTGCCCACTCGTCGATGGCGATCGGACGGGGTGAGGCGAGCGGTGGCTCGGGCAGCGGCGACCAGGCACTGATCGGCATGGTCACATCTCTGGGTGTTCAGGCTACCCCACATGTGGCCCAAGCGTGGGGAGCCCCGGAAAACGACGAACTCCCGACGTGAAACCCGCAACTGGCGGGTTCCCCGTCGGGAGAACGATGCGAGTTTCGTCAGCGACGCAGGCCCAGCTCGGCCACGATGGCGCGGTAGCGCTCGATGTCGATCTCCTTGAGGTAGTCGAGGAAACGACGGCGACGGCCGACCAGCATGAGGAGGCCACGACGGGAGTGGTGGTCCTTCTTGTGGTCCTTGAGGTGGGCGGTCAGGTGGTTGATGCGGTCGGTGAGGAGCGCGATCTGCACCTCGGGAGAACCGGTGTCGCCCTTGCCGCGGGCGTGCTTGGCGATCGTGTCGGCCTTGGCCGGAAGGTTGGCGGGGGGACGTGACATTGGGAGTCTCCTGAGGTGGGTATCGGACCCGGCCTCCCACACGCACAGCGCAGAGTGGGACGCACAAATTGACCGGTGAACCCTACCAGAGCCGACCACCATCTCCCGAACCTCGCCGCAAATGTGTCGCAGCACGATCGCGAGACCGTCAACCTCGCGGCGCGTTTCGCCGGGCGGCAGTCAGGCCCGGCGGTCATGCCGCGGCGCTCAACGCGGCGGTCAGTCGGCGATGGTCCAGCGGAACTTGGGGCGACGGTGACGACCGGCAACGGTGGTGACGTTGCTCGCCGGCGTGAGCTCGAAGATGCGAGCGTCGGGGCGGTAGAGCGCCCGCTCGATGTCGGAGAGCGTCGGCTCCTTGTCCGTCACTCCCCCACGGCGGATGGCCGCACGGCAGGCCTCGCCGAGGGTGCCCGGCAGGAGCTGGGCGACGATGCCGGGCAACGTCTCGGGATCACGCAGGAGCCACGAGTGGCCACCGCCCTTGATGGTGATGAGGGTGCCCTCCGTCCGCTCGGCCGCCTCGCGGGCCGTGCGGAACGGCACCGCGAGGTCACGGTCACCGTGCATCACGTACACCGGGACGTCCTCGTGTGCGAGCTCGTTGAGGGCGTACCGACTCGACCGGGACCGAAGGATCGACACCACCGGGCCCAACAGTCGCCACGGGTGGACGATGTCACCGACGATCGTCGGCAGGGCGAGCCGCAGGAACTTGATCGCCTGCCGGGGATCACGCCAGACGGGCAGGATCGTGATGGCGTCGACGGTGAGGGCCGCGCCCACGACACCCACGAGCGGCGGAGCCAGACGGAACGCGTAGACCATCTTGTCCCACGTGTCGCCGACGATCGCGTCGATGAGCATCACGGCGATCGTGCGCTCCGGACGCACCGCAGCGAGTTGGGTGACGAGACGACCCCCCATGGAGTGTCCGGCAAGGATGCACTGCTCGATGCCGAGGTCGTCGATGATGCGGCCGAGCAGCTCGCTGTAGGCCTTGAGGTCGGCGCCGTCGGCGGGGAGCCCGCGGGTGCCGCCGTGCCCGGCGGTGTCCACCGCGATGACCTTGAACCCCATCGACACGAGTCGGGACAACGTCTCCGCGTACAGGAACCCCTCGACGGAGAATCCGTGCACGACCACGAGCGGGATGCCGGCACCGGCGACGGTGATGCCGACCGTGTGCCCGTCGGAGATCGTGATGCGGTGCCGCGCCAGGCGCGGGGCGGCCACGGGAACGCCGTCGCCGGGCACACCCTCGGGGACCGGGCCGGGAATCGGCTCGACGACGTGGCTCATCGCGGCCTCAGGAGTTCGCTCGACGCCTGGCAGTCGATGGCCAGCTCCGCGGTCAATTCCTCGATGGTGTCGAACTTCCGGTCGCCCCGGAGTCGGTGCTCGAAATGGACCCTCACGTCTTCACCGTACAGATCCCCCTCCCAATCGAGGCAGTGCACCTCGAGCAGAGATGCCGGCTGGTCGTCGTAGAAGGTCGGCCGGGTACCCAGGTAGATCGCGGACGGCAACCGCTCCCCCGTCGGTCGTTCGAGGTGACCTGCGTAGATGCCGTCGGACGGCAGCAGGATCTCGCTCCGGATGGCGACGTTGGCGGTCGGGAACCCGATGGTGCGGCCTCGTTTGTCGCCGTCGACGACGGGGCCCCGCATCTCGTGCGGGCGCCCGAGCATCGCGTTGGCGTCATCGAGGCGGCCCTCGACGAGCGCCCGGCGAATCGCCGTCGACGACACCTGGAGCTCGGGACGGGCGTCGGTCCAGTCGAGGCCGACGAGATGGTGGCCGATGACCTCGAAGCCGAGCTCCGCGCCCATCTCCTGCAGCATCGCGACGTTGCCGGAACGTCGGTGTCCGAAGTGGAAGTCCTCGCCGACCACCACGACCTTCGCGCCGAGGCCCCCGACGAGCACGTCACGCACGAAGTGCTCCGCTGTTTCGCGGGCACGCTCCTCGTCGAAGTGCACGACGAGCGTTTGGTCGATGCCGGTCTCGCCGAGCCGCTCGAGCTTCTGGTCGAGGTCGCACAGGAGCAACGGCGCGCTCTCGGGGCGGAGCACCTGGGCGGGGTGGCGGTCGAACGTCACGACCGTGGTGGTGAGCCCGGCCGCTGCGGCCCGGTCGAGCACGGAACTGATCAGTGCCTGGTGGCCGAGGTGGACACCGTCGTAGAACCCGATGCTCACGACGCTGCCGGGGCCCGGCGCGGCGAGCTCGGTGAGGTCTCTGGCGATGCGCATCGCGGCCGAACCTACCCGACCAGTACCACGACCGGCTTGACCCGACCGTCACCGAACGGTTCGTACATGGCCAGCAGCTCCCCGGTCGGCGACAGGATCGGCCACGGTCCGGTGCCGGCGACGCCCAACGCGGCGCTGTCCAGCACGGCGCCGACACGGATCGCGGCTTCGGTCGCCTCGTCGACGCGGACGATCGGAAAGCCGCGAACCGCCTCCGCCATCGGGATCACCGTCACGTCCTCGAGGCTGGTCGCATCGGCGAGGGTGAACGCTCCGACCGACGTGCGGCGGAGCTTGCGCAGGTGCGCCCCACCGCCGAGGGCATGTCCGAGATCGGCGGCGAGGACCCGTACGTAGGTGCCCGACGAACAGTCGACGAACGCCCGGTAGACGAGCGGGTCGTCGGTCGGCTCGACGTCGTAGCGGTACACGGTGACCGGACGCGGCGGGCGATCGACCTCGATGCCCTTGCGCGCAAGTTCGTGGAGCCGCTTCCCGTCGATCTTGACCGCCGACACCATCGGCGGCACCTGTTGGATGTCGCCGGTGAGCTGCGCCGTCGCGGCCGTCGCCTCGGCGGGATCGACAGTCATGTCGTAGGTCGCCGTGACCTCGCCGGCGGCGTCCAGCGTGTTCGTCTCCGTGCCGAACACGATCTCGCACTCGTAGGACTTCGGCAGCAACTGCAGGAACCGCAGCAGCTTCGTCGCCCGGCCGACCCCAGGACCAGCACACCGGTGGCGTCGGGATCGAGCGTGCCGGAGTGCCCGACCTTGCGGGTTCCGAGGATGCCCGGGCCTTCGCGACCACGTCGTGGCTCGTCCAGCCTGCGTCCTTGTCGACGATCGCTACCCCGTGGATGGGTCCATCGCCGGAGTCCTTGCCCCTTCGTCCCATCAGAACGCGCCTGTCAGAGGGATCGGGGCGCGAGTCGCCCACCTGCGGACGCTGCGCCGCCGACGTCGCCGGGCCGTCCCCCGCCGGGGGCGGGGTGGGTGCGGCACCGGTGCCGTCGACGTCCTCGCCGGCGGGCAGGACCCGGTGGGCGATGATGTCGTCGATGCGGAGCGCCGCAGCGAGCACCTCGTCGGGCAGGAACACGATCTGTGGCGTCTTGCGGGCCCGAATGGCGCCGTTGACGACCCGTTGGATCGGCCAACGGATCTCGTCGAGTGATTCGGCGACCTCGTCGACGCGTCCCTCGGCCTCCGCGGTGAGCGCCGAGTAGAAGACCTTGGCGGTGTTGAGGTCGTTGTCGACGGTCACGCCGGTGACGGTGACCATGTCGACCCGCTCGTCGCCGAGCCGTTCGAGCTCGGTTCGCGACGATCTCACGGATCGTCTCCGAGATGCGATCGGTGCGGTTGTACTGGTGACGGGCCTGGGCCCGCTGGCGTGGGCGCCCCATGGAGACCACCCCTTCCTTCGTTCGAATTTGGCCACGCCCGGCCGCCGACGGCACCCACGGCGTGGGCACGGTCGGCGGCGGAAACGGGACGAACAGGTGTACCAGGTCGGGAGACCGGGCACGCCGGGATTAGGTCCGTGGGACCTCGACGAGATCGAAGGTCTCGATGATGTCGCCGTCACGGAGGTCCTGGTAGTCGCTGAGACCGATACCGCACTCGAACCCGGCGGCCACTTCGCGGACATCGTCCTTGAATCGGCGCAGCGACTGGATCTCGCCCTTCCAGATGACCGTGCCTTCACGAATGAAGCGGACCTTGGAGTTGCGGCTGATCTTGCCGTTGAGCACGTAGCAGCCGGCGATCTTGCCGATCTTCGGCACCGAGAAGATCTCCCGGACCTCGGCGTCGCCGGTGACGACCTCTTCGTACTCCGGAGCGAGCATGCCGATCATGGCGGACTCGACGTCCTCGAGGAGCTTGTAGATGACCTCGTAGGTACGGATCTCGACGCCCTCGTTCTGGGCGAACTCCCGGACCCGGCGGTCGGGCCGGACGTTGAATCCGATGACAGTGGCATCGGAGGTTGCGGCCAGCTGGATGTCGGACTCGGTGATGCCACCGACGCCCCGGAGGACGAAGCCGATCTTGACCTCGGGACGCTCGAGCTTCTTGAGCGACTCGATGAGCGCTTCGAGCGAACCGCTGGTGTCGGCCTTCACGATCATGTTCAGCGTGGCAGCCTCGCCACGCTGGATCTGATCGAAGATGTCCTCGAGGCGAGCGCCACCGGACATGACGCTCGAGTCACGGCCACGGCGGGCGTCACGCTGCCAGTGCTCGCGGGTCGAGGCGACCGACTTGGCCGTGCGCTCGTTGGGGGCGACCACGAAGTCGTCGCCGGAGTCGGCGACATCGCTGAGACCGAGGACCCGGACCGGTGTGGACGGGCCCGCTTCCTTGATCTGCTCGCCGTGGTCGTTGATGAGGGCGCGGATGCGGCCCCACGCCGGACCGGCGACCAGCGGGTCACCGACCTTGAGCATGCCGCGTTGCACGAGCACGGTGGCCACCGGACCACGACCGATGTCGAGGTGCGATTCGAGGACCACACCGGTGGCGCGACCCTCGTCCTTGGCACGGAGGTCTTCGACCTCGGCGACCAACAGGAGGCTGTCGAGCAGTTCATCGATGCCGATCTCCTGCAACGCCGACACCTGGCAGACGACGGTGTCGCCGCCCCAGGACTCGGGGACCAGACCGTGCTCGGAGAGCTGGCTGAGCACCTTGTCGACGTCGGCGCCCTCACGGTCGATCTTGTTGACCGCGACGACGATCGGGACCTCGGCCGCCTTGGCGTGCTGGATGGCCTCGATCGTCTGGGGCATCACGCCGTCGTCGGCCGCCACCACGAGGATGACGATGTCGGTGGCGTCGGCGCCACGGGCACGCATGGCGGTGAACGCCTCATGGCCCGGGGTGTCGAGGAAGGTGATCGGGTGACCGTTCTTGACGACCTGGTACGCACCGATGGCCTGCGTGATGCCGCCGGCCTCGCCGGCGACCACGTTGGCGTTGCGGATGCGGTCGAGCAGCTTGGTCTTGCCATGGTCGACGTGACCCATGACGGTGATGACGGGAGCGCGGTGCGGGTAGTTGGCCGCCTCCTCCTCGTCGTCCTCCGGGATGTCGAGGACCTTCTGGAGCTCGACCTCCTGCTCCTCGCCCGGGTTGACGAGCGAGATCTCAGCGCCGATCTCCTCGGCGAAGAGCTCGATCATCTCGTCGCTCAGCGACTGGGTCGCCGTGACCATCTCACCGTTGGTGAGCAGGAAGCGGACGACGTCGGCTGCCGTGCGGTTGAGCTTGGCGCCGAGGGACTGCGGGGTCGAGTTGCGCTCGATGACAACGATGCCCTCGGGAACCGCCGCGTCCTGCGGCGTGTAACTCGGCATGCCCATCGGCTGGAGCTCTTCGCGGTTGCGACGACGACGCCCCTTGCGACGCGGCGGACGTTGCTGCCCACCGCCGGGACGCCCACCACCGGGACGACCGCCGGGACCGCCACCAGGGCCGCCGCCGGGACCACCGGGGCCACCACCGAAGGGGCGACCGGGGCCACCACCGCCGGGGCCACCACCCGGACCGGACGGACGAGGACCACTGCGGTAGCCGCCGGGTGCGGCGCCGGGACCACCAGGGCGCGACGCGCCGGCACCACGGCCGGGCGGCATCATCGGGCCACGACCACCGGCGCCCGGGGGCGGCGGGATCGGCTTGCCGGTGCGCGACACGGGCGGGCCGGGGGGCGGCGGGATGGCCCGACCGCTCCGGGACATGGGGGGGCCGGGAGGCGGACCGCCGGGGGCGCCGGCGGGCGGCCGTGCACCCTCGGGAAGCGAGGGGCGAGCCGGCGGGGCACCCGTGGGCGGGGCCATGCGGGCGGCCGGCTGCTCGACACCCGGACGGGGCGGACGCGGCGGCTCGGCAGGCTTGTTGGAGATGACACGGCCACCCATGGGCGGACGTGGCGCCTCGACCTCGGGGGCGGGCGTGGGGGCAGACGCCGGTGCCGGAGCGTCCGAGGACGCCGGCGTCGGAGCGGGTGCCTCGGCGACGGGCGCCGCAGCCGGGGCGGCAGCTGGCGTCGCTGCCGGTGCTTCGGCGGCCTCGGCCACGGCGGGCGCCGGAGCCGGAGCCTCGGCGACGACCGGAGCGGGTGCCTCGGCGGACGCGGCCGGAGCCGCGTCGACGGCGGCCGGAGCCGCGTCGGACTCCGACGTGGCCGACGCCTTCTTGGCGGCGCCCTTCTTGACGGGCTTGGGCTCCTCGGGCTGCTGGTCCCGGGTCAGTCCTTCCCGTTCGGCCTTGCGACGGACGCGGTCGGCTTGCGCGTCGATGATGCTCGACGAGTGGCTCTTGACGCCGATGCCGAGCGCCTCACACAGGTCGAGGGTCTCCTTGTTGGTCATACCGAGCTCTCTTGCGAGCTCGTACACACGGAGTTTTGCTGCCAAGTTCTGGTCTCTGTTCTTTCATCGTCCGGTACGGCTGAGCGCCGAACCGGTGGTCGCCGGCCGATCCGCTGCGAGGCAGATCCGACTGACGGGACTTCATCTTTTCACGAACGGGCGTCAGGGAAAACACGTACCCCTCGACGAACGCTGTCCGGAGCTCGTCGAGAGCGTCGGACGGGACTTCGGTCTTGAGCGCACGGGGCAGGGCACGGCGCTTGATGGCGGTTTCGAGGCAGGTGGTCGTTGGGCACAACCAGGCACCTCGACCTCCTGCGGTGCGCTCGGTGCTGAGCCGACCGTCCTGCACCGACACCCGGACCATCCCCCCTGGGGACTGGGCCGTGCGACAGGCGATGCAGGTTCGTACGGGTGTTATGCGGCCCCTCCTTCAGGGTCCTCGACAGCATCATCGCTGCCCTCGACGGCGGGTGCCTCGTCGGCGTCGGTGACGGCGTCATCCTCGGCGTCGTCGTCGGCAGCATCGTCCTCGGCAGCGCTGGCGAGCGCCTCCTCGACTGCGGCCTCCTCGATCTCGGCGGCGTCCTCGCCCAAGGCGTCGACGGTCTCGACCGTCGCGTCGGCGTCGGCGTCGGCGTCGGGAGTCGCTGGCGTGTCGGCGTCATCGGTCGAGTCGGCGTCGTCAGTACCGCCGTCACCGCTCTGCCACTGCTCGGCGGTGATGGCGGGGCCACCATCGGCGGGCTGCCACATCTGCTCACCGCTCTCGGGGTCGGTGATCCACTCGCCCTCGGCCCAGGCCTCGCCCGACTCCTCCTCGGCCAGCTGGGTCTCGCTCTTGATGTCGACCCGGAGGCCGACCAGGCGGTCCGCGAGGCGGGCGTTCTGGCCCTCCTTACCGATCGCCAGCGACAACTGGTAGTCGGGCACGATGACCTCGGCCGTGCCGGTCGACTCGTCGATCCGGACCTCGGTCACCTTTGCCGGCGCCAGCGCCTTCATCACGAACTCGGGCAGGTCCTCGGTGAAGGGGACGATGTCGATCTTCTCGCCGTTGAGCTCGTTGACCACCATGCGCACACGACCACCGCGGGCGCCCACGCAGGCACCGACGGGATCGACGTTGGAGTCGTTCGAGTACACGGCGATCTTCGTGCGCTGCCCGGGTTCACGGGCACATGCCTTGATCTCGACGATGCCGTCGGCGATCTCGGGAACTTCGAGCTCGAACAGCCGCTTGATCAGGCCGGGGTGGGTACGCGACACCACGATCTGGGGGCCCTTGGCCGTGCGGCGCACCTCGACGATGTACGCCTTGACCCGCTGGCCGGGCTGGGGACGGTCGTAGGGCACCTGCTCGGACTGCGGCATGAGCGCCTCGGCCTTGCCGAGGTCGAGCAGCGTGTAGCGGGCGTCGCTCTGCTGGATGATGCCCGTGACGATGTCACCCTCGCGGCCCGAGTACTCCTCGTACTTCAGCTCGCGTTCGGCCTCGCGGATGCCCTGACCAATGCGCTGCTTGGCAGCCTGGGCGCCGATGCGACCGAAGTCGCTCGGGGTCACGTCGAACTCTTCACCGATGGGCTCGAGGTCCTCGTCGAGCTCCTGGGACATCACCCGGAACTCACCGGTGTCGGGATTGATCACGACCCAGGCGTACGGGCGCGCACCGGGAAGCTTCTTGTACGCCGACTCCATGGCGTCGGCGAGGAGGGAGAAAAGGGTGTCGGCCGAGATGCCGCGCTCGGACGCCAGGGTATGCAGTGCGTCCATCATCTCTGGGTTCATGCGATCTCGCTCTCGTCGGTGGCGGCCACTGAGGCCGTGGTCGGATTGGTTGTTGGCATCTTCTTGGCACCGTTCTTGGGGCCGCCGGGCTTCTCCTGGCCGCCCCACACGAACACCGTGCGGGCGCGGTCCACGTCGTCGATACGGAGGCGAACCGGTGAGCCCGCGACCTCGACGGTGACGACGTCGTCGTCGACAGCGGTCACCGTGCCCTCGACACGACGTTCGCCCTCGACGTGGGGCTTGAGCTTCACACGCGCCGTCTCACCGACCGCAGTGGCCCAGTGCGACGACGTGCGGAGATTGCGCTCGAGCCCGGGACTCGTGACCTCGAGCGTGTACTTGCCGGGGATCGGATCGTCGAGGTCGAGCTGGCGCGACACCTGGCGAGTGACCTCGGCGACGGTCTCCAGATCGATTCCGCCGGGCCGATCGACCGTGAGCTTGAGCGCGCCGCCCTCGAACTCGAGGTCGTAGATGGTCGCACCGAGCGACGACACGATCGGGTCGGCGATCGCATGGAGGACTTCGGTTCTGGCCATGTGCTCACCTACCTTCCGACGGATCGGGGACTGACGGGATACGTCCTGATCGAAGATTCCGTGAGGCGCGGCACTCATACGAAAGGCGTGGGCGCTCTTGTTGTCGAGCACTGCCCACGCCTTCGGAGGTACCACCGGTACACGAAACGCTACGGCGGAAAGTATAGATCAGTAACGCCGTACCGGGTGGATCGCTCGGCGCGGGCGCCCCGACGGTCAGGATGGTTGCAGCGGCTCGACCCCGAAGTCGTCGCCCAACGCGACGATGTTCAGGCCGCGAGCTCGTACAATCGGGCGCCGTTCGAGCACGACGGCGTGGCCCCGGCCAGCGGATCGCTCGACGTGTCGCCGGACCCCACCGCGTCGACGGCTGCTGCCAGCAGGGCCTGGTCGGCGGCCGCGTTCGGCGAGGCCAGGCAGGCCCGTTCGGTGCCCGTGGCCTCGGCGGCCCCGAGCCCTCGGTCGAGCGCGGTGGTCCGCCACGATGCGAGCCGTTCCGCCGGGGCGCATTGCGACTCCACGAGACGGGGATTGGCCGCCAGGGACGACGGACCGCGCCGGCGCCTCGCGGAACTTCGCCTCGATGCAGGCCAGTTCGGCGGGGGTCGCTCCGTCCCGGGTCCGGTGGAACAGGCGCACCGGCAGGTCGTCGGCCAGCGCCGCGTCGTCGAGCGCCTGGCCGTCGACCGCCGCCAGCGCGGCGAGACGGTCGGCGGGGGCACAGTCGCCTGCGAGCGCCGTCAGGATCGTCAGTTCGAGCTCGGTGCTCGTTCGCAAGGTCGCCGGGATCGCGACCATCGCCCCCGTCTCGGCGGCCAGCACCATCGCGTCGGTGAGCGCCGGGCCGGGCGTCGACTCGAAGTCGCCCTCCGCCCCCGATGCCGCGATGCAGGCGCCCTGCTCGACGGTCAGGCCGACCTGGGCGTAGATCTCGGCGTCGGACACCGGGGTGCCCTCGATCGTCGTCGTCGTGGTCAGCGGCACGATGCTGGGCGGCACCGTGGTCAGCCCCGACGACGTGTCCGCCGGTGGCGACGACTCCTCGTCGGACGAACACCCGGCCAACACAACGGCAGCGACCAGGAGCGCAGCGAGGGCCCGCCCCCTCATCATCGTCGGCGGATGAGCTCGATGCGTGCGCCGGCGTCGTTGGCGTCGTCGCCCTGCTCGGCCAGGAGCTCGGCACGGTCGCGTTCGGCCGCCTCCTTCGCTGCGGTGAGGTCGCCACGTTCGAGGGCCCGCTCGATGCCGTGCTCCATGATGAACTCGGCCCACTCGATGAGCGTGTCGACCATCTCGTCCTCGGGCACCACGGCCACGTTGGTGCCGCGCACGAACAGGTGCCCGCGTTTGTTGCCGGCGGCAATACCGATGTCGGCGTCGCGGGCCTCGCCCGGCCCGTTGACGACGCAGCCCATGACGGCGACCTGCAGCGGGATCTCACGGTCGCCGAACGCCGCCTGGGCCTGCTCGGCGACGGCGATGACGTCGATCTCGGCGCGGCCGCAGCTGGGGCAGGCGATCAGGTCGATGTTCTTGCGCTCGCGCAGCCCCAGGGCCTCGAGCAGCTGACGCCCGGCACGGGCTTCCTCGACCGGGTCGGCCGTGAGCGAATATCGAATGGTGTCGCCGATGCCCTCGGCGAGCAGCGTCGCGATGCCGGCCGTTGCCTTGAGCAGGCCCGCCGAGCCGGGCCCGGCCTCGGTGACGCCCAGATGCAGCGGCGCCTGGGTGGCGTCGGCCAGCTGGCGGTACGCCTCGATCATCAGCGGGACGTTCGAGGCCTTCACCGAGATCTTCACGTTGTCGAACCCGACCTCGTCGAAGTAGGCGAGCTCCTGCATCGCGGATTCGACCATCGCCTCGGGCGTGACCTTGCCGCCGTACTTCTCGTACAGCTCGGGGTCGAGCGACCCACCGTTGACCCCGATGCGGATCGGGACGCCACGGTCACGGCACTCCGAGGCGACCAGCTTGATGTGCTCGGGTTTGCGGATGTTGCCGGGGTTGAGACGGAGGCACGCGACGCCGGCCTCGAGCGCGGCGAGGGCCATCTTGTACTGATGGTGGATGTCGGCGACGATCGGCACCGGGCTGCGCGGCACGATCTGAGCGAGCCCCTCGGCCGCGGCCAGGTCGTTGCAGGTACACCGCACGATGTCGCAGCCGGCGGCCGCGAGCGCGTAGATCTGCTGCAGCGTGCCCTCGACATCGGCCGTCTTGGTGGTCGTCATCGACTGCACCGAGACGGGGGCTCCCCCGCCGACGGCAACCGTGCCCACCATCACCTGGCGGGTCTCGCGACGGGGAAAGGTCAGTGCTCCGGCATCCATCAGGTCCCTGTCTACAGCCGAATCGGGTCGGCCAGGTCCAAGTACATCGCCATGAGGCCGACGATCACCATGAACGACACGACGGCCATCGCCACCGGCATGACCTTGTTGTAATCGGCGAAGTACCGGCGACCGTCCCGTCGCAGCAGCTCGCGAATCTTCTCGTACGTGCCGACCGCAACGTGCCCACCGTCGAACGGCGGGAGCGGAATCAGATTGAGCAGGCCGATGGCCATGTTCAGGAAGGCGAAGAACGCCAGCAGGTTCGCCCACCCGCCATCGGTGAGCTCCTCACCGAGCACGACGGCACCGACAATGGACACGATGCGGTTGCTGTTGCGCTCGACGTTCTGGGTCGCGGCGTCGGAGTTGCGCTGTGGGAGGCCGGTGTCGGCCGTCTCGCCGGGAACCGTCGTGAAGGTGCGCTTGGCGAAGTCGACCAGGCTGGACGGGTTGAAGAACTTGGCCATGCCGACCACCGACAGCTTCGTGGTCTCACCGAACCACTTGAACGTCTCGGGGACCGCCTCGAGCACACCCATCTTGTCGGGGATGCGCTCCTGGCCCACCCCGAAGAACCCGTTGGTCTTGTCGAGACCAACGGCGGTACCGAGGTCGACCTTCACATCGACGGGGCGACTGGCACCCTCGTGGACCACGCCGAGCACCATGTTGCCCGTGGTGGCGACGGCCGGAGCCGACAAGAGCGAACGGAGCTGATCGAGCGACGTCACCTCGGTGCCGTCGACCGACGTGAGCACGTCGCCGTCGCGAAGGCCGTCGAGACCGTTGACCTGGGCCAGCGAGAGCGAGAACCCACCGTCGGCGTTCCCGTAGATCTGGAACTCCTCGCCGATCGTGCCGAACACCGAGAACCTCGGGGTGATCGAGGCCGTCAGCTCGACCTCCTTGCCGTCGCGCTCGACCACGACCGGGATGGTCTCGCCGACGTGCTTCTTGGCCTGGACAGCCATCGCATCGTGGGTGGCCACCTTCACGCCGTCGACCGCCACGACCTTGTCACCGTCACGGATCCCGGCCAACGCGGCGGCGCTGTCGGGCGCGATCGTGTCGACCGCCCACTGGGTATCAGACATCTTGCCGACGAAGACGAACGAGGCACCGATCAGCAGCAGCGCCAGGATGAAGTGCATGGTCGATCCGGCGACGGCGACACCCATGCGGGCCCAGTAGCCCTTCTGGCGGTACGTCTGGGACTCGTCCTCCGCCGGCACCTCCTCGATGTTCGCCATCCCGATGATCTTCACGTAGGCGCCGGCGGGGATGGCCTTGATGCCGTACTCGACGTCACCACGGCGGAACGAGAAGATCCGTGGCCCGAACCCGATCATGAACTCGGTGACCTTCATGCCGGCCCGGCGCGCCATCACGTAGTGGCCGAGTTCGTGGAGGAAGATCATGACCAGGACGGCCAGGACGACGAACATGATCGGCAGGCCCCGCCACAGGGCGAGCGCCCCGAACACCCCGAAGAAGATCGCCAGACGGGCAGGACGGACGTACGGCGTGCCGATCTCGGCGCGCTCGCCCGGCTCGCCCGAGCGTCCGTAGCCGTCGAGATCGACCGCGACGTCGTCGATCGGCTCTGCCACTGCGCTCATCGAGCCTCCTCGTACATGCTCACCAGATCGGCGGCGACGACCCGAGCATGAGCATCGGCGGCCAGGACCGCCTCGATCGTGTCGGCGGCTGTGCCATCCCACCGCTCCAGCGCGTCGGCGTTCACGTCTGCGATGTCGACCCACCGGATGCGTCCGGCGAGGAAGGCCTCGACGGCGATCTCGTTGGCCGCCGAGAACCAGGCCGGCGCCGTCTGACCGAGCCGTCCGGCGGTGTACGCCAGCCCGAGGCACGGAAACGCGTCGTGGTCGGGCGGTTCGAACTGGAGATCGAACGGCTGGGAGAAGTCCATGGCGCCGAAGGCCGTGTCGAACCGATCGGGCCACCCCAGGGCGTAACCGATCGGCAGGCGCATGTCGGGCAGCGAGAGCTGGGCGATCGTCGCGCCGTCGGTGAAGCTGGCCATCGAGTGCACGATCGACGTGGGGTGCACCACGACCCCGATGTCGTCGTACCCGACGCCGAACAGCTCGTGGGCCTCGATGACCTCGAGGCCCTTGTTGACGAGCGTCGACGAATCGACCGTGATCTTGGGGCCCATCGCCCACGTCGGGTGCGCCAGCGCCTGCTCGACGGTGACCGACTCCAGATCAGCGCGGGTGCGACCGCGGAACGGACCGCCGGACGCGGTGAGCACGACCGAACGGAGGCGACGACCGCCGGGACCGTCGGCGCCGGAGCGGAGGCACTGGTGGACGGCGCAGTGCTCGGAGTCGACCGGGATCAGCTCGGCGCCCGGCGTGGCCCGCAACGGCTGTACGATCGGGCCGGCGGCGATGAGCGACTCCTTGTTGGCGAGGGCGAGCCGGTGCCCGGCCGCGAGCGTCGCCATCGTCACACCGAGACCGGCGAACCCGACGACGCCGTTGACGACCACGTCCGCCGACGCACACACGTCGGCGAGGGCGTCGGGGCCGGCTTCGAGGTGGACACCACTCGGGAGGAGCTCCTTGAGCTCGGCGGCCCGGGACGAGTCGGCAATCGCGACCGTGCGTGGATGCACGGCCCGCGCCTGGGCGGCGAGCAGTTCGAGATTGCCGCCGTTGGCGCCGAGCGAGTCGACGTCGAACCGGCCCGGAGCGGTGTCGAGCACCTCGAGGGTCTGGGTGCCGATGGACCCCGTGGAGCCCATGATCGCGAGTGTGGTCATGACGGAGCTGAGCGTACTGCGACCCCAACCGCCACCGTGGTCAACCGCCTGAGTGCCACCTCACCCGATACTCGGGGGTTTTGTAGTGCGAGAAGCGACGCCAGCGTCGCTCCTCGCAGCACAGAACCCCTGAGGCCGGTCAGAAGAACGCGGGCTTGCCGAGCTCGAGCAGGTGGGCCATGAAGTAGGCCGTCGGCAGGACGAACAACATGGCGTCGAACCGGTCGAGGACTCCCCCGTGACCTGGCAGGAGCGTGCCCATGTCCTTGACGCCGAGATCGCGCTTGATGGCCGACTCGCACAGGTCGCCCACGGGCGCCATCACGGCACAGATGAGACAGAACCGGATGGCGGTCGCCCAGTCGACACCGACCGGCGCCCATTCCGACAACCACAGGATGAGGAACGGGATCAGGATCGCTGCGGCGACACCGCCGATCAGGCCTTCCTGGGTCTTGTTCGGGCTGACCTGCGTGAGCGGCGTGCTCCCGAAACTCTTGCCGACGAAGTACGCACCCACGTCATAACTGACCGTGATCAGCACGGCAGCGACGAGCACGCCGATGCCCTGATTGGAGGTGGCGTCCGTCTCGACGATACGGCCGACCCCGACCATGAGGGTCGCGAACGAACCGAGCACGCCGATATAGCCGATTCCGAGCAGCGTCACGCCGAGGTTCATCACCGCGCCCTCGCCGGGTTGGACGAAGAGGAACCACGCGAGACCCGTCAGCATGGTGAGACCCAGCACGATCGGATAGGCGAAGAAGCCGTAGTACAGCGGGGCGATCGACAGGCCGGCGACCGCAACGACACCGAGGAGCCCGGCCGGCCGATAGCCGCTCTGGCTCAGGGACGTGAAGAACTCGGCCGCGCAGAGGCAGAGGACCACGGTGATCAGGATCATGGTGGCGAAACCACCGAGGTAGAAGCACCCGCCGCCGATGGCGATGAGACCGATCCCGACGGCCGCAGCCATCGGGAGGTTGCGGGCCCCGTTGCCAGCGTCGGCACCGAGCGCTGTCGAACGACCCGGCACCGGGCCGGCCGGACCGGCGCCGGCCGGTCGGCGGCGACGCGGGCCCGGGGGTCGGCGCGGTGCGGCGTCCTCGACCGCCTCGGGCTCGACCGCAGCGCTCACGGCGCGCTCCTCACGCGAGGGGGCGCCGGCAAGGGTCGAGACACCGTCGTCGGTCAGGTCGAGGTCGGCGAAGAAGTCACGGTGCTCGCCCGTCTCGCCGAGGGCACCGAGGCGCGGCGAATCGTCCACGAGATGCTCGAACCCGCCCTGCTCGTCGAAGTGGTGCTCGGTGTCGCGCCAGCGGGGCTGGTCGGCCAGACCGGACCAGCGGGAATCGGTCTCCTCGCCGATCACGACCTTCGGGACCTGGCCCGTCGGCGGGTCGGAGTAGTGCGGAAGCTCGAAGGACTGTTCGGGATCGACGGCCGCCGCGGGCGCCTCGGACGGCGCGTCGGGCTCGACCGCCTCGTCAGGGAGCGGGAACCGCAACGCAGGACGCTCGTCATCGGCGTCGGACGCCGTCGGGATCGGCATCGCCTCGGTCGGGTCGGCACCACGGTCGTCGTCGGAACGCGAGACGAGCTCGGCTGCCTCCTGGGCACCGATGATGCGGACGCCCTCGGGCTGGGTGCGAGGACCGGGCGTCGGTGTGCGGCCCTCGTCGTCGAACGGTTCGTCGGCCATCAGCCCTCCATCAGTTCGACGGTCTTGGATTCGAGCGCAGCGTCGATCTCGGCTTCGTGCCGCTTCGTCATCTTGTCGAGTTCCTCCTCGGAACGCCGCAGCTGATCCTCGGTGATGTCGCCGTCCTTCTGGAGCGCCTCGAGATCCTTGCGGGCGTCCCGACGGGCACCACGGACGGCGGTCTTGCCGTCCTCGGCCTTGCTCCGCACCATCTTCACGAACTCCTTGCGTCGCTCCTCGGTGAGCGACGGAAACCCCAGGCGGATCTGCACACCGTCGTTGGACGGGTTCAGACCGATGTTCGCCTCACGGATCGAACGTTCGATGGCACCGATGGACGCCTTGTCGAAGGGACTGATGACCAGCATGCGGGCTTCGGGAACCGAGAAGGACGCCAGCTGCTGCAGTGGCACCGTGGAGCCGTAGTACTCCACCGGCAACCGCTCGACCAGGCCGGAGTTCGCACGGCCGCTGCGAATGCCGGCGAACTCCGAACGGGTGTACGCGACCGCCTTGGTCATGCGCTCCTCGGAGTCCTCGCGGACGGCCTCGATCAACTCTTCACTCATGGCGGACAGCCTGACACAACATCGCGCGCGGGGCGCGACAACGGGGGGACGAAGTGGCACCTCCGTACGTCGGAACAACCGAGGTATCGGAGTGGGAGGCGCGGGCGCAGCGATGCTGCCGAGCGCAGGTGGCAGCTCGCGCTAGCTGACCAAGGTACCGATGGTGTCCCCGGACAGGATTCGGCTGATGAGCCGGTCGCCCATCAGGTCGAACACGACGATCGGCAGCTCGTTGTCCATGCACAGGCTGATCGCCGTGGAGTCCATCACCTTGAGGCCACGGCTCAGCACATCGATGTAGCTGACGGTGTCGAGCTTCTCGGCATCGGGATTGGTGCGAGGATCGTCGGAGTAGACCCCGTCGGTCCCGTTCTTACCCATCAGGATCGCCTCGGCGTCGATCTCGACGGCCCGGAGCGCTGCGGTGGTGTCCGTCGTGAAGAACGGGTTGCCCGTCCCACCGGCGAAGATGACGACCCGGCCCTTCTCGAGGTGCCGGATGGCCCGACGGCGGATGTACGGCTCGGCCACCTGGGACATGTGGATCGCGGACTGCACGCGAGTCGGCTGGCCCAACCGCTCGAGCGTCTCCTGCAGGGCCAGGGCGTTCATGACCGTGGCGAGCATGCCCATGTAGTCGGCCTGGGCGCGGTCCATACCGGCACCGGCACCGGTCATGCCCCGCCAGATGTTGCCGCCACCGACGACCACGGCGATGTCGACCTCCATCTCGGCCTTGACGTCGATGATCGACTGCGCCAACTGCGCCACGATCTCGCCGTCGATACCGAAGCCCTGGTCACCGGCGAACGCCTCGCCGGAGAGCTTGAGCAGGACCCGCGGCCACCGGGCTGCGGGCTTGTCGGGGGCCGTACCGTCGGTCATCGGCGACTCAGTGACCGATGACTGCGAGGGCGAATCGGACGACCGAACCGGCGCCGAGGCGATCCTGCACGGTCTCCTTGTCGCCGAACATGCCCTGCTCGGGGAGGATCCGCTCGGCGAACCACGAGTTGACGCGACCCTCGACGATCTTCGGGATCGCCTGCTCGGGCTTGCCCTCCTTGCGGGTGAGCTCCTCGAAGCCCTCGCGGGCCGTGGCGACCAGCGCCGGATCGATCTCGTCGCGGCTGAGGCCGGTCGGCTTGGCGAAGGCGATGTGCAGCGAGATCTCGTGGGCGAGCTCGGCGTTGGAGCCGGCCAGCTCGAGGAGCACACCGACGGTGCCGCGACCGTCCTGCTCGTGCAAGTACGTGTCGAGCACGTTGCCGTCGGCCGCCTCGAAGCGCTCGACCTTGCCCACCACGATGTTCTCCTTCTTGGAGATCTTCAGGGTGTCGATGTCCTCGGCGAGGGTCTCGATCGCGCCGAGGCCGTCGGCGAGCACCGCCGCGGCGAGCTTCTTGACGGTGGCGACGAAATCCTCGGACTTGGCCGAGAAGTCGGTCTCGCTCTTGAGCTCGACCAGTGCGGCCGTGTTGCCGTCGCGGGCGATGGCGACCGCGCCCTGGTTGTTCTCACGGTCCTCGAGGGTGGCAACCTTCGTGAGGCCCTTCTCCCGGAGGATGCGGGCGGCGCGCTGTGCGTCGCCCTCGGCTTCGACGAGCGCCTTCTTGGCGTCCATCATCCCGGCGCCGGTGGCGTCGCGGAGGGCTTTCACATCCTGGGCGGTGAAGTCGGCCATGGGGGTACTCCTGGGGTTCGATCGTGGAGGTGTCGCGCCAGCCGAGCCGGTCGCGACGATTGACGGGATGGGTGAACCGGCCCGGGCGATGCCGCCCGGGCAGGTGAACTACTCGGCGGCGGGCGTCTCGTCGGCGGCCGCAGCGTCGGCGGGTGCCTCGGCGACGGGCGTCTCGGCGGGTTCGTCGGTGACGGCAGCGGCCTCGGCGGGTTCGTCGGCGACCACAGCGGCCTCTTCCTTCGCAGCCGCAACGCGGGCCTCGCGCTGCGCGGCCTGGGCGGCGGCCTGACGGCGGGCCTCGGCCTGCTCCTGCGCCTTCGCTGCATCCTCTTCGACGGTGCGCGGCATCACCACGGGTGCGCCGGTGCGACGGGCCCGGATCTGGCGGCCCTCCTCGACGGCGTCGCAGATGATGCGGGCCATGAGATCGCCGGCGCGGATCGCGTCGTCGTTGCCCGGGATGACGTACTGGATGACATCGGGATCGCAGTTGGTGTCGACGACGGCGACGATCGGGATGCCGAGCTTGTTGGCCTCGGTCACCGCGATGTCTTCCTTCTTCGTGTCGAGGATGAACACCGCATTCGGCGCCTTCTCGAGGTGGCGCATGCCGCCGAGGTTGCGCTCGAGCTTCACGAGTTCACGGCTCAGGAGGAGGGCTTCCTTCTTCGGCATCGACTCGAACTCGCCGGAGTCGCGCATGCGCTGGTACTCCTTCATCTTGGCGATGCGCTTCGAGATCGTCTCGAAGTTGGTGAGCATGCCGCCGAGCCAGCGCTGGTTCACGTAGGGCATGCCGCACTTGGTGGCGTAGCCCTCGACGCTGTCCTGCGCCTGGCGCTTGGTGCCGATGAAGAGGATGGTGCCACCGTCGGCGACGAGGTCGCGGGTGTAGGTGTAGGCCTTCTCGATGCGCTGCAGCGTGATGCGCAGATCGATGATGTAGATGCCGTTCTGCTCACCGTGGATGAACCGTTGCATCTTCGGGTTCCAACGGCGGGTCTGGTGCCCGAAGTGGACCCCCGCGTCGATGAGCTGCTTCATGGTGACGACTGCGGCCATGAGTTGTACTTCCCTTCGGTTGATGGCCCGAGGCGCCGCGCTTCTACCGAGAGAAACGACCGGGGACGCGCCACGGGTGAGGAATCAGACACCGTGGGTCATGGGACCGCTCGGCGGACGCGGCCGATCTGGCTCGTCGGACGGAAAGTGTAGTCGCGAACGCGGCGTCTTCCCGAACTCAGCTCGGGATCAGGTGGGCGAAGCGGTCCCGCACCTCGAACAGGGTGGCCGGGTCCACGTAGGTCTCACCGCGACGGACGCCGAGGTGGAACGTCGACCCCACCGTCCCGATCACCGCACCGACGTCGACCGCGCCGCCCGCTGCGACGCCGATCGTCGCCAGCGGACCGTACGAACTGCGGAGCCCGTCGGGGTGGAGGACGGTCACCCAGAGCGCGCCGGCGACTCGACCGGCGAACACCACGGTGCCCGGGCCGATGGCGTGGACCCCGTCGCCCGGGACGACGGCGTAGTCGAGGCCGCGATTGCCGGCGCCGTAGGGGCCGTGGGACTCGTCGAACCCCGAGGTCACGGGCCGGTCGAGGGGCGGTCGGTACGATGGGACTGCCGGAGCGTCGAAACGGCTCAGGAGCGCGACGACGATGGCCGTCGCGAGCTTGCGGTACATGGGAACTCCCACGGAACGGAGCTCGAGGCGCGGCCTCGGCTCGGGACGTTCAGGGGAAGAACGGGGTGGAGCCTACGTCAATCCGGATCGCGGTCGAGCCCGGCAAGGCGCGAGCGCAACTGGATCATGGCCTTGGTGTGAATCTGACACACCCGCGATTCGGTGACACCGAGCACCCGCCCGATCTCCGACAGCGTCAGCGACTCGTAGTAGTAGAGCGTGAGGACGACCTTCTCGCGCTCTGGCATGCCGTTGATGGCCTGGCTGAGCATCTGGCGGACCTCGGTGACCTCGAACGCCCCGGTCGGTCCGTGGCTCGAATCGGCGATCGTGTCGCCCAACGTGAGCGCCTCACCACGGTCTCCGCCCACGAGCAGGATCTCGTCGAGCGCTGCCATGCCCACCACCGAGATCTGACTCAGGACCTGTTGGAACTGCGGCTCGGTCCAACCCAGCTCGGCGGCCACCTCTTCGTCGGTGGGTGCCCGACCCTCGCGGGCTTCGAGCTTCGCGAACGCCTTCTCCACCGACCGGACCTTGGAGCGAACCGAGCGGGGCACCCAGTCGATGCTGCGCAACTCGTCGAGGATGGCGCCCTTGATCCGGCTGATGGCGTAGGTCTCGAACTTGAAGCCACGGTCGGGCTCGAACTTGTCGATGGCGTCGATCAGGCCGAACATGCCGTAACTCACGAGGTCCGCGTGCTCGACGTTCTGGGGAAGGCCGACCGAGACGCGGCTCGCGACGTACTTGACCAACGGTGAGTAGTTCAGGATGAGGGCGTCACGGATGCCCGGATCCCCCGCCTCCTGGTACCGCGACCAGAGGACGTTCACGTCGCTCTCTACTACTGCCATGTCCGACTTCCCCAGCATTGTCACGCCCTCGGATGAGTTCCTTCGTAGACCTGTCGCAATCGCTCCTTGGAGACGTGGGTGTAGATCTGCGTCGTTGCCAGATCCACGTGTCCGAGAAGTTCCTGTACGACTCTTAGATCGGCACCACCGTCGAGAAGATGAGTCGCGAAGCTGTGCCGAAGGGCGTGGGGGTTCACGGGCGCCTGGGCTTGGCGCAGCGTGCGGCGATCGAGGATCCTCCGCACGTCCCGTGGGGCGAGAGCCCGCCCACGCAGGTTGAAGAACAGATACGACGGGTCGGCAGCGGCCGAGCCGTCGGTGGGTTCGAAGCGGGCCCGACCCCGGGCGTTCCAGCGGTGGATCGCATCGATGGCGGGCACGCTCAGCGGGACGAGGCGCTGCTTGCCGCCCTTGCCCCAGACCGTGGCCGCGCCACGCGCCAGGTCGACGTCATCGACCCGGAGCCCGCACAGCTCCGACACTCGCAGGCCCGACCCGTAGAGCAGTTCGAGCACGGCGTCGTCGCGGAGGTCGCGGGCCTCGTCGTCGGGAGACTGCGCCGTGGTACCGCCGTTCGGCGCCACCACGGGTGCCTCATCGAGGAGGACCGTCAGCTGGTCAGCGGTCAGTACACGGGGCAGCCGCCGGTCGCCCCGCGGGGTGGACAGGCCGGCGGTGGGATCGACGTCGATGACACCCTGGGCGGCGAGCCAGTCGAAGTAGCGGCGAAGGGCCGAGATCTTGCGGCGAATCGTGCGCGGGGCGAGCGGGCGATCGGCTGCTGCCGGACCGCCTTGGCCGCTCATCGCTGCCAGGTACCGCCGGAGCACCGCGCGGGTCACCGCCTCCGGCTCGACGATGTCCTGCAGATCGAGCCAGGCGACGAACGCGTCGAGATCCCGTCGGTAGACGGCGCGGGTCGAGTCGCTCAACGAGAGCGTCGAACGCTCGAACTCCGTCAGCCGCCAACCCATGGGCCGATCGTACACGCCAAACGCTGACAGCGCGAACGAGACCGCTCACAGCGCGATGGGTGGCGGGGATTCCGCACGCTCAGCGCGCTCGTTCGAGGCGCCCGTCGCGCTCCACCACGATCCGACGGCCGAGCAGCGACGCCACGGCGAGCGACAGGTCGGCGAGACCGAGGGTCGGGCAGTCGTCCGCCAACTCGTCCACCGACCGAGCCACCCATCCCAACGCGTCGAGCACCTCCGCTTCGGCCGGAGACGCCCGGTCATCGGGGACGCCCGACCCGTCCCGGTCGGGGAACGGCAGTGTGGGAGCAGTCGTGAGGCCGAGCGCCGCCAGCACGTCCTCGGCGCCGAGGCAGGGCTGGCAGCCGTCGGCGATCAGACGGTTGGTGCCGACCGACGCCGGACTGCGCACTGCCCCGGGCACCGCGAGCACCGGCACACCACGAGCGCCGGCGATGCCCGCAGTGATGAGCGAACCGCCGCGTTCGTGGCTCTCCACCACGACCACCACGTCGCACAACGCCACGAGGATGCGGTTGCGGGCCGGAAACCGCCACGCTGCCGGCGGGGTCGCCAGTGGGTACTCCGAGCACAGCAGACCGCACTCGGCCACGTCGTGCCAGAGTGCTCGGTTGGCTCGGGGGTACACCACGTCGAGCCCGCTGCCGACCACACCGAGCGGCGGCGCGGCGCCGGCCTCGAGCGCACCCCGGTGACCGGCAGCGTCGACTCCGAGCGCCAGACCCGACACCACCGTGCACCCGGCGAGGGCGAGCGAGCGGCCGAATTCACGTGCCAGTTCGACGCCGGCCCGCGTCGCCCGGCGAGTGCCGATGATGCCGACCGATGGACGACCGGTGAGCTCCGCCGGCGACCCTCCACCTCGCCACAGCAGCACCGGTGGCACGTGGGGGTCGCGCTGGTCGATGCTCGGGTGTCCCCGGTCGCCGTGGAGCGTGACGGTGATCCCGGACGCGGCATGTGCTTCGACGAGGGACTCCGGGTCGATCGCCGCAGCCCCGCTCCGCCAGGCCGCCCGCTGCTCGGCAGTCGAGGAGAGGGCGGCGGGCGGCGCGCCGGTCGACATCGCCTTCCAGGTGCCGATGGGGTCGCCGTCGACCGCGATGTCCCACAGCCGGCCCGGACCCACACCGGGCAGCGAGAGCAGCGAGAGCCACGCCGCCTCGACGGCCGCTCGTTCGGGGGTCATGCCCCCACCCCGATCTCGCCGAACCGCAGGTCGGCACGCAGCGCCATCGCCTGCGCCACGACCTCGGCATCGAGGCGACCGCTCCCCCCACGGAGGTCGTCGAGGGTCAACGCGACGAGCTTGATTCGACGAAGTCCCCGCCCGCTCAGCCGACCGGCGGCGATGGCGTCCTCGAGCAAGACCCGGGCGGTGTCGTCGACCGTGGTCAGCTCATCGAGCCGCCGGTTCGACAGGAGGCGGTTGACCGCGACACCACGACTGCGGGCCCGTTCCCGCGCTGCAGCCACTCGTTCGGCGACGACGGCGCTCGACTCCCCCGCCGCCGCCCCGAGCAGGCGGGCCCCGTCGGTCGGCTCGACCCGGAGGCGGAGGTCGAACCGGTCGAGGAGTGGCCCCGACACCCGTCGGGCGTACCGGCCCAGCGCTGCGCCGGAGCACCGGCAGAACGTAGTGGCAGAACCGGCGAAGCCACACGGGCACGGGTTCATCGAGCCCACCAACTGGAACGACGCCGGCATGGTCGCCGTCGCGTGAGCCCGGCTGATGCGAACGTGGCCCGCTTCGAGCGGCTGGCGCAAGGCGTCGAGCCCCACGGCGCTGAACTCCCCCATCTCGTCGAGGAACAGCACGCCCCGATGGGCCAGGGAGATCTCGCCGGGCTTGAGCACGTGGGATCCCCCACCGACCAACGCGATGTTGGACACAGTGTGGTGCGGTGCCCGGAACGGCGGCGTGCGGATGAGGCCGTTGGCCGGCAGCGCCTCCCCAGCTGCACTGTGGATGGTCGTCACCTCGATGGCGCCCTCGTCGTCGAGTGGCCCGAGGATGCCGGGCAGCCGCTCGGCGAGCATGGTCTTGCCGGCCCCCGGCGGGCCCACATAGAGCAGATGGTGGCCGCCGGCCGCAGCGACCTCGAGCGCGAACCGGGCCAGACGGTTGCCGCGCACGTCGGACAGGTCGAGGCCGATGACCGGTTCCACGTCGCGTGGCGTCGGCGGCGGTGACCACGGTTCCTCACCGGTGACGCAGGCGACGATCTCCCGGAGCGACCCGACCGGACGTACCCGGTGCCGTCCCACGACATCGGCTTCGACGGCGTTGCCCTCGGCGACGACCAACTCGGTCGGATCGATACTCGCCGCGAGCGGCACGCCACCGACCACGGGCCGGACCGAGCCGTCGAGCCCCAGTTCGCCCAGGTATGCCATGTCCTGAGCGCTGTCGGGAAGCTGCTTGGTGGCGACGAGCAGGCCGATCGCGATGGCGAGGTCCAGCCCCGCGCCGATCTTGCGAACACCTGACGGCGCCAGGTTCACGGTCATTCGCTGGTCGGGCCACCTCAGCTTGCACGACAGGATCGCGGCGCGGACGCGGTCGCGCGCTTCGCGGCACGACGTGTCGGGGAGCCCGACGATGGTGAACCCGGGCACGCCTGATGAGACGTGCACCTCCACCCGGACCGGAGTGCCGCGCACCCCGAGCAGGGTCGCGGAACGGACGATGGCCAACATGTCGCTCCCAGGGCGTGAGCCCAGGACGAGGATCACTTGGTGGCCACGGCCGGAAGCCGGCGGGCGATCCGCCCTCAGGGGCGTGTCAGCAACCTAGCGCCCACCCCCGACACCGAGAACGGGAGGGGGTTCTCGCTCACCGACGTCGGACGCGCTCCAACCACGATCGGGTTCTGGGCGCGCCAGCGGGTCGTTTGCGACCCGCTGGCGCGCCCAGAACCCCGCTGGAGCAGCTGGTCAGATGTCAGCGGACCCGTCGGCGGCGCCCTCAGCGGCAGGCGGAGCTGTCGCGATCGGATCGAGACCGAGTTCGGTTCGAACCTCGTTCAGCGCCGAGGTCAGGGCCGCGACCTGCTCCTCGAGATCGGCGATGCGGGCCGCTGCTGCGGCGCCCCCGCCGCCCGTCCCGCCCGCCGACGCCGACGGAGCGGCCGACGGGAGCAACGGCTCCCCGTAGAGCACGTGGGTCCAGCGCGCCTCCTTCTGGCCGGGCTGACGCTCGAGCAGCACGGCGAAGGGCTCGGGTCGCACCGTCAACGAACGCAGCGTGGTGTTCACGTCGTCGAGCGACCGGAACGGGTGCAGCCGCTCGGCCCGCGTCTTGAGCTCCGCCACCGTCTGGGCGCCACGGAGCATCAGCAGACCGAAGATGGCCGTCTCGGCATCATCGAGTCCGAGCCGCTCGTCGACGACGTGGCGGTAGCGGGTGATGTTGCGGCCCGACGTGGTGTGGACGAACCGCAGCAAGCCCGACGACTTCAGTGAGTTGACGGTCGCGTCGATCGTCCGCTGGTCGTAGTTGACGATCGGGTCCCGCGACGTCGACTGGTTGCACGCCCGCATCAGTGCGTTACCGGTGAGCGGATAGTCGTCGGGAGTCGTCCGCGACTTCTCGATCAGGCAACCGAGCACCCGCGTCTCCTCCGGCGACAGCCGGAGCTGTTCGGGCGGCGGAGCCGACGCCGCGGGGTCGAAGCCGATGTAGTCCTGGGGCTGATGCGACGAGTCGTCCATGGCCGCACGATACTGGGGACCCATGGGCTTCAACCCCAACCGCGTCCACAAGAAGCGCGCCAGCGACTACGTGCTGGTCGCCGCCGCCGTCGCCATCTGTATCGCCGCGCTCATCTGGGCGCTGCTCGGCTGACCGGCGCCGCTCAGAACGCGTGCTCGATCACCTCGATCGCCCACCCGTGTGGGCCCGGCGATACCACCGCGACATCGAACCGGATGCCCGACGGGGCGCGGCCGTCGCGCTGTGAGAGGTACGCCGCGGTGACCCGGCGGATCGTGCGCTGCTTGCGCCAGTCCACCGCAGCGGCACCGGTGCCGTAACGATCCGACGAGCGGGTCTTCACCTCGCACACCACCACCTCGCGACCGCGCCGGAGAATCAGATCGAGCTCGCCAGCGCGGCAGCGCCAGTTGCGCTCGGCGACCACGTAGCCGTGGCGTTCGTACCAGCGCGCCGCCAACTCCTCACCCTCGATCCCGAGGGATCGTCGGTGCTGGGACATCTTGCCTCCCGGGCGCGCTGCAACCAGCATGCGCCGTCATGTGTGACCGGGAGGGGAAGCTGAGGGCCAGCGGCGCGGTACGCCGCTGCGGACTAGCGCTTCTCTTTGATCTTCGCCGACTTACCGACGCGGTCGCGCAGGTAGTACAGCTTGGCGCGGCGCACGTCGCCGCGGGTCACGATCTCGATCTTCGAGATCGTCGGGGAGTGCACCGGGAAGGTGCGCTCGACGCCGACGCCGAAGGACAGCTTGCGGACCGTGAAGGTCTCCTGCAGGCCGCCACCCTGGCGACGGATGACCGCACCCTGGAACACCTGGACACGCTCACGGGTGCCCTCGACGACGCGGACGTGCACCTTGAGGGTGTCGCCGGGAGCGAAATCGGGGACGTCGTCCCGCAGGCTCGACTGGTCGACAACATCGGTCGGCTTCATGGCGCGTGTGCTCCTGAGGTGGATTTCGAAGAAGTGCGGCCCGGTGGGGCGCGGGCGTCCAGGCGGGACGCGACGGAGTGACGTTACTCGCTCGCAGTCCGTGGCACCAACATCCCTAGCCGACGGGGTGACCAGCCTCGTCGAATCCGTGGTCGGCGAGCAGGCGGCGGTCGGTGTCACCGAGCCCACCGGCCGCAGCGACGATGTCGGGGCGGTCACGCAACGTGCGGGCGAGCGCCTGGGCGCGACGCCACCGGTCGACGCGGCCGTGGTCGCCCGAACGCAACACCTCGGGCACGGCCCAGCCGCGGAACTCGGCGGGACGGGTGTACTGCGGGTACTCGAGAAGGCCCGAACTGAAGGACTCGTCGAGCGCCGAACTGGAATTGCCCATCACGCCCGGAACCAGCCGGGCGACCGCTTCGATGATCGCGAATGCCGCCACCTCTCCCCCGTTGAGGACGAAGTCGCCGAGCGACACCTCGCCGTCGCACAGGTGATCGCGGACCCGCTGGTCGATGCCCTCGTAGCGCCCACACAACAGCGAGAAGCCAAGGCCGGCGGCCAGCTCCTCGGCCATGGTCTGGTCGAACCGGCGTCCTGCGGGCGACAGCATCAGGAGCGGCCGCGGCGGATCGACGGCCTCGACAGCCGCGAAGATCGGCTCGGGCATCAGCACCATGCCGGCGCCCCCGCCGAACGGCGAGTCGTCGACCGTGCGGTGCGGATCGGTCGTGTGCGCCCGGAGGTCGTGGGCACGGAGGTCGAGGAGCTGCTTCTCCTGGGCCTTGCCCAAGAGGGAATGGCCACCGAAGTCGGTGATCATCTCGGGAAAGATCGAGAACACATCGATCCGCATCAGGCCGCCCCGCAGAGGTACCGGAGCGAAGCGGAGGTGGCCGAGGCCATCAGGACGCCGAGGTACCGAAGCGAAAGAAGCTCCCGAGGGACGAGGGAGCGAACCTGAGCGGAGGTGGCCGAGGCCATCAGGAGTACAGCTCGAACAGGCCGTCGGGGACGTCGACGTGGATCGTGGTGCCGTCGATGTCGCCCACGACGAAGTTCATGGGAACCAATGCGCCGCTGTCGAGCACCAGGAGGTCGCTCGCCGGGTTCGCCTGCACCGCGGTGACGACACCGCGCTCGACGCCGTGGGCGTCGACCACGGTGCACCCGACCACGTCGTGCACGAACAGCGCGCTCGGGTCGTCGATCGGCTCGCCCATGAGCACCACGCCGTGCCAGGACTCGGCTTCGGTGCGTCCCGAGATGCCGTCGAACTGCACGATCCACCGATCCTGGTGGGGACGCGAAGCGGCGACCCGGAGGTCGCCGCGTGCGGTGGAGAGCACCGCGCCCCGGTCGAGGCGCTCGGTGCGATCCGAGATGAGGCGCACCGACACCTCACCCTTGAGGCCGTGAGCCTTGCCGATGCGGCCGACCTCGAGGAGACCGGGCGCCGGAGCACCGTTGTCAGTCAACGAACTCCACGTCGACATCGACGTCGTCCGCCGCCGCTGCGGCGCGCCCGACGGCGCGAATGGCGTTGGCGACGCGACCCCGCCGACCGATGACGCGACCCATGTCGCCGTCGCCGACCTCGATGTTGATGCGCGTCGGCTCACGATCGGTGTCGGTCGACACCTTCACGTCGTCGGGGTGATCGACGATCGCGGTGACGACGTGGGCGAGTACGGCCTCGGCACGCGCCGTGGTGCCGTCGCTCACTTGGCGGCCTTCGCGGTCTTCTTCGCAGGCTTGGACGCCTCGAACTCGTCCCACGCACCGGAGATCTTGAGCAGCTTCTCGACACGCTCGCTCGGCTGCGCACCGTTCTTGAGCCAGGCGATCGCCTTCTCGTTGTCGACCTTGATGGCCGACGGCTCACGACGGGGGTCGTAGGTACCAACGATCTCGATGAACCGGCCGTCGCGAGGCGAACGGGCGTCGGCGGCGACGATTCGGTAGGTGGGCTGCTTCTTCTTGCCCATCCGCATCAGGCGGAGTCTGACGGCCATTTCTTCTCTCTTCGGTAGGGGTTGCTCGTCTTGTCAGAGAGCTGCACGCGTCACGTGGGCGCGGCGACGGGTGATGTTAGTCGTTCCGGTCACCGAGGTCGAGACCAGGGATCTCGATCCCGGCCTTCTCGAGCTGATCGGCCAGCGGGTCGAGGCCGGGGAGCCGGAATTCCTTCTTCGGGATCGGGAGGGTGCCCTTGGCAGTCGTGCGGCCGCTCGGGTTGCCCTTCGAGGCCTTCTTCTGACCCTTCTTGGTCTTCTTCTTGACGCGCTTCATGGCTCCGCCGCCCATCTGCTGCATCATCTTGCGCATTTCCTTGAACTGCGTGATGAGCTGGCCGACGTCGGTGGGGTTGGTGCCCGAGCCCCGGGCGATGCGTTGGCGGCGCGAGGTGTCGATGATGTCGGGGTTCGTGCGTTCCTCGGTCGTCATCGAACGGATGATCGCCTCGACCTTGCCGACTTCCTTGTCGCCGATCTCGACGTCGCGGACCTCTTTGGGGATGCCCGGGAGCATGCCGATGATGTTCGACAACGGGCCCATCTTCCGGATGGCGTTCATCTGCTCGAGGAAGTCGTCGAACGTGAACGTGCCGTCCATCAGTCGCTGGGCGGCGACCTCGGACTGCTCGGCGTCGAAGGCCTCCTCGGCCTTCTCGATGAGCGACAACATGTCGCCCATGCCGAGGATTCGACCGGCGAGGCGGTCGGGGTGGAAGAGGTCGAAGTCCTCGAGCTTCTCGCCGGTCGACGCGAAGGCGATGGGGCGACCCACGACCTCCTTGACCGACAGTGCGGCGCCGCCGCGGGCGTCGCCGTCGAGCTTGGTGAGAATGACGCCGTCGAGCGCCAGGCTGTTGTGGAAGCCCTCCGCGACGGTGACGGCGTCCTGGCCCAACATGGCATCGATGACGAGGAAGGTGTAGTCGGGGTCGACGGCGGCCGAGATGTCGCGGACCTGCGCCATCATCTCCTCGTCGATCGCGAGGCGGCCGGCGGTGTCGACGATGACGACGTCACGCCCGAGGCGCCGGGCTTCGGCCACGGCCCCCTGGGCGACGGCCACCGGGTCGGTCGGCTCGGAGTAGACGGGGACGTCGATGGACGCGCCGAGCACCCGGAGCTGCTCGACGGCGGCAGGACGCTGGAGGTCGGCGCCGACCAGCAGTGGGTTGCGGCCCTGCGCCTTGAACCAGCGGGCCAGCTTGGCCGAGTTGGTCGTCTTGCCGGAGCCCTGCAGGCCGGCCATGAGCACCACTGTGGGCGGCTTCGACGCGAAGGTGATGCGCATGGTCTCGCCGCCGAGGGTGGCGGTGAGCTCCTCGTTGACGATCTTGATGACCTGCTGGGCCGAGGTCAGCGCAGCGCTGACCTCGAGACCGACCGCCCGCTCGCGGATGCGGTTCTGGAGGTTGCGGACCACCCGGACGTTGACGTCGGCCTCGAGCAGCGCCACCCGGATCTCACGGAGCACCTCGTCGACCTGGTCGGGCGTGAGGCTGCCGCTGTTGCGGAGACGCTTGAAAATACCTTCGAATCGGTCTGACAGTGCTTCGAACATGCGGTGAGCAGGTTAGAGGGTCCCGGACCACCACCGCCGCCACCGGTTCTGTCCCGCGAAGGCGTGCAGTCCGAATCCCTTCGCGGGACAGAACGGGCGGGCGTCAGGGTTCGTCGGTGGCGAACAGCGCGTCGACGAACTGTTCGGCGTCGAAGGGGATCAGGTCTTCGGCCTGCTCGCCGAGACCGACCAGCTTGACGGGGATGCCGAGTTCGCTCTGGATCGCGAAGACGATGCCCCCCTTGGCGGAACCGTCGAGCTTCGTCAGCACGACGCCGGTCAGTTCGACGGCATCGGTGAACTGGCGCGCCTGGATGAGACCGTTCTGGCCGGTCGTGGCGTCGAGCACCAAGAGCACCTCGGTCACCTCGCCCTCGCCCTTGTCGGCCACACGGCGCACCTTGCGCAGCTCGTCCATGAGGTTGGACTTGGTGTGCAACCGGCCGGCGGTGTCGGCCAGCACGACGTCGGCGCCCGTCGCGGCACCGCGGGCGATGCCGTCGAAGATCACCGACGACGGGTCGCTGCCCTCGGCGCCCCGCACGAGATCGGCGCCACATCGCTCGGCCCACGTCCCCAGCTGCTCGGCAGCGGCGGCCCGGAACGTGTCGCCGGCTGCCATCAGCACCTTTCGGCCGTCGTCGGTCAGGAGCTTGCCGACCTTGCCGATGGTCGTCGTCTTGCCGACCCCGTTGACCCCGACGAACAGCCAGATGCTGGGCTTGTTCGCCGACTCCCGCAGATCGATCGGAGCGAGCAGGCGGGTCGTCATCTCGGCCTTCACCGCGTCGATCAACTCGTCGGGGGTGGTGATGCCGTTCTGCTTCACCGTCGCCCGCACCGAATCGAGCAGCTCCGTGGTCGGTCCGACGCCGACGTCGGCTCGGATGAGCGCCTCCTCGAGGTCGTCCCACGTCTCGTCGTCGATCGCGGACCGCCCCCGGATCGACCCGAGCGCACCGCTCAAGGCGCCGCGGGCGCGGCTCAGCCGGTTGCGGAACGTCGCCTTCTCGACGGCGGTTTCGGCTGCGGTCTCCGCGGCCTCGATGCCCTCCAACGCGTCGAGTTCCTCCGAAAGCGACGGCGGCGCCTCGACGTCGGCCTCGACATCGCTGTCGACATCGGCCTCGGCGGGCGCGACCTCCGAGGGCAACAGCTCGGTGGGGCGGTCGGTCGTGGTGACGGCCTTCGAGGTGGTCGGAGGTGCCAGTTCGCCGCGCTTCGAGCGCGACGAGACCACGAACGCGCCCGATCCGACGAGGAGGACAACGACGCCGATGATGATCGGCAGGACAACGGAGCTCTGGGCCAACATGGGGGCCAGCCTACGAGCCGCCGTCGCCCTGCCGAGACCCGAGCGCCCACCTCGCGGTCGGACTGAGACGCGAGACTCGAGCGCGTTTCCACCACGTTCCGGCGGATCCCTCGTACGGTTACACCGCTGAGCCCAGCCGACCCCCGACCACACGCGTCCGACACTGGAGGAACCCACGATGACCGATTCCCAAGCACTCGAGCTCGTCCCAGAGCCGGTGAACCCGTCGGTGCTGCTCGAGCGCATGTTGTTCGAGATGCGGAAGGTCATCGTCGGGCAGGACCGGGCGATCGAGCGGATGCTCGTGTGCCTCCTCGCCAACGGTCACTGCCTCCTCGAGAGCGTTCCCGGCCTGGCGAAGACCCTCTCGGTCGAGACCATGGCACGCACGGTCGGCGGCACGTTCAACCGCATCCAGTTCACGCCCGATCTGCTGCCCGCCGACATCGTCGGCACCCGCATCTACCGCACGTCGTCGGAGCGGTTCGACGTCGAGCTCGGCCCGATCTTCGCCAACTTCGTGCTCGCGGACGAGATCAACCGGGCGCCCGCCAAGGTGCAGTCGGCGCTGCTCGAAGTCATGGCGGAGCGCCACGTCACGATCGGCGGCACCACCCACCCCGCCCCGAACCCGTTCCTCGTGCTGGCAACCCAGAACCCGATCGAGAACGAGGGCGTGTACCCGTTACCCGAGGCCCAACGCGACCGCTTCCTCATGAAGATCGTCCTCGGTTACCCGACGCCGCACGAAGAGCTCGAGATCGTGAACCGCATGGGCGTCTCCCCACCCCAGCCGGCCGAAGTGGTCAGCCTGGCCGACGTGCTGCGGCTCCAGGCCGCCGCCGACGCCTGCTACTGCGACCGCAGCGTCGTCGAGTACGCGGTCAACCTCGTGTTGGCCACCCGGACCCCGCAGAACTACGGCCTCGCCGACCTCGCCCCCTACCTCGAGTTCGGCGCCAGCCCTCGCGCCAGTCTCGGCCTGGTGCGGGCGGGCCGGGCAATGGCCCTCCTGCGCGGCCGCAACTACGTGGTGCCCCAGGACATCTTCGACGTGGCGCCCGAGATCATGCGCCACCGCCTCGTCCTCACCTACGAGGCGTTGGCGGCCGATGTCGACGCCGAGCAGATCATGATCCGCGTGCTGTCCACGGTCCCCGCTCCCGTCATCCAGCCGAGCCAGATCGCCGGCCCGAACGACGCCTACTACCGCTCGGGCACCGACTCCCAGGCGTGGGGCTGACCCGTGGCGAAGCGCTCCTCCCCCGATCCTGCCGGTGGGACCGACGTCGTCGGCCCCGGTGCGGGGCCCATGGGCGACCGTCGGGCTGCCGACGTGCTGCGGCGGTTGGAGCTCGACGTCACCCGACGCCTCGACGGCATCCTCCACGGCGACCACCGGGGTCTCGTCCCCGGGCACGGTTCGGAGCCCGGTGAGGCGCGGGAGTACCAGGCCGGCGACGACGTCCGCCGCATCGACTGGAACGTCACGGCGCGGATGAGCACACCCCACATCCGCGAGTCGATCGCCGACCGCGAGCTCGAGACGTGGATCGTCGCCGACCGGTCGGCCAGCCTCGACTTCGGCACCGTCACCTGGGAGAAGCGCGACCTGGTCCTGGCCGCGGCCGCCGGCGTCGGCTTCCTGACCTCGCGGGGCGGCAATCGCATCGGCGCCGTCATCTCGGGCAGCCACGGGGCCGTCACCGTGCCCGCACGCCAGGGCCGCAAGCACCTGCTCTCGATCCTCCACCAGATCCAGGGAGCTCCCCGCGCCGACGCTGCTCCCGCGGCCGATCTGGCCGCAACCCTCAAACGGGCGGCGTCGGTGTCACGACGGCGATCGCTCGTGGTCGTGATCTCGGACTGGCTCGAGGACCCCGAGACGTGGCGCCACGCGCTGGCAACGCTGAGCGTGCGCCACGAAGTCCTTGCGGTCGAGGTGCTCGACCCCCGCGAGCTCGACCTGCCGAAGATGGGCGTGCTGACGCTGATCGACACCGAGTCGGGCCGCACCCGCGAGATCGACACCAACAATCGGGGGCTCCGTGAGCGCTACGCGGCCGCTGCGGCCGAACAGCGCTCCGACATCCGGCTGGCGATCGCCGGCTCCGGAGCCCATCATCTGCAACTCCGTACCGACCGCGACTGGCTTCTCGACCTCGCCCGCCACGTCGCGTCGACCAAACGTCGCCAGGCCAACGTCGGCGGCGCCCACCGGTAGATGCCCCGTGCATCGACCGTGCCGCATCGTCACGTTCTGCCCTCGAGTTCGAGCCACCACCCAGTCCCCCGCTGATCGGAACACCCCATGAACTGGAGCTTCATCTCCCCCGGCCGCCTCTGGTGGCTCATCGCCGTGGCGGCGATGGCCGCGGCCTACATCGCCATGCAGTTCCGGCGGACCAAGTACGCCGTCCGGTTCTCCAACATCGACCTCCTCGACAAGGTTGCACCGAAGCGGCCCTCGTGGCGCCGACACGTCGTCGCATCGGTGTACCTGCTCGCCCTCGCGGCCATGGTCGTCGGCGTCGCCCAGCCGCAGGCGCAGGAACGGGTGCCGAAGGAGCGGGCCACGATCATCCTCGCCATCGACACCTCCCTGTCGATGCAGGCCACCGACGTCAGCCCGACCCGCATCGATGCCGCCAAGGTCGCCGCGGTCAAGTTCGTCGAGTCGATGCCGCCGAAGGTGCGGCTCGGCGTGGTCGACTTCAGCGGCTCGACCAAGTTGCTGGTTCCGCCGACCACCCAACGCGACACCGCGGTGCGGGCCATCAAGAACCTCGAACTCGGTCAGGGCACCGCCATCGGAGCGGCCATCGACACGTCGTTGACCGCGATCGCCAACTCGGTGCCGAGCGAGGGCGACACGAAGATCCCCGCCGTGATCGTGCTCATCTCCGACGGCAAGGACCAGGGCCAGAGCCTCCCGGTTCCGACCGCCATCGAGCGTGCCAACAAGGCCAAGGTTCCCGTGTTCACCATCGCGTACGGCACCCCCAACGGCGTCGTCGAGATCGACGACGGCTCGGGCTCCACACAATTGGTGCCGGTGCCCGTCGATGAGCCGGCCCTGGCCGAGGTCGCCAAGGAGACGGGCGGAGAGTCCTTCGCGGCCGCCACAGCCGGCGAACTCGAGCAGGTGTACGACCGCCTCGGCAGCGCCGTCGGCTACGACATCGAACAGCAGGAAGTCACCTGGAAGTTGGTGGCGGGCGCGCTCATCGCGCTGGCACTGAGCGGTGCGATGTCCCTCGTCTGGTTCCAGCGCCTCCCCTAACCAACCCGGTGCTCCTCCGCCGGTACCATGCGGGCATGCGTCCGTTCACCCCGCCCCGAGTCCTCGCCGTCGCGCTCGCATCGGCGTTCCTGCTCTCGGGATGCGGTGGCGACGAGGCCTTCCCCAAGGACGAGTTCGTGAAGCAGACGACAGCGAGCGGCATCACCAAGCCCGTTGCCGAGTGTGCGTACGACCAGATCAAGGACAACGCGGCCATCAACAAGGAACTCGACCGAGCCGGCGGCCCCAACCCCAACATCTCCGAGAAGGTGAGCGGCGAGCTGTCGACCATCCTCGCCCGCTGCCTGCTCGCCGCCGACGAAGCCGCGAACCCGACGACGACCACGAAGCCGACGAGCAAGTCGACGACGACCGAGAAGACGTCGTCGTCGGACAAGACGACGACCACCAAGAAGAAGTAGACGCCGCCCGGCTGCCGCCGGGATCAGGAGCCGCCGCTCGCGGCGCCGACCTTCTCGCTGATCACCCGCGACGAGCCACCGGGCTCCATCGTGACGCCGTACAGCACGTCAGCCGCTTCCATCGTGCGCTTCTGGTGGCTCACGATGAGCAGCTGGGCGGTCGAGCGGAACTCGGCCACGAGTGACAGGAACCGGTGCAGGTTCACGTCGTCGAGCGCCGCCTCGACCTCGTCCATCACGTAGAAGGGCGACGGGCGGCTCCGGAACACGGCGAACAGGTACGCCAACGCGACGAGCGAGCGCTCACCGCCCGAGAGGAGCGAGAGCTTGCGGACGTTCTTGCCCGACGGCCGTGCCTCGATCTCGATGCCGGTCTCGAGGAGGTTCGACGGATCGGTGAGCGTGAGACCGCCCTGGCCGCCCGGGAACAGCATGTCGAACAGCGCCTGGAAGTTCTGGGAGACGTCGGCGTACGCCGACGCGAAGACGTTGACGATCTCCTCGTCGACCGCCTTGATGACCTTCGACAGCTCCTTGCGCGTCGCCCGAATGTCCTCCAGCTGCGCTTCGAGGAACTGGTGGCGTTCCTGCAGCGCCTCGAACTCCTGGAGTGCCAGAGGGTTGATCGGGCCCATGAGGCGCACCTCGCGCTCCAGCTCGCGGAGCCGGGCCTGGGGCGACATCCCGTCGGGGAGCTCGGGACACTCAGCTGCGGATCGCGACGTCGGGCTCGGAATCGAGCTCGCTGCGAAGTGATTCGGTGGCGGTCTCGAGCCGCAGCCGGGTCTCGGCGTCGGAGATCTCGGAGCGCTGGATGCGCTCGCGGTGCTCCTCGAGTTCCTTCTCCGTGGTGGAACGCTGACGGCGGAGCGCTTCGAGCTGGGCGCTGACCGCACGGGTCTTCTCGGACTGACGGCGCCGAGCCTCCCGGAGCACCTCGAGCACGGACTCCACGGCACCGAGACGGTCGGCGACGAACGTGATGAGGGTGTCGGTGACCTCGGCGCGGGCATCGAGCTCGAGCCGCTTCTGCTCGGCCGCGAGGCGCTCGGCCTGGTTGCGACTGAGACGCTCGTCGACCTGGGCGAGGCGGTCGGTGAGGAAGCGACGGCGCTCCTCGACACCGGCCACCTTGACCTCGACGTCGGTGCGGAGCGCACCGACCTCGCCGGCCTTGGCTTCGAGGTTGCGCCGGGCCTCCGCCATCGTGCGGGCCCGTTCGGACAGCTCCGACTCGACAGCCTCGAGCGCAGGCAGCCGCTGCTCGAGGTCGGTGCGACGGGTGACCTCACGCTCGATGCGCTGGGCGAGCTCGTTGAGGTGCCCGTCGACGGTGACCAGTTCGGCCTCGGCCTCGGTGCGGTCGCGTTCGGCGCGGCGCAACACGTCGTCGAGGGTGCGGACCCGGTTGGCGTTCTGGTCGTTCGCCTTCTCGGCGTCGTTGGCGTCACGGCGGGCAGTCGAGAGCCGCTCCTTGGCCCGTGCCAGCTCGAGCGTGGTGTCCTCGGCAGCCACGCGGGCGCTGCCCAGCTGCTCCTCGGCCTCGGCGAGCGCGGCACCGGTCGCGCCGGCGCTCGACTGACCGATGCGCCACCCGGTGGTGCCGAACCGGTCACCGCTGCGGGTGATGATCGTGGCGTCGGGATGGGCGAGCGCCACGTCGACGGCCTCGGCCCACTCGCCCTCGATCACGACGGCGCCGGCGAGCAGGGCGTCGAGCAGCGGCTCGACGTCGGCGCGGGTGGCCTTGACGAGATCTCGAACCGGACGGCCGACGCCGACGGGCACGGCAACGCGGGGCGCCTGGGCCACGGCGTGGGAGATGGCCAGCACGGCACCGCTCAGCTCGCCGCCGGCGAGGGCCTCCAGCGCCCGCCGTGCCACCTCGGCGTCGGCCACGACGACGGAAGCCAATGCCTCGCCGGCGGCGGCCTCGAACGCGGACTCCCAACCGGCCTCGACCTGCACGACGTCGAGCAGTGTGCCGACAACACCGTCGAGCTCGGCGAGGTGGGCGGCGCCGGCGCGCTGTCGGGCACCATCGAGCGCGAGGGCCAATGCCTCGGCGCGGGCAGCCACGGTGTGGTGTTCGGCCGCAGCGGCGGTGGCGCGAGCCTCGATCTCGACGATCGCCTCCTCGGCGGCAGCCCGCTCGGCTTCGGCCTCGGCCGCCTGGCGCGCCAGGGACTCGACGTTGTCGTGCGCGGCGGCACGCTCGCCGCCGATGCGCTCGAACTCGGCGGCAAGGCGCTCGACCTTGGTCACCAGCGTTTCCCGCTGGTTGGAGAGGCGGCGGTTGTCGCTCTCGGTCCGCTCCATGGTCGCCCGCAGCGCGGCGAGTTCACCGCGGATCTCCGCGGCCTCGCTCGGCGGCGCGGCCACACCGTCGCCCCAGTCGGCCTCGAATGCAGCCCGGGCTTCAGCCAGCTCGGCCTCGGCGCGGGCGAGCGCTCCGCTGTCGGTGGCCGCACCCACGCCCTCGGACTCGACCTCGCGCAACTCGGCGCTCAGCTGGGCGTGCTCGGCCTCGAGCGATGCGACGACGGCCTGGTCGACGAACGCGTTGCGGTCGCGATCGATGCCACGACGGCGTTCGGTGAGCAGTGACTGCAGGCCCCGGGCGCGTTCGCGGAGCGACTCGTAGCGAACGAGCGCGTCGCCGAAGTCGTCGCCGCCCATCGACGACAGTTGTGCCTCGGTGGCGAGCACCTCGGCGTCGAGCCCCGCTAGCACCCGGCGCAGCTCACGATCGGCGTTGCGCAGCTCGTTCTGCCGGGTGGTGGACTCGGCGAGCTGGGTACGGAGCCGTGCGAGTTCGCGGCCGACGAGGTGGAGCTTGAGGGCCGCCAGCTCGGTGATGACGGCGTCGTGGCGACGGGCCGCGTCGGCCTGACGCTCGAGCGGGCGGAGTTGCCGGCGGACCTCACGGAGGAGGTCCTGGATGCGCAGCAGGTTGGCCTCGGTCGCGTTGAGCCGGCGCTCCGACTTCTCCTTGCGGCGGCGGTACTTGAGGACGCCGGCGGCCTCCTCGATGATCAGGCGGCGCTCCTCGGCCTTGGCGTTGAGGACGGCGTCGATCTGGCCCTGGCTGATGATCACGTGCTGCTGACGGCCGACCCCCGAGTCGCTGAGCAGCTCCTGGATGTCGAGGAGACGGCAGTTGACGCCGTTGATGGCGTACTCGCTGTCGCCCGACCGGAAGAGTGTGCGGGTGATCGTGACCTCGTTGAACTCGATGGGCAGGACACCCGACGAGTTGTCGATGGTGAGGCCGACCTCGGCCCGACCGAGCGCCGGACGCTTCGCGGAGCCGGCGAAGATGACGTCGTCCATCTTCTGGGATCGCACCGCCGACGGTGCCTGAGCGCCGAGCACCCACCCGATCGCGTCGACCACGTTCGATTTGCCCGACCCGTTGGGGCCCACCACGACGGTGACGCCCGGCTCCAGCTGGAGCGTCGCCACATCAGCGAACGACTTGAAGCCTTTGATCTGCAGCGTCTTCAGGAACACGGCCCGGAGCCTAGGCGACGGGCCCGGAGGCGGTCAGATGGGCTCCACGACGACGAAATCCGTGCCAGATGTGACGCGTCACGTCACATCTGGCACGGATTGCACCGAGCGGGCCGGACGCCGGACGGTCTGAACGGCGCCGAAGGCGCTCGTTCAGACCTGCGTCTGCTCGCAGTAGTACGTGAAGCCGGAGCCGAACTTGGCCTTCACGATCGGGCCGCGGGCACGCGGGCTCATCTCGCCGTCGCGGCCGTAGACGTTGATCATGGGGCCGTAGCCGCCGGGCTCGCCTGACAAGGTGAGGAACCCGTCGGCGCCGACCGTCGCACCGCCGTGCTTGACGGCATCGTGAACGATCTCGACCGATGCCCGGTACAGACGCCGGATCTCCTGCGTCGACAACTTGTCGGCCAGACGGTCGTAGCGGAGGCCCGCCTCGAAGAGGATCTCGTCGCTGTACATCGGGCCGATGCCGACGAGCATCGTCGGGTCCATCAGGATGCCCTTGAGCTTGCCGCCCCGGCGCAGCACCATCTCACCGAACTTCGTCCAGGACACGGGTTCGTCGACGAGGTCGAGCCCGAGCGGCCCCACGATGTCGTCGACCTCCTCGGCCGTGACCACGAACAGCTCGGAGCTCTTGGCCGGGTCGACGAGGCGGAGCTGGCCGTGCTGGGTGAAGGTCAGCACCACGCCGGTGCCCTTGGCCACGGCGTCCTTGTTCTGGTTGCGCTGGAGCTGAGCGCGGTCGCCGAGACCGATCATGAGGACTTCGCCAGTGTCGAGACCGAGCAGGATCCAGGTGCCCTTGCGGCTCACGCTGTCGATCTTCGCCCCCTCGAGCCGACTGATCAGCGACTTCTTGGTGCCGGCGCGCTTGATCGTGGCCGCGCTCGGCGCCTCGACGGTCTTGATCTTCTTGCCCACCACGTCCTTGTCCAGGTCGCGCCGGAGGATCTCCAGCTCAGGCAGTTCAGCCATGCTCATCGGTCAGTTTCCCTTCGTCGACCAGCCGCTGCAGGGCTGCAGTTGCGGCCCCCTGCTCGGCTTCCTTCTTCGTTCGGCCCTCGCCGCGACCCCATTCGACGCCGTCCAGCAGGACGGCCGCCTCGAACTCCCGGGCGTGGTCGGGACCGGCGCCAGCGACCTCGTAGCGGGGCACCAGATCGAGCTCGTGAGCTGCTCGTTCCTGCAGCCGCGACTTCGAGTCACCGGTGTCCTTGCCCGCCTCGACCCGTGCGAGATCGGGTTCGAGGAGCGAGAAGATGACGGTGCGAGCAGCGTCGAAGCCGGCGTCGAGATGCACGGCACCGATCACGGCCTCCGCGCTGTCGGCAAGGATGGAGTCCTTGTCGTGCCCGCCCGTCGCGGCCTCGCCGCGCCCGAGGCGAATCGCCGGACCGAGATCGACGCGGCGTGCCGCGGTGGCCAGTGTGCGTGTGTTCACGAGGGCCGCCCGACGCTGAGCGAGGACACCCTCGGGCAGCGGTGGGTCGGCGGCGAAGAGTCGTTCGGTGATGGCGAGCTGCAGCACGGCGTCGCCCAGGAACTCGAGCCGTTCGTTCGATGGGACGGCGCCGTGCTCGCCGCACCACGAACGGTGCCGAAGTGCCGCGTCGAGCAGCGAGAGACCCGAGAAGTCGTGGCCGAGACGGCGCGACAGATCGCCCAGCAGGACGAGTCGGCCAGGCTCAAGCGAGTCGGGCGACGACATAGTCGACAGCGTCGCTCACGAGCTCGAGGTCTTCGAGGTCTTCGACTTCGATGCCGGGGCCCACGGTTCGCTCGCCGAACTCGTCGACCAGCGCCTCCACCAGTTGGTACTGCGCGAGCGAGTCGGCGTGGAGGTCGTCGACGAGCGAATCGGTCTCCTTGATCGTCGACGGCTCGATCTCGAGGATCTCACCCAGGCGTTCCTGGACGATCTCGACGATCCGTTGACGATCGAGGGACGCGAAGTGGGTATGGGTCTCGGCAGGCATCGCGGCAACTCCTCGAAGAAACGTTCGTCGGTTCGACCGAACTGAGGCGGAGCAACCGCCACCAGCACCCCCGAGGGCCGAGCCGGACGGCAGCTTAGACGACCTAAATCCGTTATGTGCGCATCGGTCGGTCAGCCGACCAACACCCGCGATCGTCGATCAGTCGACTTCGATGGCCTGGCGACCGTGGTACCAACCACAGTTGCCACACACGACGTGCGGAAGCTTCGACACACCGCAACGGGGGCACAGGCTGCGGGACGGGGCCGAGAGCTTCCAAGCAGACGCCCGACGCATGCGGGTCTTCGACTTCGACATCTTCTTCTTGGGGACGGCCATCGTCGTTCCTGCTCACTCGTGGGGAGGTGGTCTTGGCGGCGCGCACGGACCGTGGCGCACGAACGAGAGAGCATAGCCGCGTCCGGTTCGTGGGTGGTAAATCCCGCCTCGGCAGTGCCGCTCCGAGGGGGTCGACGCGATGGGTGAACGGTACAGCAGCCCCGTCAGGTCAGGTCGCGAAGGGCGTCGAGCGCCGCCCAGCGGGGATCCGGCGCCGGTTCGGCTTCTTCGTCGCTCTCGACCGACACCGGCAACACGTCGGGCACGGGCCCGGCACAGTCGTCGCGGCAGAGCGGGTTGATCGGCAGCCCGAGGATGGCCAGTTCGCGCACCATCGGCTCCAGATCGATGTGGTCACCGGTGATCGGATACGTCTCGCCCTCGGTCGGGTGCTCCTCGAACACCTCGGCGACCTCGACGTCGAGCGGACCCTCCACCTTCTCGAGGCATCGTCGGCACTCGCCGCTCCAACGGCCGGTGACGGTGCCGGTCGCGGCGATGCCGCCCGACAACGTCTCGAGCAGCAGGTCGACCTGCAGTGCCGAACCGACCTCGACGCGCACGCTGGCCAGCCCAACGTCGTCGAGCTCGACCGTTTCCGACACCGTCTTCTGGTTGCCGACGGAGCGGCGAAGCTCGACGACGTTGATGAGGAGTGGGTTGCCGCCGGTCATCGTCGAACCTCCCGCGCCCGTCGGGCTGGGATCAATCGAGCTCCTGATCGAAGAACGCTGCCGCTTCGGACGAATCGTCGTCGTCGTACACACCGGCGGTGCGGTGGCCGAGCTCGGCCTCCGCGATCGTCGTGCCGGCGAGCTTGCGGCGGCCACCAGCGACCGTCTTCGACAGGCGGTCGAGGACCACCTCGAAACTCGCGAGCTTCTGGTCGCAGTAGTCCTCGGCCTCGCGCATCATGCGACGAGACTCCTGCTCGGCGTCGTCGAGGATCTGCTGAGCGTGCTGGTTCGCTGCCTTCACGACCTCGGTGCGCTGCACCATTCGAGCGACGTGGGACTTCGCGTCGGCGATGATCTCCTCGGCCTCGCGGTGTGCCTTGGCGCGGGAACTCCTCGCGCTCCTTGAGCAGCCAGCGGGCCGCCCGCAGCTCGTCGGGGAGGTGGGCGAGCACGTCGTCGAGGATGTCGAGGACCTCCTCGCGGTGCACCATGACCGTCGACGACATGGGCACCGACCGGGCGACCTCGACGATCTCCACCAGCTGGCGGAGCTGATCCTCGGAGCGGTAGGTCGGAAGCGTGTCGGTCGTCGACGACGAGTCGTCCACGCCGTCCTCGGTCGGTCGGCTCATGAGGGGTACTGCTCCTTCAACTTCGCCGCCACGCACGGCGGGACCATCGAGGTGACATCGCCGCCGAAGCGGGCGATGTCGCGAATGAGCTTGGACGCGAGGAACGAGTGCGACGAGGTCGTCGGGATGAACAAGGTGTCGACCCCGGAGATGGAGCGGTTCATCTGCGCCATCTGCAACTCCGACTCGAAGTCGGAGACCGCCCGCAGGCCCTTCACGATGAAATGTGCGCCGACGTTGCGGGCGAGGTCGACGACGAGGGAACTGAACATCGTGACCTCGACGTTGTCGAGGTGGGCGAACGCCTCTTCGATGAGCGCCTGGCGGTCCTCGAGGGAGAACAGCGGCTCGCCCTTCTGCGGGTTGCGCATCGCCGCGACCACGACCTTGTCGAACAGCCGGGCCGCGGTCTCGACGATCTCGACGTGTCCGTTGTGAACGGGGTCGAACGAACCCGGATAGAGAACCACGGTCACTGCATCAACTCCTGGGGGCTACGGGCGGGTTCGGGTGCGCCCGGGTCACGATCTGCACCACCGTACTTCCGTACGTGCGGTCCCTCACGACATCCCATCGGGCGGTGACCGCGACGGCACGATCGGACTCGATCACGAGGGTCTCGGCGTCGACGGCATCGAGGAGGTCGGGCCACTGGTCGAACGCGTACGGCGGGTCGGCGAGGGCCAGGTCGAAGGTCGAGCCGCGGAGGGCGAACCGCGTCGCGTCAGCGGTCACGACCGTCGCCCGGTCGTCGAGGCCGCACCGGCGAAGGTTCTCCTCGATGACCCGAACGGCGCGACGGTCCGACTCGACGAACGTCGCCCTTGCCGCACCGCGTGACAGGGCCTCGATGCCGAGCGCTCCGGAACCGGCGAACAGGTCGAGCACGGTGGCGTCGACGACGACGTCGAGCGACCCGAGGGCGTTGAAGATCGACTCGCGAACCCGGTCGGAGGTCGGGCGGGTGCTCGTGCCCGGCGGGGCGTCGATCGTCCGTCCCCGAGCCGTCCCGGCCACCACGCGCATGGCCAGCACGGTAGTCCGCGCCGGACGCTCCCCCGGCCGGACGTGATGCTCGACGATCGGCCGTCGGAATCCCGAGAGGAATGAACCGCAGCGCACGCCTGGCGTGCGCTGTGGTGCACACTTGCCAACGCCCGGAGCGCGTCGCTACCCCTTGAGGAGGAACTCTTCGTCTTCCTCGCCCAGGAACAGCTTCAGCTCGTCACGGAGGGCCGGGAGGTGGTGCAGCCCGTCGCCGGGCCCGGCGTCGTCGTCGATGAGCTCGAACGCGACCTCGTGGGCACGTTCCACCCAGGGCCGGTCACGGCGGAGCGACGCCAGCCGCAGGTCGTTGCGGCCCTTCTGCCGCTCCCCCATGATCGTGCCTTCGCCACGCAGATCGAGGTCGACCTCGGCCAGGTCGAACCCGTCGGTCGTGCGCACCATGGCCTCGAGGCGGGCCTCGCCGTCGGGCGTGGGCTCCCCCGCGACGAGCACGCAGAACGACCGGTGGGCACCACGCCCGACCCGGCCCCGCAGCTGGTGCAACTGCGCGATGCCGAACCGGTCGGCGTCGAGGATGACCATGACGGTGGCGTTGGGCACGTCGACGCCGACCTCGATCACCGTCGTGGCCACCAGCACGTCGAGGTCACCGCGAACGGAACGCCGTCATCGTGGCCTCCTTCTCCTGCGACGTCATACGGCCGTGCAGCAACGCCAACCGCAGCCCGTAGAGCTCGCCGGCCGACAGCTGTTCGAAGGTCTCGGTCGCCGACGACACCTCGAGCTTCTGGGACTCCTCGATGAGCGGGCAGACCACGTAGCACTGCCGGCCCTGCTCCACCTCGCCCCGGACGAGCTTCCACGTGTCGTCGACGTCGGACTCCGAACGCGCCCAACTCGTCTCGATGGGCGTGCGGCCCGGGGGCAGCTCGTCGAGGACCGACACATCGAGGTCGCCGTAGACCGTCATGGCCGCCGTCCGCGGGATCGGCGTCGCGGTCATCACCAGCACGTCGGGTGCCGTGCCGTCGGGATTCGAGCTTCGGAGCGCAGCACGCTGCTCGACACCGAACCGGTGCTGCTCGTCGATCACGACGACACCGAGCGAACGGAACTTCACCGCGTCCTGAATGAGCGCGTGGGTGCCGACCACGATGTCGACGCCTCCGTCGGCGAGGTCGGCCAGGATCTGCTTGCGTTCGGCACCCGTGACCCGGTTGGTCAGCAGGGCGATGCGCAGCTCGCGGTCCTCGAACAGCGAACCCTCCTCGGCGGGCACCTGGAACCCGGCGAGGTCGCGCCGCAACCCCAGCGCGTGTTGCTCGGCCAGCACCTCGGTCGGCGCCATCATCGCCCCCTGGTGCCCGCCCTGCACCGCCGCCAGCAATGCGCTCACCGCCACGACCGTCTTGCCGGCGCCGACGTCGCCCTGCAGCAGCCGGTGCATGGGGATCGGGCGGGCGAGGTCGGCGATGATCTCGCCGATCACCCGCTGCTGGGCACCGGTGAGCGGGAACGGCAGCCGCTGCCAGTAGGTCGACATCAGCGCGGTCGAGGGGTCGTGGACGATGCCGACGGAGGTGAGCTCGAGCGCCCGCTTGCGAAGCACCAGCGCCAGCTGGATGCGCAGCAACTCGTCGAACACGAGACGCTTGCGGGCCGCAGCCGACTGTCCCATGGACTCGGGGGTGTGGATGCCGATGAGCGCCGTCTGCCGATCGACGAAGTCGAACCGCTCGAGGATCCCCGCGGGCAGCGGCTCGGCGATGCCGCGGGGTTCGCACCGTCGGAGGGCCTGGGCGCACATGTCACCGAGGTCCCACGTGCTCAGCCCCGACTTCTCGCTCTGGGGATAGACCGGAATGATCTTGCCGGTGCGGTTGCCGATCAGGTCGACGACGGGATTCGTCATCTGGCGCACGCCCCGGAAGTCCTCGACCTTGCCGTAGAAGATGGCTTCGGTGCCGACGGGCAGCTGCTTCTCGCGCCAGCCCTGGTTGAAGAAGGAGATCTTGAGCCGGCCCGTCTCGTCGGCGATGTCGCCGGTGACCATGGCGCGACCGCCCTTGACCCGCCGCGACGAGATCGACCGCACGGTCGCGAGCACCATGCCCTCCTCGCCCGGGCGGAGATCGCGCACCTTGGCCTGGTTGGTGCGGTCGAGGTATCGCCTCGGGTAATGCGTGAGGAGGTCGAGGAGCGAGTCGATGCCCAACTTGTGGAGACCGTCGAGCTTCTTCGGGCCGACTCCGCTCAGCCGCTCGACGGGGATGGCGGCCAGATCGGCGAGCGTGATCGGCGTGGGGTCGGGCGGGGCGGAACTAGCCACGGCGATCGCGCACCACGATTCCCGACGGCCGCCCGAGCCCGACGGCCGCCTCGATGACGGCACCGATGTCGTCGCTGCAGACCGACGCCGTCAGGCGACCGTCGGCCGTGAGCAGCTGCACCTCGTCACCGAGGCTGATCCACGCGCGCTGCAGGCGCTTGCCGAGCTCGTCGACGGCGGTCGCCGGGTCGGCGCCGGGAGCCGCTGGCGAGGACAGCGACAGCGTGATCTCGTAGCGGAACCGTTCGTCGGCGAACACCTCACCGTCGTCGTCGGCGTCCTCGGGGAACTCCCACTCGGGAAGCTCGGGGTCGTCACCGTGGATGACCGCCACGAACGCGTCGACGAGCACGAGCAGGCCGGCACCGCCGGCGTCGACCACCCCGGCCTCGGCGAGGGGCGCCCACAGCTCGGGCGTACGCTCCAACGCGTCGAGCCCACGGTCGGCCACCTCGATGACGAGCTCGGGAAGCGCCATACCGTCGTCGGCCCCACGCAGCGCCACCGCCGTCAACACCTCGGCCACCGACGGCAGGGCCCCGGGGCGGACGTCGGCGGTGGACTCGGCGATGGCGTCGGAGCCGGCCTCGAACGCCATCGCCAACCGCACCGGGTCGAGCGCATCGGCGTTGCGGCAGAGCTCGGCGAACCCGCCGAGGAACGCCCCGAGCATGCGACCCGATCGGCCCACCCCGGCGCTCGTTGCGACCGACTGCAGGTCGGTGGCGAGTTGGGTGAGCGTGACGCCGGGGGTGAGGCCGGCGACCACTGCGCCGAGCGTGGCGGCGAGATGCGTGCCGGTGTCACCGCCGTCGATGCCCTCCAGCTGGTCGAGGCGGTCGAGGCGATCGAGCGCCGGGGCGTGGGCGAGCATCGACTCCTGCGCCGCGACCAGCACGTCGACCACGTCGTCGGCCCGCAATTGGGTCAGTGGATCCATCGGCTGGGAAGCTACCCGCTCACGGTGACACCCACTGGTTGCCGACGGTGGCCGGCATGATTGGGGGGCGCCCGTTGGGGGCTGCTAACATCGCCGGAGCGTTTGGAGAGCCCGCCGAGGGCCGCGCCCCCGGTGCATCCAACCAGCCTCCATCCCCACGAACGATCAGGTGCCGAACCATGTCCTCCGTCTGCGAGATCTGCAACAAGAAGCCGGGATTCGGCATGAGTGTCAGCCACTCCCACCGCCGCACGAAGCGTCGTTGGAACCCGAACATCCAGCGGGTCCGCGCCGTGGTCAACGGTGCGCCCAAGCGGGTCAACGTGTGCACGGGCTGCCTCAAGTCCGGCAAGGTCCAGAAGCCCGTCGCCCGCGTCCTTCCCTAGGCACGTCATGCAGGGCGTCATCAAGGCCTTCGATCCCGGCACCGGCGACGGTGTCATCCTCTGTGATGCCGATCTGGCCGACTACGAACTTCACCCCGACGCCCTCCTGCGGTCGGTGTTCCGTATGCTGCGCCAAGGCCAGCGCGTCACGTTCGAGCTGACCGACGACGGCCTCGCCACCCAGCTCCGGCTCGGTTCCGAGGCAGACATGGGCACTCCGGGGTTCCATGAGACCCTTCCGAGCGCCGACCCGGTGGTCGATCCGAACTGACGGGACTTTGGTCCCTGTCGCCGGGCGTCCCCCGGTAGCTGAGATGTACGCAGTACCGGTCAGACTGTTCACTCGAACGTCGTGGGAACCCCCCACATGGTCGGAGATACCTCGATTGGCCGTTGCGTCACTCGAACGACTTCTTTAAGCAATACGAATCCAGACCTGCCGCCGGCAGGAACAATTCGGTGGCGAAACCGGAGGAACCATGCCAGGAACGACCCGCAATCAGGAGCTGCTCGACTGGGTCGAGCAGTGGCGCTCGATCTTCGAGCCCGACGACGTCTACTGGTGCGACGGGTCCGCCGAGGAGTACGAGCGTCTCTGCCAGGAGCTCGTGGATGCCGGTGTGTTCGAGCAGCTGAGCGACGCCAAGCGTCCCAACAGCTACCTGGCGCTCTCCGATCCCAACGACGTCGCCCGCGTCGAGGACCGCACGTTCATCGCCTCCGAGCAGGAGATCGATGCCGGCCCGACCAACCACTGGCGTGAGCCGGCCGCCCTCAAGGCCGAGATGATGGAGCAGTACCGCGGGGTGATGAAGGGCCGCACCATGTACGTGGTGCCCTTCTCGATGGGCCCGCTCGGCTCCCCCATCGCCCACATCGGTGTGCAGCTCACCGACTCCGCCTACGCCACGGTCAACATGCGCATCATGACCCGCATGGGCCAGGGCGCCCTCGACGTCCTCGGCGACGAGGGCGAGTTCGTCCCCGCCGTGCACTCGGTCGGCTACCCGCTCGTCCTCGCCGACGGCACCACCCGCCCCGACGTCGCCTGGCCGTGCAACGACACGAAGTACATCAGCCACTTCCCCGAGACCCGTGAGATCTGGTCGTTCGGCTCCGGCTACGGCGGCAACGCCCTCCTCGGCAAGAAGTGCTTCGCCCTCCGCATCGCCTCGACGATGGCCCGCGACGAGGGGTGGATGGCCGAGCACATGCTCATCTTGGGCCTCACCCCGCCGAACGGCGAGAAGCGCTACGTCGCCGCCGCCTTCCCGTCCGCCTGTGGCAAGACCAACATGGCGATGCTCATCCCCAGCCTCCCGGGCTGGAAGGTCGAGACCGTCGGCGACGACATCGCCTGGATGAAGTTCGGCCCCGACGGGCGGCTCTACGCCATCAACCCCGAGGCCGGCTTCTTCGGCGTGGCTCCCGGCACCAACGACGCCACCAACCGCAACGCCATGGCGTCGATCGAGTCGAACACCATCTTCACCAACGTCGCCAAGACCGACGACGGCGACGTGTGGTGGGAGGACATGACGCCCGAGGCGCCGGCGCACCTCATCGACTGGAAGGGCAACGACTGGACCCCCGAGTCCGGCACCCCCGCCGCCCACCCGAACGCCCGCTTCACCGCCCCGGCGGCGCAGTGCCCCGCCATCGCCCCCGAGTGGGAGGACCCGAAGGGTGTGCCGATCTCGGCCATCCTCTTCGGCGGCCGCCGCGCCACCAACGTCCCGCTCGTGACCGAGGCCTTCAACTGGCAGCACGGCGTCTTCCTCGGCTCGATCATGAGTTCCGAGAAGACCGCTGCCGCTGCCGGCGCCATCGGCGACGTGCGCTTCGACCCGTTCGCGATGCTGCCCTTCATGGGCTACAACGTCGGCGACTACATCAAGCACTGGCTCGAGATCGGTGAGGCCACCGACTCCTCGAACCTGCCGAAGATGTTCTGGGTCAACTGGTTCCGCAAGGACGAGAACGGCAAGTTCATGTGGCCGGGCTACGGCGACAACAGCCGTGTGCTCAAGTGGGTCATCGAGCGTCTCGACGGCACCGCCGAGGCCGCCGAAACGCCCATCGGCAACGTGCCGACCGTCGCGTCGATCGACCGCAGCGGCCTCGACATCGCCGATGACAAGATGGCGAAGATCCTCGCCGTCGACAGCGATGCGTGGCGGGGCGAGGTGTCCCTCGTCGAAGGGCACTTCGACTTCATCGGCGAGCGACTCCCCCAGGAGATGCGCGACGAGCTGCAGAACCTCGAGAAGCGGCTTTCCAACTGATCAACTGATCAACTGATCGAGGCCACCTCGATCCGACTGAGCATCACGGAACCCGCACTTCGGTGCGGGTTCCGTCGTTCTCAGCCCAAGACGACCCACCGCGCAGGCCGAGCCCCATCAGGAAGAGGCTGCCGAGGCCGTACAACAGGTACAGGTGGGCCCGCAGCTGATTGCGGTAAGCGAAGAGGATCATCACCGAGATGAGGGTCACGAAGCCGTAGAAGGTGTGAAAGTCGGGTGCCGGAATGTCCTGGACCGACAACAGCCATACCCCCATGCCCACCTGGACGAAGATGGCAACCTCCGCGGCGACCACGAGCCACCACATCGACCGCAGGCGGAGCGGCGCCAGCCAGTAGGCGCCGGTGGACCACAGCCCCACGAGGCCGTTCGACACGATCACCACCCACGCCCAATCGGTGTGGAGGTCCCGCAAGGAGATGGTCGTGATCACCGTCGCAATGTACTTTCACCACCGATGCGTCACGTCCAACTCACCGTCGCCACGGCCGCGCTCGGCCCCCGGGACCTCCCGCTGCGCCACGGGACGCTGCAGGTGGTCGAGCGCGACGCCGGCCCCCTGGACTGGGAACTCGTGCTGCACACCATCGAGTTCGAGCCGGTCGCGAACGCAGTGCACCCCCTGACGATCGTGGCCATCACCGGAGCCGACGACGACGGCCGGCTGATCACGAGCGACGTCGAAGGCGAGGCCCTGCTCGTCCGCGGGGTGGAGCACTCGATCGTCTTCCGCGGCCACAGCGACCTGCGGGGTTCGACCGCGACCTGCTCGTCTGAGAACGAGGCGGTGTCCGGCCGGCGCCGGGACGGGCCCGAACATCGCCCGAACGGCCTCGATGGCTCGATCCGGGCGACCGCACCCACGTCGATGTCGAGATCATCCCGGGTCGGTCAGGGCAATACTTCCCACCGCCGGGCACTTTCGGCTTGAACCGCATCAGGGCGACGGCGGGATCGGCCGACGGACGGGACATAACGTTCCTCCGAACCTCGTTCGCCGTGCTTGCCACGGCCATCATCGGCTCGCTGCTGACGGTTGTCAGCGACCGCGACTCCAACGGCCGCCGACGACAACCCGTCGACGACCACGCTGCGCTCGAGCTGCGACATCGACCGGACGGTGTCAACCGGCACCGCCGCAGGACTGCCCACGGTGGCACCGGGCGAACGCCTGACGGTGAGCTCACGGCTCGTCCTCGACGCCGGGCAGGCGTACCAGGACGTCGTCGGCCGGCCCGACGGATCGACCTACTTCGCCTCGGTCATCGAGCTCGACCCCGTCGGGGCCTCGGGGGCGACCATCACCTCTCGACCGTCACGTTCGACGTCGGAGGCGTCGCGACGTCCTTCACACCCGGCACCCAGCCCTCGCCCGACGGCTACGTCCTCACTCGACCGGCGGTCGGTTGCGGATGTACTTCCCGGCGATGCCGCCACGATGCTGGCCAACGTCGCCGGTGCCGGCCTCCCGAGCATCGTCGTGCCCGCCGATGCACGGTGTTCTCCCTGACGGCTGCGGCCACCATCGGAACGGGCAGCGGTGTGACCGCCGGCGCCAATATCGCCCTCGCCACGTGCCACGCCTCGATGTCGACCGGCCCATCGGCCCGGACGGCCGGCGACCGCATCGCCAAGGTCGGAGTGGCCGAGCCCTCCGTGACGATCGCCAAGTCGGTCGCCCCCGCCACCGTCGCCGCCGGGAGCCCCGCAACGTTCACGATCACGGTGTCGAAGACGCCACGTCCAGCCCCGATGCGCCCGTCGCCACGGCGTACGACGTTGCCGTGGTGGACACGCTCCCGCCGGAGCTCACCCCTGTCACCGCCGCCGGAGCCGAGTTGTCCGACGGCGACACCACCACGAGCGGGTTGCGGTGGCGGCCCGGCCGACCGCACGCTCACGGCCACTGTGGCGAGTCTCCAGCCGGGAGCAACGACGACGTTCGCCGTTCGGGCGAAGCTCGCCAGTACCGCAGCCGCAGCGTCGACGTTCACCAACAACGTGACGGCCACCGCAACCAGCCTTCCGGCAGCTCCCGGCCGGAGCGTCAGTCCCACCGTCA
>JBAOIR010000080.1:0-8054 GCA_037045585.1 Microthrixaceae bacterium
CCTGTTCGTCGCTACACCCCCCAGACCGGGCGACATCCGGACGTCCTTCCCCTACGTTCCGGCGCTCGACGGGATCCGCGGGCTCCTGGTGTTCCCGGTGTTGTTGTTCCACTTCTCGGTCACCGCATCGGTCGACGGGGTCCCGGCGGCGCACCTCGCGCCCGGTTCGTACTTCGCCCCGTCGATGTTCTTCACGTTGTCGGGATTCCTCATCACGTCGTTGCTCCTGATCGAGAAGCAGCGCACAGCCGTCGACGGTGGGCCCGGATCGGTCGACTGGCGGGGGTTCTGGCGCCGCCGCTTCCGTCGGCTCGTCCCGGCGTCGCTGTTCGTGATCCTGGCCGCGGCGGCCATCCCGCTGGTCTGGACGAACGCGTGGGGCAAGCTCCCCACGTCGAATGCGCTTGCAGCCATCTTCTCGGTCAAGAACTGGCAGGACATCCACTACGCCTCGTCGGCAGATCAGGGGCTCCGCACGCTCGGCCCGCTGTCGCCGTACTGGTCGCTGTCGATCGAAGAGCAGTTCTACCTCGGCATGTCGATCGTCATCGGCCTCGCCATGCTGCGCGTCGACTGGCGGAAGTGGCTCACCACAGCGTTCACAGCCATCGGCATCGCCTCGATCGTGGCGATGGTGGTGGTGCAGTCGACGCCGAACCGGGAGCTGTTCGGCACCGACATCCGGGCGTCGGAGCTCGTCGCCGGCTGTCTGTTGGCCATGGCGGTGCAGCGGTTCGGCTGGCCGACGAAGTGGTGGTGGGGAGTCGTCGGGTTCGCGAGCCTTGCGGTCACGTTCGTGCTCTGGGGATGGGTGACCGAGCAGGATTCGTGGGTGCTCAACGGCGGGTTGGCCGCCGTGTCGCTGCTCAACGTCGGCATGATCCTCGGGGCCTCGTCGTGGGGGTCGTCGTTCGCCCGGGCGATGTCGTTCCGGCCGCTCGTCGAGATCGGCAAGCTCAGCTACCCCTTGTACCTGGTGCACTGGCCCATCGCACTGGCGACCCAGCCCGTGCACACCGGCTTGTCGGGCTGGACGCTCATGGTCGTCCGGTTCCTGCTCTCGATGGCGGTGGCCTGGCCGCTGGCCCACTTCGTCGAAGCGCCGATCCGCAAACAGAAGGTGCTGAGGGGCCGGCAGTTCGCGATCGCCTGGGCGTCGGTCGCCGCGTTGATCCTCGTGATCTGCACGATCGCCGCCGACTAGCCGAGGTACCGCAGCGGAAGAAGCTCCCGAGGGACGAGGGAGCGAGCCTGAGCGGAGGTGGCCGAGGCCATCAAGGAACCTCGTAGAGGTAGAGGGCGATCGAGCGGCCACCGTCGAGGGCGCCGAGGTCGAGCGCCCGCCGGAGATCGTCTCGGTCGACGCCAGGCGCCTCGATCGCCCCACGATCGAACGCGAGCCGGAACGGCACGGAGCGCAACAGCTCCTCGACGGGCAGCTCGCCGGTGGTGAGGTGCTCGAGGTCGGCGGCGTCGGTCTCGGCGCGACCCGTTGCCGTGAGCCGGATCGCGCCGGGCCGTGACAGCACGGGGCGGAGGCGGGCGAGGGCGCTGTCGAGGTCGGAGCGCTCGTAGCCGGCGAGGGCATCGTGGCGGGCGATCTCGCGCCCACCGGGCGGGGCGTCGTCGATCTGCAGCCCCCCGCGCACGGCGAGATGCCATTGCTCGTCACCGGTGGCTCGGTAGGCCTCGTCGGTCTGTTGGATCAGCACGGCGTCGTCGGCGCGCACGTCGATGCCGGCGGCGTCGAGTTGATCCATCAGCGCCGGGATCACCCAGAGCGCCGCCTCCTGGATCGACTGGTCGATCACGACGGGTTGGCGTTCGTCGGTCTCGCGAACGGCAGCGGCGCTGAAGTCGCGGGAGATGTCCTGCGCCCACGCCGGATTGGGCGAGATGTCTTCGTCGATCCCGTAGGAGGCCGCCTGCAACGCTGCCGCCAGCACCACGGCGAAGGCGACGAGGCGGGACCACACGGCCGGACGGGCGAGCGTCGGCATGGCGGCGCGAGCGGCCCTGCGCCACGTCGGGCGCCAGGGCCGCGACGACGCCCGACGCCCAGACGGCGGCGAGGGGCCAGACCCACCGGAAGTACGGCAGCGGGATGCCGATGCGGAGCGGGAACCGCGTGGCGACCAGCAGCGCCGACACGAGCGCCACGCCGAGCACCCCGAACAACGAGACGATCGCTCGCTCTCGCCGGCGCGCTCGCCAGATGGCGACGACGGTCAGTCCGGCGACGATCACCAGGCCGATGAGGACGACCGCTGCGGACGGCTCGTCGGCGGGCAGGACCGGGCCGTCCCAGCTGCCCCGGAGCCACATCGGCGGGATGATCAGCTTCGACGCCAGCACGGCGGCGATCTGGCGGATCGAGACCGTCGCCTCCTTGAAGCCCGTGCCGCCGATGATCTTGCCGAGGTTGCCGGAACCGAAGAACTGGTCGGCGAGCATCTGGGCGTTGGCGACGAGCCCGACCGCGACGGCGAGACCGAGCGCGCCCACGATCCGGCGGAGATCGTCGGTTCGGCGGTCGCGACGCGCCCGGTACCCGTCGACGACCGCGCCGAGCAGCGCCCACGCGGCGACCGCGGCCGACAGCACGGTGAGGCTCAGGTGCGTCTGGAACGCCACCGACGCAGCGACCACGGCGACGGCGAGCATTCGGGTGTGCCCGAGGCGGGCGCCCCACGCCGCCACGACCATCGCCGCGACGGGGAGGATTCCGTAGTTGGGATTCCACGGGTCGACGACGAACGTCGCCCCCATGCTCCAGACCAGGAGGCCGGTGGCGAGGACGGCTCCGAGCTGCGCGGTGAGTCCGGCCACACGGCGGACCATCCAGCTGATGAGTGCGACCCATGCGGCATTGACGAGTGCCGTGGCGAGCGCGAGCGATCCGGGCCCGCCGAGGAGCGTGACCGGCGACAGGAGCGTGAGCGGGAATGCTCCGGGGTGGTTGTACTGGGAGCCGGCCGAGGGACCCGCCGACGAAGCGTTGTTCAGCAGGATGGGATCGGACGAGAGGACGTGGCGTGTGCGAAGGGACAGGAACGCGTCGTCGCCCGTCGGGATCCAACGCGACGTCGACGCCCGGATGCCCCACATCACCATGATCGCCACGACGAGTGCGGTCACGGCGACGCCCCGATCGATCGTTCGAGGGGTGCGGTCGACCGGCAGCGGTTCGTGGGCACCTGATGTGTCGTCGGGGGGTTCGTCCATGGGTGCTCCGGCGTGGAGCATGCTAACGGAGTGACTTCGACCGCCACGCGTCCCTCGAGCGTCGCGCCCACCGTCGCACGGCGGCCGGGGCTCGACGTGTTGCGTGGCGTCGCAGCGACGGCCGTTGTCGTCTCGCACGTGGCGTTCGTGAGCGGTGTGGTGAACCCCGAGCGGTGGTCGTCGCAGCTCCGCCTTCTCCTCCCGCGGCTCGACGTCGGCGTGCCGATCTTCTTCGTCCTGTCGGGTCTGCTGATCGCTCGCCCGTTCCTCCGGGCCGTCGCCGATGATCGTCCCGCTCCGGCGCCAGTCCGCTATCTGCTCCGTCGGGCCGCCCGCATCTACCCCCTGTACTGGGTCGTGCTGGCCGTGTCGCTCGCTGCAGCGTCGGGCGAGCTGCCGTCGGTCGCGAAGCTGCTGAGCTACGTCGGCCTCGTCCATATCTACCGGCCGGCGACGGCCATCGGGCCGATCACCCAGTCGTGGAGCCTCGCCACCGAGCTGTCGTTCTACCTGCTGGTGCCGGTCTGGTTCTGGGCCTGCCGCCGGGTGCTCGACCGATTCGGCGTCTCGGGCCGCGAGCGACGGCTGCGCTGGATGGGGCTCGCGCTCGTCGGCTGGGTTGTCGTCGCGCTGGCCTGGCGGGCGGGTGTCGTCGCCGCGACCGACACGTTCGACTACACGAAGGCCGGCGCCGTCGACGTGCGGGGAGCGCTGCTCACGTGGTTGCCGAACCACCTCGACGAGTTCGCCGTCGGCATCGGCCTGGCCGTGCTGCTCGAACTGCGGCGCGATCGCGACCGCCTGGCGGCGATCGGCCCGGTCGGGCGGATCGCCTGTTACGTGGTCGCTGCAGCGGCGCTCTGGATCGCCTCGGCCCATCTCGACCTCCCGCCGCTCCACACCGGCTTCGACGGCTTCCAGACCCTCGCCCGTCACGCCCTCTTCCTGGTGACCGCTGCGCTCGTCGTCGCCCCCTCCGCCCTCGCTGTTGCCGGCCGGTTCTGTCCTGAGGTTCGCCCCACTGGGGGCGAAAACGCAGGACAGAACCGGCGAGGCACGGGCGAAGAGGGGGGCGCGGGTCGCCGCGGCGGTCGGGCTCGGGTCCTACGGGGTGTACCTGTGGCACCAGTTCGTGGCCGATCGATGGATGGCGCGTCCGGGCCATCGCGAGTTCCAGGGTCGCGTTCCCGACGATGCTCGTCGTCGTGCTCGCCGGCAGCGCCGCCCTGGCGTTCGTCGGCTACTGGCTCGTCGAGAAGTGGCCGCAACCGATGGTCGAGGCGGTGCTCGACGCCCCGGCAGCCGCCGACGCGGGCGCGCCCCGTCAGCTCGGCACGTCGCCGACCCTCGACGGGCTCCGTGGCCTGTCGATCCTCGCCGTGCTCGGCACCCACGTGATCTTCGTCGACCCTCCGAACCAGCACGGGTTCTTCCGTGGCGGGTTCCTCGGCGTCGACGTGTTCCTGGTCCTGTCGGGCTTCCTCATCAGCGCGACCCTGCTGCGTGAGCGTGACCGCACGTCGACCGTGAAGTTGGGCGGGTTCCTTCGTCGGCGCGCCGAGCGACTGGTGCCCCCGATGGTCGTGTTCCTCGCCATCCATGCCGTGGTCGTCCTGATCCTCGGCGACTCGTTCACCGAGGAGATCCGCCAGGCCGTCCTGGCGTTGACGTTCCTCAGCAACTGGCAGCTGAGCTTCGGCCACCAGCCGCCCTACGACCTCGTCCACCTGTGGTCGCTCGCCGTCGAGGGGCAGCTCTACGTCCTGTGCGGCCTTGCGGTCTACTGGGCTCGCAAGCGGCTCGACCGCACGCCGCTCGTCGTCGGTTCGCTCGTTGCCGCGGCGTTCGCGGTGGCGATCTGGCGGCTCGTCGAGTTTCGCCATGGAGTCGACCTCGAGGCGCTCTACCAACGCACCGACGCCCGCGCCGACTCGATGATCATCGGCGGGCTCGGGGCCGTCCTGTGGCGCGCCCGACTCGTTTCCGACGACATCGCCCGCCGGGTCGGTGTGGTGGCGGGCGTCGCCATCTTCGTGTCGTGGTGGTGGTTCGAGGGCGGCGACGGCTCGCTGTTCGCCGGTGGGTTCAGCCTGATCGCTGTCGCTGTCGTCGCCGTGATCCTGGCGGCGCTGGTACCGGATCGTTCGCCCGTCGCTGCGGTCGCCGGGTGGGCGCCGCTGCGGGCGATCGGCCGCATGTCGTACTCCCTGTACCTGTGGCACCTGCCCGTGTACCGCTGGGTGTCACGCGGCCTGCCCGACGTGCCGTGGATCCCGCGCTACGCCATCGCGGTGGTGCTCAGCTTCGTCGTCGCGGCCCTCAGCTACCGGTTCGTCGAGCAGCCGTTCCTGCGGCGTCGGCGGGCGGTGGCGCCGGCCGATCAGGTGTCGCACACGGCGACGATGGCGGCTGCCGACAACGTGATCCGATAGCTGGACACCGGGGAGCCGCTGGGCAGGTCCGGGGTGGCGACGACGCCGGCGGACACGTCGTCGGGGTACACGGTGCCGAGCGGGACCCCGCTCCCGAACACTGCGAACCCGACGTCGACGGATGCGGACCACGCTGCCACGTGGGCGATCGTTCCGGCCGCGACGGATACTTCGCCGGGGCCGGTGAACGTGCGCTCGCAGTCGTCGGGCCCATTCGATCCGTTGGTCATCGCCACGTCGAAGTCGGCGACGAACGCCTCGTCCGCGGGCGCGTCGCGAGTCGGCCGATCCGCCGAACTCGTCCGCTCCGAACCCGGCGAGCGGGCTGCCCAGCGCCATCACTGCGTCGACGTACTCGCCGGCCGTCACCCGCACGTAGGACACCGGCAGCGCCCGATCTCGTTCCAACGTGCCGGAACGCTCGGCGACTTCCGCCACCCACAGGTTTGCCCGCACGCCGGGCACGGCCGTCTCGACGCCGTCGTTCCAGTCGCCGACGTCACCGACCACAATGACGGCGTTGGCCACCACGGCGATCGCCGTGAGTGCGATGACCGGCCGGACGGCGCTGACGCGCCACGCCGCCGGCGCATCGGCGGTCGCTGCGAGCAGGAGGACGAACGTGAAGACGAAGAACGCACCGATCGTCCACTGGTAGCGCAACTCGTCGGGCGGGATGGCCGGCACGACGCCGATGCGGGAGATCGCGGTGAGGACGGCGAACGCCAGGGGAGCGGCGAGCGCCGCGGCGATGCGCCCGTCGAACGTCCGCCGGACGAGGGCGGCGACGATGAGGAGCGCCATGGCCGCGGCGACGACGAGTCCGAGCCACCGGTTGCCACCGACGAGGGAACCGAACCCGCCCCAGACCATGCGGACGGCGTACGACACGACCGGTCGGAGTCCGCCAGATGCAGGGCTGTCGACGCCGTATGCCACGTACCACACCAGCCACAGGGCAGGACCGGGAGCGAGCGTCAGCCAGCGTCGCCAGTCGACGCGGCGGTCGGCGACGGCGACCCACACGAGTTCGACGCCGACGGCGACCGCGGTCATCAGGCCGAGGCCGCTCGTAGCGAGCGCGAGCATCAGCCACAGCGACGCCGTGACGTCGTGACGCACCGTGCGCCGGTCGAGGTGCCACCAGATCGCGGCGAGCGCCGCGATCGGCAACGAGAAGTTCATGAGGAACGGGAACATCACGTTGGTGACGCCACCCGAGTTCCAGAGGACCGCGGCCGTGGCGAGCGCGGCCCCGATCGTGCCGAAACGCTCGAGTGCGGAACCGCCACGTCACCCACCCGAGCACGGCGTAGGCGACCAGCCCGACGATCCGGAACGGCACGTACGACTCGACGCCGAACGTGTGGAACAGCGCCTGGTACACGCCGATCGGCACGAGCGACAGATGGCTGTTGAACGGTTCCAGCAGCCGACCGCTCGGCCAGCCGGCGAAGATGTTCCAGTCGTCGCTGAAGAACCACAGGTTCGAGCCGGCGACGAACGCCGCGACCACCGTCACCCCGATGATCCCCGGCCCGGACCAGGCGCCGAGCCGACCGGTGGGGCCGGCGGTGCCGCCCGTCGTGGGAGGGTCGGATTCGGTCACGGCCGTCGTCACGGCCAAGAGCATTCCAGACGCGGAGCGCACCGACGGGTACCCGGGCGCCCCGACGTGGCCCGGTAGTGTGCCCTGTCGATGTCCGACGTCCCTGCCGCCGATGAGGCGGCTCCTGTGCCGCGCGACCGCTGCCCGTCTCGCCGTCGCCGGCCTGGCCGTCGGGCTCCGCCTCGTCGCAGCCTTCGTGCTAGTACGACACCCGTCGTCTCCACGACCCGCTGCTCTACCAACGCTTCGCCCAGGGCATCGCCAAGGGCGACGGGTACGTGTCGTTCAACGGCGAGCTGACCTCGTACTACCCGCCCGGCTACCCCTTCTTCCTCGGCGCCGTGCAGTGGGTCTGCGACCGCCTGTCGATCCCCGGCCAGCTTCCCCTCGTCGCCGGGCTGTGCCAGGCGTTGCTCGGTGGCTGGCGGTGTGGGCCGTGGTCGGTGTCGGGCGATCGTCTGGCGCCGGAACGGCTCGGGCGTTCCTGGCAGGGACGGTTCGGCATCGTTGCCGGCGTGATCGTCGCCCTGTGGCCGAACCTGATCCTCCACTCGACGGTGCTGCTGTCCGAGACCCTGTTCCTCGCGGTGTTCAGTTGCTTCCTGCTGGCGATCGTTCGGGCGCTCGACAGCGGCGCAGTCCGGGCGCTGCTCGGGGCGGGACTCCTCCTCGGCCTCGCCGCGCTCGTCCGGCCCAGGTCGTGCTGGTACTCGCAGCGGTGGCCGTCGCCGCGCTCCTCTTGCGCCGCACCTGGCTGCAGCGGCTCACGCTCGTCGGTCTGCCGCTCG
>JBAOIR010000035.1:0-11252 GCA_037045585.1 Microthrixaceae bacterium
ACAGGCCCTTGAGCTGCGGGAAGCTCGCGAGGGTCAGGTCGCCGCGGTCGCCACCCCAGTGTCAACGTGTCGAGGGTGACGACGATCGCCGTGTACCCGGCTGCCTCGGCGCGGCGGATGAAGCTCTCGCAGAGCTCGCGGTCGTTGGGCGGGTAGAGCTGGAACCACCCGGGGGTGTGGCCGAACTGAGCGGCGACGTCCTCCATCGGCACCTCCATGAGCGTCGACGCGACCATCGGCACGCCCGACGCGGCTGCGGCGGACGCGGTCGCGAGGTCGCCGTGCCCGGCCTCGGTCATCACACCGAGCACCCCGACGGGCGCCAGCATCACCGGCGTTGCGTACTGGTGGCCGAACAGCTCGACCCCCACCTCTCGCTCCGCCGCCCCGGACAGGACGCGTGGCATGAGGCCCCACCGTTCGAACGCTGCGACGTTCGCGCGCTGGGTGTGTTCGTTGCCGGCCCCGCCGCTCACGTAGGACCAGATCTCGGGGGTGAGCGCCGCCTCTGCCGCCGGCCGCGACCGCGTCGAAACCATCGGCAGGTCGGGGACGACCCCCTCGAGTCCTCCGAAGTAGATCCCCAACTGCCAGTCACCGTGGTTCGGCACGCCATGTCCCCCGTGTCGTGGAGTTCGCGAGCCGCCATTCTGGCGCGGTCGACGCGCAGGCGCCGGCGATCAGCGAGGTGGCAGCGCCCGGAGGTCGGCAGTCGCGGACGCCGTTGGTGTCGTCAGCTGCAGCGAGCGTACTGGGAGCACACGATCACCCGTCCGATGTCCGTGGCGATGAGTTGGCTCACGACCAGGCGGGTCGCCGGCACCAGGGTCTCCGGCGAAGGTCGTGGAGACGATCTCGTCGCCGGCGAGGCCCTTGGCCGGATCCCACACCTTGAGCCTCGTCCCGGAGTTGGTAGACCACCCGCCCGTCGTCGAGCAGGCCGGCGAGGACCGGCCGGTCGTAGTCGCCGTAGGTCAGCAGCCGACTCTGGACCACGCCGGTGGTCGTGTCCCACAGGCGCAGAACCCGCGGGTGTCGCCGTAGTCGGTCAGGACCACGACGAGTCGTTCGTTCGGCGAACGCGGCACCGACGATGCCGGTCCGGTCGGCCGGCAGGTCGGCGAAGTATCTTCCCGTCGGAATCGCCTGTTCGGTCCCGGTCACGAGATCGACGAGTGCGTACTGGTGGTCGGCGTGTTCGGGTCGGCCGCTGGAGACGAAGGAGAGGGCTCGCCGCATCGAGTTGCTCACGGCGAGGAAGGAGTCCTGAGCGAACGCGGTCGGCACGGGTGGCGTGACCGTCCCGTCGGCGGGATGCACCCGGCCCAGACCTCATCAGCGCGCCTCCGTTCTCGACGCGTACCACGAGGAAGTACCCGTCGTCGTTGACGAGCGGAACCGCTCGGCATATGGACCGACCACCTCGGTGGTCCGTCCCGTCGAGGTGTTGTAGAAGCGGTGGGCCACCTGGGGGCCGAGTTCGGGGTCGCGCACCTCGCGGGACGACACCGCGTACGAGCCGCCCTCGGAAACGGCGAGACTCAGGATGAAGCCTTCGCCCGGCAGCAACCTTGTCAGGTCGGTCCAGCGGTCGCGCAGGTAGACGTCGGGCTCGCCGTCGATGTCGTTCGGATCGAGGGCGGCCCTCGTCGCGAACACCACCCACCGGCCGGATGCCGTCACCGCCGGTGCCGGGTCGAAGACGTCCTGCGACGACGTCGACGCGAGCGTGAACCCCGAGCCGACCGTCACGGGTCGTTGGCCCCAGGGGACCTCGGGAGCGGCATCGGCGCGGGAACCGACGGCGGCGCCGACGACAGCGAGGGTCGCGAGTCCGGACAGAACTGCGTGTCGTGTTCTCATGAGGTTCACTCGTCCCGTGGGGTTCAGCCGGCCAGCGGGCTGGGCGGGAATGGCCTGAGGTAGCAGTCGGTGCGGCGGTTCGTGTCGATCGGGATGAGTGACTCCGTGGTGCACACGATGATGCGGTCGATGTCGCCGGCGACCAGCTGCGTACCTGCGCCGCTCGCCCAGTCGAGTGCGAGCCGGTACTCGGGCAGGGCGGTTCGGACGTCGATGCCGAATGGGATCGATCGGATCTGGCCGATCGGTGAGTCCGGGGTTCCACCCTCGATCTCAATCGTGTCTTCCGAGGAGAAAGACGTAGCCGGTGTTCGTCACGGCCAGCACGCCGTCGACGGTGTCGTCCATCCGGCGGGTCCACGTCTGACCGGTCGTCGTGTCCCACAGGAGGAGCTGCACCCTGCCGGGGTCCATCGAGGCCACCCACCGGCCATCGGGAGAGATTCGGGCGTCGCCGAACGGCGTAGCGAACGGGCCCGGCCCGGGCAACACGTCGCCGGTGGTCATCGACACCCGGACGATGCCGCCGTTGCGGATCGCCACGGCGTACTCGAGCGAGGGCGTGACGTCGCGGAACGGAAGGTCGCCCGCGCCGCCACCCGCTCGGGGCTCCCGCTGGCCACCGGGAAGGACCCGCCCGGCGAGCAGACGGCTCGGGCCCGCGCCGGTGCTCGCGTCAAGTAGTAGCCGTCGTTGTTGATCGCCATCACCGATCCGGTGGCCGTGACCGTAGCGCCGCCGGTGAGATCACGGATGGTGGTCGATGCGTCGGTGGCCCAGTACGTGACGAATCGCCCGTTGTCCGACATGGTCGTCGACCGCCCGTCGACCACGTCGGCGAGGTAGGTCGTGCGATCGGTCCAGCGGTCCCGGAGATACAACTTCTCGGCGCCGAGGTTCTCCCAATCGACCGTCGTGAACAGCACCCACTGACCCGAGTTCGACACCCGCGCTGTCCAGGCGTCGCTCGAGAGTCGGTATCCGGACTGCAGGCTGGCGGGGTATCGCCACGAAGGGAAGGTGTCCTCGGCGGGGGCCGGCGCCAGGGCGGCGCCGAGCACAACGGCGACTGCGGTCGTTCCGACGAGAAGTCTGGTGCGGAGGCGCATGTCGGGCTCGGGGTCGTTCCCGACTCAGCCGGCCAGCGGGCTGGGCGGGAACGGCTTGAGGTAACAGTGTTCCTGGTAGGTCGGAGCGAACGAGCTCATGGGGTCGAGCGGGCAGATGAGCACCCGATCGATGTCGGTCGTGACCTGTGAGCTGGCCCGGAACGTCTCATCGTGGCGGATCCGCACCGCCGAACCGTCGTCGAACTTCACCGTCAGGCGGCGGGCGGCCTGCTCGGGGTGGCGCACGGGGGCGGCGAAGAACACGGCGTTGGTCACCGTGTCGTACACGATGCGGCCGTCGTCGAGGACAGCGCGGACCACCGGATCGCGGCCGTCCTCGCCGTCGGGCACCTGGTGGTCGACGTAGGTGTTGGCCTCGGCGTCCCAGACCCGGATGGCGAAGCCGACCGGCAGCTGGAACACCATCGCGAACGTAGCGCCCGTTGGGCGAGATCGCCGTCGAACGGATGCGGCCGAGTCGGCCCTCGGCACCGGGGAACGCATCGGCGAAGCTCGTCATCGCACCGGTCGTGAGGTCGATGCGCAGCGTGTCGCCCTGGGCGCCCCACGGTGCCGTACCGAGGTCGCGCGTTTGCGATCGCGAACTGCAGCGAAGGTGTCAGGGCATCGAACTGGCGGCTGCCCTTCGACGTCACGCTCATCGGCGTGAGCGTGCCGTCGGCGAGGATCCGCCCGGCTCGATTGAGGCGGGGAGCGCCGACCGCCGAGATGCCGTCGTGGGCGATGAAGTAGCCGTCGTTGTTGATGCCGAGGATCTCGGCGGGTTCCCGGCCCGCCTCCGCCACCAGCTGGTGGTGCGGCGGGTGCGTTGATCGTGGATCCAGCTGAAGTCGACGGACCCGTCGGAGCCGCTGCCGGCGATGAGGTTGCCGTCGTGGGACATGCGCGTCGGCGTGAGCTGTCCGGCGACGCCGGCGCCGGGGCGCGTGGTGGTGTCGGTCCAACGGTCGCGGAGGAACGCTCCGCCGCCGACGCTGCCCGGGAGCAGGTCGGCAGCGGTCGATGTGAACGCGACCCATCGGCCCGAGGCCGACACAACCTGTGCTGTTGCCGTGGTGGCACCGGTGCCGAGGCGGAATCCGGTGCCGACGGTGACCGGTCGTTCGAACCACGGGATGTCGGCGGGTGCCGCCGACGCGACGTTCGCCGGACCCGATACCAGGCCGGGGCCGGCCGCGACACAGGCCGCCGCCGTGATCGCAATCGCCCAACGCCGTTTGAAACGCATGAGGTCGCCTCCTCAGTCCGCGAGCGGACTGGACGGGAACGGCTTGAGGTAACAGTCGACCGCCGAGTCGGTGTCGAAGGGCGACAGGGCGTCGTTCGTGCAGATCAATGCACGGCTGATGTCGGTCGCCACGGTCGACCGGGTGGACGCGCCGATCAGGGACGTCGTGTGAGCCGGAGCGCCGCCGAACGTACGCGAGACGAGGTACGGCGCCTCGTCGAGCCGAGCGGCGTCCACGAGGACGAGGTCGCCGATCTGACCGTCGACGGCCCGGTAGTAGAGCACGCGACCGTCGTCGAGCACCGCCCGGGGGAGTGAGGTCGTTGTAGCCGGTGCTGCTCGCGAGGGGCGTCACCTGTCCGGTCCGTGTGTCCCACAGGTCGATGTGGGTGGTCTCGATGTTCTCGTGATCGAGGTACCGGGTGAGGATGTACCCGAGGGCCACGTAACGACCGTTCGGCGAGATGGCAGCGCTGCGGACGTTGGCCGTGACGGTGTCGCCGTTCGTCGGAAGGTCGCCCAGCAGGGTCGGGCGTGGGAGCAACGCACTGGTGGTCAGGTCGATCCGTCCACGGTCGGTCACGGCGTACTGCAACGAGGGAGTGAGGTGGAAGAACTCCTCCTCGGCCGCAGCGCTCGGCGTCACCGCGGTGACGGTGCCGTCGGGCAGGATCCGCCCGGCACCATTGAGCGACTCGGCCGGCGGGAGCGGAACCTCGGTCCGTCACGATGAAGTATCCGTCGTCGTTGATGCCGAGGAACTCCACGCCGATGACGGCGCTGGGTCGGGGGAACTCCGACATCTGGCCCGTCCCGATCTCGTAGATCCAGCCGTCACCGTCGTTCGACCTGCCGGCGACGTAGCGGCCGCCCGCAGAGATCGCTTCGGCCCCGCCGTCGGCCGCGATCACGGTCGTCGTGTCGGTCCACCGGTCGCGGAGGTACGTGGTGCTCGAAGGCTCGCCGGGCCCGAAGACCGTTCCGTTGACGACGATCCAGCGGCCCGACGCCGAGACCAGATCAGTCGTGAGGACGCCCTGAAGCTCGGAGAAGCCCGTGCCGACGGTCGCCGGGCGCTGGTACCACGGCACCTCCGGCGCAGCGTCGGCACTGCCGGTCCCGGCGGTGGCGATCGTGGCTCCCCCGATCGCCATCGTTGCCAGCGCTGCGATGAGCACACGTCGTGTCCTCATGTCCGAGACTCCATGTCCGAGACTCCCCGTCCTCTCAGCGGCGGTGGCCACCGGACCCCCTCGTCTGGGGTGCCGCCATGGTCGCAAAGTGCGTGAGGTGCGGCAAGAGGACATCTGCACATTGACGAAGATCACCCGACGGCGAATGAGTTCGGAGGAGGGGAGGATCGTCCGCGAGAATGTGCGGATGACCGACACCGACCCGCTGTCGACGACCGCGACCATTGTCGCCGACGGCCTCGCGCGCATCTCGTCGGTGGGCACCCACGACGCACTGCGAGCCGCCGACCACGACCTGCTCGGCAAGACGGCCCCCCTCTCGCAGTTGAAGGCGTCGATGCGCGACGTCGCTCCCGACCAGCGCAAAGCGCTGGGCCAGGCGCTCAACGACGCCCGCCGCGAGCTCGAGACGGCGATCGCAGAGCGTCAGGCGCACTTCGAGGCCGAAGCACGCCGCGAGCAGCTCGCCGCCGAACAACTCGACCTGTCGGAGATGATCGTCGACCGCACCGTCGGTCACCACCACCTCATCACCCAGACCCGCGAGCGCCTCGAGGATGCGTTCATCGGGCTCGGCTTCACGATCGCCGAGGGTCCCGAGGTCGAGACCGACTGGTACAACTTCGAGGCGCTCAACATGCCCGTCGGTCACCCGGCCCGGAGCATGTGGGACACCCTCTACCTCGACGCCGGCGAACCCGAGACGATCCTCCTCCGGACCCACACCTCGCCGGTCCAGGTGCGCACGATGATGCGTCAGGAACCGCCGATCTACATCGTCGCGCCCGGCCGGACCTTTCGGAGCGACACGGCCGACGCGACGCACCTCCCGGTGTTCCATCAGATCGAGGGGCTGGTGATCGACAAGGGCATCACGTTCGCCGATCTCGCCGGCACCATCGAGGCGTTCGTGAAGGTGCTGTACGGCGAGGACCGCACGACGCGCCTCCGTCCGTCGTTCTTCCCGTTCACCGAGCCCTCGGCCGAGTTCGACATGACGACGCCGTCGGGCGACTGGGTCGAGCTGGGCGGGTGCGGCATGGTGCACCCCAACGTGTTGCGCCACTGCAACCTCGATCCCGAGGAGTGGTCCGGGTTCGCGTTCGGGTTCGGCATCGAGCGGATGGCCGCCCAGCGCCACGGGCTCGACGACATCCGCGAGTTCGTCACGAACGACATCCGCTTCCTGTCGCAGTTCTAGCGACTCCGGTTCCCGACGGACGCAGTCCCACGAAAGGGCTCACGCTGCAATGAAGGTTCTCCACAACTGGCTCGCGGAGTACGTCCCCGGCCTGCTCGACCACCCCGTCGGCGGCGACGCCGACACGCTCGGCGACGTCATGAGCTCGCTCGGGCTGTGCTGCGAGGAAGTCGTCCGCATCGGCGCTGGTCTGGACGGCATCGTCGTGGCCGAGGTGCTGGGGCTCTCGCCACACCCCAATGCCGACAAGATCCAGCTCGTCCAGGTTCGGGCCGAGCCCGGCGCCGAGCCGCTGCAGGTCTGCTGTGGTGCGTTCAACATGGCGGTCGGTGACCTCGTCCCGTTGGCGACCATCGGGACGACGATGCCGGGTGGCATGGAGATCGCCCGCCGCAAGCTCCGCGGCGAGTACTCGAACGGCATGCTCTGCGCCGAGGACGAGCTGGGCCTCGGCGCAGATCACGCCGGCATCCTGATCCTCGACCCTGCGCTCACGGTGGGACCCCGATCATCGAGGCCCTGGGCATCGTTCCCGACGCGGTGTTCGACCTCGATCTCACCCCCAACCGTCCCGATGCGCTGTCGGTCATCGGGGTCGCCCGCGACGTGGCGGCGAAGCTCGGCCTCGAGTTCGAGCTGCCCGCCATCGACGTCCCGACCTCGGGCGCCGACGCCGGTTCACTGGCGTCGGTGCGCATCGACGACGCCGGCCTCTGCGGCCGATTCACCGTCCGGGTGCTGTCGGGCGTCACGATCGGCGAGTCCCCGTCGTGGATGCAGCAGCGGCTGACCCACTGCGGGATGCGTCCGATCAACTCGGTCGTCGACGTGTCCAACTACGTGATGCTCGAATACGGGCAGCCCAACCACACCTACGACCTGGCGACCGTCCCCGACGGTGCCCTGGGGGTCCGCCGGGCGCGGGCGGGGGAGCGACTCGTCACCCTCGACAGTCAGACCCGCTCGCTCGACGAGCGCGACGGGGTGATCGTGAACCGAGACGACGAGCCCATCGGCATTGCCGGCGTCATGGGCGGCGAGTCGACCGAGATCGGCGATTCGACCGAGTCGGTGCTGCTCGAGCTGGCGTGGTGGGATCCTCCGTCGATCTCGTTCACGTCGAAGCGGCTGGGTCTCCGTTCGGAGGCGTCGTCGCGCTACGAGAAGGGCGTCGACCACGAGATCGCCAACCGGGCGGCGTGGCGGTTCGCCCAACTCCTCGTCGAGCAGGGCGCAACGTTGCACCCCGGCGAGATCGTGGCAGAGGGCAACGCCCCCGAACCGGCCCGCGTCGACGTGCGCACGGCGCGCGTCAATGCGCTGCTCGACACGGCGTTCACGTCCGACGAGATCGCGGCGTACCTCGCTCCGATCGGCTTCGCTGCTGTGCCCACCGCCGATCCCGACGTCCTGGCCGTCACGATTCCGTCGTGGCGGCCCGATTCGACCGGCGAGATCGACGTCGTCGAGGAGGTGGCCCGTCTCCACGGGTACGAGCACCTCGGCAAGACCGTGCCGAAGTCGTCGCGGGCTGGCGGGCTGACCGAGCGGCAGGCCGATATCCGCCGACTCCGGTCCTACCTGGCGTCAACGGGCGCCTCCGAGGCGACGCCGATGTCCTTCCTCGCGCCGGGCGACCTCGAGGCGAGTGGTGTGCGTGCCGACGGTGTGACCGTCGCGAACCCGCTCGTCGCCGAGGAATCGGTGCTGCGCACGTCGCTCCTGCCGGGGCTCGTCAAGACGCTCGGCTACAACGCGGCGCACCGCAACGTCGGGGTGTCGTTGTTCGAGATCGGACACTGCTTTGCCCGCGCCGCCGACGGTGGGCTCCCCACCGAGTGGGAAGAAGTGGGCGTGGTGCTCGGTGGCCGGGACGCCCGCGCCGCGGTCGAACTGGCGTTGCGACTGGCGACCTTGATCGGCGTCGAGGACGTTCGGCTGCGCAACGAACCGGTCGGCGGGCTACATCCGGGCCGATCCGCAGTCATCGTCGCCGGCGAGGTCGCGATCGGCGTCGTCGGCGAGGTCGATCCGGAGGTGTGCGCCCGTCGTGGGGTCGCCGAGCGGGTGGGGTACGTCTCCTACGTCCTCGGTGGCGACGAGTACTGGCACGGCGATGTCGGTCTGCTGTCGGCGTCACGGACCGATCGGGTGTTCCGGCCGATCAGTCGGATGCCCAGCTCCGATGTGGACCTGGCCTTCGTGGTGGACGACTCCGTGGGAGCGGATGAGCTGGCGGACACACTGCGGTCCTCCGGGGGCGACCTCGTGACGTCCGTCGACCTGTTCGACGTGTACCGGGGGACCTCGGTCGGCGACGGCCGGCGCAGTCTTGCCTATCGTTTGCGGATCCAGGCGCCCGACCGAACCCTGACCGACGTCGAGCTGGCGGACGTGCGCAACGCGTTGGTGGCGGCGGCCTCGACCGCTCACGGAGCCGAGCTCCGCACCTGAACGTCATAGTCATGCGCTAAGGTGCATGACTATGCAGGACGGACCAGTCAAGATCGGCATCATCGGCGCGTCGGGGTTCGCGGGGTCCGAGGTGCTGCGCCTCACCGCGTCGCACCCGTCGCTGGAGCTGGCGTGGGCGACCGGAGACTCCCAGGCCGGGACCGCGATCGCCGATCTCTACCCGTCCCTTGCCGCCGCCTACGGCGGGCAACGTTTCGTCCCGTACGACACGGCGCTGCTCGCCGATGTCGACGCCGTGTTCCTTGCGCTGCCACACGGGGCATCGCAGGCGCTGGTCCCCGAGTTGGTCGGTCGTGTGCGGTGGGTGATCGACCTGGCCGCCGACTTCCGGCTGCAAGAGGCATCGCTCTACGACCAGTGGTATGGCATCAGCCACACGGCCCCCGAGCTGCTCCCGTCGTTCGCGTACGGCCTGCCCGAGCTGTACCGCGACCAGATCGCCGAGGCGCAGTGTGTCGCTGCACCGGGGTGCTATCCGACTGCCGCGATCCTCGCGGTCGAACCACTGGTCCGCGCCGGCATCATCGAGACGGCCGGCGTGATCGTCGATGCTGCGTCGGGCGTGTCGGGGGCCGGCCGTCCGCCCAAGCCGAACACCACGTTCTGCACCGTCGACGAGGACTTCACGGCCTACGGGCTGCTCGACCACCGGCATACGCCGGAGATGGAGATCCACTCGGGCGCGTCGGTCCTGTTCACACCACACCTGGCCCCGATGAGTCGCGGCATCCTGGCGACGTGTTACGGCCGACCGGCACGCCAGGGCCTGTCGACGGTGTCGGTCATGGACGCACTGCACGACGCGTATGCCGGCGAGCCCTTTGTGGTCGTGTCGGACCGGGTGCCGTCGACCAAGGCGACCCAGGGCTCGAACTGTGCGCACCTCTCGGCGCGGTTCGACGAGCGCACCGGCACCGTCATCGTGCTCAGTGCCATCGACAACCTCGTGAAGGGCACCGCCGGCCAAGCCATTCAGTGCCTCAACCTGATGGCGGGCCTCGGCGAGACCACCGGTCTCCCCGTGGTCGGACTCACGCCCTGACCCCGAGCACGACAGAAGGGGTTTTGTACTGCGAGGAGCGCCAGATCTGGCGCTCCTCGCAGCACGAAAACCCCATCGTGGGGAACGAGTGGCGGCGGTCAGCCCTGGGGGATGACGGCCTCGGCCTCGATCTCGAGCTTGACCTGCTTGCCGACGACCACACCACCGGTCTCGAGGGCGGCGTTCCAGGAGAGGCCGAAGTCTTCGCGGTTGATCTCGCCGGCGGCGCTGAAGCCGATGCGGAGGTTGTTGTAGGGGTCGATGAGCGCACCTTCGAAGTCGACGACGAGGGTGATCTGCTTGGTGACGCCGTTGAGGGTCGCGTCGCCGTCGACATCCCACTTCGAGCCGTCGGGGCGAACCGCGGTCGAGACGAAGGTCAGCTGCTTGTTGGCCTCGGTGTTGAAGAAGTCGGCGGACTTGAGGTGGCCGTCGCGGTTCTCGTCGTTGGTGTTGATGCTGTCGACTTCGACGGTGACGTTGACCGACGACTGCGTGGGGTCCTCGGCGATGACGACGGTGCCGTCGAACTTGTCGAACTGGCCACGGACCTCGGACACCATCATGTGGCGGACGGTGAAGCCGACGTGGGTGTGGGAGGCGTCGATGGCGTAGGTGCCGGGCAGGGGGAGCTCGGTGCCGTTGACGGTGCGGGTGGTGGCGATGTTGGTGTCGGTCATGATGACCCTTTCGGTTCGGGGGAACTCCCGGATGGGAGCCGATGTCGTTGATTGTAGCAAGTGGAACCATTCTATTGTAAAAGGTATTCCACTGCAACGATCGCGGCGAGGTGTCGGCAGCCAGCGGGTCGAGGATCGTCAAAGATACCAAATGAAAGGGGTCTTGGTGGTACCGTGCGGTTCATGGATACTTTGTCGATGACCGCCGAACCCTCAGGTGGTGTACGCCCCGTCGACGCCGTCACCGACCCACTGCTCACGATCATGGGCTTCGTCTTCGAGTCGGCAGCCGGCGCACAGGCACTGCTCGAGACCACGATCGATCCGGCCAGCAACCTCACCGGCCAGCTGCTCGAACCACTCCTTCGGCTCGCCCGATCCGAGGGTGGGCGGCTCCGCATGACCGACCTCGCCGCCCAGTGCGGGTACAGCGCCAGCGC
>JBAOIR010000031.1:0-12040 GCA_037045585.1 Microthrixaceae bacterium
CCATCGGTACCACCCCGCCCGGTGGCACGACGGGTGGCTTCCCCGGAGGGTTCGGTGCCGGCCCCGGCGGTGGTGGCGGGATGGGTGGGTTGCTCGACGCCGTGACCCCCGGCGCCGAGATCGTCGCGGCGCTCAGCGAGGACGCCTCGAGCTACACGTGGGTGGCAGCGGCGGTCGGCTCCAACAACGCCTCGGGCTACCAGCTCGCGACCGAACTGCCGGTGATGGCGATCGGTGGGTTCAATGGCTCGCATCCGTCACCGACGCTGGCCGAGTTCCAGCAGTACGTCGCCGACGGGAAGATCCATTGGTTCATCGGCGGTGGCGGCTTCGGTGGTGGCGGCTTCGGAAACCAGATGGGAGGCAGCGACGCATCGTCGGAGATCTCCACGTGGGTGCAGGAGAACTTCACCGCCACGACCATCGACGGCTCCACCCTCTACGACCTCACCGCCCCGGTCGCCTGAGCGCCGACCCGAATCCTCGACAGGTCCGGGTGGTATCGGGGGGTGGTTTCGGGTGGAGCGTCGCCGCCCGCTACGCTGCGGACGCTATGGGACAGCCGGTCACCGTCATCGAGAAGCAGTCAACGACCACGGGTGTGGTTCGGTTCGAGCTCAACCGTGTGCTCACCGGCACCGGCCACGAGCGCTACAAGCCGGGCGACACGATCGTCGGCGATCGTCCGCCCGACGTGCTGGCCCGTCGCCTGCTCGAGCACGGCGGCATCGACGGCATCCACATCAACGGTTCGGTCGTGAGCGTCGACATCGCCAAGGGCCACACCGCCGAGGGCCTCAAGGAGATCATCGAGGATCTCTACACGTACTACCGCCCCGGCGTCGAGGTCCCGCAGTTCCCCGCTCCGGCGGAGTAGGCGTCACATCATCGTGGTGGTGGCGCCTGAGTTCTTGCGCGCCTTCAGGCGAATCAGTTCGAGGGCGATGACGGCACCGAGCGCCGCCCGGCGGAGCACCGGGTCCTCGTCCGCCTCGAAGGCCACGACGTAGGTGCTGCGGCTCAGCAGGCTGTCGATGATGCCCGGCCACGCCCGGCGCACGCTCACGAGCCGTCCGCCGGGACCGCTGATGTCGAACTCGCGGTCCATGAGGTCGCGCTCGTTCATCTCGTAACTCCGGCCGCCCGCGACCTCGACGGTCAGGCGCTTCCGGAAGAACGTGAACTCCTTGGTGATGCGGCCGATCCGAGCGCCGTCGGGGGCGACGAGGTCGTAACGGTCCCGCCCGAAGTTGGGGGCGTCGTCGACGTGCACGTACGGCGATCCGTCCCGATCGGAGACGGTGAGCTGGCGGGGGCCGGTGAGGAATCGTCCGAGCGCCCCTCCCTGGGTGACGACCGCTCCGACGACCGCGCCGGTGCCGTCGAGGATGTCGAAGTCGCAGCGGGTCGTCGAGGTGAGCTGCTTCATCACGAGGACCGGACTCGTGGTCAGGGTGGTCATGGGCGAACTCTATTGACCGGTCGCCGGTGCGGACAGGCCGCGCGGACACTGTCGCATCGCCACCCCGACCCCGTCCGGCGGCCCTTGCGCAGTATCGAACAGGTGTTCGATACTGGGCGGATGGTGAACCCGGAGCTGGCCGAGATCGTCGAACGTCTCCGTCCGACGGTCCTGTCGGGGGAGCGGACGCTACCGGTACCGGAGGCGTTGCGGCCGGTGTTCCCCCTCGGGGGCCTGGCCCGTGGGTCCCGCCTGTCGTTGCGGGGGACGGGGGCTGCGAGCATCTGCATGCACACGGTTGCCGAGGCGTCGAAGGCGGGTTCGTGGGTGGCGGTCGTCGGCGTGGGGGCGTGGGGATGGGCGGCAGCTGCCCGGGCCGGCTGGTCGCTCGAGCGGAGTGTGTTCGTTGCCGAGCCGCCCACCGGCCAGTGGGGCACGGTCGTCGCGGCGCTGGTCGACGCGGTCGACCTCGTCATCGTCGATCCCGTCCACCAGGTCAGCGCCACTGATGCGCGGCGCCTGGCGGCGCGATCGCGCGAGCGGGGGGTCGATCGTCGTCGATCTCGCGGTCGACGACGGTCGCCGCCGGTTTCGCTGGCCCACCGAGGCCGATCTGACACTGACCGTCGAGTCGACCGACTGGGCCGGGCTCGAGGTGGGCCACGGGGTGTTGACCGATCGTCGGCTCCGCGTCGGTGCCGACGGTCGTCGGGGCGCCGCCCGGGCGCGCCGGGTGGAGCTGTCGCTGGGGCCGACCGGTGCGCTGTCGGCGATCGGTCCGGCGAACGACCCCACAGTGGTCGAGACGCCGGCGGTCGCTGCCGTGCCCTCGGGTCGTCACCTCCGTGCCGTCTGAATCGGATGCGCCGACCCGCACCGTCGTGGTGTGGTGCGCTGACTGGCCGGCGGTGGCCCTCGGTCGCCCGGTCGACCGGCCGGTGGTGGTCATGTTCGCCAACCGGGTCGTGGCCACCAACCCGTTGGCCCGGGCGCTGGGCGTCGACCTCGGTGTTCGACGCCGTGAGGCGCAGCGTCACTGTCCCGAGGCCGAGCTCGTCGAACGTGACGCCGACCGCGAGGCCCGCACGTTCGAACCGGTGGTTGCTGCGCTCGACGACATCACGCCGCGCATCGAGATCGTCCGGCCCGGCTCGTGCCTGTTCCCGGCACGGGGGCCGTCCCGATACTTCGGCGGCGACGCCGAGCTCGCCGATCGACTCACGCGGGCGGTGCGTCGTCAACTCGTGATCCCGACGGCGGTGGGTGTCGGGATCGCCGACGGTGCGTTCGCCGCCACCTTGGCCGCCAAGCGCAGCGCCGGCATGGAGGCGGGTGGCACCGACGTGTCGGTGATCGTGCCGCCGGGGGAGACGCCCGGCTTCCTCGCCGAGTTCGGGGTCGGCGCCCTGCAGCAGTCGGGCCCGTCGTCGCCGGACCTGGTCGAGGTGCTGGTGCGCCTGGGGATCACGACGTTGGGGTCCCTGTCCGCCTTGGCGGCGTCGGACGTGGTGGCACGGTTCGGCGCCGAGGGCGCCGAGGCCCACCGACTCGCCCGGGGCCTCGATCTCCGGCCGCCGAGGCTCGCCGACCCGCCCGTCGATCTCGACGTGTCCCACGAGCCCGACCCTCCCCTCGAACGGGTCGACCAGGCGGCGTTCGTTGCCAAGGCGTTGGCCGACGACCTCCACGAGCGCCTGGGTTCGCGTGGACTCGCGGCGGTGGCGATCCTCATCGAGGCGACCACGACCGAGGGGCATACCGTCGAGCGGCGGTGGCGTCACGACGGTGCCCTTTCGTCGACCGCTGTGGCGCAGCGGGTGCGGTGGCAACTCGACGGGTGGCTCACGTCCACCCAGGGTCGGCGTTCCCGCGGCGCTGGGGCGTTGGCGCGCCTGCGGGTGCGCCCCACCGAAGTGGTGCCCGACGTCGGGCGGCAGATGGGATTCTGGGGCGGTGCCGACGCCGCGTCGATCCGGGCACGCCGGGGGCTGGCGCGGGTGCAGGGGGTGTTGGGTTCCGACGCGGTGATGGTGGCGGAGTGGCGCGGCGGCCGGGCGCCGGGGGAGCAGTACCGCCTGGTGTCGGTCGATGCGGTGGCGGTGGCGGCCGATGAGTCGTTCGACCTCGCCGCACCCGGGCCCGAGCCATGGCCGGGTCGGCTTCCCGACCCGCCGCCGGCGCTCGTCTGGCAGCGCCCTCGCCGCGCCGAGATGCATGACGTCGAGGGGCAGATGGTGCGCGTCGACCGTCGGGGTGGGTGCTCGGGCGAACCGGCACGGCTGTCGATCGAGTCGGGGCCGTGGCAGGCGGTGGTGGGGTGGTCGGGGCCCTGGTTGAGCGACGAACGCTGGTGGGACGCGTTGGCCCACCGCCGGCGCGCCCGCTTCCAGCTGCGCACCGTCGACGGCACCGCCCACCTGGTCGCCTTGGAGTCGCAGCAGTGGTGGGTGGAGGCCACCTACGACTGACGTTGCAACTTGCACCGCCGATGGGATCGTGGCACCGTGTCACATTCGATGGTGACATGGTGTCACGATCATCCCGGGAGATGGATATGAAACAGCCAGTTCGTGGTGCACTCGTGGTCGCCGTCCTGCTCGTGCTCACGGCGTGCAAGCTCACACCGGCGGTCCCCACCGACGTCGCGTACAACCGGGCGACCGGGTGGGGCCAGTACCTCGATCCGGCGCCGGGCAGAGCGCTCGCGATGACGCCGACGGCGACTGACGTGTCGTACGCCGCGGCGGGAACGACCAACGCCGACATGAAGTTCGACCTGTACGTGCCGACCACGCCCGTGTCCAACGGACCGCGCCCGTTGGTGATCTGGTTCCACGGCCTCGGTGGCACCAAGGCGTCGGCGGAGATCGCTCCGGCCGTACGCGAGCTCTTCGCCCGCGGGTTCGTGGTCGTGTCGGCCAACTACACGATGAACGCCGCTGCCCGCGGGTTGCCCGCGAGCACGATGTTGACCCAGGGCAAGCGCCTCGTCCGGTTGCTGAAGGTCGCTGCCGCAGTCAACGGGGCCGCATCACCCTGGAATGCGAACCGCATCTACGTCGCCGGGATCTCGGGCGGCGGCTACCTGGCGTCGATGATCGGTCTGACGCCCGGACAGTTCGAGCCGACCGACGCAGCAGTGGCCTCGCAGACGTCGGCGGTTGCCGGGGTGATCGGGTTCCAGGCCCCGTTCGACTTGACTCAGATGGTGAACTGGGCGAGCACCAACATCGCCACACCCGGCGTGAACCTCGAGGTGGGGATCATCGAGTCGGCGGTCAACACCTGGTTCGGATGCCGCCTCCCTGCTCGCACCACCGGCATCACGCTCCTGCTGCCGAAGTGCGACGCACCGACACAGGCGGCCCTCCTCCAAGGATTGTCCCCGTCCAGCCGCGTGGCGGCGAGCAACCCCAACACGCCCTTCTTCCTCGTGACGGGCTCGAGGGATCTCGTGGTCCAGTCGGTCGCCCAGGGGAAGGCGTTCTCCGATGCGCTCACGGCCCGCAATACCGCAGCGAACGTCGGCGACGGGTCTGCGTGGACCGACCTGGTCGGCGCCAACCACGGCGCGAACCTGGCCATCCCGATCTACAACGACCGCCTTCCCAACGCCGGCCAGTTCGTTCCCAACTCGCCGTTGTCGTCGATCTCGATGGTCCACTTCCTCGGCTTCGTGGGCTGCCTGCCCAACGCGACCTCGACGGCGATGAACTGCCTGCCGTAGTGCCGGACCGAGCTCAGCGGAGGCGTGACGCCGGCTGGTAGTTGGGGCCGGCCGTCACGTCGACGCGGGCGAGGAGCTGCTCGCACGGTGGTTCGAACGCCTCGGCGAACCAGCGCGAGCGCTCCTCGCCGAGGAGTTCCCACCCGAGGGTCGTGAGCCGGTCGGTGTCGTCCTCGATGCGTTGTCGCAGTGCGATGCCGTCGGCGTTCACCTCGCCCGTGGTCGGGTCGCCGTCCACGAGTCCCCGGGCCGCCAGCGACGCCCACGCCGTGGCGAGATCCTCCGGCGAGCTGCCCCGTGAGTGCGCCAGCCAGTCCCGCTCGTAGCCCAGCCAGGCATTGTGGATCACCGACGCCTCCGTGCCCGTGAGGCCCGCCGCGGTGACCAGCGCCCAGTGGGTGTCGCCGCGCCATTCCCGCACGCAGTTCACGGCGTGCCACCCCGACAGCACCGGATCGGTGGGCCGTTCCATGCGCAGGTGGGCGGCGAAGAACGTACGACCGGCGATCGGCAGCTGCTCGACGACGGGCCACAGGAACGGGCCGAGCTCGGCCAACGGAGCGAGGATCGCCGGAGCGTGCTCGGCGAGGCCGTCGAGCACGGCAGCGTCGCGGGCCGCCCACACGTCGTCCCACGTCGTGTGCTCGGCGACGATCGCCGTGGCGATCGCGATGCCGACGGGGCTGATCGAGCCGAACGCCGCGGTGATCGCCTCGGGACCGGCCGGGCCGAGCGGCGCGGCGCGGGCGGCGATGTAGCCGAGGGGGTGGGGAAGCCCGAGCGCTCCGAGGCGCGACACGGCCCCCGGGTCCCAGAAGATCCAGCCGATGGTCGTCTGGACCGATCGGGCGTTGCGGCGGCAGATCTCGAACCAGTCGGTCATGGCGGCAGGATAGGTCGGGAACCCCTGTGACCTCCCACAGCGACAACGCCCCGCCATGGGCGGCATCCGGCGCCGCCACCCGGCAGAATGGACCCGTGCGAGTCCTGGTGATCGAAGACGAAGTTGCGTTGGCCGATGCCGTCGCCCGCGGCCTGGAGGCCGAGGGGTTCGAGGTCGTGGCCGTCCACGACGGGCTCGAGGGCCTCGAGAAGGCCCGCGCCGAGCGGTTCGACCTGATCGTCCTCGACATCATGTTGCCCGGCATGAACGGCTACAAGGTGTGCCGCACCCTTCGCGACGAGGAGGTCTGGACCCCGATCCTCATGCTCACGGCGAAGGACGGCGAGTACGACGAGGCCGAGGCGCTCGACACCGGCGCCGACGACTTCCTGTCCAAGCCGTTCTCGTTCGTGGTGCTCGTCGCCCGCCTCCGGGCGCTGGCGCGGCGCCGCAGCGACGCCAACCTGCAGCCGCTCGAGCTCGGCGACCTCGTGCTCGAGCCGGTGTCGCGCACGGTGCGCCGCGGCGACACCGACATCCCCCTGTCGCCCCGGGAGTTCGCCCTGCTCGAGGCGCTCATGCGTCACACCGGTGAGGTGGTCGCCAAGACCGACCTGCTCGAGCGGGTGTGGGGCGAGGACTTCGAGGGCGATCCCAACGTCGTCGAGGTGTACATCGGCTACCTCCGACGCAAGATCGACCGTCCGTTCGGCCACGCCGACCTCGAGACCGTCCGGGGCGAGGGCTACCGCATGGGGGCAGCGACCCACAGCGCGTCATGAGTTCGCGGCTGGCCGCCCTCGTCGGCTCGGTTCGGGTCCGCCTGACGTTCGCCGTTTCGATCATCTTCGCCGGCGCCCTCACGTTGGCGTCGTTCGGTCTGGTCCGTCAGGTCGAGAACGCGCTCGTCAACGACGTGCAGGTGCGCAATGACACGGTTGCCCAGGCGCTCGGCAAGATCCTGTCCGCCGGCAACCCCGACGCCCTGTCCACGTCCGATCCGACCCAGCTCGCCGACGGGCTGAGCGGCACCTACGACGCCGACATGCTCCGCGAGGGCCTCAACGAGAGCATCGTGTACGCGAGCGGCCCGGGTTCGGCGACGGTCTCGCAGTCGACGAACATCTTCGACAAGATCCGCCAGGTCATCACCGGCGAGGCGATCCCGCTGTTCAGCAAGGCATTGCCGTCACGGATCGATGACAAGGACTACGTCGTCAGCAAGGTGAAGGTGCCGACCCAGCAGGGCGACATGGTGTTGAGCGTCGCCAGCTCGCTCGAGCCGATCAAGCGCACCGTCGACCGGGTGCAGGGGGCGCTGTTCTTCGCGGTGCCGTCGCTCGTGGGAGCGGTCGCGATCCTGGCCTGGATGATGACGGGCCGTGCCCTCCGGCCGGTGTCGGCGATCACGTCACGGGCGCAGGCCATCACCTCGATGACCCTCGACCAGCGGGTGCCCGAGCCCCGCACCGACGACGAGATCGGCCAGCTGGCCCGCACGATGAACGCCATGCTCGACCGTCTCGAGTCGGCGTCGGAGCGGCAGAAGCGCTTCGTGTCCGACGCGAGCCACGAGTTGCGGTCGCCGGTCGCCTCGATCCGCCTGCAGCTCGAGACGGCGTTGATGCGCCCTGAGCAGACGGACTGGGAGCAGGTCGGTCGTACCGTCCTGGCCGAAGACCAGCGTCTCGCGGGGCTGGTCGACAACCTGCTCGCGCTCGCCCGGATCGAGGAGGGCCAGCGCCGGCCGCAAGCGGAGGTCGACCTCGACGAGATCATCCACGATCAGCTGGCCCGGCCTCGGCGTGTCACCGTCGATCGGTCCGGCGTCCTCGCCGGCCGGGTCTACGGCGTGCGCGACGAGCTCACGAGCGTGGTCCGGAACCTGATCGACAACGCCGAACGCCACGCCGGCTCGGTGGTGAAGGTGTCACTGGCGACGAAGGGCCCGTGGGTCCGTCTCGCCGTCGAGGACGACGGCCCCGGGGTCGAGCCCAACCTCCGCGACAAGGTGTTCGAGCGGTTCGCCCGCCTGCAGGAGGCCCGCAGCCGCGATGCCGGTGGGGCCGGGTTGGGCCTGGCGCTCACGAAGCGCATCGTCGAGACCCACAACGGTCGGATCTTCATCGAGGACTCGTCCCTCGGTGGGGCGGCGTTCGTGGTGGAGCTGCCGGCCGCCGAGCTCCCCGCCGACGACGAGTTCGAGCCGGTCGACTGAGCGGTCCAGCGCTGGAAATCCGTGCGGGAAGCGAACGCGTCGCGTCACATCCGGCACGGAGTACGCAACGCTCAGCGTCGCTGCAGCTTCGACAGCAGGCGCAGCAGCTCGAGGTAGAGCCACACGAGGGTGACGATCAGGCCGAAGGCGCCGAACCACTCCATCTCCTTGGGCAGGCCCTCCTTGACGCCGCGCTCGATGAAGTCGAAGTCGAGGAGCAGGTTGAAGGCGGCGATGCCGACGATCAGGAGGCTGACGCCGATGCTCAGGAGGCTGGTCGACTGCATGAAGTCGGTGCCCGCGTCGGTGAACAGGCGGGAGATGAACATGACCGCGTAGAGCGCCAGCACACCGAAGGTGGCGGCGATGATGCCCTTGGTCATGCGAGGGGTGACCCGCAGGATGCGGAATCCGTAGAGGGCGAGCATGGCGAGGAAGACGCCGGCGGTGGCGACGATGGCTTGGATCGCGATGCCCTGGCTCTGTGCGTCGTAGGCATGGGAGATGATGCCGAGGAACACTCCCTCGGCGATCGCGTAGGGAATACCCAGGATGCGGGCCATCGGCGGCTTGAACGAACAGATCAGGGCGAGCACGAGGCCGATCACCATCGAACCGATCAGCCAACCCATGGGGAGGTCGGCGCTGTAGACCCGCTTGCCGGTGCCCTGCTCGATGCCGAGGAACTCGGTGGTGACCCTGCCCCACCCGAACCAGGCGCCGACCATCACGAAGACGAGCATCACACCGGTGGCCGATGCGACACCGCCCATCGTCATGGTGGCGGTCCTCGGCGTGGACTCGTAGGCCTCGTAGCTCGGGGGGACCTGGCCCCACCCACGCTCGGTGCCGGTGGCGTCGATGACGGCGCCGCCCACGCCGGCGCCACGGAAGTACTTGTCGTTGAGGAAGGGGTTGCTCGACTGCATCTGGGCCTCCTGGGCCGTCCCGGCTCTGCGCGGGGATTCGTCGGTCAGCGTACCGCTGCGCACACGCTGCGCCCGGGCAGCGCCCGCTGCGAGCGGCATCCCCTGACCGGGTGTGACCTCGGAGGACGACCGGTTTCCGCCTCAAGGAATCCGCCGCAGTTCGCCGATGAAGGGCGGGGCGGGCGGTCGGAACGATGACGGCGGTCCGTCGAGGAGCGATCCGCGTGCGTCATGGACGACCAATCAGCCGACAGCCCAGGCTCGACGCGCTCGTGCGACGCCTCCGGCACATCGACCGTTCGCGATCCGATGTCCACGACGACGCCCGGTCCGCGCTCGACGATCGGTCGGCGCTCGTCACCGGGAGCGCCTTGTTCCTCCTGCCGACCCTCTGGATGGTGGCGCAGGTCGACCTGGGGAGCGTCCCGATCATCACGATGCTGCTGGCGACGTTCGCGTACGCGGCGGCGTCGACGGTCGAGTTCGAGGTGGGCTCGGCATCCGCGGTCCCCACCGAACCGTTGCTGGTCGTCATGTTGGTGCTGCTCCCGCCGGGCCTGGTGCCGCTCGTCGTCTTCGCCGGGCTCGGGCTCGGGTCGTGGTGGATCCGCCAGCGACGGGGGCGGTCTGAGCCCCTGCTGGCGACGGCATGTTCGGCGGCGCACGCCGTCGGTGCGGCGGCGGTCGTCGGCCTGATCGGTCTCGGCCCGCCCGGTGGCGGGTCGGTGCGCATGTGGTCGGTGTTGGGCCTGGCGCTGATCGCCCAGGGGGTGGCGGACCTGGCCTGCTCGTGGATCCGCAACTGTCTCGGTCTCGGCGTCGGCGTGAGCGAGCTGGCGCACATGATGTGGTGGTCCTTCCGGGTCGACGTGCTGCTGGCGCCGCTCGGGGTGGCGGCAGCCATCGCGTTCCCGTCGGGGCCGATGGCGGTGGTGGTCGCCACGACGCCGCTGCTCCTGTTGGCGATGCTGGCCGGAGACCGGCGTCGTCACATCGACGGCATGCTCGAGCTGTCGTCGGCGTTCCACGACGCTGCCGATCGGGCGCGTCGTGATCAGCTCACGGGTCTGGGCAACCGTCTCGCGTGGACGAGGCCGTGTCCCGGGTCGAGCGCCGGACCGGCACGGTCGGGGTCATCATGCTCGATGTCGACTGGCTCAAGGTCGTGAACGACGACTACGGGCACGAGGCGGGAGACCGGCTCCTGCGGGTGGTGGCGGGGGTCCTCGACGCCGTGGTGCCCGACGACGCGACGGTGTGTCGACTGGGTGGCGACGAGTTCGGTGTGCTGCTGGTGGACAGCGATCTCGTCGAGGCCGATCGGGTCGCGGGGTTCATCCGTGCCGGGCTGGCGGCGTGCGCGCCGGTGCACGACACGGTGGTCTCGGCGTCGATCGGCACGGCGGCGTCGCACGGGCCCGGTTCGGTGCAGGCCGCCCTGCACGACGCCGACCGTGACATCTACCGCCACAAGGCGGCGCGCGGCCGGAGTCGGTCGCGCCCTCGTTCGACATGACCCTCCCGGGACCTCGGGATCGCAGAGCGAACAGGTGTTCGATAGGGTCGGGGTATGGGGTTCAACAACCCGGATGTTCCGTGGAAGGAGATCGAGCGAGCGCTCAGTGACCGTCGACCCGCGGGCGGAAACGGCCGCCATGCCGGCGATCACCGAACCAAGGCCCGCGACGAGGAGCACCCCGGCGACGGCGGTGACGCCCCGGCGTGGTCGCGCAAGCGCCTGCCCTATGAGGCCGGTGTCGCCCGGTCCCGTGGAGGTGTGCCCTACGCCGAGCTGCACTGTCACTCCAACTTCAGCTTCCTCGACGGGGCGTCGCACCCCGAGGAGCTGGTCCAGGAGGCCGCCCGCTTGGGGCTCGAGGCCATCGGCATCTGCGACCACAACGGCTTCTACGGGGTCGTGCGGTTCGCCGAGGCAGCACGGGTGGTGGGCATCCCCACCGTGTTCGGGGCGGAGCTGACGCTCGGGGCAGCCTCGAAGCACGGTCGCACGGTCGATCCCGATCCCGACGGCAAGCACCTGGGGCGTGATGGCCCGCAACCCCACGGGGTACGCCCGGCTGGCCCCGGGCCATCAGCGTCGCCCAGATGGCCGGCGAGAAGAACGCCCCGCGGATCACGTTCGAGGAGTTGGCGGTCAACCCTGCGGGGCACGTCGGGTGGCTCGGGCAACATCGGTCGGGGCGACCACCTGGTGCTCACGGGGTGCCGCAAGGGCACGGTGCCCGCCTGCTGGTGGCCGACGGTCCGGCGGCGGCCGAACGTGAGCTCCGGCGACTCGTCGACACGTTCGGGCGGGAGAACGTGGCCGTCGAGATCTGGGATCACGGTGATCCCCTCGACGGTCCCCGCAACGACGCCCTCGTCGAGATTGCCCTGCGGCAGGGGTGCGAGATCGTGGCGACGAACAACGTCCACTACGCCACCCCCGACCAGCGGCGGCTGGCGACGGCGCTGGCGGCGGTCCGCTCCCGTCGCAGTCTCGACGAGCTCGACGGGTGGATCCCGGGCGGGGAGTGGCCCACCTCCGGGTCCGGGGCCGAGCAGGCCCGGAGGTTCGCGAGGTATCCCGGAGTGGTCGACGCCGCTGCCCGCCTCGGTCTGAGTGCGCGTTCGACCTCCGGCCTGCTGGTGGCTCCGCAGCTGCCGCCGTATCCGTGTCCGGCCGGACCCGACGGTCGTCCGCTCACCGAGATGCAGTTCCTCCGTCAACTGGTGGTTGAGGGTTCGGAACGTCGTTACGGATCACCAGGTTCTATGAAAATGGCCAAGTTCGAGGCCATGCACGGCAAGAACCCTCAAC
>JBAOIR010000010.1:0-35077 GCA_037045585.1 Microthrixaceae bacterium
GTGTGGTCGTCGGCCGCTCACGAACTTTAGGGGAATCGGGTGGACAGGTCCGCGATTCCCCCAACGTCCGCTGCCGAGCGGTCAGATTCGGGGGTGATTCAGTGGTCCCTCAACGCTTTGCCGAGACGATCTCGGTCACGGCGTCGAACGCATCCTCGGACCACGTCCGGCTGACGGGGGCGTCGAGCAGCGCAACCACCAGGCGCCCCGGCGCAGTGTCTTCGAGCCCGGCGGTGAGCGACGCTGCCCGTTCGGATCCGGCGGTGCCCGGGTAGGCCCGCTGGAAGGCACGCAGGTGGTCGAAGCAATCGTCGAGTTCGTCCTCGGTACGACAGGCTTCGAAGAAGGATGCCTCCGGCGGGGTGCCCGACAGGAGCTCCTTCGCGAGCACGAGGTCGGGACGGGACGCCGGATCGCGCAGCACGAAGAGCCCCTGGACGTAGTCACCCGGACAGCTGTTGGGGGCGAGGAAGTCGGTTCGACCCACCCGGTCGATGTCGAGTCGTCGGTACCACCCGTCGAATCGCCGGTCGGCCTGCACCGGTGCGAGTTGGCAGGAGTACGGCTCGTGCAGGTCCCAGACGTCGGGCGGGTACACCTCGAACAGGTAGAAGCGCATCATCTCGTCACGGAAGGGCCCTTCGGGCGCCGTCGCGATCTTCGTGTACACGGGATCGCCGATCATGCCGGTGTCGACGATGTTGACCGCGTCAGCGAAGGCGACCTTGCCGATGTCGGGGACGGCGATGATCGGAACGATGCGCTCGTCGACCTCTGCGACCGTGTCCCGCCCGATGTCGATGTTCATCTCGGCGATCGGTTCGATGGAACAGCAGAGGTCGATCACCGTGGAGTACGTCGCTTCGGTCACGGCCCGGTCGCCGATCCCGCTGGCGTCGGACAGCACCACGAGCGGCAGCAACGCGACGCTCGCGTACACGGCCCGGATCGGTGTTCGCTGTCGAGCAGTGCTGGGGCCTTCGGCAGCAGCCCGGACGAGCAGGACCGCCCTGGCGACGATGATGACCGCGACGATGGAGAGGGCCGGGACCGAACTTGCGACCACCCGGGACACGGCGAGGCGCGTCGGCCCGAAGACGATCTCGTAGGACGGGACCCACAGGGCGATCACCACGAAGTACCGGAACCGCCCGCTGCGGAGCGTCGGCGAGATGGCGGCCACGACGAGGAGCGCTCCGGTCCACAGGAGCCCACAAGCGATCGATGCCGAAAGGGTCGCTGCGACCTGGTTCCAGTCGGCGAGGGCCGTCACCGCCACGACGAGCAACACCGCGCTCGCACCCACCACCGCGAACGTGCGGATCGTGCTGCGTCGCACGAGGTCGCGAGCCTCGGAGTCGGCGTGGAGACGGCCGAACCGGTCGAGCGCTCCGGCCATGATCGCGAAGGCCACCAGCGATACGACGGCTAGGGCCGCCACCGCGATCGGGGAACGGACCCGATTGTCGACCGTCGTCGGTACCACCTGACCGAAGTAGGCCCAGAACGAGACAACGGTACCGAGCCCGAACACCGCGGACGGCGTTGCGATGACGACCACCTTCGTGATCCACTTGGCCGGCCGGTCGTGGAGCAACGGCCAGATTGCGACCACCGTGATCGGCAGCGCCAACGAGATCGTGTCGAGTCGGGTGACGGCGAGCAGGCCGATCACCAAGCCGAACGACCAGCTCCGGACCGTGGACTCGAGGGCGCGCGGCGCGAGGGCTACGGCGCCGAGCAGGAGTGCCACCACGAAGGGGTTCTCGAGACCGGACGCGTTCCACCCGTAGAAGCTGAAGCTCAGCGCCTGGACGACGGCGGCTGCGGCCGCCATTGACAGTTGTGTCCTGCGACTGGCCCACTCGATCGTCTCGGACCGGATGATCCACGTGCAGAACGCTCCGACGAATGCCAACGACACAAACGTGAGCACGACGTTGAAGCCGTGATAGCCCGATCCCCCGACTGCGTAGTACACCCACCCGACCACGAAGTGCAGCGGTGCGCTGAACCCCGCAACCCGCTGGTCGAACGGACCGAGCCCGACGACCCCGTGGTCGGCCAGATGCCTCGCATGGGCGAGCGTGATGACACCATCGTCTCGATCGGCGAAGTTCGCGGCGCCATACAGCCACCAAGCGCAAGCGCCCCAACTGACCCAGGCCACGGCGCCACGCACCGCCGTGAGGCGGTACGACCTCGCCAGCGAGGAACCGCTCCCGTCGGACTTCGGAACAACCATAGGTAACGAATGTTAGGAGAAAAACGTTGCCGTCGAGACGGGGCCGCTCCGGTTGAACGGACCTCGAACGATGTCAGACGCGGACGACTTGGTACGCCGGGGCGCTGAACCCGCCCGGCACGAACTGGCGGGTGACCACCAGCCAGGTGCCCTTGCCGAGCTTCTTCGAGACGGAGCGGCCCTTCCAGTCCTTCGTGGTCGACGTCACACCCAGGTGATAGGTGCGGGTGAGGTTCGTGAACGTCACCACGTACGCCCCACCGGGCGCCGCTGCGAACCCAGCGGTCACCGACGTGCCGCGCTTGGCGAGGTGGAAGAACGGCGGTGCCGGCCACAGGTTCGCCGACGAACCGGTGCCCGGGCCGGGCTTGGTCCAGCCGGACGATTTGGCGATCCGGTACTTCGGCGACGAGAACGTGATCGAGGGCACGTCTACGGCGATGCCCCCCGGCACCACGCGGTAGGTCCACGGTGCTGCGGCGGTGCCGCCGGCGTCGGTGCGGCTCACGGCGAACGTCGAGTCGTTCACGTCGGTCGCGCCGATGCCGAAGGCCTGCGTCAGGAACGTCTCGGGCAGGAACGCCGACATCGATCCGACGTTGACGGTCGTGCCGTCGGCCTTGAAGTGCGGGCCGGCGATCGTGACCTCGAGGCCACCGTCCTTGGGTGCGACGAAGCCGCCGACCGCGCTCGCCATCGCGAAGTAGCCGCCGGCGAACGAGTTGAATCCGGTATCGGGTCCGCGCTCCGCCTTGAACTGTATGTACACACCAAAGGTGTCGGCGTCAGCCTTGAGGGGGTCGCAGTTCGGCGGTTGCTGGGTGCAGCCCTGCTCGGCGAGGGATGGTTGGCCGAACTCGTCCTGGCCGTCGACCATCACGCCGTCGACCGGTGACACATCGAACGTCAGCGAGGTCGCGGCGGAGCGGATGCCACTGGTCGACCACGCGTTCACCTTCCCGAAGACGGTGGCGAACGAGAAGTACGGCGAGAGGTCGCCCATCGCGACGGTCGCCTGGATGCGACTGGCGGCCGTGATCGAGCGGCCGCCCGGGGTCACCGCGCCGGTCAGGTTCGAGGCCGAGGTCATGCTGCCCGACTTCTTGTAGAACGACAGCCCGCTGTTCTTGGCGAAGTTCACGTCCTGGGCACAGATCGCAACGCCGATCTCGCCCACGAGCGGCGAGGAGATCCGGCTCGGCGAGATGGTCTCGCCGTCGATCGTCACCGACGTGATCGTCGGGCGGGTGGAGATGCCCGTCTGCGACCAGAGCGGATTGATCGATCCGCTGTCGCAGTCGGCCTGGGTCGGGGAGAAGTCCGGCACGATCGCACCGGCGGTGCCAGGGGTGATCGCGAGGCCGGCAGCGGCGATGACCACTGCCGAGGTCGCGACGAGGACGAGGCGGGTGAGCTGGCGCATTCGAATCCCTCCATCGGGTTCGTGGGTGGGTTCCCATCGGCCCCGTGACGCCGGTCATGAGTCGAAGTACCCAGTTGCGCAGGTCGGCGTCCCTCCGGCTGACTCCGTGGCCTGGCTGGCACTCGCGTACACTGAGTGCCAATCATGCTCGACGACCGGAAATCCGCAATCCTCCGTGCCGTCGTCCAGACCTACATCGAGACGGCCCAGCCGGTTGGCTCGACGCACGTGGTCGATGCGACGGCGATCGGGGTGTCTCCCGCCACCGTGCGCAGTGAGATGACGGTGCTCGAACGCGAGGGGTACCTGACCCAGCCGCACACGTCCGCCGGCCGCATCCCGACCGAGAAGGGGTACCGCTTCTTCGTCGACGAGATCGGGCCGGGTGAGCTCGGTCCGGCCCAGCACCGCCAGGTCCGGGGCTTCTTCTCCCACGCCCACGGCGAGCTCGAGGAGATGCTGCGGGCCACGTCGAGGATGCTGTCGAAGTTGACCTCGACCGCAGCGCTCGTGGTCGGCGAGGTCGCCGACCCGGCGTCGGTGCGGTCGGTGCAGCTCGTGGGCCTCGGCCCGACGACCTACCTGATCGTCGTGGTCCTGAGCTCTGGCTCGGTGATCAAGCGCACCGTCGAACGCACGGCGGACGTGGCCGACGACACCCTGCACGCGGTCGGTGCCCACCTCACGTCGAAGCTGATGGGCAAGTCGCTGGCGACCCTCAACTCGGTCGTGCCGTCCGACGGTCCGCCGCCCGGTCAGCACGTCATCGATGCCGACGCCGACGTGGTGCTCGTCGAGGCGATCGAGGCCATCCAGGCGGCCACCAACGAGTCGGGCCGATCGGTGCACGTCGAAGGGGCGTCCCACATCGCCGGAGCGTTCGACGCATCGTCGACGTTGCGCGAGGTCCTGGGGTTGCTCGAACAGCAGGTCGCCGTGGTCACGTTGCTGCGCGACGTGATGGACCGCGGCCTCACGGTCGCGATCGGTTCCGAGACCGGGGTCACGACGCTCGCCGAGTGTTCGTTGGTCGTCGCTCCCTACATGGTGGGCGGCGAGCAGGCGGGCACGATCGGTGTACTCGGTCCGACCCGCATGAACTACCAGGAGACGTTGGCGGCGGTGGCCGTGGTCAGTAACCGTCTGAGCCGACTGCTGAGCGAAGGCTGAGCCCGTGCAGAAAGAGTGTGTTGAGCGGTGACGACCGACTATTACGAGCTCCTCGAGGTCAGCCAGACCTCGACGGCAGATGAGATCAAGCGGTCCTATCGGCGTCTGGCGTTGGAGTTCCATCCCGACAAGAACCCCGACAACCCCGAGGCCGAGGAGAAGTTCAAGGAGCTGGCGCGCGCCTACGAGACCCTCAGCGACCCCGACCGGCGAGCCCGCTACGACCGGTTCGGGCCCGACGAGTCGATCAACATCGGTGACCCGTTCGGCAACGGTGGCATGGGCGGCCTCGGCGATCTGTTCGACGCCTTCTTCGGCGGTGGCGGCGGCGGTTCACCGTTCGGCGGTCGCCAGCGCGGTCCGTCGGGTCCGCCCCGCGGCCCCGACCTCGAGGCGGTCGCCTCGCTCTCGTTCACCGAGGCGGTCTTCGGTGCCCAGCACGACGTGAGTGTTCGCACCGCGGTCACGTGCGACGTGTGTTCCGGCAAGGGCGCGGCGGAGGGCAGCAGCGCGACGCAGTGTCCCGACTGCGGGGGCTCGGGCGAGGTTCGCTCGGTGCGTCAGACGATGCTCGGCCAGATCGTGTCGGCGTCGGTGTGTCGCACCTGCAGTGGACAGGGCGAGATCGTCGAGGACCCGTGCGAGAACTGCTCGGGCGACGGCCGGGTCGTGACCGACAAGACGTACACCGTCGACGTCCCGGCGGGCGTCGACACCGGCGCCACGTTGCGGCTCACCGGTCGCGGCGCAGTCGGTCCCCGTGGCGGTCCGGCCGGCGACCTCTACGTCAAGGTCTCGGTCGCTCCGCACGACCGGTTCGTGCGGCAGGGGTTCGATCTCGTCCACGACCTGCCGATCACGATGACCCAGGCCACGCTCGGTCACCACATCGCGTACGAGACCCTCGACGGCGACGAAGACCTCGTGATCCCGCGGGGCACCCAGTCGGGGCGTGTCTTCCGGCTGAAGGGCCGCGGCGTCCCGCATCTCGGCGGGCGAGGTCGTGGCGACCTGCTCGTTCGCGCCATCGTCCAGACGCCGACCGATCTTCGTCCGGCGGAGGTCGAGCTGCTCGAGCAGTTCGCCAAGCTCCGCGGCGACGAGGTCACCCCTGCTGACGGCGGGCTCCTCTCACGCATCCGCAGCGCATTCAAGTGAGGTGACGACGTGACGGGGCCGACCCATCGCGACGGCCCGATGGCCTTCGTTCCCGACGTGGACCGTCCCGTGCTCGGCGACGACGACCGTCATCATCTGGCGCGGGTGCTCCGCGTTCGCGACGGCGAGCCGATGGTCGTGTGCGACGGTGCGGGCCGCTGGCGACGCAGCCGGTTCGGTGACGACGCCGCCATCGAGGAGGGACTCGGCGACGTCGAGGTGGTGCCGGCGCCGGCGCCGCTCCTGCAGATCGGGTTCGCTCTGATCAAGGGTGATCGACCCGAGCTCGTCGTGCAGAAGCTCACCGAACTCGGGGTCGACCGCATCGTCCCGTTCACGTCCGATCACGGGGTGGTTCGTTGGGACGCCAAGCGGGCGCAACGGCAGCACGGGCGCTTCGAACGCATCGCCCGCGAAGCGTCGATGCAATGTCGTCGGACCCATCTGCCCGAGGTCGCCCCGGTGACCTCCTTCGCAGAGCTGGCGGCGGCGACCCCGCGTCCGCTCCTTGCCGACGTCGACGGTACCGCCCTGACCTCGGCTGCGGTCGCGACCGATGCGGGCACCGTCACCGTGCTGATCGGGCCCGAGGGCGGATGGTCGGCGGCGGAACGTTCGGCCGGACTGGCGGCGGTTCGTATCGGCGAACACGTGCTCCGCGCCGAGACGGCATCGATCGCGGCGGCGACGCTCTTGGCCGCGCTGCCGCCGCGAACCGCTGACGGCCCGTTCGCGACCCACGACAACGGAGGGTGAGATTCGGGCCGGACTCGCCGTTCGACGGTGACTCAGAGTGTTGATGAGCCGGAGAATCGTCCTCTACTATCACCGAGCCGGTGACGAAGCGTGGCGACGGCCACCGGCGGCTTGGGAGAGCCGAACGGAGTACCCGGGAGCCCGATCGTGGCGCCCGGATCTGGGGAGACAAGGGGAACCAGTTGGCAGTCGACGACGAGGACCAGGCGTTCAAGGAGCTGTACGGCCGCAAGGTCGGGGAACGGCTCCGGTTGATCCGGCGACAGAAGCGACTGTCGCTGCAGGACGTCGAGGCCACGTCCGACCAGGAGTTCAAGGCGTCGGTGCTCGGTGCCTACGAACGGGGCGAGCGGGCCATCTCGGTGCCGCGGCTCCAGCGCCTCGCCCGGTTCTACCGCGTGCCCGTCGACCAACTCCTGCCGTTCGACGAGGACGGCGATGCTCCCGGTGACGGCGCCGACGACGGTGCCCGTCGCGGGGTCGACACCGACGCTCCGACCAAGCTCGACCTCGCCCGCCTCGAGCACCTCGGTGGTACCGAGGCCGAGACGCTCAGCCGCTACGTCCGCATGATCCAGGTGCAACGCCAGGACTTCAACGGGCGCGTCCTCACGATCCGCCGCGACGACATGCGGGCGATCGCAGCGATCCTGGGCGTCGGCGAGGAGCACGCCGATCGGCGGCTCGACGATCTCGGGCTCAAGCTCGGGAGCGCTCCCGCCGAGCCGGTGGACGCGTCATCGGACGTGCCCGCCGAGGCGTCGGAGCCCAACGGCGCCTCGTAGTCGGTCGGCCGCCTGCCGTCAGCGGCCGGCGGCGGTGAACAACTGGGGCACCATCCACGCGGCGAGTTCGACCAGCGCCGGCCCGGCGAGATGCAACCCGTCGGGACGGTCCGCCTTGGTCGCGCCGCGGGCGGCGATCCATCCGCCCACGTCGAGCACGGTCGCGTCCGTCAGCGCCGCTGCGGCGCGGAGGTCCTCGTTCCACCGGGCGAGCCACGCCGGATCGCAGTTGGAGTTCGTGGCATCGCCGTCGCAGAAGAACAGCCCGTTGGGCCGGAGCGGAACGGCTGGTGCCTCGAAGACGACGGCTGCGCCCTGGGCCGACAGCACCTTCGTCGCCTCGATGAATTGTTCGGTGCGAACGAGTGCCGCCTCGTTGGAGAGGAAGGGCGCGTCGTCGACGCCCTGGAAATCCGACACCACGTTGTCGTAGACGAGCACCACGTCGGGATCGATCTCCGCGACGGCCGCCGACCAGCGCTCCCGCCAGCTCGGACAGTCCTCGTCGCCGAACGAACAGCCGAGCACGGTGCGATCCCACAGTTTGACCAAGGGGTTGCCGAGCGCCGCGAGCCCGTTGGCGGCGCCGCGACCGGTGGAATCCCCAACCACCAGCACCTTCAGTTCCGCTCCGCACTCGCCGGTGGGATCGGCGATCTCGCCGACCGTTGCCGGGTCGAACCCGCCGGTCGCCGCGTAGACGGTGGTTGTCGGAGCGGCGGTCACGCACGGCGGCGCGGTCGAGGGGGGAGGGGCTGGTGTCTCGTCGCCGGATCCTTCCGACGCCGTGGTCGAGGGAGCGCTGGCGGAGGCCGTGTCGTCGGGGTCGGGCACGGCGCCGAGCGATGCCTCGACCTGCTCGGTCGGGGTCGGCCCGTCGGGGACGGCCACGACCAGCGCGATGATCGCAGCCGCCGCGACCGCGGTGCCGACGGGAATCCAACGACGTGGCCGCACTGTGCGTCGGATGAGCGGGAGCTCCACGAAGTGGTGCAGCACGACGGCGAGGACGGTTCCTCCGCCGAGCCCCACGAGGAGGCGCAGCCAGGTGCTGCGACCGGGGCCGAGCGCGACCATCAGCGGCCAGTGCGTGAGGTAGAGCGCGTAGGAGGCACGGCCGAGGGAGGCCATCGGCCGAGCGCCGAGGACGGCGCCCAGTGTCGGCAACGTCAGCGTGGCGGCGATCACGCCGCACCCGGCGATCGCGATCAGGGCGAACCCGCCGCGTGCCAGCCGGTCGTCGTCGGCATGTAGCCACGCTGCGGCGACCGCGAGCACGATGGCCCCACCGGCGCCCCACACGACGATCGCTCGTCGCCAGCGTTGCGTGGACGGGCCGGCCATCGGGGTGCGCCGCCATGCCCACGCCAGCCCGGCGCCGATCGCGAGCGCCACCATCCGCACATCGGTACCGAGGTAGGCGCGGTCGGCGGTGGCCGTCGAGCCGGGGCGCACTGCCCATCCGCGGACCAGCGCGATGGCGACGATCGCCGCGATGCCCGAGGGTACGGCCCACCGTCGGAAGCGAGCGTCACGCAGGAGTAGGACGAGTACGAGTGGCCAGACGACGTAGAACTGTTCCTCGATCGCGAGGCTCCAGAAGTGGCGGATCGGCGACGGCGCGGCGAACGAGCTGACGTACCCGCCATGGCCGACCTGGTACCAGTTGGCCACCTGTGCGAACGCGGCGCCGATCTCGGCGGGGAGCGTCCGTTGGCGGTCGGCTCCCCAGACGCCCAGGACCGAGGCGACGGCGATGGCGGCGAGGGTGCACCAGGCCAGTGGCCACAGCCGTCGGGCTCGGCGCCCCCAGAACGCCCGGAGCGAGACCCGTCCCGACCGGTCGTGTTCGCCGATCAGCAGCGTGGTGATGAGGTAGCCGGAGAGGACGAAGAAGAGGTCGACCCCGACGAAGCCGCCGGGGAGGACGTCGGGGTCGGCGTGGTAGACGACGACGGCGAGCACAGCGATCGCTCGGAGGCCGTCCAGCCCAGGCCGACGCGCCGCCGGCTCGACGATCGGGGTGTCGACGGCGGTCGACTCCGTCGGCTCGGCCACGATCCCCATGAGGGCACGCTACCGACGGTCGGCCGGAAGGGCGACGTCAGAGGAACGGCGGCAGCTCGATGACCTGACCGGCGAACACGAGGTCGGGATTGTCGGGGTCGATGAGCGACTCCCGGTTCAAGGCCACGAGGCGGCGCCAGTAGCCGTCGATCTCGTGGTTGGCGACCGGGCGCCCGAGGTGCTTGGTCATCGCTACCTCGGCGACACGCCACAGGTGGTCGCCCGGGCCCATCACCCAGAGGTTGGGGAGGTCGTCGGTCTGAGCTGAGGCCTGGGGCGTGGGCGCGGTGTCGGTCGTCCCGATCGGCGCCGGCTCGGCGGGAATCGCGGGTTCGGCCGCCGGTGGAGCGTGGTCGTTGGTCGGCTCCGTGGTCGTCGTCGTGGACGTGGTGGACGTGGTGGACGTGGTGGACGTCGTCGTGGACGTGCTGGTCGTCGTGGACGCCGGAGCGGCCGCGACGGTGACGCGCTCGGATGTGGCGCCGGGCCCGGTCGCGACGCTCGCCATCACCCCCAACCCGATCAGACCGACGAGCGCCCGGCGGAGACGGGGCGGAGCCATGTTGGTCACCAGCCGTTCGACGTCGCCACGGCGGGTCAGGATCGCGGCCAGCGTCGCGGCAAAGAGCGCGATGCCGTACAAGCAGGCGGCGAAGGCCGTGACTCGCACGATGTTCAGCGCGGCCACCAGCGCCGGCGGGAGATCGCCGAGGCGACGCACGGTCGAGACGTCGCCGTCGAGCCCGAGCGGTCCGCCGACCCATCGGAGGAACACCACACCGCCGAAGAGCACGGCGAGACCCGCCGTCGCCACGAGCGCGCCTCGCCACGACCGCCGCTGCGGGAGCACGGCGGACGCACGGGTCGTATCGTCACGTCGGAGACGAGCCCGAGCATGGTCCGACGGCCGAGTCGTCGACGGATCGGTCCGGGTGCCGGCCACGGCGACCGATCCACTGAGTCGCGTCAGTGAGACACGGAGCCGTTCGGCCGATGCCGGCGAGCGGTCGTCTCCGGCGGCGGCCAGCGCTGCGTGGAGCTGGCGGAGTCGGCGTCGGGCCGTCCGCTCGGTCGGTGCGGGGACGCGCTCGGCGAGCATCGCGATGATCTGGACCGCGTCACCGATCTCGGCGCCTCGTCGAGGATCGCGTGGTTCGATGCGGTGGGCGGCCCCGAGGGCACAGAGCGTGAGGCGGCCGTCGTCGCCCACGATGCAGTGCTCGGCTCGGAGGCGGCCGTGGATCCATCCCATCGAGTGCAGTTCGCCGACGACGGTGAGGAGGGCAGCTCCGGTGCGGGCGACGTCGGCGGCGTCGCCGGGGCGTTCCTGCTCCAGGGTGGTCGGCCCGGCGTAGTGGGTGACGATCGTCGCGCTGCCGTCGCCCTGTTCGGCCCGGACGAGATCGACGACGTTGGGGTGGCGGAGTTGGCCGAGCACCAGCGCTTCGCGTTCAACCGCGACGATCGCGGCCGGGTTGGTGCCGGTCTTGCGTGCCACCAGTTCGTCGAGGTGCGAGCCGACGACGACGCGAACCGTGCGCTGCCGGGCGAAGGCAGCGCCGTCGGCCGTGGAGGATTCGATGTGGTCGGGATCGGGTCGGAGGGCCATGGAGACCACCGACGATGACGAATCCGGCCCAGCGTGGCCAGAGGTATTTTGTCTCGCTCCGGGATTCTCGGATCGATGCCGGATCCGGCGCGGGTAATTCGATTCACCGAGCGTGCGTTCCTGTCAGACTCGTCCGCATGCGAGGACAGCTGCTCGAGATCGCCGCCCTCACCAAGGGGTACGGCGGGCGCTGCGTGCTCGACGACGTGACGTTCGACGTCCGGCCGGGCGAGATCTGCGGCCTGCTCGGTCCGAACGGTGCCGGGAAGACCACGCTCGTGTCGATCATCAGCGGGTTGCGTGTGGCCGACTCCGGAACCGTCCACATCGGTGGCCGCGACGTCGCGGTCGGCGGGCGGGAGACCCGTGGCCTGGTGGGTCTCGCCGGCCAGGAGACCGGGGTGTACCCGACGGTGACGGTGCAGGAGAACCTCGATCTGTTCGCCGGGCTGGCCGGACTGGGCAGGATCGAGCGGCGCGGCCGCATCGACGAGGTCGCCGAGATCTTCGACCTCACGGGGCTCCGCGACCGCCTCGCCCGCAACCTGTCCGGCGGCGAGAAGCGTCGGTTGCACACCGCCATGGCACTGCTCCACCGTCCGGCGGTGTTGCTGTTGGACGAGCCGACGACGGGCGTCGACGTGGGGTCGAGGACACGACTGCTCGATGCGGTGCGTCGGCTGGCCGAGCTCGACGGCTGCGCCGTCGTCTACTCGACGCACTACCTGCCCGAGATCGAGGAACTCGATGCTTCGGTTGTGATCCTCGACCGTGGTGTGGTCGTGACCCGTGGAGCCCTGTCCGATCTCATCGCCCGCTACGGCCAGGGGTCGGTGTCGATCTCCTTCGACGGCGAGGCCCCGAACGTCGACGGTGCGACGAGCGACGGGGCCGTCCTCACGAGGGACACCGACGACGGTGGCGTCGCCCTCGCCGAGATCATCGCCCATCTCGGGGAGCACGCCGAGCGGGTGCGGTCGGTCGACATCGCCTCGGCCAACCTCGAGAGCGTCTTCAAGACCCTCACGGGCCGGACGTTCAGCGCCGACGACGATGTCGAGGAGGTCGAGTCGTGAGCGGTGCCCGCACCCGTATCGCTGCGGTCGTCATGAACGATCTGCGTATCCTCCGGCGTGATCCGGCGTTCGTGGTGATCTTCACCCTCATGCCGCTCGCGTTCATGGCGTTCACGAAGGGGGCGTTCGCCGCCGGCCTCGCCCTCGAGTACCCGGGCCGGGGGTTCAACGGTGCCGAGCAGGTGGTGCCGGGCTCGGCGGTGGTGTTCAGCGGCTTCCTCGTCGGCAACCTGGGGTTCGCCATCTTCCGTGAACACAGCTGGGCCACGTGGGACCGCCTTCGGGCCAGTCAGTTGAGCGCGGTCGAGCTGATGGCGGGCAAGGCCGTGGGCCCGGTGCTCGTGCTTGCGTTGCAGCTGACGGTGATGCTCGGCGGTGGTGCGGCGCTGTTCGGGCTGAACCTCACCGGTTCGCTCGTGGCGTTCGTGCTGGTCGCCGTTGCGCTCGCTGTCATGGAGGTGAGCCTCGGTTTTATGCTGCTGGCGATCTGCCGGTCGGTGCTGCAGCTCAACGCGGTCACCAACCTCGGGGCGATGATGCTCGGCGGGATCGGGGGTGCGGTGACACCGCTGTTCCTCTTGCCGACGTGGGCGCAGACGATCGCTCCGCTCACACCGGCGTACTGGGCCATGTCGGGGTTCACGAAGGTCACGATCGATGGAGGTGGCATCGCCGACGTGGGCCGGCCCGTGCTCGTGCTGCTGGCGTACTCGGCCGGGTTCCTGGCAATCGCGGCGTGGCGGTTCCGCACCGAGGACGCCAAGATCGGTTGGGCGTAGTCGCCCGGGGATCAGCCGGCGTCGAGGAGTCGTCCGCTGGTGTGCACGGTGACGAGCTGGGCGCCGCGGCCCACCACCCGTCCGAACACCGGGTCGACGGACATCGTCACCGTGACCTCGACGGTGCCGGTCGCATCGTCGACGTTCACCTGCGGTGGGCCGACGAGCCGTCCCGGCAGTCGCGCTGCGGCGAGCTCGAATCTCACGACGCGTTCGGCGGCGGCGGGGTCGATGTGGGCGTCACCGGTGCGGTGCGCTGCCGCCCGGTCGATCATCGCCGCGGCGTCGTCCGCCGCTTGAGAGGCAGAACGGTGCAGCTCGCGGCGGGCGAGGTGGAGCGACGACATGTCGACGGCGATGGCGGCGAGCAGCATCAGGACCAGGACTGCGGCCGGGAACAAGAGGAGGGTCGTGCCGCGTTCCCTCGCGTGCACTCGTGGTTTCGGTTCAGCCATCGCACGGGGAGGGGGTCGCGAAGATCGTCTCGTCCCGGGCATCGCCGTACGGCTGGACGAGTTCGGTCTCGGTGGCCGTGACCGCCGTCGTGCCGATCGAACCGATGAACGGCGCCCGGATGGCGGGAACCTCGAGTCGGAGTTCGACGGTGGCCGGCCGGCATGGACCGAACGGCTCGTCGGGGGCCGTGATCTCGACCCCGCGTCCGCTCGCCCGTGCGCCCATGCTGGCCAGGGCGGCCTCCCGACCCGCAGCTCGGCCGAGTGCCGATGTGGACGACGAGGTGTAGGCGCGCAAGTAGTCACGCGCTGCGGTGTCGAGGGCGGCCCGGGTGTCGACGACCGCCCACACGTTCACCACCAACAGCAACCCGCCGATGAACACGAGGATGCCGAACGGGATGGTCTCGATCCCCGCTGCCTGACCCGACTCCGTTCCGCGGGCACGATGCGCCCGTCGCCAGCGCTCGATCACCGTCGTTCCTCGTCGGGTCGCTCGCGGTGCACGACGATCCGACGGTCGAGGCCGCCGATGCCCGCAAGGTCGGCGACCGCCCGGGGCAGGAGCGTGAGCTCGGGTGCCACCACGTGCAGCACGACCTGGTCGCTCGCTCCGGGTTCGAACGCCATCCGCACTCGGTCCCCGTACTCGCCGAGGTCCGCACGGGCGCGCGCGATCGCCTGCGCCTGCACGCTGGGGAGCTCGACGTCTCCCGCGCCGGACGACGCGACGTCGGTCGCCGCATCATGGGCGACGGCATCGACGGAGCTCATCAGCCACAGGTTGAGGAGCAGGTGTGCGCAGAACATGAGCAGGATCAGGAACACCCCGACGCCGAACACGGTCGACAACGTGCCGCTGCCCCGCTCGTCGCGTCGACCACCGGTCGCCGCGCCCTGGAGGGGTGCGGTCACGTCATTTCCCGATCAGCTGGACCTGTTCGCTGGTGGTGTCGGCGGCGTCGCTGAAGATGGTGTTGAAGCCGGCCCACATGGCGACGCCGAGGAACGCGATGATCAGCACGGCGATCGCCGTCGAGATGACGCCTTCGCCGCGTTCGCCCCGGAAGCGTCGGCCTCGTGTTGTGGATTCGGTTGTCATGCTGGTCTCCCTCTGGTCGGGTTGTATTCGAGATGTGGCGGTGGGGCCGACGTCAGCGGCCGGTGAGCTTCCCCATGGCGTCGATGAACGGGACGGCCATGAAGATCACGCCCGGGAGGAGCGTCGCGACCGTGACGGGAATCCACACCTGCTGGGCTCGTTTCTCGATGATCTCGATCTCTGCCCGCTGCACCTCGCGGCGCACGGAACGGGCCTCGGCCGAGATCAACGCCCCCAGATCGCTCGCCTCCCAGTTGAGGGCGAGGACGCCGACCAGCCGGTCGATGGCCGCGACGTCGGCGTGTGTTGCCCACTCCCGGACCGCGTCGATCTCGGACACCCCTTGGCGGATGCGAGTGCTGACGCGGAGCAGTTCGGTGGCGCAGAGTCCGCGGCCGCGGCGACCGAGTCGGGTGATCGCCGACCCGAGCGAGTAGCCCGACGACAGGAGCATGCCGAGCTGCTCGATCACGACCGGCAACTCGAGCGTGATCCGCTGCTGCCACTGCGTCGACGCGGTCGACACGCGCTGCTCGAGTACGAGGAACGTGAGGATCGGTGCTCCGACGACGAGCGTGGTTGCGAGCGCCGCGGGCGGGGACACGACGACCGCGATCGCTGCGGTACCGAGCATCGTGCCCGCCGACCAACCGGCCTGGCGGAGGCGGAACGAGTTGGTGTCGAGCGTTGAGCCGCTCCGGGCGAGCCGCGCCGCGAGCTCGTCGTTGATGCCGAGCAGCCGGGAGACCCGGTTGCCGATCCCGGCGGCGATGGGCCCGATCACGTCGCGCATCGAGTCGGCCGACAGGAGGCCGTGACGCGGGCCGTGTGCGAGGGAGGCCGGGCCGTAGGGGCGCAGTCGTTCCACGAGGGGTGGGGACGCGGAACCAGGTCAGGCGTGACAACAGGAGCGTCGACCCGAGCCAGAGCGTCAGGCCGAACCAGAGGATCCAGCGGGGCATCAGTCGAACACCCGGTTCTGCTGGGGGAGCCGCAGCATCGATCCGGACCAGGCCCAGCACGCTGCGACCAACGCCAGTCCGACCGCGACGAGGAGCTGGCCGCCGGGCGTCTGGTACGCGGCGCGCCCGTCGCCGAGCGACATTCCGGCGACCGCCATGCCGAACGGCACGGCGATCACGAATCGTCGAGCGAACCGGACGCCGGCCTGTTTCGATCGAGCGTCCTTGCGGCCGAGGTTGTCGACGCGCCGGTCCTCGGCCAGCTCGGCGAGCCGGCGATCGAGGTCGGCGCCCCCGACCTCGTGCGCGACGAGGAGCGTTTCACACGTCGCGTCGGCGGTCGGGTCGGCGAGCAGGTCGCGGATCACGGCGACCGTGCGCTCGAAATCGGTCGACAAGACCCATTCGCGCTGCGCGGTGACGAAGGCGCTCCGCAGCTCGACCGGTCCGCGCAGTCCTACCTCGAGGAGCGCTTGGGGGATCGATCGGCCGGCGGCGCCGGTGAGCACGCGGATCTCCTCGATCATGTGGGGCCACGCGTCGTGCGCGGCTGCCATTCGGGTCGTCCGGCGGACTCGGTACGTGGCGATCGGTGTGGTCGCGCAGAAGAGGGCGACGCCGAGCGCGGGGAGGACACCTCCGAACAACGCGGCCCCGATCCCGCCGCCGACCAGCGCGAGCAGCGCCGAGACGCCGATGAACTCGCTCGGGCGGACGTCTCCCAGTCCGGCCTGTCGCATCCAGCGTTCGAGTCGGACCGCCGGGCTCGTGCGGGGACCGGTCCGACGGCGCGGCACCGGACGGAGGCCCGACCAGCCGAACGCCCCGGCGCTGAACACCAGGAACGTGCCGTAAGCACCGAGGATGGCGAGTGCGAGCCCGGACATGCAGATGATGTGTAACGATATTTCAGTACATGTCGATCAATCCGGGAACCATTGCCCAACGGTGTCGAGCCGGGCGTTTCTGGTCGCGATCAGGGCTGCCGGACCGCCCCGGCGTAAGCGAAGTCGCGGATGTCGACGAGGTACACCGCGTCGCGTCGGACGTTGGCGACGATCGGAGCTTGAAGGACGGCAAGACACGTGCCGCCGCGATGTCGCACCGACGGGTACCGGACCCCACCGCGCTGTTCGGCGCGGAGTTGTGCCCCGAGCGCTTGGCCGGCGGCGTACGAATCGGGATCGAGGCAGGCACGCGTCTGGCGTGTGTCGTCGTCGAGCAGCGCGACGTCCTGGGCGTGGACGTCGGCGAGGAACAAGCGGTAGGGGATCGCCGGTTCGTCGGGCTGATCGGTTTCGCGGAGGTGGGCGATCCGGTGGTACGCGACCTCGGCGAGGCACGTCTCGACGTCGAGGGCGCAGTACCAAACGCCTTTGGGGCCGGGTGGATGAAATCGAGCCCCTTGGCCGCCGTACGCGAACGCACCGTTGACGATCTTGCTGTAGGGAACGCCGAAGACCAGATCGGCTCGCCCCAGCCCGGCGGGATGGCGGTCCTCCTGTGCGAGCAGCCGGCTGTTCGTCGCCGCGGCGAGACGGATCAGGTCGTCGAGCTCGGCGTCGGTGTCGGCGAGGTCGGCCAAGGTGTGTTCGGCGTCCTGCGCGTACTGGCCGGGGATGAGCCGGCAGGTGTCGTTCTCCGCGACCGTGCCGAACCTGGGCCAACGGCTCACAGGCCGCCGCGTCGCCCGTCGAGGAGTGACCGCACCTCCAGCATCGCCGGAATGCCGCCCGCCAACAGTGCTTGGAGCGGGGAGCGGCCGCCGAAGAGGGCGTTGCTGTTGGGGCGGCGAGGCCAGTCGTCGGCCAGGGCGCCCGGATGCAGGACGTGCAACGCCGTGTAGATGCCGAGGAGAAACGACACCCGGGTGAGCTGGTCGGTCGTCATCGCCGACGGAGCGCGGTGTTGCCAGGAATGCCAGCTGCTCTCGGACAGTCCGCCGAGGAGCTGGCACGTCTCGGTGACGGTGAGCTGCCAGCGGTCGGCGAGCCGCGTGATGGCCTTGAGCGCCGCGGGTGTGAGGGACTCCCGGGTGTCGCGCTCGCGCAGATCCGGCCATTCGCCGACCTCGAGCGGGGCGGCCGGCGTTCTCGTGTCGAGCATCGTCATGAGTGTTCCTCTCTGGTTCTGGAGACATAATACTCCGGAAGTGGTGCTTCCGTCCCGGGAGTCGTGATGTGGCCGTTCGTCTCGGAGCGCGCCGGCAGCACCGGGACGTGCCGGGTCGTGCCGGAGTCGCGCGGTCAGTGCTGGCAGCGCGCCCGGTCGGCGGCGCGGCGGGGTTACCCGGTGTTGAAGAGTTGGTCTTGGCCGGCTTGTCGGGCCCGCCACTCGGCGTCCTTGGCCCGGATCCGAGCGAGCCGGGCGGCGAGATCGGCGATCCGGGCGTCGGACCCCGACCGTGCCACCGGCTCCGCCTCGACCGACACGCCGCACGATTCGAGGTCGTTCACCACGATCGGGACCACCGGTTCAGGTGTCGCCTCCGGCACAGAGTTGGGATGGCGCCGGTCGGTCGGTGGCACCATCGGCCGCCGTCCGCTCCCGGGAACCAGCGCCCACTTCTCGAGGGTCTTCAGATCGTGGTGGTGATCACACAACAGGTCGAGGTTCGCCAACTCGGTGACCTTGACCCGAGCCCAATCGGTGCGATGGTCGAACTCCAACCGCACCGCCCGATCACACCCCTGCGCGGTGCAACAAGCGTCGGCGAACAGCTTGGCGATCATCTGCGCGACGGTCGGTTTGCGACCGAGGTTCACGACATCGATGACCGCTTCGCCGTTGGTGAGGACCAGCTGCATGATCGACTCGCCCAACAGGCGGCGGAGTTCGGTGACCGACACCGCGATCCCGCCGATCTCACACACCTCGCCATCGCTGACGCTCCCACGGAGCAACGCTGCGAGATCGACCCGGATCAGCGTGAGGCGGGTCAACGGCGCCCGCCGGGCCCGGCCACCCGACCCGGTCGCGCTCGCGGCGGGTTCGGGTGTGCCGGGCTGACCACCGGCGGTGCGGGCGAGGTCGATGAGTGCGTCGAACGCGTAGTTGTCTCGCGACTCCCGGCTGGCCGCGTCACGGTTGGCCCGGAACTTCCGGTCGACCTCACGCTGCAGGAGCGCTTCGAGTTCTTTCAACACATCGACCGGACCCGTGGCGTGGAGGTTGCCGGCACCGTTCCCGAACCAGAACCGCAGACCCCGGTCCTTCCGCACCCGTTCCTCACGCTGACGCTTCTCGTCCTCCGTGCGTGCCTCGGCCTTCCGGCGCTCGGCTTCTCGACGGGTCCGCTTCAGCGATTCACGCTGCGCCAGGTCCAACAGATCGTCCTCCGCGCCAGGGTTCGCGGCCGCCGCGTCAGCCACCGCACCCGCTTCCTCGGGTGAGAGTCTCCCGGCACGAACTGCGTCCGCGGTCGCCTCCAGATCAGCCAACCGCTCCGACGTCTCCAGATCAGCGCGGGCCCGCCCTGGTGTCGTGCCTTGCTGGGCCGCCAGCCAGTCCGCCGCGGACGCATATCGCTGGCGTTCCCACTCCCGCGCCTCCGCCGCTCGGGCGGTCATCAACACCCGACCCGACTCGGCCACCCGTTGCACCTCAGCGAACGCCGCCCATACCTCCGGAGCGAACGGCAACGGCACACCCTTCGGTTCCAACCCCGACACCAACCCACGCAAGGTCGACCCAACGGCGATGATGTCGGCCGCGAGTTGACTCTTCGACCCTCCGCCGGAGTGCGAACTGGTGTTCGTAGCCATGGGTTCATTCAAGCACGGACCCCTGACACTCAGATCAGGATGGGTCGAATCCGGGAAGCAATGCGAGTGCTCGGCGCGGCGTTCAGGCCGTCGTCGACCGAGGGCTCAACTCAGTCGACGGTCACCGGAGGTAGTCGCTCATGTCGAGGCCGGCGCGTTCGCACAGGGCGGAGTCGTCACGGCACGGACCCGGTTGTCGCTCACGATCCAAGGCGCGATGCTGGGCGCGACCACCGGTGCGGGCATCGGGGCCATCGTCGGCTGTCTCGCGACGGCAGTGGTCGGGTGCATCCCTGGTGCGGTCGGCGGTGCCGGCCAAGGGGTTGGCATAGGTGGCGTCGTCGGTGCGGGTGGATGGTTCATACTGAGCTTCTTCGTCGGAGAGAAGGCCGGATGACATGATCGCCCTGTTGCTCTTCGTCGCCGGGTCGGGCGTCGGCGCTGTGTGGACGTACACGATGTTCGTCCAGTCCCGACGTCCCGGTTCGTTCGTCCGCGGTGGGCGCTGGCGTTCTGCTGGAGTGGTCCGGCGGTACTCAATGTCCTTGACGAGCACCGGGTCGGCGTGGTGATCCCGATCTACGCAGTGACCGCCGCCGCGTGGCTCCTCGTGTCGATGGCTGCGATCGCGAACGGTCGGGCCGCCTGGGCCGCGGCATCTCTGTCGGCCGAGACGAGGGATCGTGTGCAGTAGGCCGCGATCCGCCGGCCGGTCACTCCGGCGATCAGTTCTCTCGCGAACGCGCCTGCGGGTGCTGACGGGACCCCGTCGCATCCGTGCGTGACGTGGCGTCCAAGGGGGACTGCAGCGTGGCAAGGTGACAACTTGATCTGTGGGTGGGGTCGCCGGGCGCACACGCGGCCCGGCGCCGGTCGGACTCACCCGCCCTCGATCAAGCGAAACGGCAGGCCGGCGTCCCGCTGGGTCTGGAGTTGACCCAGCTATTCTTTTCGAGGCGATCGGCAGTTGAATTCAGCCCGCGATCATCGTGGTCGCCGGCTGAGCGAACGACCTGGTAGCTAGGGCACTGGGCTCAACATTCCAGGTCTCCGGCTTCGACCACCGTGCCCGTGTTGTCGATGAGCATCGGATACTCGGGCAAGGGCGAGACTGCGTTGGTCGATCTGCCGCTGGGGTTCTGTCTCCCCTGGACAGTTTCAGTCTCACCTCGAACGTGCTCGGCCGCGCCGGCGTCGTGATCGTCGAATCCAGCTCCGACGGCAACGCGACGAGCGACACGTCTGCTTCGGTCTTCAGCACCTCGAGATCGACGGAGGTGCCGTCGCTCGCGCATCGAGGGTGACGAGCCGGACCACTTCGACATCCAGGTCACAGGCGTGTCGACCGCCTGTGCCGCCGCCCGTCGGCTTGAACCGCTGTCCAATACATGTCGAAGTCGTACGACTCCTCAGCACATGAGGTCAGCGGAGCAAGGAGCAGGACGACGCCCACCGCCACTCCTGCGATCTGGAATCTTGCGTTCCTAGCCAAAGATCGTGTGTCCTTCCTTGAGCCCCGGCGAGGTACGGTCCTTGCACATTCGAATCGTCCACGCATGCTAGGCGAGGGTCTTGTTGAAGTTTGGTTCGGGGTTCTTCGATGTTGTGAAGTTCGAATGACCATTGATCCAGTTCACCGAACACGAACTGATCTCAAGCGGGAAATATGGGGTCGGTGTCGTGGGGCCATTGTTGGGGGTGCAATGGGACGAATGGAGTGTGACTGGAGGCCCGGGACGATGCATCAGGCACTCTTCCTCAAAGAGCACATTTCGTGGTTCGTCTGGGACACCGTCGATGCGGCCGAGGACTTCGCTCAAAGCCCGAACGAGGTGCTCGCCGTCGAAGGGCCTCGCCGGCGCCTGCGAAGAGAGATCGCACACCTGTCACGTGGTGGTACGTGCTGAGGCGTACAACCACCTCCTGATGATCGGTTCGGGAAGGGAGTTCGTTGGGGCGAACACCAAGTTCAGAGGAAGCAAGGACGGGTCATGCAGCCCAGTTTGATGAGGTCGTGTCGATGAACAAGCGGTCCGTCGCCGGACGGGTCGAGGTTGCCGGAGGGTGCCACCTCGATCAGTCGATCATGTTGTGGAAGGTGACGGTTGGTCGCGCTGACGAACCGACGCCATCCGACACGCTCACGCTGAGCGGGATGGTGGGAACCGCTAGCCGAGGGTCGACGACGCGCCATTACCGCGAGGATTTGAGCGCTCATTGTCGTCTCGGATTCATTGAGGATGCGTCGATCGTCGATCGTGTGCCATTGGTCGCGCTTGCTGAGGGATCACACTTGGTCGTCGTCGCTCAGGTACCGAACCTGGCGGAGGACCTTCAGATCTCTGTGGTGCGCGATGCGTCGTTCGATCCGGAGGACATGGAGGCGTGGCCTCGGGTTGGGTGGGACGACGGCGGCGGGATCGAACTGCAACTCGAGGCACCTGAGCGCGGCGTGGTGTTGGTGGCGCGTTGGATCCCGTCCAGTCGGTAGCTCCCGATGCACCTCGGTCTCGACAGGGGAGAGGGTTGAACACCGAGCCTCCGGCCTTGGTCCTCCCCACGCGGCAGTAGCACCCCTTTCCCGTCACCGCGCCGATCTCACGCACGGTGAGAGCGAGAGGCGGACCGCCGTTCCTGTGCGTTGAGTTGAGGCAATTTCAGCCCGTCCCGGACCGTCCTCCCGAATCCACGAACGGGATTGTTGTGTCCAGTCGCGCCGTCGAGAGTGACCGTGCTGCTCGCTCGCTGCGGTTTGTGGCACGAACTTGGGAGGGTCAGATGAACGCACGCGGATCGTGTGGACGGCGTGGATCACGCGGCTCTTCTCTACGTCTGTGAAAGGACATCACATGAGATTCAAGCGATCTGTCAGGACCGCCCTGGTTACCGCCGCTGCCCTGGTTGCGGGTGCCTGCGGCCCGGCCCCATCGAACCCCGAACCGCTGCCGTGGAGCCAGTTCACCCTCGGCGCAGGAGTGACCCAGGGAAACGCGCACGCGACTGCCGGAGCCACCTCTGCCGACGGATCGGTGCAGGCCTTCATCTCCGGAGCGAGCAACCTCGTGCCGGGGGACACGAACAACACCGCCGACGTGTTCGTCCGCGCCAATGGCACGACGACACGCATCGCTGAAGGCGTCTCCGGTCCGGTGTTCATCAGCGCGGACGGACGGTTCGTCTCGTTCTCACAGAACGCGCTGGTCTTCGACCGCCAGACGTCGACCCTGATCGACCTGGGCGTGACCGCGGTCGGCGTGGAAGGGACGGCCTGGGTCTCGAGTTCGGGAACCGAAGCGGTGTTCGGCATTGGTGATTCCCTGTTTGGGCCATCCGCAGCGAGCTGCTGGATCCGACCGCTCGATCTCGGCCCTGCGACGTCGTGCAACCCCGACCCGACCGTCGCCACCGGCCTCCTCGCCGCCTCGGCCGACCTCAACAGGATCCTGGTCCAGATCTTCCCGACGAACACTGCGCGCTACCTTGCGCTCGTCGACCGGGCAGCGGGGACCATCACACCGTTGACGGGTATTTCTGCGCCCATCGGCTCGGCGGCGATCTCTCCCAACGGGCGATACATCGCTTGGCCCGAGGTCGCATCCCTCGTGAACCCGTTCCCTTCGACCGTCTCTGTCTACGACACGCAGACGCTGACCGTGTCGGCGTTCACCCCGCCCGCGGACCCGAATGGCCTCGTGCAACCCATCGCGATCGCGAACGACGGACACACCGTCCTCGCCTGGTCCTATGCCACGAATCTCGTCAGTGGCGACACGAACGCGGTCGTCGACGTCTTCCGCATCGACGTCACGGCTGCGACGGCGGTGCGGGTGTCGCGAACTGAGTCGGGGGCGCAGCTGGCGCATCCGTCGTTCACTGCCCTGCACCCTTCAGCCGTCGATGGGACGTTCACGCGGGTCGCGTTGTGCGCCAGCGAAGCGCTCTCGACGATCGACACGAATGGTCAATCCGACTGCACGCTCGTGCCGATCTGACCGGTGGTGTGCGCCCTCCGCCACAGCGCCGCGGTGGCGGGGGGACACACCGGACAGGCGCTCGGGCTACCGGAGGTAGTCGCCCGTGTCGAGACCGGCGCGTTCGAACAGGGCGGAGAGCCGTGACGGAACGGAGCCGGTCGGCGCGATCTGATCGCGGACCGTGCGCCGGTGGAAGACCTCGGTGATCGTGAACTGCGATGCGTCAGCGCCGGCGATCAGGTCCTCGACAGCGACGACCGATGTGATGCGGGGCCCGTCGGGCCCTCGTTCGGAGTGCACCACGACATCGATGGCTTCGGACACCAGTGTGTTGAGGGCCGACAGCGGGAGTTCGCTGGTGGTGTCGGCGAGCTGACAGATGAACCTCAGGCGAGTCAGTGCTTGGCGCGCCGAGCCGGCGTGGATCGTGGTGTACCCCTTCACGCCCGACGACAGCGTGAGCAGCAGCGGAAGGGCTTCGCGATCACGGACCTCGCCCACGATCGCAACATCAGGAGCCATCCGCAGGAACCCCGACACCAGACGTCGGAGGTCGATGGCCGGGCGGTCGGCGCGTGGCGCCCGCGTCTGCATTGCAGCGACGTTCGCCACGGGGATGTCCATCTCGAACACCTCTTCAGCGGTGACGACGCGGAGTGACGGATCGAGCTCGCCGGCACAGCAGCTCAGCATCGTCGTCTTGCCCGAGCCCGGGGCCCCGGCGAAGACGATCGACGCTCGGGCCCGCACGCAGGCAGCGAGGAAGCGGGCAACGTCCGCCGTCATCATGTTGCGCTCGACGAGTTGGTCGAGCGTGGTGAACGCCACGCCCGTGAACTTGCGGATGTTGACCATCACGTGACCGCCGCGGGCGAGGTCGCCGTGCACGATGTGGAGCCGGGCGCCGGTGTCGAGTTCCGCGTCCTGCAGCCCTTCGGTGGGATCGAGCTTGCGATGTGACGTCGACGAGTCGTCGAGGATCTTCGTGAGGGTGCGGACGACGTGGTCGTCGTCCTCGAACACCTCGTCGTGATAGCCGCCGAGGCCGTGGTGCCGCTTGACGAAGATCTCGCCGGGGCTGTTGATCATGATCTCCCAGACGTCGTCGTCGTCGAGGAGGGGAGTGAGGGGCCCGTACCGGGCGATGTTGCGGAACGCTCGCTCGGCGACGGTGCTGGGATCGACCAAGGCGTGGGGGCGGTTGCCGCGCTTGTGGTCGTCCTGCCAGCGAAGGATCTCGTCGTCGATGAGGTGTCGGAGCTGGGCCTCGCCGTCGGGGCCGCCAAGGTCGAGGGCGATCGCCTTGGCGCGATCCTGAACGGCCCGCTCGATCTGTTCGAGCGGCGATTCGAGTCGGCGGTGGGGCTGCGAGGAGGCGGCGGGCATATCCCACGTTGTGACGGGGAGATCGCCCGCTGTCGAGCCTGTCGGGAGGCATTGCCCAGCGACCCACCGGCTCCCGGGCTCAGCCGCCCAGGAGGCCGAACCCCAGCGCTGCGACCCGGCAGAGCGTGCCAGCGGAGACGACGGCGGCGAGACCCGGCACCGCTCGTCCGAGCCCAGCGAGCATCGCTGCCGGGGCGGGGTTCGCTCCGAATCCGCGGCCGGGGAGGCCAACTCCGTTGCGCAGTCGCGTGGCCACGGGCGGGCGGTGCGGGAGCTGGGACAGCTCGATGGCGATCGCTGTGGCGTGCCGACCCCGGAGGCAGAACACCCCGGGCACTCCGGCGCGTTCGGCGACGACGATCTCGGCCATGTCGATCGAAGCGTCGTGGTCCCACCGTGCCGCGGCGCGGGCGTGGTCGGCGTCGCGGTACTCGACCAGACGGCGTTGACGGCGGATCGACTCGATCTCGGACGGATCAAACGCGAAGGCGCTCGGACCGTTGGGGCCGTCGGTCTCGAACACGATGCGGTCCGGAGCGACGACCACGGCGACCACACGCTCGCTGCGGGGAGCGGCCGCGGCCACGGCGCGGAGGCTGGTCACGCCGACGAACGCCGCTGTGGCGGCGCCGACCAGCGCAAGTGTCCCCGCCCAGACCGGAAGGGTTGAGGGCAGAAGTGGCGAGATCCACGCCCACCCGAGCAGGACGGGTAACAGCGCCACCCCGACGACGCCGAGCACCCCGAGCGCGCCGGGCGCCGTCTCGGGGCCGTCGACCGCCAGGCGTCGCTCGAAGCCCGACGGTGCGCCTGGGTCGGGGGTCATCGCGAGGGGAGCACGCAGTCGGCGCCGACGTCTACGGCGAGCGGTGCCCCCGGCCCTCCGGCCGACGGGTCGACGGTCACGGCGCACTCGGGCACGTCGCGTGGGCCATAGGGTTCGCCCGCGGCCCAGACGCGCACCGGACCGTCCTCGGCTCGCAGTGTGAGGGCCACGCCGTCGGCGCCGCCGGCCGGGTCGCTCACCACGGTGCCGGATCCGTCGGCGCGGCGCACCCACGTCGATCCGTCGTCGCCCGTGACGCGCACCACCACGTTTGCCTGGTCGTGGGCGAGGGAGTGCAGCGGGATACGCCCGTACTCCTCGGACGTTCCGACCTCGAGACGGTTCGCCACGTCGACGACACCGTCGGGGTCGAGGGCGGCACCGCCCCACGGCCGCCCGACGAGGTCGGCCGCGGTCACCTCGTCGAACCCGGCGATCGAGCTGCCGAGCACGACCACCGTGTTGTCGTCCTCGCGCCACACCAGACGCTCGTTGTCGAGTCGGCCGGCATGGCCTCGCACGCGCACGTCGCGGCCCGACACCGACTCCAGGTCGAGGAAGCGGTCGTCGAAGCCCGTGACCATGTACCGGTCGTCGCCGTTCTGCCAGACCCGGTGAGCGTCGTTCCAGTGGGCGAGGCTGTCGTCGAGCGGCTCGACGTCAACGTACGGATCGCCCGGGGTGAACCGGCCGTTGTGGTAGTCGAGGTGCTCGAAGAGTCCGGCGAGTTCCGACTCCCATTGCGCCGCGGGCCAGGGCGTCGCGGCAGCACCCGGCTGTTCGATCGTCACGGTCCACAGCCGGCCGTCGGCCTCGGCCCACCGGCGCTCACCGGGGCCCTCGAACTGGGGGAAGCGGTAGAGCGTGCGGCCGCCGAGAGTCCGGTCGACGGTGTAGTTGGCGAGCGGTCCGAACGTGGGGAGGAAGCCGTCGGCCTCGGCGATGGTGGCGACGACGTTGTCGGGCCAGTGGTCGCTGCGGAAACGCTGGGGTCGCCCGACGAAGTCGGCGACGGGACTCCGCCATCTGTCGCCGACCGGTTGAGCGATCAGCAGCGGTCCCGAGGGCGTCGTCGTCGCCGTCGTCGTCGCCGCCGTGGAATCTGTGCTCGGTCGATGTGATTCGTCGGTGTTCGAGCAGCCGAGGCAGGAGACGGCAACTGCCATCGCCGTCGCCGCGATCCGGAGAGCGTTCGTCCGCGTCATCTCGTCAGTCTCCCAGGGAGTCGACGGACGTCGACGAGGTCGGCATGGGGAGATCCCCCTTCAGGCCCCGCGCCTGCGGCGGCGGTAGACGTTGAGCGTGACTGCGCCGACGGCGATCGACGCGAGCGCGACGAGTCCCGAGAGCCAACCGGACCCTCCGGTGAACGCGAGCGGTGAGGCGTTGCCGGCGCCCACCGCCGACGGAGTCCCGCCAGATGGCCTGGAGCCCGGGGCGGTTGCCGACGGCTCGGTGGTTGACGTCGAGGTCGAGGGAGTGGCCGTCGTCGTGGTCGTGGCGGTGGGTGGCGCCGTCGTAGTCGTGGGCGGTTCGGTGGTGGTGGAGGTCGTCGTGGTCGTCGGAGGCGGCGGAAGGGCCTCGCTGAAGTCGTTGCCGCTCGCGACGCTGCCGGCGATCACGGTGATGGCGAGTTGGTTGCCCGGTGTCACGACACCGTCGAGATGGCCGGCGGGTTGGGTCTCCACCACGGTGTAGTCACCGGCGGGCAGGTCGGCGAAGGAGTACGTGCCATCCGCAGCCGTGGTCGTGACGGCGACCACCGCACCGTTGTGGTCGAGGAGCGTGAGGGGCACCCCTTCGATCGGTGCGCCGGTGTCATCGAGGAACACGGTTCCGGAGATGGCACCGAGCACCACCGGATCGAGCTGGGGTCCGAACTCCGACGTGGCCGATGCGAGTGTGGCGGTCGAGGTCAGTCGACCACCTGACGCCCACGACGATGCCGGAAGCGAGGGCGGCAGCGACAGCACGCACCCCGAGAACGTGCCACCGGCCGTCGTGGGACAGTCCCCGATGAACGTGCGTCCCTCGGGGTGTGCCACGGCGAGCGCATCGCCGGCCTCGATCTCGCCGCTCTGGTCCGCCGGTGTGTCGTCGCCGGCGAACACCTCGACCGTCGACCCACCGAACACCGCTGATCCGCCGGCCATCCCGACGTGGCCGCCGACGGTCACGGTGTTCGCCGAGGCGGACACGACCGCCGACGTGATGACGGGGTAGTCGACGTCCCGGTTCCCGAACGTCGCGGCGTTCGTCGGAGGAGCGGCGGACAGCAGGCCGTCGTTGGGGGTCACACCACGGGTCCACGTGTAGGGGAACAGGAGCTGGTTACCGCTGCCGTTCCATGTCGCACTGACCGAGGCGAGGTCGATGCCGAGGCCGACGTTGTCGAAGATCGAGTTCCTCGAGATCACGTTGTCGGTCGCGGTGGCCGGCACCGGGGTGTAGGCGCCCACGACGCTGCCCAAGAGCGCGTTGGTGTTGCGCAGCACCGTCACGCCCGGTCCGCCGTTGGCGGCGATGACGTTGCCGGTGATGCGGTTGCCGGCGGTCATGACGACCACGCCGGCGGCTCCGTTGGGTGCAGGGGTGCCGGAGCGGTCGGTGCCGATGAAGTTGTCGGTCAACGACATGTTCCCGGTGCCGTTGAGGGCGATCACGCCCGCTCGGGCGTTGTTCCCCACGACGTTCCCGCTGACGGTCAGGTTGGTGCAGTCCCGGTTGGGAATGCCGCAGCCGTACGCGCCGATCGAGATGCCGTTGCCCGATCCGGCGTTGGTGTTGGTCGAAACGGCGCCGAGCCCGAAGTCGGGTGAGCCCGCGATGCGGGCGGTCGAGTACCAGCCGTTGCCGTCGGCGAGTCCGTTCGTCGTGAGCCCGACGGTGTTGTCGGCGATGTTCGTGTCGTTGGTCAGGGAGCCGGCGTTGATGCCGTTGCTGCCGTTGCCGGACACGACGTTGGCGACGATGTCGGCACTGTGCTGTCCCTCGAGCTGGATGCCGTCGCGGGCGTTGCCGTAGGTGATGCCGGCGAGATCGGTCGCCTCGGCACCCGTCGGACCGACGCCGATGAGGTTGCCGTGGATCCGGACCCCCGACGCGCACCCGGTCGCGGTGTTGCAGTCGATGCCGTCACGATGCTTCGCCCCCGAGATCACGTTGCCGGCGAGTGGGTCGCGGTCGCCGCCGGCATCGAGGCCGCCGATCAGGTAGTCGCCCGACGACGGGATGGGCTGGGGGACCGCCGGTGCCGCGGCCGAGGCCGAGTCGGAGGACACCATCAGGATGTGGTACCCCGCCTTCTTCGTGGTCGGGAAGTTCTGGCCGTTCTGGGCGATGCCGATGAAGTTGCCCTGCATCGTGCCGCCCGCCGCGCTCGAGGTGCTGGTGAGTCCGTTGAAACCCGTCGAGGTCAACGACCCGAACCGCAGCAGGATGCTCAGCTGGTTGTTGTTGTCGGACTCGCCGGCGATCACGTTGCAGTCACCGTCGCAGGTGCCGGCGGTGTGAGACCGACCCCCGACGACGGTGCCGGGTGAGCTCACGTCGAGCGCTGCGGTCGTCACGGGGTTGCCCGTGAGCGACCCGCCGTTCGACGTCACCGAGTCGGTGAGCGTGCCGGCTGCGTTGGTCCCGATGTGGTTGCACCGGATGGTGTCGCCGCCGGCCGCCCCGGTCGTGATCACGTCGCCGGCCCGGAAGAACGACACGGCGAGTCCCTGCACGGTCGACGCGCCGCCGGTCAGGACGAGTCCCGGCATGGCGAGGGCGTTGCCGCGCCCGCGGATCGCCACGAGGAGCTGTCGGGGCGCGCCCGAGTCGCCGCAGGTGGCACCGGGCTGGGACAAGCCGTCGATCACTGTCGGCCGGGTGATCGCGGGCAGCGCACTCAGCACGTTGATGGTCTGCACTCCGGAGCCGGGGATCGCGAACCCGATCTGGTGGGGCGCGGCGGGCGTCGCGGTCGCGTCGGCGTTGGCGGCGATGATGGCGTCGCGTAGCGACCCGGCGCCGCTGTCGGCGGTGGTGGTGACCGTGAAGACCGCTCCGGCCGACACGTCGGGTGCGGTGGCGACCAGCCCTGCGGTCATCACGAGGACAGCGGCGAACGCTCCGGCGATCTGGACGCGCTGCGGGCGGCGGCCGGTCTGGATGATTCGATTGGGCGTCACCTTCACGTGTTCGGTTGGGCCCGGTCGCGAGATGACTCCGAAGCGCAGGAATGGGTCCAGTGCGGGAACATTTGCCCACGGGCGCCATCGTGCCCACGGCGGGGGCGATGAGCCCGGCCGGTGGGCCTCGGACGGCCTCAGTCGTCGGCTGCGAGCCGCTCGGCGAGTCCGTCGAGGAGGAGGTCGAGGCCGTACGCGAACTCGTCTCCGAAGTCGTACCCCGGGGCGAGCACGTGCGTCTCGGTGAACTCGGCGAGGTGGGGGTACGCTCCGGCGGGGAACTGCGCCATGATGTGCGCCGCCAGCTCGGCGACGTCGGTGGTGTCGTCGATCGGCAGGGTGACCTCCTGCACGGCGAACCCGTAGATGTAGGCGTCGAGCAGCGCGAAGGCGTGTGCGGTCATTGCCACCGAGAACCCGCCGGCCCGCAGGTTGCCGATGACGGCGTCGTGATGGCGCATGGTGGCCGGCCCGGGATTGGTCCTGGAGCTGACGAGAGCGGTCGCCCACCGGTGGCGGACGAACACGGCGCGGGCGGACAGGGCGCGGCGCCGCATGGCGTCGCGCCACGGTTCATCGGGCTCGGGGAGGCCGATCTCGGCGAACACGAGGTCGGTGATCCCGTCGAGGATGGCGTCCTTGTTGGCGACGTGGTGGTAGATCGACATGGGTTGCACCCCGAGCTCGGTGGCGACCGAGCGCATGGTCACCGCAGCGATGCCCGAGCGGTCGGCAATGTCCATCGCGGCGCGGACGACCCGGTCGGTGGTGAGGGGAGGGCGGTCGACGCGCTTGCTCGTCACGAGGTCCAACGTTACCTTACTAAGTACGCCTTACTAAGTACGGCGATCGATCGAGTCCCGGAGGACGCCATGACCGAATCCACCCGAACGATGCGAGCGATCGTCCAGCGCTCCTATGCCACGACCGACGCGTGGCACCTCGGCGAGCTCCCCGTTCCGGTCCCGGGCGACGGCGAGGTCCTGGTCGCCGTCCACGCCGCCGGGCTCGACCGGGGCACCTGGCACCTCATGGTCGGTCTGCCCCGAGCGGCTCGCTTGGCGTTCGGGCTCCGGCGTCCCCGCAACCCGGTGCCGGGCCTCGACCTCGCCGGACGGGTCGTGGCCGTCGGCGCCGGCGTGACGCGGTTCAGGGTGGGAGACGAGGTGCTCGGCATCGGCGCGGGATCGTTCGCCGAGTTCGCCGTCGCCAAGGAGTCCAAGCTCGCCCACAAGCCGGCCGGGGTTCCGTTCGAATCGGCGGCCGTCGTCGCGGTGTCGGGCCTGACGGCGATCCAGGCGCTCGACCTGGGCGGCGTCGACTCGGGCTCGCGGGTGCTGATCACCGGGGCGTCGGGCGGGGTCGGCTCCTACGCCGTGCAGATCGCCGCGGCCCGTGGCGCTCGCGTCGCCGCGGTGTGCAGCACGTCGAAGGTCGAGCTGGTCCGGTCGCTGGGAGCGACCGACGTCATCGACTACTCCGCGCAGGACGTGACCACCACCGACGGGCGGTTCGACGTCGTCCTCGACATCGCCGGCGGTCAGCCGCTGTCCCGGCTCCGACGCCTCATCGACGGGCGGGGCACGCTCGTCGTCGTCGGCGCCGAGGACAACGGCAACCTGATCGGCATGCGCCGCCAACTACTCGCCGTCCTCACGTCGCCCTTCGTTCGCCAGCGCCTCCGCATGATGGTCAGCAATGAGAACTCGGCCGATCTCGAACGTCTCGTCGAGCTGATCGAACGCGGCGACCTGACGCCGAGCGTCGGTCACACGGTGCCGCTCGAGCAGGCGGCCGACGCGATGGCGCTCCTCGTGCGGGGCGAGGCTCGGGGCAAGATCGCGATCGCCGTGCAACCGGAATCGGCGTCAGGCGGCCGGGAGTGAAGCTTGGTTCTTCCGGCTGAGTAGCTCCGACGTTGCCCGGGTGACCGGGTCCACGAGATGGCGGGGGAGCGGACCGGCGACGCTGTGCACCAGGTCGAGCCCTCGGCGGTCGGGGAGGAAGACCGTGCTCAGCCGGGGTGTGCTGTCGCCCGAGCGGAGCGCTTCGATCGATCGGGCCAACTCGGCACGCTGCCGGGGTGAGCGCGGTGCCCGCGTCACGACGCGGAGGACCCGTCCGGCGTCGACGCCGACGCCGAGCACGTCGCGTTCGGTGCGGATCAGCGCGTGGATGCCCTTGAGCGAGGCGTCGCCGCAGACGACCACGACATCGGCTCCCACCACGGCGACGCGACTCGGCCCGTTGCGTTCCTCGAGGTCGACCGACCCGGTCTCGGCCTCGCCGTCGAACTCGGGTCGGACGTCGGCGACCACGGCGCGGAACGACGCACGCAGCGACTCCACGGCGGCGTCGAGCGCGTGGACGCAGCGCCGTCCAGTCCCGGGAGCGGCGAAGGCCCAAGAGGAGCGAGTAGCCCCGCTCGTCGATGTCGAACAGGAGCCGGCGGACCACGGCACGCGACGGGGTGGTCGAGCGGTGGGCCTCGACCAGCTCCTGGAGCCCGGGCATCACGTCGCGGACGTCGTGATACATCGCGAGGTCGCCGCAGCCGGCGAGGTCGGCGAGCACAACCGATCCGGTGTTGCCCGGGAGGCGGGCGAGCCCTTGGGCGAGCGCCATCGCCACGGTCGAGGTTCCGGCGCCGCCACCGCCGGTGACGGCGACCAGACGACCCCGCCACCGGCTGGCGGCGTCGTCGGCGGCAAGGTCGGAGGGCACGGCGTTGGTCGCCGAGCGAATCGCCTGGGCGTGGGCGGCGAGGCAGGCCAAGAGCGTGGGTGCGTCGAACGCATCGGGCAGGACCGCGTTCGCCCCCAACGAGGTCCAGTCGCGATCGATCCGAGGATCGGTCACGACGATCACCGCCGTGGAACGTGCGGTGGCGGCGTCGATCAGGTCGCGGTCGAGGCCGGTGGCCCCGCCGTCGATCAACAGTGCCGAGATCGGGCGACCGGCGGCGAGGCGGGCTCGGACCTCGGCCACGCTGACGCACTTCAGGAACTCGACGGGGATCTGCGACGTGTTGGCCCAGTGGGCGACGTCGCCGAACCACGGGGACCGCACCCGGGCGAGGCCGACGACGACGAAGCGTTCGGTGCTCATGGTCGACGCGTCATCGTCCGGCGGCGCCGGCGCTGCTGGCGGGGCTGCTGTCGGGGCCCAACGTGACGGTGCTGGCGGTGATCAGGGTGACGCCGGCATCGGCGTGGGCGTCGATCACCCGGCGGGCGGCGGCCTCGTCGGGAACCTCGAGCACGATCCGGAGCTCGGAGACGGAGCCGACCCCTCCGTCCTCCTCGCCGCCGACGTCGCTCACCAGCGCGCCGTGGACGATGACCTCCGACGTGCCATCGGTCGGCGGGATGGCGACGACGTCCACGCGGTCGCCGGGGAGGAGGTCGCCGCCGAGCGCGTCGGAGGCGTCCAGCGACAGGCCGACCCGACGGCCCGGGGTCGCGGCGTCGTCGGCGGAGGCCGCCGTGCTGCTGCGCAGGACGAGGTCGCCCTCGTCGAGCGGGACGAGCGCGATGCGGCCGAGTACGTCGTCGGGATCGGTGAGCGCCCGCCGTCGCGTCGCCTCGGCGAGCGTCATCGGGGCGAGCGCCAGGTCGTCGGCGGAGATCGTGGCCCCCGCTGCCACGGGGCGGCGCACGATCAGCCAGTTCGTGGAGTCGGGGACGGTCGCTGCCCGGTGAGCGGCGAAGATGCCGAGGCCCGACACGGCGACGAGGAGTCCGCCGACGATGGCCCGGCCGGTGGGCAGCTGGACCGCCTTGGTGACGGCCCGGCCGCGGTGCTCGTCGGCGTCGTCGCCGGCCGGTCGCACTCGTTGGTCGCGGCGGAGCGCGCGGCGGAGGGGGGAAGGCCCGACGGTGGTGGTCATGAGGATCGAAGGTGAGCCACACCCCCGGCCCGGTGCAAGGTCGGTGTGGTCGACGAGGAAGGATTGCCCACGCTGCGTGGTCGTTGTGGCCGCGCCGAGCACCGACGTCACCGCTGTGCGTGCCCGTCGCCGGGTGCCGGCCGCCCCGACCGACGCCGCGCCACCCCCCGGTCTGGGTGATGGTACCCACGGCGCGACACGCCGCAGCGGCCCCTCCCCCGACGCGGACGATGGTCGGACCCCTCGCCGTCATCTCACCTCTCGGTTGCTTTGGTGACGTTTCCTCCTGCGGGCGGCTAGGGTGAGGAATGCAACACTTTCGTCATCTCACGCGATAGGTTCACGACCATGAGTTCCTCAACGGGCATCGTCTGGCTCAACACCGCAGAGACCGCACGCCGCCTCGGCGTCACTCCGCGGACGTTGTACCGCTTCATCGACGAGGGCCAGCTGCCGGCCTACCGCTTCGGCCGCGTCATCCGTCTCAAGGAGACCGAGGTCGAGCAGTTCATCGACGACTGCCGCATCGCCCCCGGGACCCTCGAGGCCGACACACGCTACAGCGACGACGAGACCGAGAACGAGATCTCCGTCGTCGAGTCCAGCCTCACGTAGGCGGTCTCACCCGATCCCTCCGTTGCGATCGTCGCAACGTCGAGGCCGACCGAGGTCAGCGTGCCCGACATCTGGTCGGGTCCGAGCCAGACGGTAATTCGAGGCCGATCCGCCAGCCGGTGCGACAAGATGTCGCTCATGTGGAATTCCTGAACCGCCGTCGCGTCCTGCCGGGCGTCTCCGGCCAGCGCTTCCGGGCCGGCCCAGCCCGCACCCGCCACGGTCGCATCGAGCGCGGTGCACCACGATCGTGCGCACCGCCGCCAGTCCGACGAGCAGCCGTCGGTCGGCATCGTGTCCGCCCCCGACCGGCGCGGCGACGACCGCGTCGGCGCCGACCGCCACGACCTGGACCCGGTGGGAGCGCCCGTGGCCGAGCACCAGCGTCACGGTCGACGAACGTTCCGCTGCGCCGACCAGCACGTCACGCATCGACGTCCGCCCGGCGTTGCGGTTCCGGGCCTCCCGCAGCCGCCGACGATCGTCGGCGGCATCCGCCACTCGTGCCGCTGCCCCCGCCACATCGGAGGGGATGGCGTCGGGATCTCCAGACATCACTACACTTTCGGCTCAGAGCGCCGGTGATTGAACATGACTGAACACGAGCGATCCACATCGCCCACCACCATCGACCCCGGCGCTGGTCCACCTCGGCCCACCCGAGCACCACGGTGCACGTCCCGGGCAACCATCTGATGACGCAGCTCCTCGGCTCGCGAACGAGTGGCTCTGACCGCGTCGAGGCCGCCTTCGTCGGCACACGCATCGTGGCCCGCGGCAACGAGATCAACGTCGAGGGGCCCGACGCGATCGCCGTCGGCCGCATCTTCGAGCACTATCAGTTGAGCGAAGCGGTCACAT
>JBAOIR010000054.1:0-78554 GCA_037045585.1 Microthrixaceae bacterium
CTTGGGCTAGCTCGACCGCATTGCGCTTGTCCTGCTCGGCCAGCTCAAGTCGCTCATGCAACTGCCTCTCAAAATCGCTATCGCGAACCTGCTTCAGGATGTCCGCGTACCCGGCCTCGTCAATCTTGAATGCCTTCCCGCAGTGCGGGCAGATGATTTCATGCATGACTATACTCCTGCTCGCTTTCGCCAGAATTTGCTAGAGCATATCCGGGACAACGCCAGCCGCATTGAGTGTTGCCGTCCGGTAGGCGAGCTGATTCTTGGCGAGACTGATACCTGCTGCCGCCTCGACATCACTGCAGGCGGTGCCCCACTCTGGCCAGTTTGCAAAGAGAAACGACTCAAGGTGGTCGTCGAAGATGGCTACTTTGTCAGCAACACTGGCCGGCGGAAAATCTTCTTCAGCATGCCGAAATACCGCAGTAGCTTGCGGTTCTCCTTTGCATGGTTGTTCCGCTCCTTATCGATGTCTTCTTGCTTTTTGTTCCTTGCCTTGGCGCGCGCTTCAAACCCACCGTCTGCATCAAATAGTGCGTAAACAGGCACGCCAATCGCAGAAAGGATCGCATGTGCGAGCGGTATGGATGTCTTTCCTCCCAACTGGGACGATCGAAACGCCTGCCGCCTCAAGAGAGCCAGGTGAAGTCTTGTCGCCGATGCCGTAGAACACGGCTGACTCTGTTGGCCCTTCCACAAGAAACGCGCGGTTCGCGAAGAGTGCTATCGAGAGTTGGTCGGCCACATTGTGGTCAAGTCTCCGGTCAATCACATCAGCATCCACAATTCCATCCAGCTTGGCCTTCACTTCCGCCACTGTTGCGGAATGAACAGAAACCACCGGGACTTCTTCAGAGGACCTTGTCAGCCTTCTGACTTGATTGAAATGACGAGCTTCAATGAAGTAAGGACTGTGAGTTGCATAAGTTACTTGGATACACTTATTGGTGTCCTCGACAAGCGAACGGAGCACTTTTGCAAACGCTTGGGCCTGGATCGGGTGTTGAAAAAGTTCAGGCTCTTCGATCGCTAAACAAATGACCCCATCGGCCGAAGCTGCCCCAGATTGTGCCAAGAGTTGGAGGGCAGAGATGAGAATCGTCCGTTGAAAGCCATGTCCCTGTCGTTCTACCGCAGTTTCGGTCGTGCCATCAAGCACCGAGACTTCGAACGTGGTCTTGGAAGCTTTGAGCTCAACCTCAGCAGGTGTAACCGTGACAGCTCGGCCAGGTGAGTAAGACGAAACGACTGCGTTAAGCTGTGCGGTCATTGTTTCGAGCTGTGCCTTGAATTTTTCCTCGTATACTTTCTGCTGCTGTGCTCGCGACTCCTCGACAATCTTCGCAATCTCTTCATCAGCTGCTGTGCGATCGACTGATCGTTCCAGAATGCGCCCGATGATGCTCGACCTGCCATCGAGCGACTCCTCACTTGCGCGAAGGTCGGCAGTCACCAAGACGAAATCGAAGAGGCCGCTCATTTTGCCGCCACTGTTGAAACCAAAAAAATTGGTCTGTAGCGCTTCAAGAGCGTCTTCAAGCAGCTCTGTATGTGATGCCTCCCACGTTGTCATTGCCTCCTCAACAGCGGGGCCAGTATTTGCTGCGGGGAGCTCCAGTTCTGGCCGGTTAAGTCGGAGGTCAGCGTAGAGTTCTTTTTTGCGGTTGCCCCGGTTGCCGCCTTGATTGCGTTGAAGTCCGGGAAGCCCTTTGCATTAGCGGAAAGCACGTCGGAACCATCAGGTGATCGGCGTCTCCATGCAGTAAACGTGGCAGCCCCATCTGGCGCGTATTTGCCAAGCGCTTCTCGGTCCTTTTCGGTGAGATCGGAGAATGTAACTTGAACTTCGATCTTCTTCGTCAGTCGCCCCAAAAGAGCAGTCTTTTTCTGTTAGCGAACCAGGCTTACCGTTGAAGAACCAATCAAGCGCACTAAGCACGGTGGATTTTCCGGCGCCGTTCGGCCCAATGAAGGTTGTGACGGAGTCAAAGGGGATCGTTACGTCTTTTAACGCGCGGAAATTCTTGATGCGAACGGATTGAATCTTCATTTCAGTTTCGATCCCTTGACCATGTTGTTTCTATCAAAGCTTGAGTTCTTCCAGTTTGGCTTTCAGCTTCCGCAGTTCGGCATTGATCTCAACCTTACGATTGAATTGTTTTTCCTTGGCTAGCTTGCTGGCGGTCTTCTCAACCTCACGCCGCTTTGCTGCAACCAGTTCGACGCGGGCGACCAAGTCAGCGAGACTTTCTTGCGGGCGCGCGGGCGTGGGGATCAGGCGGTGAAGCGCCTGCTCATACAAGCCGCCTAAGTCGAGTGCCAAGGGCATGGCGGCGCGTTCGCTGTCGCTCGGCAACCACGCCGTCGCAAAGTAGTCGCTCAATACCCAACGGCTGGCGTCTGAGTCGTTCGGGCGCTTGTACGCGGCAATCACCTGTGTTCGGCCATCAAAACTCAGTTCGAAGATGATGGGGAACTGCACCGCGCCGTCGATGCACCGCAGGACGTCACGGTGCAGTTCTGCCGTCTTCAGCTGGATCGCGAAGACTTGAATCTCCGGCACGCCCGGCTTGGCGGGCAGGTTGATCGTCTCCGGTGCCAGCTTGTAGCGCCAGACGATCTGCTCCACCTGCTCGACGAACAAGTCCTTCAAGCCGGGTGTTGGCGCCGCTGTGCTCGTAGATCTTGTTCTTGGGCAGTGTGCGGCCAAACTCGGCTTGCTTGGGGTAGTGATGAACGCGGCACGAACGAAGGCGACTCATCCGGCCTCCTGAATCACCAGGAAGGTGATGAGTTCGAAGTCGTCCAGGCCGGAGATGGTGTTGGTCAGCGCCGTGGTCTTGCCGCCGGTGAACAGGCTGTCCAGGTCCTTCTCTTCCTTCACCTCGATCATGGAGCGAATGGCCTTGCCCAGCAGGTCGGAGTACACCTGCATCTTGTCGGCCCTCGGCCGTCTCTTCGTTGAAGAGCTGGCAGGCGTCCGGAATGGGCTTGTCTTGCCCCTTGCAGCAAGTGCGCGCCAGGTCCAGCAGGCGCTTGACCTCGGTGTGGTCGTGCACCACATCGCCAGCCCGGTCGATGTAGACGAGGTAGTACGGGTGCAGCCGGTTGTGCTGGTTGACGTTGACGCCCGTGTTGCGGTTGCGCAGCGTGAAGATCACGCCCGGGTGCAGGCCCAGGTCGGGCTTGGCAGGCACCACGGCATGCATGCCGTTGGGCACGTTGCTCAGTTCGCCATGCTCCTTGACGTAGTTGAGCAAGTCCATGCGGAAGTCGTTGAGGCCGAGGTCGGTGATGGATACGCCGGTCTTCAGGTCTTCCAGCTCGATGACTTCCTCTTGCAGGCGGCGCAGTTGCTCCTTGCGGTACGACACGTCGTTGGCTTGGGCGGACAGCACGTTGTCGTCGCCGGTGGCCGTCACGTCGGCAATCATCATCCGGCTCTCCACCCGCTCCTTGAGGTTGATGTACTCGTCGAGCGAGATGTCGGGCCAGTAGTTGACCAGCTGGATGCTGGTGTTGGGCGAGCCGATGCGATCCACGCGGCCAAAGCGCTGGATGATGCGCACGGGGTTCCAGTGGATGTCGTAGTTGATGAGGTAGTCGCAGTCCTGCAGGTTCTGGCCTTCAGAGATGCAGTCCGTACCGATCAGCAAGTCGATCTCGGCGGGCTCGTCCGGCAGCACGACGGCCTTCTCCTTGGAGCGCGGCGAGAACAGCGTCAGCAGTTCCTGGAAGTCGTAGCCTCTTCTTGAGCGTGGACTTCGGCGCGCCCTTGCCGGTGACTTTGGCGGTGTGCAGGGCCTGCGCTGGCCAGCAACTCCGGAGCCAAGTTGGCATACAGGTAGTCGGCGGTGTCGGCAAAGGCGGTGAAGATCAGCACCTTCTTGTTGCCGGGGTTCATGGGGTTGGCGATCTTCTCCAGCACCAGTGCCTTGAGGTGCTGCAGCTTGGCGTCGTCGGCTGGCGTGATCTTGTTCATCGAGGCCAGCAGGGCATCGATGATTTCCAGATCGACCTTCAGCTCGTGCTCCCACGACGGCAAGTCCATGTCGGCGAGGCTGATCTTGACCTTGCCGCCGATCTCGCCGTCGCCAATGGTGGGCAGGTCGTCGTCGTCCGCGTCGAGGTTCTCCAACTGGTCGGTCAGGTCATCGATGCTGGTGCCGACGTTGCCGGTCTGGTTGAAGGTGCTGATCTTGGCCAGCGTGTTCGTGTGGTTCGCGCGCAGGGACTGCAGCGTCAGGCGGAAGGACTCGATCGAGCTTTCGAGGCGCTTGAGCAGGTTGGTCGTCATCAAGGCCTGCAGGCTCTTTTCGCGGTCAGCTTGCCTGAGCTTGCCTTTGCCGCCTGCCACCTGGGTGTCGTACATCTCTTCGTACTTCTTGAGCCGACTGGGCAGGATGTAGCTGATCGGGGCGTACACGGCGAGCTTGAGCAGGGACAGTTGCTCGAAGATCTCGTTGAAGCTCATCACGTCCGTTCGCTGCGGTGAGCGGGCTGTGGAACGACAAGGGTTTGCGGCGCTCGGGGAATTGGCCGATGTCCTTGGTGTCGTAGAAGGTCTGGATGTGCTTGCGCGAGCGCGCGATGGTGACGCTGTCGAGCAGTTCGAAGAAGTCGAAGTCCAACGAGTCCAGGATGGCCCGCGCTGTGCGTTCTTCCGGTGGAAGCTTTGCCCATGCGTTGAAGCTGGCCTGCGCACCACGGAAGATTTCTTCTACCGTCTTGCCGGTGCGCAGCTTCTTGCTGAGGTTTTCGGAGTCGCCCTCGTAGGCCAGTGCCAGTTGATTGCGCAGGTCGTTGAAGCGGTTGTTGACCGGGGTGGCCGAAAGCATCAGCACCTTGGTCTTCACGCCTTCCTTGATGACCTTGTTCATCAGCTTCTGGTAGCGGGTTTCCTTGTCCTTGTAGGCGTCGTTGTTGCGGAAGTTCGCTCGCCAGGAACTCGGGGAGCGCCGGCCACGGCACCTTGGTGTTGATCACCACGGTGGAGTCGTCGGGTGCGTCGATGCTGGCGATGTTCTGGAACACGAAGATGAACAGGAGCGGCGCCAGGCCGGTCTTCGCGGTGGCCTCGGCGTCGCCCCGGCTGACGTCGAGGTTCAGCTTCACGATCTCGGCGTTCAGCGGGGTGCCGTCGTGGAACGTGACGCCCTGGCGCAGCTTGATGGTGAGCGACGTGTACTCGGGGTTCCAGCTCGACGACTCGGCCAGGTAGGCGTGGCCTTGAAGTCCTTGTCGAACACGAACAGGGAGTCGTACACCGCGTTCGCGACCTGGATGCCGCCGGCGGCGAGCTGCGCGGTCGGGAGGCAGTAACCACCGGACGCATCGGCCTCGACCGAGTAGGTCAGTTCGCCGCCAGGGGTCGGCTTGCCGGCCGGCGCGTCGGTGGTCGGCACCGTGGTGTCGGGCCCCTCCTCGTCGGACTTCTTGTCGTCCCCACCACAAGCTCCTGCGGTCAGGGCGAGTGCGAGTCCGAATGCGGCGAATTTGAACCCCCGCTTAGAACGTCGTTGCACGATGACTTCTCCATGGTTCCGAGCCGCTGGACGGCTGCGATCAAGTGAGAGGGGAGTCGTGAAAACGCTTACCTGTGACCCCCGACACACGGTTTGCCGCAGCACTGTAGCGCTTGATCAGTTGACGTTCGTCCCATGTCACGAGTTCGTCATGCGGGAATCGGCGGCGGTCGGCAGCCCTACGATCTCGGCGTGACCGACCTGATCGTGGTGCTCGTCCTGATCAGTGGGTTCTTCGTCGCCGTGGCGGTCCAACGACGACGCAAGGCAGACCGGCGGGCGCGGGCCACCACCGTCGAGCTGGTCATCGACGGGGAGCGGGTGCGTCGTCGACTCGGCGACGGCCGGGAGGAATCGGCGCGCTGGGTCGAGGTCGTCAGCGTCGAGGTCGTGTGCACCCCGGTGCGGACCGCGGATGGGGCGAAGGCGTTCGTCCTGATCGCGGAGGGTGCCGAGTCGGGGTGCCTGGTTCCGTTGGGCGTCGGCCACGACGACGCGCTGGTCCAGCAGCTGAGCCGTCTCCGCGGCTTCCGCATGGAGCAGTTCGTGGCGGCGTCGGAGCACAAGCCGCCCCGGCGGACCATGGTGTGGGAGCGGGAGGGGTAGCGGTCAGTTCGACGGCGCCGCGACGGGATCGGGCACCGGAAGCGCCTGGTACTCCTTGGCCCGCCCCAACACCTTCTCGACGTAGTCGTCGCTGCGGTTGTACGCGAAGTACGCCTTTCGCAGGCCCTCGTCGGTGTCGAGCGCTGGCGCCGAGCTGCACAGGAGCTTGCCCGACGCGAGCGCGGCGTCGTAGATGTTCTGGGGGTCGGCGACCTTGTCGCCCGACTCGTCCTCCGCCCAGCGCTTCCAGGTGCCGGGGAGGAACTGCATGACCCCGACGGCGCGGTCGAGTTCGGGGTCGAGGTCGAGCGCGCCCCGATCGGTGTCGGTGATACGGCGGGTCCCGCCGGTGCCGTCGAGGGGGATGCCGTACACCGGCACCGAGGCCGTGCCGTCCGGCGCCGGCTGGCCGCCGCTCGATCGACCGTGGTTCGACTCGGAGCGTCCGATGCCGGCGAGCGCCCACCAGGCGATGCCGCACGCCGGCCGGGTCCGCCGCAGGTCGTTCGCCGCCCGCCAGTACGCGTCGAGCGCGATGAAAGGGAGGTCGCTGCCGGCGACGACGGTCATCGGCCGGGCGTTGCGGAGCTCTTCCTCGGCACCCACGATCGATGCCGTGGCGATCTCGGCGTCGGAACGGGCACGGGTGAGCTCGCGGGTCGCGGTTGCGGTGTCGTCCTCGTTGGCCTGCAGGCGCTCCTCCCACCCCGAGAGCGAGGCGGCGGTTCGGGCCTGCGCCGTCTGGACCGAGTCGGCCTGGCGTTCGACGGTGGCCTCGGCCTCACCGGCGAGTTTCGTCAGGTGTGACTGCTCCATCTGTTCGTCGAGCGTTCGGGTCGGGTCGAGGTACCCGTCGTCGCTCGCGCTGTGCACGAAGCGGCGAACGGCGATGGCTCGCAACGCGACGTCGACGCGTTCGGCGGTGACCTCGAGCTTGCGACGCCGCTCGGTCGTCCGACCGATGAGCTCGACGAGTGCCCGCCGGTCGACCTCGAGTTGGGCGAGCCGGTCCTCGTTCGTGTGATCCGGTGGTTCGCATCGGCGAGGTCGCGGGCGTCGGCCTCCCGTTGCATCGCCGCGCCGTCGTAGCGCTCGCTCGTCACCGCGACGTCGTCGAGTGCCGGCGAGGTCGCGACGATGACCCCCGCGGGGTTGCGTCCGTCGGCGGCCAGCACCTCGGGATCCTTGCTCGGTGTGGGGCGGCCGGGAGCGGGCCGCGTCGAGGCCGGTTTCGCGGTGGTCGTCGGGACGGCCGGGTCCGTCGGTGCCGCGGGATCGGCCGCCGGCGTCGTGGTGGCCGTCGGGTCGGTCTGCGCGGCGACCGGTGACAGGTTGAGCCCGCCGAGCAGCACCCCGGCCGCGCCGATGGTCGCGGCGGTCCTGAGGTGACGGGCGGTGCCGTGCTGGCGGAAGGGTCGGGGCATGACGGTCGGGGGCGGCGTCGGGGGCACCGCGAACCTCCCACTTCTAGTGGGTGGACGGGCTCTGATCGTGGATCGCGGGTGCGAGACTGGTCCCGTGACGAGGCCGACGATCCCCACCGAGTTGGCAGCGATCGTCGGTGACGCGTTCGTGGTCGTCGATCCCGATCTGACTGCCCGTCACCGGATCGACTGGACGGGGCGCTACGTCGGGCCCGATGCGGTGGTCGTGCGTCCGGGGTCGACGGCGGAGGTCGCCGGGGTCGTGGCGTGGGCGGCGGCCAGCGGGGTCGCGCTGGTCCCACAGGGCGGCAACACCGGGCTGGTCGGCGGCTCCGTGCCCGAGCGCGCCGGTTCGGTCGTGGTGTCCACCGAGCGGCTCGTGGCGCTCGGCGAGGTCGACGCGGTCGCTGGGCAGGTGACCGTCGGGGCCGGGGTCACCCCGTCGATGCTCGCGGACCACGTGCGGGGGACCGGCTGGCGATTCGCTGTCGACCTCGGCGCCCGTGACACCGCCACGATCGGCGGCATGGTCGCAACGAACGCCGGTGGGATGCGGGTGTTCCGCCACGGTTCGATCCGCGCGCGCAGGTCCTCGGCCTCGAGTACGTCACGGCCGCCGGCGACGTCGTGTCCCGACTCGGTGGCCTGCAGAAGGACAACACGGGATTCGACCTGGGCTCGCTCCTGTGCGGGTCCGAGGGCACGCTCGGCATCGTGACATCGGCGCGACTCCGGCTGATTCCCGATCCGGCGTTCCGCTCCACAGCGCTGTTGGGGTTCGACTCCGCTCCGGCCGCCCGCACCGCGGCGTGGACGCTGCGGCGTGCCGTCGGACCGGTCGAGGTCATCGAGTACGTGTCGGGCCAGTGCGTCGACCTGGTCGCCACGACGTTCGGCCTCGCGGCCCCGTTCATCGCCGCCCACGTGCTCCTGGTCGAAGCAGCCGCCGACGTCGACCCGACCGACTCCGTCGCAGCCGCCATCGGCGCGCTGGCTGAGCTTCCGACCGAGGTCGCCGTGGCCGCCGACCGAACGCGTCAGGACGCGCTGTGGCGATTCCGTGACGACATCACCGCGGCGTTGGCGACCACGGGCCCGGTCGTGAAGTACGACGTGTCGATCCCCTCGAGCGACGTCGATGCCTTCCGGGCCGACGCCGAGGTGGTCGTGTCGGCGCGATGCCCCGGCGCGACGGCCTGGTGGTTCGGACATGTGTGCGACGACAACCTGCACCTCAACGTCACCGGGGCCCCGGCCGATCCCGACGTCGTCGCGGGACTCGACCGGTCGATCCTCGAGCTGGTGGCGGCGCATGGCGGCTCGATCAGCGCCGAGCACGGCATCGGCCGTGCCAAGGCCCGCTACCTCCACCTCTCGCGGTCCGCCGTCGAGATCGCCTCGATGCGGGCGATCAAGCACGCACTCGACCCGACGGGCATCCTCAACCCCGGGGTGCTGCTGCCCTGATGGGTCGCCTCGTCCGAGCGGCTCGACTCAGCGCCACTGGCCGCGCTCGGTGAGCACGTCCTTCAACACCTGGGGCTGGTCCGTCATGATGCCGTCGACCCCCAGGTCCAGGAGCGCCGCCATCTCGGCGGGATCGTCGATCGTCCACACGTGCACCTCGACGCCGGCGCGGTGGGCGCCCTCGATGAATGCCGGGGTCACGAGCGGCAGGCGGCCCTGGCGGGTCGGCACCTGCGCCGCCGCGGCGGCGAACCGGGGCCGGCTGACGCGGCGAGCGGCCGGTTGTGTCGCTGCCATCAGCCGGGCGACCCGTCGCGGGCCCATGGAGGTGCACAGGTCGGGGCCGCACAGGTACCGCATGCGATCGATGCGCCGGTCGCTGAACGCTCCGATGCACACGCGGTCGATCGCCTTGCGATCCACGAGGATGCGGGCGAGGGGCACGACGGTGTTGTCGTTCTTCGGGTCGACGTTGATTCGGATGTCGGGGAACGAGGCGAGCAGGTCCTCGAAGAGCGGGATCGGTTCGCGGCCGTCGACCCGCGCCTTCGCCACCTCCTCGTAGGGCAGCTCGGAGATCACGCCGACGCGATCGGTCACACGGTCGAGCCGGTCGTCGTGGAACGCGACGAGCACACCGTCGGCGGTCAGGTGCACGTCGGTCTCGATATAGCGGTAGCCGAGGTCGACGGCCCCCTGGAAGGCCGGCATCGTGTTCTCCGGCCACACGCCGGCCCCGCCGCGGTGGGCGAACGCGATCGGTCCGTCGTGGTCGAGGAACGCGAACCGGGGAGCCATCCCCAGTGTCTAGCGGGCCCCCGACGACCCCGCAGGCGGAGAAGTGGTGCGCTGGAGCGACGCATCCATCGCGCTCAGGCACCACTGCCGAGCTGGGCTCGGCGGACCTCCACACGCCGAGCGATTCGGCGGGCAACCGAAGCGGGCGACTCGAGGGAGCTGTACCCGAGATATGCCACGTCCCACCCGAGTTCGGCGGCGGCGTGATCACGATGTTCGTCGCTGGCCTCCTCTTCCTCGACGAAGTGGTGCTTGCGACTGTGCGCCTCGATCCCGAGCTTCACCTCCGGCACGGCGAGATCGAACCGGGCGACCAAGCGGTTGTCGTCGTCCCGCAACTCGTGCTGCCGCTCGATGAGCCCGATCCGGGGGTCGTCGAGGCAGTCGTCCAAGAGCTGCTCGAACCACGAGTCGGGGACCCGACCCCGCTCGGCATGGGCGCGGAGTTGTCGGACGAGTTCGGCCGTCCCACGCTGGCCCGGCCGGTGAAGGCGCTCAGCCGTCGCCCGGAGCCACCGCTCGTTCGTGCCCCGACGCAGGGCGTCCTGAAGGGCGCGACGCACCATCGCCGGCTCGACCGAATTCCCGAGGTCGCAGAGCGTGCGCGCCCGATTCGTGCACGGCACTGCGCCGATCGGGAAGGTGTCGCAGCGATCGAGAGCATGCACACGGTGCACGGTCACGCCGGGAATGCGGAGGACCCGAGGCCGGAGCACACTCAGCTCGATCTCGTCGAACACGTCGTACCCATCGGTGCCGTCGAGTCGGGCAGCGGTCGTGTGGGACGCGAACGTGCCGGGGTGGTCGAGCACGGCACCGGTCACACGTTGCAGCCACGACGGCTGACCGTCCTGGGCGAGCAGCACGAGCCCGCCGCTGGGCATGGCGATCACCGTCCTTGCGATGATCAGTCGGCGCAGGTGATCCCTGCGGACTCCTTCGGCAGCAGCCTGGGAACGGGTGAAGACGTTGTGTTGAGAGGCTGCGAGCTCGGACACAACGCACAAGGCGTTGACCGGCATGGCATCCATCTTGGTGGGTACCCCCGACATCCGGACGCTCAGATGAGAAGTGGTGCCTGAGCGCGATGGATACGTCGCGCTGGCGCACCACTTCTCCGGGCAGCGGCCCCGTGCAGACCCGGTGCTGGGCCGACCGCGGCCTAGGTTGCACGGATGGACGTGAGCGAGGAGTTCCGCGAGGAGGTAGCGCTCGGTGGGGCGGCTGCCCTCGATCGTCTTGCCCTGCTCATCGCGGCGCAGGGCGCCGGCCCGCTCGACGTGAGTGGCGAGCAGGCCCGACTCGATGAGCTCGCCACCGACTTCGGCGGCGGTACCGCGGCGGAGCTGATGGGCTGGCTGGGTATTCGGGGCTTCCGCGGCAACGCCGATTCGTACTACGACCCCGACAACTCGTTCCTCAACCGCGTGCTCGACCGCGGTCTGGGCATTCCGATCAGCCTGAGCGTGCTCGCGATCGAGGTGGGTCGGCGCTGCGGCATCCATCTGGTCGGCATCGGGCTCCCCGGCGAGTTCATCGTCGCCGAGCGCGACGAACCCGACCGGTTCCACAACCCGTTCCGGCACCAGTCGATGTCGCCGGCGCAGGTCACCGAACTCCTCCGGCGGTTCGCTGGCCCGGCGGCCCGGCTCACGCCCGACATGGTCCGACCGGTCGGGGCGCTGTCGATTGCGGCCCGGATGCTCGCGAACCTGGCCCACATCTACGCCCACACGGCCCGGCCCGCCGATCTCGAATGGGTGTTGCGGCTCCAGACGAGCCTTCCCGGGGCGGCGCCGGCGGTGCGTCGTCAGCTGGTGGCGACCCTCGCTGCGCTCGGCCGGTTCTGGGAGGCGTCCGACGTGCTCGCCGCCCTCGTGGCCGACCCGCTCGCGCCGGCGACGCCCGACGAGCGTGAGGCCGACGAGACGCTGCTCACCCAGCTCCGCGGCAACCTGAACTAGGGATTCGTTCCCCAATTGACCGACTGGTCAAGTGTGGTCCACGCTCGTAGGCTGCGCCGATCATCGACACTTCCAGGGGGAACAGATGACCGTCACCGACGAGAGCGCGACCGCCACCGCCACCGATCCCGACGCGGCGCGCGTCGACACGCTGATCGACCAGTTGCTGGCTGAGAACCCGCCTGAGTCGACCGACGACCAGGCCTTCCTCGAGGCCCAGTACGACCTCGGCCTCGCCTGGGTCCGGTTCCCCGAGGGCTACGGCGGTATCGGGGTCAGCCCCAAGCTGCAGCGCACCGTCATCTCACGCGTGAACCGCGCCGGTGGCCCCGTCGGCGCCACGCGCAACCCGATCGGCTACGGCATGTGCGCCCCGGCGATCGTGGACCCACGGCACCGACGAGCAGAAGCGAATGCTGCGGCAGCTGTTCAACTGCGAGCACATCTGGTGCCAGCTGTTCTCCGAGCCCGGCGCCGGCTCCGATGTGGCGTCGCTCGCGATGCAAGGCCGAACGTGACGGCGACGAGTGGGTCCTCAACGGCCAGAAGGTGTGGACGACCTTGGCGCACATCTCCAACTACGGCCTGATCATCGCCCGCACCGACCCCGAGGCGCCCAAGCATCGCGGCATCACGGCGTTCATCATCGACATGCACGCCCCCGGCGTCGAGGTCCGTCCCCTGCGTCAGATGACCGGCGAAGCCGAGTTCAACGAGGTGTACTTCACCGACGTTCGGGTCCCCGACTCGATGCGCGTCGACGAGGTCGGCCGCGGCTGGGCCGTCGCGATCACGACCCTCATGAACGAGCGGGTCTCGATCGGTGGCGGCACCCCACCTCGCAACAGCGGTCCGATCGGCCAGCTGCTCGACCTGTGGAAGCGGACGCCCGACACCACCGCGGTGCAGCGTGACGAGTTCATGCGGCTGTGGATCGCAGGCCGAGATCAACCGGCTGACGAACATCCGGGCCTCGCCGAACGCCAAGTTGGGCACCCCCGGCCCCGAGGGCTCGGTCTCCAAGCTGGCGATGGCCGAGGTCAACGAAGCTCATCTACTCGTTCGCCATCGACCTGTTGGGCCCGTAGGGCATGCTGTACGACTCCTACGACATGCACCAGCCCAAGTCGGCGCTGTTCGGCGACGACATCTCGAAGAACTTCCTGCGGGCCCGGGCCAACTCGATCGAGGGTGGCACCTCCGAGGTCATGCAGAACATCGTCGGCGAGCGAGTCCTCGGCCTCCCCGGCGATATCCGTGTCGACAAGGACGTCCCCTGGAGCAAGGTCCCCCGGAGCTGAGTCGGGGTCACGGTCGGGCCACATGAGCAGCCCGACGGCGACGGCGACGGCGAGTGCGCCGATCAGCGGAGCGATCGACATCGCCCGGGCAGGGAATCCGCCGAGGTCGACCACGGCGCGCCCGACGATGTCGGGGCGCGTCGGCCGGAACACGTCGTCGGTCGGGTTGTTGTCCCCGCGGAAGACGAACGTGCCGTCGGGTTCGATGCTGCGCAGGCGATGGACGATGAAGATGCCGGCGCCGGGTTGTCCGTCGGGGACCCGGTAGACGACGATCTCGCCGGGCCGGTAGTCGTCGGCGGAGCGGACGTACACGAGGTCGCCGAGCGCGTAGGTCGGCTCCATCGAATGCCCGCGCACGACGACGAACGATGCTGCGCCGCCGAAGCGGGCCGGCCACAGGACCACGAGGAACAGGGCCACCGCGCCGGCGAACAGCAACGTCGAGACGGGGCGACGACGGCGGGCTCGTACGCGACGCTCCTGCCGGACGCCGGGGCCGGAATCTGGTTCGACTGGTTGGCTCATGGCGAGTCCAGGTGGAAGTCGTCCCACGTGATCCCGGTCGACGAGTACTGGTAGAGCCCGAACAACTGGTGCGTCGAGTTCTTGAACGTGGTCTGGTCGCCGGCCGACAACGTGGTGCTCGCGACGGCGGTGCCGTTGATCGTCGCCGTCAGCGTGGTCGCGGTCGTGCCACACCCGAAGGTGATCGAGGCCGGCGCCGTGGCGATGCCGCCGGGGTAGAGGTTGGTCACCGACGTGAGCAGCGTCCATCCGGAGTTGTACCTCCACAACTCCATCGAGCCGTTGCTCGACGACGTCCACTCACATGTGAGGAACTGCGTTCCGGCCGCGTTGCGGTTCGTGGTGAACCCGGCGTCGAAGGCCGTCGCCCCATTGCGGGCGACGGTGGCGACGTTGGTGGCGTTCCACCCGCCGGCGTTCACGACGAGCGACGTGTCGGCCGTGGTGGACCGGGCACGGTTCGCATTGATCTGCCACACACCGCCGCTGACGTTGACCGCCCAGGTCTTCGCGCCGCCGTCGGTGGTGGTGCCACCGATGTTGGCTCCGGTGGTTCCGTTGAAGTTCTCCCACGCCAGCACCGCCGGGGCACCGGAGGTGCCCGCGACGGTGTTGGCGGTGAGACGGGCAGTGGTGAGCCCGCCGAGCGAGGCGGCTGATGCCACCCCGAACCCGCTCACCACCAGCTGTGCGCCGACGACCAGTCCGACGATGCCGAGGGACGGGCGTCGAGCCCGCCGAGACATCAGCCGCTGATGACGACGGCGGCGCCGACGACGGCGTTCGCGTTGGCGCCGGGCGCGGTGAGGGTGATGCTCGACGAGGTGCCGACGATCGAGGCGACCGTGCCCGAGCCGAGGGCGACGCCACCGCTGTCCTTCAAGGTGAGGGCCAGCGCCTTGCCGGCGCAGGCGGCGGCGATGCCGGTGACGTTGACGCCGGTCGTCTGGTAACGGCCGAGGGTCGCGTCGTAGGTGTTGGTGTAGGTGAGGCTGACCCCGTCGGTGTCGCACGAGCCGATGACCGCGGCGTCCGCTCCGAGGCTCGAACCGGTGATGCCACCGAGGCTGGCGGCCGATGCTCCGATCACGCCGAACGTGCCGACGCCGGCGATGACGGCGACGGCGATTCGACGACGACGGCGCGCCGAACGAGAGGTGGGGGTTGACGTTTCCATTGTGTGCTCCTTTGAGCGGACTGAACGGGTGGGGTGGCGACCGCTTCCTTGCTCTCGCACTGCCGGGCCGACGGCGGGACGCATTTCCGTACGTCGTCGACCCGACGTGACAGTGATCGGAGGCTGATGTGCCCTTCTACAGTTCATCTGCCGATTGCTCAGGCCCGTTGGGCCGTAGGGCCCGGGTGCCCATTGGGTGAACTGATCGCTGCCGGTTCGATATGGCGAGGCGGCGAAAGTCCCGGCCGGTAGGTTGGAGGCCGAGGTTCCGAACCGCAGGTCGGACGCGAAGCGACCGAGTCGAGCCGGTTGGCCTCGCATCGAAGGGAAGTCACATGCCACGTCGCACGAAGATCATCGCCACCGTCGGCCCGGCGTCGGACGATCCGGTCGTCATCCGTCAGATGATCGAGGCGGGGGTGGACGTGTTCCGCATCGGGCTGGCGCACGGGTCGCTGTCCGACGCGGTCGAGCGTTACCGCACCATCCGTCAGATCGCGGCGGACGCCAACCGCGTCGTCGGGATCCTGGCCGACCTCCCGGGCCCGAAGGTGCGGCTCGGGCAGTTCGACGAGGGCGGCGTCGCCCTCGTGCCCGGCTCGACGGTGGTGCTCCGTCCCGGCGACCCGACCTCGTCGGCGTCGAGCCTCGGCGTCGACTACACCGATCTCCTCGTCGATCTCCAACCCGGCGACAGCCTCGCCGTGGGCGACGGCACCGTCCGCCTGACCGTGTCGTCGGTCGATCGCACCTCGGCCAAGGCCGAGGTCACCTACGGCGGTCTCGTTCAGGGCCGGCCGGGGTTGCACATCCCGTCGGACCGCCTCGGCCTCGCGACTCCCACCGCCGAGGATCTGTACAAGCTCGACGCGTTCGTCGAGGAGGGCGTCGACATGATCGCCGTGTCGTTCGTGCGGTCGGCCCACGACATCCGCCGTGTCGGCACCGAGCCCTATCCGCGAGGGCCGCTCGTCATCGCAAAGATCGAGACCCGCGCCGCCGTGGAGAACCTGGAGGGCATCATCGAGGCGTCGGGGGCCGTGATGGTCGCCCGAGGTGACCTCGGCATCGAGATGGGCATCGAGGAGCTGCCCCACCTGCAGAAGAGCATCATCCGGGAGTGCATCGCGTACGGCCGTCCGGTCATCACCGCGACCCAGATGCTCGAGTCGATGATCACCGCGGCGACGCCGACCCGGGCCGAGGTGTCCGACGTGGCGAACGCGATCTTCGACGGCTCCTCGGCGGTCATGTTGAGCGCCGAATCGGCGATCGGCGCGAGCCCGGTCAACTCGGTGGCGACGATGGCCCGCATCTGCGAACGGGCCGACGCCGAGTTCGACTACGAAGGGTGGGCTCGTCGCCTGCGTGCGCTGCGCAGCATCCACGTGTCCGACGACGAGACGCGCCTCACCGATGCGATGACGGGCGCGGGCTGGCGGGCGGCGACCGAGATGGGCGCCTCGGCCATCCTGTGCATCAGCGAGTCGGGCTTCACGGTGCGATCGATCGCCCGGTTCCGGCCGTCGATGCCGATCCTCGGGTTCAGCCCCAACCCCCGAACCGAACGGCAGCTGACCCTGAGCTGGGGAACGACGCCGCTCATCGCTCCGGACATCTCCGAGGGCGACCTGATGAACGGTCTGGTGGTGGCGGCCCGCGACGCCGGTCACATCCGGTCGGGCGACTACGTGGCGGTGCTCGCCGGTGCCCGGCAGAACCGCACCCGGGCCACCGACCAGCTCCGACTCGTTCGCGTTCCTTGAGCGAGTCCGTCCGCGACGTCGTCCGTCGGCCCGCGCCCGAGGCGATCACGATCGCCGGCCTGGCCGCCGACCATTTTCGGCCGGCCGGCGAGCCCGACGGCCCACCGCTGGTGATCGTGCACGGTGCCATGGACCGCGCTGCGGGATTCCGGCGGACCGCCCGGCACCTGCCCTACCGCGACATCGTGGCCTACGACCGGCGCGGCTACGCGAGGGTCGCGTGACGTGCCGCCGGTACGCGAGTTCGCGACGCAGGTCGACGATCTTGTCGCCGTGCTGACCGAGTTGATCGCGGCGAACGGCGAGCGTCGCCTCGTGGTGGGCCACAGCGCCGGTGGCCTGATCGCGTTGCACGCCCTTGCCCGCCCCGGCATCGAGGAACTCGCGGTCGGCGCCGTCGTCTGGGAGGCACCCCTGGCGTGGAACGACTGGTACACGTCTCGGGGGAGCGGGCTGCTCGACCTCGCCCCCGACGTTGCAGCCGAAGCCTTCATGCGGGGCGTGCTGGGTGACCGGCTGTGGGAGCGCCTCCCGGCGACGATGCAGGCCGAGCGCCGGGCCGAGGGTCGCGCCCTGCAGGCCGACATGTTCAACGCCCGCAGTCCCGAGGCCGCGGTCGACCTGTCGCTGATCACCCTGCCCGTGGTGATCGGCTATGGCACCGAGTCGAGCGAGCACCACCGGCGGTCCGCCACCGAGGCTGCGGCCGGCATCGAGTCATGCCGGCTCGTCCCGATCGAGGGCGCCGACCACGGCGTGCACCTGAGCGGGCCGACCGCGTTCGCCGCGCTGATCGAGTCGTGGCCGTCGGGTCCGGAGTCCCCGCGGTAGGTTCACGCCCCATGGCCCGGGTCGTCCGTCCCCTCGTCCGCCGCCGCCCCAGGACCGCCGTGGTCCTCGGCGGTGGCGGCAATCTGGGTGCCATCCAGGTGGGCCAGCTCCGGGCGCTCGCCGAGCGGGATCGTTCCCGACATCGTGCTCGGCTGCTCGGTGGGGGCCTTGAACGGTGGGGCGTTCGCCGTCGACCCCTCGATGGCGGGTGTCCGTCACCTCGAGCAGATCTGGACCGAGATCCAGCACGAGCCCGAAACGCTCATGCCGGGCTCGTGGATCCCCAACCCCGTGCAGCTCCTCCGCAAGGGCTCCGCGCTCAACCCGAACGACGGCCTGAGTCGGACGATCCGGCGATTCCTCTCGGGCCGGGAGAGGTTCGACGAGCTGACGGTGCCGTTCCAGTGCGTGGCGACCGACGTCGACGCCGGGGCCGAAACGTGGTTCAGCGAGGGTCCGTTGCTCGAACCGATCCTGGCGTCGGCCGCGCTGCCCGCGGTCTACCCGGTTGTGACAATCGGGGAGCGCCGGTTCCTCGACGGTGGGGTGCTCAACAACGTGCCGATCGCTCGTGCGATCGAACTCGGTGCCCGCAAGATCTACGTGCTCCACGTCGGTCTGCACGGCAAACCGAAGCCGGCGATCACCCGGCCGGCCGACGCCGCGCTGATCGCCTACTGGATCGCCCGCAACGGCCGGTTCTCCCGCGACCTGGCGTCGCTGCCGCGCAATGTCGAAGCGATCGTCCTGCCGCCCGGCGAGCGGCCCGAGCTGCGCTTCGACGACTTCGACCACACCGACGAGCTGATGGAGCAGGGCTACCTGAACGCCGTCGGATACCTCGACCAGCTCGAGGCCGACGATGAGGACGAAGCGATGGGCGACCGTGCCGAGCGGCTGCGCGCCGACGCCCGCCGGGTCATCGACGAGATGCGGGGCAAGGTCACCGGTCGGTGGGGCCACGGTCAGCCGACCGAGCGCGACGCCGCACTCGAGCGCGACGAGCGCGACGAGCTCGACGAGCTCGACCCAGACGATCCCGATGATCCCGACGAGCTCGACGGCGGGTCGCCCGACGACGCCGACGTGGACGTGACGCCGCTGACGTAGGGTCGCGCCATGTCCGACATCAACCTCTCGCCCTCGGGTCCCCCCGAGACCGTCCTTCCGCCGGAGCCAGCGGCGCTCAGTGCGCAGCTGGCCGCCGCCGGCTCCGACCGCGACGCCGTGGCCGCTGTCGTGGTCGCGTACCCCCGCAGCAGCACGGCCTGGGCCGCACTCGGGGCGCTCGGGCGCGATCCGTCGAGCGGTACGCGGCCTACCGCGTCGGCTACCACCGTGGCCTCGACGCACTGCGGGGCAACGGATGGCGGGGGAGCGGCTACGTCCGGTGGCGTCACGAGTCCAACCGCGGCGTACTCGCAGCGATCAACGGCCTCCTGAGCGCCGCGACCGAGATCGGCGAGCAGGACGAGATCGAGCGGCTCTCGATCTTCCTCCGCCAGCTCGACCCCGAGTGGCCGCCCGCCGACCTCGCCTGACGCTCCGGCCTCGAAACATGGCGGAGGCCAGCGCGAAACAGCGCACCTCGCTCCGCTACCTCCGCTGATCCTGCGAATGCAGCGGCGAGCGTGGGGTGAGTGATGCACCTACGCTGACGGCCCATGGGCGACTCGACCTTCCCGATCACCGGCCGGAGCAGCGCGGACCTCCTCGCTGAACTCGCCGAGATGCGACCACGCGACATCGACTGGCGGCACGGCAAGGCGTTCAGCCTCGTGTACAACGCCGACGAGCCGGAGCTCGAGGAGCTCCTGCACACCGTCGCCAACGACTTCCTCCACGAGAACGCGCTCAATCCGTTCCGTTACGAGACGCTCCTCAAGATGGAGTCCGAGGTCATCGACGACGCGAAGTCCCTGTTCGGGGCGTCCGCCGGGTCGTTGTCCTCGGGCGGCACCGAATCGATCTTCCTCGCCGTGTACACGGCGAGGGAGTGGGCGCTCCAGCGCGGCATCACGCACCCGACGCTCGTGTGCACCGACACGGCGCACCCCGCGTTCGCCAAGGCCTGCCACTACCTCGGCGTCGAGATGGTCCGGCTCGACCACGGCCTCGACGGTCGGGCCGTTCCGGCGTTGTACGAGGAGGCCATCGACGAACGGACGGCGATCCTCGTCGCCTCCACCCCCTGCTACCCCTACGGCGTGATCGACCCGGTGACCGAGATCGCCGCCATCGCGGCGGAGAACGAGCTGCTCTGCCACGTCGACGCCTGTCTCGGCGGCTGGCTGCTGCCGTGGTGGGAGCGCCTCGGCGAGCCGGTGCCACCGTGGGACTTCCGCGTCGAGGGGGTCACGTCGCTGTCCGCCGACATCCACAAGTACGGATACGTGTTCAAGGGTGTGTCGACGATCACCTATCGCGATCGGGAGCTGTACCAGCACCAGATCTTCATGTACGACTCGTGGCCCGGCGGTCTGTACGCGAAGTTCGACGGCTGCGGGCACGCGGCCCGGCCCGCCCATCGCCGGCGCATGGGCGGCGATCAACCACCTCGGTGAGGAGGGCTACCTGCGGCTGGCCACCCCGTGTGCTCGACGCGACCCGGCGCATGCAAGCCGGGATCCGTGCCATCGACGGTCTGCACATCACGAGCGATCCCGACATGTCGGTGTTCGAGTTCGGTTCCGATCGCCACGACATGGACGCGGTCTGTGACGAGATGGACGATCGCGGCTGGAACCTCGATCGCCAGCAGGGCGGCCTGCACCTGATGCTCGCTCCCGGCCACGATCGGGTCGTCGACGCGTTCCTCGCCGATCTCGCCGAGTCGGTCGCGAGCCACGGCCCGGCCCGCGGCGGCGAGCACCTGTACGGCGGCGTCGTCGAATGAGCGGGTCGACCCGGTGACGGGCGCGCCCCGTCCGACCACCATCGGCGCCGTTCTCGTCGGCGGCCAGAGCACCCGGATGGGCGCCGACAAGGCCAGCCTCGACGTCGCCGGCACCCCCCTCGGCGCCCGCTCGGTACGCGCCCTCGAGGCCGCCGGTCTCACCGACGTCATGCTGGTGGGCGCGACGGCTGCCCACGGGGGCCTCGGCGGCCGTGTCGTCGAGGACCTGTGGCCCGGCGAGGGCCCGGTCGGGGCGGTCTTGACCGCCCTCCACGCCGCCTTCCTCGTCGGCGCGACCCACGTGGTCTGCCTGGCGTGCGACCTGCCGGCGGTGACCGCCGACGCCGTCCGCCCGCTCCTCGACGTCGTGGAGGCCCGCCAGGCCGTCCTCGTCGCCGTCGACGGCCGGCCGGCTCCGCCCAACGGTGTGTGGCCCGTCGCCCTCCTCCCGGCGCTCGAGGACCGCTTCGGGGACGGCGCGTCGTCGTTCCGGGAGCTGCTCGACGGCGTCGACGTCCTGGAAGTCGATGGGGGCGCGGCGTTCGTCGACGCGGACGAACCCGGTGATCTCGCTCCCTTCCAGGTAGGTTGACGCCATGACAGAACCACGTGAGATCGACGTCGAGGAGCTGGCCGAACGGCTGGCCGAGGGTGTCGTGGTCATCGATGTCCGAGAGGCCGACGAGTACGACTCCGGCCATGTCCCCGGCGCACTGTTCGTGCCGCTGAGCGAGCTGGAGCAGCGTGTCGACGAGGTCCCGTCGGGCGAGCCGGTGCTCGTGATCTGCAAGAGCGGTGGGCGCAGCATGCGCGCCTGCAACTACCTCGCGCCGCTCGGTCGCGACGTCACCAACATCGCCGGCGGCACCATGGCGTGGATCGATTCGGGGCGCGACGTGGTGACCGGGATGGAGCGTGGCTAGCCCGGCGGCTCCACCTCCGGCCCCTCCCCACGACCTGATCACCACCGCCTCGGCACTCGCCGCGCTCGTCGAGGAGGTCCGCTCGGCCGACGCGTACAGCGATCGACACCGAGTTCCACCGCGAACGCACGTATTTCCCGCAGCTGGCGCTGATCCAGATCGAGGTCAATGACGTCATCCACCTCGTCGACCCGCTCGCCATCGATCCGACGGCGATGCGCCCCATGTTCGAGTCCGACGCCCTGGCGATCCTGCATGCCGCTCGCCAGGACCTCGAGGTGCTCGAACACGCCACCGGCGCCCCGCCGCGCCGGGTGTTCGACACCCAGCTCGCCGCGGGGTTCCTCGGTTACTCCAGCCCCTCGTTGTCCTCGCTCCTCGAGGGCGAGCTCGGCGTCCGGGCGCCGAAGGCCGACCGCCTCACCGACTGGCTGCGCCGGCCGCTGACCGACCGGCAGCTCGTCTATGCCGCCGCGGATGTCGCGAACCTGCGGGCGCTCCACGCCAAGCAGACCGCCGAGCTGGAGCAGCGCGGTCGGATCGGCTGGGTCGCCGAGGCGACGGCGGAGATGGTCGCGGAGCCCCGCGGCCCCCGCGATCCGTCCGAGGCGTGGCGTCGCATCAAGGAGGTGCGCCACCTCCGTGGTGCCGATCTCGCCGTGGCCCAGGAGCTGGCAGCGTGGCGCGAGCGTCGGGCCCAGGACCTCGACCTCACGCCGCGCTACGTGCTCGCCGATCTCGCGCTGGTCGGGCTCGCCGTCGCCCGCCCGACGCAATTGGACGACCTCAAGGACATCCGGGGCGTCGACCAGCGTTCGCTCCGCCATGTGGCCGACGACCTGTTCGCCACCATTGCCGGTGCGGCGGAGAACAAGCCTCGTCGCGATGCCGGGTCGGTGGTCAGCGAGCTGCCTGCGGCGATGCGTCCGGCCGTTCCGCTCGTCACGGCATGGGTCGCCCAGCTGTCCCGGGAGCTGTCGATCGATCCGGCGATCATCGCGACGCGTTCCGACCTCGAGGCGTTCCTCCGCGACGACCCCGATGCCCGTCTGGGGACCGGTTGGCGAGCCGAGCTGGTGGGCATCCCCCTGCGCCGCCTCGTGAGCGGCGAGGTCGCCATGGCATTCGACGGTCAGCGCGGGTTGGTGATCGAGGAGCGAAGCGGAAGAAGTGCCGAGGAACGAGGCACGCCGCCCTGACGGCGACCCGCCGGTCGCCGCGCCGGCCGCGCACTCCTCGCCGCTGAGCGATCGAGATCCATCGTGGCGGGTACCGAGAGTCGTTCGGGCATTCCCGCCCGTTGAGGCGCCCGAAATCGCCCATATCGGCGGTCGGTACCGGAATTCCGTGACCTGACCGGCGGTTGGCCGGTGGGCGTGAGAAAGTGACCACCCGCTTTGGTGCGGGCCATCATGCCGACGTTAGGATGGCACGTTGAGTCGTTCGTCAGTGATTGGGAGACAGCCGTGAAGAAGGGTCGTCATCGTCGATTCGAGGAAGCACGTGCGCTGAAGCGTGGTCCGGACATCGACATCGAGGGCATCCTGAACGACGGCGCTCCGACCGCCGACGTCGAAGACGACGACGACTACGAAGAGTACGAGCCGGGCAGTTGGACCAACCCCGAGGCCGACGACTGAGCTCCTGAGGGAGCTGCGGGCGACGCCGGAACCGGTGCCGGAGGCCGAGTCCCCGATCACGGCGTCCACCACTCCTGCCGCATCGGCGGGGGTGATCACGAGCACAGCGGTCCCTCGATCGTCCTCCGGGACGGTGTCGGCGCGGGTGAGGACCCGGGCCGAGCCGAAGAACAGACCGGACTCGGCGCTCAGCCGGCGGTCCACCATGATGTAGGGGTTCCGGTAGCGCAGGTGGCCCGACTCCAAGAAGTCGCCGCGAATCGTGAGCTGGGGCACCGCGTAGCCGCGTGACCTGACCGCCTCGAGCAGCATCACCATCACCCGGTGGTGCTCCTGGGTCGCCGCCGATGCGATCGCCCGGGCCTCGTTGGCTCCGAAGGGTTTGGCCACCCGGTCGGCCAGTTTGATGGCCGGACCGTAGGTGTCGAGGTGGCGGCTCTTGCGCACGAGCCGCCATTCCCGGCCGTCGAGCTTGCGCGACGAGATGCCCCGCAGGCTCGGATGGGAGAGGAGTTGTTGGGCGGTGCGGCCCTGGAGCCGAACCCGCTCGATCTCGTCGGGGTCGAACCAGGCGGCGGCGTCACCGGCGGTGCGGCGGCCGGCCGAGACGAGGCGCTTCAGCAACCACACGATGAGGCGGTTCTCCGGCACGTCGAAGTCGCGTCGCGGCGTGCCGCAGACGAACACGTCGTTCACCCCCACACCCGAGGCCCACGCGGTGATCGTCTCGCTCCACTGGATGGGGCCGCGGACGTGGCCGACGCATCGCTCGGTCTTCACCGTCGTGCGGTGCGACAGGTTGCGCATCAGTTCGGGGGTCCGTGCGAGCAGGCGGGCCGCCGGCCGGGACCGCGCCGTGGCGATGTACATGACGTCGTCCATGAGCTGCATGGGCACGCCGCAGAAGATCGGCATGCGGGCGCGGTGGCCGATGTCGGGATCGAAGCCGTTCCAGAGGATCACCGTCGGGTGATCGGCGGGCGGTTCGTCGTCGGGCGACCTGGCCTCGTCCGGGAGGTTCATGACGGGCCGGCGCTCAGCCGACGGGTTCGAAACCCAAGATGTCGGACATGCAGCGCTGGACCTCGGCGATCTCCGGGCCGTCGAGGTGCTCGGTGATCGCCCGGAACAGCGCCGGGCCGCGACTCTCGTCGATGCCGTCGAGCTGGGGCAGGAAATAGGCGTAGAAGGCCTCGAACAGCACGCGGGAGCGGCTGATGTCGTCACGCAGCCGCCGCTCGGCGTACCGCGAGGCGTCGATGAACACGGCAGGCCCGAGGTCGACGAACCGACGGAGTGGGAGCAGCTTCTTCACGATGTCGCCGGGTCCGTCGAGCAGCGTCTCGAACGTCGCGTCCGTCGGCGTACCGACCTCGATGAACGCGAAGCGTCGCATGAGGGCGTACGACATGTCGTAGAGCAGGTTCTTGTCGAAGGCGTTCATGGTGGCGATGATCCGCCACGACGCCGGCACCCGGATCGGATCGGTCCCCGCAGGGGCCTCCTCGCCGAACGGGACGATCGAGATGCGTCGGCTCTGGCCGGCGCGCTTGAACGGCAGCACGACCGCAGACCCCGAGAGCACGGTGAAGAGCTGGCCGAAGGCGCGGTCGAAGTTCGAGCGGTTCATCTCGTCGATGACGAGCCAACGGCCCGACTCGATGGCATCCACGAACATGCCGGGGCGGTAGATCAGGCCTTCGAGCGTCGGCTGCATGCCGCCGATGGTCTCGTAGGTCGTCCATTCCGACGTGGCCGTGGTGGGCAGGTAGCCCGTGCACATCATCGCCCGTCGACCGAGCTCGGCGGTGATGTACGCGAGGGTCGTCTTCCCGGTCCCGGGGGGCCCGGTCAGGATCACGTGCTTGCCGCTGTCGATGGCAGCGACCATCTGGTCGCAGACGAATTCAGGCAGGAGCAGCCCGTCGTCGAGCACCGCGTTGCGGAGTTCCGAACTCGTGAAGGCAGCCATCCCCTCCACTGTCGGCACGAACCGCGGCGTGCTTAAGACTTGCGGCGACCTCGCCGAACCGGGTCCGGGAGCGGCTGCGCCGCCGGATGCGGCCGAATCGTGGTCGGCGGGAGCGACTCGGCGTAGGCCACGAACCAGTCGTACGCCTCCTGGCCGACGAGCTCGACGATCTCGTCGCGCATCTCCTCGTAGACCGCCCGATGGCCGACGAACGCGTCCGGCGCATCGGTGCACCACCAGTGGAAGTCCTCGCCGCCCTCGCCCCAATCGCGGCGTTTCCACTCGCGGAGCGTGTTGGTCACGTGACCGTTCTGGTCGGTTTCGCTGAGGAGGCGGAGGGGGAGCTGCCAGCACACGTCGGGCTTCCAGTCCATCGGCCGCTCTCCATGGGCGATCGCCACCGAGTGCAGGGCGCACCCGGGGCCGGCCTCGAACTCGGGACGGTTGAGGAAGCAGCACGCGTCGTCGATCTGGCGGGTCACCCAGTCGCCGTCGTCGTTGCGGGTGATCGGGCCGCCGGCCGCCTTCGTCTCCGCTGCGAACTGCCAGGTCGCCGGGGTGAGGTGCTTGGCGGCGTCGGTCACGGTCTTGCGGTCGGCCTTGTCGGCGAAATGGGCGCCGTAGCTGCAGCAGCCCTGGGCCAGGTCGGACGCGTCAGCGGTGAGCACACCCTGGCAACCGTTGCCGAAGATGCACGTCCAGCTGCTGAGGAGGAAGGTCGCGTCGAACAACCACGTGGCGCCGTTGGGCTCCTCGAAGCCGACCCACTCGTGGGTGACGGGGGCGGTCGGGGAAGCTGCCATGGGAGGCAGAATCTAGACTGCCCCCGTGAGCGACGGTGCCTTCCAGGAGATTCGTGACCGCCTCGAGGTCATCGCCGAGGAGTTGGCCGACCTGTCGATGGAGCGGTTGCGCCGCTCGATCGACGTGGGAGGCGATCAACTTCCGATCGACGAGAAGCGGTTGAGCCGTGCCCGTCGCGCCGTGCTCAAAGCGGCGGACATCCTGTCCGAACCCGACCGCCGCGCCGGCTTCGACGACTGACCGCTTCCTCCGCCCTTACCCCCGCACCCCGCACCCCGCACCCCGCACCCACCCGGCTGGAGCGCCCAGTTGCTCTGGAGCGCTGGTGCGACAGTTTCTGTCACCTGGGCGCTCCAGAGCACGTCAGCGCTCCGGACGGGTGGGGGTCAGAGGGCGCGGACGAGCTGGTGGAGGCGGCCGAAGTGCCAGTTGTCGAACGCGAGCACGAGGCGCGGGCGCCAGACCTCGTCGTCGTCCTCGACCTCGGGCGGCAACGCGGTGGTGCGCTCGATCTCGCCCTCCACGAGCACGTCGGAGAACTCGGCGTTCAGCCGCTGCAGCGTCGCGTCGCTCACGTCGGTCTCGAGGCGCAGCACGAGCCGACCGTCCACGTAGCGCATGGAATGGAAGACCCGGTAGAAGCCGTCGATGTACTCCATGGCCTCGTCGACCGACGACGTGATGCGCACCAGATCCAAGTCGACGGGGGAGACGAGGCCGGCGACGAGGAGTTCGTCGTTGACGAACTCCTTCCACAGCTTCCAGTACGTGTCGCCCTCGGGCTCGAACAGGACCACGGGGACGGGCGGTTCCTTGCCGGTCTGGATGAGCGTCAGCAGTTCGAACGTCTCGTCGAGGGTGCCGAAGCCGCCCGGGAACACCACGTACGCCGAGGACTCCCGCATGAAGGTGAGCTTCCGGCTGAAGAAGTGACGAAACCGGACCAGTCGTTCGTCGGGCACGATGCCTCCGGCGTCCATCGGTTCGAACGGCAGGCGAATGGTCACACCGAACGAGTTGTCGCGCCCAGCGCCGTCCACGCCGGCGGTCATGATCCCGGGGCCACCCCCGGTGATGACCATCCAGTCATTGGCGGCGAGCGCCGCGCCCATCTGCTCGGCGGCGGCGTAGGCGGCCGTGCCCTCCGGGGTGCGGGCGGAGCCGAAGATCGAGCACTTCCGACGGGACCGGTACGGCCGGAACTGGTTGGCGGCGCGGCGGAGGTCCCGGAGGGCGCTCGAGATGAGCTTGAGCTCGCCACGGTCGTTGCCGTCGAGGCCGAACCGGACCGCAGTGGTGACCAGGTCGGTGATCACGTCGACGTCGTCGGACACCCCGGTGGTCGCAATGAGGTCGAGGATGGCCTGGTCGATCGCAGGGTTGCCGGTGCGTGGGCGGCTGCTACGACCCCGGGAAGGCTGGGGGGCGGTGACGGGAGGCGGCGGCGCCGCGCCGGGATCGGCCGAGCGGGGACTGTTGTCGGTCGGTCGGGCCTCGTGGGGCTCGCCGGTCACGAGGTGACCGCCACCGGGATGCGAGCCTTCTGCGGCGGCAGATAGCGAGGCTCGGGCCGCCCGTACAACGTCGTGCGCTGGACCAGCGTCCGACCCATCGGCTCGACGAGCGCCGCGAAGTCGGCCTCGGTCAACATCTGGCCGTGCTCCGCTCCGGCGGCACGGCTGATGTTCTCGTTGATGAGGGTGCCGCCCAGGTCGTTGACGCCGGCGGCCAGCAGCTGCCGCACCCCGCCGAGTCCGAGCTTCACCCACGACGCCTGGATGTTGTCGATGGAGCCGTGATAGGCGATGCGCCCGACGGCGTGCATCAGGATCGACTCTCGGAACGTCGGCCCCCGCCTCGACCGCTTCTGGAGGTAGATCGGCGACGCCATGTGCACGAACGGCAACGGCACGAACTCGGTGAACCCGCCGGTCTCGGCCTGGAGGTCGCGGGTGGCGACGATGTGGCGCGCCCAGCTCCTCGGCGACTCGATCGACCCGAACATGATCGTCACGTTGGAGCGGAGGCCGACCTGGTGGGCGGTGCGATGGGCGTCGAGCCACTCTTGGGTGTCGATCTTGTCGGAGCACAGGATCTTGCGGATCTCGTCGTCGAGGATCTCCGCAGCGGTGCCGGGGAGCGTCCGGAGCCCGGCGTCCATCATGCGGCGCAGGTAGTCGGCGAGCGGCTCGCCGTTGCGCTTCGCGCCCTCGGTGACCTCGAGCGCGGTGAAGCCGTGCACGTGGATGTCGGGCGCCGCCTCCTTCACTGCTCGGGTGACGTCGAGGTAGTACTCGCCGTCGAAGTCGGGGTGGATGCCTCCCTGCAGGCACACCTCGGTCGCGCCCATGTCCCACGCCTCACTGACGCGACCGGCGATCTCCTCGAGGGTCAAGAGGTACGGCTTGCCTCGGAGGTTGAGGGAGAGTGGACCTTTCGAGAATCCGCAGAACTTGCACTTGAACGTGCACACGTTCGTGTAGTTGATGTTGCGGTTCGACACCCAGGTGACGTCGTCGCCCACGGTCTCGCGGCGCAGCTGGTCGGCCAACGCCGCCACGGCGAGGACCTCGGGGCCGCGGGCCGAGAACAGGGTGGTGATCTCGTCCTCGCCCACCTGCTCGCCGGTGCGGACGCCGTCGAGCACCGCGGCGACGGCGCCGGTGAGTGCCGGCCCCTCGGACCGGATGACGCCGATGTTGGCGAGCGCGCCGTGGATGGTGACCGAGGACGTCTCGATGACGACGGGCGGATCGGTGTCGGCGCCCGAGTACCAGACGGTGGCGCCGGGGTGCTCGTCGAGGGTGTCGCGGTCGCGGGCCAGTGACTCGGCGTCGGAGCGGTCGAGCACCGGGAACCGCATGGGCCCGGCGAGCCAACGCTCCGGGGCGGCGGCGAACTCGGGGTAGATCGTGAGGCGCGGCGCCAGGGTGTGGCCGGCCGCTTCGGTCACGGCGCAGAGCCGGTCGATCGCCGGCCAGGGCCGTTCGGGGTTCACGTGGTCGGCGGTCACCGGCGACACGCCACCCCAGTCGTCGATGCCGGCGCCGAGGAGCGAACCGAAGTCGTCGGTGAGGTTCGGTGGGACCTGCAGGTGGACGTCGGCGGGGAGGATGAGCCGGGCCAGGGCGATGGCGTCGAGGTAGTCGTCGGGCGGGCACGGGCGGGCTGCGTGCATCGAGGTGCCGGGCTTGGGAAGGAAGTTCTGGACGATGACCTCCTGCACGTGGCCGTGGCGGCGATGCGACTCGGCGATGGCCTCCAGCGCGTCGACCCGGTCGGAGCGTGACTCGCCGATGCCGACGAGGATGCCCGTCGTGAACGGGATCTGCAGCTCACCGGCCCACTCGAGGGTCGCCAACCGACGTTCGGGCGTCTTGTCGGGGGAGCCCCGGTGGGCGTCGAGGTCGGGATTGAGCGATTCGAGCATCATGCCCTGGCTGGCCGACACCTCGCGGAGCTGCGCCAGCTCGCCGCGGGTGAGCGCGCCGGCGTTGGCGTGGGGGAGCAGCCCGGTCTCGTCGCGGACCAGCGCGCACATCGCGGCGAGGTAGTCGACGGTCGATGCGTATCCGTGCCCGGCGAGCCACTCGGCGGCGACGGGGTACCGGAGCTCGGGACGCTCGCCGAGGGTGAACAGCGCCTCGTGGCATCCGACCTCGGCGCCCGCCACGGCGATGGCGAGCACCTGCTCGGGCGTGAGGTACGGCGCATCGAGGCGCGCCGGCGGCTGGGCGAACGTGCAGTACCCGCACTTGTCCTGGCACAGCATCGTGAGCGGGATGAACACCTTGGGTGAGTAGGTCACCCGATTGCCGTGGTGCGCGTCGCGGATTGCCGCGGCCTCGGCGAGGAGGTCGGCCAACGGCACGTCGGTGAGCGAGCGATCAGTGGTGGACATGTGTGGCTCCCGACGAGTGGGCGGTGGCGGCGTGGGGGTTGCGGCTGGCGATGTCGCCGGGTGTGAAGGTCTGTTGACAGGTGCGGCACCAGAAGCCCTGTTCGAGCTCGGACCCGCAGGGTTCGTGTACGAGCACGGTGGGAGAGCGGCCGTCGTTGAGCCAGCGGTCGCCCCAGCGCATGAGGGCGACGAGCGCTGGTGACAGCTCCATGCCCATGGGCGTCAGGCGGTACTCGAAGCGCTCGGGGCTGGTCTGGTAGCGGCGTCGCACCATGATCCCGGCATCGACCAGCTTCTTCAGGCGGTCGGCGAGGACGGGCCGGGCAATGTCGAGATCGCGCCGGAAGTCGTCGAACCGGCGGATGCCCCGGAACGCGTCCCGCATGATCAGGATGGTCCAGCGGTCGCCGATGACACCGAGCGCCCGGGCGATCGAGCAGTCGAGTTCGGCCGCCGGGGCCGCGCCGGCCTCGGGTTCGGGCGCGTCGGGAATCGGCGGGGATTCGGTGACCTGGGACATGCCGGGGGACCTTAGTTCGGAAAACGAACCGACGTGAGTTCACTTCGCGAACTGACTCGGGCGCACTGAGCCCGGAGATGGGGCGGGGTGGAGGATCGGCCCAATAGGCTCTCCCCTGGCTCCGGGTGACGTCGGGCCGTGTCGTTGCTGCCCGCCCTCCCGGAGAACCCTGATGACGCAGACCTCACCGTCGCGCCGATCGTCGCCCGACTCGCCGCCGGGCCGTCCTCGCGACGGCTTGCTCGACCTGCTGCGGAGCCTGTCGATCACCCGTGTGATCGGTATCCACCTGATCGGCCGATCCGGATTCTGGTTCTGGCCGGCTCCCACGTACGTCCTGCCGGGCATGCCGATGGTGTTCTTCGTCTCGGGTGCGCTGGTGCGCAAGACCCTCGGCACCGTCGACGGCGCTCGCCGGTCCGCGCTCACCTACTGGCGCTCGACGTTCCGCCGTCTGCTGGTGCCGTACTGGGCGTACTACGCAGTGATGGCGCTCGTCGCCGTCGTCGCCGACGCCGGCCACACGAGCGACTACTGGACGGTCCGCTACGGCGACCTGCTGCTCGGAGCGACGGGCTTCGTGGTGCCCGAGGGCTCCCTCTTCATGCGTCGCCACACCGGGCACCTGTGGTTCATGTCGGCCTTCCTCGTGTTGACCCTGTTCGCGCCGTTGCTCGTCCGGCTCTTCGAACGGTTCCGCGGCCTCGTGATGATCTTCCCGCTGTCCCTCTTCGCCTGGGTCGAGTGGCGCATCTCCGGCGGCGAGGACGTCCGCACCGAGCTCGACAAGCTCGCCACGTTCTCCGTCCCCTACGTCGCCGGCTTCTGGTACACCGAGAACTCGTTCAAGCGGATCCCCCGGTGGGCGTTCGCTGCAGCGTCGGCAGTCTGTGCCGCCGGGGCGTGGTGGTACGACGGGATCCGGCCCGGGGCCGTGAACGCGTCGGGCATCAAGCACCTGCTCGTCGGGGGAGCGTGGCTCGCGGCCTCGTTCGCGGCAGCGCCGCAGCTCCGCCGAGTGGCCGACCGGTTCCGCACCGTCATCGACCGGATCAGCCGCCGCACGTTCACGATCTTCCTCTGGGGATGGACAACGAGCGTCGTCGCCTGGGACCGCGCCGGGTCCATCACCGAGAGCGTCTGGCAACGCCGCTCGCTGTACTGGGTGTTCGCCCTGGCGCTCCTGGCCGTGGCGGTCGCTCTGTTCGGGTGGGTCGAGGACGTCGCCGCCGGGCGTGGTGGAACGCGGCGATCGGCGAAGGCGGCTGCGTCGCCGGCCGATTTCATGCGGGTGCCGGCGCCTTCGGCGGCCTTGCGAGCGCACCCAGGAGCTCGTCGAAGGACTTCGAACGAGGCCACGCCCTCGGTCTCGAGCTGTCGCGGTGACGTCGTCGAGGTCGACCCCCACGCCGGCCAGCGTCCCAGCACGGCCTGGGCGCCGGCGAGGTCGGCGTCGACGGTGCGCGCCACGGTGCCGTGGTCCTCGAACGCCTCGAGGGTGGCGTCGGGCATGGTGTTGACCGTGTCCGGCCCGATGAGCGTGTCGACGTAGAGCGTGTCGGGGTAGGCACGGGTTCTTGGTCGACGTCGACGCCCACAGCGGCCGCTGCACCCGGGCGCCCCTGGCCGCCAGCGCCTCCCAGCGGGGACCGGAGAAGCGCCGAGGAAGATCTGGTAGGCGACCTGGGCCTGGGCGACCGCCGCCCTGCCCCGCAGGGCGAGCGCGTCGTCGGTGCCGATCGCATCGAGCCGACGGTCGACCTCGGTGTCGACGCGGCTGACGAAGAACGACGCCACCGACGACGGCGACAGGTCGCCGCCCCGGCCGCGAAGGCGGCCTCGAGGCCGGCGAGGTACGCCTCGATGACCTCGGCGTAGCGCTCGAGGGAGAAGAGCAGCGTCACGTTGATGCTGCGCCCCTCGGCGATCATCGCCTGGATGGCCGGGAGCCCGCCTCGGTGCCGGGGATCTTGACGAGCAGGTTCGGTTGGGCGATCGTCGTCGTGCAGGTGGCGGGCCGCTGCCTCGGTGCCCTCGGTGTCATGGGCGAGCGACGGTGCCACCTCGACCGAGACGTAGCCGTCGATGCCGTCGGACTCGTCGTACACGGGGCGCAGCAGCGCCAACGCCCCTTCGATGTCCTGCACGACGAGCTTCCAGTACGCGTCCTCGATCGAGGAGCCCGAGCCGATCAGCTCGGAGAACTGCGCGGTGTACTCCTCGCCGGTCTCGATCGCCTTCTGGAAGATCGACGGGTTGGAGGTGATGCCCCGGACGCCGCGATCGATCCACTGCTGGATCTCCCCGGACTCGAGCCACGCACGCTTGAGGTTGTCGAGCCACGGGCTCTGGCCCTCGAACTCGTAGAGATCGTGTAGACGACCCATCATCTGTCTCCGTTCAGCTCTGCTCGTCGCTGAACCAGGGCGGTGGCCCGGGTCGACGACGTTGTCCACGTTGATACCGAACTTGTCGAGCACCAGATCACCCGGTGCCGACGCACCGAAGCGGTCGATGCCGATCACGTCGTCGGCCCAGCGGTGCCACCCGAACGTGACCTGCGCCTCGACGGCGAGGGTCGGCACGTCGGAGGGCAGGACCGAGGCCTGGTAGGAGCGCCCTGCCGCCTCGAACCGTTCCCAACTGGGCAGCGAGACCACCCGGGCCACGATGCCGTCGGCGGCGAGGCGGTCGGCAGCGGCCAGGATGACCGAGACCTCCGAGCCCGTGGCGACCAGGTTGAGCTGTGCACCCTCGGCCTCACGGAGCACGTAGCCACCGTTGGCGACGCCCTCGAACGAGGTGCCCTCGAGCACCGGCAGGTTCTGGCGGCTCATGATGAGCGCCATCGGGGCGTTGCCCTCGACGGCGAGGCGGACGGCGTGCACCGTCTCGTTGGCGTCGGCCGGACGCATGACGTCGAGGCCGGGGATGGCCCGAAGGGCGGCCACGTGCTCGACGGGCTGGTGGGTGGGGCCGTCCTCGCCCACACCGACCGAGTCGTGCGACCAGGCGAAGATCACCTTCGTGCCCATCAGCGCGGCGAGGCGTACCGACGGGCGCATGTAGTCGCTGAACACGAGGAACGTGCCGCCGACGGGCAGGACGCCGCCGTGCAGTGCCATGCCGTTCATCGTGGCGCCCATGGCGTGCTCGCGGACCCCGAAGTGGATCTGGCGACCTTCGGGGTGCTCGGGGCTGAGGGCGGTCTGGCCCTTCAATTCGGTACCGGTGTTGCCGGTGAGGTCGGCGCCGCCGGCCATGAGGCCGGGCACCACGTCGACGATCGCGGTGAGTGCCTTGGCCAGTGCGACACGGGTGGCGACCGAGTCGCCGACCTCGAAGGTGGGCAGGGCCGATTCCCAGCCGGGGAGGCCGGCCCCAGCGAGGCGGGCGGTCCACTCGGCGTGCCGTTCGCCGAGGGCGGTGTCGAGGCCGGCTTCCCAGGCGAGGCGGGCCGCCGAGCCGGCGGTGCCGGCGGCGCGGTACAGCTCGACGACCTCGTCGGGCACATAGAACGACTGGTCGGTCGGCAGGCCCATGACCTCTTTGGTCGCCTCGATGTCGGCGGCCTTGAAGGCCAGGCCGTGCGCCGACGGACTGTCGGTCAGCGTCGGCGACGGGAACCCGATGTGGCTGCGGAGGATGATGATCGTCGGCGCCCCGCTGTGGGCCTTCGCCGCCACGAGCGCAGCCTCGAGCGCGTCGAGGTCCTCGGCGATCTCACCGACCTCGACGACGTTCCAGCCATAGCCACGGAACCGCTCGGCGGCGTTGTCGGTGAGCGCGAGCTCGGTGACGCCGTCGATCGACACGTGGTTGTCGTCGTAGATCACCGTGAGGTGGTCGAGCTGCAGGTGACCGGCGAGCGACGCGGCCTCGTGGCTGATGCCCTCCGACAGGTCGCCGTCGCCGGCGATGCACCAGATGTGGTGGTTGGTGGCGGCCTCGCCGAACCGGGCGCGCAGCGACTGCTCGGCCATCGCCATGCCGACGGCGTTGGCGAAGCCCTGGCCCAGGGGTCCGGTGGTGACCTCGACGCCGGCGGTGTGGTGCACCTCGGGGTGGCCGGGCGTTGCTGAACCCCACTGGCGGAACTGCTCGAGGTCCTCGAGGGTCAGGCCGTACCCGGTGAGGTACAGGAATGAGTACTGCAGGATCGATGCGTGGCCGGCCGAGAGCACGAAGCGGTCACGGTCGGGCCAGTCGGGGGCGGTGGCGTCGTAGCGCATGACCCGCGTGAACAGGACGTGGGCGAGTGGTGCCAACGCCATCGCCGTGCCCTGGTGGCCGGAGTTGGCCTTCGCCGGTCCGTCCATCGCGAGTGCTTTGACGACGTTGATGCCGAGCCGTTCCTGGTCCGCGGTGAAGCCCACGTGGTTCCCCTTCTCGTAGAAGTGCCGACGGGGGATGAGTCGCGCCGTGCGAGGCAACCCTAATCGCTCGCCGTGGCGGGCCCGAACGGGTGGGTCGCAGCTTCCGGGCGCGCCGCCGGGTCGGATGTGACCCGCTGGCGCGCCCAGAACGCGCGCACCACTCGTGAGTCGGCGTCAGCGGCCGGTCGCGCTGAAGTGCATGTAGTCCTTCAGCGATGACCACGTGCCGCCCCAGACCAGACCGGCGCGCTTCATGGCGGCCACCGGCAGCGAGCCCTTCACGATCGTGCCCGGCACCGAAGCGTTGCGTGCCGTCGTTCCGTTCTCGGGGATGACCGTCGCACCCTTGATGTAGGGGTTCTGGACGGGGTTGATGTCGATGGCCGTGCCGTAGGAGTGCTGAGACCAGCCACTCGACGAGCCCGTCGTCGGCCGGCAGAAGAAGGCGGACGTGTCGTTGACCAGATCGGGCCCGTGGGTCTCGATGAAGCTTCCGTCGGGGCGGAAATCGGTTGGGCTCGCGAAACTTCTCCGCCGTGTCCATGCGGTTGATCGGGAACTTCGCGTCCCACAGCTCCCGGAACGCCCGGATCGTCTGCAGCGCGATGTTGCGGTGCACGATCAGTTCGCCGGTGTGGCCGGCGTTGTCGAAGCCCCAGTAGCTCACGGTGATCAGCCGCAGGTCCGCCGGACCAACAGGGCACCCCGGGCGCCACGACAACCCGAGCCGTGCGGCGTCGACACCGACGAGGGTCGCCGTGAACGACGCCTTGCGAGTGTTCTCGTTCTCCGCAGCAGTGATGAGGGCCACGACCTTCGACAGTTCGGGCTCGGTCAGGGCCGGCTTGCCCCGCTCGACGAGCCAGCGGTTGAACGCCGCAGCGTCGCAACCGGCGACACCGGCGAACAGTGCGGCAGTGGTGAGGACGATCAGGAAGCGGCGGCGCATGATCTCAATCCTGCCGAACTCCGGTGGTCACGAGGGGGCACCCTCCACCCGGAACCCCGCGGTTTCGGTCGCGGTGATCGCCGCTTGGCGGGCGATTCCGCGACCAGAACTCGCGGCAGGAGCTATCGCTGTGCTCCGAACAGCGCGATCGAGGCGGTGAAGCCGTGCACGAAGTTGACGCTGCCGACCGGACCGAACTCCCCGGCGCAGAACATGCCCGCGACCGCGCCGCCGGTCTGTTCGCTGACGACCTCGGCGTCGTGGCCGGGGGTGCCGAACAGGTTCGAGCCCCGGCCGTTGCACGTGAACACGAGGGCGCCCCGGGCTCGTTGGCCGTCGATGAGGGCGTGGAGGTCCTCGTCGGCGGATTCGGCGTCGCGGACCTGGAACTGCACCGTCGCTCCCACCGGCACCTCGTCGCCGATGGCGATCGCCCCGATCTTGCGGTCGGCGCCGAGGACGCCCCGGATGAGGAAGTCGCCGCGGCCGTAGTCGATCCGCTGCTCGTCGATCACGTGGCCGATGTGGAGGCCGTTCGCCAGCAGCCGCTTGTCGTGGTCGTTGAGCGAGTCGATCGTCTCGTTGAGACGGCTGAGCGCCTCCTGGCCGGCGAGCTCGTAGATGACGTTGCGTTCCGCCTTGGTCACCACGAACGGTTGCCCGATCGGCCGGCAGCCCTGCGACACGACGGTCGTGATCGGGACCGTGGGCGGGAGCCACACCCCGACCGCGCCGCTGCGGAACAGCTCGTCGTCGAGCACCAGGACGTTGCCGCCGGGACCCCGCGCCGCGGACGCCATGCCGCCGACGATCGCGACGTCCGGTGCCGATTCGCGGAGATGACCGAGCACCTGCTCGACGGGGAAGCTGAACGGGTCGGCGACCAGCAGCAACGTGCCGTCGTTTCGGTTGAGGACACCGCCACCGGCCACGAAGAGATTGTCGGCGGTTGGGATGGCCTCGAGGCGGACCGGCTCGACGTCGACGTCGAACCGCGCCGCCCACAACACGATCCCCGGCGTCTCCTCGACCTCCTGGGACCCTCCGAGGACCGACACGGCGGTGGCCCCGACGAGCACCCGTGGGTTGACCAGTCGGCGCACCGCCCGGGCGATGTCCTCCAATGCGCCGGCATGGGGGCCGGTCACGAACAGCATGGCGACATCGGGCGGGGTGCCGAGCGACTCGAGTACCTGCCCGACGACCTCGCCGACGGCCTGCGTGGCGAGGGGGTGCTCGCTGAGCGCCGCGGCGAAGGTCGGGCCCATCAGGCCTCCGGCGGGGGGAGCAGGGTGTAGGGCACGATCGTGACCGGGCCCATGTCCATGCGGCAATGCGCCTCGACCGTCCCGTACTCGGTGAACTCCATCTCGGCCCGTACGAGGCGGTAGCCGAACTTGTTCTGCTCGATCTCGACGGCCTGCACATTGCGGGCGATCTGCTCGCCGTCGCGGTAGTACACGACCTCGAGCGGCGGTCGTCGACTCGCCGGCGCCACAGCGGATGATGACGACCAGGTGCGGCGCCCACTCGAGTGGGAGCGGCGACGGGGCGACGGCGGAGAACTGCACGCCTGTCAGGTCGATCCGCGTCGACGGGCCCGCCACCTGGCGGAGGTTGATCTCATCGGTGAACAGGGCCGCGACGATCTGCATGCGAGCACGGTACCAACTGCCCGAACCGGTGGGGTGCGGTCAGCGTCGGGAGGTGCGCGGCCGCCGTTAGGCTCGTCCGATCATGTCGTCGCTCACACCACCGTCCCGCAGCACGCGTACGTTGTCCGAGGCCGAATCGAAGCAGTTCCTCGCCCCCTACGGTCTGCCCATCGCCCCCGAACGGGTCGTCGGCACCGCCGCCGCTGCCGCCGCTGCCGCCGCCGAGATGGGCTTCCCCGTGGTCGCGAAGCTCTGCGGCGACGCCATCGCCCACAAGACCGAGCGCGGCCTCGTGCGCCTCGGCCTCGGCACCGCCGACGCGGTCGAGGCCGCCGCCGCCGAGCTGCTCGGCGCGGCGCCCCCCGACGACGGCGAGGTGGGGTGCTGGTGGCTCCGATGGTCGCCGGCACCCGGGAGCTGATCGCCGGGCTCAGCCAGCGACCCCCAGTTCGGCATGACGGTGATGCTCGGCGTCGGCGGCATCCTCGCCGAGGCGGTGGCCGACGTGGCGATCCGGCTGGTGCCCGATCACCGCCGACGACGCCGACGAGATGATCGACGACCTGGCGCACCCAGGCCCTGCTCGGCGCCTTCCGGGGCGAGCCCGAGGTCGACCGCGACGCCCTCGTCGACGTGCTCGTGGCGCTCTCCGAGGCAGCCGAGGCCGACCCCGAACTCGTCTCGGCCGACCTCAACCCGCTCATCGTCGACGACGGCCGGCCCCGTGGCGGTCGACGCGCTGGTCGAGTGCCGACGACCCGAAGGAGGCCCCCGCCGAGGCCCCGCTGCGCCGGGTGCAGCCCGCTGAGGCACCGTCGCCCGCCCAGTTCCAGGCGCTGTTCGAGCCCCGGGGCGTCGTCGTCGCCGGAGCCTCGACCCACCCCGGCAAGTTCGGCTTCGTGTGCCTCCACAACATCCTGGCCGAGCTGGCTACGAGGGCAAGGTGTTCGCCACCAACCGCGACGGCGCCCCGGTCCTGGGCATCGACACGTCCCGAGCATCGACGACCTGCCCGACGGCGAGGCCGACCTCGTCTTCGTGTGCACCCCGGCGTCGACCAACCCCGACCTGCTGCGCGCCTGCGCCCGCAAGGGCATCACGGCGGCGTTCCTCACCTCGGCCGGCTACGGCGAGGCGGGCGAGCGAGGGCCGAGTGGCCGAGGCCGAGCTGGTGGCCCTGTGCGACGAGCTCGGCATCCTGCTGGCCGGCCCCAACGGCCAGGGCGTCGTGTCGACCCCGGTCGGCCTGTGCGCGCAGATCGTGGCGCCGTACCCGCCGGCGGGCTCGATCGGCGTCGCCAGCCAGTCGGGCAACTTCGTCTCGTCGTTCCTCAACATGGCGACGGCGACGGGCATCGGCATCAGTCGGGCCGTGTCCGCCGGCAACGCCGCCGCCACCACCGTGGCCGACTACCTGAGTTGGTACGCCGACCGACCCGGCCACGTCGGTCGGGCTCGCCTACGTCGAGGGCATCGACGACGGCCGGGCGTTCTTCGACGCCGTGCGAGCGATCACGCCCACCAAGCCGGTGGTGCTCGTCAAGGGCGGCGCCACGGCCGGCGGGGCCCGCGCCGCGTCGAGCCACACCGGTTCGCTCGCGACCGACGACCGGGTGTTCGACGGCGCGTGCCGGCAGGCGGGCGTCTGCCGGGCCGCCACCGTCGAGGAGGCGTTCGAGGCCGCAGCCACGCTCGCGACCCAGCCGCTCCCGTCGGGCAACCGGGTCGTCGTGATGACCACCGCCGGCGGTTGGGGTGTGGTGACCGCCGACGCGATCAGCCGGAGCAAGATCCTCGAACTCGTCGAGCTTCCGGAGGACCTGTTGGCCGAGGTCGACACGCTGCTTCCGCCGCGCTGGAGCCGCAACAACCCGGTCGACCTCGCCGGCGGCGAGACCCGTGACACCATTCCCGAGGTGATGGAGATGATCGCCGCGCCACCCGTCGGTCGACGCGATCGTCTACCTGGGCGTGGGCATCCAGTCGAACCAGGCCGCGATGATGCGGCGTGGTCGCTTCTACCCCGACCACGGGCTCGAGCGCATCGTCGAGTACCACGAGCGCCAGGACGCCCGCTTCGCCCAGGCCGCCGCCGACATCTCCGCGGCGACCGGCAAGCCGATTCTCACGGCCACCGAACTGGCCGTGTCCGACCCGACCAACGCCGGCCCCGCCACGGTGAAGGCGACGGGTCGTGTCTGCTACGCGTCGGCCAACCGGGCGGTCACGGCGCTCGAACACCTGACCCGCTACGCCCGGTTCCGCGGCGTCTGATGCTGCGTTCGTCCGCCGTCGCCGCCGGCCTGTTCGTTGCCGGCCTCGCTGTCGTGGGCTACGGCGTGTCGACCGAGTCCGATCGCAGCGCGGCCGCCGAACCGGCCGTGGCGTCGGGGCCTGCCCCGGCGGCTCCTGCCACCCCGGTGTTGTCGGCGCGTCGGGTCCCGGACCTCCTCGTCCGTCCCCAGGCCGCTCGGCGTCTCACCGCCGAACTTGCCCCGCTCGTGGCGTCGGCTCCGGCACAGACCTGCCTGGTGGTTGCCGACGGTCCGACCACGCTCTACGCCGCGCAACCCGACACCCCGATGCCGGCCGCGTCCAACCAGAAGCTGGTGACGGCCCTGACCGCGCTCGACGTGCTCGGGCCCGATGCCACGTTCACGACCCGCCTGGCCGCCACGTCCGCCCCGGCGGGGGGAGTGATCGAGGGTGACCTCTGGATGATCGGTGGCGGCGACCCGGTCATCGACAGCGACACGTACCAGTCGACCCTCAAGTACGGGAAGACGCCCCACACCCGGATCGAGGACATCGCCGACAAGATCGTCGCCGCCGGCGTCACGCAGGTGACGGGGTCGGTGAAGGGCGACGACCGACACTTCGACGACGTCCGTACGATCCCGACGTGGCCGTCGCGGTACCTGGCCCAGAACCAGGTCGGGCCGCTGTCGGCCCTGTCGGTCAACGACGCCCGCACCTACGGCGTCCTCCCGGGCGCTTCGTCGGGAACGCCCCAGCCGGCGTCGGATCCGCCCGCCTATGCCGCCGACGCCCTCACGCAGCTGCTCGTCGCCCGTGGTGTCTCGGTGGGCGGCCCGGCGGCGTCGGGGGAGGCGCCCGACGGGCTGGCGACGGTCGTCGACGTTCCGTCCCTCCCGTTGCGCGACATCGTCAAGGAAATGCTGACGTTCAGCGACAACAACACGGCCGAGCTCCTGCTCAAGGCGGTAGGTTCGGCGACGTCGAACGAGGGCACCACGGCAGCGGGCCTGAAGGAGGCGCAGCGGGTGTTGACCGAGCACGACATCGACATGAACGGCATCGTCCTGCTCGACGGCAGTGGCCTCGACACCGGGAACCGGCTGACGTGCCGCCTGCTCGACGACGTGCTGGGCACGAGTGGCCCGTCGGGGCCGATCGCCGATGGCCTGCCCGTCGCCGACGGGCCCGACGGCACCCTTCGCGACCGGTTCACGAAGAGCCCGGCCGCCGGGGCCGTGCGCGCCAAGACGGGCACGCTCAAGGCCGTCACCGCGTTGTCGGGATGGGTGACGACGACCAAGGGTGCCGATGTTCGGTTCAGCACGATCCTCAATCCGAGCGGGCGCGACGTGTCGGCCTCGGACCTGGCCTTCGAGACGAAGGTCGCCGAGGCGATCCTCTCGTACCCCGACGCCGTCGACCCCGCGTCGGTCTCGCCGGAGGCGAGCGCATGAGCACTGCGCCGGAGGCGAGCGCATGAGCACCGCGCCGGAGGCGATGCCATGAGCACCGAGACACCGATGTTCCCGCTGGGGTCGGTGCTCCTGCCGTCGATGCTGCTCCCGCTGCATGTCTTCGAGGATCGCTACCGGCTGATGATCGAGCACGTCCTCGCCGGGGACGGGACCTTCGGGGTCACGATGATCGAACGTGGCTCGGAGGTGGGTGGTCACGACGTCCGAGCGGCGGTCGGGTGCACGGCGCGGGTGCTCGACGCCGAGCAGCAGCCCGACGGCCGGTGGCACCTGGTCGCGGTCGGCACGGAGCGCATCAGCGTCGACGAGTGGCTTCCCGACGACCCGTTCCCGCGGGCGATGGTCTCGTCGCTGCCCGACACGGCGACGACCGTCACGGCGTGGGACGAACTCGTGACGTCGTTCCGCAGCCTCATCGAGCTCGTCGAGCGCGTCACCGGCAGCACCGACCTGGCCCCGGGGGTCCCCATGGCCGACGATCCGGCGATGGCGACGTTCGAGATGGCGGCGGTCGCGCCGATCGGGCCGCTCGACCGGTACCGGGTGCTGTCGTCGACCGACGTCGACGCGCGGCGGCTCCTGCTGCTCGATGCCTTCGAGCACGCCACAGTTCTTGTGAACGACGCGGCGAGCAACTAGGAAGGGCCGATGGCGCAGGACAGAGTTTCGGACAAGAAGGGTCCGGCGGAGCACGTCGCCGAGCTGAAGGATCTCGTCGTCGGCTACGCCAGGCAGGAGACGTGGGACCCGCTCAAGACGCTCGGTCGCTACGTGGGCTTCGGTGTCGGCGGCGGTATCGCGATCGGACTCGGGTGCGTCTTCCTGTTGCTCGGCCTGCTGCGGGGCCTGCAGTCGTGGGACGCCCTCGACGGCACCGGGGCGATGTCGCTGATCCCGTTCGCTGCGACCGTGCTCGCCGCCGCCGTCATGATCGGTCTCGCCGTCTTCGGCATCACCAAGGACGACACGAAGAAGAAGGAAACGACGTCATGAGCGCCGACAAGATCACCCCCAACGACATCAAGGCGAAGCTCGCCGACATCCAGGGCGAGGCCACGTCCACCGTCGAGGGCGCCAAGAACCAGATCATCGCTGTCGGTGCGGGGGTGGCGATCCTGCTCCTGATCATTGCCTTCGTGCTCGGCCGGCGCGGCGGGGCGCACACGAGCACCATCATCGAAGTGAAGCGGGCCTAGCCGTCGTGTGGCGTCGTCTTCGCGAGCTGGGGTTGGTTCGCGTCTTCGGGAGAGGTCCGGCAGCGCTCGTCGCCGGCAGCGCGGTCAACTGGCTGATCGACCAGGCGCGGGAGTCCCGCCAGCCCGAGCGTCTCGATACGGCGCGCCTCGTTCCCGGTGAGACCTACCTCGTCACGACCCGCCCCGGCATGAACCGCGCCGAGCGGCGTGACTCCAAGAAGCTGCGGGCGTCGTCGGCCAAGCTGACCAAGCAGCGCACGCCCAACCGCAAAGCCCGGACGACGGCGTCGAAGCTGGCGACGGCACAGAAGAAGGTGGCGAAGGCCACGCCGGGGTCGAAGCGCGCGGTACGCAACGAACGCAAGGTCGAGGTGCTCGGCACCCGGTTCGACCGCCTGACGGCGCCGACGCGGCAACAGCGCAAACTCGAGGTGCAGGTCGCCGAGCTCAGCGCCCGCCTCGAGACCCACCGGGCCACGGCCCTGGCGAAGACGGCCAAGCGGCACCACCCTCGAACCAAGACGTTCTTGTAGCGGTTGAGCGGTCCGCTCCGGCCGGGCCGCCCGGTCAGCGGTTCACGCACCGGCCGCAGCATCGGCCAGACTGTTGGGCGTGATCGTCAAGCTTCGTCATCCCACCCGCGAGATCGAGGTTCCGGGCCCCGTCAGTGTCATCAAGCTGCTCAACCGGCTGGATCTCAACCGCGAGTCGGTCCTGCTCGTGCGCAACGGTGAGCTCGTGCCGGGTGACTCGATGCTCGACGACGCCGATGAGATCGAGATCCGCCCGGTCATCTCGGGTGGCTTTGCATGAGGATCCAGCCATGAAGTGCACGGTGTGTCGCGAGCCCGCCGTCATCGACCTCCGGCGGCACAACAGCAACTTCTGCGCGCCCCACTTCACGAAGTTCTGTCGTGACCAGACCCAGAAGGCGATTGCCGACTTCGACATGATGTCGACCGACGACAAGGTGCTCGTCGCCGTGTCGGGCGGCAAGGACTCCCTTGCCGTGTGGGACATCCTGCTCGACCTCGGCTACCAGGCGTCGGGCCTGTACATCGGTCTCGGGATCGGCGAGTACAGCGACAACTCGAAGCAGTTCGCGGTCGATTTCGCCGAGCGGCGCGGCGCCGAGCTGATCCAGATCGATCTGCCGGCCGAGTACGGCTACGACATCCCCGAGGGGTCACGGGCAGCCAAGCGCGCCCCGTGCTCGGCGTGCGGCCTGTCCAAGCGTCACCTCTTCGACCAGGCCGCGGTCGACGGTGGCTTCGACGTGCTGGTCACGGGCCACAACCTCGACGACGAGGCGGCCGTGCTGTTCGGCAACGTGTTGCACTGGCAGACCGAGTACCTCGGCCGTCAGCATCCCGTCCTGCCGGCGCGGCACGGGTTCCCCCGCAAGGTGAAGCCGCTCGTACGGCTCGGCGAGCGCGAGATGGCGGCGTACTGCATCGTCTCGGGCATCGACTACATCGTCGAGGAATGCCCGATGGCGGTGGGCAACAAGCACATCGGTTACAAGAACGCGCTGAACGAGATCGAGAAGCAGTCCCCGGGCACCAAGGCCGACTTCTACCTCGGGTTCCTCCGCAACGCCGCTGACCGGTTCGCCGGCGAGGCCGCCGAGGGTCGTGAAGCGCTCGGTGCGTGCGTACGCTGCGGTTCCCCCAGTCCCGCCGAGGTGTGCGCCTTCTGCCGGCTCGTGGAACGGGCTACCGCCGACCGCAGCCCCGCGCCGACCCCTCAATCCGTCGAACTGGGTCCGGCCCGCCGGACCGCTACCAACAAGGACGCCACCACGTGACCGCCGAACTCCAGGAAGGCGAGCTGGTCCTCCTGCTCGACTCGAAACAGCGCCAGTACCTGGTGACGTTGCAGTCCGGCAAGGAGTTCCACTCCCACGCGGGGTACATCTCCCACGACGAGATCCTCGGTGCCGGCGAGGGCGTCACGCTGCGGTCGACCCGGGGCACGTCCTACACGGTGCTGCGCCCGACGCTGAGCGAGTTCATCCTCAAGATGCCCCGCGGCGCCCAGGTGATCTACCCGAAGGACATCGGGCCCATCTTGATGATGGCCGACATCGGACCCGGTTTGAAGGTGCTCGAGTCGGGGGTCGGATCGGGCGCCCTTTCGATGGGCATGCTGCGGTGTGGCGTCGACATCGTCGGCTACGAGTTCCGCGAGGAGTTCGCGGATCGGGCCCGCCAGAACGTCGAGAAGTTCCTCGGGCCCGAGGCGCTGAGCCGGTACCGGGTCGAGTTCCGCGACTGCTACGAGGGCATCGACGAGACCGACCTCGACCGGGTGATCCTCGATCTGCCCGAGCCGTGGCAGGTGGTCCCGCACGCCGCGACGGCGCTGCGGCCCGGTGGTCTGATCCTCGGGTACTCGCCGAGCATCGTGCAGGTGATGCAGTTCCGCGATGCCCTCGACAAGGCCGGGTTCATCCTGGCGGAGTCGCTCGAGGTGCTGAACCGGAGCTGGCACATCGAGGGCAACGCCGTGCGTCCCGACCATCGCATGGTCGCCCACACCGGGTTCCTCACGACCGCTCGTCGCGGCAGCGACCAGTAGCTGATCGCAGCTGCGGGTGAACGAGCTCGACCTCATCTTCCTGCTGGGTGCGCTCGTCGCCGGGTTGGGGGGATGGCGGTTCGGGTTCGTTCGGCGCGTCATCGGTTGGATCGGCCTCGTCATCGGGGTCGTGGTGGCGTCGAAGCTCCTCCCCGTGGTGTTCGAGACGCCCGAGACCCCCGAGCCGGGCGACCTCATCCGGAGCCTCGTCGTGATCCTCGGCGCCGGCCTGATCGGCCAGGCGGTCGGGCACGTCGTCGGCGGGCGCATGAAGGGCATGCTCGATATCGCCCGGTTCGGTTTGATCGACTCTGCCGGGGGTGCGGTGCTCGGCGTCGCCGGGGTGGTGATCACCGCGTGGATGTTCATCCCGACGATGGTGCAGATCCAGGGGTGGCCGGCGGAGACGGCTCGAAGCTCGGTCGTCGCGGCCCGGCTCACGCGAGCGCTCGGCGCTCCGCCCGACGTGCTGGCCGGGGTGGGCAAGTCGCTCGGCGTCAACGGCCTCGAGGACGCGCTGTCGAACATCCGCAACCTCAACATCGACCCCGTGGCCCCGGCCAACTCTCCGGTCGACCAGGCGACGGTCGATGTCGTGCGCGCCTCGGTCGTGAAACTGTCGGGCCCGGCGTGTGACCGCACCCAGTCGGGAAGCGGGTTCGTGGTCGCGCCGGGACTGGTCGTGACCAACGCCCACGTCGTCGCCGGGTCGGAAGCGTTGACGATCTCCGACGACACCGGGCTCGAGGCCGAGGGCACGATCCGCTATCTCGATCTGCGTAACGACATCGCACTCGTGGCCGCGCCGGGCCTCGACCGCCCGCCGCTGCCCCTCGTCGAGGCGAAGGTGGGTGATGCCGGGGCGATCCTCGGCTTTCCGGGCGGTGGTCCGCTCCAGGTGCAGCCGTACACGGTGGCGGCCGTGACGACGGCGACGGCGCGCGACATCTACGACCAGGGCTCGTTCTCGCGCAGGATCATGATCCTCGGGTCGAAGATCGGGCCGGGCGACTCGGGCGGCCCGCTGATCACGCCCGACGGCAGCGTCGCTGGTGTCGCGTTCGGCATCGCTCCCGACCGCGCCGAGACGGCGTACGCGATCCCGACCGCGTTGCTCCAGGGGCTCGTCGAGCAGGTGAGCGCCGAGCCCCTGGCGTCGGGCGCGTGCCGGGGTGAGTGAGCGGCGAAACTCGGGTCGGTGAGCGGCGGGGTGAGCGGTACGGTCGGGGAGTGACCGCGCTGTTCGATCCCTCCACCGTCGTCTCCACCCACGAGGGTCTCGATGTGATCTACGGGGAGCCGCTGTCGACGTCGCTCACCAAGGAGATCGACCACCTGATCCCCGAGACCGAGGCATACATCGAGGCGTCGCCGTTCGTGGTCGTCGCCACGTCGGGATCAGGAGGCCTCGACAGCTCGCCCCGTGGTGATCCCGCCGGATTCGTGCGGGTGCACGATTCCCGCACGCTGCTGATGCCCGACCGTCGCGGCAACAATCGCGTCGACACGCTGCGCAACCTGGTCGACGACCCCGGCGTCGCGCTCTTGTTCCTCGTGCCGGGCGTCGGGGTCACCCTGCGGGTGAACGGCACCGCAGTGCTCACTACCGACGCCGACCTCCGGGCGAGCTTCTCCGTGGGAGACAAGATCCCGGCCACGATCGTGGTGATCACCATCGAGTCGGTCTACACGCAGTGCCCGAAGGCGCTCATCCGCTCGCAGCTCTGGGACCCCGCCGGGTTCCGTGATCCGTCGGAGCTGCCGACGGTCGGCACCATCATGGCGACGATCACCGCCGGCGACTTCGACGGCGCGACCTACGACGTCAACTACCCCCAGCGAATCAAGGACACGATCTACTGATGACCGACTCGACCGAGGCCCCCTACGTGGCTGTCATCTTCACCTCCCAGCACACCGGCGAGGATCTTCGTGGGTACGCCGCGGCGGCCGCTCGCATGATCGAGCTGGCGGCCGAACAGCCCGGCTACCGCGGCATGGACACGGTGCACGGCGCCGACGGGGCCGGTATCACGGTGTCGTACTGGGCGACCGACGCCGATGCGCTCGGGTGGAAGCGCGTGACCGAACACCTCGCCGCCCAGGAGCAGGGCCGCGACACCTGGTACTCGTCGTACCGGGTCCGGGTGGCCACGGTGCACCGCGACTACTCGTTCCCGCGGAGCTGACCGAACTCTGGAGCGGCGGAGTGCAGCTGGACTGCACGTCAGCGCTCGAGAGTGTCAGGGTCGTGTGGCAGGCTCGGGTGATGGTCGACGTTCCCGACTTCGCTGGTGACGACCCCTTCGTGGAGGAGCGATACGAACAGCTCGATCTGGCGGGCATCGAGGTCGATGGGGTCGTGTTCGAGTCCTGCGTGTTCGTCGCCGTCGACTGGAGCGATGCAGCGCTCCACCGGTGCACGTTCGTCGAGTGCACCTTCGAGCGGTGCAACTTCGCTGGTGCGGACCTCGACGCAACTCGGCTCGAAGGCTGCACCTTCACCGGGTGCAAGGTGACCGGGCTCGACTGGACGCGTCTCGACTGGCCAGCCGTCCGTTGCTACGACCCGCTCCGGTTCGAGGACTGCAACTGCTTCGGCTCGTACTTCGTCGGCCTCGAGCTGCACGGGCTTGCCTTCGTCGACTGCAACCTCAGCGACGCCGACTTCTGCGACACCCGCCTGCACGACCTCGACCTGCAGGGCTCGACGCTCGACAACGCCCGGTTCGACGGTGCCTCGGTGCGCGGCGTCGACTTCCGGGGAGCGACGGGTTACTCGATCGACGTTCGCGCCGTACGCCTCGACGGTTCGACGTTCGATCTCCCCGAGGGTCTCCGACTCCTCGACTCGCTTCCCATCACCTTCGCCGATCGCGTCGACTGACCGGCGACTGGACGCGGAACGACCCGGGCACACGGCCCGGGTCGCTCGAAGAACTCAGTCGATTCCGACTACTCCATCTCGATGAAGATGCACTCGCCGGGGCACTCCTCGGCGGATTCGATGGTGCCTTCCCACTCGCCCTCGGGCACGTCGGCGAGACCCTCGGGGCCACCCGGATCGGAGTAGACCTTGCCGGCCGGGTCGACCACGTAGGCCAAGCCGTCGTCGAGGAGGGTGAACACCTTGGGTGCGATCTCTTCGCACAGACCATCGCCGGTGCACAGATCCTGATCGATCCAGACCTTCATACCCATGTTGCAAGCTCCTCAGGGATTCGGTGCGGGCGCTTCGGGGCCCGACGCCACGTGCCGTGAGTGTAGCCCCATCCACCTGCTCCCAGACCAACCCCGGGCAGAATCGCGGTGTCGCTCTTGGCACGTCGTCGTCGCCAGAACGGCACGACGAACGGCGTGTGACGATCGCGTCAACCGAGGTGGAATCCGAAGATCGCGGTGTTAGGTTCCAACGTTCCGAGGAGGTGGTTCCGATCGACGCTCACGACGAATCCAACGGCACCCACGACGAGGTCGGCGACCGTCCCTGGGGCGATCCGGTCGGCGACGAGCTTCGCCAGTCGAGTGGCGACGAGGTCACCGACCTCCGCGACCGGGTGGCCGAGCTCCAGGGCGAGGTGACGACGCTGCTCCGTCGCATCCAGGACGCGCCGAAGCGGGTGCGCACGCTCGAGGAGCGACTCCTCGAGACCAAGGGCCAGCTGGCGCAGGCCGTCGCGCAGAACGAGAAGCTGAGCTACACGCTCCGCGAGGCGCGTGACCACATCGCGGCCCTCCGCGACGAGGTCGACAAGCTCACCCAGCCGCCGGCGGCCTACGCCACGCTGCTCGGGATCAACGACGACGGCACCGTCGACATCGTCAGCTCGGGTCGCAAGATGCGCGTCGAGGTGTCCCCGTCGATCGAGGCGAGCGAACTCCGGTGCGGTGTCGAGGTCGTGCTCAACGAGTCGTTCACGGTGGTCATGGTGCGCAGCCAGGAGATCGTGGGCGAGGTCGTGACCTTGCGCGAGGTCCTCGAGGACGGCCGCCGTGCGCTCATCGTCGGGCGCGCCGACGAGGAGCGTGTGGCCGAGTTGGGCGACGCCCTGCGGGGCCAGCGCCTCCGCGCCGGCGACGTCATGCTCATGGACACCCGCAGTTCGGTGCTCCTCGAGAAGCTGCCGCGGCCCGAGGTCGACGAGCTGATGCTCGAAGAGGTGCCCGACATCGCCTACAGCGACATCGGCGGCCTCGACGACCAGATCGAGCAGATCACCGACGCCGTCGAGCTCCCGTTCCTCCACCAGGCCAAGTTCAGCGAGTACAAGCTGCCCGCTCCGAAGGGCATCCTGCTGTACGGGCCTCCCGGGTGTGGCAAGACGCTCATCGCCAAGGCGGTCGCCAACAGCCTGGCCAAGAAGGTCGCCGAGATGACCGGTCGCGACCAGAACAGCTACTTCATCTCCATCAAGGGGCCGGAGTTGCTCAACAAGTACGTGGGCGAGACCGAGCGGCACATTCGCGAGGTGTTCCAGCGGGCGCGTGACAAGGCGGCCGACGGTACGCCGGTGATCATCTTCTTCGACGAGATGGAGTCGCTGTTCCGTACCCGCGGCACCGGCATCTCGAGCGACATCGAGTCGACGATCGTGCCGCAGTTGTTGGCGGAGATCGACGGTGTCGAGACGTTGCGCAACGTCATCGTGATCGGTGCGTCCAACCGCGAAGACCTCATCGACCCGGCCATCCTGCGCCCGGGCCGGCTCGACGTGAAGATCAAGATCAACCGTCCCGACGCCGACTCGGCGGCGCAGATCTTCAGCCAGTACCTCACGTCCGACCTGCCGATCGACCCGACCGAGGTGATGACCCTCGGGGGCGGCGACGTCGACAAGGCCGTGCGGGTGATGATCGAGACGACCGTCGAGGAGATGTACCGCACCGACGAGAACAACCAGTTCCTCGAGGTGACGTACCAGAACGGCGACAAGGAAGTCATGTACTTCAAGGACTTCTCGTCGGGCGCCATGATCGAGAACGTCGTGCGCCGCGCCAAGAAGCTCGCCATCAAGCGTGAGCTGGCGGACGGTGCCAAGGGCATCAAGGTCGACGATCTCCTCGAGTCGATCCACCAGGAGTTCAAGGAGCACGAGGACCTCCCGAACACCACCAATCCCGACGATTGGGCCAAGATCTCCGGCAAGAAGGGCGAGCGAATCGTCTACATCCGCACGCTGGTACACCGTGAGGACAACCGGTTCGAAGGTGGGCGGGCGATCGAGCGAGTGGCGACGGGCCAGTACCTCTGACGGGGGGCGATGTCCGGCGACTCGGCCGGTCTGGTATGAATTCCGAGATGTTGCCCCGACGCGCCGTGGCGCAGTTTGCCGCCGTCGCCCTCCTGTTCGTCGTGGGCTTCAGCGCACTGGCGCTGCTCGTCTCCGATCCCGACGAGGCCGGTGCGTCGACCGGCTCGGCGCGACGTCCGGCGCCGTCGACCGAGTCGCGGAACCCGTACGGCGAGATGAACCTGGCCTGGACCGAACCGGGGATGATCGGCGTGGTCGGCTGGGCGAAGGATCCCGACGTCAACCGTCCGATCGATGTGGTGGTCGCCGTCGATCGCGGGCTCTTCGTGCGTACCGCTGGGGTCTACAACCCGTTCCTGCCGGGGTCCTACGGGGAGAAGTTCCGCAGTTACCTCGTCGCGATCCCGGTCACGCCGGGCCCGCACACGATGTGCGTCGCCGCGCTGAACGTCGGCCCGGGCACCGGGTTCCGCCTGCTCGGCTGCAAGGTGTTCGACAACGTGGAGTCGGCCGACCCGCAGGGCAACCTCGAGGGAGCGACGCTCCGCCCGTCGGGCGACCGGCTCCAGGTCACCGGCTGGGCGCTCGATCGTGAGACGAGCGCAGCGCTCGCCGTCGACCTCACCGTCGACGGCGCCCCCGCCGGCCGGGTGCTCGCATCGGCCGGCCGCCCCGACCTCGCCGGCCCCTTTCCCGGCCTGGGCACGGCCCACGGGTTCACCACCGACGTCGCCGTCACCCCCGGGCGGCGCCGAGTGTGCGCGATCGCCCGCAACTACAACCGGGGCGCCGACGCCACGATCGGTTGTACCGACGTCGACGTCCCTGCGACCAGCCCGTCGGGAGTGATCGACGCGGTCAACGTCGGCACGGACGCAATCGTCGTGTCGGGGTGGGCGGGAGATCCGTCGCCGCGCACGCCGATCAACGTCGTCGTGACCGACCGAGTGGTCGGTGCCGTCGACGACGCGGTCCGGACGACGGTCGCCGCGACCGGGTCGCGTCCCGACGTGGCCGCGACCACCGGTCTCGACCCCCGGGCCGGCTACGCGGTCGCCTTGGCGGCCACGGTGCCCGGCGTCCACGAGATCTGCGTGACGGCCGTCAACGTCGGGATCGGCGCCGATCAGTTCCTCGGCTGTCGCACCGTCTCGGTGGTCGATCACCGGCCCGCGTTCAACATCGAAGGGGTCCAACCGCAGGGTTCAGCGGTCACCGTGAGCGGTTGGGCGTTCGACCCCGACTCGTCGAACCCGGTGACCGTGCGCGTGGCCGTCGACGGTGCGCCCACTGTCGTGAGCGCCAACCAGTCTCGCCCCGACGTCGGTGCCGCCTTCCCCGGGGTCGGGCAGAACCGCGGGTTCCAGTCGACCATCGGTGTCGGCGGCGGCCTGCACACGGTCTGTGTCACGTTCGTCGACCAGGTCCCGGGGCTGCCCGGGGTGACCGGCGATCGCGCTCCCGCCTGCGGATCGGTGATCGTCGGCCCGACCGCGATCGGCACCACCGGCATCGCCGGCCCGACCCAGGTGGTCGGTCCCGACGGCGGCCCGCTCCGCGACGTCGACCGTGATGGCGGTGTGTCGGTGACACTGCGCGACGGCTCGGTCCTGTGGCTGTTCGGCGACAGCACGGCCTACAACGGCGACGGTTCGCTCCGGTACTTCGTGGGCGGCACCGCGGCGTGGGCGAGCGCCGCTCAGCCGACGATCACCCGTGACGCTGCGACCCCCTCGGGGGCGCCGTACGTCCTGGCGCAACCGGGAGAGGGCTACCCGGCGTGCAGCCCGTCGCGTCCCAACCGGGTCATGTGGCCGGTCTCGGCGGTCAAGGTGCCCGACGGCGGGCGCGACCGGGTTGTCGCGTTCTTCGCCAACATGTGCATCGGGTCGGTGAACGACTACGAGTTCAAGGGCATCTCGTTGGCGCAATGGTTCTACGACCCGGCGTCACCGCCGATCCTCTCCCCGGTCCAGTTCACCGTCATCAACCAGCAGCTCCAGGTGACCCGCGCCTTCGGCACGGCGTCGACCTACGACCCGGTCTCGGGCTTCGCCTACCTCTACGCGTGCGACCGCCCGGCGAACCCGCTCAATGTGGGCGGGTACGGCCCGTGCCGGGTCGCCCGGGTCGACCCGGTGAACATCGGTGATCCCAACGTGTACCGCTACTTCAACGGCACCGCGTGGACGCTGGGCGAGAGCTCGGCGCAGGCGATGGACATGCCGCAGGGAACGTCGTCGATCACGCGGTATCCGGCGGCCGCCTTCACCGTCACCTTCGATCCGACCAAGGGCGTGTACGTGATGGTGTACAGCCCGTGGCCGGGCTTCATCGACCGCGCCATGGTCCGCGTCTCCCGGTCCCCGCAAGGTCCGTGGACGGCCGCCGTGGAGATCACCCTTCCGGGTTGTTCGAACACCGTCGACGGGCAGGCCCGCAACTGTTATGCGGCCACCGCCCAGCCGGCGTTCAGCACCGGCGCCGAGCTCGGTCTCGGCTTCTACGATCAGTCGACGCCAGCCGACCGCAACCGGGGCCGGTACCTGGTCGCGCGGGGTCCCGTTCGCGGTCGCGCTGTCGTGATCTCGGCACGCCCTGGGCCCAGTCCGACCGGCGACGCCCGGTAGCCTGCCGCCCGTGGCCGTCCCGATCGTCTGTGGAATCGAAACCGAATACGGCATCATCGTGCGCCGGTCCGGTGGTGGTGAGCAGCCCGAGTCCAACCCGATGGCGGCGAGTTCGACGCTGGTGTCGTCGTACGTGTCCGATCTCGCCGACCAGGGTCGTGGCGTCGGACGTCCCCACCGTGTGGGATGGGACTTCGAGGACGAGACGCCGGCCAACGATGCCAGAGGTGGTCCCAGCCCCTACAGCTACGCCCCCGAGGTCGAGTCGCACCTCGTGAACGCGGTACTCACCAACGGCAGCCGGTACTACGTCGACCACGCCCACCCCGAGCTGTCGACGCCCGAATGCCGTACCGCCCTGCAGACGCTGCTGTACGACCGCGCCGGCGAAGAGATCCTCCTCCGCTCGATGCGGGTGGCGCCCACGTTCATGCCGCCGGGCCAGGAGATCGTCGTCTACAAGAACAACTCCGACGGCAAGGGCCAGAGCTACGGCTGCCACGAGAACTACATGCTCTCCCGGGGCCTGCCCTTCGGGAAGCTGGTCACCAACGCGACCGCCCACTTCGTCACCCGTCAGATCTACTGCGGTGCCGGCAAGGTCGGTACCGAGCTGCCCGGTGTGCGCCGCGACGCCGTCAGCTACCAGATCTCCCAGCGCGCCGACTTCTTCGAGGAGGAGGTCGGCCTCGAGACCACACTGAAGCGCCCGATCGTCAACACCCGCGACGAACCGCACGCCGATGCCCGCAAGTACCGCCGATTCCACGTGATCATCGGCGACGCCAACATGAGTGAGGTCGCCACCTTCCTCAAGCTCGGCACGACGGCCCTGTGGATGGCGGTGATCGACGACGACGCCGTCGATCGGACGTTCAAGTTCGCCCACCCGATCCCGGCGCTGCGGGCCATCTCGAACGATCTCACACTGTCCGAGCCGGTCGAGATGATCGACGGCACGACGATGACGGCGCTCGAGATCCAATGGGACATCTACCGGCAGTGCGCCGTGTACGCCGAGCGTCACGGTCTCGAGGCGGTGGGTACCGACGTGGGAGAGATGGTGCTCGACCGTTGGCGGGCCGTCCTCGAGGGGCTCGAATCCGACCCGATGACCCTCGCTGGACAGATCGACTGGATCGCCAAGTACCGGCTGCTCAACGGGTACCGCGAACGCCACGACATCGGCTGGGACGATGCCCGGCTGCGGGCGATGGACCTGCAGTACCACGACCTCCGGCCGGAGAAGTCGCTGGCCCGCCGGGTCGGGCTCGAGACCCTCGTCGACCCCGACGACGTCGCCGCCGCCGTGAGTTCGCCGCCGCCCGACACCCGAGCCTGGTTCCGGGGGACCTGCCTGCAACGCTTCGCCGACGAGATCGTCGCCGCCAACTGGGATTCGCTCGTGTTCGACACCGGTGGCTCGTCGCTGCGCCGCGTGCCGATGCTGGAGCCGACCCGCGGCACCCGCGAGCACGTCGGCGAACTGCTCGACAGTGTGTCGTCGGCCGCCGAGCTGATCGCCAAGCTCGGAGCCACCTGAGTGGCCCGATATGGCACAGGAATCATCAGCACGCGGGTACGTTGATGGGACCGGAGGTTGAGACCAGTGCCAGAACGTGAACAGATCAAGAAGCAAGCCCCTGTCCGCACCGAGGAAGTCGAGGTCACCGACGTCGCTCCGAGCGAGTCGGGGTCCAAGATCAAGGCCGAACTCGACGACCTCCTCGACGAGATCGACGAGGTGCTCGAGACCAACGCCGAGGACTTCGTGAAGTCCTACATCCAGAAGGGCGGCGAGTAGGCCACATGCTGCCGTCGTTCACCCCGGCCGATGACCCGGGGCCAGATTTCGGGGCGCTCGTGCGGCGTGTCGGGCTCAACAGCCCTGCCGGCGATGCCTCGTCCACCGATGCGAGCCTGATCACGCACGGCACCACCTGCATCGCCGTCCGCTACGCCGACGGCGTGGTGATGGCGGGCGACCGTCGTGCCACCTCGGGCAACTGGATCAGCCACCGCACGATCGAGAAGGTGTTCCCCGCCGACAAGTACTCGGGTGTCGCGATCGCCGGTGCTGCGGGTCCGGCCATCGAGATGGTGCGCCTGTTCCAGCTGCAGCTCGAGCACTACGAGAAGGTCGAGGGCAGCCACCTCAGCCTCGAGGGCAAGGCCAACCAGCTGAGCCAGATGCTGCGGAACCACCTGCCCGCAGCGCTGTCGGGCATGGCGGTCGTGCCGATCTTCGCCGGTTTCGACACCAAGCGCGAGCTCGGGCGGCTCTTCCAGTACGACATCACCGGTGGTCGCTACGAGGAATCCGACTACGCAGCGACCGGCTCCGGCTCGATGCACGCTGCGACGGTCACCAAGCTCGGCTTCCGCCCGGGCCTGACCCGCGACGAAGCAGTCGACCTGGTCATCCACGCGCTCTGGCAGGCCGCCGACGAGGACTCAGCGACCGGTGGGCCCGATCTGATCCGCAAGATCTTCCCGGTGGTTGCCACCATCACCGCCCAGGGGTTCCACCGTCTGGGCGACGACGAGCTCGAGGAACGGAGCCGTGCGTTGATCGCCGACATCGAAGCCCGCCGGGGCGGGGGAGGTGAAGCGCGATGAGCATGCCCTTCTACGTCGCCCCTGAGCAGATGATGAAGGACCGGGCCGACTACGCCCGCAAGGGCATCGCCCGTGGCCGCTCGCTCGTGGCCGTCGCCTACGACGAGGGCATCCTGCTCTGCGCCGAGAACCCCAGCCGCATGCTGCGCAAGATCTCCGAGATCTACGACCGCATCGGGTTCGCCGGGGTCGGCAAGTACAACGAGTTCGACCAGCTCCGCATCGCCGGCGTGCGTCACGCCGACCTCAAGGGCTTCTCGTTCAGCCGCGAGGACGTCGACGCCCGCAGCCTCGCCAACCAGTACGCGCAGATGCTCGGTCAGGTCTTCACCCACGAGATGAAGCCCATGGAGGTCGAGATCCTCGTGGCCGAGGTCGGCCGCGACCTTGCCCACGACCAGCTCTTCCACATCCAGTACGACGGCACCCTCGTCGACGAGCAGCACACGACCGTGCTCGGCGGCGACGCCGAGGCGATCCGCGCCCGGCTCGCCCAGGCGTACACGCCCGACTGCAACCTCGCCGAGGCGCTCGCAGCCGCGGTCGGGGCCCTCGCCGGCCCCGACCGTCGTCTCACCGAGCCCGAACTCGAGGTCGCGGTGCTCGACCGCAACGTCGACCACCGGGCCTTCCGGCGCATCGTCGACGAGGAGCTCGAAGCGCTGCTGCCGTCGTTGCCGCCGCCATCGGCGGCCGAGGGTGACGACACTCCGACGACGCCCGACAGCGCCGAGTGAACCCCATTCGTCCCAAACATCTCTAGGGTGACGGGATGGACCGGCGGATCTTCGGGCTCGAGAGCGAGTACGGCGTCACGTGCACCCTCAAGGGTCAGCGGCGCCTCAGCCCCGATGAGGTGGCGCGCTACCTGTTCCGCCGTGTGGTGTCGTGGGGGCGCAGCTCCAACGTCTTCCTCGGCAACGGAGCCCGTCTCTACCTCGACGTCGGCTCGCACCCCGAGTACGCCACGCCCGAGTGCGACTCGCTGTTCGACCTCGTCGCCCACGACAAGGCGGGGGAGCGCATCCTCGAACAACTCGTCGAATCCGCCGAGGAGCGCCTCGACGAGGAGGGGGTGCGCGGCGACATCTACCTGTTCCGCAACAACACCGACTCCGCCGGCAACTCCTACGGGTGTCATGAGAACTACCTGACCGGCCGAGCCGACGACATGGCTCGCTACGGCGAGGTCCTCATCCCGTTCCTCGTCAGTCGCCAGATCTACGCCGGCGCCGGCAAGATCCTCCAGACGGCCCGCGGCGCCATGTACTGCATGAGCCAGCGCGGCGAGCACATCTGGGAGGGCGTCAGCTCCGCCACGACCCGCTCGCGGCCCATCATCAACACCCGCGACGAGCCGCACGCCGACGCCGAGCGCTACCGCCGCCTCCACGTGATCGTCGGCGACACGAACATGGGGGAGTACCCCACGTTCCTCAAGGTCGGCGCAGCATCGATCATCCTGCGCATGCTCGAGGATCCCGGTGTCGTGCTGCGGGACATGACCCTCGAGAATCCGATCCGGGCGATCCGCGAGATCAGCCACGACCTCACCTGCCGGCACCGCGTGCGCCTTGCCAACGGGCGGGAGGCGTCGGCGATCGAGATCCAGTCCGAGTACCTCAACCGAGCGCTCCGCTACGCCCAGACCCACGACTTCTCGCCCCAGGAGAAGCAGGCCCTGAGCATGTGGGAGCACGTGATGAGCAAGCTCGAGACCGATCCGTTCTCCCTCGACCGCGAGGTCGACTGGGTGACCAAGCACAACCTCATCGAGCACTACCGCGAGCGGCACCAGCTCCCGTTGTCGTCGCCGGAGGCGTCGCTCGTCGACCTGCAGTACCACGACATCAGCCGTCGCCGATCGGTGTTCTACAAGCTGCAGAAACGTGGTCTCGTCGAGCGCATGGTCACCGACCGCGACATCGCCGACGCCATGGAGATCGCGCCGCAGACGACCCGAGCCCGCCTCCGTGGCGAGTTCATCAAGAAGGCCAAGGAGCGCAAGCGCGATTACACGGTCGACTGGGTGCACCTGAAGCTCAACGACCAGGCCCAGCGCACGGTGCTCTGCAAGGACCCGTTCAAATCGCACGACGAACGCGTCGACAAGCTCATCGAGAGCCTGTAAGCCCATCCGAATGCCGACGTTCCGCTCCGGTGAGGTCACCGGGATCATCTCCGAGCGCCCGGGTCTCCAGCGGGTGCGGGTACGACTCGACGGTGCCACCGACGAGTCGCGTGCGTATTCCCTCACGCAGCTGACCGGCGCCGTCAACGTCGGCGATGCGGTGGTGTGCAACACCACCGCCGTCGAGCTCGGCCTCGGCACCGGCGGCTGGCACGTCGTGCACTGGAACCTCAGCCGCACCGAGTTCGTCGCGCCGGGTCCCGACCACGTCATGAAGCTCAGGTACACGAGCCTGCAGTTCGACGCCGGAACCAGTGAGCTCGAGTACCCGGACCTCCCGACGACGATCGACGGTGTTCCGGTCGTGGTGTGCCAGGTGCACAGCCAGGTCGGTGTGGTCGTGGCGACGATCGCAGCGCTGCGCCCCGGCACCCGCGTTGCGTACGTCATGACCGACGGGGCGTCGCTCCCGATCGCGCTGAGCGACCTCGTCGAGGATCTCCGCTCGCGTGACCTCCTCCACACCACGATCACGGCCGGTCACGCCTTCGGCGGCGACCTGGAGGCGGTCACGGTGGCGTCGGGATTGGTGCTCGCCCATCACGTCGCCGGCGCCGAGGTCATCGTCGTGGGCATGGGCCCCGGGGTCGTTGGCACCGGGACGAAGTTCGGCACCACCTCGGTCGAGGCGGCGGCGGCACTCGACGTCGTGGATGCACTCGGGGGCATCCCGGTGTTGTGCGTCCGGGCATCCGACGGCGACGCCCGCGAACGGCACCAGGGTGTCAGCCACCACACGCTCACCGCGATCGAGTTGACGAGGTCGGCCCCCGTCGTGGCGGCCGTGCCCCACGAGGTGCTCACGTTGGAGGGCGTTGTGGTGGCCGAGGTCGACCCGCCCGACGTCGGCGACATCCTCGGCGCTGCCGGCCTGCGCATCACGACGATGGGTCGCGACATCGACTCCGACCCGCTCTTCTTCACTGCCGCCGGAGCGGCCGCGGCGGCCGCGGTCACCTTCCTGAGCTGACTCTGGAGCGCTCAGGTGACAGTTCCTGTCACCTGAGCGCTCCAGAACGGACCGTGGCGGGCAGGGTTGGCCCGGCGGGAACGTCTGTTCCCCTAAGATCCTGGCCGGATGACGACGAAGCTCGAACGCCTCCTCAACCTCACTGCGTTGCTGCTCGACACCGAGCGGCCCGTGGGCATCGAGCAGATCGGTCGGGTGATCGAGGGGTACCCGCCCGACCCGGCGAGCTTCCGGCGCACGTTCGAGCGCGACAAGGACGACCTCCGCGAGATGGGCATCCCCGTCGAGGTCATCAACACCGACGTCCACGACAAGACGGCGCTCGGCTACCGGATCCTCCCCGAGCGCTACTACCTCGCCGACCCGGGCCTCGAACCCGACGAGATGGCCGCGCTCAAGCTCGCCATGGGCGCGATCCGGCTCGACGGCATCGCCACCCAGGAGACGTTGCGCAAGCTCGGCGACGCCAGCGGCGACAGCGCCCAACCCGAGCTCGCGTCGGTGCCGACCCCGCCCGTCATCGGCGACCTGCACGCCGCCATCAACGAGCACCGGCTCGTCCAGTTCGCCTACAACGGCGAGCAGCGCACCGTCGAGCCGCAGCGCCTCGAGTTCCACAAAGGCCGTTGGTACCTCCGGGGCTTCGACCGCCTTCGTGAGGATCGGCGCAGCTTTCGCATCGATCGGGTCGAGGGGTCGATCACGGCCGGTGAGCCCGGGTCGTTCGAGCCGTCGGGCCACGATGCCGGACCCGCCGGGTTCCGGTTCGACCCGTGGCGACACGGCGACGACGCGCCGGTGACCGCGGTGCTTCGCATCGACGCGACGCAGGCGGCGTTCAGCCGCAGCCTCGTGCAGGAGGAGGCGGTGTGGACCGACCTCGACGACGGCTCGGTCACCCTCGAGGTCGAGGTCACCAACCGGCGGGCGTTCCGCACGTTCGTGCTCGGCCTGTTGGAGCACGCCGAGATCGTGAGCCCGCCAGAGCTCCGTGACGACCTGGTGGAGTGGCTCGAAGCGACGATCGCGTCGAGGGGCGCCGTATGAAGCCCCGCGTCACCGCGTCGGATCGCTTCCGTCGAATCGTCGCGATCGTGCCGTGGATCGCCGAGCGCGGCGGGCCGCGGATCGACGAGGTGTGCGCCCAGTTCGACATCAGCCGGGAGGACCTCCTCGCCGACCTCGACGTGATCTTCATGGTCGGCATTCCGCCCTACACACCCGATGAGCTGATCGACGTGATCATCGACGATGACCGGGTGTGGGTCACGCTCGGTCGCTACTTCACTCGACCGTTGCGTCTCACCGCCCAGGAGGCGCTCGCGGTGCTCGCCGCCGGCTCGGGTTTGATGGCGACGACCGGCGCCGACCCCGAGGGCCCGCTGGCCCGGGCGCTCACGAAGCTGCAACGCGTCGTCGGCATCGGCGAGCCCGGGTCGCTCGAGGTCAGTTTGGGCGGGGCCGACAGCGGAACGCTGGCGCTGCTCCAGCAGGCGACGACCGAACGACGCCAGATCGAGATCGACTACTACTCCTACAGCACCGACGAGAGCCGGGTGCGCACGATCGACCCGTACCGGGTCTACGCGACCGACGGCAACTGGTACGTGATCGGGTGGTGCCACTCCGCCGAGGCCGAGCGTCTGTTCCGTGTCGATCGCATCCGGCGTGCCCACCTGACCGACGGCAGCTTCGAGCTGCCGGCGGAGCTGCCGGCGGCCACGTCGTACTCCGGGTCGGGGGCGGACCCGCGCATCGCCATCGAAGTGGGTCCGGCCGACCGGTGGATCGCCGAGCACTATCCCACCGACCGGTTCGAAGAGCTCCCCGGCGGCCGCTACCGCGCCGTGCTCGCCGTCGGGGGTGACGCGTGGCTCGAGCGGCTGCTGCTTCGCCTCGGGCCCGAGGCGAAGGTGCTCGACCTCCCCGACGGCGAGGTCGACGGTCCCACGATGTCGAGCGACGCGGCTCGGGCGCTGACCGAGCCGATGGCGCAGTCGATCATCGGTCTGTACCGCTCCTGATCCGTCCGGCCCCGCAGCAAAACCGCCGTCCGGGGCAGATTTCAGGCATCGTCCCGTTAGCCTGACCGGTGTGCCGGTGAGCTCCTCGACCGAACCGCTTGACGATCGCCTCACCGACATGGGTCGGGCACTCGCGAACTCGTTGTTGGGCGACGTCACCGTCGTCCGCCCGATCCGCGAGCCCGCCGAGCCCGAGGTGCCCCTGAGCCGCCGGGCCCGTCGCGAGCAGCGCGAGCAGCGTGAGCGTGCTGCGACCGGCAGCGGTGAACGCCACGAGTTCCCGCCCCCGGCAGCTCCGGCTCCGGCCGCTCCGGCCGCTCCGGCCATCCCTGCTGCTCCGGTGGCTCCGGTGGCTCCGGTGGCACGGCCCGGTGAGGGAGCAGCACTCGTTCGGCCGGGTGGCGTTCCCGGCGTTCGTGGCGCCGCCGCGCCGCCCGTCGCACCCGATGGGACCCAGTTCCAGATCGCTCGGCCCCGACGCCGGCCGGCGCCCGATCCCGCTGCGCCCTCGTCGTCGGCCCCCAGCGCTGCCACGCCCTCGACGCCGACGCGCCCCGCTGCGCCTCCAGCAACCCCGCAGCGACGACCCGCCTCGCCCACGCACCGCCCGGACTCGTCGCGACCGCAGCGGCCACACCCGCCGGCTGCCCCCGGCACCGCGTCGGCTCCGGCCTCTGCGCCCGTTCCCTCCACTCCGCCCACTCCTCCCGCTGCAGCGCGGGCCGGACGTGTTGACGCTCGTCCGAACGAGCAACCACCACTGCGGCCTCGCCTCCGCAACCTCGCCCCCGACCCCTACGCCGCACTGCCGTGGCCGGCCGACGAAGCCGTCTCCTACCACGACGACATCCGCCGGGCCCCCGAGTCCCGGCCCGGCTCGCGTATCCGCGATCTCGACCTGACGGTCGCCCGGGCCGAACCCGCGAAGCTTCCCGAGGAGTCGACCCGACCGAGGAGTCACCCCGGGCCGGCCTCGTCCGCACGGTCGTCGAGTGGGTGATGGTGCTGGGCACCGCCGCCGTCGTGGCCCTCCTGCTGCAGTTCTTCGTCGTCCAGCTGTACGAGATCCCGTCGGAGTCGATGTTCCCGACCCTGCAGAACAACGACCAGGTCCTCGTCAACAAGCTCGCCTACGCGGTCGGCGGTGGGGTGGAGCGCGGCGACGTCATCGTCTTCAAGCGCCCGGAGTCGGAACGCACCGACGACCCCGACCAGCCGCCCCAACTCATCAAGCGCGTCATCGGCCTTCCGGGGGACGTGGTCGAGGCCCGTGGTGGTGTGGTGTACATCGACGGGAAGCCGTTGGAGGAGACCGGCACGGGTCACTACCTCGACCCGAGCGTCGTCACCAACAACCTCCCGCAGCCGGTCACCGTGCCCCGGGGCCACGTCTTCGTGATGGGCGACAACCGTGAGCGATCCCATGACAGTCGTTATTTCGGTGCGATCCCCGAATCTGACATCATTGGCCGAGCCGTGGTCATAGCGTGGCCCTTCAGCCGTTGGGGATCCTTGTAACGATGTTCGACCAGACCAACACGACGGGCGTTCCCCCCGAGTACCGCCCGCTGTTGGATCCACCGGCCCCGCCGGTGACCGGTGATCCGGTCGCATCGGAGCGGGTGCTCGAGCTCAACGCCGAACCGGCGGGCAATCCCAAGGGCACCGCCATGGGATGGGCGTTGACGATCGCCGTCGCAGTGGTGCTCACGATCGTCGTCAAGACCTTCATCCTCCAGGCGTACTCGATCCCGTCGGAGTCGATGGTCCCGACACTCAACGTCGGCGACCGTGTCGTCGTGTTCCGGCTCAACACCGACCCCGCCCGGGGCGACATCGTGGTGTTCGACCGGCCGGCGAACGATCCCAAGACGAGCCCGAGCGACCCCGACGTGCTCATCAAGCGCGTGATCGGGTTGCCCGGCGACGTCGTCGAGAGCCGTGACGGCGAGGTCTGGGTGAACGGCAAGCAGCTCGTCGAGGACTACCTCCCCGACGAGACGACGACGATCATCGACACGCCGATCACGGTGCCGAGCGGCAAGTTGCTGGTGCTCGGCGACAACCGCTCCCGGTCCTTCGACGGACGCATCTTCGGCCCCATCGACAAGGACCTGGTCGTCGGGCGTGCCATCGCCCGCATCTGGCCGCTGTCGCGCCTCGGCGGGCTCTAGCCCCTCGCCGGCTACTCCAGGAACTGCGGAGCGTCGGGACGGGCGATCGCCGCGGCAGCGTCAACCAGGCGATCGGGGTAGCTCGAGATCACGCCGTCCATGCCGATGTGCAGCAGCCCGAGGATCATGCGGTCGTGGTGGGCGTCGGTGCCGAAGCAGCGCCGGCCGAAGCGGTGGAACAACGCGGCGCGCCCACCGTTCCAATCGGCCTGTGGCAGGAGCTTGGCGTCGATCCGGTCCTCACGGAGCCCGGCTGCGTGTCGTTCGGCCCCGGCGCCGAGGTCGTTGAGCGACGTGGTGTCGACGAGCCGGACGAGCTCGGACCGGTGCCCGCCACGCCAGGAGTGCGGCCCGGTCGGAGGCCGCCAGCCACAGCCGATCGAGGGCCCGGTGGCGGGTCGCGAGCGCAATGGCCTCCTCGACGGCGTCGACCGTCCGGACGTGTACAAGAAGGTCGAGGGCGGTGCCGTGCTCCTCGTAGAAGCCTGCGAGTGTCACGACGTCGTCGGGAAGGTCGGCGCTCGACGTGTCGGCGATGCGTCGGCGGCGCAGCCCTCCGAGGCGGGCGTCGCGCCGCAGGACCGGCACCCCGTCGGCGGTGACCTGCAGGTCGGTCTCGATGCCCGTGGCTCCGAGCCGGACGGCGAGCCGGAACGACTCCGGGGTGTTCTCGTCGGTGTGGCCACGGGCCCCGCCGCTCGCGAACAGGATCGCTGGTCCGGCGAGTGGCTCCTGGCGAGGGATCATGCGCCGATTGTTGCCGGTGGGTCCCGTTGGTGCGAACGCCGGGTCGTCGCAACGGTGCAGATCAGGGGAACACCACAAGTTCCGGGGGCGAAATCTTCAACTCACCCCTGGTGGGTGCCGAAAGAAGTGGAAGCTCATCCTGATAGCGAAGGAACGACTCTCATGGCTTTGATCCGGGCGACTTGCAGCGAATGTGGTGACGTCGAATTGCGTTCGCGTGACCTGCAGGTCCGCATCTGTGGCGACACCGGTGACGGTACCTACCTGTTCCGTTGCCCCGTGTGCCGCATGACGGAGGTGAAGAACGCCGATGACCAGGTCGTCGACATCCTTGCCGCCGCCGGGGTGAAGTGCGTCGAGTGGCGTCTGCCTGCCGAGATGACCGAACGGCCGACGGGCGAGCCGATCACCCACGACGACGTCCTCGATTTCCACGAGATCCTGGGCGGCGACGACTGGTTCACCACGCTGTCGGAGATGACCCGACACGGCTGACGTCCGTCGCAGTCGGGTTTCCCGGGCGGTTCCCGTCCGCAGGTAGGCTGACCGCATGCTCATCGGAGGACTGCTCGGCATCCTCGACAGCCTCACCGGCGGCGAAGTCATCATGATCCTCGTCGTGGTGCTCGTGCTCGGCCCCGAGCGCCTGCCCGAAACGGCCCGCACGATGGGGCAGTGGATCGCCAAGCTCAAGGCGATGACCGGCAACCTCCAGAGTGAGGTCCGCGAGGTGCTCGACGACCCGTCGATGAAGCCGATCCGCGTATCGGCGAGTTCGCCGCGGCGCCCCGCAAGAAGCTCGTCGAGTTCGCGATCGGCCGCGGAGGCCGAAGCGAACGTCGCCAAGCAGGTCGCCGCCGATGCCGAGGCCGCCGCCGCCGAGGCGGAAGCCGCTGCGGCGAGGGCTCGCGCCGCGGCCGACGAAGCTGCTGCAGAGGCCGAGGAGGCCGAGCAGGTCGCCGAGGACGCCGCTGAACTGGTCGAGGACACACCGCCCGACGAGGCCGTTCCGGGGGAGCCGGGTGCGGGCCGTGAGGCCAGCATCTGGGCCGATCTCGACGACGACACGCCACGCTACGACGCACCCGTCGACGACGTCACGCCGCTGGTCGACGCGCCCGTCGACGACGTCACGCCGCTCGACGACGCGCCGTTGGCGGATCACGGAGCGTCGGAGTCAACGTGACGCGACTCACCAACTTCAGAGCCATGCGCCAACAGCGTCGCCGGCCGGCGTCGCCCGACGGTGCGATGAGCCTCATGGACCACCTGCGCGAGCTACGCAACCGGCTCTTCAAGTGCGCGTCGCGGTGTTCGTGGCGGGCATTGTCGTGTACTTCCTGTACGACCGGCTGTACGACTTCCTCGTCGAGCCGTACTGCGAGGCCATCAAGAACACCTCCCAGACGTCGTGCAAGCTGGTCTTCCTCGATCTCACCTCCCCGTTCGCGACGCAGCTGCGGTTGTCGGCCTATGTGGGCGTCCTGATCGCCCTGCCGGTCATCTTCTGGCAGCTGTGGCGATTCATCGCGCCGGGCCTCTACCAGAAGGAGAAGCGGTACGCGATCGCGTTCGTCGCCAGCTCGGTGGTGCTCTTCCTGCTCGGGGCAGCGCTGGCGTACTACTCGCTTCCGAAGATCTTCGAGTGGCTCATCGCCCAAGCCAGCGGCGCCGACATCCAGGCCAAAGCCGAGGACTATTTCAGCCTCCTGGCGCTGATGGTCTTCGCATTCGGGCTCAGCTTCGAGTTCCCCCTCGTGCTCCTCGCACTCCAGCTGATGGGGGTCGTGTCGCCCGAGTCGCTCGCCGGCGTCCGTCGGCACGCGATCGTCGGCATCGTGGTCGTCGTCGCGGTGGTCACCCCGGGCGGAGATCCGATCAGCCTGTTCGCGCTCTCGATCCCGCTGTGCATCTTCTACGAGGCGTCGATCTGGGTCGCCCGCCTCATGCTCGGCCGTCGCGCCAAGAACCGCGAGGCGACGGACACGGCCGCGTGACCGTGTCGCCGTCGGATTCCGTTCCCTTCACGCTCGACCGTTTCCAACTCGAGGCGATCGCCGAGTTCGACGCCGGCCGCTCCGTCCTGGTCGCTGCACCGACGGGTTCGGGCAAGACGGTCGTCGCCGATGCGGCGATCGACATCGCCCTCAACGCCGGTGGCAAGACCTTCTACACCACGCCCATCAAGGCGCTCTCGAACCAGAAGTACAGCGATCTCGTCGCCCGGCTGGGCACCGAGCGGGTGGGACTGCTCACCGGTGACACCGCAATCAACGGCGACGCGCCCGTTGTGGTGATGACCACCGAGGTGCTCCGCAACATGCTCTATTCGGGGTCGGCCGCCCTCGACAACCTGCACGTGGTGGTCCTCGACGAGGTGCACTACCTGCAGGACGCCTACCGGGGCCCGGTCTGGGAGGAGGTCATCATCGGCCTCCCGGCCAACGTGCGGCTCGTCTGCCTGTCGGCGACGGTGTCGAACGCCGGTGAGTTGGGGGAGTGGATCGAGACGGTCCGGGGCCCGACCTCGACGGTCATCGAGCACGAGCGTCCCGTCGAACTCGAGAACCTGTACCTCGTCGGCGACACGTCCTCCGATCGCGACCACCTCATCCCCGTTCTGGTCGACGGTCGCCCCAACCCCGAGGGCCACCGGTTCGATGGCGACGCCAGCGGTGGACGCCGGCGGTCCACGGGGGCGCCGCGGGATCGCCGTCGCCGGTTCGTCACGCCGCGGCGGCTCGAGACGATCGAGCGGCTCGCCGAGGAAGACCTGCTCCCGGTCATCTACTTCATCTTCAGCCGCAACGCCTGCGACGACGCGCTCGCGATCGCCCGCGACAGCGGGCTGCGGTTCACCGATCCCGACGAACGCATCCGGATCCGAGAGATTCTCGAGGGCTCGGTCTCGATGCTGAGCGACTCCGATCTGGACGTCCTCGGCTACGACATGTGGGCCGCCGCGCTCGAGCAGGGCATCGCGTCGCACCACGCCGGCCTGATCCCGGCGTTCAAGGAAGCCGTCGAGCGCTGCTTCGTCGAGGGCCTGGTCAAGGTGGTGTTCGCCACCGAGACGTTGGCGCTCGGCATCAACATGCCGGCCCGCAGTGTGGTCATCGAGAAGCTGACCAAGTACAACGGCGACACCCACGAGTTCCTCACCCCGGCGCAGTTCACCCAACTCACCGGCCGGGCCGGCCGCCGCGGCATCGACGACGAGGGGTTCTCCGTCGTGCTGTGGTCGCCGTTCGTGTCGTTCGCCCAGGTCGCCGGCCTCGCCGGCAGCCGCGAGTTCCCGCTCACGTCGTCGTTCCGGCCCACCTACAACATGGCCGCCAACCTGGTCCGCCGGTACGAGAAGACCGAGGCCATGTCCCTCCTGGGACAGTCGTTTGCCCAGTTCCAGGCCGATCGGGCCGTCGTCACGCTCGAGCGGCGCCTGGTCCGCGACCGCGAGCGGCTCGCGGTGATCGACGAGCAGGTCGGGTGCGAGCGCGGCGACGTCGTCGGTCCGCGGCCCTCGACGAGCGGGTGAACTCCCAGCGCCCCAATCGTCCCGACGGGCAGATCGCAATCGAGCGGAGCGTCAGCCTGCTCCGACCCGGCGACGTCATCGCACCGCGGCTGCGTGAGGACACCACGGCCCGGCTCCACCTCCACCCGCACAAGCCCGTGCGCCTCGCGGTGATCTCGGTCGCGTACCGGGGCAAGGGTTCGCTGCGTGTCCGCACCGTCGACGAGCGGGGCGACGCCGTCCAGCTGGTGGTCGCCGACTTCCGGGAGCCCTCCCGTGCCGTCACCGAGATCGAGCTGCCCACCCCCTACGCCCCCCACGATCCGGCGTTCCTCGACGAGACCGCGTCGCGCCTGCGGGCCGCTCGGGCGACGATCCCGACCGCGCCGTCCGGCGCGTCGCGGTGGGACCGCCTCGTGGCCGAACTCGAGTCACATCCGGTCCACGACTGCCCTGACCGCGACGACCACCTGGCCGCGTACAGCGAGCGCACCGGCCTCGAGCGTGACGTCGCCCGGCTGTCCAAGCAGCTGCACCAGCGGTCGTCGTCGGTCGTCCGCCGGTTCGAGGCCGTGGCCGACCTCCTCGGTCACCTCGGGTTCCTCGACGGGTGGGCGCTCACCGCGCCGGGGGAGCGACTGGCGCGGATCTACCACGAACGTGACCTGCTGGTGGCGCTGGCGCTCGACGACGGAGTGTTCGACGGGCTCGACGCTCCCGGCGTCGCGGCGCTGGTCGCGGCGGTGGTGTTCGAGGAGCGGCGTCCCGACGGGTCGGAGCCGGTCTACCCCAACCGGAACCTGCGCCAGCGGTTCGGCCGTCTCGAACGGCTTGCCGACAAGATCGCCCGCGCCGAGCGCGAGCGGGGGTTGCCGCAGACCCGACCGCCCGATCCCGGATTCATGGCGGTGTGCCACGGGTGGGCGTCGGGGCGTGACCTCGGGGGTCTGATCGAGGGGGAGATGTCGGGCGGCGACTTCGTGCGCACCACCAAGATGATCATCGACGTGCTCGGCCAGATCGCGGAGATTGCCCCCGACCTCGGCACGCGGTCGCGGGCGGCGGCGGCCGTCGAGGCGATCCGGCGCGGGGTGGTGGCCGACTTCGGGCCCTCGGAGGCCTTGCCGAAGGCAGCAGAGGATCTGCCGAAGGCAGTGGAGGATCTGCCGAAGGCGGGGACGTGATCCGCAAGGGTGAGGTGTGGGGCCGGCCCGTCGATCTCGACGGCACCGAGCCGGAGGCGGGTACCGACGCCGAGGTCGCTCGGCTGCTGGGCCGGCCGCTCGACTCGCCCATCGTCCTGCGTGGCGGCGACCTGTACCACTCGCTCGGTGGTCGGGCGAGCTCGCCGGTCGACCTCGACGGATCGGTGATGGCCCTGCCGATCGATCTCGTCGCCGTCCGGGTGGACGGGGTCGACCGCGTTGCTGCGGCCCACGTGGTCGCTCGCCGACGCTGGTGGTCCGGGGAGTTCGCCGTGGCGATGAACGGCACCCACCTCGGCGAGTGGAACCTGGGCCCGAAGGCACACCCGAACGACGGGCTGATCGACGTGACCACCGGCCGGCTCGACGTCCGCGACCGGTGGGAGGCCCGTCGACGGGCCCACACGGGGACGCACCTGCCGCACCCGGCGTTGTCGACGTCCCGGGTGACGAGCACGGTGTGGACATTCGATCGGCCCACGCCCGTCTACGTCGACGGTGTGGCCGTGGGTTCGGCCCGCCGCGTCGAACTCGAGGTGCAGCCCGACCGGGGCAGCGTCGTCGTCGGCTGAGGCGTCAGGGGCCACCGTCGTGACGTCCCCGCTCGCCCGCTGACGGCACGGTTCGGGCCGGACCCCGTTACCATCCCAGCCATGAAGAGTTGGTTTCTCTCGGAATCGCCCGGCGAGTACCAGTGGGGGGAGGTCCCGACACCCGAGCCTGGCGTCGGCGAGATCCACGTCCGGCTGGTCGCGAGCGGTGTGAACCACATCGACCACTGGCAGACGCGTGGCCTCCCGAAGCCCAAGTCGTTCCCGCACGTGCCGGGGTCCGACGGTGCGGGGGTCGTCGACGCGATCGGTGACGGCGTCACTCGCTTCTCGGTCGGCGACGAGGTCGCCATCAACGCGGCGCAGACCAACGCCGCGGCGATCGAGAAGTTCGGGATCGACAGCGTGTTCGACCCGAGCCTCCAGTTGATGGGGGAGCACCGGTGGGGGTGCCACGGTGAACAGGTCGTCATCCCCGACTACGGCGCCGAGCTGCGCCCGGCCGGCCGCACGTGGGAGGAGTGCGCGGCGTACCCCGTCGCGCTCACGACGGCGTGGCGCATGTTTCGCAGGGCCCGGCTGCAGGCCGGTGAGATCGTGCTCGTCACCGGCATCGGCGGTGGAGTCGCCACCGCGGCCCAGATGCTCGCCCAGCACATGGGTGCCCGGGTGTTCACCACGTCGCGCGACGCCGCCAAGCGGGCCCGGTCGATCGAGCTGGGCGCCGAGGACTCGTTCGATTCCCACGAGCGCTATCCGATCAAGGCCGACGTGATCGTCGACTCGATCGGTCCGGCGACGTGGAACCAGACCGTGGCGGCGCTCAAAGCCGGTGGCCGCCTGGCGACGTGTGGCGGGACGTCGGGGTCGGACGTCCAGCTCAGCCTGCCGCGGCTCTTCTTCAAGCAGCACGAGATCGTCGGTTCCACTCTCGGTTCCCAGGAGGAGTTCGCGTACGTCACGCAGCTCATGGCCGAGGGGCTCCCCGTGGTCATCGACGAAGTGTTCGCGTGGGACGACTATCCGCGTGCCGTCGAGCGCATCCGAAAGGCCGACCAACTCGGCAAGCTGATCCTGCGCCACGCCTAGGGGTTTCGTACTGCGAGGAGGGCCGCTGACGGTCCTCCTCGCAGTACAAAGCCCTGCGGGTCGGGCGTGTCCGGTCGGGGTCTAGGCTTTCGCCATGGACGTCGAGGGTGCCAAGCGGTCCGTCACCGAACGCATCGAGCAGCGTCGTGCCGACCTGATCGACACGTCGCACCAGATCTGGGCGAACCCAGAGCTGTGCTTCGAGGAGCACTTCGCCCACGACCTGCTGTCGGGCGTGCTCGAGTCGTCGGGCTTCGCCGTCGAACGGCGTGCGTACGGGCTCGACACTGCGTTCGTCGGCCGGTTCGGCGACCCCTCGGCCACCGGGCCCACCATTGCGATGCTCTGCGAGTACGACGCGCTTCCCGAGGTCGGCCACGCATGCGGTCACAACATCATCGCCGCTGCGGGCCTGGGCGCCGCGTTGGGTGCCGCTGCCGTCGTCGACACGCTCGGCGGCCGGCTCGTCGTCATGGGGACGCCGGCCGAAGAGGGCGGTGGCGGCAAGATCGCGATGATGAACGCCGGCGCGTTCGAGGGCATCGACGCCGCGTTCATGGTGCACCCCGCCGATGCGGACCTCGACTCGTTCTGGGCGATCGCGATCCACGAACTGCACGTGCAGTACACCGGCAAGGCGGCGCACGCCGCCGCGGCGCCCGAGCAGGGCCGCAACGCACTCGACGCCGCCGTCCTCGGGTACATGAACGTGGCCGCGCTGCGTCAGCACATCGGTCGCGCCGAGCGCATCCACGGCATCATCACCCACGGCGGCGACAAGCCGAACGTGGTGCCGCACCGGTCGGCCATGCAGTGGTATGTGCGCTCAGCGACCGCGGAGTCCCTGGCCGCCCTCAAGCCCCGGGTGCTCGCGGCCCTCGAGGCCGGAGCGCTCGCCACCGGCTGCGAGATGACTGCGGAGTGGAAGCACTACCCCTACGACGACCTGCTCACCAACGGCCCGCTCGACGGGCTCTACGCGGCCAACGCCGCGTCGCTCGGGAGGGTCGTCGAGGCCCGTGAGACCCGACCCTCGTTCATGGGCTCGACCGACATGGGCAACGTGAGCCACCTGGTCCCGTCGATCCACCCGATGATCAAGGCGGCGCCCGATGGTGTGGCGATCCACACCGCCGAGTTCGCCACTCACGCCGGGGGAGCGCTCGGCGATGCCGCCGTCATCGACGGCGCGCTCGCCATGGCACACACCGCCGTCGACCTGTGGGCCGAGCCCGAGCGGCTCGACGCGGCGCGGGCGTTGCTGTGACCTCCGAACCCCCTGCGCCGACGATCCCCGTACCCACCCGGCCGGACGCCTAACCTCGAACGCCGTGACCCCCTACGTCGCCGAAGACTTCAGCAGTACCGAGCAGGCGATCCTTCGGCGGTACTTCACCAACCTCGACGGGCCCGTGTTCGCACTGGTGAACCTCCCCGAGGTCGTGAAGGGCGCCCTGTTCGCCGCGCTACTCGCGATCCGCGAAGTCGCTGCGCCGCCTGTTCATCGACGAGTTCGTCAACGATCTCGACGTGTCCGGCGACGCCAACATCGACGCGACCATCGGCCTCGAACGCGCCGAGGCGCTCTACGACAAGGTGTTCTTCGAGTACGGCGACGATTCGGTCGCCCAGCTCGGCGGTGTGCACCTCGCCTGCGAGCAGGCGTCGAACATCTTGACCAAGGCTCTCGAGTGGGGCCGGATCATGAGCTACCTGGAGCAGTCGACGCGCTACATCGCGTACGACGCCCGGCTCGGTGGCCGTTACCGGTTCTTCCGCGACCCATCGGTCCTCGCGTCGCCGCTCGGCGCTCGGTACGTGGGCGACATGGACCGCATGTTCGACACGTACGCCGAGCTCGTGCCGCGCCTCACCGACTTCTTCCGCGAGGCCCACCCCAAGCACCCCGACGACAGCGACTTCGTCTACCGCCAGGCGATCCGGGCCAAGGCGTTCGATGCGTTGCGGGGGTTGCTGCCGGCAGCCTCGCTGTCGAACGTCGGCATCTACGGCTCGGGCCAGGGCTACGAGGCGCTGCTCCTCCGCCTCAAGTCGTTGCAGCTCCCGGAGGCCAACGCCTACGCCGACCTCATGCTCACCGAGCTCCGCAAGGTCATCCCGTCGTTCCTGAAGCGCGTCGACCTTCCCGATCGCGGCGGCGCCTGGAGCAACTACCTGGCGACCAACAACCAGGCCATGGCCGAGGTTGCCGCCAAGGTCTTCCCGACGGTGGGAGCGCCCGAGGACAAGTCGTCGGTCACGCTGGTCGACTTCGATCCCGACGCCGAGATCAAGACCGTGGCGGCGATGCTCTACCCCTACTGCCACGAGCCGGAGGAGCAGATCGAGGACCGCGTCCGCGAGATGACGGTCGACGAGCGGATCACGGTCATGAAGGCGTACGTGGGCGACCGCACGAACCGGCGCCACAAGCCCGGTCGTGCGCTCGAGCGGTCGTTCTACCGGTTCGATGTGCTGAGTGATTACGGAGCGTTCCGCGATCTCCAGCGCCACCGCATGATGACCATCGAGTGGCAGGCGCTCACGCCCTACCACGGGTACATCCGTCCCGACTCGGTCGACGCCGCCGGTGCCCGCGACATGTTCGACGAGACGATGGAGCGGTCGGCCAATCTCTACCGTGACCTGTCGGCGAACTTCCCTCAGCAGGCCTCGTATGCCGTGTCGCTCGCGTACCGCGTGCGCTACTCCATGCAGTTCAACAGCCGTGAGGCCATGCACCTGCTGGAGCTGCGCTCCGGTCCGCAGGGCCACCCGACCTACCGGACCGTCGCCCAGCAGATGCACGAGCAGCTGTCGGAGGTCGCGGGGCACCGCGCCCTGCGCGGCCATGATGATCTACGTCGACCACTCCGAGGAGAGCGACCTCGAGCGTCTCGACGCCGAGCGTCGGGCCGAGGCGAAACGCAGCGCCGGAGCCGGCGCCGTCTGATCTCCGTCGACTCGGTCGGGCGGGTCGTGAACGTCGTCCCCCGCGTCGTCGGCCGGCTCGTCGTTGCGAGGCCCCGGGGCGAGCAAGTCCACGTGTCGGGCGGAAGTGTGTCTATGATCAGCGCCGCACGACCGCAAGACAGCATGGCGAGGGAAGCAATTCGTGGACGATGACGACGTGATCGACGAGGAGTTCGTGGTGGACGAGGACACGGCAGATGCCGAGCCGGACGGCCCCGAATTCGAGGACGACGACGATCTGGAGGCCGACCTCGAGGAGGACGACGAGCTCGCCGATCCCGATGTCATCGTCGAAGTCGAGGACGAGGAGGAGGACGAGGAGCCGGTCGTTCCCGCCACCCGCGCCCGTCCGGCCGGCGAGGAAGAGGACGAGGACGAGGACCCCGACCCCGACGACGTCGAGGCCGATCTGGACACGATCCTCAAGGATCGCATCGCGTCCGGCGCCGACGACGACGAGGACGAGGAAGAAGAGGTCCCCGTCGACCGCAACGACCCCGAGGCCACCGAGGGCGTCGTGTCGAAGCGTGAGGGCGAGTTCACCTGCACCGGGTGTTTCATGATCGTCCGCCCGCGTCAGTTCGGCCGCAAGGGTCGACTCACGTGCCCGACCGGCGACGAGGATTGCCCCTCGATCTCGATCGTCGCGGCGCAGCTGCCGTGATCCTCGAGGCCACCCTCGCCGAGGGCTGGCCGCGTTCGTTGGCCGGCTGAGGCTGCCGCACCGCTCCGGCTGCCTCGGCTGGGTTGCCGCGCCGGGGGCGGCGCGGCAATGATCCCTGCCGTGACCGACTCCACGCCCAGTTCCCCGTTGGAGGCGTTGCTGCGCCTTCCCGCCACCCTTGCTGCCGAGCTCGGGGCTGCGTTGCCGCGCTTCGCGGACCGCACCCGTGCCCAGGTCGATTTCGCGGCGACGATCGTGGAGAAGCTGCGGTGCGGCGACCTCGGGTCACGCCTCAGCTCATTCGGCGCGCAGGTCCCCGAGCGGCTGGCGGACGTCGTGCCGTTCGAACCTCGGGCGGCCGCCGATGCTGCGGCGGGTCTCGCGGCCACCGTCGCGGCGTCGTCGCCGGTGCGTGAGGTGATCGAGGTCGTGACCGTCGCGGCGTCCGCTCGCTCGGGAGCTCCGTCAGCGCCCGATGCCGATGAGGCGCCCGTCGCTGCGGCGGCTCCGGCCAAGAAGGCTCCGGCGGTCGCAACAGCGTGAACATCAGAGAAATCGGGGGTCTCCTTATGTTTATAATCCGTTTGGGCGCTCAAGTCCAAAAGCAGACCTTAGCATGACGGATAAACTGGTCGTTTTTAGCACGTGCGCAACAGCCGAAGAGGCCGAACGCATCGGCCGGCACCTGGTGGAAGCCGGACTCACTTTTGCTGCGTCGCGGTGTGGGCGGAACAGAAGCGCATCTATCGCTGGAAGGGTGCGGTGGAAGAGGGCAAGGAGTGGGGTCTGACCATCAAGACAACACGAGGCCTGTTTGCAGAACTGAGGCGGGAACTTTGCCGGATGCACTCCTACGAAGTGCCCGAACTTCTGGCGCTACCTGTGGTGGATGGTAATGCGGATTACCTGGAGTGGATGGAGCGCGAAGTGAAGAAGCCGGCGGAATAGCGTCGCTTGCTATGCGTGGCGATGCTGTGATTGGATAGTGGGGCTCATGCCGACACCCCTTGCTCCCTCGCGCGCCCGCCACTGGGTGGTTGTCTTTGCGGTTACGCTGGCGGTGCTGTCGTATATAGACCGCGTGGCCATTTCGAAGGCTGCTCCGTACATCATGCAGGACCTGGGGCTGACGAAGACGGAGATGGGGCGCGTCTTTTCGGCGTTCGCTCTGGCCTATGCGCTGGCGGAGATCCCCAGCGGCTGGATGGGCGACACGTACGGCCCACGCAAGGTACTGATGAGGATCGTGGTGTGGTGGTCGTTCTTCACGGCGTCGGTCACCGTGATGTGGAACGGGTTGGCGCTGATGATCAATCAGTTGCTGTTCGGCGCAGGCGAAGCCGGCTGCTTCCCGAACCTCACCAAGATGTTCACCACCTGGCTGCCCTCGCGAGAACGGGTGCGCGCCCAGGGAATCATGTGGATGGCGGCAAGGTGGGGCGGGGCCTTCACGCCGATCCTGGTCGCCCCGGTCTTCACTCGTGCTGCCCTGGCGCGCGGCGTTTCTGATCTTCGCGTTCCTGGGCGTGATTTGGGCCGTCTTCTTCTTCCGCTGGTTCCGGGACGACCCCAAGGACCACCCGGCGGTCAACGCGGCAGAACTTGAACTGCTCGGCGGAGATCGCGGACCTCGCCTCGAGCCACGGCAATGTGCCGTGGGGCAAGCTGATCGCCTACCGGTCAGCCTGGCTGCTGTGGATCCAATACTTCCTGCATCACCTACCTCTGGTACTTCTACATCACGTGGTATCCGACGTACCTGGACGCCAAGCTACGGATCAAGGACTGGAGCCGGCGAGCGCTCGCCATGCTCACCGCTCCGCTGTTCGGCGGCGGGTTCGGCTTCGCTGATCGACGGGCTCTGCACGGCGACGCTGGCCCACCGGCTCGGCGACATCGAACGCGCGACGCAGGCTACTCGCGGACGTTCGGCTTCCTCGCCGCGGCGGGGTTCCTGCTGGTCTCGCTCAACACGGACAATCCGCTCGATGCTGGCGATTCATGGGCTGGCGAGCTTCTGCAACGACTTGGTGATGCCCTGCGCCTGGGGCACCTGCATGGACATTGGCGGCAAGTACGCCGGCACCTTGTCGGGCACATGAACATGATGGGCAACATCGCCGGCTTCGTGGCCCCGCCGGTGGGCGGCATCATCCTGGATGCCACTCGGGGCACCGCATTCCCCAATGGCGACTACAACATGTTCATCTACACAATGGTGGGCGCCTATTTCCTGGGCGCGTTCTGTTGGCCGTTCATTGACCCCACGAAACCATTGGAAGTGGCCGACTCGCACACAGCGTGAGAATTTTCCGGTCGGACTCACACTAGTACAGTGTGGAGCCGACTGTCGCTACCTTTCGCTGAGGAGGTAGCACGCCTAATTCGCGCGTCCGATGACCACCCGTCAGTAGCGTTGTGCCAACTGGCGCAGTCCCGGACCATATTTACCGGCAGTCATGACTGACTTGCGCAATCGTCTGCCGGCCATTCCGGCGAGCGAAGAGCGTGTTGGCGCGCCGGCTGAGCTGAAGCCGCTGCCGCAGGTTACCGGCACCGCGCATTTCCCGCAGAACGTTTCGGCGCTTCTTCTGCGCCGTGATCTTCGCGGCCATCTCCATGGCGGCCCTGGGATATACTACGTTGGCCAATCGCCAGCCACCTGGCAGACCATCCGGCTGCCATACTTTATCGACCACGTAGCACGTACATGGGACCGGGTTTGGCCTGCGTCTCGATCTCCTGCTCCACCTGCAAATCCGGAAGATGGAGTTTGATGACCTTATTGGCGTCCTGCGCGGAGACGTAGAGGTACTCTCCCGTCGGGTCGAGAGCAAGCCCCTGTGCAGCGACTCCAGCAGGCCCACGCTTGATCTCCAGGAACATCTGAGGGTCCAGCACTGCTAATTCTCCGCTGCCCCTTAGGCTGGCGTAGACTCGTCTGCCATCCTTGGACGGAAGCAGACCGGCGGCTTGGCCGGGTACGCTCAGCGAGCGACGCACCTTGTTCGCTACAGCGTCCATTAGAACCACCATGTTGTTCGAACCGGTGGCGACCAACAGGCGTTTCTCGTCCGAGGTCAAGGCGAAGCCCATCGGTACGCCTCCTACCTCGAGTTGCCCCACCTACTTGCGGTATTGGATGTCAATTAATGACACCGTGCCGGACCCGGCATCGGCGGTCCAGGCCTTGCGTTCATCGCTGGTCAATTGGACCATCTGTGGCAACTTGCCGGTGATCGGGATGGCTGCGTTCACTTTGCGTTTCTTGCCGTTCACAACGAGCAATGCGGCCGGATAGTCCGTGGTGACGTAGAACAGGCCTGATTTCCCGCGCACGATGCCATGTGGCCGGCGGTACTCTCCCATTGAGATTTCACCGATGGTTTTTCGCTCTTTGAGGTCAACGATGGTGATGCTGTTGCCGCCCGGTTCGGCCGAGTTGAAGTTGCCGATACCGTAATTGGTCACATAAGCGGACTGCTCGTCGGCGGAGACCGCAAACTCATGAGGAGCTTTCCCGACGGCGACACGTGCTTCAAGTTTACCGTTGGCCGCGTCGTAGAAACCCACCGAGTCGTCGCTTTTCTGTAGCACCGAGCGTGTCGGCGCCCTCAGCCAGGGCGGCGCTCAGGACCAGGAAGGCGAGCAGACGAACCATAGCTCTATTGTCGCCCGAGACAAAGGAACGGCTACTCGACGCCGTCCTATTCGCGTTTCTTCTGCGGAACGAACTCGCGGATCGTGTTGAACAACGAACCGACCGCGAGTTGCACCGCCCACCGCCCCCCCGGATTGCCTCGGAAGTTGCTCCGATAGTCCCCTTAGGCATCCAGGTGTTCCCGATGAATTCGGAGGCGAAGGCTGCGCCCCCACTCGTGGTGAGTTGAACACCGTCCTCCCGTTTCGATCCAAGCGTGAGGAAGTTCCATACGATGGCGTGTGAAGAAGCGGGGGAAAGGAGCCCTTGCAGTCGCATTTGACGTAGCGCACGTCGTATCCCAGCGCGGCTGAGCTGGCGGCAGTCGAGCGAAGCCCCCGATGGTAAACCGGCCGAACCGGTCGGCCACCCGCCTTCTGAGTAGCCTTTCATTCCCTGACCCCACTCCGGCGCGTTCGTTGTTCATCTGGCCACCGGCTGCCGGCCCCAGAGCGCGGAATATGGCACCCGGGCTCAAGTAGGTCTGACGTACACTATAGCCGCCAACGCTCAGAGCCTGTCAGGGGCTGGAACTGATCCCGCCGGATGGTGGTGCCCCAGAAACATGCCTGGCGTCAACGGCGGAGTCCCCGGTGGCTTTGTGTACTGACCCCCACGCCGGAAGGTGGCTCCGGCTGGACCCGGTTCCTGGTCGAAAGGGACGTCCTGACCTAGCCATCACGGCTGGCACTCAGGAGCAGCCGAAGCTGAAGAGTGCACGCATAACAGTTGCTCTCCTTTCGGATGCCCCCAACCCGGGCAGACGGGTTCACTCTTTTGCAGATTCTGTCTGCTAAAATAACAGGTTTCCGACTACAGTACAGGAGTCCGCTTTCTCGCATGATTCAGGCGACACCAATCTGCGTCCCAGGAATGGTTGTGAAGTTCAACAACGAACTGCACACCGTCTTCACCATGACCCACCGCACACCCGGCAACCTCCGCGGTTTTGTGCAGGTGAAGATGCGCAACATCCGCAGTGGCTCGATGTTCGAACACCGTTTCTCCTCGGAAGACAAAGTTCACAAGGCCATGCTCGAGGAAGTCGAGATGGAGTACATGTACGACGACGGTGAGTACTACTACTTCATGAAGACACCGAGAATTACGAGCAGACGCACCTGACCAAAGAGCATCTCGGTGGCGGAGGTTGAGTTCCTGATTCCTCAGTTGAAGGTGAAGGTCGAGTACTACGAAGGCCAAGCCCATCAGCGTCGAACTCCCGCCGAGCGTCGATATGAAAGTCATGGAAACTGAGCCTGGCATCAAGGGCGCCTCGGTCTTCGAATGTCGGCAAGCCCGCGAAGATGGAAACTGGTCTGATTGTGTCCGTTCCGCAGTTTGTGAATGAAGGTGATGTCATCCGGGTCAGCACGTCGGAAGGCAACCTACCAGGAACGCGTGAAGCAAATTAGGCGAGCGTTCTCCAGAATTGCTGTCAACCTCGACATCGTCTTCCGATGCCCCGACCCGTGCGCAGGTCCAGGAGCAGGCGGTCTTTTTCGATTCGCGCGATGACGGGTGAAGTTCGCCGTTGCGCAGCCCGGGCTTCCAGCTTTGACCGAATCTCCAGGCAAGGCGATCAGGTAGGTAGGCAGGTGTCTGCTCCGGAGTGGCGCCCCCCCTCCCAGGAGGGATTCGCCCGGGCATGACTTCGGCGCCGGGAATGCGCAAGCGATCATCTGCTCGGCTCTCTCACGGATAGCGCTGGTGTCTTG
>JBAOIR010000082.1:0-10656 GCA_037045585.1 Microthrixaceae bacterium
GATGTCGGACATGGTCCGCAACGTCCTCACGTTCCTCGTCATGCTCGGGGTGTCGTTCCCGATCGGCTTCCGGTTCGAGGGCGGCGTGCTCCGGGGCATTCTCGCCACTGTGTTCCTGCTGGCGTTCAGCTACTCGTTCAGTTGGATCCAGGCGCTGATCGGGTTGTCGGTGAAGTCGGTCGAGGCGGCGAACTCCGCCGGGTTCATCTGGATGTTCCCGATGACGTTCGTGTCATCGGCCTTCGTGCCGACCGAGAACGATGCCGGGATGGCTCAAGAGCATCGCCGACTGGAACCCGTTCACGATCGTGACCAACGCGGCCCGTGCGCTCTACGGCGGCACGCCGGTGGGCGACACGGTGTGGCAGTCGGTCGTGTTCGCCATCGCGATCACGGTGGTCTTCTCGTTCCTGGCGGTTCGCAAGTTCAAGAACCGCCTCGCACTAGGCAGAACCCGTTCTGCCGACGGTCCCGGCCCCCGGCCCCCGGCCCCACTGATCGAACTCCCGACGGGGAACCCGCACAGAGCGGGTTCCCCGTCGAGGCGGTCGGTCGCTTCCCCTGCATGTCCGTCTCGGTCCAGGAGACGAAGCATCGTGGACTTCGGTCCCATTCACGAGCGAGCGTCGACACAGCGCGCGCTCATCACGTTCGACCAACTGCTCGACTGCGGTGTGAGTCGACATCAGGTCGATCGGCTGAGCGCTCAGGGCTTCCTCGTGCCGATCCACCGCGGGGTGTTTCGCCTCCCTGGCGGTCCGCTCACCTGGGAGCAGCGTGTCGCTGCGGCAGCTCTCGCCACTGCTCCCGACTCATGGATCTCCGGACCGTGCGCATTGGCATGGTGGGGAGTGCGCCCTGGACCGTCGATTGAGGTGCTCACGACCTCGGCCCGGCGAGTCCGGCTCGAGGGCGTGCGGGCCCACCAGACCATCGATCTCCCTGGGGCCGACCGCCGCCGGCATCTCGACGTTCCCGTGACGTCCATCGAGCGCTCGCTCTTCGACTCCGGTCGGTCGCTGGCACACCAACAGGTTGGGGCGGCACTCGATCACGCCGTACGCGACGGGCTCACGACCTACGAGCGCTACCAACAGCGAGTCGAGGAGCTCGGGCGCCGAGGACGCGCCGGGTCGGCGACAGCGCAACGCGTGCTGACGGCCCGGGGATACGGCGACGGCTTCGGGTTCGAGAAGGCGATGAGGGGGTTGCTGCGCGAGATCGGGCTCCCCGCACCGGTCCGCGAGTTCAAGGTGCATGTCGACGGATTCAGGTACCGCGTGGACTTCGCCTACCCGGATTCGATGCTCGGCATCGAATGTGACTCCGGTGAGTGGCACGGTCTCTTCCACCAGGTCGAGTGCGACCTCGAACGGCAGAATCGCATCCAGAAGGAGGGGCTGCTCCTCATGCGTTACACGGTCAGGAGACTGCGCGACGAGCGTGATGCGGTCGGCGCCGAGATCGTCGAGGCGATCGCTCGCCGCGCTGGCTCCACACCCGAGCGCCCGTCGGTCTTTCCCGACGTGGAACCCGCCTGAGCCGGGTTCCACGTCGGAACTTCGGGGAGGGGACGGGCGGGGGACGGGAGGGCGGGGAGCGGTGCCAGGCAGGTCGACGCGGCCCAGCTTGTCGTAGAGGTCCGGGAAGAGCCCGCCGGGGTCGAGGGCAGCGCGGGCGGCCTCGTACGCCGGACGGTCGTAGATCTCCCAGAAGCGTTCGCGGGTGTAGTGATTGCGACCGATGAGGGTCTTGATGCCACCGAGGTCGTAGGTCTCGTCCTCGAGGAGCACCGAGTAGTCGCGGGTGCGCTCGACGTTGCGCTTTCCGTATACGGCGAAATCGATGAAGAGGTCGCCCTCGGCGAAGCCGGCGCGCACATGCGGCCCGAGCCACGGGTACACCGACGCGGGTCGGTAGGGCACGACCCACAGCGGCCAGAAGTCGAAGACCCGGCAGTACCAGGCCCAGAACTCGGCGAATCGGTTCTGCGGCAGGAAGATGTCGCAGACGAGGTCGGGACGGCGGTTCACCCGACGCAGGATGGGCGCCAGCTTGTTCGACCAACCGATGAGGTTGGTCGACCCCAGGATCCACTTGCCGAAGGCCTTGCGCACCCACCGCCACTGCAACGGCGGCGCCGTCGCGGTGAGCCAGTGACACTCGGCGTCGTAGCGGAAGAAGTACTCCTCGGACGTGAGGAGGTCGGTCCGCCGCTTCTCGGTGGACCGGTAGAAGATGTGCTCGCCGACGTAGGACGAGGGCTCCGCACCGGCGGCGTCGTCGGTGAACCGGCCGAGGCACAGGGTGAGGTGGCGGGGCCCGTGCACGATCCCGTCGACCACGTCGTGGTCGTGCTCGACGTCGAGCCGGCACGCCTCAGCGAGGGCCGCTTCGAACTCGACGGCCGTCGAGTAGTGGGCGTAGGTCATCGCGACGTAGGCGCCCGCCGGCACCAGGCGAAACGTGAGCTTGGTGAGGATGCCGAGCGTGCCGTAGCTGCCGTGGACGTGCTCGAACAGCTCGGGCGACCGGGTGGGGGACAGCGTGTGCACGGCGCCGTCGCCGCCGACGACCTCGTACTCGATGCACGAGTCGTGGAATCCTCCGTAGCGGAACGACATGGACTCGACCGAACAGCCGGCCACGGCGCCGCCGAGCGTGATGCCACGCAGCTCGGGCACCACGGTCGGTGCCAGCCCGAGGGGCAGCGTGGCCCGCACGAGGGTCTCGAAGGTCACGCCGGGCTCGGCGGTGCACGTGCGGGCCGTCTCGTCGATCTCCAAGATGTTGGTCAGCGCCGACGTGTCGATCGACCGACTCGAGAAGCGGCGATCGCCGGGCAACGGCACCACGTGGTGGACGCCACCCTTGTCGATGTGTGCGGGACCGGCCGACGCCGCGGCGGCCCGGACGGCGGAGACGACGCTCCTGACTCGTTCGTCGTGATTCACCGACACATGGTCGCGCACATCGTCGCGCGCCCGGCTCCCGGCGCGCGATGCTGGGGCAATGGCCGACGCCGACGTTCTCGATTCCGATCTGCTCGACTTCGAGTGCCCGCGGTGTCAGGTCGCCGTGACCGAGCCCTACTACGGCCCGTGCGGGAGCTGCCGCGACCTGATGCGGGCCAATGTCGCCGGCCTCGCCCGTGACGACCTCGAGGCCGAGGCCTACGTTCCGAAGATGAACGTCACCCCCAACGCCGTGGCGTTGAAGGACGACTGAGCGTCGCCGTCAGCCGACCCCGCGGAGACCGGCCCAGGCCAACTGGCTGACCTGTGCAGCCAGCGTGGCGGCATCGACCTCGACGTCGTTGGTGACCCAGTAGCGGCAGGCGCCCTCGGCGAGCCCGACGATGCCGTTGCCGAGCAGCAGCCGGCGCTCCCAGGAGAGCCCCTCGACATTGATGAGCTCCGCCGCGAGTTCGGCGATGGACGCCTCGACGCGGCGGGCCTCGTCGGCGAACTCCTCGTCGCGGCGAGTGCTGTCGCCGAAGAGCACCCGGAACGCGTTGACGTTGTCGGCGATGAACCCGAAGTAGGCGGTGAAGCCCAGGTCGATCTGCTGGCGCGGCCCGGAGGCGTCGGCGGTTGCCTTGGCGATGGTGTCGCGCAGCTCGGCACCGATCTCCGCCAGGAGCTCGAGGTAGAGCGCTCGCTTGGACGCGAAGTGCTGGTAGAGCACGGGCTTGGTGACCCCGGCCGCCTCGGCCACGTCGTTCATCGAGGTCTTGTGGAACCCGTTGCTCGCGAACACGTCGACGGCGACGGTCAGGAGCTGCTCGCGGCGTTCGGCGGCTGGAAGGCGCATAGAGACCTCGAAGTTACCAGAGGTGCTGCGAGGCCCCGCAGGACCGACCTGCCGTCAGGGTGGGGCGGGGCGGACTCGTCGGTACCGTTGCCGTGATGCATCCCCGTTCCCGACCACGACCCCCGCGGCCGGTGGCCACGGCGTTCGCTGCGCCCGCGTTCATCGTGCCGGCGTTGGTCGCCCTCGCACTCGTGTCGACCTCGTGCACGTCGGATTCCGACGCGGACGACGCCGCGACAGCCACCACTGCCCCTCAACCGAGCGATCCCTCGACGTCGGTGGTCGAGCCGACCACGGGCGCTCCGACCGTCCCGCCGACCACGGCAGCGCCGATCCTGGCGACGTTCCCCTCGCCAGCAGCGGCCGGCACCGCCTTGTTCTCGGCGTGGATCTCGGGCGATCGTGCCGGCGCCGGCGCGCTGAATCTCGCGCCGTCGGCAGAACTCGACGAGCTCTTTGCGGCCTCGCCCCTGCCGGACGCCAAGAACCGCGGATGCGACGAGGGTGACTTCGACGCCGCCAGTTGCTTCTTCGGCAACGGCCAGGGTGGGGTCGACGTGGGGCTCGTACCGGCCGCAGGTGGGTGGACGATCGCGACGATCGACCCGTTCGGCTAGTTCAGAATCGAGGCGGATCAGCCGATATCCGGAGTGATGACCATCATGACGCCGTTGGGGACGACCGCAGCGTCCGCGCCCGCGTCCGCGTCCGCGCCGGCCGAGCGGTGGGCACGCGTCGGTCACGCCGGTCACGCCGACGCACGGACCGCAGTGGCGATGGCCTACGGCTCGTTGGACCTTCCCGAGCGCCCCGAGCTCGTGATGATGTACGTGTCGACCTCGCTCGACCCCGCCGCTGCGGCGGCGGCGATCGCCGATCTGGCGCCGGGCGTCTCCCTCATCGGGTGCACCTCGCGGGGCGAACTCTCGCACTCGGGGCCGGCGCAGGACTCGGTGGTGCTCCTGGCGCTCGGCGGGGCCGGCGTCCGGTGCCGCACGGCGATCGCTCCCATCGTCGACGGGGACGCCCGGACTGCGGCAGCGACCGCTGCCTGCTGCGCCGATGCGCTCGACCCGCTCGCCTCGACCGTGATGGTGGTGCTCTCCGACGGCAGCGGCATCGACCAGGACGACGTGATCCGCGGTGCTTACGACACCGTCGGAGCCGCCATCCCGCTCGTCGGCGGGGGAGCGTGTGGCGCCCACCTGCAGTTCGATCCGACACTGTTCCGCCAGGACGAGAACGGCATCGTCGCGATGAGCGGGGTGGTCGTCGTTGCGGCGATCACCTCGACGGGGCCGATCGGCATCGGCGTCGGACACGGCTTCGATCCCGACGGCGAGCCCGAGGTCGTCACAGCGAGCGGACGCAACGTCGTCACCACCCTCGGCGAGCGGCCGGCACTCGACGCCTACCTGCGCCACCACGACGCTCCCGCCGACCTCTTCGACATCCCCGAGGGGTTCGCCGACTTCGCTCTGGCTCGCCCGCTCGGCGTCGCTCGTCGCACACGGGTCGAGCCCCGGGCGGTGGTCGGCGCCGACGAGATGGCCCGCACCCTCACCATGGGCGCGACCGTTCCGCCGGGGGGCCTGGTCTGGTTGATGCACGGCGACCTCGACTCGGCGCTCGGCGCCGTCGACGTGGCGGCCGACGACTGCCTCGACGCGCTCGGCGACCGGACGCCGCTCGTCGTCGTGGCGTTCGATTGCGCCGCCCGCCGCACCGTGCTCGGCGAGGACGGGCTCGTCGCGGAGGTCGACCGGCTGGTGGGGCGGGCGGGCTGCCCGGTGGCCGGGCTCTACACGTACGGCGAGATCGCACGTACGAGTGGGAGCACCGGCTTCCACAACCTGACCGTTGTGCTGCTGGCGTTCGGATGAGCGTCGCCGCTGCGTGGATGGCGCAGCAACTCGCCGAGTTCACCTCGGTCTTCGACGGCGAGGACGACGTCCGCCGCATCTCGCTGGCCCTCGACCGCGTCGCCGAGTCGTTCGATGCCGAGTTCGCGCTGGTCGTACTCGACGGCTCGGTGCGACAGGCCCTCGGGCTCAACGACGACGACCTGCGGTCGGCGCTGCTCGCCGCACCACCGGGGTCCAGTGTCGTGGAGGACGGAGGGCATGGATCGATCCACGTCACGGTCGTACCGATTCCCCGCTCCGGCACCGACGACCGGTTGGCCGTCGGCCGTCTCAGTGACGCGCTCGAGCGCCGTCGAGGTGACGCTCCTCCGGTCGATGGCGCGCACCCTGGGCGTTGCGCTCGAGCTGCACGAGGCCCGCGCCGTGGAGCGGCAGCTGCACGACGAGATCGCCGCGCAGTCGCGCTCGAATGCCCGACTGGTCGAGAGCCTCTCGCAACGGCAGCGGGTCCTCGACCACCTGTTCCGGATCCAACGATCGATCTCCGAGCGGGCGCCGATCATGACGGTGCTCGACTCGATCACGGCGTCGGCGGCCGAGCTGTTGCCGTCCACCATCATCGGCCTGCGACTCGTCGAGTCGTCCGGCGACACCGCCGCGCTCGTCGCCGTGGTCGGCGAGGACGGGATCTTGCAGCGCACCAATGAGCGGGTCCCGATCGGCGAGGGGATCGCCGGGCGGTCGATCGCCGAGAACCGTTTCCTGGTCGCCGACGACTACCCGACGTCGCCCGACTCCCATGATCGCTGGTCTGCGATCGGTGTCACGACGGCGATGGCGACCCCGGTCCGCCGCAACGGGGTCGCGGTGGGGACGCTGGTCGCCATGTCGTGGGAGCCCCGCCGGAGGTTCGACGAGGAGGAGCAGCACCTTCTCCAGTCGCTGGCAGAGCACGGGTCGCTCGCCTTCAACGACGCGAGCGCGATCGAGGTGATCCAGCGGTCCCTCGAACGCGCCGTGTTCGACTCGCACCACGACCAGCTGACCGGCGTCGCCAACCGCAAGCAGGCGATCGGGCGTCTCGAGGAGTGGGCAGCGACCGAGGCCGGCACGACCGTGATCTTCGTCGACCTCGACCGCTTCAAGTCGATCAACGATGCCTACGGGCACACCACCGGCGACGAGATCCTTCGTCTGGTCGTGTCGCGGCTGTCGGAGGTCGTCCGCGTCGACGATCTGGTGGCGCGTCTGAGCGGCGACGAGTTCCTCGTGATCGCCCGTTCACCCGACGGTGACATCGTCGACGACCTGGCGGCTCGGGTCGCCGAGACGCTGAGCTTCGTCGCCCAGGTCGGGTTCCGCGAGATCCGGGTCACTGCGAGCGTCGGGTGCGCGCGCCACATCCCCGGGGAGACCGCCGACGACGTGGTGGCGAACGCCGACCTCGCGATGTACCGCGCCAAGGAGTCGGGCGGCGGTCAGCTCGTCCGCTTCGACGGGGCGATGCGCGACGAACGCAACGCGGAACTGACCCTCGAGCGCGAGTTGCGGTTCGCGATCGAGCACGACGAGTTCGACGTGTTCTTCCAACCGGTCGTCGACCTCGAGAGCGGCCGACTCATCGGGGCCGAGGCGCTGGTGCGGTGGAACCACCCGACGCGGGGAATGCTCGCTCCCGGCCACTTCGTCGACGCCGCGGAGGCCGTTGGCCTGATCGGGCAGATCGACACGCTCGCGATGCGGCGAGCGGTGCACCATCTCGAGCGTTGGGATGCCGCCGGGCAGCTGGCGCCGGAGTTCCGAATCAGCGTCAACGTGTCGGCGAGGCGCTTCGGCGACCAACGGCTCGTCGACACGGTGCGATCCGAGCTGGAGCATCGGTCGCTCGCCCCGTCGCGCCTGTGGCTCGAGATCACCGAGACGGCGATGATGCGCGACGTCGAGGGGAGTCTCTGCACCATGCAGGCGCTGCGGAAGCTGGGCGTCCACCTGTCGGTGGACGACTTCGGCACGGGGTGGTCATCACTTGCGTACCTCAAGCAGTTCCCGGTGGAGGCGCTCAAGATCGACCAGAGCTTCGTCGCCGGCCTCTGCGAGAACCCCGACGATCACGCCATCGTCGAGGCCACCATCCAGCTGGCCGCTGCGCTCGGTCTCGGCGTGATCGCCGAGGGGGTCGAGGAGCAGGCGCAGGCCGACGAGCTCCGTCGTCTGGGTTGCCGGTCGGTGCAGGGCTACCTGTACTCGCGCCCGCTCCCCGCCGCGACGTTCGAGGCGCAGTGGCTGGGGCAGCCGGTGTCGATGCCGGTGTACTAGTAGCGGAACGGCTCGCCGGCGTCTTCGCGCTCGGCGGCCTTGACCCCGTACCCGAAGATGAGTGCGGGGATCAGGAGCACAGCGGACGCGACGAGGCACCCCACGATGATGCCGGTGACGGCCGGACCGAACTCGGTGGCGAATCCGATGACGAACACGATCATCGCCACGAGGATCGTCAGGTACCCCGCCCGTTTGGCCATCGCGCTCCACCGGGCGACCTGGGCTCGACGTATCAGGACGGGATCATCGGAGGCGGTCACGTCGCCCAGCTTGTCATTCGTCCTCATCGAACGCCTCCTCCGGTCCTTCGCCCGTGCCGCCCCGCGCTCGGCGCGCCGCTGCCATGGCGCGGGGATCGAGGCGGGAGGGATGGAGACCGGGACCGTGACGGCGCGCCGGCCCCTGGCCCAGCGGCGCGATGCGGCGGCGGTAGTCGCCACCGCCGTCCTGGCGGAGGACACGACCGCGGAGCAGTGACGCCGTGACGAAGAGGTAACCGAACTGCAGGAGGGTGTCGCCGAACGAGATGACCTGGCCGGTGGGGAGCGCGATCGTCTCGCCGAGCCAGGTCAGGGTGTCGTCGTCGGTGGCGACGTGTCGCGCCCCTTCGAGCTTCACGGTGCCCCGGTCGGAGGCCGAAATGATGTCCGCCGTGACCAGGGCGTCGCGGCTGGTGGGCATCCCCCAGTTGATGACGGTCGGGATGAGGTTGAGGGACAGGCCCGCGACGACGAGGACCATGCCGCCGAGGCGCACGTTCGAGACGGCGAACGCGAGCAGCGCGAGGGCGCTGATGATCTCGAGCACGACGGCGAGGCTGCCGTCGAGTCCGGCGACACGGATCACGAGCTGGAGGAACAACCCTCCGGCCAGCGCCTGCCAGAGCTGAGGGCGGTACTCGAGGATCCGGTCGATCCGGCCGCCGTTGGTGAGCCCCACGACTCCGCCGGCGACGATCGCGAGCAGCGTGAGCAGGGCAGCCATGCCCGATGAGCATAGGCCGTGCACCGGCGGCGGCCCGGCCCGCTGTGACTATCGTGCGGCTCATGTCTGACGAACTCCTGGCCTCGAGCGCCGACGGTGTGCTCACGTTGACGATCAACCGCCCCGAGCGGCGCAACGCGTCGTCGTGGGATGTGATCACCGGACTCCGGGCAGCGGTCGCCGCTGCGAAGGACGACGCTGCGGTCCGGGCCGTCGTGATCACCGGCGCGGGGGAGAAGGCATTCTGTGCCGGCGCCGATCTCGGCGGCATGGCCGACAACGCGTCCTACGCCGAGGTACACGATGCCCGAGGCGAGCTCGCCCGCCTGTTCCTCGACCTCTACGGACTCGGCAAACCGACGATCGCGAAGGTGCGTGGGTTCTGCCTCGCCGGCGGCTTCGGGCTGGCGCTGGCGTGTGACCTCGTGATCGCGTCGGACGACGCCACGTTCGCCACCCCCGAGATCAACGTCGGGCTCTGGCCCTACATGATCACGGTGCCGCTCACGCGGTCGATGCCGCCCAAGAAGGCGTTGGAGCTCATGATGACGGGCCGTCGCATCGATGCTGCCGAGGCCGACGCGCTCGGCCTGCTCACCCGCGTGGTGTCGGCGGCCGACCTCGACGGAGCCGTGGCCGAGACGGCAGCGCTGCTCGCATCGAAGTCCCCGTCGGTCATGAAGATGGGCCGCGACTCCTTCTATTCGGTGTGGGGGCGAAACGCCGCGGACTCGTTGGCCCAGCTGCATCCGCTCCTCACGCTGAACACGTCGCTCGAGGATGCGGCGGAGGGCATCACCGCCTTCCTCGAGAAGCGCGACCCCGTCTGGACCGGCCGCTGAGCACTAGGTTTCTGCGCCATGACCGAGGTGGACGAGCGATACAACTGGGGGCCGCTGGTCGCCGACCTGGCCCAGCGCAAGGAGACGGCCCTCGCAATGGGCGGACCCGAGCGTGTGGAGCGGCAGCGCAGCCTCGGCAAGCTGCCGGTGCGAGAGCGGCTCGACCTGTTCCTCGACCCCGGCACCTTCGTCGAGTACGGGATGTTGGCCGACCACATGGATCCTGGCCTGGCCTCGAAGGGCTCGTTCGCTGCCGATGGCTGCATCACCGGCATCGGCAACGTCGACGGTCGACCCGTGGCGGTCGTCGCCTACGACTTCACGATCATGGCCGGGTCGATGGGCGAGGTGAACGAGCAGAAGGTGACGCGTCTGCGCGAGCTGGTGCTGCGTCAGCGCATCCCGGTCGTGTGGCTCCTCGACTCCGCCGGCGCCCGCGTCGGGAGCGGCACCGGATCCACCTTCGCCGGCGCCGGCGCCCTCTTCCGTGAGCAGGTCACGTTGTCGGGGGTCGTCCCTCAGGTCGCGGCCCTCATGGGGCACTGCGCCGCCGGCACCGCGTACATCCCGGCCCTCACCGACTTCATCGTCATGGTGAAGGGCATCAGCTCGATGGCGTTGGCCGGTCGGCACCTCGTCAAGGCGGCGACCGGTGAGGACGTCACCGAGGAGGAGATGGGCGGCTCCGACGTGCACACCAAGGTGTCCGGCGTCGCCGATCTCGCCGTCGACGACGACGTCGCCTGCCTCGATGCCGTCAAGAAGTACCTGTCGTTCCTCCCGTCCAACAACACGACGCCCGCACCCCGCAAGGAGACCTCCGATCCGGCCGA
>JBAOIR010000018.1:0-19916 GCA_037045585.1 Microthrixaceae bacterium
CAGCTCTGGCGGGTCGATGCCGCTCTTCCCACCGTTGCCGGAGCTGGGTGTAGGCGATGGCGTGGAACGTGCCGGCGTTGATGCCGCCGCGCAGGCCGAGATGGTCGATGCGCTGGCGCAGCTCGGCGGCAGCCTTGCGGGTGAACGTGACGGCGAGCACTCGCCGCGGGATCGACCTCGCCCTCCGCCACCCGGCGGGCGATGCGGCGGGTGAGGACCCTCGTCTTGCCGGACCCGGCGCCGGCGATGATGCGCAGCGCCAGCACCGCGTCGGACGTGACGGCTGCGGCCTGTGCCGTGTTGAGGCCCGAGAGCAGGCGTTGGCGGCGGGCGCGACCGGCCGCGTCGAGCTCGTTGCCGGCACGATCGGTGGTTGCGGTGGTGTTGTCGCTGAACAGGGCCTCCACGCCGAGGACCCTAACCGGGCCCACTGACAGCGAGCGCAGCGCCAACCGGGCGCATCAGAGCTTCGCGGCGGATGCGTCGCTAGCCTTGACGACGTGGCATTCCCCAAGAAGCACCTGTACAACGACGAGTCGATCGTCCTCGACCGTTACCCCCATTGGTGGTACCTCGCGCCGCGGGCCTTCCTCCTGGTGCTAGCCAGCCCGCAGCTTCGCGTTGACCTACAACTTCGACGCCGATTCGAACCTCGAAAAGCCGATCCAGTACGTCGCGGCCCCGTTGGTGGTGATCGCGCTCGGCGCCTTCGTCGTCCGTCTCATCGGGTGGCGAGCGACCAACTTCGTCGTCACGACCGAACGCTGCATCTACCGTTCCGGCGTCCTCCACAAGACCGGTATCGAAATCCCGCTCGACCGCATCAACACGGTGTTCTTCTCCCAGAACCTGTTCGAGCGCATCCTCCACGCCGGCGACCTCGGCATCGAGTCCGCCGGTGAGCAGTCCCGTCAGAACTTCTCCGACATCACCAACCCGGTGGAGGTGCAGAACACCATCTACCGGCAGATGGAGGAGAACGAGAACCGCAAGTACGACCGCATCGGGAGCGAAGCCCGTCAGGCCGCGGCAGCAGCCGTCGGCCAGCCGCAGGCGACGGCCCAGCCCACCCAGGTCATCACGGTCGCCGAGCAGCTCGAGAAGCTCGCCGACCTCCACCAGCGCGGCGTGATCACCACCGAGCAGTTCGAGGCCCAGAAAGCTCACCTTCTCGGAGCCTGAACTTGCCGTCACCGCGGGTTCGACCGTTCCGATCGGATCCGGCATCGGCCACGTTCGCTCGGTAAGGTCGCGACGGAGAACTACGTTCTCGGCATGACCGCCGTTGGAACGCACCGCTACACCGCCGAGATCCGCCGCACCACCCACGGTGTCGCCCACATCCGGGGAGCGAGCATCCCCGACGTCGTCTTCGGGCAGGGGTACGTGTGCGCGGCGGACCACCTGCCCACGATCGCCGACCAGGTCCTCAAGGTGCGCAGCGAGCGGGCCCGATTCTTCGGACGGGGCGAGGGTGACCGCCACCTGAACTCCGACCTCGGCTATCTCGCCCTCGACGTCGCCTCGTGGGCGGAGCGCATGGCCGCCACCCAACCTCCCGAGGTCGTTGCGGTGGTCGAGGCCTACGGCGCCGGCATCAACCGCTGGCTCGAGGAGCACGGGACCGCCGCCCTTCCGGAGTGGTGCCGCGACGCCGAGTGGGTGCGACCTGTCTCGACGCTCGACCTGTTCGGGTTGTTCGCCGACGCTGCACTCATGGCGTCCGGCCGCAACCTCGCCCAGTTCCTGGGCTCGGCCCGCGCCCCGGGGGCGACCGACGATCCGACGTCGACCCCGACCGACCCGCTCGTACCCGACGACCGCCCCGGCAGCAACGGATGGGCGCTGGGCCGAGCCGTGACCGACAACGGTCGCGGCATCGTCGTGGCCAACCCCCACTTCCCCTGGTACGGCGACGGCCGCTTCTGGGAGTGCCACCTGACCGTGCCCGGAGAGCTCGACGTCTACGGCGTCTCCCTCGTGGGCGCGCCCGCCGTGCACATCGGCTTCAACCGCGACGTCGCCTGGACGCACACCTTCAGCGCCGGCCACCGCTTCGTCGTCTACCAACTCGACCTCGTCCCCGGTGATCCCACCTCGTACCGCTACGGCGACGAGGTCCGGTCGATGACGTCGCGAAACGTCAGCGTCGCCGTGCTCGGGGACGACGACACGATCGGCTCGGTCCACCGGACCCTGTGGTCGACCCACCACGGCCCGATGGTGGACATTCCGCTGCTCGGCTGGTCCGAGACCGCCGGGTTCGCCGCTGCGTGACGTCAACGACGGCAACGACCGATTCCTGGGCCAGTACCTGGCGATGGACCGAGCCACGAGCGTCGGCGACCTGCGTGCCGCCGTCCACGAACACCAGGGCCTGCCGTGGGTGAACGTGATCGCCGCCGATCGCCACGGTGACGTCTGGTACTGCGATGCGTCGCCGACCCCCAACCTCAGCGACGAGGTCTCCCACGCGTTCGACCGTGCAGTCGACGAGGACCCGCTCACGGCGTTGTTCTTCAGTCAGCGGGTTGCGCTGCTGAACGGGTCCGACCCGGCGACCGAGTGGATCGACGACGGAGCCCGCCAGCCCGGCGCCGTTCCCCCCGACCGCCTTCCGGAACTGACCACCGACACCGTCGCGTTCAACTCCAACGACCCCTACTGGGTGGCGCATCCCGAGCTCCGCGTCGACCGGGGCCCGGTGCTGGCGGGGCTGTACGGGCGCCCGTTGTCACCCCGGACCCGGATGAACGCCACGGTGCTGTCCGGTGCTGCTCCGACCGGGCCCAGTGGTCCCGAGGGCCGCTGGACCCACGACGATCTCGAGCGTGCCCTGCTCGACAACCGGTCGCTGCTCGCCGAACAGCTGCTCGACGGGGTGGTCGACCGCTGTCGTTCCGCCGGTGTCGTCGAGCGTGGAAGCTCGGCGTTCGACCTGGGCGCGATCGCGGACCTGCTCGCAGGGTGGGACCGGGCCTTCGACCTGACGTCGGTGGGTGCGGTCGTGTGGCGGGAGTTCCTCGGCGGCTTCTCCAACGACGACCTCCGCAAGGCGGGTCCCCTCTACGCCGAGCCGTTCGACCCCGAACGAGCGACGCTCACGCCGAGTGGCCTCGCCCCGGCCCCCGAGTCGGGCACCGACCCGATCGTCACCCGGATGGTGGACGCGCTCGTGGCCCTCGACCGCGCCGGGGTCGCGTACGCGACGCGGTGCTCGGCGACGTGCAGTACGTCGACCGCAGTGGCGAACGCATCGCACTCCACGGGGCCAACGAGGTCGAGGGAATCATCAACGTCGTCGCTCCGTACGGTGCCTTCCAGCGGAGCGACCTCGAGCCCGAGGTGCCGGCCGGCGACCCGATCCCCGGGCGCACGGAGGTCACCGGCCTGCGGGTCGGCGGCTACCCGATCACCTACGGAGCGTCGACGCTCATGGTCGTCGGGTTCGACGACGACGGACCGGTCGGCCGCGGCCTCCTCACCTACGGACAGTCGGGCGACGCTGCCTCGGAGCACCACGCCGACCAGATGAGGGAGTTCTCGGCGAAACGCCTTCGGCCACTCCGATTCGACGAGGACGACATCGTCGCCGACCCGGAGTACTGGACGATGACCCTCCACGGCTGAGGTCTGAGGGCTGGCGTGGCCCTCGGGCGCTCGGGCGCACCGGCGTGATCAGCGCAGGTGCGCTCCGCCGGACGGCCGCACGACCCAACCTCGCAACGAGGGCGGCGTGGGGTCGACGCCGGGGCGGCACAGCGCGACGACGCAGCCGCCGAACCCCGCTCCTGTGAGTCGGGCGCCGTGGACCCCGTCCACGCCCCGCAGGTGCTCGACGAGTTCGTCGAGCACCGGCGTCGAGACGTCGAAGTCGTCGCGCAGGCTGGCGTGGCTGGCGGACATCGTCGCGCCGGCGGCGGCGTGGTCGCCGGCGGCGAGCGCTGCCGCGAACTCGTCGACGCGTCCGTTCTCGGAGATCACGTGTCGGGCCCGCCGGGCCACGACGGAGTCTTCGATCGCGTCGAGGGATTCGAGGGTCGCCTGCCGCAGCGGTCCGACGATCGCTGCGGCGGCCTCGCACTGGGCCCGACGCTCGGCGTAGGCCGAATCGGCGAGCTGACGCTCCTGCCCCGAGTGGATCACCACCACGGCGACGTCGTCGCCGACCGGCACGGCGGTGACCTCGAACGTCGTGCAGTCGATCCGGAGGGCGTGACCGGCGACGCCCCACGCCGACGCCAACTGGTCCATGATCCCGCACGGCACGCCCGTGGCGGCGAACTCGGCTCGCTGAGCGACCGCCGCGATCGCGTCGGGGGAGTACTCGTCGGCGGCTCCGAGCGCGAGGGCCACGGCCACCTCGAGCGCGGCGGACGACGAGAGCCCGGCACCCGCTGGGAGGTTCGAGGCCACTCGACCGTCGAGCCCGGTCTCGACGGCCAGTTCGGACGCCACGCCCGCCACGTACCGTCCCCAGCGGGGTGTCACCGCGGCGGGGTCGACGACCGGCAGCGTGAGGTGCACCGGGTCGGGCTGGTCGTCGGACCGCAGGCGGATCTCCCCGTCGAGGAGGTCGCCCTCGACGGTCGTGCCGAGCTGGATGGCCATCGGGAACACCAGGCCGCCGGAATAGTCGGTGTGCTCGCCGATCAGGTTGACCCGCCCCGGTGCCCACGCCCTGATGTCCACCGGATCGAGGCTACCCGGGGTGCAGGGACGGATATTCGCCGAACCGCGTCGGCGTACCTCGCTACGGTCCCGTCCATGACGACGCGCGTGCTCGGCCCCGACGACGTGACCACGTACCGGAGCATCCGGTTGGAGGCGCTCCGCACCGATCCGATGGCCTTCTGCTCGACCCATGAACGCGAGGCCGCGTTCGACGACGCCACGTTCGCGGGCCGGCTCACCGACTATCAGGGACGGCCCGGGGCGATCGTCGTCGACGATGCCCCCGACCCGGCAGGGATGGTCGGTATCGGCGAGGTCGAGGACGGGGGTGCGGCGATGATGTGGGGGATGTGGGTCCGCCCGGCGGCGCGTCGATCCGGCCTCGGCGCGGCGGCTCGTCGAGGCGGCGGTCGCGTGGGCTGACGACCGGGGTCTGTCGGCGGTGGACCTCTGGGTCGTCGTCGGCAACGCAGCGGCGATCGTCCTGTACGAGCGGTGCGGATTCGTCGCGACGGGTGCGGCCGACGTGGTGCCGGGTCGACCCGGCGTCGCCGAGGTCGAGATGCGCCGCAAGCTGCGCTGACGCCGGCGCTATCGGGACTCGATGTAGTTGGCCAGCGCGTCGATCGCCTCGAGGGAGAACGGCGCCCGCAGCGCGAGGTTGATCTGCGTCGCTCCGGCGTCGATGAAGCGGCCGACTCCCTCGGCGATCTCGTCGGTCGAACCGGTGAGAACGCCAGGTGCCAGCGCCTCGGCGAGGGGACCGAACTGCGACGCGATCGACGCGGCATCGACGGCATATCCGACGTTCACGGCCCGGGCGACCGACGACGGGTCCCGTCCCTCGCGTTCGCACAGCTCGTCGAGGAGGGCGTTCTTGCGGGCGAACTGGTCGGGTGAGATGAAGGGCACGTTCCAGCCGTCGGCGTACTTCGCCGCGATCGGAAGCGTGCGCCGTTCGCCGGCGCCACCGACCCACAGGGGCAGGTGCGGTTGGACCGGGGCCGGGACGCACGCGGCATCGGTCATCGTGAAGTGCTGTCCAGCGAAGTCGAACCGGCCGTCGACGCCGTGGTGGAGCAGGCCCTGGACGCAGCGCAGGGACTCCTCCATCACGTCGAGCCTGACGCCCGCCCGGTCGTAGGGGATGCCGTATGCGGCGTACTCGAAGGTCGCCCATCCGGCCCCGATGCCGAACGCGCAGCGGCCGCCCGACAGGTGGTCGATGGTCGCCATGGCGTTGGCGAGCACGGCCGGGTGACGGTAGCCGGCGCAGTACACGAGCGACCCGCACGTCACCCGCGTGGTGGTCATGGCGAGCGCCGTGTGCATCACGACCGCTTCGAGGTTGTCCGGCGAGGTGCCGTCGGCCCCGTAGAAGTGGTCCCAGATGCTGATCCAGTCGAACGGGCCGTCCTCGATGCGCTGCCAGAGCGAGATCAGCTCGTCGGTCGTCGTGTTGGACGGCCCGGTGTGCACCCCGAAGACGATGTCGGCCATGCGGCCGACAGTACCGCCACGGACGGCTACGCCTGGATGCAGGTGATCTTCCAGGTGGTCGGGCTCGACCACGAGCTGGACGACTCGAGGAAGATGAGGCCGCCGGTGTCGGCGACGTTGCCGATCTGGTTGGTGACGTACCCCGTGGCGTCGCTCGTGCCGACGATCTCGAAGCGGCACTGGTAGCCCGTCGGCGCCTGGAACGCATCGCCCGTGGGCCCGCCGGCGGGGTCGATCAGCGCCACGGTCTCGGTGGAGAACAACGTGCAGCCCTGGAACCCGAAGTGCCACCAGCCATCGGTGCCGAGCGACTGCTCGAAGGTGTCGTCGCCGAGCAGCCCGGAGTAGCAGCCGGCCGTCTTGTCGGCGGTGCCGGTGTAGGTGAGCGTCGGGAGCGGCGCCGTGGTCGTCGTGGTGCTCGTGGTCGTGGTGGGGGCTGCTGTGGTCGAAACGGTCGTCGGGGTGGGTGACCCGCCCTGGTCGGGGAAGCAGGCGGTGATGGCGAGAGCGAGGCCAGTGACGGCAAGGGCGAGTTTCAAACGCATCGAAAGAACGTAACGCATCGTGAACGAGGGACACCTCATCGCCGGGCGCGGGTCAGTACGATGCGTCCCCATGCCCACCGCTGCCGTCAACGGGATCGAGATCTACTACGACGACTTCGGACTTCCCGGAGACCCGACGCTGATCCTCATGGCGGGCCTCGGCGGTCAACTCCTCAACTATCCCGACGAGTTCTGCCTCGCCTTCGTCGATCGGGGCATGCGAGTCGTCCGGTTCGACAATCGCGACGCCGGTCTGTCGACCCACCTGCCCGACGGCACGTCGTACACGCTCGACGACATGGCCGCCGACGTCCTCGGACTCCTCGACCACCTCGGCGTCGAGCAGGCGCACGTCTGGGGGAGCTCGCTCGGCGGCATGATCGCCCAGACGATGGCGATCGCCCATCCCGAGCGGGTGCGCAGCCTCATCTCGGTCCAGTCGACGACCGGCGAGCCGGGTGTGGGCCAACCCGATCCGGCGGCCCTCGCTGAGATCATCGAGTCGACGCAGCCGTCGTCGGGCCGCGACGAGGCCGTCGCCAAGGCCGCCCGGCTGTACGAGGTGCTGCAGAACAACGCCGCCGTCACCGATCCCGAGGCGCTCCGCATCCGGGCCGAGTCCAACTACGACCGCTCGTACGACCCCGCTGCCGGCGCTCGGCAGGTCGGAGCCGTCCTGCTGGCGACGCCCCGCGCCGAGGCGCTGGCGGTGCTCACCGTGCCCACGCTGGTGATCCACGGCAACCGCGACCCCCTGATCGACATCTCGGGCGGGCGCCGCACCGCCGAGCTCGTCCCCGGGGCGACGTTCCTCGAGGTCGACGGCATGGGCCATGATCTGGCGCCGGTGTTCTGGAGTCAGTACGTCGACGCCGTCGTCGCTCACGTCGCCGCCGTCGAAACCGCGGGCTGAGCCCGCCGCACACCATCCGTCTACGAAGGACCGGCCGCGGCCGGGGAACAGGATCGCCATGGGACCGCTGTCAGGGTTGAAGATCGTCGAGGTGGCCGGCATCGGCCCGGGCCCGTTCGCGGCGATGATGTTGGCCGACATGGGCGCCGACGTGATCCGCGTCGACCGGTCGGCGCAGGTTCGCGGCGGCGATCCGGCCCTGCCGCCCGGCGACACGCTCAACCGTGGGCGGCGTTCGATCGGGCTCGACCTCAAGTCGCCCGAGGGCGTCGAGACGCTCCTGCAGCTGGTCGAGCGGGCCGATGGGCTCATCGAAGGCTTCCGTCCGGGCGTCGCCGAACGCCTCGGGTTCGGCCCCGACGTCGCGCTGGCACGTAACCCGAAGCTCGCGTTCGGGCGGATGACCGGGTGGGGCCAGGACGGCCCGTACGCGCTGACTGCCGGCCACGACATCAACTACATCGCGCTCGCCGGCGTGCTCGACACGCTCAGCCGGGCGGGCGGCCAGCCGACCCCGCCCATCAACCTCGTGGGCGACTTCGGCGGTGGTGGCATGTTCCTCGCCTACGGCATGGTGTGCGCGATCCTCTCGGCCAAGCTCGGCGGTACCGGACAGGTCGTCGACGCCGCGATGGTCGACGGTTCGGCGACGCTCATGTCGATGATCTGGGCGTTCAAGGGCATGGGGATCTGGGACTCCGACGCGCCGGGAACCAACCTCCTCGACACGGGAGCCCACTTCTACGACACCTACCGGTGTGCCGACGGTCGCTGGGTGTCGATCGGGTCGATCGAGCCCCAGTTCTACGCCGAACTGCTCCGCTACACGGGCCTCGAGGGCGAGGAGCTGCCGTCGCAGATGGACAAGACGCAGTGGGGCACGTTGAAGGAGAAGCTGGCGGAGATCTTCGCCACGAAGACCCGCGACGAGTGGAGCGCCATCATGGAGGGCACCGACGTGTGCTTCGCTCCGGTGCTCTCGATGGACGAAGCGACTCGCCACCCCCACAACGTGCAACGTGGGACGTTCATCGAGCTCAACGGCGTGACGCAGCCGGCACCGGCGCCGCGCTTCTCGGCGACGCCGGGCGGGGTGCAGCGGCCCCCGGCCCACGCCGGCCAGCACACCGACGAGGTGCTGTCGGAGTGGCTCGGCCTGGACGATGCCGGGATCGCTGCGCTGCGGGAGTCGGGTACGGTCGCCTGATGGCGACGTTTGTCTTCTTCCACGCCCATCCCGACGACGAGTGCATCCAGACGGGCGGCACCATGGCCAAGGTGGCAGCGGACGGGCATCGGGTCGTGTTGGTGCTCGCGACCCGCGGCGAACTCGGCGAGGTGCCCGACGGGTTCCTCGACGAGGGCGAGCAGCTCGGCCTCCGCCGGATCGCCGAGACCTACGTCGGCCGACGTGCTCGGAGCCGACCGCGTCGAGTTCCTCGGCTACGTCGACTCCGGGATGATCGACACCCCCGGCAACGACGGCCCGTACTGCTTCTGGCGCGCCAATGTCGAGGCCGCGGCAGGGCGACTGGCGGCCATCCTCCGCGAGGAAGCGGCGGACGTGCTCACGATCTACGACGACAACGGCGGCTACGGGCACCCCGACCACATCCAGGTGCACCGGGTCGGTGCCCGCGCCGCCGAGCTCGCTGGTACCCCCGGTGTGTTCGAGGCGACCATGAACCGCGACGACATCATCCGGAGCATGCGGGAGTCGAGCGAGTACCTGACCGAGGAGCAGCGCGCCGAGATGCCCGACCTCGAGGGCGAGGACGCCCAGAACTTCGGTGTCGACGAGGCCCGCATCACCCACGCCGTCGACGTCACCGGCTTCACCGACTCGAAGCGGGCGTCGATGCGCTGCCACCGTAGCCAGATCGCCGACGAGGCCTTCTTCCTGGCGATGCCCGACGACGCGTTCGCCCGGGCGTTCGGCACCGAGTGGTACATCAGCCGCGGTCACACCCGTGGGGCCGGCGATCCGTTCCTCACCGACCTCCTCGCCGAGTAGCCAGTGGCGAGTTCCCGACCCCGGACCATCGGATTGCTGGGTGGCATGAGTTGGGAGTCGTCGATCCTCTACGAGGAGATCATCAACACCGAGACCCGACGCCGGCTCGGCGGGAGCCACTCCGCCGATCTCATCATCCGGTCCTACGACTTCGCTGCCGTCGAAGAGCTCCAGGCAACGGGGGACTGGGATGCCGCCGGGGCCATGTTGGCTCGCGACGCCGTTCGACTGGTCGCCGCTGGTGCCGAGTGTGTGTTGTTGTGCACCAACACGATGCACCGGGTCGCTCCGGCCGTGGAGGCGGCGATCGAGGTGCCCTTCCTGCATCTGGCGGACACCACCGCTGCGGCCGTGTGTCGGGCGGGAGTCGAGCGGGTCGCCCTGCTCGGCACTCGCTTCACGATGGAACTCGACTTCTATCGTGGCCGCCTCGAGGCGTCCGGCCTCGAGGTCCTCGTGCCCGACGCCGCCGGCCGCAGCGTGGTGCATGACGTGATCTATCAGGAGCTGGTGCGTGGCATCGTGCGCCCCGAGTCGAAGCGCGCCTACCTGGACGTGATCGAGCGACTTGTCGACGCGGGTGCAACCGGCGTCATCGCCGGCTGCACCGAGATCGAGCTGTTGGTCGGGCCCGAGGATGTCCCCGTCGACTACTTCGCGACCACTCGACTGCACGCGTTGGCGGCAGTCGAGTGGTCGCTTGGCTGACGGGCGACCCGTCGCCGGTCAGGAGGCGCTCGGGCGCTTCCTTCGTGACCGTCGGCGGAGCACGACACCCACGATCACTGCGGCAAGGGCCACGGTGACGATGCGGCGAGGGTCGCCGCCGGTGAACGCCAGGCGCTCATGGGGAACCGTCGGAGGCGTCGGCGCCGGCTTGGGCGACGGCTTGGGCACCGGCGTCGACGGGGCCTCGGCGGTGGCCGGTTTGACCTCCACCGCTGCGGTGTCGTCGTCGTCGGTGGTGGAGGCGTTGTCGGCATCGTCACCGGTGCGGACCACGGCCCGGTTCACGACCGGCCCGGTCGTGCCCGCGGCGACCCGGGCCACGAGCCGGATGTCGTGGAACTGCCCAGGGGCGAGCGGCGTCGACGTCGTACAGCCGAGGGCATCGGCCGTCAGGTCGCAGGCCCAACCGCCGCCCTCGACGGTGACCCCGACGAGACCGTCGGGGAGATCGTCGATGACGGCGATGTCACCGAGGGTTGGGGTGTCACCGGTGTTGGTCACCCGCAGGCGGTAGGTCACGTTGCCGTCGGCGTCGGGCCCGTCGAGGACGTCCTTGGCGATGGCCACGTTGGTGGGCGCCCAGTAGCCGGCGTCACCGGCGTGCACCGTGGTGCCGTCGGCGACGGCGACCTCGACGGTCGAGCCGGTCGCCGGGTCGGCATCGGAGTCGGCCTTGTCGTCGGTCCCGACGTCCCGGAGCGTAAGTCGGTTGGCGGCATCGGAGCCGTAGCGCAGGGCGTACCGTCCCGGTGGCAGGCCGACGAAGCTCACAGCCCCGTCGTCGCCGGTGACTGCCGTGCGCTCGATCGGGCTGCCGTCACCGGCGGTCCCGACCAACGTCACCGTCATCCCCGGCCGCGCCGGCTCCTCGGCCGACCTGACACCGTTGTGGTCACGATCCGACCAGGCGAAGCCCGTGACGGAAACGCCCTGGTAGGTCCCCTCGTCGAGGTGCTGGACGTGCTCGTCGGACCGGACCACGAACGGGAGCGACCGGGTGGCGGGGTCGGCATCGGAGTCGACCGTGGTGTCGGAACCGACGTGCCGTGGCGTGACGATGGTGCCCGGCTCGGGACCGAACGTGATCGTGCCGGTCGCCGGGGGGAGATCGGTGAACTCGTAGTAGCCGTTCGAGTCCGTCGTCGTGGTCAGCTCGCCGCAATCGCCACCGGGCCCGCAACCGGTGAGCGTGACGGTGATACCGGCAATGGACGCCTCACCGGCGTCCTGGACGCCGTTGCCGTTCACGTCGTACCAACGGCGGCCTGAGAGAGACGCCGTGTTCCGGTAGAAGCCGGCGTCGAGGTCGAGGTCGCGGTCGCCCGATGCCACCGTGATCGGTTCCATGGAGCCCCCGGCATCGACATTCGAGTCCAACGTCGGGTCGCTCCCGGTTGCCTGGTCGGATGCCGACCAGCTGGCCGGGAGGTCGGCCGTGTCGATGTCGATGCGATAGGTGCCCGGAGGGACGTTCGCCAGCCACGTGCCGTCGGCGTCGGTCGGCACGATCAGCGAGATCGGGTTGCCCTCGACATCGGTGCCGTGGACCGTCACGTCGACGCCGCCGAAGCCGGGTTCTCCGGCGTCCTGGGTGCCGTCACCGTCGAGGTCGTGCCACACGCGGTCGCCGAGCAGGATGGGCTCGTACACGACGAGCTTGGCCTGGTTGGCGGCGGCGAGGGGGGTCTGATCGGTGTCGACCTGGGCGTCGTTGACGAAGGTCGTCAGGCCGGTCAGGCCGGCGGGGACGTCGGCCTCGATCGAGATCGTGCAGGTCTGGCCGACGTCGAGCCGCGGGAACGTCCACGTGACGTACTGCCCGCTGGCCGTCACGGGACCGACGTTCTCGACGCTTCCCGCACAGGTGGTGGTCGTGGCGGACGGGGCGTAGGTGACGCCCACGGGGAAGTGGTCGGTGACCACCACGTTGGTCAGGTCGGCCGCCGCCGGGTTCGTGACGGTGATACTCCAGGGCGCCCGTCCACCGAAGGGGACGAGGGGGAGCATCTGGCGGTCGGGAGTCTTCGCGATCTCGACACCGGTCGCCGCGAGGGTGGCCGTCGCCGAGTCACTCGCCCGGAAGCCGGGCGCCCCGAGGGGAGCCGGGCTCCCGTCGGGCCGGTTCGCGATGACCCACGCCGTGTTCTGAACGGTGGCGGCGCTCTCGTCGGTCGGCACGGCGTCGTAGCGCACGACGATCGAGGAGCCGGCAGTCATGTCGCCGAGGTTCCAGCGGAGGAGCTGGAGTCCGACCACGTCGCCGGCCGTCGGTTCGACGGCCACTCCGTCGACCGTTGCCGAACCGGAGACGTAGCTCCATGACGGCGGCAGCAGATCGTTCAGCGTCACGGCACCGGCAGTGAGCTCACCGGCGTTCGTGACGGTGATGCACCACGGGGTGGCACGACCGACCGTCGTCGTCTGCTCGTCGCTGGCCGGGTCGGCGGCGGGACAGGGGGTCGCTCCGGTGGGGTTCGGCACCTTGGCGATCTTCATGTCGGCCGACAGGAACCGGATGGTGTGAGTGGACGACGGACCGTCGTACTCCCGGTTCTGCGGGCTGGCCTCGGACCGGCCCCGGTACGTGCCGACGTCGACGGTGTTGACGATCGCCGCGGTCGTCTGCGGATCTGGCCCGATGGTGGCCGTGTAGGTCAAGTACCACACCTGCCAGGGGTAGACGTGGGGGAGCTGCCAGCCGAGGCTGGGGTCGTCCACCGTCCATCCCTTGGTGGCATTCGACGTGTCGCCGGTGAGGGTCACGTTCGTCAGCGCCGCGTTCGGGATGTCCTCGATCGGCACGTCGAATGCCGGGACGTTGCTCGAATTCGAGACGACCACGGTGTAGTTGACGACGTCGCCGGCGGCCAAGGGGCCGGGGCGGTCCGCGGACTTGGCGATCTGGACAGCGGGCTCGTCGATCAGCGTGGTGGCCGACGAGGTGGTCGACACGTGCTGGGCCGACGTGATCGGCGCAGCGGGCGTCGTGGTGATGAGGTCGTCCTCGTTGGCGTAGCCGGTGGCCGTGTCGGTGAGCTGGTCACCCTTGGTCACTCGGGTGCCGTCGGCGTAGCGGTCGGCCACGCGGGCCCGGATGCGGATGCGAATCGTCCGGGTGAGATCGACGCCCGGAACCTCGCCGAAGAACACTCCGACGGTGGTGGTGTGGGTCGCCGGGTCGACCACGGGGCCGAGGTGGGTACCGGTGGGGAACGACGTGGCCGCACCGGTGGTCGGGTCGAACGCCTCGACGGCGGCGATCTGGATGTCGGTCAGGCCGTCCGGCAGGATGTCGGTGTACGCCAGGTCGTGGTAGGTCGTGCCGGCTGGGACGGTGGCCTCGACGTAGTAGTCGACGACGTCGTTCGGCGTCGCCCAGTTCGTGCCCCACTTCGAGGGCGCGGGCGGCGGTGACGGGTTGACCACCGTGTACGCACCGGTGTCGGTGAGCGTGGCGCCGTACCGGAAGGAACCGAACATGTCGTAGTTCGATGCGGTCGGGTCGTAGAGCCGGTCCGGGAAGACCGCGGTCGCCTCATTGGTGTAGCGGTAGCCGTCGGCTTCCTCGTCGGGGACCCGCAGGCTGAGCGTGACCCGGACCCGGGAGGCGCACTCGGACCAGTAGGGCCGGTCCGGTGCGGCGGACGCGGGGCAAGTCCAGTTCGTGATCCGGGGATCGGAGCCGGCGTTGTACGCCGGGCGCTGGTCGTAGGTCCAGGAGATGATCGACGGGTCGCCCGGACCGGTCGAGCGGTGCACGATGGTCTCGGTGGCGGCGACCGGATCCCCGAACTCGTCGGTGACGGTCGCCGAGCCCGGCTGGTACAGCGGAGCGCCCGCAGCGGCCGACCAGTCGTTGATCGTGTCGGTCACGGTGACATCGTCGATGCCGAACTTCTGCACGTTCTCGGTGTCGAGCGTGAACACGGCGTCGCCGTTGGCGCTCACGTAGCCCGCTTTCGGGGACTTGACGAAGCGTGGCGGGTCGAGGCTTCGGACGACGGTGGACGCCGACGTCGACCCTGACGTGTCGGCGGTCGTGGTGACCGCCATCGTGGCCTGGTTCTCGACGGACGGTCCGATGGGGTCCCACCCCGGTGTCGACTGCGACTTGCAGCCGGTCCACATCGCGTTCGGGGCGGCGTCGAACGTGATCCGATACGTCGCATCGAATCGGGAGTAGTAGGCGTCGGACGCACCGGTCCAACGCATGGCGTTGTCCCACAGGGCGTTGGACTGGTCGGTTGCGGCGCGGGAGAACACCCACTGGAGCCGGTCGCCGTAGCCGTTGACGTTCCACCAATGACAGGTGGTTTCGCTGGTCGGCGTGGTCGTCGGGTCGAACAGCGGTGTCGTCGTGGTGACGAGTTCACCGTCGGCGCCCCACCCTGCCTGCTCCAGTCGGGCCGTTCCCGGGACGTAGCTCCAACCGAGCGGGAGCCGGTCGGTGATGTCGACCGTCCGCAAGAGTTCTGGATGCGCCAGCATCACGTTGAGGTGGTACTCGAGGGGCTGCTGCCCGTCGAACGGCTCGCCGGAGCTGGAGTTGAAGCAGAGCTCGTGGCCGCTGACCGAGAGGCGCTGCCATGAGTTGCAGGTCGGGGAATCGGACCGCGTCGCGGGGTCTACGCCACCCGTCACGTTCACCTGCTTGGCGAGGTAGATCCTCGGGGTTGTGAGCTCCATCCAGGTGGTGGAGAGCTTCTTCTGGGTGTTCCAGGTCGACCACCAGTTGGCGTTGTCGGCGATGTGGACGGTTCCGAAGTCGTCGGGATCGTAGGAGGTGATCTTCGCCTGGTTCGAGAACCGCGAGCCGAGGTAGTCGGTGGTGCTGACCTGCACATTGGACGCGTAGTCGGGCAGTGAGGTCCTCGCCTCGAACGATGCCGTGTACGAGGCACCCTCGGCGAGTTCGGGCAGTGTCCACGCGATCTTCGAGCCGTTGGTGGGCGCCGAGTCGACGGTGGCCGGCGCCGGGGTCGTGTTCGACCGCACGTCCCAGGTCACCTGATAGCCGTAGTACGAGGATGCGGCGGGGCGATCGTCGAACTCGATGTAGTACGCCGGTCCGGGGCCGTCGTTGACGACGGTCAGCGAGCAGGCCACGTTGGCCACACCGAGCGCGCGCTCTGGTCGAGCGAGAGCGGCGTGTTCTGGCCGGTCGGGCCCGTCGGGGTGGTGCCGGGGCGGCCGCACTGCTTCACGATGCGGACGTCGGGAACGCTCGCGGCGAAGTCGGCGGAGGCCTGACCTCGGTAGTTGGATCCCCACCACCACCAGTTGTTCCACCAGCCCGCCCCGACGCTCGTGAGCGGCGAGTTGCTGCTGTAGAGGTCGACCGTGTTGCGGAAGGTGGCCTTGCCGCAGGTGTAGTAGCCCTCGGCCGCGAAGCCGTACGTCGCACAGGCTGGGATGGCGGCGACTTCGTCGATCGTCGGTGTCTGGACCTGGTAGACGATGCGCAGTGTTCGGGGTTCGGTGTCGCTGGCGATGACGCCGGTCTTCCACGCAACCGCCAACGGGTACCCGACGTTCTGTTGGGGAGCGCGGTGACGGTGATGTCATCGGGGCCGCCGGGGGTACACCCGGCAACGCAGCCGGCCGAGACGGGTGCGTAGGTCAGCGACGGGGCCGTCGCCGGCCAGTACGGGGTGGAGTTGTTGGCCAGGTTCGTGAGGTCACGGGCGAACAGACCCGGCACGGCGTAGTTCTTCGGAATGGCCACGTCGATGGTGAACGTCGCGGTGTCGCCCCACGGGCCGAGCGGGTGGTCGACCTGCTTGGACACGGTCGGCTGGTTGTTGCTCTCGACGTTGATGTAGCCGGTGTCGCAGATGGCGTTGACGAGGCTGTCGCAGGTACCGCCGATGATCGCGGCGTCGGTCGATCGGAAGCCGATGCGGTTCACGAAGCCCCGGGGGAGCGGTCCTGTGGCCGTGAGGGTCGCCTCGGCGACGGTGCGGGTGGGGATCGATACCGAGATCGAACCCGACGACTGGGCCGGGGCGGTGACGGTGAAGTTCGACCAGGTGATCTGCGTCGAGCCGTCGGGCAGCACCACGATCGTCTCGTTGTGGGATCCCGGCGTCGAGCCGTCGCTGAAGGTGGCGGTGCCCGGGGTGTACACGAAGCCGGCCGGCAGGGTGTCGACGAGGTCACCGTGATCGCTCTGGGCATGGCGGTACGAGGTCGAGAGGGAGTAGGTCGCGTTCCAGGTGAGCTGGCTCCCGGCGCTGATCGTGCCGATGTCGGGCGACTTCTGGATCGAGCGGGAGGTGGTGCATCCCGACCCGCCGGACACCGAGTACGGGGTGGTGGCGCCCACGGCGGACCCGCGGGCGGGGGCGCCCGTGCGGTCGGTGCCGGTGAGCGATGCCATCAGCCCGGCCGTCGCGACGGCCGTTGCGCTGACCTTCCATCGAAGGTTGAGGAACGGACTGCCGTGGTTGATCGGGATCTCACCGAGGTTCCAGGTCATCGTGGTCGACTGGTCGCCGTTGACGACCAGCGTGTCGGGGTCGCGGAACGGTGCCTCGGACCCGCCGAACGGCGTACCGAGCACCGAGCCCGGCACGAACTCCGCGTTGGCCGAGATCGTGACCGTGAGCACTCCACCGAAGAGGGAGCCGACGTCGTCGACATTCGGCGTGCCCAAGATGTGGTAGTTGGCGACGCTGAGGTTGAACCAGGTCTGTTCGCCGACGTTGTCGGGGTCGGAGCACGCACCGGCTCCAAGCCGCGGCTGGGGAGTGAAGACCCACACGTCGGCGCGCACGGGCGTGCCGGCTGGGTAGGCGTAGTCGCCGGGGCCTGCGCCGCCGGGGGTGCTGTGGAACGTCGCGATCGCCGCGGTGTTGCGGACGAGGAATCGGCTGTCGAACGCCTCGGCCGTGGTCCGCGGCACGCCGGTGTACGTGATCGTCACCGAGTCGCCGGGGGCGATCGTGTCGACGCTGAAGCGGGTGAGGGGATCAGCGGGGGACCACGGGTCGAGCACGGTGACGCCGGCGGGCACGCCGTCGAGCAGCACGTCGCGGAGCTCGCCGCCGGCCATGTCGTCGGTGATCTCGGTCGCGTAGGCGGCGCGGGAACCGGTGTTCGTGACGGTCAGGGTGTAGGTCTCGACCGACAGCGGGTTCGAACGGTCGCCGGCCTCGAGCGACTGCTTCGCCGCTGCCTTCGTGAGCGACAGGAGCGGAGTGGAGATGTCGAGGGACACTCGCGTGTTGACGGACCGGCTGGTGAACTGGGCGGTCGTGGTCGCCGGGACCGCTGGAGGCGCCGTCGCGTAGCGGTCGAGCCCGTCGTTGAACCACACCCGAGCGGCGTTCTTGAGCGGGTCGCCGCCAGGGACGCCGTCACGGACGAGGGTGCCGGCCACGGGGATGCCACCATCGACGAACGCCGAGGCGACCTGGGCCGTGTACACGACGCGGACGGTTCCGGTGGTGGCGAGCGGTTGGTCACCGATGAACCAGGCGGCGCGCCCGCCACCGTTGGCCGACGGTTCGAAGCCGATGTACGCGAGTGTCGAGGGACACGAGCCGGTGATGCAGGTGATGGACTGCGGGGTGATGGCCGTCAGGCCGTCGGGGACCGTGTCGATCAACGTGGCGTCGAACACGGTCGCGTTGGCGTTCTGCAGCGCCACGTCGACGGTGTAGGTCACGGTTTCGCCGGGTCCGGCGCTCGTCGGGGAGACGGTCTTGGTGGGGAGGGGAGGCTTCGGTCCCGACTGGGCGTTGAGACCGCCGTCGTCGGTGATGGTCGAGAAGCCGAGGGCCGAGAGGCTCGCCACGTTGCTGAACTCCGAGCCGACCACCTTGGGGTCCGACCCGTCATGGGTCACCGGGAGCTGGACCCGCATCTCCGAGCCCGGGGCGAGGCGATCGACGGTGAACACGGGGTGCGAAGCCGTGCCGGTGCGGGTGCAGGTGCTCGTCGGCGAGGCGGGGAACACCACACACGTCGTGTTGGCCAGGTCGGCCGACAGATGGGTCGGGATGGGGTCGTCGATCACGACAGCGGTCGCGAAGTAGTTTCCGGTGTTGGTGGCCACGAGATAGAAGGCGGAACTGCCGCCGACGTCGATCGTCGCGCCGGGGTCGTCGAGCTCGGGCGACTTCGCGAAGGAGAGCTTCGGAGCGACGAGGGTGATCTCAGTGCTCGCTCGCTCGTCGTAGTCCCTCGCCGTCGTCCCGTCCATGTACTGGTGGCGGTTCGCCCCGTCGGTGTAGGTCAGGTGCACCGAGTTGGTGGCGGTACCGGTCGGAGCGGCCGATGTGCCGACGCTGTAGTCGAACGTGACGGTCTGCCCGGGAGCAATCCGGTCAGGGGTGAGTGAGCACGACACCGTCGAGGTCCCGCTGCAGCTGACGGCGCCCGTCGGTGTGACCGAGTCCAGCGTGAAGCCGCTGAACTGAGCGGGAAGGGTGTCGGTCAGGTCGACGTTCGTGGCACTTCCCTCGCCGTGGTTGGTGAGGGTCACCCGGTACTGGGCCGGGGTGCCGATCGCGATCGTCGAGGGCGACAACAGTTGCTTGGTCAGCTCGACATCGGGTCGGAGCAGCTCGATCTCGGCCTCGGAGACGAGGGACTGGGGCATCGGGACGTTCACCCCGTACGGATCGGCGTACTGGCCGATGGTGACGCGGTTGGTGAGGCGGTAGTCCGCCGGCGACGGTCCGGTCGACCACTCGCCGTACCACGGCAGGGTGTACCGGTACGTGAACGAGCCGTTGGCCGGGACGCGGCGGACACCCACCATGTTGTTGGACAACTGGAAGAAGTCACTGCCGGGGTTCTGCACGGCGAGGGCGTTCACGTCGAGGCCGGCCGAGGCGCTGACGTCGTTGTCGTAGACGTAGACGTTGGTGGCGTCGACGCCGCCGGAGTTCGTCAGGGTCACTTCCCACGTGGTGTTGCCGAGGCCGGGATCGACGGGCGAGGAGCCCACCAGCTGCTTGCTGATCGCGAGCTTCGGCTGGGCGGCGATCACCGAGTCCGACGCGTCGATCTGGAAGTCGCCGGAACGCAGGGTCGCGAGCCGTGGCGGGACACCGCCGAGCCGATCGATGATGTTGGCCCGGAGCTGCGCGGCGTTGGTGAACACGTGCCCCTGCGGGATGATCGTCCCGTCATTGAACGTGTTGCTGACCCAGGCCGAGTAGGTCCAGGTGAGGGTCGCGGCGGTCCCGCCGGTGTCGACCCGTCCGAGATACATGCCGAAGCGGACCGTTTCGTTGGTCGGGTTGTCGGCTCCGAGGTTGTTGACGGAGAGCGGGTCGACGCATCCCGAGCAGTTGACCTGCGAGTTGTACTGGTACCCCATGCCTCGGGGGAGCACGTCGAGCAGCGTCACGTTCTCGTAGCGCGAGTTCGGGGGCAGCGTGACCGTGACGGTGTAGTTGATGACGTTGCCGAGCACCACCGTGTCGCGGTCGGCCGTCTTCGTGATGGTGGGGCTGCTCGCGGCGGAGTTGAGCGTCGCCGAAGCGCTGACCGTGGGGGACGTACGCTCCGGCCGGGAGCTGCCGGGAAG
>JBAOIR010000045.1:0-11732 GCA_037045585.1 Microthrixaceae bacterium
GGATGCGGGCCTTCTGGTAGAGCGATGCGGCGCGCAGCCGACGGTCTCGACCGGTGCGGCAGCAGCGTCGCCACCCTCACCGCCGGTGCCGCCCGAGACACTGCCACCGTCGATCTCGAGCTTGCCCGCCGAACCGAGCCGGCACTGGCCGACCACGGTGAGGTTGACGTAGTCGCCCGTGGCGACGAGGCCGGCGACGGCGTGCACCTGATCGACCGACACGGTCGTGGCGGCCGTGCCGTCGCGGGAGGGCGTTGCTTGACCGTCTCGGAGATGGCGGCGTCGGAATCGAACATGGCGCCGGTGATCACCGTGCCGGGAGCGATGTCGAGCTGAGCGATCTGGCTCTTCACCTCGTCCACACGGGTGATCGCATCGGCCGGAAGGTCGATCTGTCGGCGTTCGCCGACGGCGATCACCTGACGGGCGATAGAGGACATCGGTGGCGTTCTCGCCCTTCCTGATCGTGTCCTTGGCGATGACGACGTTCACCAACTGGGCGTCACCTTGTGCCTTCTCCTCGATCCCTCCGACGTACTTGTAGATCAACAAGGCCGAGATGAGGCCCGTGACCAGTGCACCGATGAGAATGAGTGTTCTCCGAGAACTCACGACGACCTCGATCCCTGAAACTGAGTGAGTGGTTGGCAGCATCCGGACGACATCGCACTGCGATGGCAACACGGATTTCGCTGGCCACGTTGTTCGTCGGCAGGAGGTACCGAACTACTTAGGGTTTTGGGGAGGATTTCGGCCCACGCCTAAAATCCTGCTCAGCGTTGGCGCTGGCTGGTGGTCGTCGTGGCGCCGGCACCGATCGTTTTGCTCAACACACGTCCACGCCCTGCCGAAGCAGGGCGTGGTGTGCGATCTACGTGGATCGACGTGCCGTGTGGGGATCACTCCCCCTCGGGCTCGCCTTCGGCCGCAGCCTTCATGGGTGCCTCGTCGGCGACGTCGCCGGCGGCATCGTCGGCAGCTTCGGCCACGGGGGCCGGGGTCTCACCGATCGGCGTGATGCCGTCGGCCTGGAACCCCTGCTCGGCGTAGTACTCGGCCCAGGCCTCCTGGCCCTCCGACGCGGCGTCGGGGTCGGCTGCCACCGATGTAGTTGCCCTCGTCGTCGAAGGCGTGGTCGCCGAAGTGCTCCTGGTACTCGGCGGCCACGACGCCGCCCTCGGCGGCCTGCTTGATCGAGAGGCTGATGCGGCGGCGCTGCAGGTCGAGGTCGATGATCTTGACCCACAGCTCCTCGCCGGGGGTCACGACCTGCTCGGGAAGGTCGACGTGGTGCGCCGACATCTCCGAGATGTGCACGAGGCCCTCGATGCCGTCGCCCACCTGGACGAACGCACCGAACGGCACGAGCTTGGTGACCCGGCCGTAGACCAGCTCGCCGACGCGGTGGTTGGTGGCGAACTCCTGCCACGGATCCTGCTGGGTGGCCTTGAGCGAGAGGCTGATGCGCTCGCGGTCGAGGTCGACCTCGAGCACCTGCACCTCGATCTCGTCGCCGACCTGCACCACCGAACCGGGGTGGTCGACGTGCTTCCACGACAGCTCGGACACGTGGACGAGGCCGTCCATGCCGCCGAGGTCGACGAACGCACCGAAGTTGACGACCGAGGACACGACGCCCTTGCGGACCTCGCCGGGCTTGAGGTTCTCGAGGAACTCCTCGCGCTGCTCCTTCTGCGTCTCCTCGAGCCACGCCCGGCGGGACAGCACGACGTTGTTGCGGTTCTTGTCGAGCTCGATGATCTTGGCCTCGAGCGACCGGCCCACGTAGGGCTGGAGGTCGCGGACCCGGCGCAGCTCGACCAGCGACGCCGGGAGGAAGCCGCGGAGGCCGATGTCGATGATCAGGCCGCCCTTGACGACCTCGATGACCGGGCCGGAGACGACGCCCTCCTCCTCCTTGATCCGCTCGATGGTGCCCCACGCACGCTCGTACTGCGCCCGCTTCTTGGACAGGACCAGCCGGCCTTCCTTGTCCTCCTTCTGGAGGACCAGCGCCTCGACCTGCGTCGCCGAGGTTCACGATCTCGGCGGGGTCGACGTCGTTGCGGATCGAGAGCTCGCGGGCGGGGATGACGCCTTCGGACTTGTAGCCGATGTCGAGCAGCACCTCGTCGCGATCGACCTTGACGACCACACCCTCGACGAGCTGGCCGTCCTCGACGTCGACCATCGTCGCGGCGTACGCGCGTCGAGGGAGTCGGCGCCGAGGTCGTTCTCGACGACCTGGCGGGGGACGTAGGAGCCGTCGTCGGCGAGGGTTGGCTTCGATGGCCTCGGGGTTGGCGTCGATCGGGAGTTCTTCGGTGGTGTCTGACACTTGGTAGGCCTACAGGATGAGAGAGAAGGGACACGCCACGGCCCGGGTCACATGCTGCGCATGATGCCGGGGAACGGAGGCAACGGAACAGGCTCAGGCCCCGGAAGGGCCATCCGCCAGACTGCGGCGACAAATCACGAGGAATTCGTGATGCTCGAGGTCGGGCGGGTTGCGGGCGTAGGCCCCGGGGCTGACCGACCAGACGTCGGCGACGTCGAGACCCGTGCGTTCGACCAGGAGTCGGAGCTCCCGTGGTGTGTAACACGTCGTCCACAGATCGGCGGGTACGGCCTTCCCCCGCCTCGTCGCGCACCTCGGTGGGTTCGTGGTTGACGGCGGTGGCCGCGTCGAACCGGTCGTGGTCCTCGAGCCACCTCACCTGGAAGTACGCGCTCGAACGCGGTCAGGGCCACTCGGCCGCCGGGCCGGAGCGCCCGCCAGATGCCCGCCAGCACCGCAGCGTCGTTGTCGAGGTTGAACGGATCGAGCGACTGCGGCGGCCCACCCAGCCCGAACGCTCCCTGGCACAGCGAGATCGCAGCATCGAACTCCTGGTCGAAAGCCATGGCCCGGGCGTCGCCCCGGACGAACGTGGCGCCGTCCACTCCCGCCGACGCCCCCACGTCCACGAACCGCTGCGAGATGTCGAGCCCGACCGTCTCGATGCCGAGCGCTGCGAGCGCGTTCGTGTGGCGCCCGGGCCCACATCCGACGTCGAGCACCCGCATGCCGGGTTCGAGACCGAGCTCCTCCACCAGGAACCCGACCTCCTGCGACGTGCCCTTGGTGAACGAGTAGCGAAGATACGCCGGACCCATGTGGTCGGCGAGGTCCTCGAACCAGTGATCGGCTGCCATCCCCCGAGTCTGACCCGCAATCCGTGCTGGTTGTGACGCGTGGCGTCGCATCCAGCACAAATTGCCGGCACGGGGCCTCGATGTCAGGCCCTCCTCGTACGATCTGCCGCACCTTCCCCTCTCATCACGATGGGAGGAGACCCCATGGATCCACGACGGATCGCCACTTCGGCGGCGAAGCATCACGGCGTGCTGCTTCCGGACCTGCTCGACCGAGAGGAGGTGACCGCTCGCCAACGCAGGTTGCGGGTGGCGAGCGGTGAGTGGCGCCGGCTCGACTGCGGCATTCTCGTCGTCTCAGCCGCTCCCGAGACCTTCGAGATGCTCGCGACAGCCGCGTTGGCCGCCGTGCCGACCGGAGCGCTCAGCCATCAGTCGTCCGTGCGAATCCAGACCGGTGAGGTGTTCGACCGGCTCGTCCACCTGGCAGTGATCGACGGCATCCGCACCCGACTGCCCGGCGTCGTGCTCCACCGGACCGACCTCCCGACGAGCGACGTCGTCGTTCGGAAGGGGTTCCGCGTGACGACGCTCGAACGAACGCTCGTCGATCTCGGCGCCACGATGGGTCAGCGGGAGCTGCAGCGATGCATCGAAGACCACATCGTTCGGGGGCGAACGACGTTCGCACGGCTCGAGTCGACGTTCCTCCGGTTGGCGACGCGTGGCCGCACCGGTATCGCCCGGACTCGTGCCGTGCTCGCCGCGCTCGACGGGGAGCCACCGACCGAATCCGAACTCGAAGCGATGTTCAACCGCCTACTCGTCGCGCGCAACTTTCCACTGCCGACCCGGCAGGTCACGTTCGACTGGACCGACGAGGAGTCGGGTCGGGTCGACTGCTGGTATCCCGACGCCCGGGTGATCGTCGAGCTCGACGGCCGCCGGTTCCACGCCCGTCTCGCCGCCTTCGAACGCGATCGCCGGCGCGATCAGGCCGCGCTGATGGAGGGGATCCCGACCCTCCGCTTCACCCACCACCAGATCACCGACGAGCCCGAGTGGGTCGAGCGGGTCCTCCGTTCGGTTCTCGCCGGTCGATCGGGATCCGTGCTGGATGTGACGTGACGCGTCGCATCCAGCACGGATGCGGTGTCGATCAGCCCTTGGCTGTCTCGATCAGCCCTTGGCTGCGGCCCAGGTGTCGCCCGAGGACACGTTGACCTCGAGCGGGACGTTCATCTCGAACGCTCCCGTCATGATGTCGACGACCTGGGTGCGCACCTCGTCGAGGTGCTCTGGCACGACCTCGCAGATGACCTCGTCGTGCACCTGCAAGATGAGTTCGGCCTGGTGGTCGGCCGCCTGGAACGCCGTGTCGATGCGAACCAGCGCCACCTTGAAGATGTCGGCGGCCAAGCCCTGGATGCCGGCGTTCATGGCCTGCCGCTCCCCCGCCATTCGGACGTTGCGCTGACCCGATGCGAGCTCGGGGATACGACGGCGACGCCCGAACAGCGTCTCGGTGTACCCGCGCTCCCGGGCTTCCTCGACCGTGCGGTCCATGTACGCCTTCACCGACGGGAAGGCGTGGAAGTAGGCGTCGAGGATCTCCTGCGCCTCACGCGTCGGGATCGACAGACGCTGACCGAGGCCGTACGCCTCCATGCCGTATGCCAGGCCGTACGACACCATCTTCGCCTTCGAGCGCATCTCGAGCGTCACGGCACCCGGCTCGACGTTGAACACCCTCGATGCGGTCTCGTTGTGGATGTCGTGGCCGCCGGTGAACGCCTCGATCAGACCGGGATCCTCCGCCAGGTGGGCGATGCAGCGAAGCTCGATCTGGTTGTAGTCGGCGATGAGGAAGACCGAGCCCGGGCTCGGAATGAACGCCTTGCGGAACTGGCGACCCGCCTCGGAACGAACCGGGATGTTGTGGAGGTTCGGAGCGTCGGAGCTGAGCCGACCCGTGCGGGCGACCGTCTGGTTGAACGTGGCGTGGATGCGGCCATCGGGCTGGATCTCGGCGAGCAGGCCGGAGCCGTAGGTGCCCCGCAACTTCTCGACCTCGCGGTAGGCCAGCAGGTGGTCGACGATGGGGTGCTGGTCACGCAGCTTCTCCAGCACACCGGCATCGGTCATCGGCTTGCCGGTCTTGGTCTTCTTGAGGACGGGCAGACCAAGCTTCTCGAACAGGATCGGTCCGAGCTGCTGGGTGGAGTTGACGTTGAACTCCTCGCCCGCCTCCTCGATCACGAGGGCGCGGAGCCGCTCACACTCCGACTTGAGCTGTTCGTTGAGCCGCTCCAGCTCGGCGCGGTCGACGCCGACGCCGAGGTGCTCCATCCGGGCGAGCGCCGCGATGAGCGGGTACTCCATCTCGTGGGCCAACTTGGCGAGGCCTTGGGAGTCGAGCGCCGCGGTGATGGGCTCGACGACGAACGCCACCCCGAGCGCCTCGCGTGCCGGTTCGGCGGCGATCGACTCGGTGGCGCCGTCGAAGTCGAGCTGCCCGGTCTCGGTGGCACCGCCCTGCGCGAGTTCGAACTCGGTGTAGCGGTGGAGCAGCTCGGCCGTGCTGTACCGAGTGTCGGCGGGGTCGAGGAGGTACGCGGCGATCTTGACGTCGGCGTGCAGGCGCGGGAGCGGACGGCCGTCGTCGAGCAGACGGCGCAACAACGCCTTGGCGTCGTGGGCGACGATCGCCGGACCGTCGGCGAGCAGCGCGTCGAACGCCGGGGTGGCGCCAGCGAGCAGGTTGGCGGGAATCCACGACACCGCCCCGAGCGACGCGTCGGTCACGACGGCCAGCCCCGACATCGCCGACCGGCCGGGCGCACCCTCCCACCCGACCGCGATCGCCAACGGCGCCGCACCGGCCGTGAGCGACGAGAGCAGCGACTCGGCCTCGGCCGGGTCGTCGATCTCGGTGACCTCGGCTTCGAGCACGTTGCGGGCCGGCTCGAGCGATGCCGAACTGTCGCCCCCGAAGGCCTCGCCGAAGCGGCCGAGCAGCGATCCGAACTCGAGGAACTTGAACAGATCGACGACGGCGTCGTTGTCGAACTGGCCCTGCACGAGGTCGGACGGACCGAGGGGCAGCTCGACGTCGCGGCGCAGCGTCATCATGGCCACGTTGGAGCGAGCCTGCGCCTCGTGCTCGATGAGGTTGGACCGCAGCTTGGGCGTCTGCGCGTCGACGTTGGCGAAGATGCCGTCGAGGTCGCCGTAGGTGTTGATCAGCTTGGCGGCCGTCTTCTCGCCCACGCCCGCGACGCCGGGCAGGTTGTCGGACGGATCACCGCGGAGGGCCGCGTAGGACACGTACTGGTCGGGACGGACGCCGGTGCGTTCGAAGATGCCGGCCTCGTCGTAGAACGCGTAGTCGCTGACGCCCCGCTTGTTGTAGAGCACCTTGATGTGGGGGTCGTGCACCAGCTGGTAGCTGTCGCGGTCGCCCGTGACGATGATGGTGGAGATGTCCTCGGCCTCGGCCTGGGTGGCCAATGTGGCGATGATGTCGTCGGCCTCGATGCCGGCCTGGTCGATGATCGGGATCTGCAACGTCTCGACCAACTGGCGCACGAGCCCCATCTGCTGGCGGAGGATGTCGGGGCTCGCCTCGCGGTTGGCCTTGTAGGTGGGCACCATCTCGTGGCGGAACGTCGGCTCGGGACGATCGAACGTGACCGCGATCAGGTCGGGCTGGTGGTCGCGCTTGAGGTTGATGAGCATCGACGTGAACCCGAACACCGCGTTGGTCACCTGCCCCGACGCCGTCGCCATGTCGGATGGGAGCGCGAAGAACGCCCGGTACGTGAGCGAGTTGCCATCGATGAGCATCAGGGTCGGCATCGGGACCAAACCTAATCGAGACCCCTGACAGCGGGGTCGGGCCCACCTACGGGACGATGCTCCCGTCGAGGACACCCTCGGCGACCTGGCGGAGCGGCACGCGCCGGTCCATCGAGCCCCGTTGGAGGAAGCGGAACGCCTCGTCCTCGGTCATGCCGTGATCGGCGATCAGGCGGGCCTTGGCACGGTCGGAGAGCTTGCGGACCGCCAACTGCTCCTCGAGCGACAACGTGTGCTCCGCCAAGGCCGTCATCTCGCGGAACCGACCGAAGGCCAGCTCGACGGCAGGCACCAGCTCTTCGCGCTGAAACGGCTTCACCAGGTAGGCCATCACCCCGGCGTCGCGGGCCGATTCGATGAGCTTGCGCTGGCTGAACGCCGTGAGGAGGACGACGGCGCACAGCCGCTCGCCGGAGATGGTTCGAGCGGCGGAGATGCCGTCGAGACCTGGCATCTTCACGTCGAGGATCGCGACGTCGGGACGGTGCTCGCGGACGAGCTCGACGGCGAGGTCGCCCTGCCCGCAGTCGCCGACCACGTCGTACCCCTCCTCCTGGAGGATCAGGCAGAGGTCCATGCGGATGATCGCGTCGTCCTCGGCGACGACGATCCGCAGAGGTGGCGAGCTGCCGGCGGTGACGTCGATCACGATCCGGACCGCTTGGCGACCAGCTGGTCGAGGAGCTCGTCCTGGGTGGCCTCGAGGCGGGCGATCGTGTCGACGAGGTCGCGACGGTGCCGAGCCATCGCGTCGCTGTGGCGTTGCGCCTCGTTGTAGTCGAGCCCTGCGGACCCGCCCTCCGAGACGACCGAACGCACCTGGGCGTCGGCGGCATCATCGGCGAGGTACACGAGCTGTTCCTCAGCGATCGCCAGATCTTCACGGGCCCGGGCGAGCTTCTGTCCGATGCCCTTCAGGCGGCGTTCGATGAACCACGACACGACCGGGAGCATAGGACAACACCACCTCCTCGCCCGCCGACGGGCGGCCCCCGGACCGGGCCCAGCGATGAGTCGATCGTTGTGACAACTGTCACAGGTTTGGGATCCGATCGCCGGGGTACCGAAGCCGTAGCGACAGTCCGAGACGATCCCCTCAGCGACGTCGTGAGCCTGCCTCGAGACCCTCCGGCCCTCCAGCCCGGAGGGTCTCGGCACGTCCGGCGTGATGCTCAGTCGTCGGAGGTGAACGTGGTCGGCCAGCCGTAGTCGACGGCGACCCCGGTGATCACGAACAGGTGGGCGACCTGCGGCGACGCACCCGACACCTCGAACCCGACACCGCGCTCGACCGCGTCGGCATGGGCGGCGAGCACCGCGCTGAGACCCCACGAGTCCATGAACGACACATGAGTGAGGTCGACCTGGACCATCGCCCCCGAGTCGATCGCCGACGACAGGCGTTCCGACAGGAGATCCCGGGTCGCCTCGTCGATCTCGCCCGCCACGTCGACGACGACCCCGCCGTCGGTGTCGCGCAACTCGATCACGCACTCGACGGGAGACGGCTCATCCACCCCGGAGGAACCCTGGTCGTCGGTCACGACCCCATCCTCCCACCGTTCCGACGACGAGCGCCGCACCGTTGGCCAGTTCGGCGGCCCGACCGCGCGACAACGCCGACGGCGAGGCTCGGCCGACCGGGCCACGAGACTCCGGTCGACCTTCAGGTGCGTGATCGGCAGGTACTGGAGGTACGCCAGCGACGAGTCGCCGGTGCCGAAGTCGTCGATCGCGAGCTGAACGCCCAGTCTCGCCAGGCGCCCGAGACGGGTGACGGCCATCGTGAAGTCGTCACCCACGATCCCCTCGTCGATCCAACGCCGGCGCTGGCATTTCCCCCCGATCAGGGGGTCACCGCCGTCCCCGGTTCGGGTAGGAGACCTCCATGACCGCCACCTCCGACGTCTCCCCCGCCACCCGAGCCCGAGCCGAGCTCCAACACGCCGTGCAAGCCAACCAGGAAGCACTGGCCGCCGGGGAGAACCCGCCGTTCGGCCAAGGTGCCCTCATTGTGCTGCGTCGCCGCTGGGAAGCAGCCGAAGCCGCGGACTGACGATCTCCGCCCCGGCCCTCACACCGCGGTGGTGTCGATCGTCGCGTCTCGCCCGGCGGACAGGGCAGCGTCGTGGTTGGCGTGCCAGTGTTCGAAGGCCCGGACCTCGAGCGGACGGCTGTAGTAGTAGCCCTGGGCCAAGCGGCAGCCCATGCGCGTCAGCGTCGCCGCGGCGTACTCGGTCTCGACACCTTCGGCGATGACCCCGAGGTCGAGGTTCCGACCGAGGTCGATGACGGACCGGACGATGCTGTCCGCCGTCGGGTCGGCCCCGATCGCGAGCACGAACGACTTGTCGATCTTGAGCTCGGTCGCCGGCAGCGTGGTGAGGTACGCGAGCGACGAGTGGCCCGTCCCGAAGTCGTCGATGGCGATGCCGACCCCCAGTTCACGAAGCTCGTGGAGGACACCCAGGGTCCGCTTGGGATTGGCCATCACCGTCGATTCGGTCAGCTCCATCATGACTCGGTCGGGCGGAACCGACGCTGCGGCCAGCGTCGCCGCGATCGTGTCGACGATGCCGGGCTCGATGAGGTTGTGGGGTGACAGGTTGAGCGACATCCGAAGATCCCGACCCTGGTCGTGCCAACGCTTGGCCTGGGCGATGGCGAGGTCCAGCACGAGCCGGGTCAGCGGGCGGATGAGTCCGGTGTGCTCCGCGATGTAGATGAACTCGTCGGGCGGAATGGGCGTGCTGCCCGCCTGAGGCCACCGGACGAGCGCTTCGACGCCGATGACGGTGCCCGAGGCGAGATCGATCTGGGGCTGGTAGTAGAGGACGAGTTCTCCGCCGTCGATGGCGGCTCGCAACCGACCGACGAGGGACAGGCGCTGCGGGCTGTAGTTGTCACGGTCGGCGGAGTAGGTCTCGACCACCGACCGATCCCCCTTCGCGGTGTACATGGCGACGTCGGCCTGCCGCAGCAAGGTGTCGGGATCGGTGACGCCGTCGACGGCGAAGGCGATGCCGATGCTGGCGCCGACCTCGGCCGCGACCCCGGCAACGGTCACCGGCCGTTCGAGCTGGGAGGCCAGATCGAGAGCGAGTTCCTCCACCTCGTCGCGTGCGGGTGAACCGGTGACGAGTGCGGCGAACTCGTCACCGCCCAGGCGCGCGGCGCAGCGGTCCGGACCGAGGGCCACCTCGAGGCGGCGAGCGATCTCCTCGAGGAGCCGGTCGCCGTTGTGATGGCCGAGTGTGTCGTTCACGTCCTTGAACCGGTCCAGATCGATGAGGAGGACGGCCGGCCGGTCACCGCTGTCGATCGCTGCCCGGAGGCGCGTCTGGAACAGGCTGCGGTTGGGCAGCCCGGTGAGCGCGTCGTGGTTCGCCTGGTACTCGGTCGTGGAGATCTCGTCGCGGAGCTGGTTGACCAGTTCGACGTTGAGCAACGCGAGCCCGGCGTGCGCCCGAGCGTCTCGAACAGGGCGACATCCTCGGAGTCGAACGGGCGGACGGTACCGCTGCGGTCAGCGACGACGAGGATCACCGTCTTGGCACTGCCGTGACCGACCGTGCAGAAGATGACCTCGGACCGGCCATCGCTGCGGAGCAGGTCCTCGAGCGGTCCGTCCTCGGTCTCGAGACGGGCTGCCTCACCGGGTTCACCGATGATCCGCAGATCGATCGGGTGCGCCGACTCCTCGACCGTCTCACCGTCGACGACGGTGATGCGCACCGTGCGTTCGGGTTCGGCGACGATCAGCCAGGCGGCATCGGCATGGAGGATCTCGGCGCTCTCCTGGAGGAGCGACGCCGTCGCGGTGCCGTCGATCACGGCACCGCTGATCGCCCGGGTGAAGCGGTCGAGCAGCTGCATCGCCCGATACCGGGCGCTGACTGCGGAGTACGCCCGGCTCACGATCACGAATGCCACACCGCTGCCGAGCACGACCCACGCGACGGCGTGGTGTGCCTCGAGCATCGTCACCATGGCGATGGCGAACGCGACGTCGGGAACCCCTGCGATCAGACCGGCAACCACGCCGTCCATGAGTCCGGGTTCCCACCGACCCTGGAATGCACTGATGGCGGCCGAGATCACGACGGCGGCGACCAGATCCGCCGCCGTCACGGCGAGGACGGCGACACCCCACGCTGCAGGACCGAGCGGGCCAGGAGGGCGCAACGCGATCACCACCGTGGCGGCGACCATCACCTCCAACATGTGGGCCAGCAGGTTGATGAGGAGCTTCATCGGCGGCTGCCGCTGGAACCCGCACAGCACGATCAGCGACGACACGAGGCGCGCGGCCACGGCAACGAACGGCGCGAAGAGGAACACACCGATCACGATCGGGATCTTCGAGAACGAGAACGAATGGCTCTCGTGGCGCAGTTCGAGGTCGATCGGGAACTGTTCGGCGAGGACCATCATCACCACGACACCGAGGACCAGCCACGTACCACCGGCAAGATCACGCTGCGCCACAACAGCCGCCTGCACCACATCGGGATCGGCCGAGAACACGCCCGAACCCGCGTCATCGTCCTCGTCGCCGACCTCGACATCCGCATCGTCAACGCCGCCACCGGCGAACTCCTCCGCCACCTCACCCTCGACCCCACCCGGAACTACCAACCCACCGGCAAACCCCGCTCCCAGAAACGACGAAAACCCCCGAACCTGAGGGTTCGAGGGTTTCCTATGTCGTGAGAGATCACACAGCGTGCCCGGGGTGG
>JBAOIR010000079.1:0-53776 GCA_037045585.1 Microthrixaceae bacterium
CGATCGCCGCCGGGGTCGAGCTGGTCTCCCGGGCGCTCGCCACGACACGCCTCGGTCCCTATCAGGTGCAGGCCGCCATCGCGGCGGTGCACTGCGAGTCGCCGTCGGCCGACGCGACCGACTGGGCCCAGATCGTGGCGCTGTACGACGTGCTCGCCGCGTTGGCGCCCAACCCGATGGTCACCGTGAACCAGGCGGTGGCGGTGGCGATGGTCCGGGGACCGCTCGCCGGCCTCGGCGTGCTGGCCGGGGTGGCCGATGACCCTCGCCTCGCCGGCCAACGGCACCGTGTGGAGTCGGTCCGCGCGCACCTCCTCGAACTCGCCGGCGATGTCGACGGCGCCCGCACCGCCTACCGGTCGGCGGCCCGACGGACGACGAGCCTGCCCGAACAGCGCCACCTCCTGGCCCGCGGCGCCCGTCTCGGTCCCTGACCGCCCGGTCGTCGGGTGCGTTCAGTCGAGACCGTGCTCGACGGCGAAGCGGATCAGCTCCTCCCGCCGGTTGAGGTGCAGCTTGCCGAGGATGTTCCGTACATGGTTCTCGACGGTCTTCTCGGCGATGAACAGGCTCGCCGAGATCTCCTTGTACTTGTGGCCGCGGGCCACGAGCTGGAGGACCTCCCGCTCCCGGTCGCTGAGCGGCGCGCCGGGGTTGGTATCGCGCGACAGGCGGCGGAACTCGCCGAGCACGAGTGCGGCGAGCGACGGCGAGAACACCGGTTCCCCGTGGGCGGCGCGCCAGAGTTGCTGCCGCAACTCCTCCATGGGCGTCGACTTCACGAGGTACCCGACGGCGCCGGCGGCGACGGCGTCGAGGAGGTCGCGCTCGGCCTCCGACACGGTGAGGATGACGATGCGCGTCGTCGCGCCGCAGGCGCGGACCACGGCGACTCCGCCACCGCCGGGCATGTGCAGATCGCTGAGCACGAGATCGGGGGTGGTGGTCCGGATGACCTCGATGGCCTCGGTCGCGTCGCCTGCCTCGCCGACGATGACGAAGTTGTCGCCGAGGTCTGCCCGGATTCCCGATCGCCAGATCGGATGGTCGTCGGCGACGACGAGCCGAACCGGGCCCAGGGCGCTGGCGGTGGTGGGTGGCTGCGTTGGTTCGGTCATCGGCCCCACAATCGCACTTCGGCACCCGAGCCCGGGCGGGAATCGACCTCGACCCGACCTCCGATCTCGCGCATCCGGGCGCGGATGGACCGGGCCAGACCGACGCCGTCGTCGGTGCTCTCGGGGTCGAAGCCGACACCGTCGTCCTTCACCGACACGAAGATCCCGTCGTCGTCGCGCTCCACGAAGACCGTCACGTTCGTGGCCCGTCCGTGCTTCGCTGCGTTGGTCAGCGCCTCGGTGACCGCACCGCGCATGGCGTCGATCAGCTCGGACCCGACGTGGCCCAGCTCGTCGGGGCAGACGACGGTGACCCGGGTGCCGAGTGACTGCTCGTGGCGGGCGGCGACGTCGCGCAGCGATGCCACCAGGTCGACCGCCGGTTCGACGCCGAAGAGGTACGACCGCAGGTCGAGCTCCTGGCGTCGGGCCAGGGTCGCGAGTTCGGGGTCGGTCGAGCGCCGCTGGACCACGGCGAGCGTCTGGAGCACGCCGTCGTGCAGGGTGCGGGCGACGTCCTCACGCTCGCGGGCGACGGCGAGACTCGCCTCCATGTCGGCGAGGAGCGCGGCGTTGGCGGCTGACCGGCGAAGACGGGCCGCGACCCAGCCGCACACTCCGCCGGCGAGCCCGTACAGGACGGCCGATGACACCACGGCCACGGCCGACACCCCGGGACCGCCGAAGAAGCCGGACGCGCCTCGGGCGACGCCGAGGGCGAGGCCCGACGCGATCCCGATCCGCGGTCCGAACACCAGGCCGGCGGTGAGCGGTCCGACGAGGGGCCACGCCGACCCGAGCGACTGGCTCTGGTCGCCGTCCTGGAACACGGCGCTGCCCACGAGGAGGCCGCCGCCGACTGCCAGCTCGACGAGGACGGCGGCGGGACGGATCGATGAGCCCGGAACGACGGCCCGCATCACCGATGCCGCTGCGGTGACGGCGAACGCAGCGCCGATGAGCAGCGCGGCGGGGAGCGGATGGCTCAGGTGGTCGCGTTCCACGACTGCGACGACGACCATCCAGATCCACGCCGTCCACCGGAACAGGATCACGCCGACCTCGAGACCCTGGTCGAGCCCGGCGAGGTCCGTCGGATCGACGAGCGGTGGTGGCACGTCGTCGAGTCTACGGATCGACCCCGGCGGTCCGGCGGCGACCGTCACTCCGACGAGATCGCTGCCAGGACGTCGAGGCGCCGCGCCCGTCGAGCCGAGGTCGCCGCGGCGACGACACCTGCGACGATGGCGATGAGCACGACCCCGGCGACCTGGCCGAGGGGCAGCACCACGGCCAGGCCGGGAGGCGCCGTCGGATCGCTGACGAGCGTGTCAGCGATGGCCCAGCCGAACAGCAGGCCGATCACCGCGCCCTCGAACGTGCCGAGCAGCGCCAGGATGACCGACTCCATCCGCACCATGCGCCCGACCTGACGGCGGGTGGTGCCGACGGCGCGCAGCATGCCGATCTCGCGGGTCCGCTCGTGGATCGACAGGCTCAGCGTGTTGGCGATCCCGAACAGCGCGATGAGCACCGTGAGGGCGAGCATGACCCCGAAGATCCCGAGGATGCTGTCGAGCGCGGACGTCTGCGCGTCGGCGTAGGACGACAGGTCCTGGACCTGGGTGCCGATCAGGATCGGGATGGCCTTGATGTCCCGGATGATCCTCGCCGTCGACGCGTTCGTCGACGTCTCGAGGAGGATCTGGCTCGGGCCGATCTCCGGCTGGTACTGCTCGGCGAACGAGCTGGAGGTGAGCAGGTTCGATCCGATCACGTCGAGGTTGTCGAGCACGGCGACGATCCGGGGAGTGGCGATCGCTCCGTCGACGAACGCGACGGGGATGCGGTCGCCGACCCGGAGTCCGAACTCGTCGGCCTCGTCCTGCTCGACAGCGACCCCGTCGAGCCCGAGGCCGTCGAGCGAACCATCGGTCACCGTGAGCACGGCCTGTGACAACGTGTCGGGACTGACCGCGGCGAGGCTCTGGAGGTCGTCGAAGTACTTGGCCCTCAGGCTCGTCACGGTGCCGACCTTCACCACCCCGGACACGGCGGCGATCTCGGCTGCGGCGTCGCCGGCGATGGCACCCCGGCCGAACGCGTCGCCGCTGACGATGACGTCGGCGCTGAGCGATCGTTCCGTCGTCTCGGCCACGACGGACTCGAGCGTTGCCGACATGACGAGCACGAACGTCACGATCGACACGCCGATCATCAACGCCGCGGCCGTGGACGCGGTGCGGCGGGCGTTGCGCGTCGCGTTGGCCCGGGCGAGCCGGCCGGTCGTCCCGGCGGCGAGCAGCGGCGCGCCGACCAGCCGGGCGATCGGTGCCGAGATGAGTGGTCCGAGCACCGCCACTGCGACGAACGTGACGGCCGTCGCCACCCCGACGGTGACGGCTGCGGTCGACCCCTCCTCGGTCACGCTCAGGCCGCGGACGAGCAGCGTGGCCGACGCGACCACGAACAGGGACCCGACGACGAGGCGTCCTCGGGACCGGTCGGACCGGTCGACGGCGATGTCGCGCAACGCTGCGATCGGCGGGATCCGGGCGGCGCGTAGGGCGGGGAACAGCGCGGCATCCGAGCGCCATCGCGAGCCCGATGACGAACGAGGTGACGGCCACGGCGAACGTGACGACGATCGTGCTCGAGGGGAGGTCGAACCCGAACGCGGTGAACCCGGCGGACAGCGCCCGCGACAGCAGCGCGCCGCCGGCCACGCCGGCGATGCCGGCGACGGCCCCGACCGCGGCTGCCTCGACGAGGACCGCCCCGACCACCTGTCGCCGTGCCGCGCCGACTGCCCGGAGCAGGGCGAGCTCACGCTGTCGTTGGGCGACGAGGATGGAGAACGTGTTGTAGATCACGAACGCCCCGACGAACAGCGACAGGCCGGCGAACCCGGTCAGCCCGTTCTGCAGGATGTCGAGGAACTCGCCGATCCGGCCCCGCAGGTCGGCGACGTACTCCTCGCCGGTGATGGTCTCGAGTTTGCGGGTGGGGGTGACGTCGGCGGCCACGACGGCGCCGACGCGGTCACGGAGGACGTCGGGCGAGACGCCCGGATCGGCGAGTACGAGGAGCCGGCTCGCTTCTGCGGGGTCGGTCATGAACGAGGTCGCGACCGCCGTGGTGAACAACGCCCGACCGGCACCACCGCCCGAGGTTTCGCCGAGGGACACGGTGCCGACGAGGCGGTACGTGGCGACCGACGTCGGGGTGCGGATCGTGACGGTGTCGCCGACGCTGAGCTCGCCGGCCTCGGCGGTTGCGCGATCGAGCACGACCTCGTCGTCGGCCTGCGGTGCGCGGCCGCCCCGGGTGAGGGTGTAGGGGTCCATCGCCGGCACGGTGGGGTACTCCGAGGCCAGGAACGAGATACCGGGCCCGAGGGACACGGGTTGACCGTCGCGCCCGACGACCACGACGCCGCGACGCGGTCCGGTGCACCGTCTGCACCGCGGCGACCCCGTCGACGGCCTCGACCTCGGTCGCGAGCGCCGCCGGCACGGTGCGCAGGTCGAAGGCCGCGCTCCGCTGTTGTCGCCGCCCTCTTGACCGTCGCGCCCGTCGTCGCGGGGCGTGACCCGGACCACGACGTCGATGCCATTGCCGATGGTCGCGAACAACGAGTCGAACGAGGCCCTGGTCGTGTCGCCGAGGATCCTCACGCCGGACATGAACGACACACCCAGCACGATCGCGATGAACGTGCCGACCAGGCGGCGGGCGTTGCCGCGCAGGCCGCGGAGTGCGACGCGAATCACCCGGCGAGGTGTCGGTCGAACCAGTCGAGCGACCGCTGCCACGCGGCCGCGCCGAGGGTTCGTGGTACGAGCCGCGTTCGTCACAGTTGAAGCCGTGCGGGGCGTCGGGATAGCGGTGCAGCTCGAACTCGACGGCGCTGTGGCCGGCCCGGCGCGCGGAGGTCTTCCACCTGCTCGACGGGAATGCCGGTGTCCTCGTCGCCGTAGTGCCCCTGCCACGGTGCTCGCAGCGCCGGAGCCAACTCGACGAGTGGTGGCAGCCCGAAGCGGTTCGAGGCGATCCCCGATCCGTAGAAGGTGACGGCTGCGCCCAGCTCGAACACGGTTGCTGCCCACAGCGCGATGGTGCCGCCCATGCAGAAGCCGATGACCCCGCGTCGGTCCGGGTCGATACCGGCGTCGTCGAGCACCTCGAGCGCGGCGCCGAGGTCGGTCGCCAGCCCGTCGGGATCGATGGCCATGATGTGCGGTGCCACCTGGTCGAACTCGTCGTATCCGAGCACCGGTGAGCCGGTGCGGTGGTAGAGCGCCGGGGCGACCGCCAACCATCCGGCCTCGGCGAGCCGAGCGCAGATGTCGTGGAGGTGGGGGGTGAGGCCGAACGCTTCCTGGACGACAACGAGGCCGCCCTTCGGTGCGCCGGCCGGTTCGGCGACGATCAGGTCCATCGGGCCGTCGGGAGTGGCGAGGGTACGCATCGGGGCAGCCTGGCACGTCACCGGCGAGGGGTGCAGGCACCCGGGACCGTGCCGACGGTGCGGCGAAGGGCTTGCCGCCCTCCGGCTCGTGGGCGAACATATGTTCGATGTCTCGAACTGCGGCCATCCTGCATGCCGATCTCGACGCGTTCTTCGCGTCGGTGGAGCAGCGCGACGACCCGGGGTTGCGGGGTCGTCCCGTGATCGTCGGGGGCGGGGTGGTGTTGGCGGCCAGCTACGAGGCCCGGGCGTACGGCGTGCGTGGTGCGATGGGCGGCTCGCAGGCGAGGGCGCTGTGTCCGCAGGTGGTGGTCGTCCCACCGCGTTTCTCGGCGTACGTCGAGGCGAGCCGGGCCGTGTTCTCCGTCTTCGAGCGGACGACGCCCTTCGTCGAGGGGATCTCGATCGACGAGGCCTTCCTCGACGTGGGTGGGCTCCGGCGGGTGTCGGGCACGCCGGTCGAGATTGCGGTCCGTCTGCGCCGGCAGGTGCGGGACGAGGTCGGGCTCGCGATCACGGTCGGCGTCGCCTCGACGAAGTTCCTGGCCAAGGTGGCGAGCGCCGTCGGCAAGCCCGACGGGCTCCTCGTGGTGCCGAACGGGGGTGAGCTCGACTTCCTTCACCCGCTCCCCGTCGAGCGCCTGTGGGGTGTCGGTCCCAAGACGGCGGAGAAGCTGCACGAGCGGGGGATCACCACCGTGGCCCAGGTGGCGCGCATCCCGGAATCGGCGCTGGTCGCCATGCTCGGTGGTCACGCCGGGCGGCATCTCCACGCGCTCGCCCACAACCGGGACCACCGGTCGGTTCAGACGGGCCGTCGGCGGCGGTCGATCGGCTCGCAGCGTGCCCTCGGTCGCTCCAATCCTTCGCTCGGCGAGCTCGACACCACGCTCGTGGGTCTGGTCGATCGGGTGACCCGCCGTCTGCGTGACGCCGACCGGCTGGCCCGGACCGTGGTGCTTCGGCTCCGGTTCTCCGACTTCACGCGGGCGACGCGCTCGCACACCCTCGTCGAGTCGACGTCGCACACCGACACGATCCTCGAGGCGCTCCGGGCCCTGCTGGCGGACGCCGGGCCGATGATCGTGGAGCGGGGGATCACGTTGCTCGGGGTCGCGCTGACCAATCTCGACGACGGCGACGTCACGCAGCTGGAGCTTCCCTTCGGCCGGCGCAGCGGCAACGCGCTCGACGAGGTCCTCGACGACGTGCGGGAACGGTTCGGTGGTGACGCCCTCGGGCGTGCCGTGATGCTGGGCCGCGATCAGGGCTGGAGCATGCCCACGCTGCCCGAGTGAACGGGTGTGGTGCGCCGGGACGACGTCGACGACGGAATGTTCAACCAAGTGGTTGACAATGTCCGGCGGCCCGTCCTACCTTGTTCAACCAAGAGGTTGAACAAGGAGCTCGTCGATGTCGGCAGACCCACTCTCGAAGGTGTTCTCGGCCCTCGCCGACCCGATCCGCCGCGACCTGGTGGCGCGGTTGGCCGACGGCGATGCCACCGTCAACGAGCTGGCAGCGCCGTACGACGTCTCGCTCCAAGCCGTGTCCAAGCACCTCAAGGTGCTCGAGGATGCGGGCCTCGTCACCAAGGGCCGGCAGGCGCAACGCCGGCCCGTCCACCTCGAGGCGGAGGTCTTCGATCTCATGACCAAATGGATCGAGCGCTACCGGCGCCAGGCCGAAGCGCGGTACCGCCGCCTCGACGACGTGCTGGCGACCATGCCCGACGATGTTCGACCCGAACCACCACCCACACGCCAGAACCCGACCGGAGGACCATCATGACCACCAACCCGAACGAGACCCAGATCTTCGTCGATCCCGACGTGCCCCTCGTGCGCATCACCCGCGAGTTCGACGCCGCGGTCGGCAAGGTGTTCCGAGCCCACACCGAGCCGGAGTTGTTCGCGGTGTGGATCGGCCCCGAGCAGCGCGGCGCCTCCATCGACCACTTCGACTGCCGCTCGGGCGGCTCGTACCGCTACGTGATCTCGAGCGAGGGCTTCGAAGCGGGCTTCAACGGCACGTTCCACGAGGTCCGGCCGAACGAGCTCATCGTGCAGACGTTCACGTTCGAGGGCGTGCCCGACGGCGTGGCGCTCGAGAAGTTGCGCTTCGAGGATCTCGGTGACGGCCGGACGCGACTGACGGCGACGTCGCTGGTCGACTCGTTCGAGGACCGCGACGCGTTCGTGGCGAGCGGCATGGAATCGGGCGTGGTCGAGGGCTACCGCAAGCTCGACGCGCTGCTCACCGACCTGGACGGCTGACCCGCTGCGGGGGAGCGTCCCCACTGTTGCAGGGGCACCGACGTCGGGCATCGGCCAGGATGGGCCGATGCCCGACGCTGCGGTTGCCTTCGACCCCTTCGAGCCCGGCTTCGACGCCTGGCCCTACGACCAGTACGGCCGGCTGCGGACCGAAGATCCGGTCCACTGGTCCGAGCTGTTGTGCGGTTGGGTCGTGACCCGATTCGACGACGTGACCCGCATTCTCCGGGACCGGACGATGTCGAGTGACCTCAACGAGGCGAAGCCGTCTGCGGTGGTCGACCTCCTCCGTGAGCGTTCGCGTCTCCACGTGGGCGCCACCACGATCGTGTTGCTCGACGACCCCGAGCACGCCCGGGTGCGCCGCCTGGTGCAAGCTCCGTTCACGGTGCGGGCCGTCGAGCGCCTGCGAGCGACGATCGTCGAGCGGGTCGACGCCGCGGTGACCGAGGTGGCCGGCCGCGGATCGATGGAGTTGATCGGCGACCTCGCCTACCCGCTCCCCGTTGCGGTGTTCTGCGAGATGTTGGGCATTCCCGTCGAGGCCGGGCCGCAGTTCCGGGAGTGGACGGCTGCGGTGGCACGCAGTCTCGACCTGGTCATCTCCGAGGACGTGTACGACGAGTGCATGGTCCTCATCGCCGAGATGGAGGACTACCTGGCCGAGCAGGTGGAGCGGAAGCGGGCCGAACCCGCCGACGACGTGCTGTCGGCGTTGATCGCGGCCGAGATCGACGGCGTCGGGCTGACCCCCGACGAGCTCGTCGCCCAGCTCGTGACGCTGTACGTCGCCGGCCACGAACCGACCACCGCGCTCGTCGGCAACGGCATCGCGCACCTCCTCGACCACCCGGACCAGCTCGCCCGGTTGCAGGCCGACCCGTCACTCGTGCCGGGCGCGGTGCTGGAGCTGCTCCGGCTCGACGGTCCGAACCAGTTCGTCCGCAGGATCGCTCTCGAACCGTCGACCTTCGACGTCCCCGGTGGCACCGTCACCGTCGAGCCCGGCGATGTCGTCTACGTCGGGGTCGGTGCCGCCAACCACGATCCGGCGCGCTGGGGCGACGACGCCGCCGAACTGCGCATCGATCGCCCCGACGCTGCGAACCATCTGCAGTTCGGAGGAGGCGCCCACAGCTGCCTCGGTTCGCACCTCGCCCGCATGCAGGCCGAGGTCACGCTCGGAGCGTTGTTCGAGCGCCTCCCGAACCTCCGGTCCGGCGGACCCGTCGAGTGGTCCGGACGCATGACGCTCCGGAGCGTCGCCGCTGTCCCGCTGGAGTGGGACGCCTGATCCGACGGGCGCTTCGGCTGCGCCCGGCTGTCAGGAGACGACGATGCCTCCGTCGCAGGTGATGACCTCGCCGACGGTGAACGCTCCGGCGCGGGACGCAAGGAAGATCGCGAGGCCGGCGATGTCCTCGGGGGTGCCGATGCGACCGCGTGGCATGGTGGCGCCGACCGCGTCCCAGTCGGTGCCCTCGACGTCGCCGCCGGTGCCGACGCCGGTGCTCAGCATCCACGTCGGGAACGGGCCGGGTGCGATGGCGTTCACGAGGATGTTCCGCTTCACCAGCTTGGAGGCGAGCTGGCGGGTGATGGAGTGGACCGCTGCCTTGGACGGCCCGTAGGAGACCGTGTCGAACGCTGGGGTCCGGATGCCGTCGATGGATCCGATGTTGATGACGCGAGACGGGTCGTCGGAGGTCGCTCCGGCCTCGAGCAGCGGAAGCAGCTGTTGGGTCAGGAAGAACAGGCCCTTCACGTTGGTGTCGAACACCTTGTCCCAGCCCACCTCGGGGAACTCGTCGATCGATGCTCCCCACGACACCCCGGCGTTGTTGATGAGCACGTCCACCTGCGACTCGCGCTCGCCGAGCTCGGCGACGAGGCCGGCGATGCCGTCGAGCTCGGCGACGTTCGCCGGAATCGAGATGCACTCGGCGTCGTAGGTCTCCGACAGGCGCGCCGCCGTGGCGTCGCACGCCTCGGCCTTGCGAGCGGTGATGTAGACCTTCGCTCCATTGGCCAGGAACCCGGCCGCCATCATCTCGCCGATGCCCCGCGACCCGCCGGTCACGAGGACCACCTTCCCGGTGACGGAGAACAGAGCGTTGGTGGTGAGGTTCGTCATGGGCGGGACTGTATTCGTAGTTAGCCTCCGGTGATGTCGAACGTTCGGATCGGGATCCTCGGCGCGGCGGCCATCGCTCCCGCTGCCCTCGTCAAGCCGGCGCGGGGCGTCGACCGAGCATCGGTCGTTGCGGTGGCGGCTCGTGATCGTGGGCGCGCCGAGGCGTTCGCTTCGAAGTGGTCGATCCCTGCGGTGTTCGACGACTACGAGGCACTCATCGGCGATCCCGACATCGACGCGATCTACAACCCGCTGCCGAACTCCCTCCACGCGGACTGGACCATTCGGGCGCTCCGGGCGGGCAAGCACGTGCTGTGCGAGAAACCGCTCACGTCGAACGCCGACCAGGCCCGTGAGGTTGCGTCGGTCGCCGCCTCGTCGGGGCGGGTCCTGATGGAGGCGTTCCACTACAGGTACCACCCGATGATGCACCGGGCGGTCGAGGTGGTCCGGAGCGGTGAACTGGGTGAGTTGCGCCATGTCGAGTCGTGGATGCAGGTCCCGCTGTTCAAGCGGCGCGACATCCGGTTCGATCTCGCGCTCGGCGGTGGAGCGGTCATGGATCTGGGCTGCTACTCGATCCACCAGCTCCGATCGATCACCGGTGAGGAGCCGTCGGTCGTCTCGGCCGTGGCGAAGGAACGGTCCGGCGACCCCGGCGTCGATCGCTGGACGCGGGCACAGCTCCGGTTCCCCGGCGGGTCGACGGGCACGTTCACCGTGTCCCTGTACGGGGCGCAGGCGCTCCGCATCGGGTTCCGGGCCACCGGGTCGAAGGGAGAGTTGCGGGTGGTCAACCCGGCAGGTCCGCACCTCGCGCACCGCTTCACCGTGCGCCTGGCCGACGGCACCAAGCGCCGCGAGACCTTTCCGAAGGTGCCGACGTACCGCTACCAGCTCGAGGCGTTCTGCGACTCGGTGCTCGACGGTGCGGCGGTTCTGACGGGCCCGACCGATTCGGTGGCCAATATGGAGGCCATCGACGCCGTGTACGCCGCTGCCGGATTGCCGGTGCGGCCCTGAGTCGGCGCCTCAGGCCCAGGCCGACAGGACGCCGGTGACCGAGGCGCCGAGGCTCGGCAGGTGGTACCCGCCCTCTTGCACCACGGCCGTCGGCAGGCCGAGGGCGGCGATCCGCCGGCCGATGCTCGTGAACGTGGTGGTCGGCAGGTCGAACCGCCCGATGGGATCGTGTTGGTGCGTGTCGGTGCCGAGTGACACGACCAGGGCGTCGGCGCCGAACGCGGTGATGGCGCGAGAGGCCGCGTCGAGGGCGTCGAGGTAGCGGGCCTCGTCGCACCGGTCGGGGAGCGGCAAGTTCAGGTTCGAGCCTTCGGCGCCCGGTCCGCCCCGCTCGTCGGCGAAGCCGGCGTAGTAGGGGTAGTCGACGTCGGGATCGATGTGGAGCGATGCGTAGAGCACGTCGGCCCGATCCCAGAAGATGTCCTGGGTGCCGTTGCCGTGGTGGAGGTCGACGTCGAGCAGGGCGACGCGCCGGCCCGTCGTGGTGAGCTGGTGCGCCGCGATCGCGGCGTTGTTGAGGTAGCAGAAGCCGCCGAATCGCGATCGGCCGGCGTGGTGGCCCGGCGGTCGGCAGAACGCGTACGCCACCGGTGCCCCGCCGGCGATGTCGTCGGCGGCGTGGGCGGCTGCCCGAGCAGCGCCGACCACCGCGGCCCACGTCGACGCGAAGATCGGAGCGGAGGTGTCGGCGCACCACCGGCCGAGCTGGGCCCACGGCGAGGTCGATCGCTCCCGCGACGGATCGTCGGTTCTGCCGAACGTCTCGGCGATGACGACGCGTTCGCCGCCATCGGTGTCGTCGACGGGCCACTGTTCCTCGGCCGCGATGTGGTCGAAGGCGGTGCGGAGGAACTCCACCATCGCCGGGTCGTGGACCTGCAGCGCTGCCGGCGGCACCACATCGGCATCGAGGGTGCCGGTGAGGTCGACGATGGTGCCGAACCCGGCGGCATCGACGGCGTCGAGCACGGCGGGGCCTCGGGCCGCGACCTCGCTGTAGTAGTTCGCGGTGCCGCCCGCCGGTTGGGGAAGCCGGCCCGGATCGTGGTGGACATGATCGGAGGACCAGTACGTCCGCATTGCCGGAGGCTACCCACCTGCATGAGCTGTGGGCGCCCGGACCCGCCCCGGCGGTGCCGTGTGGTCAGCTTCGACCGATGGCGACGACCCACGGGCCGAGGAACTCACTCGCCACCACATCGGTCGACTGCGGCGTGAGGTGGACGCCGTCGGTGCGGAGGTCGGGTGAGAACTCGCCACCGGGGAAGTACCGCATCCAGCCGGCGAGATCGAGCACGTTGACCCCCGGCATGCCTCCGACCGCAGCGTTCAGTACCTGGTTGTAGCGATCCGATCGACCGGCGCCCGCCTCGGCGTAGGGCGGCCGTCCCATGAACTGGTCGGGTTGGTAGCGCGGGTTCCAGCGGGGAGCGGTGGTCCACACCACCTTTGCGCCCGTCGTGCCGAGCAGCCGCGAGAGGTGCTGGAACTCGAGCGCGAGGTACCAGTCGTACGCGGGCTCACCGATGCGTGTCCACCGACCGCTTCCGGGGAGCAGCCGGTCGGCGACGTCCCACATGCCGCCGGCCAACAGCACGACGTCGGGCCGGAACTCGGCGGACACGGTCGCCAGGCGCTCGTCCTGCGAGCGGCACTCCGGCAGCCAGTCGCGGTCGAGACCGATGCCGTTGTTGCGGCCGCCCCGGCCGAACGGGCACCCGATGAAGGCGCTGTTGCGGACCTCGATCTGCCCCGACGACTCGCCGTAGTGGGTGAGGCCGAGACCAACCGACAGACCGAACGAGTCACCGACCACCATGACGCGGAGCGGTGCCTGCCCGGCTCGGAGAGGAGCGGGATCGGGCGCCGACGGCGGCGGCCCGCACGCGGTGGCGACGAGGCAGGCGCCGGCGATGATCGCCGCGACGCGTCGTCGGATCGGACCGGTCGCCATGGCCGTCAGGGTACGACGTTGTCGGGGACGGACGGGCTCGCGCCGGTCAGTACGTGCCCTTGATGACGAAGTACGAGCCGCGGATGGTGCCGGCCAGCTTCGACTTCTGGCGGGCGAACTTGAACTTGGACTCGAGCTCCTCGGGGACGTCCATGCCGTCGGAGAGCTTGAACCCGACGGCGCGCTTCCCGCCGTCGGCGATCGCGTACATCACGTTGATCGCGAGGCCGCTCTCGTAGAAGACGTAGGCCCAGCGGGTGCCGTCGACCTCGAACTCCGAGGCCTCGAGCACCGGCGAACCGATCTCGATGTCGCGCTCGTCCTCGAGGATGCGATGGACGTACGTGATGGTCGTCTTCGCCTTCGAGGCGGGCTCGGTGACGAAGGTGTGGTCGAACTTGTTCTTGAAGTAGCGGGCTTCGTTGGCCCGCAGGCCGGCGAGCGCGTCGACGACGGGGGACGACTCGAGGCCGACCGTCGAGACGTCCTTGAAGTCCACTTCGTATGTCATGTCGGCAGCCTATTGCCGGGTGGCCGACGCAGTCGTTCCGATCAGACGGCCATCGCCAGGCGTACTTCGTCGAGCGCTCCCTCGCCGCCGGCGCCGCTGCCCGTGATACGACCCGACTCCAGCACGTAGTAGGTGTCGGTCGACCGAAGCGCGAATCCGACGTGCTGCTCGACCAGCAACACGGTGAGGTCGCCCCGCTGGGTGAGGTCGACGATGACCTGCTCGATGTCTGCGACCACGTTGGGCTGGATGCCCTCGGTCGGTTCGTCGAGGATCAGGAGCCGTGGCTTGGTGAGCAGCGTGCGAGCGATCGCCAACTGCTGACGCTGTCCGCCCGACAGCAGGCCGGCAGGTCGCTTGAGGAGCTCGGTCAGCGCAGGGAACGTGTCGAGCACCTCGTCGATCTCCGACTTCACGGTCGTGATCAGCTGGAGGTTCTCCATCGTGGTCATCTGCGTGAAGGAGAGTTGCCCCTGGGGCACGTAGCCGAGGCCGCGCTTGACCCGTTGGTTGGGAGCCAGGTTGGTGACGTCCTCGCCGTCGAGGAGGACTTTGCCGGACTTGACCGGGATCAGTCCGACCGCGACCCGCAACAACGTCGTCTTGCCGGCGCCGTTGTGGCCCATGATGGCGGCGCCGCCGCCGACGGGGATCGAGGCGCTGACGTCGAACAGGACCATCGACCGTCCGTAGCCGGCGGTCACCCCGTCGATCTCGAGCATCATCTCAGGCATCTGCGGCCACCTCCGTCACGGTCCCCAGGTAGACCTCTTGGACCTTGGTGTCGGCCTGGACCTCCGCCACGGTTCCTTCGGCGAGCACCTTGCCGCCGTGCATGACCGTCACGAAGTCGGCGTACCGGCGCATGAACTCCATGTCGTGTTCGATGACCACGATGGTGCGGTCGCCGACGATGCGCTTGAGGAGTTCGCCGGTCTCCTCACGCTCCTCGGAACTCATGCCCGCGACCGTTTCGTCGAGGAACATGACCTTGGCGTCCTGGACCAGCAGCATGCCGACCTCGAGCCACTGCTTCTGCCCGTGGGCGAGGATCCCGGCCGGTCGATTGGCGAGGGCGGTGAGGCCGATCGTCTCGAGGGCCTGCTCGACGCTCTCGGGCACCTTCCGGCGTGACAGGAGGAGACCCGCTGCTTTGCGGTGGAGGCCGGCGGCGATGTCGAGGTTCTGCAGGACGGTGAGCTGTTCGAAGACGGTGGCCGTCTGGAAGGTCCGGCCGACCCCGAGGCGCACGATCTTGTGCGACTTCATCGACAGCAGGTCCTGGCCACGGAACCCGGCGGTGCCCGTGCCGTGGACCAGCCCGGTGAGGGCGTCCACGAGGGTGGTCTTGCCGGCGCCGTTGGGGCCGATGAGGAAGTGGAGTCGCCCCTGCAGGAAGGTGACGTCGACCCCGCTGATCGCTTTGAACCCGTCGAAGTCGACGGTCAGACCGCGGACCTCCAGGTAGTCCTCGCCGAGGAATGAGGCGGTCATGCGACCGCCTCCGTCGGGCTCGGCACGGTGACGTCCACGGTGGCCTCCTTGGGGGACCGTGTCGGGAGCGCGGCGGATGCCTTCTGCCAGAGCGATGCGATGCCGCCCGGGAGGAACAGCATGACGACGATGAACAGTGCTCCCTGGAAGTAGGTCCACTGCGTCGGGAACTGCTCCGACAGCGTCGACTGCCCGTACCCGACGGCGATCGCTCCGAGCGCCGCACCGAACAGCGACGCCCGACCGCCGAGGGCGACGCCGGCGAGCAGCATGATCGACGCCGTTGCGTCGACGTTGGACGGGGAGATGATGCCGGCGAGCGGTGCGAAGAGCGCCCCGCCGAGGCTGGCCATCACGGCGGCGATGACGAACGCCACGAGCTTGATGTTGGCGGGGTCGTAGCCGAGGAACCGGATGCGTTCCTCGGCGTCACGGGTGGCGACGAGGAGCTCCCCGTAGCGACTGCGGTAGAGCTGCCAGCTGATGAGGAGGCACACGATCAGGATCGCCGCCGCCACCATGTACAGGTTCTTCTTGACGTCGGGGTCGTACATGTTCTGGCCGAACACCGTGGTGAAGGTGTTGAGGCCGTTGAACCCGCCGGTCTGCTTGATGGTGGCGACGAGCAGTGTCGAGAACGCGACGGCCAGCGCCTGGGTGAGGATCGCGAAGTAGGCGCCCTTCACCCGGCGCTTGAGGATGGCGTACCCGAGGATGAACGAGATGAGTGCCGGGATGGCGAAGATGGCGAAGATGGTGAACGCCCCGCTGCGGAACGGCTCCCACCAGCTCGGCATCGTCGCGTCGCCGTAGAGCACCATGAAGTCGGGCACCTTGCCGGGGCCGGCGGCCTCGAGCTTCATGTGCATGGCCATGGCGTAGCCGCCGAGGCCGAAGAACACACCCTGGCCCATCACGAGCATGCCGCCCCGGCCCCAGGCGAGTCCGATGCCCACCGCGGCGAGCGCCCACGCGCAGTACTTGCCGAGGTTGCCGAGGCGGAAGGCGGTCAGCGAGTTGGGCGCCCACACGAGGAGCACGATCGCGACGAGGGCGATGCCGACGAGGCCGCCGTAGGTCTTGAACAGGTAGGCCGGCGAGAACCGACCGGCGGTCGTGCCGACCGGGGGAGTGGCCTCGACGATGTCGGAGGTCTCCGTGGTGTCGATGGTGGTCGTCATGCGAGTGACCTCGTGCGCACGGTGAACAGACCTTGTGGGCGGAGCTGGAGGAAGACGACCACGAGAGCGAAGCTGATGACCTGCGCCATGCTGCCGCTGATCCAGTCGGTCAGGAACGCCGTGACGACGCCGACGACCCACGCTGCGATCAGGGTGCCCTTGAGCTGGCCGACGCCGCCCGCGACCACCACGAGGAACGCCGGGATGATGTAGGTGGTGCCGAGGGACGGGTTGGTTCCCGAGATGAGGGCGATGGCGACGCCGCCGACGCCGGCCATGCCGGATCCGAGGAAGAAGGTGATCCGGTCGACCTTCCGGGTCGAGACGCCCATCGTCTCGGCGAGCTCACGGTTCTGGACCGTCGCCCGGATCTGTCGCCCGAACGAGCTGTACTTCAGGACGGCGTTGAGGCCGGCGAGCACCGCCAACGCCAAGACGATCGTGAAGGCCTGCCGGTACGGCCAGCTGTAACCGAAGACGGACAGTCCGCCCCGCAGCCAGCTCGGCGGTTTCACCGGGTCGCCCTGGGCGCCGAAGACGTCCTTCGCTGCCTGCTGCAGGACGAGCGACACGCCGACGGTGACGAGGAGTGTGTCGAGGGGACGCTTGTACATCCACTGGATGACCGAGGCCTCGAGGATGAGGCCGAGGAGCCCGGCGAGGAGGAAGGCCACCGGGACGGCGAACACGATGGAGATGCCGGCGCCGGTGATGACCTGCTGGGTGGCGTACGCGGCGTAGGCGCCGGCCATGAGGAACTCGCCGTGCGCCATGTTGATCACGCCCATCTGGCCGAACGTGAGCGACAGGCCGAGCGCTGCCAACAGGAGGATGGCGCCGGTCGCGGTGCCGGTGAGAAAGGGGGTGGTGAATGCGTCCATGCCTCTGCTTCTTGAGGGTTGAGCGGGTCGAACGGGGGTACGGATTGCTGTGGGCAGGGATGTCGTGCTCTCGCACGACACCCCTGCCCACCGGGGGGAACGTTGGGATCAGTCGGGGATCACCCGGCGTTGGGGTCCCACCACGAGTAGCCCTCGAGGAACGGATCGGGCTCGATCGGTGCGTCGGAGCTCCAGACGATGTCGAACTGGTTGTCCGAGTTGATCTGGCCGATGAGACCGGTCTTGGCGATGTGGTGGTTCTCGCCGTTCACGGTGACCTTGCCTTCGGGAGCATCGAAGCTCACGCCGTCGGAGGCCTCGTTGATGGCGTCGACACAGAAGGACTCCGCCTTCTCGACCATGCCCTTGTAGAGGTACAGCGAGGTGTAGGCCGCTTCCATCGGGTCCGACGTGGGGCGATCCTCGCCGTACTCCGCCTTGAAGGCCTCGATGAACTTGGTGTTCTCGGGGCTCTCGACGCTCTGGAAGTAGTTCCAGGCGGCGAACTGGCCGGTCACGTCCTCACCCATGGCGGGTGCCTCTTCTTCGGCGATGGACACCGAGATGATCGGCGAGTTGTCCGGGCCGAGTCCGGCCTCGTAGTACGCCTTGATGAAGCCGACGTTGGACGAGCCATTGATGGTGTTGAACACGAAGTCCGGCTTGGCGGCGGCGATCTTGGCGACCTGGGTCGTCCAGTCGTCGCTGTCGAGCGGCACGTACTCCTCACCGACGATCTCGATGCCGAGTTCCTTGGCGTACTGCTTGATGATCTTGTTGGCAGTGCGGGGGAACACGTAGTCGGATCCGGCGAGGAAGAGCGTCTTCACGTCCTTGGTCTTCAGGAAGTCCATGGCCGGGATGATCTGCTGGTTGGTCGTCGCGCCGGTGTAGTAGATGTTCTTCGAGGCCTCGAGGCCTTCGTACTGGACCGGGTAGAAGAGCAAGCCGTTGGCGCCTTCGACCACGGGCAGCATCGCCTTGCGGGAGGCAGAGGTCCATCCGCCGAAGACGGCGGCGACCTGGTCCTCGGTGAGGAGCTTGTTGATCTTCTCGGCGAAGACCGTGGGCTCGCTCTGTCCGTCCTCTTCGACGAACTCGATCTTCTTGTCCATGATGCCGCCGCCGGCGTTGATCTCCTTGGCGGCGAGCATGAGCGAGTCGCGAACCGTCTGCTCGCTGATCGCCATCGCTCCGGAGGTCGAGTTCAGGAAGCCGAGCTTGACCGAATCCCCGTCGACGCACGTGCCGGAGCTGTCACTGCCGGAGCTGCCGCTTGCGGCGTCGTCTGCGGAATCGTCACCGCATGCGCTCAAGAGCAATGCGGACGCCGCCATCATGGCGATCGCCCATTTGTGTTTCCTGCCGTGACTCATCGAGTACCACTCCTCCCCACGTCGTTGACGTGAGCGTCTTCATCCGGCGAGGGTCGACCGGATGTGACCGCAACCTAGGAATGGCTCGTGTCGCTCGAATTGCCCGCTTGTTTCCGGTGCGTGAACCGATCGTGCGTGCCGTCTGCTTGTGCCGCTGGGCGGGGTAATGCGGTTCCCTGTGCCGATGTCCGGGCCGACGTCCGGTCGGAAGTCCGTCAACGTCGGGGTCGGCACCACACGACGACCGCCCCGTCCCGCCCCGTCCCGCTCCCGGCGGTACCGAGCTGTTTCGCCACCTTCGGGAACCGCTGCAGATAGGCATGCAGGAGCGGGGTGATCGTGTCGTGTTCCTCCGCACCGACGATCGCTCGCCCGACCATCGACTGCCAGTTGCCGGCAACGAGGACGTCGAGGTCGCGGTCGTCACGGAAGTTGCGCCACCACGACTTGGTGTCGGGTCGGCCCACGAAGATCACGAGGCCGTCGCCGTGGTCGGCGTACTGCGTCGGAGTGCTGAAGGTGGTGCCCGACCGCCGACCGCGGTAGCGGATCACACAGGTCGACGCCGACAACAGCCGGTGCGCCGGCGATTCCAGCACACGACGGACGACTCGATTCGCGAAGCCCATGTGCTGATCGTGCCGTCACCCGCCGTCGGGCAACAGGGTCCATGGTCACGCATCGCTCGCCGGTCCGGCGGCGCCGGTCCGACGATGCGAGTGGCGCCGACCTCGATCACCAATCGACGTCGGGCGGTTCGCCGAACAGTGCGGGTATCTCGGCAATGAGCCGGTCGCAGTCCCAGGACCGATCCGCTCGCTTCAGCACGATGGGGCTCTTCGACACGTCGGGATGCTGTGTCCACGAGGTGGTGACGGCCAGTGCCGGGTTCGTCGAACCCACGACGAGTTGTTCCGACGAATCGGTGACGGTTCCCACGAACTCGTCGGGACTGGTCTGGGTCACCTCGTAGGCGAAGATCTCTCGGCGCGCGATGTAGAGCGAGCCGATCGGATCACCGCCCTCGGCCCGCACGGTCACCGTGACTCCCGGGTTGCCGTCCCCGTCGTCGTCGGAGATGCGCGGGTCGGTGGGGTCGGTCGGGAGGACGTCGTTGGCGGGGTCGTCCAACCGGATGCCGACCGGCGTCGGCGTGGCCGGCCGTGTCACCCTCCATGCGCCGGGGCCGCCGGAGTACGAGGCCGGCGCCAGTGGCGGTGTGATCGCACGAGTCGCGGCGTCGGAGATCTCGGTCTCGATCGGCTGGTCGCTCGCCTGACGTGCCGTGCAGAACACCTCCTGCGCGAACAGCTCGTTGCCTCGCAGCTCGAAGTCGGTGAACCCGTAGCTGATGATCAGCGTCTTCATCGCGGCATCGGAGTAGGCGACCACGTCGTAGTGCGCCCACCGGCCGGCGATGTCGGTCGGCGTGGCAGCGTCGGCCGGCGTGGTCGTCGCCCGGTCGTCGGATGCCGCCGTCGACCCGTCGCCACCGCATCCGACCGCCACGGTCAGCGCGAGTGCCGGCGCGAGGACCGTGGCGGCCCAACGTCGGAACGGACGTCTGTGGCTCGCACGGAGCGTCGGGTCGCCAGGTTCAGACCGCGTTGGTGCCGTCACGGCCGTTTGTCTACCTCGCGACGCGAACACGGCCCAACCCGTTCCGACCGCGGCCAGGCGTCGACATCGAGCGGCGGCCGGGGGGCGAATGTGCCAGCCTGGGCGTGTGGGAGCGTTCGATTCACGTCTGGGTGCGGTCGTCGCCGGAGCGTTGACGTGGACCGCTGCGGAGTACGGCCTTCACCGCTTCGCGATGCACGAGATGCGCGGCCGAGGGCTGCCGTCGGTCGAACACCTCCGCCATCACGCCGACGTCACCTACTTCTCGCCGGCGTCGAAGAAGCTTGCGTCCGCCGCCGGGACGACGGTGGTGGTCTATCCGGTCATGGCAGCGATCGCCGGTCGACGGTGGGCCGGTTCGTTCACCGCCGGCATGATCGGCATGTACTTCGGCTACGAGGTCGCGCATCGACGCACGCACACGCACGCGCCGAGGAACCGGTACGGGCGCTGGGCGCGGCGGAGCCACATGCACCATCACTTCGGGGCCCCGATGCGGAACTTCGGCGTGACCTCGATGGCGTGGGATCGCCTGGGCGGCACCTACGACGAGCCGGGGGTCGTGACGATCCCGAGACGCATGGCACCAGTGTGGATGGTCGACGACTCCGGCGAGGTACGCCCCGAGTTCGCCGGCGACTACGAGGTCAAGGGCGTCCGCTCCGCCGATGCCCAAGCGGTGCAAGCGCGACCGGGCGATGGCGTTCGCCAACCTCGCACCGGACGTCTGAGCACAAGATTCCGGACTTCGGTCCGGGTTCGCTGCGAGTTCACGGGCGCGGGCATGGCCGTCTACGGATACCTCGTCACGGCCCTGACGGATCTCGGCAACGGGCCGTTGTTCGCCGTGCAGGACGGTCTTCAACGGAGGCTCGGTTGGTCGCTGGGCGTGACTGCGACCGTGCTGGGGCTCGGGATGGCCTGCACCGGCGCGCTGCTCGGTGGCCGAGTCGGAGTGGGCACCGTGGTCACGGGCGCCACCGTGGGGCATCTGTTCGCGTTCTGGCGACGCGTTCTCGACCGCTTCGTCCGTTCCTCGTCGTCGGCGCACGTGGACGGCAACACGCGCGGCGACTCCGAACGTGGCACCGACGAGCCTGGCCTGTTCGCAAGCGGGCGCTGCTACCCGGCCCCCGAACTCAGCACGATCACACCCAGCACGACGAGCGCCACGCCGGCGACCTTCGACCCGGTGAGCGACTCGTCATAGAGGCCGACGCCGACGCACGCCGTGATCGCGGTGCTGCCTGCGGCCCACACGGCATACGTCACCCCCAGTTCGATCTTGCGCATCGTGATCGACATGAGCCAGACCGACGCCAGGAAGCAGGTCACGGCGGCGGCAGCCGCGATCGGTCTGGTGAATCCGTCGGCGTATCGCAGGGCGACGTTGCCGAGGACTTCACAGGCGACACTGATGGCAAGCAGCAGCCAGGTCGCGAGAAGGGGACTCATGGGTACCGACTCCAAAGTGCTCAGTGGCCGCTTGTACCGGCGGCTCGAGCAGTGTTGGTGAGCGGTACCTTTCCGATTTCGACAGTAGTCGTGGCCAGGTTCATGCCCGTGACGAGTTCCGATGTTCGCGACTCCTCCCCCGTTGTCGGTGCTCACGGTCGAGTTCGTGCGCACATCGGCCGCTACTCCCGGGCCGGATGGTTGCCACTTGGTCGTTCTACTCGGGGAACGGTGCCAGGCGGATCGCCAGGTCGAATGCCGCGTATCGCTCGAGGAACTGCACGCGGCCCTGCGGCACACGCGTTGCCTCCGCGTGGAAGGCCGCCGAGAATTCACGCTTGAAGCCCAGCCGGGGGTGTCGCTCCACGATGGCGGCGATGGTCGCCGGGGGAAGCTCCCAGGACCGCAACCCGATCACGTCCACCGCGGCGCCCGCCGACAGCAGCTGAGCGACGGCACCGTCGGAGGCCCGCACGTCGGGGCTGTGGTGCAGCGTGATGGCGGACATGACGATGTCGGCTCCCCGGCGTGAGAGCCCCACGTCGCACGCGACTTGGCGGGCGAGCGCGGCGCTGGCCAAGGTGAAGTCCGTGCCGTCACCCGCGCCGCCGGACAGGCCGACGTCATGGAGCAGCGCGGCGGTGAAGAGCAGCTCGCGGTCGACGTGCCTGCCGTCCAGCAGGCCCAGCGCCGCGCCGAATGCGTAGGTGCGCATCGAGTGGTTGAGCAGCGACCGGCTCAGGCGCGAGGTCGCGTGTGACGCGGCGACTCTCGTCAGGATGGACGACGGCGGTGCCAGTTCGTCGATGTCGATGTGGAGCCGTCGCCGGCGGCCTCGGCTGATGCGCAGCGCGGATGCGGACCGTCCGACGGCCATGCTCGCATGCGCAGCGAGCATGGGCGGCACGAGTCGCCAACGTTCGGCGGTGGTGAGGCGCCCGCCGGTGGCGATCGTCCAGGGATGGCTGCCGACCCGAAGCGCGCGATGCTGTGGAGTCATCGTCGGGCCGTTCGGGCCGGTCCGCGGGGATGAGAGGGGATCCGACATGTGCAGTCCTTTCGTGGAGTGGCACCAGGCTGGAGCTAAGGGCGGTACGACGGCATCGGGCGGAGACCCTCAGATCAGCGAGGCGGGCGGCCGCGTCAGCGCGGGCACCGATGCCTGACCGGCGACGGCCGGGCGAGTTCGTCGGCCGCGCATCGTCCCTCGCGGCCTTCGGCGCGGCGGTGGACGAGGCACGGGACGGCGTGCCGTCCTGCGTGCTCGTGGGTGGAGAGGCCGGCATCGGCAAGACGAGGTTCGTCGCGGAAGCGTGCCGGCGAGCCGGGATCGAGCTCTTCGTGGCCAGATGCGCACCGCAGGGAGGCGAGGCCATTCCGTTGGCGCCCCTGGCCGATCTGGTCCGCCGCGTGCGGCGCCGGTTGCCGGAGGGAGGGCTCGATGCGCTCGCTCCGCTGCTCGAGTGGGTGTCGCCGTCGGCGAAGGCGGCGCCGCCCGCCGATCCCCGGCAGCTGTTCGAGTCGGTGCTCGACCTCGCCGCGCTGCTCGCGGACGGGACCGGAGCGGTCATCGCCTTCGAGGACCTCCACTGGGCCGACACGGAGACGTGGTCGCTGTTCGAGTTCCTCGTCCGCATGGTCGATCAGGAGGCGATCGTCGTGGTCGGTACGTATCGACCCGACGATCTCCGGATCGACACCGCGAAGCGTCGACATCTCGCCGAGCTGATCCGGCTTCCACACGTCCGTCGGATCGCGTTGGAGGGGCTCGGTCGTGGGGAGGTCGAACAGCAGATCACCGCGCTCGTCGGCCGGCCGGCCGCAGCGCCCCTCGTCGACGACGTATTCGCTCGGGGCGGCGGCAACCCGTTCTACACCGACCACCTCGTTGCCGCGCACGTGGCCGGTGAGGACGTGCCGAGCATGCTGTCCGACCTGGTGGCGGCCGAGCTCGCCGGGATCGACGACGAGGCCCGCTGGGTCATCGCTGCCGTCGCCGTCACAGGTCGTGGTGTCGACCACGAGGGCCTCCGCGTGGTGTGCGGCCTCCCCGACGATGAACTCGAACGAGCGCTCCGGCGCGTCCTCGATCGGCGGTTCCTGGTCGTCGAACCGACGTCGGAGCAGTACGTGGTCCGGCATGCACTCATCGGGGAGGTCGTGTACCGGCAACTCCTGCCGTCGGAGCGCGCCCGCCTGCACCAACGGTTCGCGGACATCCTTCGGGCGCAGGGCACCGGGGCGGGAGCGCGCCGACCGCGCCGGGGAGCTCGCATACCACCTCGACCGTTCGGGTGATCGGGCGGCGGCCTTCACTGCCGCGCTGGCCGCGGCCGACGCCGCGACCTCCGTGGCGCCCGCCGCGGCGTACCGCCACCTCGAGCGAGCCCTCGAGCTGTGGGACCTCGTCGGCGATGTGTCGGCCCTCGAGGATCGGGCGCGTCGCACGTGGGAGGTGGCGGAGCTGGCCAGCTCAGTGGTCTCGAACCAGCGGGCCGCCGAGATCGCAGGGGCGGCCCTGTCGATCGGTCCGCCGCCGCAAGGTGCGGCGTGGGGGCACGAACGCCTCGGCCGGTACCTCTGGTCGGCGGGGCGGCTGGCTGAGAGCCGACTCGAGTACGAGCGGGCGCAGAGCCTCCTGGCGGTCGGCGACCCGAACGCGGCCAACGTGCTGGCGGGGCTCGCTCAGGCCGACCTCATGGCGGCGGACTTCGACGCCGCCGAGGGTCGCGCCGTGCAGGCCACTGGCGCCGCAGGCTCGCCGGCCGGCGACGAGCTGGCGTGGGCGACCTCGATGCGCGTGCTCGGTGTCGTGGCCTCGGCGCGAGGTGAGTCGGCGGTCGCCGTGGCGCACTGCGAGGAGGCCGTGGCCTGTGCGCCCAACATCCAGGCCCGCGGGCTGGCGACGCTGTACCTCTGCGTGGTGCTGCTCGACGCATGCGAGAACGACCGCGCCATCCGCACCGCGCTCGACGCCGTTGCGGATGGTCACGTCTCGGGGATCGACGCCAGCTTCGGTGCGTATCTCGACGCGCTCGCCGCGGACGGTCTGACCCGGGTCGGGCGGTGGGCCGACGCCGACGCCCAGCTGGAGCGACATACAGACGAGCTTGCCCTCCCGATCGGGCGGCTGCGCGTGGAGCGGGCGACGGCCGTGCTCGCGGCCCGGCGCGGTGACTCCGAGCTCGCGGCCCGGTCGCTCGCGGGGATGCGCTCGGTGCCGGTCGACGGGTGGCACCGAGCGCTGGTCGACGTCGCCTCATTGGAGGTGCTCCTGGGGACGGGCACGTGGGCCGACGCCGCAGTCGCTGCGGACGAGGCGTGGGCGGCCGGCGTTCCGGCGGTGCTGTGGGCGGCGCGGGTGGCCGGCTTGGGCGCGCACGCGGCGATGGAGCACGCGCTCGACCTCCGTGCGGCCGACCCCGGTGTCGACGTCGGGCCCGTCGTCGAGCCCGCCCGTGCACGACTCGACGCGGCGCGGACGATGGTCGGGCCGAACACCACCGCTCCCGAGGTGGCCGCCCTCCTCGACCACGGCGACGCGTGTCTCGGACGGCTCGTGGCGCCCGACCCTGATGCGTGGGCGGTGGTGGTGGAGTCGTGGCGCCGTGTCGGCGACGTCTGGTGGGTGGCGAACGCCCGTCTTCGCGAGTGCGAGGCCGCGGCAGCCGTGGGCGCCGCCGCCCGAGCGGCAGACGCGCTCCGTGAGGCGAACGACCTCGCCGTCCCGCTCGGCGCCGGTCCGTTGCTCGCCGAGATCGAGGCGGTGGCGCGACGCACCCGCATCAGCGTCGAGGCTCCAGCGCGCCCGTCCCTCGGGCGCGGACCGGCCCAGCTCGGCCTCACACCGCGGGAAATCGAGGTGCTCGAGCTGGTGGCGGCGGGCCGGACGAACCGTCAGATCGGCGACGAGCTCTTCGTCTCGGAGAAGACGGCGAGCGTCCACGTGTCGAACATCCTGCGCAAGCTCGGCGTCACCTCGCGGGTGGACGCAGCGGCCGTCGCGCAGCGCCTGGCCGCCGACTGAGGGGTCCTCACGACGATCTGAGGGGTCGCGCCCGATGCGCCGGTGACCGCCTCAGGGCGACGGTGGAACCACACCGAAGCCTGAGGAGGCACCAATGCACGGTCGTCCCAACCACTCTGTCGATCAGGAACACCATGACAGCCATCCAGACCGGTGGCGGATCCTCGTCGTTCTGGTCATCGCGTTGCTCGTGACGTCGATCGACCACACCATCATCAACGTCGCGATGCCCCGGCTCGTCGACGACCTCGGAGCCAGCTCCGCCGGCTGCAGTGGGTCGTCGCGGCCTACACCGTCGTGTTCGCGGGCTTGTTGCTCACCGCCGGCAGCCTCGGCGACCGATTCGGTCGTCGGCCCGCGCTCGTCGCAGGGATCGTGACGTTCCTCGGCGGTTCGGTGGGAGCGGCGCTGTCCGGCTCGACCGGTGAACTCGTCGCCAGCCGCGCCGTGATGGGCGTGGGCGGCGCGCTGATCATGCCGACCACGCTCTCGATCCTCGTCAACGTGTTCGGCAACCCGCGGGAGCGGGCCCGGGCGATCGCGATCTGGACCGCCGTCAGCGGACTCGGCATCGCCGTCGGCCCCATCCTCGGCGGTGCGCTGATGCGAAGCTTCGGCTGGTCATCGGTCTTCTGGATCAACGTGCCGCTCCTGGTCGTAGCGCTGCTCGGCGCCCTCCACGTCGTGCCCGACTCCCGTGACCCCCACGCCACACGCCTCGACCCCGTTGGGGCGCTGCTGTCGATCACCGGGATCAGCTCGCTCGTGTACGCGGTCATCGATGCCCCCGAGCACGGATGGACGTCCACGCGGCCGGTCGTCGCCGTCGTGGTGGGCACGCTCGCCGTCGCCGCCTTCATCGGTTGGGAACTCCGGCGCGAGGACCCGATGCTCGACATCCGCCTGTTCCGCAACCGCGGGTTCTCGGCGGGCAGCGTAACCCTCGCAGCGCTCTTCTTCGCCATGGCCGGCGCCATCTTCCTCCAAGCCCAGTACCTGCAGTTCATCCTCGGGTACACGCCCCTGGCGGCGGGCGTCGCCCTCGTTCCGGCAGCGCTCGGCGTCGTGCTCGGCACCGGCGTCGGTGCCCACCTGGCCGAGGTGTTCGGCGGCCGAATCGCCGTGGTGGCAGGGACCGTCCTGGCGGCGTCGGGCATGGCGGTGCAGGCCGCCTGGGTCGACGGCACCTCGTACCTTCCGACCGGTATCGGCCTGCTGCTCTTCGGCCTTGGTGCCGGCATCGCCATGCCGACGGCGACCGACCTCATCATGGCGACGCTGCCCCCCGAGCGTGCCGGCGTGGGCTCGGCGGTGAACGACACGGTCCGCGAGGTCGGGGGAGCGCTCGGCGTCGCGATCATCGGCAGCATCGCCGCTGGGTCGTACGGCGGCGGGATCGAGCGTCACATCGACCAGGTGGTCGGGCTGACGCCAGCCATGCGGGCGGCCGTCGCGAACAACGTGGGTGCTGCGCTCGACGTCAGCCGCGGGTTGGGCGCCGAGGGCGCGGGGCTGGCGTCGGCTGCACGGTCGGCCTTCGTCGACTCGATGGGCTCGTCGCTCTGGGTCAGCGTCGGGTGCGCCGCAGCGGCAACCGCACTCGCCGCCGGGTTCCTGCCTCGCCGGACCGTGGTGCAGGGCGCGGACGGCGCCGGTCTCCCCGCCGCCCCGGCCGTGGCGGCGACGCACGACTGACCGGTCGTCGGCACGACGCACGGTGCTCGACCCGGGTCATGGCCCGGGTCGAGCCGCGCCCGGGCGAGCCGATCGGACACGCCACACGGCGACGCGGCGCACGTGCCGAGCGCGATCTGAGGGGGTGTGCCCGATGTGACCGCCCGCCCCTTAGCCCGACGCTGAGGTCATCAACCCACCGAGGAGCACGACATGAACCCGACCACCACCACCCACACCACCACGGAGACTCCCCGATCGCCGGGCGACCCCGGAGGCAGCGCCTCGCACTGCCGGCGCATCTCCCGCCGTACGGCCCGGCTGGCCGCCGTCGTCCTGGCAGCCGCCATCGCCGGTGCCGCCTGCGGTTCGACCGAGACCCCGATTGCGGCGAGAGCGTCGACGGGGACTCCAGTAACGGCCGCTCCGGACGCTTCGGTCGCGTCCCCCGCAGCGGTACGCCCGACCGGCGAGGTCGACCGGCTCGTGGCGATCCCCGGCGGCCGGATGCACCTCCGCTGCACCGGCCATGGCGACGCGACGGTCGTCTTGATTTCAGGTTGGGACGGCGGCGACGGAACGTGGGAAGGCATCGAACCGGCCCTTGCGGCAGCGTTCGCGTGTGTGCTCCTCTGCGAGGTTCGGCACCGGTACCAGCGATCCGGCCACAGAGCCTCGCACCTTCACCGACGCCTCCCGCGACCTCCGAGTCCTCCTGGACATGGCCGGCGAGCCGGGTCCATATGTCCTGCTCGGCCACTCGTTCGGCGGCGCAGTCGCCGTGACGTTCGCAGCGACCGACCCGTCCGGTGTCAAGGCGCTGCTGCTGCTCGACGCCAGTCCCACCGACTGGCCGTCGGTCGTGTGCACCGTGCCCGCCTACCGCGAGGCATGCGATCTGATGCACGACCCCGCCCGAGATGCCGAGCGCCTCGACGTGTTCCCGGCGTTCGACGAGGTGGCCCGCATCTCTTCCTTGGGCGATGTCCCGCTGACCGTGATGACCGGCGCCCACCGCGACGCCACCGGCCTCTCGCCCGCCGATGTGGAGCGTCTCGACGCGGCCTGGGCCGCCGGGCAGGAGCGCTGGGCAGGGCTCTCGTCAACGTCACGGATCGTCACCGTCGAGCAGACCGGTCACCACATCGAGGTCGATCAGCCCGCTCGCGTCGTCGAGGAACTCGAGGCCCTCCTCGGCGCACGGAGGTCCGACGCATGACCGCCCGTCCCGTCTCGTCCCATTCCCAGAACTACCACCCGAACACCGAGGAGCACCCCATGACACCCACCACGACCACGCGACCCACCACCACCCGACCCACCACCACGGCCCCCACTCCGCAGGCCGGTCCGTCGATCCCGCGCACGATGCGGGCCGCCGTCCAGTCCCGGTACGGCGCCGTCCCCGAGGACGTGCTGGAGCTGGCCGACGTCCCGGTGCCCGACATCTCGGACGACGACGTCCTCATCGAGGTGCGCGCCGCCAGCGTCGACCGCGGCACCTGGCACGTGATGGCGGGGCTGCCGTACGCCATGCGCTTCGCCGGGTTCGGCGTGCGTCGCCCGGCGGCGATCAACCCCGGCCGCAGCGTCGCCGGAGTGGTGGTCCGCGCCGGGTCGAGGTCGCTGGGCTTCCGGCCCGGCGACGAGGTCTACGGCATCTGCGAGGGCGGATCGTTCGCCGAGTACGCGGCGGCCAGCGCGCGGAAGATCGCGCTGAAGGCGCCGACGATCTCGTTCGAGGAGGCGGCCGCCCTCCCGGTCTCGGGGATCACTGCGCTCCAGGCAGTGCGCGACCACGCCGCCGTCGAGGCGGGCGATGACGTGCTCGTGCTGGGTGCGTCGGGCGGGGTCGGCATGTTCGCCTCCCAGATCGCCGTCGCCCGCGGCGCCAGCGTGACGGGCGTCTGCAGCACCGGGAAGGTCGCTGCCGTGCGACGCCTCGGCGTCGACCGAGTGATCGACTACACGGTCGAAGACCCGCTCGCCGGTCACCGGTACGACACCATCCTCGACATCGGTGGATGCAGCCCCCTCGGCCGACTCCGCTCGGCGCTGGTGCCTGACGGCCGGCTGGTCATCGTCGGCGGCGAGAGCGACGGCCGCCTGTTCGGCGTCGGCCGCCAGGTCCGTGCGCTGCTGTGGTCGCCGTTCGTGGGCCAACGCCTCCGCTCGTTCGTCACCTCGGAGAACTCCGGCGATCTGGAGGCGCTGCGGAGCCTCGTCGAGGCCGGAGTCGTCTCGCCCAGCGTCGACGACGTCTTCGCCCTCGACGAGACCCCGCGGGCCATTCGAGCCCTGATCGACGGGCGTGTCAGCGGCAAGGCCGTGATCTCGGTGTCGGGGCCCGATTCCCGGGTGTGGTCGCGATGACTGCCCCGACGAGGACGTCCGGCGTCGACACGTCGATCACGCGATCGGAGGTGATCGACATGCGTCGAGCACACGACGTGATCATCATCGGAGGAGGAGCGGCCGGTCTGAGCGCCGCGCTGGTGCTCGGCCGGGCACGCCGCCGGGTGGTCGTGATCGACGCCGGCACGCCTCGCAACGCCCCGGCCGCACACATGCAGGGGTACCTCTCCCGGGACGGCCTACCGCCAGCCGACTTGGTCGCCTTCGGGCGGGCCGAGGTCACTGGCTACGGCGTCGAACTCGTCGACGACACCGTCACCGCCATCGACATGGCGGTGACGCCCTACGACGAGGCCGCGCCGCAGTTCACCGTCACGGTCGCCGGCGGGTCGACATTCGTCGGACGGCAGATCCTCGTCACCACCGGGCTCATCGACGACCTCCCCGACCTCCCGGGCATCCGCGAGCGCTGGGGACGCGACGTGCTGCACTGCCCGTACTGCCACGGATGGGAGGTGCGCGACCGGCGGCTCGGCGTGCTCGGCACGCACGCCGCCGCCGGCACGCACGCGCAACTCATCCGTCAGTGGTCTGACGACGTCACGTTCTTCGTGCACACCTACGACCTGGACCACACCGAGCGTGCCGCGATGGAAGCCCGCGGCATCCGTATCGTCACCGGTGAGATCGATCGACTGGTCATCGAGAACGACCATGTGACCTCGGTCCGCCTCGTCGATGGCTCACTCGTCGACCTCGACGCGGTCTTCGTCCGCCCTGGCACGCGACCACGACCGGACGGATTGCTCGCTCGACTCGGCTGCGAGCCGGTCGCCACAGGGTTCGTCGGAGTCGACCCGGCCGGACGCACCGCAGTACCGGGCGTCTGGGCCGCGGGGAACGCCGTTGACCCACGGGCCCAGGTCATCACCGCCGCCGGCCAAGGATCGGCAGCCGCGATCGGCATCAACAGCGAACTCACCGACGACGACATCCGCCAGGCGTTGAGGTGGACCACCCAGTTCGGCGGCGTCGCAAACCGCAGCGAAGCGGGCGCTGTCGCACGGCGGCTGGGCTTGGACTGATCGGAGGAGTCCTCGGTGGCCCTGTTGGGGTGGCGGTTCAAGGAGGGGTTGTGATGTCGCGGCGCATGAGGACATCGCGCTGGAGATCGTCGCCAATCCGAAAGACGTGTTCGCCGAAGTCGCTGAAGCCGAGATGGCGATAGACCTCGATGGCGCTCGTGTTGTTCTCCCAGACACCCAACCAGAGAAAGTCGAGACCTTCGCGAACAGCGATGGCGGTGGCCTCGCGGATGAGGTGATTGCCAATTCCTTTCCCCTGGGCGGACGAACGTACGTAGATCTGTTGAATTTCCAAGCCGCGCTCCAGACCCGGCTCCGTCTGCGCCCCGCCCTGGTTCACCTTGAGATACGCGACTGGCCCGCTTCCGTCGGTCGTCCAGAGCGTGATGGAGTTCGGATTCGCGAGTTCGGCGGAGACCGATGCGGTCGAGAAGGACACTGCGATGTGTCGTTCGAGCTCCGCTGGGTCGTTGCCGTGTGCGTAGGTCTCCCGGAACGTGATGGCCTTGAGGTCGCAAAGGGCGCGGATGTTGTCGACCCCGGATGTCACCCGGACTGTTCGCATCCGGCCAGTTTGCCGGACGACTACGGCGTGCGGCGTGAACGCTCGAGCGGGTGCGCCGGTGCCGGGATATGCGCGGCCACGCCGACAGCCGGCCGGTGCGCGAAGGCGGCACCCAGGCTGCACCTGAGTCACGTTGCCGCGTTCGGCGGCAAACGGGTCGTCGTCATCTCGAGGTCAATCCGGCAGGAATGGTCTTGGCGTCGGGTTCGAGTCTGCGGCAGAGGAGCGTCTGACGCGCCCGTTCGGACCGACCCGAACCGCGTTCGCCCACCCGTTGACCGCAAGGCCGTTCCAAAACAGTCTTGCGGGGCCGAAAGTTGTGCCCCCGGCAGGAATCGAACCTGCGACCTGGTCATTAGAAGTGACTCGCTCTATCCCCTGAGCTACGGAGGCGGGCTGGGTCAGTGTAGGGGCGACGGCTTGCCGCGGTCGGCGTGAGGCGTGGTTGCGCCGGGCAGGTTCCGATGGTGGACTCGGCGCACGACGATCGGGGGAGGGCACGTGTCCGACGAGCAGCAGGCAGCGAACATCGCACTGGTGGAGGCGTTCTGGGCGGCGCTCAACCGCCGCGACTTCGAGGCGGTGGGTGCGTTCATGAGCGAACGGGGGCACTACGTCGATGTGCCGGTGATCGATGTCGAGGAGGGTGCGTTCGGTCCGGCCGAGACGACGGCCCGGCTGCGGCTCGGGCTCGAACCGCTCGAGAACTACGTGCTGCACGACGGAACGATCACTGCGTCGGGGAACTCCGTCATCACCGAACACGTCGAGGAGTGGTTCTGGCACACCGGTGAGTCCACCAAGCTGCGCTTCTGTTCGGTGATGGAGGTGTCGGACGGCAAGGTCGACCGCTGGTGGGACTACTTCGATCTCGCCGCCATCATGAACGCTGCGCCGGCCTGGTGGGTCGAGCAGATCATGGTCGGCTACAAGTAGGGCCGAATCGGGGCGGTAGCGTCTGGTCCATGGCCATCAGTCCGCTCGGACCCCCTCGCCGCACTCCCGAGCCCACGCTCTACGACGCGGTCGGCGGCGACGACTTCTTCGTGCAGCTCGTCGATCACTTCTACGACAACGTCGAGGCGGACGCCGCCCTGTTGGCGCTCTACCCCGACCAGCACGACCTTGCCGGTGCGCGGGAGCGGTTCCGTCTGTTCCTGATCCAGTACTGGGGTGGGCCCACGACCTACTCCGACGAGCGGGGCCACCCGGTCTGCGGATGCGCCACGCGCCGTTCGTGATCGATCCCGAGGCCCGTGACCGTTGGCTCGCGGCGATGCGGAGCGCGATCGACGTCATGGACGTCGACCCGGCGATCGACGCCGCGTTGTGGGGCTACTTCACCAACGCTGCCGAGGCGATGCGCAACTCCGACTGAACCCGAGGCTTGTCATATGCGAAAGATCGCATATGATTGCCACATGGCTCACGACCACGGCAGCGGCGGGCACGCCCACCACCACGGTGCGGCAGCGATGCGCGCCGGGGCCCGGCACCAGCGTCCGTTGGCCATCGCCTTCGCGTTGACCCTCGGCTTCTTGGTGGTGCAGGTCGTCACGGGGTTCGCTACCAACTCCCTCGCCCTGCTCTCCGACGCCGGACACATGGCCACCGATGTCCTCGGCCTCGGCATGGCGCTCGCCGCGATCCGAATGGCGTCCCGGGGAAGCCGGACCCAGCACAACACGTTCGGTGTTTACCGTCTCGAGATCCTCGCGGCGCTCACCAACGCGGTCCTGCTCGTCGGCGTTGCCGCGTACGTGATGTTCGAGGCCGTCTCCCGGCTCGGCGAACCGCCCCACATCGCGTCGGCACCCGTGCTCATCGTCGGAGTGCTCGGCCTCGCGGTGAACGTCGTGGCGTTCCTGCTGCTCCGATCGGGGTCGAAGGAGTCCCTCAACGTCGAGGGCGCGTACGTCGAGGTGATGTCCGACGCGCTCGGCTCGCTCGGGGTGATCCTCGGCGCCGGCGTGATGTGGATCACCGGGTGGGCGTGGGTCGATCCGGTCATCGCTGCCGGCATCGGGCTGTTCATCCTTCCCCGGGCGTTGCGTCTCGGTCGTGAGGCGCTGCGCGTCCTGTTGCAGGCGGCGCCGCGGAACCTCGATCTCGCCGCCGTGACCGCCGACCTTGCCGGCATCGACGGGGTGGTGGACGTGCACGACCTCCACGTGTGGACCCTCACGTCCGACATGGACGTGCTCACCGCGCACCTCATGACCTCGCCCTCGACCGACAGCCACGCCGTGCTCGACCGTGCTCGCGAGATGCTGGGGGAGCGGCACGGCCTGCACCACGCCACGTTGCAGGTCGAGCCCGACGACCACCGCGGGTGCGACGAACTCGAGTGGTAATGCGTTCAGGGTTGGCCGTGACCGGGTAACCCGGTCGTATGGCTTCGCGCTTCTACCACCTGTGCATCGACGCCCATGATCCGGCGGCGCTCGCCCGGTTCTGGGCGGCGGTCCTCGACCAGCCGATCCTGTACGAGGACACCGACAAGGTCCTCGTCGTGACAGATCTGCAGGCCTACCCCGGCTTGTGCTTCTTGCCGGTGTCGGACGAGAAGGCAGTCAAGACTCGGCTGCACATCGACCTCGCGTCCGACGACGCCGACGCCGAACTCGACCGCCTCATTGCGCTCGGCGCCACGTGGGTCGACATCGGGCAGGGCGACGTGACCTGGACGGTGCTCGCCGATCCGGAAGGCAACGAGTTCTGCCTGCTGCAGCCGAAGTCGTAGCTCACGGGCCGACGCGCAACGGCGGGCGACCGCCGAGTTCGGCGACACGCCCGCCGGCGTCCGGTGGAGCGGGTGACGGTAATCGAAACCGCATAGCCTGCTTGGAAGGCAGGGGCTCTAGCCATTGAGCTACACCCGCAAGGCGGCGCCATGTTAGCGCCCGGCCGCCTGAGAATGGTTCGCACATGCTGAGGGCGTTCGAAGTGACCGCCGTCACACCGGCCGCCGGCGGTTCTACGGTCGCCGGCGAGGGTGTTCGGGCGGGGGGTCGGGACGGGTCGGGGAACCGATCGGCTTCGGTCGTCGTCCTATCCGCACCTTCGGGCAGGCGACGAAACGGGGAACTCATGCGGGGACGATGGTTGACGGTGATGTTCGTGAGCGCGGTGTTCGTGGCCTCGGGCTGCAGCGGCGGGGACGATGCGGCGACGGATGCTTCCGAGGCGGCACCACCTGCGGCCGCTGGCGATCGGGACACGTCGGCCGGCGGCGCGACCGACGCCGGAGAGTTGGTCGGCGTGGCGCGTGAACTCGTCTCGACGGCCGACCTGACGGTCGTTGCGAAGGACGTCGAGGAGGCCTCGGCTGCGGCGGAGGCGGCGGTCACCGAGCGGGGCGGCTTCGTGTTCGGCCAGGAGGACGCGTTCGAGGGTGCGGACCAGGCCGTCCTCACGCTCAAGGTTCCGCCCAAGGACTTCCGTGGCCTGTTGGTAGCGCTCGCCGACCTCGGCAAGGTGGAGCAACGGAGCGTGACCACCGACGACGTCACCGCCGCCGGGGCGGATCTCGACGCTCGCATCCTGTCGGCGCAGAAGAGCGTCGACCGCGTCCGCGGGTTCCTCGACCAGACGAAGAACGTGACGGAGCTGGCGGGTCTCGAGGCTGAGCTCACTCGCCGCGAGTCCGATCTCGAACAGTTGGTCGGCCAGCGACGGGTGCTCGACGATCAGGTGTCGTTGGCGACCGTCACGTTGCGCCTCAGTTCAACGCCGGCGCCACCGCCCCCGGTCGGCGACTCGCTGCGCAGCGTGCCGGGCTTCGGGGGTGCCCTCGCGAGTGGGGTCGGCGCGTTGGTGAAGATCGGTCGTGTGGTTGGCGCCGGAGTCGGCTACGCCTTGCCCTTCGCCGTGGTCTTCGGAGTGCCGATGCTGGCGGTGCGTGCGCTGCGTCGTCGCCGCCGGGATGGTGCATCGCCCGGCCCGATGGGCCCGACGCCCTCGTTGACGGACCCGCCGTCGCCGCCGCCGGTGGCACCCATCGCCTGAACCGGAGCCGAACGGCTGCCAGCCACCGACTGGTGCCGGCACGCGGGTCGACTGGCCCAGTGGGGGAGTTCCACGACGGTTGCACCGAGAACACCACCGTCGTCGTCTCAGAGGTCGAGGTCGCCGATATCGATCACCTTGACGGTGGTCTTCACGGTCCCGGCGTGTCGGAAGTTGAGCCACAGGGGGAACGTGTCACCCGGCTGGAGTTCCTTCGGGCCCATCAACATCAGGTGACGTCCGCCGGCGGCGAAGCGGACGCTCGATCCGGCGGCGACGTCGACTGCGTTGCTCTTGGCCATCGACGTCCGGCCACTGGCCTCGATCTCGGTCTGGTGCAGATGGGTCATCGGGGCGATCTCGGTGTCGGCGTTGATCAGCTGGTCGTCCTGGCCGCCCGAGTTCGTGATCGTCAGGTACACCGACGTCTCGTCGGCCGATCCGGGCACCGGCATCACGGCATCGGTGACCTCGATGACCGATCCGTCACCGCCGCACGCGACGGCTCCGAGGAGCCCGACCAGCAGTACCCCGAGCGCGAGCCGGGGTCGACGTCGTCGTCGTGGCGGTCGGTGGCGTTCGACGATCGATGGATTCACAGACAGGGAGTGCACAGGAAGTGGTCGGCGCGAACGTCTCTGGGGTTCCCGACCGTGCCGCTCGTCACGTCGGGAACTTTCGAGGCCCGTATCCCGACCTGAGGGGCATGAGTATTCGTAGGACCCTCGTTCGTCTGTCGCTGATCGTCTCGCTCCCGTTCGCAGTGGTCGGCCTGATCGCGTCCGCTGCGGCGGCGCACGGTGGCGACATCACCATCGAGGCATCGGGGTCGGTGAGCGGCACGACCGTCACCTACAGCGTGCACATGATCTGGGAGGACGGCCATGACGTGATCGGCCAGGGGGTGGTCATCAACGCGTCGGGCCCCGGCGGGAGTCGTTCGGCAACGCTGTCCCCGACGAACTCGTCGGGTCGGACGTCGGGCTCGATCGAGCTCGGGGAGGGCACCTGGTCGGTCACGTTCAACACCGACGGAGGATCCCGGACGATCAGCCAGCGGATCGGTGCGGAGCCGGTCGCGACCGCAGCTCCGGCTCCCGCCCCGGCCCCGACGGCGGCGCCCTCACCCGCTCCGACCGCGGCGCCGGCCCCGCCGACGACCCGCCGGGCGGCATCGGGGTCGACGACGACGACCCGTCCCGGTGCAACGACGACCTCCGTCGCCGTCGCCGACGCCACCCCGACGACGGTGGCGGTCGCTGCCGAGACGACCGCGGTGCCCGACACCTCGACCACCACCGCCTCGACATCGACCTCGACGACGACATCGTCGATCGTGGTGACCGAGATTGCGTCGTCCTCGACGAAGGACGACGACGGTGGTTCGGCCGGGTTGATCGTCGCACTCGTCGTCGTGGCGCTGATCGCTGTCGGTGGGGGAGCTGCGTTCTGGCGGCGTCGGGTCAGCGCTCCGGCCGGTGCCTCGGTCGACGGACCCGGCGAATGACCGCAACGTCGAGCGCCCACAGCGCCAGCGCGGAGGCGCCCCAGAGCGGGAAGACGACCCCCATGACGACGCCTGCGGAGCGGAGCTGACGCACCTGCGTCGTGGTGACCGGGCGGCGCGGCAGCGCCAGTCCTCCCGATCGTGAACGCCGCCGCAGCCACATGGCGAGCGCCGACATCGCGCTCCAGTCGACAGCGAGGCAGACGAACGTGAGGAGCACCCTCGACACGACCCCGAACTGCACACCGACGTGGGTTTGCTTGCCGATCTCGCTGACCGTCGCGAGTGCTCCGAGCTGGTCGGTGGTGCGGACGGCGAGCAGTGCGCCGTCGAACTGGTCGACGTAGTAGCTGCGGTTCTGTGACACGCGTGTCGGCCAGTCGACGCGGAGTTCGAACGTGCCGAAGGTCGCCGTGCCGTCCGGCGCGGCGCCGTCGCGGGGGAGGACGATGCTGTAGCCGGGGTCGAGGCCGAGCTCCGCGGCGGTGGCGGCGACGGTGTTCAGCGTGATCGGTGCCATCGACATGGACCCGTGGTCGCCGTCCATCCCCATCATCGACATTGCCGAGTCGGGTGCTCGGAACGGTTGGTTCGGGGTGGCCGCTTCGGCGATTCGTCGCCAGCTCGCGCCCCAGTAGGTCGACCACAACATGCCGGTCAGGAGCGAGATCATCAGGCCGGCGGCAAGGACGATGCCGGGGGTCGCGTGGGCGCGGCGCCAGAACGATCGGCGACTGGGCACGCCGCGGGCGCGCCGGTCCCGCGGGCGTCGCCACAGGATCACCCCGCTGGCGACCAGGACGATCGCCCATCCGGCGGTGATCTCGAGCGCGGCGTCGCTGAGCGAGATCGGGATCGTGCCGGGCCCGTCGTCGAACAGGGCGGCGACGGTCGGGATGCTCACGATGGGCGCGTCGACGTCGAGGAACGCATGGAGTCGAGTCGCCAGCTGCACGGCGCCCGTGCCGGTGGTGCGGGATCCGAGCACACGTGCGTCGTAGGGATCGACGAAGACCAGTTCGTCCTGTTCGGTGCCCGAGATCAGGAAGACCGTCGGAGAGGTCGGCGTCGTGGCGGTCTTGATCTCGCGGACCGCGCCGGTGGGGAACCGTGTCTGGACCGCGGCCAGCTGGGCGTCGAGCGACGACTCGGTCGATCCGACCTCCACCGATCTCACGTCGGGGTCGAGCCAGCGGGTGATCGAGTCGCCGTACAACATGACGATGCCCGTGTTGGCCAACAGGACCAACACGGGCATCGTCAACATGCCTGCGTAGAAATGGACCCTCCACAGCGCCCGCCGGAGTTCGTTGCGGGCGCTGTGGGGAGTACCGGAGATGGCAGGCCTTTCGGAATCGAGTTCGCGGACGAACCCGGGTGGATCAGAACGTCGTGGTGGCGACGACGGTACCGCCGAGCACGACATCGATCTTCGAGTTCGGACCGGCCGAGCCCTTGAACGACGTCGACAGGTCGCCGGCGGCGTTCAGCGCCTTGCTGCCGAGCCGCACCCCGTTGAGGAGCACGTCGACCGAGCGGCCCTTGTGCACGGCGGACAGGTCGATGTTCACGTTCACCTTGCCCGCCGAGCGGGAGGCGGCGACCTCACCCCGGTTCAGGGCGAGCTGGTTGACGACGGCGATCAAGAACGTGATCTGCCGGCCGGTGGACTCGAGCGACGTCTTGATCGTGGCGACGTCAGCGGCAACCGCGTCGACGCTGAATGCCTTCGACTTCACGTCGGCGATCTGCGCCGGGTTGTTCACGGCCTTGTCGGCACCGACGAGCGTGATGGTCGGGGCATCCGCGCCGATCCACGGATCGACGAGGCCGGTGGCGGCCGTGCCGTTCTCGTGGAAGTCGCAGTACTGGTAGGTCGGCAGGCTGATCTTGTCGCCGGCGGCGCCGTTGAGCGTCGCCCGGATGCCGAAGTCCATGTACGACGTGTCGGGGATCGCGAACGCCGCGGAGCTGGCCTGCCAGGTGATCTCGGTCACGGCGCCGGTCGGCGACTTCACGGTCGAGAGCGTCCAGCCGGGGATGAACTGCGGCTTCACCGAGGTCACCGAGGCCGGAACCGTCACGACGAGCTTGGAGGTGAGCGACGTGCCGCCGGGGGAGTTCACGGTGTCGGGATCGGCGCACGAATGGGGCACACGCAGCGCGAAGACGTTGGTGACGCCCGCGGTGTAGGTCGTGCCGTAGGTCGTGGGGGAGACGTGAGCCGACGCCGGAACTGCCGAGACGACGAGCGCCGCCACTGCGGACGCGCCGATGAGAAGAGATCGCTTTCGGATCATGAGGAGCCTTTCGAGCTGTCAGACGGGGGTGACGACCGGATGGTGCGACCGATCGCGGGTCGTCGGTGAACTGAGTCGCTCGGGACGGCCTGACAGTTCCCGGAGATCTCAGAAACGACGTCGCCCGAGCTCCCCGGGGTCCGCGACCGGTGCGGTCAGTCGCCCAGCGTGCGGCGCAGCGACTCGCGGGCTTCGGGGACGGCGCGCCAGTACACCCACCGTCCCCGCTTCTCGCCCACGATGAGTCCGGCGTCAGCGAGCGCCTTCGTGTGGTGGCTCACCGTCGGTTGCGAGCGGTCGAGCAGCGGCATGAGATCGCACGAGCAGATCTCCTCCGCTGACGCCACCAGGCTGTACAGGCGGAGGCGGATCGGATCGCCGAGCGCGGCGAACGCGTGGGCGAGGTCGGTGGCCTCGTCCGGGGTGAGGGGCTCGTCGGTGAGGCGACCGCAACACATCGCCGGCGTGGCGCTGGTGGCGTCCTGGTCGGCCATGTCGTTGGCGGTCGCTGCGGTTGGCACGAGAAGTTCCTCCCAATACATTGACATGCATCGATGCATTCGCGATGATCAATACATCGACATCCGCCAATGTAACGGATTCCGACCACGAGGAGCATCCCGATGTCACGAGTTCAACTTGCCCTGAACGTCTCCGATCTCGACGCAGCCGTCGAGTTCTACTCCAAGCTGTTCAACACCCCGGTCAACAAGCGCAAGCCCGGCTACGCCAACTTCGCCATCGCCGAGCCGCCGCTCAAGCTGGTCCTCATCGAGGGCGAGGGGGGCGGCACGCTCAACCATCTGGGGGTCGAGGTCGAGACCGCCGATGAGGTCGACGCGGCCGAGCGCCGGCTGTCGAACGATGGTCTCGCGACCACCGGCATCGACGACACGATGTGCTGCTACGCCCTCAAGACCGAGACATGGGTGAGTGATCCCGACGGGGCACCGTGGGAGTTCTACGTCAAGACCGGCGACGCCGAGCAGATGACGAACACGATCCTCGCGGACGGCGAGAACGCCCAGTGCTGCGCTCCGGCCGCCAGCGCACCCGTCTCGATCGGGGCCGTGTCGGACGCCGGCAGCGGCGGCTGCTGCTGATACGTCACATCGCCTCGCTGCGGCGGACGGCGGCGAGAAGGTCGGAGCGGGCCCGGGCGACCCGGGACCTGACGGTGCCGATCGGGCAGCTGATGACCTCTGCGGCCTCCTCGTAGGACAACCCCACGACCTGGGTCAGGGCAAACGCCTCTCTCCGGTCCGCGGCGAGGCCGTCGAGTAGTTGCGGAGTGCTCCGGTCGACCGCAGGGACGTGGTCGACCACCTCCGGGATGAGCCGCTCGACGAGTCGGCGCGAGCGTTGACGGCGCCGGACGTGATCGGCGCAGACGTTCCGAGCGATCGACAACAGCCAGGCGACGGGTGAACCATCACCCCGAAAACCGGCGGCCGAACGGACCGCCTGAAGGTAGGTCTCCTGGACGAGATCCTCCACCTCGCCGGTGGACCATCGTCGCCTCTCGATGTGCTCGGGAACTTTTCCGACGTCCGGGGCGACCACTGGGTAGCCGCTCTGATGGGGGTGGCACCGTCGCCGGTTTGGACAACGGGGACGAGGAACTTGCACCCGTGCACGGGGCCGTCGGGGGAGTAGTGACCCCCGGTGGCCCCGACCACTTCTCAGCCCGAGCGTGCCTCGTCACGGACCGCGTTGGTCAGGTCTTCCCGCGCCCGGTGGACCCGGGAACGAATCGTCCCCACGGGACAGCCGGCGATGCTTGCAGCGTCCTCGTACGACAGATCGAGCACCTGGGTGAGCACGAACGCCTCCCGGCGCTCGGGCGCCAGTTCGTCGAGCCAGGGATGTGGGTCGGGCGGCGGTGGGACGGAGTCGGAGACGTACCGTTCGGTCAGCCGGCCGATCAGCCGCCGTTCGCGCTGTCGCCGTCGAACGTGGTCGGCGCAGACGTTCCGTGCGATCGCCAGAATCCACAACCGCACCGGGGCGTCGCCACGGTACCCCGGCATCGAACGGATCATCCGGAGGTAGGTCTCCTGCACGAGATCGTCGATCTCGCCGGCCGAACCGAGTGAGGTGCACAGGCGCCAGACATCGGGAGTCGTTTGTTCGACGAGGCGACCCAGTGCGATCCGGTCGCCCTCGGCAGATCGCCGGAGCAGATCGCGATGTAGCGCGTCCTGGGACATGGCACGATGGTTCCAGTCCCCGTGGCCTTCCGGCCAATCCTCGATGCGGGGAACCCACAACGACGCCGGGAGCGACCACAAGGTGATGAGTTGCGAGGACTGCCGAGAGGCCATCTCCGACATGGTCGATGACCGGCTGCCGTCGATCGACCCCGTCCTCGAGGAGCACTTGGAAGGCTGCGCCGAGTGCCGCGAGTTTGCCGACATGTCCTACCGCCTGCGCCGGCGCGCCGCGATCGCCGACGCTCCGAACGTGCCCGACCTGTCGAAGGCGGTCGTCCGCAACGTCGGGATCGCCGACCGTGAGCGCCACAGCCCGATTGTGCGGTGGCTCCTCGTGCTCGTCGCGATCCAGATCGTCGTCTTCGCAGTTCCCGACTTTCTCGCCACCGACGCCGAGGCACATGCGCTGTCCCATCTCGGTGCGTTCAGCCTCGCCTACGCGTTCGGTCTCGTCGTTGTGGCGATCCGCCCGGCGAGAGCCCGCACCATGCTCGGAGTGTCATTGGTGTTGATCGCCGCCCTCCTCGCGACCGCGGTCGAGGACATCATCACGGGGCGAACCCTTCTCGTCAGCGAATCGGTGCACCTCCTCGAGGTGTGCAGCGCCTTCCTCGTCTGGCTGCTCACCCGGCCCGGGCGCCGAATCCGCCAGACGGCTGCCGAGCCGCCGGCCAGCGACGACGGTCAGAGCGCCGAGCCGTCGCTGCGCCTCGTGACCCACCCGGAGCCCTGATCGGTGGGTGCGACTCCGAGGGGAGTGCTCGCCCGAGCCGTCTCAGTCCTGGTGGCGGCCATCGGTTGCGTTGTTGTACCGGCACCTCCGGCGTCGGCCCATGGGCCGACCGGTTCCGGTGCCCCGTCCTCCAACTACCGCGTCACGGTCACCGCGGTGCCGGAGCTCGCGGGCCTCAGCGTCGAGCTGAGCGACGGCGGGACGGAGTTCGTCGTGACCAACCGGTCGGCTGCGGATCTCGCGATCCTCGACTATTCGGGGTCCCCGTACCTGCGAATCGACGACACCGGAGTCTGGGAGAACCGGAACTCCCAGGCGGTCGTGCTGAACAGCCAGATGGTCCCGCCCGAGGTCGAGCCGCTCGCGGATCCGACGATCTCTCCCGATTGGCACCGGCTGTCGACGGGACACACCGCTCGGTGGCACGACCACCGTGCTCACTGGATGGATGACGAACCCGCCGCGGTGCGTGCGGCGCCCGACCGGACCCACGTCGTGCAGTCGTGGTCGATACCGGTCGAGGTCGACGGCCGGGTGGCTCTGATCTCCGGAACGATCGAATGGGTGCCGCCCCCGTTGCTCGGGGGGTGGCTGGTTGTGGTGGGTGCGGTGGCGCTCCTCGTCGTCGTTGCGCTGGTGTGGCGAACGCGGCCGGCGTTGGTCGCCTCGACCCTGGTGTTGGGCGCGGTGCTGGTGGCCACCATGGTCGGGATCTGGGCTGACAGCTCGGAGCCCACGACGTCCAAGCTCGCGCTCGCCACACTGCCGATCCTCGTGCCCGCCCTGCTGGGCGGAGCGGCGTTCACCTGGGACGAGCGGGGAACCGAGCCGTTGTGGCTTGCGTTGTTGGCGGGGCTGCTCGTCGTCGGGAGTGCCGCGATCGGCAGCGGAGCGTGGCTCGCCGAGTCCCAGTTGCCGACCTCGCTCGACGCCGATCTCGCGCGCTGGCTGGTCGCCGGCTCCGTCGGTGTCGGCCTGGGCGTCGGCGGATTCTCGGCGTGGCGACTGCTCGCGACCCGATTCCGGCGCCCCATCGCCAATCCGGTGAGCTGAGGTCGGTGGGATCTACACGCTGCTGGGGGAGCGGCGGTCGGCCCAGTTCACGTCGACGACCTGTCTGCCGAACGGCCAGACCGCGAGCACCCCGACCTTTACTGACTGCACGGCGAACGGGATGCCGATCACCGTGAGGCAGAGCAACGCGGCCGACACGAGTGCCCCGACGAACAGTCCCCACCCGAAGAGCACCAGCCACACCACGTTGAACACCGTTCCGAGGACGGTCGGGCCCTCCTCGGACAGCACGACCGTTCGGCCGAACGGCCACAGGGCGAACCCGGCCAGCTTGAACGCCTGGATTCCGAACGGGATGCCGATCACGGTGAGGCAACACACGACGCCGGACACAGCGAATCCGATCGCCATCCAGATCCCGGAGAATACGAGCCAGAGGACATTGCCGATCGTCTTCACAACCGCCAGTCTGCCACCGGGTTGCCACGCGGCGCCCTCGCTGGCCTTGGGCCTCCAGTGGTCGGGACGGGGAGATTCGAACTACGTCCGGAGGGTGTTCGGCGGGTGTCAGGCCGTCGCGCTTGAGGCCGGTATCCCCGGAAGTTCGGCGTTCTCGGTTCGTGCCGGGCCAGGCGCTGTCAGCGGTTCTCGGAAGGTCTGTGACCAAGTTGTGACCACAGCCCGAGATCCGCCGCGCGAAGTACTTCGGCGATGTGAGCCCGTTGAACAGATATTCCGCCGTTGCGCCGTGGCCAGCGGAAGGGTTGCTGCGGGGGAGGGGCTGCGACGACTACTCAGCTGCGTCAGCTCCTCGAGAAGGGCGAGGAGATCCAGTTCCCCGCACTGGCGCGCAGGTAGTCGAGGTCGAGCGCAGTGCCGCGGACGAAGTTGATGCCGACGACGTCGCGCCACTGGCGATCCGACACCGATCCGCCCATGCGGCACCAGTCTAGCTTTGGAAGGATCTGATCCTCAGGCGATGTCACTCAGAGGCCGGCTGGAGCATCAGGCCTCGGGATCAGAACTCGCCGTTCGAGCTGGCGCCGATCGAGCACGCCATCGCCGACGACGAAGAGATCGGCCTTGTAGCCGCTCGAGTCAGCGAGGAGGTTGAACGACTCGGTGGGTCTGAACGGAGGTCCGGGCCGACTCCGTGGGGACGTAGAGACGTCGGGCGGCGCTGGATCGGCCGGAGCGTGCTGGGTCGGCGGCGCTCCGAGGGGAGCGATCATGACGACGATGTCGGGGGTCGCCGCCGTGACGTCGCGGATCGTCTCATAGACCGTCGAGCCGAGGAACGTCTGGGTGTACTCGATCCCGCTGGGTGATCGGCTCGTCAGGTTCACGGCGACGGTCCATCCGATAGTCGTCTCCTCCGCCAGAACGGTCGCTCGGTGGCGATCCGGCAGGAGGGGGATCGTTTGGGACTGCTCCTCCAAGACGGCATCGAGCTCGGCGGTCGAGGGGACGGCGCGGTACAGCTGTCGCACCTCGCCGCCGAGGGCCTATCGGAGCAGTTGGTGGACCAGGAGCTGTTCGTCGGTCGGGCGGACCAAGAGCAGTTCCTGTCGAAGCCACACCGAACATCAGGAGCAACTCGACCGGACCCCACACCTCCCCACAGCGAGCGAGTACCTCGCGCAGGTCGGCCTCGGGGCCGCACCGATCGGACCATGCGTCGACGTCGAGCGCGATGCCACATGCGCCGATCAGCGGGTGAGCGGCGCCGACCCCCTGGCTCCGAGGAGTAGGCGACATCGCTCGTTGGTGATTTTGGTTCCCGGATACTGATGGGCGAGGACGGATGTGAAGTCGTCGGGTCTGTAACGAAGACGATGTTGTTCCGACCTGTGAAGATGGCTATGATGGCGCCGGCCAGAGGAAGGACTACACGTGAAACGGTTTCGTCGGTTCAGGAAAATTGGAGACGCAGCTCGTGGAATGCTCCTCGGGTCCGCCACAGCAGCAGTGATTCTGTACGGGACAGCGGCGCCGGCCTCTGCCTACCCACTTCGGCGTGACTACATCGTTGCCTACGCGAATCGCTTCTGGACCGACTACAACTACGCCATGTATTCGGCGTACGGAAATGACTGCACGAACTTCGTATCGCAGTCGTGGTTCGGTATCTATTACACGGGATATCCGCAACATCTGACCACCGCCTACGGTGGACCGGAGAATAACACCAGTTCGAATCCTTGGTATCCCGGTGCAAACTCGTGGTCGGTCGCCCAGGCCTTCGTGAACTATCAGAACACAAAAGGCCCAGGGGTACCGGGTTCTCATACCGTACTCGAGTGGATCGACGGCGCCATGGACACGGCTTACCAACAACCAGACGCCGGGCCTGCAAGGCTCTGCGATTATCTACCGAACGGGAGACGGGGGCTCGTCGGGAATTACTGGACTCACGCCGCCATTTTGGCTAGCTGGTTCTACGTCGGGTCCTACACGGAACGAGTCAAGAACGTCTCCGTGACGTATCACGCGACCGTTGACGTGATCACCTCCCACACTGCCAATCGGTACCAGGCGCCGTGGAACATCGGCTTTCGGGTCGAGCAGTTGACTCTCGATTCGACGACTCTTCAGCAACACAAGAACAACTGGGACGCGATTGTGATGGAGCTTTAGATGAGAAACGCATCGAAGATTGTACAAAAATGGGACGGAGCACGACTCCGCGATGGAGTCATGTGGGCTTCGTCGTAGGTGCGGCCGCGACTGTCGTAGTGGTCGGCGCAGGCATCGTCGGGGCACCATTCAGCTAACAAGGAGCAAGGAGCCCGATCAAGTCTCCGGAGTACTGCAAGGTAGAGGGCCGTTGTGGCGACGGAGTTTACAAGGAGCCTTCGGTGAACAGCGCGAGCCGGCGCTGGTTCGCTTCGAAGAGGGGAAGACGGTGTCGCTCGGCAAGTCCGACGTCGCTCGGGTGACGCAGGTCACGGAGGGGTCAGTGTCCCCCGTGGCTGCCGCAGGTCCGCGGACGATTGAGGAGTCCCGCAGTATCGGGCAGCGCGTTCTGGAATCCGGCGATTTCGAAGCCGGACTTTTCGCGGACTTGTGGTCGCCCGATGCGCTGAAGTTGTTCGCTGAGGACGTGCGCTCCGGTGAAGCCATTGCCGCGTCGGTCGGGCGCTTCGTGCCCGTCTCGTGCCAGCTCGATGGTTTCCAAGTGGTGAAAGCGGTCAAGACTCAACCGGCCTCGTGGTCCAGCTGCGGTACCAGATTCGTCGCCAGTTCACCCCTGACACCGTCGGCAAGTCAAACGTCGAAGAGCTCAACAAGTCCGGCCTCTGGGTACCGAACGAGGCCCTGCAGACTCCTACCTGTACGAGTTCCTGCGATCAGAGGACGGCAGCCTCGTTGCGATCAGCAAGATCTTCTACCGCGATCCCAAGCTGAGTGGTAGCGGGATCTGAACGGCTTACGAGTCGCTGGGCTGCCGCTATGGCCACCTCCGGGATCCGGCCGGTTACTGTTGCGGCGTTCGAGAGCGCCGTGCGGCTCTCACTTGACTGTGCGTGGACCGAGCTGTTCTAGGAGTCCGGTCACTACTTGCGCCACGGTGGACAAGGTCCGCTACCGGCCATTCTTGATCCGCAGCGTTGTCCAGTGGTGTTGGCGATGGACACAACGTCGGGGGCAGTCCTGATCGTCGCAGCGCAAGAAGCAATCTCGCGAAACTTGCGCGTGTAGCTGTATTCCGACTCAGGAAGAACATCCGCGCCACCTGCTGGGTGATCGTCGATCCGCCGGGTACGCGGCGGTCATCGGTCGTCGCCAGCAGCCACACCGCACGCGCGGTACCGCGCCAGTCCACACCGGGATGCTCGTAGAAGCGCGCATCCTCGATCGCGATGAACGCCCGGCGCACTTGCAGCGGCACGTCCTTGATAGCGACCGGTGTCCTGCGCGTCTCGCCGAACAGCGCAATGAGCTTGCCGTCGGCGCTGTAGACCGAAAGCGGAACCTGGTACTGCACATCGCGCAGCGCCTGCACGGAAGGCAGGCCGGGGGCCACGAGCCAGTAGAGAACGGCGAGCGTGGCCGCGCCGCACAGGGCAAGGACCAGGCCGAGGGTGAACAGCCACTTGAAGGTGCGTCGTAGCAGAGACATTTCGCGGGAATACCAGAGGTTTGCGTTGCTTCTTAAAGAAGAGTATAGATGCAGCCGTAGATGCCTGAGATGGTGCGTAGACAGAGGCTGGCAGGATGGTGGCGAGGGAGGCGGGTCGGGATGAAATCGACCTTCGTCTGCCAAACCGTTAAGACTCGTTATCTAATGTGCCAACGCAGGAGTTTCGCGTAAGACTCCGTTGGAAGGGGAGAAATCGTGGCGCTGTTCGCTACCAACACTACACCCCTGATTTGGCGTGGACATCAGTTCTACGTCGGTCAAGTTGCTTGAGCTGTCTCGCACCGGCGGCCGGTACCGCGTGGAGAGTTACGCGGTGGAGCCGCTTGCCGCCAAATTCCGTGGTTGAAAAGAATATAACGGATGCCGAGCTCGTCGGCGAGGCAATACGCCGCGCGGTGGCCAACAGCGGCGCCAAAACCAAGACCGCCGCGTGCGCGGTCGCGGGCTCGGCGGTCATCACCAAGATCATCACGATGCCGGCCGATCTGTCGGAAGACGACATGGAGAGCCAGATCCAGATCGAGGCCGACCAGTACATTCCCTATCCGCTCGAGGAAATCAGCCTGGATTTCCAGGTGCTGCAGCCCTCAGGAGCATGAACCCGACAAGGTCGACGTGATGCTCGCCGCCTCGCGCAGTGACAACGTCGACATACGCGTGGCGGCGCTCGGCGTCGGCGGTTTGACCGCCAAGGTCGTCGACGTCGAGGCCTTCGCGCTCGAGAACGCCATGAGCCTCTTCGCCAACGAACTCATCGCCGAGTTGCACGTGGTGGCGGTGATGGACGTCGGCGCCACGACGTCCACGCTCAGCGTGCTGCGCAACCAGCACGTCATCTATTCGCGCGAGCAGTCTTTCGGCGGTCGCCAGTTGACCGATGAAATCCAGCGCCGCTACGGACTGTCCTACGAAGAAGCCGGGCTCGCCAAGCGCCAGGGCGGGCTGCCCGACAACTATCCAGCCGGAAGTCCTGCAGCCGTTCATGGAATCCATGGCGCAGGAAGTCAACCGCGCGCTGCAGTTCTTCTACTCGTCGAGCCAGGTCGGCGCGGTCGACCACGTCGTGATCGCCGGCGGCTGCGCTTCCATCGAGGGCATCGACAAGCTGATCCAATCGAAGATCGACACCTCGGTGACGGTTGCCAACCCATTCAAGAACATGTCCGTGTCTTCGAAGGTCAAGGCCGAGGCGCTCGCCAATGACGCGCCGGCCCTGATGATTGCATGCGGACTGGCATTGAGGAGCTTCGACTAATGCCGCGCGTTAACCTACTTCCCTGGCGCGAAGAACTACGCAAGCAGCGGCGCACGGAGTACTTGTCGATCCTCGGTGTGTGCGCGGTCGCGGCCGCCGCCGTGTGGTTCAGCATCCACCTGTACTTCAACGCCCTGATTGAACAGCAGCAGCGCCGCAACAACTTCCTCACCGCCGAAATCAAGCTGCTCGACAAGAAGATTGCCGAGATCAAGCAGCTCGAGAAGGAAAAGGAAAACCTGATTGCGCGCATGAAGGCCATCGAACCCTTGCAGACCAGCCGGCCGGTGGTCGTGCACCTGTTCGACGAACTGGTTTCGACCTTGCCTGACGGCGTCTACCTGACTTCGATTGCGCAAGCCGGCAACAAGGTCACCATCAAGGGCATCGCGCAATCCAACGCGCGCGTCTCCAATTACATGCGCAACGTCGAAGCCTCGCAGTGGGTGCAAAACCCCAAGCTCTCCATCATTCAGTCCAAGACCGAAGACGGCAAACGCATCGCCGACTTCACGCTGACCCTCACGCAGACCAAGGCCAAGTCCGGCAAGGAAGGCGATGACGAGGAACAACTCTGATGAAAATGTCGGATTTAACAATCTCAATCTTGAAAACATCGGCAGTTGGCCGGCGCCGGTCAAGATCGCGGGCGCGATCCTGGTCGCCACCTTGATCATCGGCATAGGCTGGTGGCAGGACATTGACCCGCTGCAGCAGAAGCTCGCCGGCGAACAGAAGAAGGAAGGCGATCTCAAGATTGCCTTCGAAGGCAAACAGAAGAAGGCCGCCAACCTGCCGGCGCTCAAGCAGCAGCTGGAAGACATCAAGGAAACCTTCGGCGACCTGTTGAAGCGCCTTGCCGAACAAGACCGAGGTCGCGGAACTGCTGGTCGACATCTCGCAGCAAGGCCTCGGTGCCGGACTCGAGTTCGACCTGTTCAAACCGGGCAACGAACAGCCCGCCGACTTCTACGTCGAGTTGCCGATAGAAATCCGTGTCATCGGCACCTACCACCAGTTCGGCACGTTCATCAGTGGCATCTCCGATCTGCCGCGCATCGTCACGAGTCACGACATCAAGATCACGCCGACCACCGGTGGCCGGCTCATTTTGCAGACGACGGCGAAAACCTATCGTTACATTGATGAGGAAGGCGAGGGGTCCTAATCATGAAGCCGGGGCTGAAAACTGGACCTATCCGGGTCTGCACCGCGATCGCGGTGATCGCACTGGCGGGGGGCTGTGTGTCCAAGGACATGTCCGACCTCGAACAGTACAAGGACCAGGTGCTGGCGCGTAAAGGGCGGCAACATCGAGCCGCTGCCGCCCATCAAGCCAGAGACCTACGCCTATCAGGCGCTCGAGCTCGGCCTGCGCGATCCCTTCAAGTCCTTCATGGAGGAGACCCCGAGAAGGTTCAGGCCGACAAGGGCATGGACGAAACCCAGCAGAAATTCGTCGACGAGATCCAGACGCACAACCGCGAGGAACTCGAGACCTTTTAGAACTCGACGCCATGCGCATGGTGGGCGTGCTGGAGCGCGCCGACGACCTGTGGGCCATCGTCAAGGATCAGTCCGGCACGGTGCATCGTGTGCAGGTCGGCAACTACCTGGGGCGCAACTTCGGCAAGATCACCAATATCCAGGAAGACCGCATCGACATTCGCGAAATCATCAAGGATGCGCAAGGGCGTTGGCAGGAACGCGCCGCCTCGCTTGCGTTGTCCGAAGAATAACCCAGACAAGGGCTTGAAAGATGAGTATCAAAACCAGCCTCGACATCCTCACCAGCGGCCACCCGGCGGCGAATGCGCATGACGCCACTTCGCGCCGTGCTCCGCTCATGCTGGGCCTGCTGGCGTTCGCCACGCTCGTCTCGAGCGCGGTGACGGCGGCCACGCTGGACAACGTCAGCTATATCTCACTGCGGCGGCGACCGCGTGCAGGTGAAAATGAAGTTGTCCGCGCCGGTTGAAGGCGCGCCGCTCAGCTTTACCATCGACAACCCGGCGCGCATCGCCATCGATCTGCCGGGCACGACCTTGAACCTGAAAGAGCGCACGCAGCGCATCGGCGTGGGAAATGCCGAGAGCGTGACCGCAGTCGAAGCAGAGAATCGCGCGCGCGTGGTGTTGAACCTCGGTCAAGCTCGTGCCTTACGACATCGAAACCAACGGCGACACCATTTCCGTGACGCTGGAAGGCGGCGCCTCGAGCCTCGCCACCCAGTCGCCGCCGACGGCGCCGACCCAGGCGACCGGTCTGCCCAGGCTGCGCCGGCGCCGAGCGCGCCGTCTGCCGCAAGCAGCGCACCGACCATGCCCGGCAACGGCAAGGGCAGCATTCGCGACATCGACTTCCGTCGTCGGCGCCAACGGCCAGAGCCCAAGGATGTCGATGCGTCGACCTGTCCGCGCCGGACCTCGGTGTCAACGATTTCCCAGAAGGGCGACGACGTGGTGGTGGATTTCGCCGACACTGCCCGGGAAGACTTGATCGAAAGCTCGACGTGCTCGACTTCGCCACCCCGGCCAAGGAAATCGACACCTTCCAGAGGAGGGCAACGGTACGGTGATCAAGCCCAATGGCCTGTACGAACACCTCGCCTACCAGTCGGACAACACCTTCACCATCGAGCTGCGTCCCTTGACCAAGGAAGAGGAAGTCGAGAACAAGAAGAAATTCGGCTATACGGGCGAGCGCCTGTCGCTCAACTTCCAGAACATCGAGGTGCGCGCGGTTCTGCAGCTCATCGCCGACTTCACCGAGAAGAACCTGGTGGCGAGCGATACGGTCGGCGGCAATGTCACGCTGCGGCTGAAGAACGTGCCGTGGGACCAGGCGCTCGACATCATTCTCAAGTCGCGCGGTCTCGACAAGCGCGAGATTGGCAATGTCATGATGGTGGCGCCGCAGGAAGAGATCGCCAATCGCGAAAAGCTCGAGATGGAATCGAAGAAGCAGGTGCAGGAACTGGGGTTCCGATCCGAACCGAGTTCATGCAGGTCAACTATCCGAAGGCCGCGGACATCGCGACCCTGCTGAAGCAGAAAACCGCCGGCGCGAAAGGCAAGAACGAGAACCTGCTGTCGAGTCGCGGCAGCGTCAGCGTGGACGAGCGCACCAATACCCTGCTGGTGCAGGATACGGGCGACAAGCTGACCGAGATCAAGGGGTTGATAGGCCCTTCAGATAGCCGTCGATCAGGTTGCTGATCGAAGCGCGCATAGTGATCGCCACCGAGAATTTCGCGCGCGATCTGGGGGCGAGGTTCGGAATCAGCAGCGCACGTCAGGAAGGTAGCAACACCATAATCAGCACTCCCGGCAGGTTTGAATTCCCAGGCCAGCCAGAACATGGTGGGTGCCGCGCCCTCAATAACTCGACTCCAACGGACGCCCCCCTCTGGCTGGCACTAGGGCCAGCGCTCTGTTGGGTGATCGACCTGAACGTCCAAATTTACACCCCCGTATCTGATCCCCGGCCGGAGCCCATAGAGATCTCTCGATTCTTGGCTCTGATTACCTGCTGGACCTGGAACTTCTCTGCAATTGCAGGAGCGAAGGACGTGGAGAGGTGGTGTCCCAGTCCTCGGGTCATGCATCAGAAACCAGCGGGAAGCGACCATCAGCCAGGGGCAGTGAAGTTGGCTACGTGACGGTCACCGGCTACCGGCGCAACAGCGCGCAGCAGCAGGTCAATTTCAAGGAGGCGCTGCTCGAACTCAAGGTCACGCCGACCATTACCCAGGACGGTCGCGTGTTCCTCAGCATGGCGGTCAAGAAGGATGAAATACATCGGATACGTCAATCTTGGGTGAGGATAGGAGTTCTTACCACGGAACTGGCCAAGCGAGAGGTGACCGCCCGCAGTACTGGTCGACAAGCGGCCAGACCGTCGTCGTTAGGCGGTGTCTACGAATTCACAGCAGCGGAAGGACATTAAAGAAGGTGCCTTTCCTTGGCGACGTGCCGGTGCTGGGCAACCTGTTCCGCAAACAAACACAAGGGCAACACAAAGGCGGAATTGCTGATCTTGCGTCACCCGAAGATTTCTCAACGTCGGTGGCCCCCGCGGCGGTTGAACCCGGGATCACAGCAACTATTCACACAAACAATCGCAGGAAGCGACACGGTTCGCGGAGACTACCCATGAAATTTGGGCCCCCGTCCTGAAAAGTCTTTTGCTCATGGGCTCGCCGTGTCGCTGCTTGCCGCGTGCGGCGGTGGCAGCAGCGGAGGGGATTCAGCGTTTCAGCCCACCACATTCCGATCAGTGCCACGCCAACGTCAAACACCGTGGAGTCCGGCAAGTTTATCGACTGTTAAAGTGACCCAGGCGAACGGCTCCAATGTTGCCGACGGCACCGTGGTCAACAGCGCCGTTACACCCGGCACCAACGGCACACTAGAGTCCATCCGCAATGGTACGACTGGTGGAGCCAGCGGAACGACCGTGGGCGGAATCGTCAACTTCGTATTCACGGGTGCCGGCGCTGGCGGCAACACCACGCTGACCTTTTCCACCGCTGATGGCGCCGGGAAGTCGGTTACAGCAACGGTGTCTGTCGCCGTCTCACCTGCACCGACTTGGCGCATGACGGTGGACATGCTCCGCTGCCATTCCGGTCAATGGGCGCAGCGATGTTCGCGTTCGCGTACTGCAGAACGAATGGTGCGCCGGTAGCTGACGGAACCACCGTCAATGCAGTCGCATTTCCCGGCTCGGCCGGCAGCTTTGCTAGTGCAACGGCCTCGACTGTGGGGGGATGCGCGCTTCACCTATCAGGCGCAGGGCAACGTTGCTGATGTCGAGATGACTTTCTCAACAACCGATCCGGGTAATAATCAGCAGATTTCGTCGACATCCTCGCTGCGAATCGCTCGTACGGACGACTCACGCTCCATCTGGCTCCGGTTCGCACCACCTTGCCGGTCAACCGATTTGCCGTCGAGCCTTTCCTCGGTTCTCCTTACATGGCCGGAAAGTCACGGTTACCGTGAAGGACAGCAACGGTCAGCCGCTCAACAAGGAAGATGGTATCCAGGTGTCGATCAATCCGGTAGGCAATACCGGTGGCTTCACCACGCTGGACGATCCCTCGACCGAGTGCAAGCCGAAGAGAGCTTCAAGGGTTGCGAGTTCTACATCCGCATGGGCCAAGCTCCGGTCGACGTGACCGCTGGCAAGGCGACCGTGTTCGTGCATTCGCTCAACGCCACCGGTCACACCACTCTGACCGTGACAACCGTGGATCCGGTCTCCGGAACCGCCGTCGCAGCGGCACAGGACTTCGAGATCGTCGCGACTTCGCCGCCGCTGCCCTCGCAGCTGGCTCTCGTGGGGCCGGGCAATCTGCTGTACGTCGAGCAATCGGGCGGCAACAACAGCGGCCAGCT
>JBAOIR010000025.1:0-16319 GCA_037045585.1 Microthrixaceae bacterium
TCGAAGACGAGCCGTTGGCCGCGAGTGAACTTCCGCCGCTGCCCGAGGGACCGCAGCTCTTCGAGGCTGGCGGCGTCGAACTCGAAGCCGTCCGCATGTTCCGCCGATCCCGCCGCGCCGCGCATGTCGGGCGAGAATACACCCGGCGCGCCCGACGCCCCGGTGACACATGGTCACCGGGGCGTCGCTTCGACAGCAGTCGGCCGCGAGGCTCACACCTGCTTCACGATGGCGGTCAGGTCCACGATCACCGTTGGTGTCACCCGGGTGGCGCGGTTGTAGGCGATGTCGCCGGTCGGCTCCTGACTGATGATGGCCAGCATGCAGTAGCCGACGCATCCCGGTTGGCCCGCAGCCCGGTTCTGGTACACGGGTCCGCCACTCTGGCCCTTCGTCACGTCGGCGTTGGTTCCGATCCGCCGGGCGGTCACGGCGACGATCTTGTCGGTGTGTTTCCACTGGCAGAAGTCCAGCCGCTCGTTGTCGATGGTGCCCCAGCAGCCGGCCGGTGTCGGCGACTTGTACTTCGGGTAGCCGGCGGCGGTGATCGTCTCGCCGATCTGTGGCGCAGTCGGCGCGTAGAGCTTCATCACGCCGGTCTGGAGCCCGACCGTGCAGTCCAGCTTGATCGCGCCGTAATCGTGCTCGACGGCGGCCGAGAAGACCGCGTTGTTGCGGTACCCGCCTGCCGCCCAGATCGAGCGGGCCTTGCATTGCTGATACGGGGTGACCGGTCGTCGGTTGGCATCGAACCCGTTGAGCGCGGGGATGACGTTCATCGTCGCGATACGAAAGTACTTCTTGGCCGACCAGTCCCAGACGCAGTGGGCTGCGGTCGCCACGGTGTCCTTGCTGATCATCGTGCCGCTGCACCAGCTCACGCGGTTCATGTCGTCTCGCACCTCGATGTACACGATCGTGGATGCCGGAAAGGAGGTGGTCGGGCTGACGCGGATTCGAGCGTCGCCGCCGATCACGGCGGCCCCGGAACTCGTGGCCGTCAGCGCCAGCAACGTTGCGGCGGTGAGGACCACGATCAGGAACCGGATGGAGGTTCGGGTCGTGGTGTTGGCGTTCAGTTGGTCATGCATGTTCGTCTCTCCTTGTTTGTTGGTGGTGGTGGTGGTGCTTGTCACTCGTCCTCGAGCGACCTACTTCCTGCCGAACTCCTGCAGGAAGGACGGGTCGATCTGGATCGCGACGTCCTTGGGGTTGCCGAACGAGGCGGCGATGGTGGTCGTGTCGACGGGAACGTCGAACGTCCACTGGATCACGGCGGTGCCGTTCGTCACCGTGCTCGAGTAGGTGAGCGTCGACAGGTTCCACGTGGCCGACTCGACGGTGATCCCGTCGGCCGTCATGTCGATTTCGCGGGGGAGCAGCCGGTGGCGCCGTTGGGGCGCTCGAACTCGGTGACCGTTGCCCGGACGACGAGGAGCGCCGAATCGGTCGAGGCACGGGTGCCGCTCCCGCCGCCCGGACCCTCGGTGAAGTCGCCGGCGCCGCCGGGGGCATCTGCGGGGGTCAACGGCTGGTCGCGGACGGCGAACGCCTCGATGTCGGTGATGTCCCACTTGCTCGTCCCGCCCATCGGGCCGAGGGCGCAGTAGACGGTGCCGCCAGACGAGACGCTGCCCGGCGAGATCGAGACGGGCACGGGCTCGGGATCCTCGAACTCATACTTCCCGTCGAGGGGGATCACCGCCGGGTGGCGGTCGGTCTCGTACACGGCGAGCGATGCGCCGTCGAGCGATGCGCCGCTGTCGACCTGGAACGCCACGCCGGTCGTGGAGGTGTTGCCCATCTGCACGTCGAGGTTCGTGCCCCACTCGAGCGGCTCGCCGTCGATGCGGGTGCCGTCGTCGAGGGTCAGGTGCAGCACGCCGGCTGGAAACGACCAGTCGATGTCCTGAGCCAGGTTCTCGAGCTTGAGGTCGATGACCACCCAGTCGACGTCCTCGTCGTCGTCCTCGGTCGCCTCGGTGTCGAACCACGCTCGCCGTTCGGCGGACTCGGCGGTGATGCGGATGTTGCCGTACAGGGTGGTGCGGGGGAGCTCCCAGGACACCTTGGTGCCGCCGATCGATCCCTCGCGCTCGATGGTGGGCGCTGCCGTGGTAGCGGTCGACCGGTCCGAGTCTGCGGCGGTCGTCTCGGACCCGGCCATCGTGATGGCCCCACCGTCACCGGAGCAGGAGGCTCCGGTGACCATGAGTGCGGTGACCAGGGCAATGGATCGGACCGTGGATCGGACGGTGTGGTGAAGCTTCATGGGAACCCCTTCGTGGTGTCGTTCACCGGGGAATCCGGCGCTCAGTCGACGGTACGAAGCGGTCGTGTTGCGGTCTGTTGTGCGTGTCACGGTCACGACGTGACCCCCGTCACGGGCTACGTTCAGGGTCACGGAGGTTCGACATGGCCGGAACGCAACTCCCCATCAGTCCCCACGAGACGAGGGCGCTGGCGGCGGGTTCGACGGTCTTCGCCGCCCACGATGACGCAGACGTCATGTATGTGGTCGTCAGCGGCGAGGTCGACATCGTCGTCGACGGCGACGTGCTGGAGACTGTTCCCGCGGGAGGCGTGTTCGGGGAGATCGCGCTGATCGACGGTGGCCAGCGGCGCGCCGCGGCCGTGGCGCGCACCGACGCCGAGGTGTTCCCGGTGGGCCGGAACCGATTCCGATTCCTCGTCGCCTCGCACCCGGACTTTGCGTTGGAGGTGATGGCGACGATGGCGTCGCGGCTCCGGGCCGGGAACCTACGCGGTTAGATGTCGGCCGGGTGGCCGGGAACAGGTGGGCCGGGGTGAGCCGACCTCCAACGTGATCACCTCCGGCGGGACCCGGAACCCGGCGAACGCCGAGATGGACGGTGTGGGTGGTGTTGCTCGACGGCGACGGCTCATCGATCGACTTCCACCGCCCCGGTGTCCGGCGTCAACGCAACAGAACCGAGCGTCACCATCCCGCGGAAGTGGCGGCTGTCCGCCCTACTCCGACTGGATCAGCGTACTCCGGGACTGTCAGCGGTGACTCGTACCTTGACGACATGATCATCAAACGACTCTCTCGGGCTTCCGGGTGGAATTCATCTACGTGACCGTCAGGTTCGTCCACGACGGCAGCATGGTTGCGTACATGATCGATCGGGCCGAACGCGACATCGTCGGCAGTGGCGACCCGGACTTCGACACGGTCGCGTTCCTCGCAACCGAAGCACTCTCGACGGGCATGCCGATCGGCCCCGGCATCGGCGTGTACGACGGTGCTGTCGGCACCTGGGCAGACCCGGTCCATGTGCTCGCCGCATTCCACGACGCCGCTCGCGCCGTTGGCGGGGTGGTCGTCGAATGGAACGTTGACATCGTGCAACCCCGAACACCCCCACCGCCACCTCCCGTCGCACCGAAAGCCGATCCGACCGCAATGACACCGCGACCAGCGGCTTGCCGAAGCATCTCGGCGCTGGAGCGAGTGGGCCGCCTCGGCGTCGACCGACAACCCGCCCGACACCCTGAACGTCGACCTGGCGCTGTCCGAGGCGTACTGGCGACGGCTGTCCCGGCGGGACCAGAACTGACGTGCCTGCGTCGAACGGCGAATTGGGGGCCCCGCACCCGGACCGGTGGTTCCCGTGGCTTCGCCGTCACCCACGTTTCAGGTGGGGACGGGTGCTGGTCATCCCCGGGTGGCGGCGGGTGTGGTCGATCGGTGTCATCGGCGACGAATGGCTGCCGTTCGCCCCCGATGCACGTAGGGGCGGGTGGGGCGAAGGATTGTTGTGGCGGCGAACGCTAGGGAGGGCGCGGCCGGTTCGCCGTCGACGCGGGCGCAGGGGCCACGTCTCGTTCCTCGAACGACCGCGACCGGCCCCCCGCCGCCGGACGTAATCGGCGACGTTCGGAACTGCCTGCCACTAGGGCGGCGCCGTCCAGCTGACCTCTATCCCGGCGGGACGCCGAGGTCGGCGTCGAGGTGACCTGAAGGCGCAGGACCTACTTCAACGATACGTTTGCAGCAACGCTTTCGAGGAACTCGATGCCGGCTTCGAGGCGAGGGCGGATCGAGGGGATGTCGTCGCGGCGGGCTGGCGTGGCTGCCATCGTCCGGTCCACGCGGCCGCACCCGCCTCACCCAGGTAGAGCTGCAGAGTGCTACGGCAGCGGCGCTCCCACTGATTGATCTTGCCGGTCAGCTCCTTCGCGGGTCCGGTGACGAACATCGCCCACCTTGCGGATCGGGGTTCGGTTGGTTCGTCGTGCTCGAGGATGGCGAGCAGCTCGGCGAGTTGCCGGCCTCGGTCGACGCGGGCCTGAAGCCCTTTCCGGAAGTCGCGGTTGTTGAGCCGGGTGATGTGGCTGCTGGGAAGTGATGCCGTTGAGGCGGGATCGTCGACCGGATCGTGATCGGTGGGGACGGTGTGGGTGTTCACCTGGGGCTCCTTGTCTCGACGGCGGGAACTTCCCTCGCCGTGAACACAATCATGGCCGGCGGCTACGACACCGCCCCCGGGTACTCGCTGGCCGGTCGGGCGGATGGCTGCGCCGGCTCGCGGGCGGTCGTAGCGTTCGGTCATCCCGGTCATCCCGGTCATCCCGGTCATCGGGCCAGTCGTCGCGGCCGGTTGCGTCGGCGGAACACGGTGCAGTCGTAACAGCGAAACCTCCCATCATCTCATCCGCCTTGTTCAGTGGGATCCACGACGGCGATTAGACCGCCAAATCTGTGCAGTGGGCGGCGTCTCTGTTGCGCCACGCCCGGGGATCGTCATGTGGCTGTGATCCGGTGGTCGGTGGCGGGCCCACCCAGCGAGCGCTCAAGCCGATGGTCGTCCAGCGGTCCGTCCCCATCGGCGGTGTCCTGCCCCGCTCGCTCGCCGGGATCGGTGCCGGAGCGCTGAGATCAGGCGAGGAGCCCGAAAACAAGGCGTTCGTACCCCGTTCGGGACTAGTGCGGAGGCGTTGCCTCCGACCGTGAAACGGCCTACCTCGATGATGGTGGTGCCGGGATCCCCCCGGCCAAACCGTTGGAGGAACCGTCATGCTAATGCCCCGTAACCCGTTCGAACTCGAACCGTTCCACCCGCTCGTCGCCGACGCCCACCGCGTCGTCGACGAGTCCACCTGCCCGCCACGCACACGCCGTTGGCGGACTCGCCGATCGCCGAGCGCATCAACACGTTCGGGCCGTTGCGATGCCCATCGGCGAAAGGGGTGCGGGCGGCGTGGAAGATCATCGACCTCTTCGGTGACTACACCGTCGGCGCCGACCCCGAGACCCTGGCAGCACAACACGGTGTCACCGTCACCGAACTCGAGCAGCTGCTGGACGTGCTCCACGACCGCATCTGTCCTGCGGGTATCCGGCAGGCGATGCGAAACGAACTGGCCGATATCAGGGGCCAAGTCGACTTCATCGAACGCAGCATCAAGCATGGGCGACTCGGTGCCCGTGACGGAGCAGAGTTGACCGCAGCGTTGGAGCAGCTGAGCCAGCGCCTCGTCCGAACCCGGACGTGGTGGAACCGCCGTTTCGCTGAACGGCGCTTCGTGTTCGACCCGGTGGTGGCGTGCGGGGCGACGGTGTTGGAGATGCGTCGACACGGCGCATCAGAAGCCCGGATCGCCGCGGCAGTCCGCCTCGACCCGGCCGTCGTGGCGATGTTGATTCGCGACCTGATGACCCGGTTGCTCGTCGACGCAGCACAGCGTCTTCGCGATCATCAGCTCGGCGTCGTCGAGCGAGCGTTCCTGCCAGCGTGGAGGGACGACGTGTACCTGCGGCCGTTCGACAACCTGGCCGCCGCCCGACGCTTTCTCGCCCTGTCCAACAGGAGAGTGGCGATCAACGGGCTCGCGCTGCCCTACGACCTCGCTGCCCGGCCTGACGCCGGCACCTCGCCACCGCTGATCGGGCTGCCCGCCCTCAAGCAGCGTCGATCACGATCGACGCCCGCCGTCCCAGACCAAGCGGACCCATCGCCGACCCTGACTGAAAGGAACTCCGCGTGAGCGCATCCCCCAAGACCCCATCGAACAAACGTCGCCGCACCCCACCACGAAAACCCGCCGGGGGCGTCGACCCGCTGCGGGAACTGTCGGACCGCCAACTCGCCGTGATCCGCGAACTCGTCACGGGCAAGACCGTGGTCGGCGTCGCAGCAACAACGGGCGTCGGACGCAGCAGCATCTACGACTGGATGAAGAGCACGCCGTTCACCAGCGAGCTCCAACGTCAACGGTGCGCCGCCAACGACGCAGTCGCTGACGGCTTCCGGCGACTCGACCGTGTCCTCGCGGGCGTCCTGCTCGAACACGTCGAGGAGGGTGGCGTCGACGCGGCGCTCACGGTGGCGAAACTCCGTGGCATCCACCGCATCGATACCACCCCCGCAGAGCCGCTCGATATCGAAGAGATCATCGAGAACGAGGTCGAGGCCCGATTTCGCGCACACGAACGCGAGATCCTCGATGAATGGATTCTCAAGGAGATCGCCCGCGGCCGCGACCAGATCGCGCCCGCCCGCGAAGCGGTTCGCCGAATCGTTGAGCACGATCTTCGTCGGCAGGCCTGTGAGTACGGCGACTGCGACCCCGCCGATCTCCCGCTGCCAGTTGAGACGTTCACCGGGATGCAGTGGTCCTCCACCGAACCGTTGGCTGCAGAGACGACAGCGGACGATGACCGGACCGATCACGAGCGGCCCGGCACCGTGCCACCCCTGACCAACGACCCAGTCGACGACGCCGTCGACGGAGGGCGAGGGACGGTCCCGTCAGCCGATTCCGGAGGTCTCGATCAGGCTGTCGGGCTCGTGGCGCCGGTCGCCGAGCCGGGGCTGGCCCGCCCCGTCGACACGAACACCCCGGCCGACGATGAGACCGCCCTCGACCCGCAGCAGGCACCTGTCCCCGCCGGCGAACCCGAAGCGGTCGGAGAGCACGTCACCGACCCCGCCGGGGCTGGGGACGGTGAAGCGGCGGGCCAGCTCGATCGATGGCAGCCTCGCCGAGGGTGTCCCCCGAGATGCCCTTGAATGACCGCTGATCTGTCCGGATCTGTCCGGACATGTCCGGGTTGTGGCCATAGGAGCCACCAACCCAACGTCCCGGCCGCCCTGTGCTGTGTTCCGGATCGGACCGATCCGTGTTTCACGGGCGGAAGCGCCGCTCCCGAAAACCCCACCGTCACAGCGAATCGGAGGTACTGCGCCAGTCCCATCCGGGCGGGATTGGCGCACAACGTGGCGCACAACCTCGGGTTGGCGCTGGCTGTTGGTGGTCAGCGTACCAATCGGTCGGTCGTCCGCTCAGTTTCGGGTGCCGCGTGGCCGTCTGGGGTAGGGCCAGCGGATCGGGGCGCGACGAAGCCGCCTGCCTCATCGCTTTCGGAGTGGCGGCGGGTCAGGCGGCGAGTTGGAGGGGGGCGGTGCGTCGTCGGTGTTGTGTGACGGCGATGGCGTTGCGCAGGATGGCCCACATGGTGACGTCGACTTGTTGGCGTCTCCAGCCGATGGTGTGTGCTCGTTCGCGGAGCATGGAGTCGTCGAGGAGTCGGTTGCCGGATTCGGTGTCGTTGCGGCGCCCGTAAATCGCGGGGTGGTCGGGGTCGTCGGGGGCAATGGCGCGGAGGTGTTCGGCGCGGTTGAGGCCGGTGGCGAGGTCGTCGGCGGTGCGGTCGAGGCGGAGCCGGAAGGTGCCGGCGCCGATCTCGGCGGGGAGGGTGTAGTGGTTGTAGAGGCGCCAGGTGTGGCCGTCGCGGTTGAGGCGGCGGACGGTGCGGGTGCGGGTCGCCGGATGCAAGATGATGTCGCCGTTGACGTTGATTTGTCGGAGGTTGGGGGTGCCGTTGACGAGGTGGATGTCGATGGTGTCGGTGGTGCCGTCGGGTCGGGTGAGGGTGGCCGGGCCGTAGTGGCGGTTGGTGACGGTGCCGTGTTGTCCGGAGTGCATGTTGGCGATGACGGGGATGCCGTGGCGGGTCATGAGGTGGTTGAGGTGGACGCCGCGGAAGGCGCCGTCGTAGACGACGGCTTGGGTGCCGGGGAGGTGGGGCAGGACCTGGTCGAGGGCTTGGACCGCCCATTTGGCTTCGCCGTCTTTCTTGGGGGATCGGTTGATGTCCAAGATGATGCGTTGGTTGCGGGCGTCGCCTCGGGTGGAGGTGATGACGAACTTGTTGCCCCAGACTTGGTCGCCACCGCCGGTGATGTGGGTCTCGGCATCGGGGTCGATCTGGAGGATCCGGAGTTCGCCGGTGCGTCTATTCAGTCGGCGACGGTTCTTGCGGGTGGCTTTGAAGCGTGGGGTGAGGACTTTGCCGTCGCCGGCGACGACACGGTCGAGCGACGGGTGGGTGTAAGATCCCTCGCCGTTCGGGTCGCAGAGTCCGATGGTGACCGCCTGCTCGCGGCGTGTCGGCGGTGGAGGTCACCGAGGACCGCGAGCCCTTCGTCGGTTTGGAGATAGTGGTTGCGGAGCCACGCGTAGTTGGCTCGGTTGGGCGGCCGGGCAGGCAACTGCAGTCCTGGGCGTTTCGACGGGGCCGTGGCGCGAACCAGGGGCCACCAGCCGGCGTCGAGGTCGGCGAATTCGACTTCGACCTGGCGGGACGATTCGAACATTTGGACCGCTGCCGCCCAGATGAGCGCAATGACCATGGGGTAGGGCGCACGGTCGTCCACCGATGGTGGGGTCTCGGGGCATGGCGGCGTCGAGCCTGTCGGCGGTGTCCCACACGAAGTCGTCGGTGATGAGGGCGGTGAATGCGGCACGTCGTGACGCGGCCGGTGCCAGCGGGCACGTTCAGTCCGGGTCCTCGAGCCAGTCCCAACCGACGAGGCGGGCTGCGACGTCGAGACTGCGACACCCCAGCACGTGTGCCGCTGCATCGATGCGCCCGGTGGCGTCGAGAGTGCGTCGTCCGGCGGTGGCGCGCAGCGATCCGGTGCCGACGTTGGGGAGATCGCCGAGCCCGGCTTTGGTCAGGAGTCTCCCGAGCGCGACCGCGACCGAGGTGTGTGCGATGCCGGGCTTGGCTTTCGAGGTTCGATACACGAGGTGGCCGTCGTCAACGGTTTCGATTCGGCGACGTAGCTGTGCGACGCCCCAGTTGGAGAGCTGCGCGACACGAGCCCGAGTGTTTCGTGATCCCTCAAGGCGGACGGTCCTTGTGCAGAGGTCGACATCATCGCTGGTGATGTAGGCGATCTCACTCGTGATCGCCGACGCCTCTGCAAGCGCCACAATCGCAGGGAGCCGCGTCTCATGAAGGGTTGAGAGGGACGCGCCACGGATGAGGTCGATCTCGATGTCGGTGAGAGGGCGCGCGGGGTCTGCTTCCCGTGATGGCAAGGCGAGATGCAAGGTTGGGTCGACGATGCTGCCGTCGTTCTTGCTGTGCAGGCGGAAGACGAGTCGCAGCGCTGATCGGCGCTGATGTTGCGTCGCCGGTGACGGAGATCCACCGCGCACGCCAGGAGCGTCAATGAACTGTTGAACTAGAGCGGCGTCGACGTCGACGACGTCAACCACGCCATGCGAAGAGGCGAAACGCACGAACCGGCGAAACGTGGCCCGAGTCACCGTCCACGACGCCTCCGAATGCCCGAGCTCGGTCAGCCAACGCTGGATCTCAATCTCGAGGCTCGCCAACGAAACACCCCGTGGGGGGCGTGTATCATCTGCCACGTCGGGACCTCCTGGGGTGCCGGCCACGGCCCCGGGATGTTCACGCATCGCCGGGGCCACTTGATGTCACTATCAAGCGTTAGTATACGTAGGTGGCTTCATCATCGTCAAGCGTCGACATACAAGACTGTCAACCCGTTGGCCTTGCGGAGATCGCTGTTCGGCTTGGGGTGAAGCGTCAGACGGCGAATGTCTGGCGTACTCGTGGTGTGCTTCCGCCCGAGCGGTGGGTCGTGAGCGGGGCTCCGGCGTGGCATTGGCCCGACATCCAGGCCTGGGCCAGGGAAACGGGCCGGCTCTAATAGGTCGGGGAACATTGGACAGCGCAAAGGTCGGGGGTTCGAGTACTACAAGGTGGAGCTAGTGAAGGCTTACTCCAACCTAAGTTCGCGCTGCGGTCAAACACATCGTGCACTAGTACTGGCGAGAGAGGACAGGCCGGTTCGGAAGTCCGGGGCGACTAGCTTCCCGCCCCTTCGGCATGTGCGTCGGCTGGATGCGGAGTAGGTGGCCGATCTCGTCGAGGCGTACCAGGCCGGCGACTCGGCTCCGGTCGTGGCGAGGCGATTCGATATCGACCGGTCGACAGTGATGGCTCATCTCGAGCGGGCCGGCGTGGCGCGACGGCCGTGTCGGCCAAGCACCTGCAGGGCTACCTCAACGAGTACGCGTGGCGGTACAACCACCGCTTCGATGCTCAGCCGATGTTCCGCACGCTGTTGCAGAACGCCACAGAGGAGTCGCGAAGCCTCGCGTGACGAACGGTTGCGCCGACAGGTGCGGGCGCTCCGCGAGCTACGGCGAGAGGGCTACATCGCGGAGGACTTCGATGACGATAGCGAGCGGAACGCGACGAACCCCCGACACTGATCGGGGGTTCGTCGGTTGCTACGGGCTAGTAGCGAGTTAGGCGGGGCAGAGTACTGCTGTCTGGTTCTCTTGCCCGGAGAAGGGTTCCAGCTCGAGCCTCCCGACCTTGATGTCGAGGTAGAGCTCGATGGCCTCTTGCAGCGACTCCTGCAGTTCTCCGAACGTATCGCCGGCTGCGAAGCAGCCAGGCAACTCAACAACCTCAGCCCAGTACGAACCACCCTCCATGTGAACAGCCACGGTGAGTTCGCTCGGCACTTCGTTCACTCTTGGTTCCTCGGCATGTTCTCGTGGGTCACTTGAGGCCCGCTTGCTTGAGTATCGCATTCCGCAGGCCCGGAGAGTAGTCCTGGCCTTTGTGCTGGGGAAGTGTGATCGGTCGTTCTCCGGCCTTCTCCATCTTCACCTGATGCTTACCCCCTCCGGTCGGCTCCCAGCCGATTCCCGTAAGGAGTTCGATGGCGGATTTCTGGCTAAGGACGCTGGGGAGCGTTCCTGCCCGATGCCGCGCCATCAGTGTTCCCCCCGTTTGAAGTTCGATCTCACTGGCGAATGCCTTTCACTAGTAGCCCGTAATGCACCTCCCCCTGTAATCGGCTGAGACGTCCGTGTCCCTGACCAACGATGCGACCCGCATGTTACCAGCGGTGAAGGGGGCGTGTAATTACAGCCGTGAAATCACTCAATCTGCAAGCAGAAGCGCGCGGAATCATTTTCCGATCGGTCCGTCGTGTTGTCCTCGACGTGCGCCACCTTGCGGAGCGCCGCCATCACGTCCTCGCGGTCCGGTATCGGAATTTCCGCCCCTGCGGGGTGGTCTGCGTAGGCTCGTCCGACTCGTCAGGCACGGGGAAAGGGTAGGCCTTGGACGCCGAACGCACGCACTACCTCAGGCAGATCAAGCCCGGCGAGTGCATCTTCTGCGGTGCCACGGAGAACCTGACCAAGGAGGACTACCTGCCGAAGTGGATGAAGGAGCTGTTCCTGCCGGTCGCCACGATGAAGGAGCAGGGTCTGGATGGCGTGGACTATGGGTTGGTCAAGCGAACAGGAATGACCCACTCCCTCAAGAAGGTCGTGTCCGCGACATGCAACTCGGGGTGGATGAGCAGAGTGCAGAAGCTTGTGAAGCCGGTGCTCGGGTACATGATCGTCACGGACGAAAGCGCTAGCTCCGAGCTCGACTACGACGGAGCGGTAGCGGTCTGTCTCTGGCTGGTCATGACTGCGATGGTCTACGACTTCGCTGACGCCAACCGCACCCAGTACTTCTCGCGGGAGTCCCGTCACACCTTCGGCCAAACTCGCCTCCCCCCGCCCTGGATCTGGGCACTGGTCGGGCGACGACGGCTCGCCGGGCAGCCAGCCGTGTACTTCGGCCAAGGAACACTCGATCTGGCAGTCATGAACGGATCGGTAGCCACGCAGCTTGACGGTCACGTATTTAACGTCGTCATCGGCCACGCAGTCCTGCAACTCATCCACATCCCCGACGAACCTGAACTCCTGCGGGAGCTTGTCATCAGGCGTCGCGACTTTGGCCGGAGGACGCCTTCTGGTCATCCCAGACGGGAAAGGCATCGCTTGGCCCCCTAGCGCTCAGTTCGAGAGCGGTGAGGCGGAGCAGGTTCTCGGACGGTTCTGAGCCATTATACATTGATGGGATAGTTACCGGTCGACAAGTCCGGGTATCTCACGCCTGCATGTCAGGCTTGACCAACCCCGCTTACCCGTATCGGCTCGCGGTTGGCTTGTTGATGCTGATCCGGACCCGGAGCCCAGGTGCCACGTTCACCTCGAACGAAGCCCACCGTCTCCGATGGGAAAGCCCTACGCTCCCTAGCCGGCGTGGTCGCTTATCGGTCGGCCTGAACGATCGAACTCGTAGCCGGGCTTCCCGATCATGCGTGCGTCGAACGGCCAGCGCCGGCGAGCCTCGAGCAGGTCGACGACGAAACCCACCGCACCCGGGAAATCGATTTCGAACTTGGCGAGGGGGACGCGAACTCCGTCGACGACAACGTGGTCATCGGTCGTGATGTGGAAGGCCAACTCCCGCGCTCGGAACTCACGGCCAATCCTGCGGACCACCGCGGACTCGACGGCTGGAACTGTGGGCAAGCCTTCGATCATCGGGCGCAACCCTCCTTAGAGTGCTCGCCCAACGAGCCTAGGGACCTTCGGTTGCAAAGCGGGGGATGGTCGGGGGCTAGTCCTGCACGAGTCGCAGGCGCCGCGGCGGTGGTGCGGAGGTCGCCATCAGTTCGATCGGAGGATTCACGGTGTGCTCGGTGACAGCGTCGAGGCTGAGCCCCAGGACCGATAGCACTTGGGAAACCACCTCGGTCGACTCGGCCCGGGCAGCGGCTCGGGTGGACGCCGCGAGCCGATAGCCGATTCGGACCCCGCCGTCGTCCTCGTCGAAGATCGTGAACCGCCCTAGCTGCGCCTCGATCTGCGAATGCAGGCGGGGATGACGAACGGTGCCCTCGGGAAAGCGAACCGTGCAGAGTCCGCGCCACGCCGGCGGCGGGTCGCCGGGAGCTGCGTCCATGGGTGCTATCTCCGGCAATAGCATTCCGGGTCGTCCTGACCGATCGCGGGTTCCTGCCGGAAAGCGGCCGTCAGAGCGCACGGCGGCCCTCTGCCGACAAGGCCTCCAGCATCGCTTCGTCGGATGGACGGGTCAACCGAGATTCCGACTGGATGCTATGGGTATCGCACATCTTGCTATGAGTATAGCATCAGGGCGTGCTTCTATCGGGTAGGCGTGCAAAGTGCATCTAGCTCGATAGCATCGTGGTGCTATGCGGAGAACGCGACTGCCATGGGGTGAGTCTGAGAAGTTGGCGTTCCGTGCTGCCATGCGGTCGCTTGGCGACAAGTTCCAGGAGGACGCGGCGACCCGCCTGAGGGCGATGGGTTATAAGGCCGACCAGGGCAGCATCAGCGAATGGCTCCGGGACCGCATGCCGACCGATGGGAAGCGGGAGATGCTTTACGCCTACATCGCCCTCGCCGGTCCGATCGACGACAAGCCGGTCGACTCGGATTCCTCTCGGGACGCGGCGGACACTGTGGCCCCGCAGCTCGCCCAGGAGGCGATGGCGAACCGTCGAGCATGGAACGACACTGTCGGGGACATCAGCGGAGAGATCCTCGGCCCAAGACAGGGCCGATTAGTCGATGCCGGCATCGCACGCCTAGAGAGTCAGACTGGCGACCTTACGAGCGGCGAGCTCGAACTGTTCCGCGAGCTTGCGAAGATGGTTGGTCTACGGCAGGAGGATTGTTAGGCCTCTCGTCGCACGTGAATAGCGGCGTGCGCCCTTCTAGTGCCGCGGCCGTGAACGTTGGTGGGGTCGCGTCCACCACTGCGCTATTGGGGTCGCGCAGACTTGGTGGATGGCTGATCGTGTCTATGTGCGTGACCTCGCCCCGCCAGAGGGCAACAAGTTGTTGTCGATCATCCGGCGGGGCTCAGGGTCGGTAGTCCGCTGGCGAAGAGCACAGATCGTGTTGTGGTCGGCGCAACAGATGGACGTACCCGCAATCGCGAAGATCGCGTTCACGTCCGAGGACCGGGTCCGCGAAGTGATCCACAACTTCAACGCTGACGGGTTCGACTCGCTGGCCCCGAAGTACGCGGGCGGACGGCCACCGAAGTTCACGCTCCCCGAACGACAAGCGATCAAGAAGATCGCCCTGTCCCGGCCAGTCGACCATGGCCTGCCGTTCTCGACGTGGTCGCTATCCAAGCTCGCCGAGTTCGTTGTGGCTGAGGGGGTGGTCGACGACATCAGCCACGAAGGCCTCCGGGTTCTGCTCCGCGAGGAAGGCGTCTCGTTTCAAGTGATCAAGACGTTCAAGCAGTCCAACGACCCCGACTTCGAACAGAAGAAGAACCGGATCTTGGAGCTCTACGCCATCGCGGACGGCAAAGCCGAACCTGGCGCCGGGGATCCGACGGTGGTGTTCTGCATGGACGAGTTCGGGCCGCTCAACCTGCAACCGCATCCGGGCAAACAGTGGGCCCCGGCGATCGTCGGCAAAGGCGACGCCGAGCAGCCTCGTCGGCGTCGCCGCCGGGCGACCTACAACCGGCCTCACGGTGTGCGTCATCTGATGGCCGGCTACGACCTGTCGACGGATCGGCTCTACGGCCACGTCGTGAAGAAGAAGGGTCGAACCCAGTTCTTGGCGTTCGTCCGTTACCTCCGATCGCTCTATCCGCCCGAGGTGCGGATCGCGATCGTGTTGGACAACTTCAGCCCGCACCTCTCGACCAAGAAGGACCAGCGCGTTGGTGAGTGGGCCGCAGCGAACAACGTCGAACTCGCGTACACGCCGACCTACTCGTCGTGGTTGAACCGGATCGAAGCCCAGTTCCAAGCACTCCGCTACTTCGCGCTCGACGGCACCGACCACAACAGCCACGCCGAACAGGCCTCGATGATCCGCCGCTACATCATCTGGCGGAACCGCAACGCACACGACCGCCGCCTACGCGACCTCGTCAACCGCGCGAACGTTGCCTGACACGGCACTAGCGGCCTCTACAGGCCGCGCAAACGCCGCGCCCAAGGCTGTTGTCACAATCAGCTGTTGATGACGTTAACTCGATCCCGACAACTCGGCCGCGAGGTGCCATCACCGACGTGATCTCTTCATCGCGCCGTCCCGGCCAGCACCTTGTGCCGTGAATATTCGTGTCGACCTCGGGTTCGTCCAGCTCGACTCGAAACACGTACAAGGTATCTCTACCGGGGTCACCAAGGCTCCGTCGACAGGCCCAGTCGAGTGCGAGGTCTACTGAAGTCGTCGCGAAGCACATAAGTCGGAGATCGTCGTAATCCGGGTCCGGGTCCGAGCCCTCTCGAACGACGGTGACGTGAAGATCGTCTCCGATCGCGTACGGGGTGCTCGTCCCGTGCAGGTACGGGGGATCGGGAACATCGTCCACAGCCCACTGCCGAGCTCCGATAATCACGTTCCCCCGCCTCCCCGAGAAATCCACCCATGCGAGGGTCGAGCGCAACAAACTACTGGTCGATTCCGAGGCGTGACGGCAAGCTCTGACGACAATCGGGCAGATCGCCGACAAGGTCTTGCAGTTCATGCACGAGGCTCTTCGATAGGGCTCCGTCCGCTGAGAGGCCGTCGGCTTCGCCGTCACTGTGGTTGCCGGTCTCCCTCCGCTCGCCGATGACGAGTCGGCGATGAGGACTGGGCTATCGGTCCTACGGTGGCCGATCGTGGCTGCCCTCATGATGGTTGGCCTGGCGGCGTTGTACCGGTTCGCCGCAGACCGAGAAGATCCTGAGTGGGCTTGGGTGTCCCCCGGGGCCGTCGGCGCAACCGCAACCTGGCTGGTTGGCTCTGTGTTGTTCTCTGCCGAGACCGTGTCAGCCTCAATGCAACAGTCCCCTCGATCCCGAGGAGGAGCGCCCGGTCAGGCAGCGGCGCGGGCCTGCCTCCTTACGCCGTCGGGCGAACGTGGCTTGTCCAGCTCTCGCCGTTCCACCAACGGCTCTGGCCGGACCCCGCAGGGTCGAGATACCACGCTGCGGGCGGCGTCGCGTCGGTTCGCGGCGTGATCGAGGCAGCCTCGAGCACGGACGGATCAAATGCCGATCCGCATACCCCGCAGGTGACGTGTTCGGGTGACTCGGTGCCCGTTGGGAACAGCGGGAGGAAATAGAGGGTGAACCACCGGACCCACTTCTGGAGCACGTAGGTACGCTCCTCGTCGCAACGAG
>JBAOIR010000008.1:0-15995 GCA_037045585.1 Microthrixaceae bacterium
ACCCCGGCTCCCGATGCGATGAACGGCGCGCGGGCCTGCACCACCCCGAGCGAGCCGTGTTCGCCGAGGTTCGTGTCGTAGTGGTGCCCGGCGGTGTGCTGGACGACGAGGTCGGGGGCGTGCGGCGAGTCGAAGAACTGGGCGATCTGGTCGTGGGCGTGGGGATACGCGTTGGCGTCCCGTGTCGGGAACACTCCCTCGCGCTCGAGCGCCAGGCCCACGAACCGGTCGTCGGTCGTGGCCGCGATCGGGTCGGCGTCGACCACGGCGTCGACCTCGTAGCGGTACCGGTCGACGGGCCGGCCGTCGTCGTCGGTTCCCGTGTCGATGAGTCGGACGAACTCGACCGAACCGAGCGGTGACGCGACGCGGTACCGGTCGGGGCCGGGCGAGCTCAGGACCATGTCGACGTGGGGATCGCGCTGCGGCTCGATCAGGAGGGACTCGATCTCTCCGAGCCGCAAGTCAGCGGATTCGCGCATGGGCGACAGGGTACGTCCACCGACGCGCAAGAATGCCCACATGGAGACGGCCCCGAGCGAAGGTGTTCCGGCCCGCGTCGATCCCGACGTGGTGATGCTGACCGGCCGGGTCGCCGTGGTGACCGGTGCGGCGCAGGGCATCGGGGCAGCGACGGCGATCGCGCTTGCCCGATTCGGGGCGCACGTCGCCGTGGTCGATCGTGAGGCCGACGGGCTGGCGGGCACCGTGGCGGAGGTGGAGGCGCTGGGCCGCTCGTGCGTCTCCGTCGTCGGGGACGTTCGACGTCAGGACGTGGTCGACGAGCTCGTCGCTGCGACCGTGGCGATGCACGGCCGGATCGACATCCTCGTCAACAACGCCGGTGGTGGCTTCTGGGCTTCGTTCGCCGACGTCAACGCCAAGGGCGAGGCGGCACTCATTGCCGAGAACTTCACCCAGGTGACCAGTTGCATCCGTACGTCGCTTCCGCACATGACGAACGGCGGGTCGGTCGTCAACGTCACATCGATCGAGGCCCATCGTGCCGGCCCCGGCTTCGGGATCTATTCGGCCATGAAGGCGGCGGTCGAGAACCTGTCGAAGACCCTGGCGCTCGAATTGGCCCCACAGGGGGTTCGCGTCAACTGCGTGGCCCCCGACATGATCCCCACGCCCGGCGATGCGGGGCTCGTCGAGGCCTCGGGCGCGATGCTCGACGCGGCCTACGACCCGACCCCGACGGGTCGCATGGGTTCGGTCGAGGACGCCGCTGCTGCCATCGTGTTCCTCGCTGGCGACATGGCCCGGTTCGTGACGGGCACCACGCTGCACCTCGACGGGGGGACGTTCGCGGCGTCGGGGTGGCGTCGTCGGACGGGCTCCAGCTCGTACGTGCTCTGAGCGAGCGTCAGCCCGCGGGTTCGAGGGAGTCCGTCGGGCACGCGGTCACGAGGACCGGGTTGCATCGGACCTGTGGCCCGGCCGGGAAGGCGACGACGTAGCCGTTGGCAGCGGGCTCGGCGATCGGGAAGTCGGTGGAGACCACCTGGGCGCCGGACCGCAGCGTGATCTCGCGGTCGGTGGTGTCGTTCGTCTGCGCCTCGGTGAGGTCGGCGTCGGCGTGGGTGCGGACGAAGAAGCCGTCGTTCACCAGGCGGGTGATGCGTGGTGCTTCCGCCGGGTCGTTGACCTTCACGACCGCCTCGTCGTCGTCGCCGTCCTCGGCGGCGCTCGTGAACAGGGCTCGACCCTCGAGCGACGGGTGGCCGGTGAGGTAGAGGTCGTGGAGGTCGCCGCCGTTGTCCATGAACAGCATCACCTGGCCTCGCACGTCGCCGAGCTTCGGCCACCCGGTGGTGGTGACGGCCTCCCGCAGGGTCGCTGCGTCACCGCGGACGTCGTCGGGGGTCAGGAGCCGGTCCTCCTCGAACACCGAGCGGATCTCGGCGTCGAGCGCGTCGAGCTGGGTCGCATCGATGGGGGCGGGGACCGTGGCGTTGAGTGACGCGGGGAGGCCGTCGGCCTTGAGCTCGAGGTTGATGACGATCGGGACGTGGTCGGGGTGGGCATCGGACCAGGTGCGGATCTCGGTCAGGCACACCACGAGGGTCGCGCACGTCGACATGAAGTCGACGTCGGCGATATGGAGGACCTTGAAGCCGGGCTCGTCCATGCCGGTGGGCAGGGGTGTGTCGGTGATGCCGAGGAACGAGGGCGCGAGCGGTGTGGCGTAGCGACCGCCGTCGGGATCGGCGTAGGCGTCGAGCTCGAAACTGCGGATGCCGCTCTCGAGCTGGTCGGTGAGTGGCTGGTGGGTGTACGCCAGCGAGTCGATGTCGCCGAGGCCGCCGGCGTCCTCGCCGAGGCTCGCGGCGACGGCCTTCTCCGCCTCGAACAGCTTCGCCTCGGGGGCGATGTGGTAGCTGTTGTGCGTCCCGATCAGTTGGAGTTCGTTCAAGGTCAAAGCGTTCGACGCCGAGGTACCTGACGTCGTCGTCGTGCTGCCGGTCACGGCGCTGTCGTCCTCGGTCGAGGAACAGGCAGCGCTCGTGAGCGTCAGGAGTGCGGCGAGCAACACGACGGTGCGTTTCATCTGGGGAAACGTAGCGGGAACGAAAGGTGAACGAGATGGTGCGAAGGACGCGACGCATGGCCGGGATCTGCCTGGTCGGGGCTCTCGTGGGGTTGGCGGCGTGCGCGCCCTCGGGTTCGCCGGGCCCGCGGTCCACGACGACCGTCCCGTCCTCCGGCGGTCCCGTCAAGCGGGTGAGCCTGCCTGCCATCCCCCTGCCGCCTGCGCAGTCCTACACGGTGTCGGCCGATGCGATCGAAGCGCTCGGCTGCGACGAGTGCGAGCTCGTCGGCACTCCTGATGCGGCACGGTTCTTCTACGGCACGTTGCCGCTCGGAGCGGTCGGTGACCTCGTCGAGGGGTCGGCCGCCGACACGCGGGTCGCGCTCGGGAACCTGTTCGCGTCCGGCTACTTCGGCGGCATCTACCTGCGGGGCAACCTGTCGGGTGGACTCGCCGACGACCTGTCCCCGTTCGCCCCGCTGCTCGATCAGGTCGGGGCGCTCACCCAGATCGGTCTGGACCAGATCGTCGGAGAGCTCACCCGCATTGCCCGGTCGGGCACCGAGCAGGAGGTCCGGGACGCGACGACGATCTGGTCGGCCGTGCTCGCCGCCATCGCCGGCTACAACCGCGGCTACCTCGAAGTTGCCCTGCAGCACCCGCCGGCCGGAGTGACCGTGGACCCCGGCGCGTTCACCTGCGCCTCGCTGTTCGACTGCCGGAGCACGCAGCTGCCGATGCCGGCGCTCGACGCTCTCGCCGGCCAGCGTGACGCGCTCAACGGCCCGCCCTCGTTCCAGTGGTTGACCGTTGCGATGGCCGCGAACTCGATCGGCAGCGCAGCGATTCCCGCCGGCCGTGACGTGTGGACCGGCCTCCTCGGGTCGGCCTCGTTCGATGCCGCCGGGTATCGCACGATCATCGACCTGTCGGTGGGTTTCCTCGAGGTCACCCAGGCTGCCCTGCTGGCCAACCTCGCCGGGCCCACTGGCGGCGACCTGGCGTTGGCTCGCCGCGGGCTCGACGCGACCGCCGGTCTGGTGACGTGGGCTGGCAGCTATTTCCTCGGGCTCGCGTCGTCGCTCCCGAACTCGTCGCTGCCGACGCTGACCTGTTCCTGACCCGTCAGGGCTCGGCGAGCCAGGCGTCGCCGAGTCGGAACTCCTCGTCCATCTGGGCGTTGACGATGCCCTTCGAGAAGTTCTCGAGCTTGCCGCCGATGAGCGGCACCGACACCTTGATGTCGATCGTGACCGTGTAGTCGGACTTGTCGTCGCCATTGGCGACGAGGAGCGTCTGGCCCTTGATGTCGACCGGCACTCCGTGGGTGTCGAGGGTGAACGTGCCGCCGAAGGTGCCATCGCCGAAGTCGTTCCAGTCGTCGATCGACACGACGGTGTTGCGCGGCTTGATGAACTTCTTGGCGAAGCTCGGGATGCCGTCGACGTCGACCTCGCGCGTGACCGTGAGATTCAGGTTCTTCTTCGTCTTCTTCTTGTCGACGATCGTCACGCCGTGGTGTCCCATGCCCTCGAACTTGGCGATGTGCGCCTTCGGATCGCTGAACATCTTCCAGCAATCGGCGATCGGGGCGTCGAACGTGTGCTTCTTGACGATCTGCATGCGGTCATTCAAGCATCGCCACCGGATCGGGGCACGGGGTGTTCTGCCCGGTCGCGGCGGTGCCTGCCCGACTGCTGCGTCCGTTGGGCGTGGGATCGGGACGCCACCTAGAATCTGACGGTCCGTCAGAAACCGTTGATCGATCGGGAGATCCCATCCATGGCCAAGCCAGCCCCCCTCGCAGGAGTCCGCATCATCGAGTGTTCGATCCTCGGCCCGGGCGCCCTCACCACGCACCTGGTCGATCTCGGAGCTGAAGTCATCAAGATCGAGTCGCCGGCCGGCGACTACATCCGCCGCATGACCTGGCCGATCGTCGAGGGCGTCTCCCTCATGCACCTCCACATCAACCGGGGCAAGCGATCGTTGGTGCTCGACCTGCGCACGCCGGAGGCCCAAGAGGTCTTCCGTGAGCTGGCGAAGACGGCCGACGCCGTCATCGAGGGCATGCGCCCCGGTGCGCTGGCCAAGCGTGGCCTGGGCTACGAGGACCTCAAGGCGATCAACCCGAAGATCGTGTTCTGCAACATCTCCGGCTACGGCATGACCGGCCCCTACAAGGACATGCCCAGCCACGGTGTCGCCTACGACACGTGGGGTGGCCTCGTGAAGGCGGAGACCGACGACGAGGGCTTCTGCTTCATCCCCGAGCACCCGTCCACCGGCATCCACGCCGGCCCGCTGTTCGGTGCGTTCGGTGTGGTGTCCGCCATCTTGGGCGCACGCGCCACCGGCGAGGGCTCGGCCCTCGAGATCGCCCAGTCCGATGCGTCCGCCGCGATGGACTGGCTGCGCAGCGAGACCTGGAAGGCCTACGAACGTCCCGAGGACGAGGTCACCGGCAACCCCAGCGACAACTACGAACGCCGCGCCCCGGCACGGCCGGCATGCGCGACGGCGTGCGCTACCAGTTCTACGTGACCAAGGACGATCGCCACGTGCTGTTCATGGCGTCGGAGCAGGAGTTCTGGAAGAACTTCTGTGACGGCGTCGAGCGTCCCGACCTGTTCGAGACGTGGCCGGGCAGCCAGTACGGCGACCACGCCAAGGGCAACCGCGAGCTGCAGGCCATCCTGCGCGACATCTTCCTGACGAAGACGGCCGCCGAGTGGATCGTCTTCGGCGACGAGAAGAACACCCCGATTGCTCCCGTCAACACGCCGCAGACGATCGCCGAGGACCCCCAGTTCCAGGACCGCTTCCACTGGATGCCCGCCGACGAGGTCGGTGCCGACATGTTGGGCACCCCGCTCAAGTTCATGGACGTCGACATGCCCAAGATGACGAAGGCCCCGACTGTCGGTCAGCACACGGTCGACGTGTTGGAGTCGGTGCTCGGCTACGACGAGGCCAAGATCGCCGCGCTGCGCGAGACCGGCGCCATCGGGTAGTCGGCCGCCGGTCGTCCGTGATGCTCCGACGTGGAACCCGCCTCAGGCGGGTTCCACGTCGGGCGTTGGGGCCGGTTCGGTTAACGTCTGACGGTCCGTCAGATTTGAGGGCCGTCAGGTGTGGAGGGAGTGCTGGTGAGTGCGACTGCGATCGAAGGGTTGGACTCGGAGAACCTCACCGTGCCCGGCCTCCTGGCCCGGGCGGTCGAGCGCTTCGGCGACAACGAGGCGATCGTCGACCTGAGCGTCGAACCGCCGGTCCGGCTCACGTTCGCCCAGGTTGCCGACGAGGCCCGTGCCACGGCGAAGGCGTTGATGGCCGCTGGCGTGGGCCCCGGTGATCGGGTGGCGATCTGGGCCCCGAACGTGTGGGAGTGGCCGGTCACGCTGTTCGGCATCCACCTTGCCGGCGCTGCGGTCGTTCCGCTCAACACCCGGTACAAGGGCAGCGAAGCCGCGTACATCCTCAACCGCAGCGGCGCGAAGGTGCTGTTCACGGTCCAGGGGTTCCTGGGCAACGACTACGTCTCGATGCTCGACGGTCTCGACACGCCGACGCTCGAGCACACGGTCGTGCTCCGGGGCGACACTCCCGGCGGGGCGACGGGGTGCGGCGACTTCATCGCTGCCGGAGCCGGCATCTCCGACGACGAGCTCGATTCCCGCATCGCCGGGATCTCACCCGACGACCTCGCGGACATCCTGTTCACCTCGGGCACGACCGGCGCCCCCAAGGGCGTGATGTGCGCCCACCGTCAGACGGTGCTCGCCTTCGACGCGTGGGGAACGATCGTGGGGTTGCGCTCCGACGACCGCTATCTCGTGATCAACCCGTTCTTCCACTCGTTCGGGTACAAGGCCGGCATCATCGCGTCGCTCGTGAAGGGCAACGTCATCGTCCCGCAGGCCACCTTCGACGTGGGAGCGGCGATGTCGCTGATCGAGTCGGAGCAGATCACGACGTTGCCCGGTCCGCCCACCATCTTCCAGACGATCATCAACCACCCCGACTTCGACATCGCGAAGCTGTCGAGCCTGCGCCTGGCCGTGACCGGAGCAGCGAGCATCCCCGTCCAGCTCATCAAGGACATGCGCGACGTCCTCGAGTTCGACACCGTGCTGTCGGCGTACGGCCTCACCGAGGCGTGCGGCATTGCGACGGTCTCCCGCCACGACGATCCTCCGGAGATCATCGCGAACTACTCCGGCCGGGCGATCCCCGACGTCGAGGTTCGCATCGCCGACGACGAGGGCAACGAGGTCCCTCGCGGCGAGCAGGGCGAGGTACTCATCCGTGGGTACCAGGTGATGATCGGCTACTTCGAGGCGCCCGAGCAGACCGCCGACACCATCGACGCCGACGGGTGGCTGCACACCGGCGATATCGGGATCATGAACGAGGACGGCTACCTCAAGATCACCGATCGTACGAAGGACATGTTCATCGTCGGTGGCTTCAACGCCTACCCCGCGGAGATCGAGTCGCTCATGGCCGAGCACCCCGACATCGCGCAGGTCTCGGTCGTCGGTGTGCCCGACGAACGGATGGGCGAGGTGGGGTACGCGTTCGTCGTGTTGAAGCACGGCGCGACGGCGACGGCCGCCGACATCAAGGCCTGGGCCCGCGGGCACATGGCCAACTACAAGGCGCCGGCGACCGTCGAGATCATCGACGAGTTGCCGGTGAACGCCGGCGGCAAGGTCATGAAGTTCGAGCTCCGCGACCGGGCGGTGGCGTCGTCGTCGGCGGGAACGCCGTGATGCCCGGGTCCGATGACGATCGCCGGGCCGGGGCCATGCGAGGATGAGCGACGTGGCGGACGACACGAGCAGCACCACAGCGGTACCGGACGACGAGCTGCGAGCGGCCGACGGTCGGGTGCCGGGGCGTCGCGGTCGGGCCACCCGTGACCGGTTGACCACGTGCACCCTCAACATGTTGCGCGACACCAACTACCGCGACCTGAAGGTCGTCGACATCGCCCGGGAGGCCGGCACGTCGCCGGCGACCTTCTACCAGTACTTTCCCGACGTCGAGTCGGCGATCCTCGCCCTCGCCGAGGACATGGCCGAGGCCGGCAACGACCGCCTGACCCGCATCGTCCGCGAGAGCGACTGGAAGGGCAAGCGGGGCTACGACGCGGCCGAAGCCATCGCCGACGCGTACATCCAGTTCTGGGACGACAACGCCGCCCTCATGCGTGTGCTCGATCTGACGAGCCTCGAGGGCGACGAGCGGTTCCGGTCGATCCGGGTGCGGTTGCTCAACGAGTTCACCATCGCGCTCGCCGGTGTGGTCGAGGCGCAACGCGCTGCCGGCAAGCACCCCGACGATCTCGACCCGATGGCCGTGGCCGGCGTGCTCGTCTCGATGCTGGCGCACGTCGCGTCGCACCGTGCCGGTTTCGAGGGCTACGACATCGGCGCCGACGACCTCCGTCGTTCGATGGCCCGGATCGTGTTCACCAGCGTGTGCGGCACGAAACCTCCCCGCTGAGCCCGTGCACGTCTCGATGACCGTCCCGACCGACGACTTGTCGTCGGTCCGGACCCTGTACCGCGAGATCGAGGACGTCGGCTACGACCGGGCCTTCTCGTTCGAGGCGAAACACGATCCGTTCCTTCCGCTCGCAACGGCAGCCGAGCACACCGATCACATCCAGCTCGGCACCGCCATCGCCATCGCGTTCGCCCGGACACCGATGACACTGGCCAACATCGGGTGGGACCTCCAAACGCTCACCGGCGGTCGATTCACCCTCGGATTGGGATCGCAGATCGCCCCGCACATCACCCAGCGGTTCTCGATGCCGTGGTCCGACCCCGTCGGTCGGATGCGCGAGCTGGTGCTCGGCATCCGTGCGATCTGGGACGCCTGGACCGACGGCACGAGGCTCTCGTTCGACGGCGACTTCTACACCCACACCCGGATGATCCCCGCCTTCGACCCGGGTCCGAACGAGTTCGGCCGGCCGCCCATCCTCACCGCCGGGTTCGGTCCGGCGATGACGGCGGTGTCGGGCGAGGTGGCCGACGGCTTCCTGGTGCAACCGCCCCCGCCGGTCGCTCCTCGAGTTGACCGTGCCGGCGATCGAACGGGGCCTGGCCGCCGCCGGTCGCCCGGCGCTCGCCGATCCGGCGAGCACGTTCGACCTGACGGCCGTCACGATCGTCGTGACCGGCCGCACCGCCGAGGAACTCGATCGGTCCCGCGAGGCCGTCCGCCAGCAGTTGGCGTTCTACGGCACGACGCCCGCGTACCGCCCCGTCTTCGACGTGCACGATCGGGGGGAGCTCCCCCCGACGCGCCGTGGGGCGGCGGGGGAGTGGGTCGCGATGGCGGAACTCATCGATGACGAGTTCCTCGAGGAGATCGCCGTGATCGGCGAGCCGCACGAGATCGCTCCGAAGATCCGGGCCCGGCTCGCCGGCATCACCGACCGGGTGAGCTGCCGTGCAACGGGCCCCCGACCCCGGACATTTCGCGGAGGTGGTTCGCGGCGACGTCGTGGCGCGTTGGCGAGTGGGCGGGGGGGGCCCCCTACGCCCATGCCCGACCGAGTACGACCGTTGGGGCGGGCCGATGCCGCCGTCGTCGGCGGGCAGGTCGTGGCGCCGTTTCGCCGCGCTCGCACCGGGCCGCCCTCATGGAATCACTGAAACGCCGCCGGGGGGGGGGGGGGGGAGGGTGGAGGCGGCGGGGGAGTGGGTCGCGTGTGGCGGAACTCGGTCGATGTCGAGTTCCTCGAGGAGATCTCGGTGACTCGTCGAAGTCCGCACGAGATCGCTCCGGAGATCCGGGCCCGGCTCGCCGGCATCACCGACCGGGTGAGCGCCTCGGTGACTTCAACAATCTGGGATCCGCCTCGACCAACGGCCAGTAGGGTGCAGAGATACTTCGCCGAGGTCGGGTCGCCGGTCTGGCATCTGGAGGCGACAACTGGATCGAGGCGAACACTCGTGAAGGGATCATGTACGAGACCAGCTCAACGGGTCCGACAACTACCTCAAAACAACTGACGCCGCACGACTGTCGAGTGACAATCGTCGGGCGCAGCTCTACGAGAACGTCGGCGGGCCTACAAGGTACTGACCGACGCCGTTGGCCGGGGCAGCAAGCTGGAGTCGTCGGGCGGCTCGCTCGTCGGAGCGTGCACGCTGACGGGCGCTGGGTCGTCGATGAGCCCCGTGCCCACCGCCGTGTCGAACCGCGTGATGTCGCCGTTGGCCCAACCGAGGTACGGCACGGGGGTGAATCTGCAGTACGCAACGATGCGTCGTGGTGGGACTGCTCCGACCAGTCGCTCTGGTGGTTGAACTGGGAGACGACGGAGGGGTGGTGGGGGTGGACGACCAACAACGTCACCGTGGTCAACAACAAGATCGCCCTGGCCCGCAGACCGGCGGACCGTCGTAGCCCGTCGTACGTGACACAGAACGGTGGCCACATCATCCAGATCGCCTCGCGAGCGACGTGCGGGTCGACCGCTCCGCTCCAGTACTGCTCGTTTCCGCTCGTCGGCTGGAAGGTCGTGAACGGTCAACCCGTGCCCGTCACGGTGAAGCTCACGGGCAAGGTCCGCGCGACGCGGGCCGGGCCTTCGAGCCGTGGGTCCCCGACGACTACTTCCTGCGGTCCATGACCACGGGACCAAGGGCCAACGTCAATTCGCGACAACTAGTCATCTCGTCCCCCCCCGCCCCCCCCGCAGCGCCGACCTACACCGAGCTCGGTGGTGAGCCCGGTGCCGGCAACTGCACCAATTCAACGCTTGCCGACCCGGCGACCGAGGTCGTCAACTTCGGCGTCTGGAGCGGCGCTGCCGCGGCCGGCGACAACCGCTACTGCCGCCTCCTGATCACACTGCAGTGACGTCGGCGCGGGCCGGCCCTGACCGACGCCGTTGGCCGGGGCAGCAGCGGTCGTGAGGCCGGCACGAGTTCGGCGAGGGAGGCATCGGCCACGTCGGTCGGCAGCTCACGGCCCAACCAGCTCGCCGCCTCCTTCGAGAATCGGGGAAACTGGATCTCCGACAGGCAGCGACCGGGGCGGCTCACGGCGGGGTGCAGTCCGCCGAGCCGTTCGTTCGTGCTGAGGAGGATGAGGACGTCGAGGCCCTGCCCGATGAAGCCGTCGGCAAGGTTGAGCAGGCGCGACAAGGCCTGGCCCGACGCGGAGCGGGCGTCGGCGCGGAGGAGTTCGTCGGCGTCCTCGACGACCAGGAGGTTCCACCGGGGCCGTCGGTCGTCGTCGTCGGTCTCGTCGACCTCGTCGGACTCGGGGGCGACGAGGTTGAAGATCATGCCGGTCGACGAGAAGAGCCGTTCGGGTTCGGTGACAACCGTGGTGCGACACCATGACGACCAAGCGCGCGCCAGCGCCCGGGTCGCCGTCGTCTTACCGGTCCCCGGCGGGCCGTGCCAGAGCAGGAGCCGGCCCCGTCCGACGGGTCGGTGGAGCTGCATCGTGAGCGCGACGCGTGCACGGATGGCCTCGGGGTAGTTCTGGTCGATCGACGCCCACGTGGGCGCGGCGACGCGGCGATGAGCGAGCCGAGGGTGCGGTTCGCAGAACCAGAACGCGACGGGGATCGTGTCCTCGTCGGGAACGACCGGAGCCACCTTCGAACGAACCTCCGCCATCAGCTCGTCGCAGCGGTCGCGATCGCGGGCGCTGATCGCCACGTAGGCATCGCCGTCGCGATCGAGGGTTGCGAAGAAGGTCCAACCGTCGCCGATCACGATCCACTTGTCGACGGACTCGTTGGAGACCGAGCGCGTCGGCTCGGCGGCTGGAGCGATGGCGGCGAGCGCGGGAACTCCCTTGAGGTGCGCAGTCGCGGCGAACGGCTCGTCGCCGCAGAACCGCGACGTCGAGATCATCTCGAGGACGTCCCACATGCCCCCGACCTCCCCGGCCAGCGGCAACACGTCCGCGGCTCGACCGTGCGTGGGCGCGTTGCGACCAACCCCCGTCGTGGGGGCCCGGTCGACGTCGGTGTGACGCCCGGACGGTGTGGAGATCGTGGCCATGGGGCGACCACGGTGCCCGATCGTTCGCCCGGCGTCGATCGAGTTTCGCGGCTACGTTGAGACATATGGACCAAGATGTCTCATCGGTGAGATTCGTGCCCTGCGCCCGCGACACGTGGCGGGCGCCGTGGTCCATGTACGCCGACCTCCGTGACCACGACCCCGTTCACCGTGTCACCCACGCCGATCCCGGGCGTGACTACTGGGTGCTGTCGCGCTTCGACGACGTCTTCGCTGCGGCACGCGACACCGCCACCTTCTCGTCCGCGCAGGGACTGACGTTCGAGTACGACGAGCGGAACAAGGCCGGTCTCGCCGAGGCCGCGCCGATGGTCATGATGGATCCGCCGGAACACACTGCGTTCCGTCGCCTGGTGGGCAAGGGGTTCACGCCGCGGCACGTACAGGAGCTCGAGCCGGCGGTGCGGGCCTTCGCGGTGGAACGGATCGAGCGTCTCCGTTCGGCCGGTGGCGGCGACGTCGTGGCCGAGTTGTTCAAGCCGCTCCCCAGCTTCGTGGTCGCCCACTACCTGGGAGTGCCGCCCGCCGATCGATCGCGATTCGACGGGTGGACCGAGGGCATCGTGGCCGCCAACGCCCAGGGTGATGCGATGTCGGCCGGCGATGTGGTCGCGGAGCTGTTCGTGTACTTCAGCGACCTGATCGAGCGGAAGCGTGCCCACCCCGGCGACGACACGATCTCTGCGCTCGTCGCGACGGGCGAGGCCGAGGTGTCCGTCCTGCAGGTGCTGGGGTTCGCCTTCACGATGGTGACCGGGGGCAACGACACCACGACCGGCCTGCTCGGCACCGGCGCCGAACTGCTGACGCTCAACCCGGGCGAGCGGGCGCAGCTGCTCGCCGAACCACGGCTTCTCGACAACGCCGTCGAGGAGATGCTGCGGCTGGCCGCACCCGTGCAAGGGCTCGCTCGCACCACGACCCGGGACGTGGTGGTGGGAGATCGCGAGATCCCCGCGGGTCGCAAGGTGATGCTCCTGTACGGCTCGGCCAACCGCGACCCGCGTCGATTCGGGTCAACGGCCGACGAGTTCGACATCGACCGTGAGGTCGGCACGATCATGAGTTTCGGGTACGGCGCTCACCACTGCCTCGGCGCGGCCGCGGCCCGGCTCCAGTCCCGGGTCGTGCTCGAGGAGCTCCTGGCCCGGTGCCCTCGGTTCGCTGTCGACCACGAAGCAGGTCGTTTCGCCCCGGGACATTTCGTGCGTCGCTACGAGTCGCTGCCGTTCGTGGCGGACACCGGCGCGTGAGCGATCGGATCCTCGACGCCGCCGGTCGGCTCTTCGCCGAACGGGGGGTGGCCGCCGTCGGCATGGCCGAGATCGCCGAGGCTGCCGGTTGCTCGCGGGCGACCGTCTATCGGACCTACGAGAACCGCCACATGTTGCGACTCGCCTTCGTGCAGCGAGAGGCGCGGCGGCTGGGAGTGGCGGTGGCGGCGAAGGTCCGGCGCATCGACGACCCTGCCAGGCGGCTGGAGGTGGCGGTGCTGTCGGCCCTGTCCGCCGTGCGATCCGACCCGTTGCTGGCCGCCTGGTTCGCGGAGGAGTCCGCCGGCCTGGCCGGCGGCGTCGCGTCGACCTCGGGGGTGATCGACACCCTGGCAGCGTCGTTCCTCGGCGATGCCGGGGATCGTCGGACTCGCGACGCCGCCCGATGGGTGGTGCGTGTGGTCGTGTCGTTCCTGACGGTGCCGGGTACCGATGCGGCCGAGGAACGTCGGCTGGTCCGCGAGTTCCTGGTTCCATCGGTGTTGTCGCGCACCTGACGTCTGTGTACGTTGTATCGGCATGAGCGATACAAAGCCGCATCGAACGGGAGTCGGTGTCATCGCCTTCCCGGCGGCGGTCGTGTCGGTTGCATGGTGCCTGGCCGTGACCCGATGGTCCTTCGAGTGGCCGACAGCCCTCGCTGCGCTCGCTGCGGCGCTTCTTCCTGCGGTCGTGGCCTTCGTCACCACGACGGAGCTCGTGGCGTGGCGATGGGCTCGGGACCGGGGCGTGGACTTCGAGTCGGCGCTGGTGCCGCAGGTTCACCGCCACCTCGTCCGGACGTGGGTGGCGCGGACGTTCGGGGTGACCGTGCCGATGGCCGTCGACATGATGCTGATGTCGCGGTACAACGCGTCCGACGGCTCGTTCCGGTGGTTCATGGACGCTTGGAACCCCGAGCTCCGGGGCCTGTGGCAGTCCGGCGCGGGGTACGTGGTTGCGACCGTCTGGGTCGAGCTGACCAAGCCGCGGGAACTGACGGGTCGTGGCCCGGGTGTGGCCGTGCTCGCACCACGGCGGCTGCGCGACTTCGCCGACGCGACGGTGATCCGGTGGGTTGCCCCGATGTTCGTCGCCGTGCCCATCGCGGCGTCGATCTGGTTGGCGGCACCCGATCCCGCCGTCCCGGTCCGGAACCGCTTGCACGAAGGGGTGGTGGTCGGGGCACTCCTGACCGCCGTGCTCGCTGTGGTGGTCGCCGCTGCGGTGTGCCGTCGCTCCGAGCGCGCGGCGGACGACGTCGCAGTCGCGTACGAGGAGCTGACGCGCTCCGGCACGGTCAACGCACTCCTCGGGGTGGCCATCGGAATGCTCGGCCAGGTCGTCGGGGAGCTGCTCGGGTCCCAGCCCGTCGCCGAATGGCTCACGCCATGGGTCACGATCCCGTCCGCGGTGATCTTCGTGCTCGGCCCGCTGGCGACCTGGTACGCGGCCGGGACGAAGTTCGTGTTCCGGAGCCGCCGCATCGACGCGCTGCGCGACCGGGCGCTCGCGCCCGGGGGCGTCGGGACGGCGTCGGCATGATCGTCCGGCTCGACCTCGCGTCTGCGGCATCGCCGGCGACGCAGATCGCGACCCAGATCGCCGCCGGCATCGACGCCGGCGAGGTCGGTCCGGGCGCGCCGCTCCCGACGATCCGGGCGCTCGCCGGAGACCTCGGAGTCGCGCCCGGCACCGTCGCCCGCGCCTACGCCGAACTCGAGCGCGACGGGTGGGTCGTGACACAGGGGCGACGGGGGACGTCGGTCGCCCCCGGCCGTCCCAAGCGGTTCGACGACGACGTCGCCGCGGCGGCGCGCGCCCTCGCCCGCGCCGTCAGGGCGTCCCGGCTCGACGTCGGCGACGCCCACCGAGCGGTCGACGTCGCCTTCGCCCGCCTCGAACGCGGGACCTGACGGGACCGCCCCGACCGATTCCTGCGACTCGCTGTCACGGGCGGGCGCGAGGATGGGCGCATGAGCCGAGGTACCGAAGCGGAAGCAGGGAGCGAAGCGACCGAGCCCGAGCGGAGGTGGCCGGGGCAATCGAGAGCGCGCTTCGCCGAACTGCACCGCAGCGGGTGCTTCGTCATCCCCAACCCGTGGGACGTCGGGTCGGCCCGTCTCCTCGAGGGGCTGGGGTTCCAGGCCCTTGCGACCACGAGCGCAGGGCTGGCGCAGTCGCTCGGCAAGCGCGACCAGGAGGTCACGCTCGACGAGCTGACGCGCCACGTCGACGCGTTGGTCTCGGCCGTGGCGATCCCGGTCCACGTCGACTCCGAGCAGTGCTTCGCGGACACACCGGAGGGGGTGGCGGCGACCGTCGAGCGGTTGGCCTCGGTGGGTGCCTCCGGTCTGTCGATCGAGGACTACTCACCTGTTGCCGGAGCGATCGAGCCGATTGAGGTCTTCCTGCCGCGGGTGCAGGCCGCCGCCGAGGCCGCGCACCGTCACGGCATGCTCCTCACTGCCCGCGCCGAGAACGCGCTCTACGGCGCCGGCGATCTCGCCGACTCGATCGCTCGCCTGCAGGCGTACCAGGACGCCGGCGCCGATGTCGTCTACGCGCCCGGGTTGTCCGAGCTCGCCGACATCGGTGCATTGGTCGATGCCGTCGGCGTACCGGTCAACGTGCTGTTGTGGGGCGATGCCTTCACCCCGGAGGCGGCCGCTGCTGTCGGCGTCCGCCGGCTGTCGACCGGAAGCGCACTGGCGGGCGCCGCGTTCGAGGCGGCGAGCCTCGCTGCGAGTGTGTTGCCGTCGGGTCCGTTGGGCTGAGCCCGATTGCAGGTCGCGAGAGCGGGGTCGTAGAATCTGACGGACCGTCAGAAACCGGCGGCCGGACGAGGGTGGGAGCGACGCCATGGATTTCGAGTTCTCCGAGGAGCAGCAGGCTTACAAGGCCGAGGTCATCGCCTTCTGCGACGAGCACGACGACATCGACATCTTCGACGTGAGCCGCGAGAACATGGCGCAGATCGTCGACACGCCCAAGCGGCGGGCATTCATGAAGGAGATCGGCCACAAGGGCTGGCTCGGCATGACCTGGCCCAAGGAGTACGGCGGCAGCGAGGGTGAGGGCGTCTACGAGTACATCCTCAACGAGGAGCTCGCCGGTCGCGGCGGTCCCCAGATCGGC
>JBAOIR010000038.1:0-12598 GCA_037045585.1 Microthrixaceae bacterium
CCAACCACACCTGACACGCGAGGGCGTCGTAGCTGATGCAGACCTCTGCTTCTCTGCCACATCCGGGGCGCCGGCACGACCAACCCATCGAGGGCCACGCTACCGCCGTCCCGGTCGAACTCGACCGATGAACCGGCACGTTCTCAGGCTGACCGGGGGCGCAGCGTGATGTCGGTGATCTCGACCTGACCCGGAACCTGCACGGCGTGCAGGACGCTGTCGGCGATGTCGTGGGGGCTGAGCGCGACGACCGTCTCGGCCGCCACGTCGGTGGTCGGCGCCTCCGGACGGATCGACGTCACCCGAACGCCCGAGGTCTGCACTTCCCGCCGAAGGGTGTCGGCGAGCGAGCGGACGCTGTCGGTGGTGACGGCGAACTGGCCGAAGTCGATCGCTCCCTCGCTCGACGGCGCGGGGTTCACGAACACCACGTGACCCCGGCCGGCGCGCAGCTGGGCGAGCAGTCGCTGGGACATCAGGTACGGACCGCGGACGTTCACGAGGTACTGCTCGTCGAGGTCGTTCACCGAGCCGTGCTCGATCCCGCCTCGGACCTGCACCCCTTCAGCGTGGACGAGGATGTCGACCGGACGGTCGAAGCGTTCGATGAAATCGACGACCCCTTCGATCTCACTCAGGCTGCCGACGTCGCATTGCAGGAAGAGGATGGCCGCTTCGGGACCGGCGAGCTCGACGGTCTCGCGCAACTGCGCCAGCTCCCGGCCCAGCACACAGACGCGGGCACCCGAGCGAGCGAGACCGAGCGCCACCTCTCGGCCGACCCCGTTGGCTCCGCCGGTGACCACCGCGACGCGGCCGTGAAGGGGCCCCGGCGCCGCCGGAACCGTCTGAGCCTCGGCGTCGACGCCATCGGCGATGTCGGCGCGCGACGACTCCGTGATGGTGTCGTCGAGCTCTGGGCGCAGATCGATCACGAGGTCTCCGGTCAGGTCGGCGGGGTGGCGGGGAACCACCTCGGAGACCTCGATCACCATATCGGCGGTGATCTCCGTCGCCACCCTGTTGCCCTCGCCCTGCATCCCGCTCCTCGACTGCCGCCGTGCACGGCCACAGTAAGGAAGGTTCCTCACGGGATCAAGGCAGATCAAATGATATGAAATGACGTGTTGTTTCAGTGGAGCGTCGCGACCAGGGGAAAGTGGTCACTGGCCCAGATCGACGGCACCTCGACCGCCGACGCCGTCAGACCACCCACGGCAATCCAGTCGATGTGATCGGTGGCCCCACGCGTGGGGAACGTCGGCGGACCCTCGACCGCTGACAGCCCGGCCGCCGCGACCGTCGGGCCGAGCACGTCGGGACCGGCGTTGAGGTCACCGAGGAGCAGGTGTGGACCCGGCCGCGCCATCAGTCGATCGAGCACCACGGGGAGTTGGCGCGCCGCGATCCACCGCCGGTTGTGCAGATGCGCTGACGCGACGCTCACCCGTCGGCCGCCGAGTTCGACCGACGCGATGATCGCCAGCCGCTGCTCGCTCCCGAACGCCGGGAGCCGCACGACCTCGACGGCCGTCGGCGGCTGTGGCGTGAGCAGCGCGATCCCGTACTGGCCCGTCACCTGCAGGCGTCGAGCACTCGCGAACGTCGGATGCAACCCCGTCGCCTTGGCGACGATTGCTGCACCGTCGGAGAACCGGCTGCGCGGCACACGTCGGTCAACCTCCTGCAGCGCCAGCAGTTCGACGCCGAGTCGGCGCGCCGACTCCGCCAGGCCGGAGCGATCGAACCATCGCTCGGGCGGCGCACCGTGATGCAGGTTGAACGTGCCGACCCGCACGGGTCGGTCCAATCCGGGTTGGGTGTTCACGAGGCGGACGGTAGTGGCTCGCTCACTAGGGTTCGGCCCCATGCCCGTGCCACGCCACCACCTCTCCGCCGAGCTGACGACGGGCTTCGCGAGGATTCGCGCCGACCTCGGCGTCCAAGAGGAGTTTCCCCCCGAGGCGCTGGCGCTCGCCGGGAAGCGAGCGTCGAGCCCGTCGAACGCGAATCGGGACCATCGCGACCGCCAGGACCTCCCGCTCCTGTCCATCGACCCCGAGGGGAGCCGCGACCTCGACCAGGCCCTCCACCTCGAACGCGACGGCAGCGGATATGTCTTCCACTACGCGATCGCCGACGTGGCGCACTGGGTCCAGGCCGGGGACGCCATCGACCTCGAGGCGCGGCGCCGCGGCACCACGATCTACTGCCCCGACCGCCGCATCCCGCTCCATCCGACCGAGTTGAGCGAGGGGGCCGCCAGCCTGCTCGAGGGCCAGTCCCGGCCGGCGATCCTCTGGACCATCCGGCTCGACCGGGACGGTGCAACCACCGATGTCTCCGTCGAGCGGGCCATCGTCCGCAACCACCGCGCGTTGTCCTACGCCGCGGTCCAGGCCGCGATCGACGCGGGATCGACCGATGAGCAGTTCGGGCTGATCGAAGAGGTGGGGCGTCTTCGCCTCACCCAGGAGATCGAACGTGGGGGCGTCAGCCTCGAACTTCCCGAACAGGCCGTGGACCTGGTCGGCGACCACTACGAGTTGCGCTACGACGAAGCGCTCCCCGTCGAGGGGTGGAACGCTCAGCTGTCGCTCTGCTGCGGCATGGCGGCCGCGCAGTTGATGCTCGACGCGCGCTGCGGGATCCTCCGGACGCTGCCACCCGCCGACGCCGAGACCATCGCCCGACTGCGCGTCCACTCCGCCGCTCTCGATGTCCCGTGGCCCGACGACCTCTCCTACCCCGAGTGGGTCAGAACACTCGATCCGGCCACGCCCCACGGGGCGGCCCTCATGACACAGGCTGCCCGGACGCTCCGAGGCTCGGGGTACCTGGCGTTCGACGGCGACGTCCCCGCGGAACACCGCCACCACGCGATCGCGGCCGACTACGCACACGTCACCGCGCCACTGCGCCGACTCGTCGACCGGTTCGCCAACGAATGCGTCCTCGCCGCAGCAGCGGGAACGCGTCCCCCGGCCTGGGTGCTCGAAGCGCTCGCCGACCTGCCCGGCATCATGGGATCGACGGGCCGGCTGGCCAACCAGGTCGAGCGAGCGGTCGTCGACCTGGCCGAAGCGGCAGCGCTGGCCCACCTCGTGGGCCACACGTTCGACGCGGTCGTGACATCGACCGGCAAGGGGTACAGCGCCATCCAGCTCATCGAGCCCGCCGTCATCGGAACCGTGCCAGGGGAACTCCCCATCGGCGCGTCGACGAGGGTGCTACTCGAGACCGCCGACATCGCCGGCCCCGCCGTCAGGTTCGTTCCCGCCTGATCGACCCCGAAGATCATCCGTACGCCGGGGTGTCGGATCTGATCGAATGGACCCAGGCGCCGCTCGAGGAGCCGAAAGGAGTACCCGATGACGTTCGTGGGTCTGATCGCTCGCAACATCATCTCGCGGCCACTCCGCGCCGTCCTCACGGCGAGCGCCGTCGCCATCGGTGTCATGGCAGTGGTCGCGCTCGGCGTCCTGACCACGAGTCTCAAGGAAACCGCGACGCAGATCCTCGACGTGGGCAACGCCGATTTCACGATCGCCCAGAAGAACAGCAGCGACATCATCAACGGCACGATCGATGCCGAGGACATCGCCGCCATCGGGACGATCCCCGGCGTCGAGCGGGCCGTCGGGGCGTTGATCAGCACCGACGCCTACGACGAATCGAACCCACTCGTGATCGAGGTGGGCCTCGCACCCGCCGACCAGGGCCCGTTCGGTGTGAACATCCTCGACGGCGAGTCCTACGGCCCCGACGCGACCGACCAGGTCATGCTGGGATACGTCCTCGCCAAGCAGATCGGCAAGAAGGTCGGCGACACCGTCACTGTCGACGGCCACGACTACCAGGTGACAGGGCTCTACCGGACGAACATCTCCTTCGGTAACAGCACCATGATGTTCCCGCTGTCGTACCTGCAGGGCGCCAACCGACTGAGCGGCCAGGTCACCCTCGGATTCGTGCAGGTCGCCAAGGGCGCCGACATCAAGAAGATCCGGGCAACGATCGACGGGGACTACCAGCAGCTCACGACGATCGAGACGGCCGAGGACTTCGGGCGCGCCGACCGGAACCTGACGCTCATCGGCGCGGCGAACACCGGCGGCTCGCTCCTCGCCGGCCTCATCGCGGTGACGGGGGTCCTCAACACCTCGCTCTTGTCGTTCTTCGAACGCATCCGTGAGTTCGGCATCTACCGCTCGATCGGTTGGAGCCGGTCGAGAGTGATCGCCCTGGTGCTCGGCGAGGCGATCGTCGTGAGCATCGTCGGCGCGGCGGTCGGGGTCTTCCTCGGGTGGGGGGCCATCAACGTTCTGGAGAACCTCAAGCAGCTCAAGGGCATCTTCACGCCGACCTACGACGCCGCCGTCTTCGGACGATCGCTGGGGTTCGGACTGGTGGTGGCCTTCCTCGGGGCCCTCTACCCGGCCCTGCGAGCGGCGTTCGTCGCACCGATCACGGCGGTGCGACGTGAGTAGCACGACCCCTCCCACCGACAGCCCGGGCATCGTCGTGCGCAACGTCTCGAAGCGGTACGGCCGAACGGTCGCCCTCGACCACGTCGACCTCGAGGTCGCTCGCGGCGAGTTCGCCGTGCTCGCCGGCCCCTCCGGTTCCGGCAAGTCGACGCTGCTCAACCTGCTCGCCGCGCTCGAGAAGCCCGACACCGGCACCATCGAGGTCGGAGGCCACCTCCTCGGTCGTCATGCCCGCCACCTCAATCACCTCCGGCGCGTCGAGGTCGGGTTGGTGTTCCAGCTCCACAACCTGATCCCCCGGCTCACCGCGCTCGAGAACATCGAGGCGGCGATGTTCGGCACACACCACGGCCGCAAGGCCCGCGTGGCACGCGCCCACGAACTCCTCGACCGGCTCGACCTGTCGCACCGGGCCAACGAGCGACCGCCGACGATGTCGGGTGGGGAACGTCAGCGGGTGGCCGTGGCCCGGGCGCTCGCGAACGAACCCAAGGTCATCCTCGCGGATGAGCCCACGGGCAGCCTCGACGACGAGTCGGCGGACCTCGTGCTCGACCTTTTCGACGAACTGCGCGCCGGCGGCGCAACGATCCTCGCCGTCAGCCACGATGCCCGTCTCGATCGTCGCGGCGACCGGATCGTCTCGATCACCGACCTCAACTGCGCCGTCCAGTAGCGAACGTCCCGCAGTGGCGGCCCGAGAGCGGCGGCCCGGCTGCTATCCGATCCGGGCGCTCTGGCCGCCGTCGACGGGCAGGATCGCCCCGGTGATGAACGCGGCCTCGTCGGAGGCGAGGAACAGGACGGCATTCGCCACGTCCCAGGCGGTACCCATCTCCCGCCGGAGCGGCACCGCCTTCGCACGTTCGGAACGGATCAGGTCGCGGTCGTGACCGGTCGCCTCGGCGATGGCCTCGATCGCCATCGGGGTGTCCATGAGCCCCGGCATCACGGCGTTGGCGCGGACCCCGTACCGCGCCCCCGCCATGGCGAGCGACTCGGTGAGCGCGTTCACCCCGGCCTTCGACGTCTTGTAGGCGAGCAACGGCGCTGAGCACACCGCCGCGATCGACGAGATGTTGACGATCGACCCCGACTGCCGACCCTTCATGTGTGGCAGGACGTGCTTGCACGACAGCCACATCCCCTTCAGGTTCACGTCGTGGATGCGATCCCAGACGTCTGCCTCGAGGCTGGTCGGCCCGCCATCACCGGCCCCGATCCCGACGTTGTTGACCAACACGTCGATCCGCCCGAACGCCTGCACCGCGTGCTGCGCCATCGCGGCGCATGCCTGCTCATCGGTGATATCGGCCCGGAAGGCCTCGGTGGCTTCGGCGGAGGGGCCGTCGGCGAGGTCGCGGATCATCCAGCACGTCTCCTCTGCGGAGGCGAGGTCGCGATCCACTGCGAGGACGGTCGCGCCCTCCTGGGCGAGACGGATCGCGATGGCGCGTCCGTTGCCGATCGTCTCGCCCTCGGTCTGTCCGGCACCGACGACCACGGCGACCTTGTCGGCCATCCGGGTCATGCCGGGCCCCCGTCATCGGGCGCGTGACCATCGGGGAAGCCCGGCACCCCGGCATCGAGTTCCACCCCGAGCGAGTTCAGCGCCATGCACACCATCGTGTACTGACCCACGGTGAAGATGAGGTCGAGCATCTGTTGGGAACCCAGGTCCGTTTCGAGCCGCTGCCAGGTGGTGTCGCTCACCATGTGGTCCGCAATCAGCTCGTCGGTGGCGGAGATCAGCGCTGCCTCGCGATCGCCCCATCCGTCGTAGCCCTCCGTCGCAGCACGTGTGATCTCGTCGTCGGTCAGCCCGACCTGCCGACCGATGACGGTGTGCTGGCCGAACTCATAGGCGCACCCACAACGCCACCCAGCGCGCAGGATCAGGAGCTCGCGATCACGGGCCGTGAGCGTGTTCTTGCCGAGCACGTGCCCGCCGAACACCATCCACCGCTTCAGCAGCTTCGGGTGGTGAGCCAGGGTCGTGAAGATGTTGAGGTGCCCGACGGCGTCGAGCAGCGCGACGGTTTCGTCGTCCCACTCGTCGCTCGTCGTCGGCTCCAGCCGTGGGCTTGCCGGTCGTGTCATGGTCCCCCTCGATGTGCTCTGGTCCTCGCCGATCGGCAGCAGCCATCGCGCGGACGGGTGCCATCATGGCCGACTCCCGGTCCGTCCCGACGACCGCGGCGGGCCCACATGGCTAACGTCGCCAGCGACGATCGGAAGGAACCCAGATGGCAGAGATGGAATACCGCAGGCTCGGCAGCAGTGGTCTGAAGGTCAGCGTGTTGTCGTTCGGATCGTGGGTCAGCTTCGGCACCCAGATGGATACGGGCCTCGCCCGTGACTGCATCGCCGCCGCCTGGGACGCCGGCGTCAACTTCTTCGACAACGCGGAGGCGTACGCCGGAGGCGAATCCGAGCGCATCATGGGCGCCGCGCTCGCCGAGCTGGGATACCCCCGCAACGAGTACGTGGTGTCGTCGAAGTTCTTCTGGGGCATCGGCAGCGCGCCGAACATGGCCAACACGCTGAACCGCAAGTACCTGCACCAGGCGATCGACGGCTCGCTCGAGCGCTTCGGTCTCGACTTCCTCGACCTCGTCTACTGCCACCGACCCGACCCCAACACCCCGATCGAGGAGACGGTGTGGGCGATGTCGGACATGGTGTCGAGCGGCAAGGCCCTCTACTGGGGCACGTCGGAGTGGTCAGCCGACGAGATCCGCGCCGCGTGGCACATCGCCGACAAGCACCACCTCCACAAGCCGCAGATGGAGCAGCCGCAGTACAACCTCTTCGAGCGCAACAAGGTGCAGCGCGAGTACGCCCGTCTCTACGAGGACATCGGGCTCGGCCTCACGACGTGGAGCCCGCTCGCCTCCGGCCTGCTGTCGGGCAAGTACGTCGACGGGGTTCCGGACGGGAGCCGCGCCACGCTGCCCGGCTACGAATGGCTCCGCGACCTCCTCACCGATCCCGATTCGAACGCGAAGGTCCGCCAGTTGTCCGCCGTCGCCGACGAGCTCGACTGCACGCTGTCGCAGCTGGCCATCGCCTGGTGCGCCGCCAACCCCAACGTGTCCACCGTCATCACGGGCGCGAGCAACCCCGACCAGGTGCGCGAGAACATGGGTGCGCTCGACGTGCTCGGCAAGCTCGACGCTGGACTGCTCGGGCGGATCCGGTCGATCGCCAAGGGGTGACGCGTCCCCGGCTCAGCCCGGGGTCACGTCCTTCGCCACCGGCAGGCTGATCGAGATCTTCGACGCGTCGAGCGAGCCGCCGAGGCGAGGCTGGGCGTACGCGACCGTGGTCGCGACCAGCTGGAGCGTCACGGTGTGGCCGGGCTGCAGGTGGAACGAGATCATCTCGAGGTCGACGCTCACGTCGCGCTGGGTGCCGTCCAACACGATGTCGACCGGGGTGATCTGGTTGCCGAGCACGATGCCGGTGTCGTCGTCGACGAGCTGGGCGAACACCCGAGTCGGCCGGTCACCGGCCGGCGTTGTGCCCGAGTAGCTCATCTCCAGCCGGGGGGCGCCGAGCGCGAGGGCGTCGACCTTCCCCGGGTCGATCTTCACCTCGAGCGCCGTGGCCGCCTTCGACGGCGTGATGGCGAGCACCGATCCGGACAGGATGTCGTTCGCACCGGAGCGAGGCGCGGCGAGCGGACCGGCGGCACTGGTCGCGTCGAGGGTGAGTTCACCGGCCCCTTCTGCGGTGACCGGGTCGGCCAGTTCGACCGGGTAGTCGGCGGCCGTCCAGTGCTTCGCGTTCTGGTCGACGACGTCGACGCGGTCGCCGGTGTCGGCGGAGTCGTTGCCCTTCAGGTACTTGTCGAGCCACGCGAACGACCGCTCGTTCACGAGCGTTGCGTCGCCCTCGTCGGTGAGGCAGGTGCCGTGACCGCCGCAGAACCAGATCATCGCGGTCGGGACGTTGCGGGAACGGAGCGACTCGTAGTTGACGACGGCCTCGTCGAGGGTGAACAACGTGTCGACCGTGCCCTGGACGAACAGGGTCGGGACCGACACCTGGTCGATCAGGTCGCCGGGGCCGCGGCTGATGAACCACTCCCGGTCCTCATCGCTGAGGATGCCCTGCCCGACGCCGGACTCCGCGGCGCTGGAGATGTGGGGGTCGAGCCGCCCGCCGAAGGTGACCGCAGCGGTGTTGAGGAACCCGGCCCATCCCGCCTTCACGGTCTCGGACTTGTGGAGGCTCGTCCGGAGCGAGTGCCACGCCAGGCTCGGGACAAGGGCGTCGACGCGGCAATCGATCGCCGCGACCGTCAACTGGATGCCCCCGCCGTAGGACGCCCCGACCATGCCGACCCGAGGGTCGCCGGGACGGTCGACGACTGCGACGGGCTGCTCGGCGACCCAGTCGAGGAGCACCTGCACGTCGCGGCCCTCGCGATCGGGGTCGTTGACCGACGCCAGGCCGGTCGACTCCCCGAACCCGCGAGGATCCCACGTCAACACGTTGTAGCCGGCGTCGTTCATGCCGGCGATGCCCAGCGCGCCGAAGAGGATGGGGTCCTGCGCCAGCGTCGAGCCGGGCTGCGACCAGCCGGGCCCCATGAGCACCGTCGGGTGCCGATCGTCACCGGGGGCGGGGAACCAGTGCAGCCGGATCGTGGTGCCGTCGAACGAGGTCACGTCGACATCGCTCGGGGTGGCGGCGACCGGAGCGGCCTCGACCGGTGACACCGTCGGCTCCTGGTCGCACGATCGCTCGGGCGCTGTCGTGGTCGCTTCGGCGGTCGTCGTCGAGCGGTCGTCGCCGGTGCTGGCGGCAGTCGTCGGTGTGGACGCCGTGTCCGTGTCGTTGGCGCAGCCCGCCGCGGTCAGCGTCGCAGCGAGCGCCACCGAACCGACCAGCCGCCAGCCGCGGCTTCGAAGCATCCCCATGTCGCGATCCCCTCGTGGTCCCCGGGATGGCCGGGGATCACGAACCTAGCCCAGGAGCATTCAACCGCTGACTCCCCGAGTTCCGGGCGCGCCAGCGGGTCACATCCGACCCGCTGGCGCGCCCAGAACTGCGGGCCCAGTCATCAGGACGGGTCGGTCGGCTGCAGGAGTTGGATGTCGAGCTCGACCTTGACGGCGTCGCCGAGCAGGGCGCCGCTCACCCCGGGCGGCATCGCGATGTCGATGCCGAACTCCTTGCGCCGGATCTCGGTGTACGCCTCGAAGCCGGCGTGCACCGGGCCGCCGGGGAACGGCTCGGTGCCACCGAACTCGACGGTCAGCGTCGTGGGCCGGGTCACCTCGCCGATCGTGAGCTCGCCCGCGACCTCGTAGTCGTGGCCCGACCCGGTGATCGAGGTCGAGCGGAACGTCATCGTCGGGCGCCGTTCGACGTCGAGCAGGTCGGGGCTCAGCACGTGGGCGTCCCGGTCGCTGTTGCCGGTGTCGAGCGACCGCGATCTGGATCGTGGCCGTCAGCGAGGTCGAGGCGAGGTCGTCACCGACCACGAGCTCGGCGTCGAAGGTCCGGAAGTGCCCGCGGACCTTCGAGACCCCGAGGTGACGGATCGTGAACCCGACCGCCGAATGGTTGGGATCGAGGACCCAGCGGCCGGGGGCGAGCGGGAGGGCGGAGGTGGTGGTGGTGTTCGTGGTCATGGCTCGCATCGTGCGGCTTGCCGACGGCGGTCGGGAAGGCCGCCGCGATCCTGGTAGCGGCGGGGCCAGGCACGGACCACTCGACCGCGGCATGCTGGAACCGTGTCCGAGCTCGCCGAGTTCCTCCGTTCCCGCCGGGAGCGCCTCTCCCCCGCCGACGTCGGCCTCCCCGATACCGGGCGCCGTCGAACACCGGGTCTGCGCCGCGAAGAAGTCGCGACGCTGGCCGGGGTGAGCATCGACTACCTCATCCGCCTCGAACAGGGCCGCGACACCAACCCCTCCCACAGCGTGCTGGGCGCGTTGGCGACGGCGCTGCGACTGAGCGACGAGGAGAAGCGGTATCTCGGAATGATCGGTCAGGACCACGACGTCGGGTTGTGCCCGTCGAACCCGGTGTCGAGCCGGGAGGTGCCACCAACAGTCCTCCAGCTGCTCGATCGGCTCGAGCCGAGTCCCGCGTTCGTCGTCGGACCGTTCGGTGATCTCCTGGCATGGACCGATGCCTTCGAACGACTGGTCGAACCGCTCGGCCTGCTCGACACCGGCATGGTGAACCTGGCCCGGTTCGTGTTCCTGCACCCGGCGGCGCGCACGGCATACCCGGACTGGGAGTCTGCGGCTGACGAGCAGACCCAGCGACTTCGTGCCGCTGCCGTCCGCTGGTCCTTCGACGAGGCGATGATCGCCCTGCTCGACGACCTCAGAGAGATCCCGGCGTTCGCCACCCGCTGGTCCGACCACGAGGTCGCCGAGCAGCGCCGCGGCACCCGAGCCCTCGCGCATCCGACACTCGGCCCGCTGCAGGTCGCCTACGAGGTGATGTCACTCGCCGACGACGATGAGCAGCGGCTCGTCACCTGGCTCCCCGCCGACGAGCGGACCGCAGCGGCCTTCGAACGGCTCTCGCCGGTCGCCGAGCCGACGAGTCCCGCACGCCTTCGCGTGGTCTGACCCCGGCGCCCGCGAACTTCGCGGCCGTTGCGGGCAAGATCCCGTTGTGACCGATCCTGCCGGCGATGCCGTCGACCTCATCGCCTCGATCGAGGAACCGGAGCGATTCACTCCCATCTTCGATCGGCACTTCACCGCCGTGCACGGCTACCTCGCCCGCCGTGTCGGGACCGACGTGGCCGACGAGCTGGCAGCCGAGGTGTTCTGCATCGCGTTCGAACGACGACACTCGTTCGACGTCCGCCACGACGACGCCCGCCCCTGGCTGTTCGGCATCGCCGGCCGACTGATCCAGCGCCGCTGGCGTTCGGGCGAACGGCGGGGCCGCGCCGTCGAACGCCTGCAGAGCATCTCGACGCTGGCATCCAACGGAGCGGAAGTGTCCGAGGCCGTCGAGGGTGAGGAAGCGGCGGCGGCGATCGCCAAAGCCCTCGCAGAGCTGGCCGACGACGACCGCGAAACCCTCCTGTTGTTCGCCTGGGAACGATTGACCTACGACCAGATCGCCGAGACCCTCGGTATCCCCGTCGGCACGGTCCGCTCCCGCATCTCCCGAGCCCGCGGCCGGCTCCGAGCCTCGCTCGCCGCGCTCACCAGTTCAGGGCACCCATCCACCTCACCCGAAGGACTCAGGACATGAACGATCTGACCGAACTCGATCTTGTGGCGCGGCTCGGCCGCGACACCGATCCGCCGGCGGCGGAGGTGCGCGACGCCGCCCACGACGCGCTCCTCCGGCGCATCCACGACGCAGCTGCGACGGCCCCCGATGGGGCGCCCGCACCGGCGCACGTCGTTCGGCTGCCGCGCCGGCGCCGGCGGGCCCTGACCGCTGCCGGCGCGGCGGCCGTCGGCATCGCTGCATCGATCGTCGCCGTGACGGTGATCGCCGGTCCGTCGCTGCCCGGCGGACTCGGCGCCGCCCCCGCCTCGGCGGAGGCGCGGCTCCTCGCGCTCGCCTCCCGGGTCGAGCGAACGCCGGCGTCCGACCGACCGACGGTGCGGTCGACGCTGAGCGTCACCACGACCTCGACCGGCACCGTCACCGAAGCTCGCTGCACCGAGATCTCCTTCTCCGAATCGGACAGCGCGTCGAAGTGCGACGACGGCCGCAACGCCGATCCGATCACAGCGTTCACCGCGTCGACATCGGGCTTCAACCCGTCGACCCGGCCCGACGACATCGACGCCGTCCTCGATCGGGCGGTCGAGGACGGTACCGGTCGTCACGGCAGGCAGTCGGTCGACCCCGAGGAGGCCCGTCGGTCGGCACTGATCTACGGGTTCTCCCAGGGTGGGTTGCAGGCGGACACCCGGGCCGAACTGGCCCGACGTGTCGCCGCCGTGCCCGGCCTCGAGGTCGAGCCCGGAGCGACGACCGTCCTGGGCGAGCACGGCGACCGGTACACGTTCCCGAACGGCACCGGGACGTTGGCGGTCACCCTCGACCCTGACGACGGCAGCGTCCTCGAATTCGAGATCACCAACGCCGTCGAGCCCGGGTCCGGA
>JBAOIR010000088.1:0-7330 GCA_037045585.1 Microthrixaceae bacterium
CACGACTCGACGAAGCCGACGGGGAGATCCGCAGCGCTGAAGCCGCCGCCCACGACGCCTTGCAGACGCTCGTCGACCTCGACGCACGCCCGGCCGCGCTCGAGGCGCTCACCGTCCTCGCTCGCGTGGAGGCTCACCTCGGCCGCGCCGAACGCCTGCCGAGACCGTCGCCGAAGGCGTCGCCCAGGCGACGGCCCGGATGCTCACCGGCGACGCTCCCGACCTCACGCCACTCGTCGATCTGGTCCGGCGATCCCGCGGTGAACGCGGCCGGCCGGCGTTCGGCTGGGACAGCCTCACCCCGACCGAGCTCGCCGTGCTCGGTCTCGTGGCCGAGGGACTCACCAATCCCGAGATCGCGACGGCGAACTCGTCGTCGGCCGAGCAACCGTGAAGTCCCACGTCTCGAACGCCCTTCGCAAGCTCGACCTCACCAGCCGGACACAACTCGCGACAGAGTTCCAATCGCGAGCACCGCAGGCCGGGGCCCGCCGCTCCATCGGGAAGGAACCGTCATGAGAGGTCGGCCGTTCGACGCCGCCATCGCGTTCTTGTCGGTCTTGATGTTCGTCACGACCGGATGCCCTGGAGACGACAGCCACTCCAGCAGAGCAGACGGCGGTCCGACCGATGCGTCTCAGCTCGCGACGACGATGGTTGCAACAACAAGCAGCCCCACGACCTCTCCTACGAACACGGCGCTGACCTGTTCAGGCGATGGCACCGTGCCGGTCGTGCTCCTCGCCGGAGGCACCGACCCGTCAACCGTCTGGACCGAACTGATCGACCAGCTCGGCACCGACATCCGCACCTGTCGATTCGACCCACCAGGGATTGGAAACACTTCCCCCGCCGACCAGACAGTCACGGCAACGCAGCGTGCTGAGGCACTCGCCGAGGCGCTGACCTCTGCTGGGATCGACCAGCCGATCGTCCTCGCCGCCCACTCGCTCGGCGGATTGATCGCGCGACGATTCGGCACGTTGTACCCCGACCGCCTTGCAGGAGCGGTACTCCTCGATCCGACCACCCGGCTGGGGTTGCTCAGCCTGCGCGAGGAGCTCACCGGCTTGGGGTGGGACGCCGACGCGACCATCGCCGAGACGGAGAATCCGGCCCCGTGGCCCGAGGTGCCCCTGATCGTGCTGTCACATGACCCGACCCTCTTGACCCTCGGCTCCGAACACGTCGAGACACTGTGGAGCGAGGGCCAGCAGGAGTATCTCGCTCTCACTCCCTCGAGCCGCCGGGAGATCGTCACCGGCAGCGGCCACTACGTCTACCGCGACTCGCCAACAGTCGTCATCGACGCCCTCCGCGAAGTCGTGGGCGGCGTGTAGTGGGTACCGGGTGGCCGGTCCGGTGACACGACCGCATCGACATCGGCAGCCAACCGAGCACGCCTGCAAGCAGAGAGGTCTGCAACTTGTCGATCCACACGGGGCCCCGTTCGCCCAGCCGACCCACTCCCGTGCCCCCACCTTTTCGCGATGGTGGCACGGCAAGGTGGCGGCACGAGACAACGGAGAAATGGGGTTTCCGGCGCCAACTCCGCGGCGGCCAGCGCTGATCCCGCGAGCTGCCGCGGGATTTTCGCGGTATCTACGTCAGGGGATTCCTGATGCCGAGGGTCCGACAACCCCACAACTAAAGGCTTTCGCCGCTGTACCCCCAACGGGATTCGAACCCGTGCCGCCACCTTGAGAGGGATTCCAGACGTGGCCGCAGCGAACGTGAGCGGTCGGAACGGCCGAAATCTCGGGGTTCTGCGGACACGGCGGACCTGGGCGGCCTGTGCGATTCAGGGCGGCCGCGGATGGGGTTCCGCTCGGGTATCGGCGCGGGCGCTACCCCGGTTGTTCGGTTGGATCATTGCCGCCCAGTCTCACAATGCTTGGCGACAATAGACCTCCCCGTGAGGCGACGACGCGTCGATTCTCCGACTGAATCCGTGGGGCCTCCTCAGGCGACCACGGCGCTTTCAGTTCTGAGCTCGCTCTGCACCGACACGCATCGCGCCGCGGGCGGGTCGTGGCGGTGCCAGGTGGCGGAGCCCGGCCGCCGCTTCGCTCGTTTCGGGGTCGTCGTCGATGACAGAGGACATCGCCGCGCTGTTTGAGATGGTCAGCAAGTACGCGTCGCTGGATCGACCGCCGCACCGACGTCGTGATCGAATGCGACGCCCCCTTCACGAAAGGGAGTCGTCGTCACCCCTCCGCCGTGACCCATCGTGACGGCTTCAGTAACGCCAAGCATCGACGCCGCAATCTTCGATGTGTGCGCCACTGGCGAGCGGCCACGGCGTCGCATTACCGGTGTAATCGGTGATTGACGGCGAGCACTTCACGGCTCGACAAAACCTTACCGCCTCCGTCACGGCGGGCATCCAGGAGCGTCCCGTCGTGAAGGGGAGCTTGTCACGCCTCGATGTCGGCCATCTTCTCGATCGCGGCGACGAGTCGCTCCATGAGTTCGGCAAGCATCATCTGATGATCTTCGGTGAACTCCACCAAGGCATCGTCGAGAAGGCCAATCGCTCGTTCTCGCACATTTCGATACAGCGCGAGGCCATCATCGGTGCTCGAGACTTGCACGGCTCGCGCATCGCGCGGATCAGAGTTGCGGCTAACAAGGCCGGCGGCCTCGAGTCGCTCTACCGCTCGCGTGACCGAGGACGGGTCGACCCGCATGAACTTCGCGAGATCGCCCATCCGGCACGGGCCGTGGTTCACGACGTACTCCAACGCGTCGCCCTGCCCCTGGTCCAGCGGGGCTTCGAATCCGTAGAGCTGCCGGCGGATCGTCTGGGCCGCGGCCAGACGTCGCAATTCGCGCCACGCGACCCCGACCCGCCGGCTGACAGCGCCTCCCGACTCGCTTGGCCCACCGATCGAGGTGTCGGTCATCGCCGCGCTGTCTCCCATTCTTGTGCTCCATTGGTTGACCCCTGCAAGTAATTCCTTGTAGGGTACAAGTATGTTCGGTGCGGCTTCCAGCCCCGATAGTGAATGCCGATCCACGGAGGGGCGGCGGTGATCCCATTGGACCGGCCGGCGCGACGTTGGAGAACGGCGCGCTGGCCGGCACCGCTGACCACTGACGAGAGCTGCGTGTTGTTCGGCACTGCCGCGAATGACATCTGGGCTTTTCTCGACTCGTGGGACAAGCTCGACCACTGGTTCAAAATCCGCCCGGGCGCTACCGCCGACACGATACTTATCGGCTCCGGCCCCGCGACCCGCGACCTTCGCATCCTTTCTCGGGAAATCACCCGAGAAGCGTTGGCGATGCGATCCCAGCTGATCACCGTCGGCGGTGCCATCGACACGTTCCTGACGCTGCGCACCGTCAGCGCACGCAACCGCTCTGGCCAGCTCGGCCTCGGGACCGAAGTGTGGGTCCACGCCGACTTCTGCCGCGGCGCCGGGTCTCTGCCGTCGGTCGTGCGATCAGTGACGTGCGCCGGCCTCCGAGCGATGCGCGCCGAGTTGAGCACGTAAGGCCCTACTTGTCCTCTACCAACGCCTGGAGAAACACATGGAAAGCGACGTTGCCGAGGCAGCACCGACTCAACTGACCCACCGCCAAGTCCTGGTGGTGTTCAGCGGCATCACCCTGGGCATGCTCCTCGCGGCGCTCGACATCACCATCGTCGCTACCGCCCTCCCGACCATCGTCGGCGAGTTCGGAGGGCTTGATCATCTGTCATGGGTCGTCACCGCCTACCTGTTGACTTCGACAGCCTCGACCCCGATCTACGGGAAGCTCTCCGATCTCTACGGCCGCAAGATCATGTTCCAGGCCGCCATCGTCATCTTCCTCGTCGGCTCCCTCGCGTCGGGTATCTCCCAAAACATGACCGAGCTCATCGCCGGTCGCGCCGTGCAAGGCCTCGGCGCCGGCGGCCTGATGGCCATGGCCATGGCCATCATCGGCGACATCGTTTCGCCCCGCGAACGAGGCCGCTACCAGGGCTACACCGGCGCGGTGTTCGCGCTTGCCAGTGTTGCCGGCCCGCTCGTCGGCGGGTTCTTCGTCGACAACCTGTCTTGGCGCTGGGTGTTCTTCATCAACCTGCCGATCGGGCTCGCGGCGCTGATCGTGACCAGTGTCGTGCTCCGTGTCGACTTCACCCGCCGCGAGCACAAGATCGACTACCTCGGCTCGGCATTACTCGTCGGCGCGGTGACCTGCCTCCTACTCGTCACGGTGTGGGGCGGGAACCAATACACCTGGGGTTCGCCCACCATTGTCGGGCTTGGCTTCGCGAGCATCGTCCTGATCGGGCTGTTCGTCGTACAGGAACGGCGAGCCGTCGATCCGGTCCTCCCCCTACGACTTTTCAAGAACCAGGTGTTCACCGTTGCCAGTCTCGGCGGCTTCATCGTCGGGTTCGCCATGTACGGCGCCATCATCTACATGCCGCTCTACCTGCAGATCGTGAACAACGCGACCCCGACCGAATCGGGCCTCCAACTGATACCGCTCATGCTGGGCCTGATCGTCGGCTCGATCGGATCCGGTCGCATCATCACCCAGACGGGTCGGTACCGGATCTTCCCTATCATCGGCATGGCCACCATGACCGTCGGGATCTACTTGTTGTCCCGCCTCGACGCCGACAGCGGGCGCGTTGTACAGGGCGCGTTCATGGTTGTCACTGGGCTCGGCGTCGGCCTCGTCATGCAGGTGCTGGTGCTCGCGACGCAGAACGCCGTCGAGCAGAAAGATCTCGGCACGGCGACCTCGGCGAACTCGTTCTTCCGTTCCATGGGCGGCGCGTTCGGCGTCGCCGTGTTCGGCTCGGTGTTCAACAACCGGCTCGAGGCCTACCTCGCTGAGCTTCTCCCACGGGGAGCGAAACTCGACCCGGCGAGTCTCCACGCCGGGCCCGAGGCGCTTCATAGGCTGCCGCCCGACGTGCAAGCCGCGGTGCTCGACGCGTTCGCGAGGGCGTTGCACGTGATGTTTCTCGTCGGTGTTCCCGTCGCGGCAGTGGGCTTCGTCCTGATGTTCTTCCTGCCCGAGAAACCGCTTCGCGAATCCGCCCACGTCGGACTCGAAGCGATCGAGGAGGGCCTCGGCGTTGCTTTCGAAACCGCCGTCGACCCCGCCCACGCACCCGAACTGCTGAAGTCTGAACCTCCGCCACCATCGAGGTCTGGGTGATCATGCCCGCCACGATCGTTGTTGGCGTGGACGGATCGAATGATTCGGAACGCACGGTCGAGTGTGCGGCGCGGCTGGCGGATGCGATGGATTCGCACCTGCTCACGGTCTTCGTGTTTCGGGAAGCCGGCGCGTTACCGGAACGGCCGGGGCGGGCGCGATTTTGAAGGAGACCATGAACGATCTGGCCATCGATGCCGAAGTCATCTCGATCACCCACCTCAACGCCGGCAGGGTTCCGTGGGATTTTCAGACGGCCGTGGGCGACCCGGCGAGTGAGTTGCTGCGCGTCGCCCACGAACACGGTGCGTCGATGCTGGTGATCGGACGGCGCGGCCAACCACGCTTCGCTGACCTGTTCGGTCGATCGATGAGCGACCGCCTTGTTCGTGAAGCCGACATCCCGGTACTCGTTGTTCCTCACGAACATCCCGTGCGGCGTTGGCTCACCGGATCCCGGAACTCGTAGTCCAACTCGTCGAGCTCAGTCCATCGTTGGCGTGGCGCACAGTGAAGCTGGCCCGGAACTGGCGCTTCGCGGCGTGGTTGTGCCAAGCCGATCTGGCCCACAGATCGGACAGTGGCCCGCCCCGGAAGCCACAGTCGCACCCTCGACGCACGCCCGCTACGTGAAGTCGGTCGGGCACTGCCTGCTCCCCCACCTCGGCGACACCCCACTGGAGCGGCTCCGTCCCGACGACCTCGAATCGCTCTACCGCTGGAAGCAGAGACGCTTAAGAACTCCACCAGGTCCTCCACGCCGACCCCTCGCGATGCCGTCCCTCGCGGCTTGTTGCCGATCAACCGGGCTGAGACTGTGCCCGTGCCCGGCCCACGCAAGCGGCCGTCCGGCCACCGCAAGGCCCGATCGTGGACCGCTGCCGAGTTCGGCCAGTTCCTCACGACCGCCACTGATTCCGGTAGTCGATACTGTTCGCATCGAGGCCGCCACCGGGATGCGCCGGGGTAGGTTGCTCGGGGCTCCGCTAGGACCACATCCACTTCTTCACCGGCCGCGCCGAAGTCGCCAACGGCTCACCGCCGTCGGGCACCGCCGTGAGTTCTCCCGGCTCAAGACCAAGACCTCGCGCCGCAACATCGTCGTCGACCCCGCCACCTTGACCGCCCTCCCCGACTGCCGACACCGCAATGTCGCCGACCACTCCTCTGCAACCCCATGCCACGTTGCAGGCGGTCGAACCGGCTCAGTCGCGAGTCGCGGTGTCACGGATCCGGTTTCACGACCCCCTCCTATCTCTAGACAGGGGGTTGTGCTGGCAGTCTGCAGTCAGTCTCACTCAGCAGCGCGGGATCGGAACTCTGCAAACACGATCTTGCCGGCCGACGTTGGACGACGCCCCACGCCGAGGCAAGCCGGTCCACGATAAGCAAGCCTCGGCCCCCTACGGCCAAGAGCGCCCCATCCGACACCTTGGGACGCTGACGGTTCCCGTCAGAAACCTCGACCCGGACGCGATCAGCCGCTACGTCGACTTTCACCACAAACGGCGTCTGAGCGTGTATCACCGCGTTAGTGGTGAGCTCGGATACGACCAGCACAACGTCGTAAAGCTTCACCGACCGAGGCAGTCCCCTGATCTCGCTCATGAACCGCCGCGCATCGTGAATGCACGCGGCAACACCGTCGAAGCTCCGCTCGCACACTGCTGGCTCGATCACCGGATCCCGCCCCCTTCGTGCACCGGAGATCCCGCGACACGTCGCCGACGCGGCAGGGGCGGACTGGGTGGTCGGCACCGACTCGGTGACATCGCTCCACGGTGACCCCAGCAGCGAACAGCAGAGTCACCTCGCAGTGGTGTGGCCTCATTCGTCACGGCTCACGATCCCTGGCGCGACCAGAGACCGAGGCCACGAGGGTGACGGACATGGCGACGAGGGCCAGCCGTCGGCGGCGGCTCGGCGATCATGACGTCCTGTCCGCCACCGCGTGTGACGGTCTCGGTACCTGGGGTGGACGCCCACTTGTCGAACCTCCCGGTGGTCACCTGCTTCGCTCCTGGGGACGGTTCCAGCCGACACTCCGTCAGCCGCTAGATTTAGGACAACTTGTATTGTAATGGGCACCTCGTAGTGAAGAAGTTTGGGCAGCTACATTCATAGGATGGGGAAGGTCCTGAATGTAGATCCGCGGGTGGCA
>JBAOIR010000040.1:0-9431 GCA_037045585.1 Microthrixaceae bacterium
GCCGTCGTACCGGCATTCGCACTCCAGAGCGTCATCGCCGTCCCGCTCGTGCGCCGCGACCGCATCCTGGGCGTGATGCAGTTCGTGAACAGCGACAGCGGGCGGGTGTACACCGACGACGACCTGGTGCTCGCCGAGGTCGTCGCCAGTCGGATCGTGCCCGTCGCTCGACAACCTGCGACTCCGCGAGCACGAGCAGATGATCGCCCGCACGCTCCAAGCCTCGCTGCTGCCCGAGTCCCTGCCCCGCGTCGACGGGGTCGACCTCGCGGTCCGCTACTGGGCGACCGGCGAGGGCACCGAGGTCGGCGGCGACTTCTACGACGTGTTCCAGGTGGACGACCGCACTGCGGTGGTCATCGGCGACGTGTGCGGCACCGGACCGATGGCGGCGTCGACCACCGGGCTGGCGCGCCACACGATCCGGGCATCGGCGTGGCACGGAGCAACCGGCGACGCGGTGCTCAGCGAACTGAACCACGCCATGTTGCGGTCCGGACGCAGCACGTTCTGCACCGTCAGCTACTGCACGCTCGCTCCGACGTCTGCCGGTTCCGGTTCGAGGTGACCTCCGGCGGCCATCCCCTCCCGATCGTCTGCCGGTCCGACGGCACGCTCGAGTCGGTCGGGCTCCCCGGCACCCTCGTCGGACGCTCGACTCGGTCCGGGTGCAACCGGTGACGACCGTGCTGTACCCCGGCGACACGGTGGTGCTCTACACCGACGGCGTCACCGACGTCCGGCCTCCCCACGACATCGATGCCGCTGTGCTCGGCCGCATGGTGCAGCACGCCTGCGAGCGGGGCGACACCGCCGACGAGGTCGCCGAGCACCTCCGAGAACGCATCGAGGCAGTCCTGCCGTTGGCGCTCCGCAACGACGACATCGCTGTGTTGGTGCTGCGGATCACCCGCTGAGCGCCGCCCGACGTTCCCGGAGGAATCGCTGCTCGGCCGTGTTGGTCGCCAGGGACTCGGCGCGGTCGTAGGCGGACGTGCCTCGGCGACGCGACCCAGGCGCACCAGCAGCTCGGCCCGGGTGGCATGGAACACGTGCAGGCGGTCGAGGGCCGACGAGGTCGAGGGCATCGACCGGCGGCCAACGCCGCGGCCGGGCCGTCACGTTCGGCCACGGCGACCGCCCGGTTCAGCGACGACCGGGGACGGGGCCACCGCGAGCAGGTGGTCGTAGATCCGGACGATCTGGCCCCAGTCCGTGTCGGCGGCGGTCACGGCGTCGCCGTGGACGGCGTCGATCGCCGCCTGGATCTGGTACGGACCCGGCCGCCCTCGACGCAGGCACGCCGCAGCCAGGGCCCGACCCTCGGCCGCCATCGGTCGCGGTCCCGGCGCGGTCCTGATCGGCGAGGAGGACGATCGAGCCGTCGTCGGCGGCCCGGGCCGGTGCCCGGACGTCGGTGAGCAGCATCAGGGACAGCAGGCCGACGACCTCGGGTTCGTCCGGCATCAGCTCGACGAGGAGACGACCGAGCCGGATCGCCTCGGCGCACAGGTCGTTGCGCCCGAGCGCCTCGCCCGCCGACGCCGTGTACCCCTCGTTGAACACGAGGTAGATCACCGCCAGGACCGACCGCGTGCGGTCGGGCAGGTCGGCGTCCGACGGCACGCGATAGGGGATGTTGGCGTCGCGGATCTTGCGCTTGGCCCGCACGATCCGCTGGGCGATCGTCGCCTCGGGCACGAGGAACGCCCGGGCGATCTCGGTGGTCTCGAGGCCCCCGAGCAGGCGGAGGGTGAGCGCCACCTGGGCGCTGGTCGCCAGCGCCGGATGACAGCAGGTGAACATGAGCCGCAGTTGGTCGTCCTGCACGGGACCCTCCTCTCGGGGATCAGGCGGCCGATCGTCGGGTTCGGCGAGGCGATGGGCGGCCACGTGGCGGTCGTGGCGGGTCGACTCACGCCGGACGCGGTCGATCGCCCGGTTCCGGGCCGTCGTCAGGATCCAGCCGCCCGGGTTCGGCGGCAGCCCCGTCGGGCCACCGCTGGGTCGCGACCACGAACGCCTCCTGGACCGCCTCCTCGGCAACGTCGATGTCGCCGAAGAGGCGGATGAGCGTGGCGGTGACCCGACCCCGCTCCTCCCGGAAGATCCGCTCGAGGTCGCGCTGCATCAGTCCTCGGGTTCCTCCTGGAACGGCCGCACCTCGACGTCGCCCTCGCACGCCAGCGAGGCCTTCTTGGCCCACTCGAGCGCCTCGTCGAGATCGGCGACCTGGATCACCCAGAACCCGCCGAGGACCTCCTTGGTCTCCGCGTAGGGACCGTCGGTGAGCAGCAGCTCGCCGTCCTTGTTACGCACGGTCGTTGCGGTGTCGGGCAGCGTGAGCCCGCCGCCGAACACCCAGGCGCCCGCTCGACGTCAGGTCCTCGTTGAACGCGTCCACCTGCTCGAACATGCGCTGGAAGTCCTCGGGCGTGAGGTCCCGACCCTCGAAGGCATCCTTCGAGTCGTGGTGGACGGACAGCATGTACTGCTTCATGGGGATCTCCTCCTGTGAGGACCGGCACCGTACCGGTTCCTGCACTCTCTACGAACGACCGACACGCCGATCGACGGGTTCAGGAAGATTTCTCGGATTCCTCGGGAAACGGGGCCGGCGGGCGCCACGGCAGCCGGAGCTGGCCGAGCGCGATCATCCCGAGGTACGTCACCGCGAGGAACGCCGAGAAGATGACGCTGATGGCGATCGCCCGCCCGTTCGACACCGGGTTCAACGCCACCGACTGCACGTCGTACAGCAGGTTGCGGGGGCTCGAGAGGACGTCCCAGCTGTTGTAGCGCCCGAACCGGCCCAGGTAGATGCCGAAGCCACTCAGCATGATCACCCCGACCGACACGACCCACCCGATGCGACGACTGAACGACGCGTTGACGATCAGCTGGACCATGCGGAGCGACACGAACCCCACGAGCAGACCGGCGAGGCCCGTCGAGAACAGGATGAGCGCGTCGAACCAGAGCGGCGAGAACTCGTTCTTCCGCAGGTGGATGACGTCGGTGATGACGTAGGGGGCGTTCGGGAAGAACAGCAGCCACCCGAACAGCGGCCACAGGAGGCTCCGGCGCGACCAGTGCCGACGCCAGCCGAGCTCGGCGACGAACGCGAAGCCGAGGGGGATCCAGGCCAGGAACAGGTTCCACAAGAGGAATCGGTACCCGAGCCCGTCCCCCAGTCGTGCCCGCAGCGCGAGGAGGGCGACCGGGAACGCCGAGGTCGCCGACAGTGTGACGGCCATCGCCAGGCGTGACTTCGCCTCGTCGGTCCGCAACCAGTCGACGAGGGGCGACACCGATTCCACCGGCCCCACGGTACCGGTGCAGGGCCGTCGCACCGAGGCCATAGGCTCACAGCGTGACTCCCCCAGCGTCCCCCACCGCCGATCCGGCCCTCCCGCAGGGCGAGGCCAAGATCGCCGCCGTCCGGTCGATGTTCGACACGATCGCGCCGCGGTACGACCTCGTGAACCGCCTCATGACATTCCGGATGGACGTGGGGTGGCGCCAGCGGGCCGTGTCGTCGCTCGGCCTCGTGCCCGGCTCGGTCGTGGCCGACCTGGCGTGCGGGACCGGCGACTTCTGCTTCGAGCTCCAGCGCAAGGGGATGGTCCCGCTCGGGTTCGACCTCAGCTTCGGGATGCTGGCCGCCGCTCCTCGCAACTTCCCCCGGGCGCAGGCCGACGTGCTGCGTCTGCCGCTGGCCGACGGTGTGCTCGACGGCGTCACGTGCGGCTTCGCGCTGCGGAACCTGGTCGAGCTCGACGGGTTCTTCGCCGAGCTGGCCCGTGTGGTCCGCCCCGGCGGCCGCATCGCGCTCCTCGACGTGGCACAGCCGCCCAACCCGCTCCTCCGCTTCGGGCACGGCATCTACTTCGGCAAGGTCGTGCCGCTGGTCGGTGGGCTCCTGTCGGACAAGCAGGCCTACGCCTACCTCCCCAAGTCGGTCGCGTACCTGCCCGAGCCCGAGGAGATGGTGTCGTCGCTGCGGCGCCACGGCTTCGCCGACGCGCGGCGGTCGCTCTTCACCGTCGGCATCAGCCAGCTGTTCAGCGGGACCCGGGACCGCACCTGATGGAGGCGACCAGTCGGCGGGCCAACGGTCGTCCCGACGCCCCGGGCCTGCCGACGACCATGTTCCTCTCACCGCGCCGCGAGCTGCGGGGGTGGGGCGAGGCATTCCGCATCGAGGTCCCGGCGCCGTGGGTCGAGCACCTCGACGTCGTGACCGCCGCGCTCGCCGCCGTTGCTCCCGGTGCCGCCTCCGACGTCGGCGACCGCCCCGCCTCCGGCCCGGTCGCGTTTGCCGCGCTGACCCTTCGACCGCGACGCCGCAGCGACCTTCGTCGTCCCTGCACTCGTGCACGTGTCGACGGCCGAGGGCACTCACTGGGTCACGGAGATCGCTTCCCCACCCGTTGTGTCCCGCGAACGCGTGCAGAACGAATCGCTTCGCGGGACAGAACCGGTGGCGGGGCCGACGGAACTGTCGATCCGATCGACGATCAGTGCCGACGAGTGGTGCGACCTCGTCGAGGAGGCGACCAAGCGCATCGCCTCAGGCGACCTCCAGAAGGTCGTCCTGGCGCGTGAACTGGTCGTCACCGCCGACGCACCGTTCGACGCCCACGAGGTCGCACATCGTCTGGCGGCGGCACATCCCCACGCGTTCCGCTTCGACGTCGACGGGTTCGTGGGGGCGAGCCCCGAGCTGCTCGTGTCGCGCTTCGGCGACGTCGTCCGCGCCCACCCCATGGCCGGCACGACCCCGCGGAGCGGCGATCCCGAGATCGACCAGCGCCAGGCCGCCGAGCTCCTGCATTCGGCCAAGAACCGCGCCGAGCACCAGATCACGATCGACATGGTGCTCGACACGTTGCTCGGCTGGTCGAGCTTCGTCGACGCCGCCCCGGCGCCCGCAGTCGTCGCCGCCGGCAGCGTCCAGCACCTCGCCACGCTCGTCGAGGGCCGGTTGAGCGAGCCGCCGGCATCGGTCCTCGAGCTGGTCGCCGCACTGCACCCGACCCCCGCGGTCGGCGGATACCCCCGCGAGGCCGCGCTCGACCTGATCGCCGAGCTCGAACCCGACCCCCGCGGGCGCTACGCCGGCCCTGTCGGCTGGGTCGACGCGGCGGGCAACGGTGCCTGGGCCGTCGGTCTCCGCAGCGCGTCGATCGACGGAACGGCCGCCCGCCTGTTCGCCGGGGTCGGGGTGGTCGCCGACAGCGACCCCCGCAGCGAACTCGCCGAGACGCAGGCCAAATTCGCCGCCACCCTCGGGTCGATCACACGGATCTGAGCGCCTCGGCGACCGCAGCGTTGATGGCGGTGTGGTCGACGACATTGCGCCGACGCTCACTCCGGGCGAACACGACCAGCGGCCGAGGGAACGCCACCCACTTCTCGAGGGCAGCGACGATGTCGTCGTGCCGGTACGTCCGCACGAAATCGAGGCCGTGCGCCCGGGCCAACGACTCGAGATCGACGGCATGGGGCGTGCCGAAGAGCTGTTCGAACCGCTCGTGGTCGAGTTCCGTCCCTTGGGGAAGGAACGAGAAGATGCCGCCGCCGTCGTTGTCGATCACCACGATGCACAGCGGCACCTCGCGTCGACCCATGCCGAGCAGCCCATTGGTGTCATGGACGAAGGCGACGTCACCGATCACCAGCACGGTCGGTTTGCCACTCCCGAGCGCAACCCCGACTGCCGTCGAGGTGACCCCGTCGATGCCGTTGGCCCCGCGGTTCGAGTACACGGCGATGTCGCCCCGCCGGTCGCCGTACCACTCGAGATCACGCACCGGCATCGAGGACGACACGACGAGATTGCCACCGGGCGGCACCTTGGTGAGCGCCGTGTTGGTGATGAGCGGCTCGCCCGCCCGCTCCTCGATGATGGCCCGCCGCGCCGAGCGTTCGGCGTCGTACCACCGGCTGGTCCACTCCTCCGGCGCCGGGGCGGGCGAGGCCTGGGCGAGCTGATCGCACACCAGGAGGATGTCGGCGACGAGCCGTTCGCCGACCACGTGATCGGGATCGGGGATGACGCCCCACCGGTCGAGCCCGACGTGCGTTGCACCCGACGCGGCCAACCACTCGTTGGTGACACGCGACGCCAGCAGCCCACCGATGCGCAACACGAACTCCGGGCGCAGCTCCGCGGCCAACTCGTCGACGCGCAGCATCGAGTCGAACGCCGTGACGGCGCGTTCGTCGCCGCGCAGACCCGACAGGTGGTCGGCCAGGATCGGCCAGCCGGTGACGACGGCAAGCGTGTGGATCGCCTCGCGGTCACCGTCTTCGACCACGGCCCGATCGCCGGCGACGATCACGCCGCGCGTCCCCGACATGGCCCGGGCGAGCTGCCCCAGCTGCTCGTCGAGGAGGCCCCACAGCGCCGGCACCGACGGTTCGAGGTCGAGCGGATCGGGCAGTTGGCCGAGCGGTCCGAGGAGTGGCTCGCGGAACGCGAGGTTCAGATGAACGGGCCCGGGCGGGTGGCCGAGCGTCGCCCCCATCGCCGCTCCGAACGCGTCGGCGGCCAGATGCCGCCACGCCTGCCGGAAGTCGTCGGACGGCGGGCCGGGCTCGACGAACCACCGGACGGCCTCGCCGAAGATGCGGGTCTGGTCGATCGTCTGGGGGGCGTGGACGCCCTGGAGCTCAGGAGGCCGATCGGCACTGCACACCAGCATCGGCACACACGCCTGGTGCGCCTCCACGACGGCGGCGTGCAGTTCGGCGACGGCGGTGCCGCTCGTCGTGACCAACAGGGCCGGAACCCGGGTGGCGAGCCCGATGCCGAGCGCCATGAACGAGGCCGAGCGCTCGTCGTGGTGCACATGGGTGCGCAACCCGGGGTGGTTCGCGCACGCCAACGCCAGCGGGGTCGAGCGGGAGCCCGGTGACACGACGGCGTGGCGCACGCCATGCCGGACCCACTGGTCGACGAGGGTCGCGCAGAAGGTGATCCCGGCGTTGTCGGCGGCCGGTTCTCCCGCATCGGAAACGTCAGGGGCGGGGGTGTCGGGGACCATTCCGGGCAGCCTACGGCTACGGTCTCCCGGCGATGAGCAGCCCCTCCCCCGTCGTCCTGTTGCACGGTTTCGGTCAGAACGGCCGGTGTTGGGGTCGCCTCGGCGAATCGCTCGCCACGCTGGGCGAGGTCGCTGCGCTCGACCTCCCCGGTCACGGCGCCGCCGGCGCGGTGCACGCCGATCTCTGGACGACCGCCGATCTCGTTGCCGAGGCCATCGACCCGGAGCGACCCGCGGCCGTGGTCGGCTACTCGATGGGTGGCCGCATCGCGCTCCACACGGCGCTGGCCCACCCCGAGCGGGTCGGGCGACTGGTGCTGATCAGCGCGACGGCCGGCATCGACGACGATGCCGAACGCGAGGCTCGCCGAGCGTCGGACAACGCGCTGGCGACGCACATCGAAGCGATCGGCGTCGACGCCTTCGTCGAGGAGTGGCTGGCACTGCCGCTGTTCGCCGGCCTCCCCGCCCACGGCCGCTACGTCGCCGAACGACGCACGAACTCGGCCCGGGGCCTCGCCTCCTCGCTGCGCCTCGCCGGGACGGGTACGCAGGAACCACTGTGGTCACGCCTCGGTGAACTCACGATGCCGGTGCTCGTGATCGCCGGTCAGGACGACACCAAGTTCGCCGCGCTCGCCGAGCGACTGGCGGCCGGCATCGGCGACCACGCGACCCTGGCGATCGTCGGAGGTGCGGGCCACACCGTGCACCTCGAGCAGCCCCAACTCACCACCGACCTGATCTCGACCTGGCTCGCCTAACACCTGGGGTTTTGTAGTGCGAGGAGCGACGCTGGCGTCGCTCCTCGCAGCACAAAACCCCCTCCGCGCCGGTCAGATGTACGTGGAGATGATGAGGCCGGCGGTGAGGAGCGCGCCGAACACGAGCTGGACTCGTCCGGTGCCACCGAGCACCGGGATCAACGCCGGCCCCTGAGCGCCGCCGAGCACCGTCTTGATGGGGGTTCCCGCCACCATGATCGCGGCGAACGCGAGTGAGCCCACCGGCCGCCCACCGAGGCCGGCCACGAACGGCAGGATCAGGAACGGGAGCGTCAGCAGCACGCAGTAGAGGATCCGAGTGCGCTGGTCGCCGAGCTTCACCGCGAGCGTGCGCTTGCCCGAGATCGTGTCCCCGGGGATGTCACGCAGGTTGTTCACGACGAGCATCGCGGTCGCGAGGCAGCCCACCATCACCGAGCAGCCGATGGACAGGGCCCACGCTCCCCCGGTCATCAGTGAGAACGGGTGGCGTTCGAGCTGCACGTAGGTCGAGCCGACGGTGGCGACGACACCGAAGAACACGAACACGAACGCCTCACCGAGACCGAGATAGCCGTAGGGCTTCGGCCCTCCCGTGTAGAAGTAGCCCGCAGCGACGGCGGCGATCCCAACGGGGATCAGTTCCCAGCCGACGAACCAGGCGAGGATCGCACCGGCCACGCCGGCGACCCCGAATGCCAGGATCATCGCCCGCTTGACCTCGGCGGGCGTGGCCAAGCCGTTCCCGACCAGCCGTGGCGGTCCGACACGCTTGGACGGGTCGTCGGTCCCGCGCTTCCCGTCGCTGTAGTCGTTCGCGTAGTTGGTCGCGACCTGGAGCGCCAGCGCCACGATCATCGCGAGCACGAACAGACCCCAGTTGATCGCGGCGAACCCGCGGGGTCCAGATGTATTGCGGCGGCTCCGAGTCCATCACCGCCGCAGTGTCGGCGTAACCGAACGCGCAGGCCGTGCCGACGAACACGGGCACGACGGCGGCCGGCAACGTCCGTGGCCGAGCGCCGAGCACCCAGCGGTTCGGCTGCTTCGCGCCGACAGGAGCCGTCACCTACGGCCGCCGGGGGAAGCGGCTGAAGTCGGGCTTCTCCTTGTTCTTGTACGAGTCACGCCCGTACTGCGCCTCTTCGGTTTGGTAGAAGAGCAGCGTCGCGTCGCCGGCCAGCTGCTGGATGCCGGCGAGGCCGTCGTCGGCAGCGTTGCAACTGCCCTTGACCATACGAAGCGCCATCGGCGACATGTCGAGCATCTCGGTGCACCACTGCACCGTCTCCTCCTCGAGCGCCTCGAGCTCGACGACCTCGTTGACGAGGCCCATCTCGTAGGCGCGCACGGCGTCGTACTGCCGGCACAGGAACCAGATCTCCCGCGCCCGCTTCTGGCCGATGTTGCGAGCCAGGAGGCCCGAGCCGTAGCCACCGTCGAAGCTGCCCACCTTGGGGCCGGTCTGGCCGAAGATGGCGTTGTCGGCGGCGATCGAGAGGTCGCAGACGACGTGGAGCACGTGGCCGCCGCCGATGGCGTAGCCGGCGACCATGGCCACGACGGGCTTGGGGGTGCGGCGGATCTGGATCTGCAGGTCCAACACGTTGAGCCG
>JBAOIR010000019.1:0-11835 GCA_037045585.1 Microthrixaceae bacterium
CGTCACCGTCGCCCAGGTCGACCCGAAGGACCTTTCCGAGCAGCGCCGGCGCCACCACCGATGAGTGGTCGAGGAGCAGCGTCGAGGGAACCCGTTGCAACGTGTGAGCGACCCGGCCCGGGCACGATCGTCGGCGAGACGGACCCGCCTGCTGCGACGAGCTGGGTCTCGACCGGCACCGGGCCCGCTCCGCCCGCCGTCGTCCGCATCCTCACCGGACGCCAGGGCGCATCAGGGCTGCGGCCTCGGGGCCGAGGGTCGGTTTGGCCTCGACCAACGGCGCCAGTTCGACGCCCTCGTCGATCGAACGGCGCACGATGGCGCCCACCAGGGCGTGGGCGTGCGCGGAAGGGCATGCCGTCGGGCACGAGGTACTCGGCCAGGTCGGTGGCCGCGGCGTACGGGCGAGTCGGCGGACGCCCGCCATGCGGTCGGGGCGGAACGTGCAGCGTGTCGGTCAAGGCCGGCCATCGCGCCCAGACCCAGGCGTACCGTGTCGACGAGAATCGAACAACCGCGGCTTGTCTTCCTGCAGGTCGCGGTTGTAGGCCAGCGGCAGACCCTTCACGAGCACCAGTAACCTCGTAAGATTGCCCACCACCCGAGCCGTTTGCCCACGGATCAACTCCAGCACATCCGGATTAATCTTCTGCGGCATGATCGAAGAGCCGGTGCAGAATGCATGCGGCAGCCGCAGGAAGCCGAATTCCACCGTCGACCACAGGATCCATTCCTCGGCCCAACCGCTGAGATGCTCGGCCACCAGCGAGAGGGCAAACGCGAATTCGATCGCAAAGTCGCGATCGCTCGATGCATCGAGGCTGTTGGCAACGATCTCTGCAAATTCCAGCTCCGCGACCACATGCGGCGGTCGATCGGCAGCGTCGTTCCGGCCAGCGCCGCCGAACCCAACGGCAACTGGTTAACCCACCGCCGGCAATCGGCCAACCGCTCGCGATCGCGGCCGAATTTCTCGGTGTACGCCAGCCAGTAATGCATCGCCAGCACCGGCTGGGCCCGTTGCAGGTGGGTGTAGCCGGGCAGGATCACCCCGGGGTCCCGGTCGCAGCGATCGACAAACGCCCGCTGCAGGTTGGCCAGCAACTCGTCGATCCGGTCGATCGCGTCCCGAATCCACAGTCGGAAGTCGGTCGACACCTGATCGTTCCGGCTCCGGCCGGTGTGGAGGCGTGGCGCCCGGCGCGCCGGCGAGCTGCGCGTGGACCGCGCCGCTCCACGGCGGTGTGGATGTCCTCGTCGGTCTCGACGTAGGTGAACTCGCCCGAGGCCAGTTCGGCCTCGGTGGTGTCGAGCGCCGCCTCGACCGCTCCCACCTCTGAAGCGCTGAGGATGCCGGCCACGCCCAGCCCGGCCACGTGGGCCCGGCAGCCGTGGATGTCGAAGCGGGCGAGGCGTTGGTCGAAGGGCAGGCTGAGCGTGTACTCCCACAACTCGGCGGCGGGCCCTTCGGCGAATCGGCCGTGCCACAAGGGCTTTGTGGTGTGCTCGTTCTCGTCAGACATCGTTCTTCAAACTACCGGGCCTAGCCTGGGCCGGTGAGAGCTGATCCCGTTCGACGTTGTTGGGTCGCCCGACGCCGTCGTGGAACGTCAGCGGTCTCGGGGTCGACCTCGGCAGTGAGTGGATCCTCGTCGACTGCGGCGAGGGCGCCCAACAGCAGGTCATGCGCAGTCCGCTGAAGTTGTCGAGGCTCTCGGCCATCCTGATCACCCATCTCCACGGCGACCACGTGTTGGGGCTCCCCGGGTTGTTGGGCACGATGGGTATGGAGGGCCGCACCGCTCCCCTGCAGCTGGTCGGGGTCGACGGGATCGGTCGCTGGCTCGACGTGATGTGTGAGCTTCCGATCCTCGGGATCGACTTCCCGATCACGATCACCGAGCTGGTCGACGACGCCCTCGCGGGCGCGGCCGGCGAGCCGCTCCACGTCGCCGATGTCGGTGGGTTTGCCGTGGAGCGCGCTGGCGCTCCGCCACCGGGTACCGGCCTTCGGCTACCGGATCGTCGAACCGACGCGCCGCGGCCACCTCGATGTCGAGGCGGCTCGGGCGCTCGGCGTCACCGACGGCCCCGACCTGGGGCGGCTGCAGCGAGGCGAGACGGTGCCCGGCCGAACGGGCCCCGTGCATCCCGACCAGGTCGTCGGTCCCGACCGGGCCGGTCGAATCGTCACCGTGCTCGGCGACACCACTCGCTGCGCTGCGTCGGTCTCGTTGGCCCACGACGCCGACCTGGTGGTCCACGAGTGCACTTACGCCAACCGCGACGCCGCCCTCGGGGAGCAATGGAAGCACTCGACTCCCGCCGATGCAGCTTGGGTCGCGACCACCGCCGGAGCACGACGCCTGCTCATCAACCACTTCAGCTCCCGCTACGACGATCCGAACGAGCTGATCACCGAGGCGCGCTCCGACTTCGAGTCGACGATCGCCGCCAACGAGCTCGAGCCTGTCGACATCCCTCGTTGTTGACCGGTTCTGTCCCGCGACGGGACACCAACGGCACACGTTCGCAGGACAGAACGAGCGGCGGGTCAGGCCGAGCCGGTCCCCTGGATGGACGACCACGTCTTCACGCTCAGGCCCCAGAGCTGCACGAAGCCCTCCGAGTCGGCGTGGCGAAAGCGATCGGCGGCGTCGTAGGTCGCGAGGCCGTAGTCGTAGAGCGACTTGGGTGCCCGGCGCCCGACCACGAAGCACTGGCCGCCGGCGCCGTCGACACCAGGGGTGAGCGCCAGGCGAACCTCGCCAGTGACGTACTGCTGGGACGACTCGATGAAGGCATCGAGCGCCTGCTTGAGGGGGCTGAACCACAACCCGTCGTAGATCAGCTCGGCGTAACGGTGCTCGAGCTTCATCTTCTCGCGGCCCAGGTTCGCGTTCGACGGTGATCGACTCGAGGTCGGCGTGGGCCAGCATCAGCGCCAGGCCTCCGGGCGCCTCGTAGGTCTCACGGCTCTTGATGCCGACACGACGGTTCTCGACCATGTCGAGGCGGCCCCACCCGTAGGCGCCGACCACGCCGTTGAGGTGCACCACGATCTCGTGCAGCGGCATCCGGGCGCCGTCGACCGAGACCGGCACACCGGCCTCGAACCCGATGACGACCTCACGGCGCTCGGTCGCCGTGGGCTTGGTGAGTTCCCACACTCCCGACGGCGGCTCGGCCCACGGGTCCTCCATCTCGCCGCACTCGATCGCACGACCCCAGAGGTTGTCGTCGATGGAGTACATCTTCTCCTTGGTCGCCCGGATCGGGATGTTGTGCTGGGCGGCGTAGGCGATGGAGTCCTCACGGGTGAACCCCCAGTTGCGCACCGGGGCCACCAACTCGAGGTCAGGGGCGAGGGCCATGGTCGACACCTCGAAGCGGACCTGGTCGTTGCCCTTGCCGGTGCACCCGTGGGCGATGCCGTCGGCACCGAACCGGCGGGCGACCTCGACCTGGTGCTTGACGATCAGCGGGCGGGACAGCGCCGACACCAACGGGTACTTGCCTTCGTAGAGGGCGTTCGCCTTGATGACGGGAGCGAGGTAGTCGCGAGCGAACTCCTCGCGCAGGTCGAGTTCGATGTACTCGCTCGCGCCGGCGCCGAGCGCCTTCTCACGATTGCCGTCGAGGGTGCCCTCCTGGCCGACGTTGGCGGAGACGCAGATCACCTCGCAACCGAGATTCTCGATCATCCACCGAACCGCGACGGACGTATCGAGGCCGCCGGAGTACGCGAGTACGACTTTCTTTGCCATGTGGCTGGGATCCTTCTTGATGGTGGGGGGTCAGAGGTTGGCGAGGTCGGAAATCGCGGCCTCGACAGCGGCGCCGGAGCCCTGCGCCGCGATCACGAGGAGGGTGTCGTCGCCGGCGACGGTACCGATGATGTCGGGGGTGCCCGAGCGGTCGATGGCCGACGCCACGACGTGGGCGCATCCTGGCGGGGTGCGCAGCACCACGAGATCGCCGGATCGGTCGAGCCCGGCGACCCAGTCGCCGAGCACACGCCGGAGATGGTCGTCGGTCGACACCTGGTCGAACGGCAGCTCGGGAATGGCGTACACGGTCTCCCCGCCGGGCACCCGCACCTTGACGGCCGACAGCTCCTCGAGGTCGCGGCTGACCGTCGCCTGGTTCACCTCGACACCGGCCTCCGCCAGCAGCTCGACGAGCTGGGTCTGGTTGGTGACCTGGTTCTCCTCGAGGAGTTTGGTGATCCGATGCTGGCGGGCCGTCTTCGAGATGCGGGAGCTCACGGTTCCTCCACGACGGCCGTCGCCCCGGGGTCGTCGGCCGCCAAGAACAGCCACGCCAACAGCCCTCGCGCCGAGTGGAGCCGGTTGTGGGCCTGGGGCCAGATCCGCGCCTGGGGGCCGTCGAGCACGTCGTCGGATGCCTCGTCGCCCCGGTGGGCGGGAAGGCAGTGGAGGAAGACCGCGTCGGGGGACGCCACGCCCATGACGCCGGCGTCGACCTGGAACCCGGCGAAGTCACGACGGCGCTGCACCATCTCCGCCTCCTGCCCCATCGAGTACCAGGCGTCGGTGTAGACGACGTCGGCGTCCTTGGCGGCCTCGTGGGGGTCACCGGTTGTGTCGACCGAGACCCCGGCGGCAGCGAGCCGGGCGACGGCAGCGTCGTTGAACGCGTATCCCGCCGGGTGCGCGATCCGCAGCGTGGCACCGCACATGGCGAGACCGAGGGCCAGTGAGCGCGCCATGTTGTTGGCGTCGCCGACGTACGCGACGGTGACACCGTCGAGCCGACCCAGCTCCTGGCGGATCGTCAGGAGATCGGCGAGCACCTGGATCGGGTGGGCATCGTCGCTCAGGAGGTTGATGATCGGGACGGACGACACCGCCGCCATGCGCTCGAGCTTCGAGTGCTCGAACACCCGGGCCGCGATCGCCAGCGTGGTACCCCATGAGGGTGCGGGTGACGTCCTCGGTCGACTCACGCACGTCGAGGCCGACCTCCTGGGGCCGGACGTACACCGGATGGCCCCCGAGCTCGATCGTGGCGATCTCCATCGAGTGGCGGGTGCGGGCCGACGGCTTCTCGAAGAGCAGGGCCACCCCGCGCCGGTGCAGCGCCGGGGGGAGGTCGGTGGATTCGGCGAGGTCGAGCACGTCGACCAGCTCAGCGGGAGTGAGATCGTCGATCTCGAGGAAGTGCCGTGGCATCTCCGCACCCTAGCAGCGAGGGCGCATGTTCATGCACATACTTGCATGAACATGTAGCTCCCGGGGGTTCTGTGCTGCGAGGAGCGACGCCAGCGTCGCTCCTCGCACGACAAAACCCCGGGGGTCACACACCGGCGAGCTCGCCAACCGCCCCGATGATCGCGGCGACGGCCAGCTTCACCTCGTCGTCGGTGATCAACAGACTCGGAGCGAGCCGCAGCGCCGTCGGACTCACCGCGTTCACCACCACCCCGCGCGACAACAGGAACGCCGCCGCCTCGCCGGCGGCAACACCGTCGAGCTCGACCGCCAACAGCAGACCCTTGCCCCGGACCCCGGCGATGCCGGGACGGCCGACGAGACCCTCGGCGATCGCGGCGCCGGCAGCGGCCGAGCGAGCGGGGACGTCCTCGCGCACCATGATCTCGAGCACCTTTCGAGCGGTCGCCGCAGCGAGCGGCTGACCCCCGTAGGTCGTGGCGTGATCGCCCGGCTCGAACGCCCGGGCCACCTCGGCCCACGCCCAGCACGCGCCGATCGGCATCCCGTTGCCCAGCGCTTTCGCCATCGTCACCACGTCCGGCTCGATGCCGTACGGCTGATGGGCGAACCACGATCCACACCGCCCGAGGCCCGTCTGCACCTCGTCGATCATCAGCAGCACCCCCCGTTCCCGGCACCGCTCGGCGACGCCCTGGAGGTACACGACGTCGACCGGGTTGACCCCGCCTTCACCCTGCACCACCTCGAGCAGGACGGCCGCCACACTGCTGTCGATGGCCTCCGACATCGCATCGAGGTCGTTGAACGCCACATGGCGGAACCCCTCGGGCAACGGCTGGAACGCCTCATGCTTCTGCGGCTGACCGGTCGCGTGCAGCGTGGCGAGCGTGCGACCGTGGAACGAGCCGTAGGCGCTGACCACCACGTGCCGACCGCGGCCCCCGAACTTCCGGGCCAATTTCAGGGCGCACTCGTTGGCCTCGGCGCCTGAATTCGCGAAGAACAGTCGGCCAACCGGCTCGTCGGGTGTGCCGCCCATGAGTGCGTCGATCTGGCGGGCGAGCGCCTCGTTGTGCTCGGTGCCGAACAGGTTCGACACATGCAACAACCGCGAAGACTGGGCACAGATGGCCGCCGCGACCTCCGGATGGGCGTGGCCGAGCGACGTCACCGCCAGACCACTCAGGAGGTCCAGGTACCGTTCACCTTCGTCGTCGAACAGCCACGAGCCCTCGCCACGGACGAATCGGACCGCCGGCGGCGCGTACGTTGTCATCAATGGGGTGCTGGTTGGGGCGACGTCGACCATGTGTGCAGCGTAGTCGACCGATTGCATGATCATGCAGGTTTGCGCATGAACATGAACCGCCCGCACGGTCCGCTCCTCGCCGCTTCCGTACTCGCCGCTGTGGTGCTCGCGGTGGCCGGGTGCACCAGCGTCACCCCGCGCCGACGTCGTGCGGCTGGACTGGGCGACGACCACGACGACCACGACGACCACGACGACCACGACGACCACGACGACCACGACGACCACGACGACCACGACGACGACGACCGCGACGACCGCCGCCGTCCCGGCCGCCGTCATCCCGACCGCCGACGCGAGTCCGACGACCAGCTCCCCCGACGGGTCCTCCCCCGACGAGCACGGCCCCGGCGCCCACGCCCCCAGCACCCGACGACCGTCTGCTCGCCGCAGCGCGGGTGCCTCAGTCCCGCCTCAGCTGGGTCTGCCGCACCGATCCCGGACCCGACGGCTCCACGCGCCGCCACGCCGTCTTCGTGCGGAACATCGGCGGCAGCGGCATTCCCAACACCTCCCGCCAACAGGTGCTCGCCCAACTGCCGCGCATCGAGGGCAACCTCGACGTCTACCGCACGGCCGAGCGGCTCACCGGGGTCCCCGCGCTCGTCCTCGCCGCCATCCACTACCGCGAGGCCAACAACGATCCCACCCGCTCGATCATGTCGGGGGAACCGCTGGGCGCGGTCAACCCCGACACCCACGTCATCGAAGGCACCACCCTCCTCGACAACGCACTCAGCGCCGCCGACCACCTCACGTCGGGAGCGGCCCAGATCTACGGCGTGACGGTCGACCGCCACATGAGCAGCATCGAGCTCGCCTACACGGCGGCGGCCTACAACCGCGGCGGCCGGTACTGCCGGGCCGATCAGCTCCACCCCATGCGCTCGCCCTACGTCGCCGCCGGACTGGTCGACGCCAACGTCGGTATGCCGTGGCCCGACCTCGGCAGCGACGACGGCGGCCCCGAATCCTGGGGTGAACCACCGTCGGTCCGCGGTCGGCCCGACCCGAGGATCGGCGTGCTCACGATCCTCCGCGGCCTCGGCAGCGAGATCACGGCCCCGGCCTTCTCCTGGAACACCGACGAGGTCGTCATACCCGTGCCGATGAGGGCGTACCGCCCGTGCCGATGAGGGCGTACCGCCCGTGCCGCTAGCCTCCCCGGGCATATGCGTTGGTCCAGCCTGTTCATCCCCACACTCCGCGACACCCCCGGCGACGCCGAGGCGATCAGCCACCAACTGCTGGTGCGAGCGGGCTACGTCCGCCAGCTGCACGCCGGCCACTATTCGCTCCTGCCGCTGGGGCTGCGGTCGCACACCAAGGTGGCGAACATCGTCCGCGAGGAGATGGACGCCATCGGCGGCCAGGAGTTCATCCACCCGGCCCTGCACCCTGCCGCCATCTGGCAGCAGTCGGGCCGGTGGGAGACGATGGGCCAGGAGATGTTCCGGCTCGTCGACCGCAAGGGCAACGACCTCGCGCTCGGCATGACCCACGAAGAGGTCTTCACGATCATCTCGAAGGAGCTCGAGTCCTACAAGCAGCTCCCCCAGATCTGGTACCAGGTGCAGACCAAGTTCCACGACGAACCGCGCCCCAAGGCCGGCCTGCTCCGAGTCCGCGAGTTCGACATGAAGGACTCCTACAGCTTCGACATCGACGAGGCCGGCCTCGACGTCTCGTTCCAGAAGCACCACGACGCCTACGTCCGCATCTTCGCCCGGCTCGGCCTGCCAGCGTTCCCCGTCGTCGCCTCGTCGGGCGCGATGGGCGGCGGCTCGAGCCTCGAGTTCATGGTGCCCTCACCCGCCGGCGAGGACGACGTCGCCATGTGCCCGAACTGCGACTACCGGGCCAACATCGAGCGAGCCACCTCCGCGCTCCCCGACGTCGCACCGAAGGACGGCCCCGACGAGCTCGAGAAGTTCGCCACCCCGGGCATCGTCACGATCGCGGCGCTCGCCAAGTTCGAGGGCGGTGCCGGCGCGATCCACCAGATCAAGACGCTGGTCATGGTGCTCGACGGTGCGGTCACGCTCGTGTGCCTCCGGGGCGACCACCAGCTCAACCTGCAGAAGCTCCAGGACGCGACCGGGGCGATCGACATCCGCCCGGCGGAGGAGGCCGAGACCGTCGCAGCGCTCGGCGCCAAGCCGGGCAGTCTCGGCGCCGTCAACGTCTCGGGCCTGCATATCATCGCCGACGAGGCGCTGCGCGGCCGGTTCCACATGACCACCGGAGCCAACGAGGACGGTTGGCACTGGCGGGGCGTGTCGGTCGAGCGGGACCTCGCCGTCGACCGGTGGGCCGACCTCCGAGAGGTCACCAAGGGCGAGCCGTGCATCAACTGCGGCGCGAAGCTCGACATCGTCAAGTGCATCGAGGTCGGTCACATCTTCAAGCTGGGCACGAAGTACTCCGACTCGCTGGGCGCGACCGTCCTCGACGCCGACGGTGTGCTCAAGCCACTGATCATGGGGTGTTACGGCATCGGCGTCGGCCGCAACCTCGCCGCGGTGCTCGAGACGCACCACGACGAGAAGGGCATGATCCTGCCGGTCACGATCGCCCCCTACGAGGCGGTGATCACCGTCGTGAAGGTCAACGACGACGAATCGATGCGGGTCGCGAACGAGCTCTACGAAACCCTTCGCAGCGAGGGCATCGACGTCCTGCTCGATGACCGCGACGAGCGTCCCGGTGTGAAGTTCGCGGATGCCGAGCTGATCGGCATCCCGTTCCGGATCACGCTCGGCCCCAAGGGCCTTGCCAACGGCATGGCCGAGTTCACACCTCGAGCGACCCACGAGTCGGCCGACGTGCCCCTCGGTGAGGTGGCCCGCCACACGATCGAGCTCGTGCGCGAAGGCCGCAAGCTCGGCCGCTGACGCGCCCGGCAACACCAGTACAGGAGGGCGACGGCGAGCGTCAGCTGTGTGACCGCTCGCCGTCGACCGGCTCCCATCTACGTGGTGTTTCCCAGCACGTGTCAGGTGTCGGCGGTTCCCGATCCGAACCTGAGTTTCTCGTCGACGAATGTCGGGATCGGGGCGACAGAACGACCTCGACCGGCGGCCTACAGGGTGACCATCGTGCCGACGCCGGCGTCGGTGAACAGCTCCAGGAGGAGCGCATGGGGGACTCGGCCGTCGATCAGGTGCACCTCCGACACGCCCCGGTTGATCGCCTGCAGACAGCCTTCGATCTTGGGGATCATGCCGCCGGCGATGGTGCCGTCGGCAATGAGCTCGGCCGCCTCCGACGTTGAGACCCGCTGGATCAGCGAGGCCGGATCGTGGACATCGCGGAGCAGACCGGCGACGTCGGTGAGGAAGATGAGCTTCTGGGCATCGAGCGCCTCGGCGATCGCACCCGCGACCGCGTCGGCGTTGATGTTGTACGCCTGGCCGTCGGAGTCGCTCCCGACGGTCGACACGACGGGGATCAGGTCCATCGCCAGGAGACGGGTGATGATCGACGGATTGATGCGGGTGACGTCGCCGACGAAGCCGAGCAACGGGTCGCGCTCCTCGGCCTCGATCAGGCCGGCGTCCTGCCCCGAGAGGCCCACGGCGATCGGCCCGTGCACGTTCAGTGCCGAGACGATGTCGCTGTTCACCTTGCCCTTGAGCACCATCTGCACGACCTCGAGCGTCTCGGCATCGGTGACCCGTTGCCCGTCGACGAACTCGGAGTCCTTGCCCATACGGCGCAACCACTCCCCGATCTGAGGGCCGCCCCCGTGGATCACCACCGGGCGCATGCCGACCGAGTGCATCATCACGATGTCCTGGGCGAACTGCTCGAACAGCTCGGGAGAGCTCATGGCGTTCCCGCCGAACTTCACCACGATCGTCGCCCCTGCAAACCGCTGGATGTACGGCAGCGCCTGGAGGAGGACGTGGACGTCGTTGGTGTGCTGCTCGGTCGTCATGTCGTGTAGTCCGCGTTGATCCGGATGTAGCCGTCGGTGAGGTCGCAACCGTACGCGGTGAATGCTCCGTCGGCGATGCCGAGGTCGGCCGTGATGAGGACACGATCGCCCCGCATGTGGGCCTCGGCGGCGGCGAGATCGGCGGTCGCGGGATACATCTCGATTCCGCCGATGCCGACCCGGACCCGCTCGGGGTCGATGTCGACCTGATCGTCGCACTTGCCGATTGCCATCACGATCCGGCCCCAGTTGGGGTCGGCGCCGTGCACCGCCGTCTTCACGAGGGGCGAGTTCACGATCGACTTCGCGACGAGTTTGGCCTGCGCGGTGTCGCGGGCACCGGTGACCTCGACCTCGATCACCTTCGACGCTCCCTCGCCGTCGGCGGCGATCATCAGCACGAGACGGAGGGCGACGTGGTGGAGCGCCGCCTCGAACGCCTCGAGCCCGACCGGGCCGGCAGCCCCGTTGGCGATGACCACAGCCGAATCGCTCGTGGAGGTGTCGCTGTCGATCGACAGCGCGTTGAACGTGGTCGCCATGACCCGGCGGAACACCGCGTCGAGGTCGTCGGCGGGGATCGCCGCGTCGGTGAAGAAGTACGTGAGGAGGGTCGCCATGTTCGGCTCGATCATCCCGACGCCCTTGGCAATGCCCACGAGCGTCGCGCTGACCCCGCTCGGACCGCCGATCGTCGCGGTGGCCTTCTTCGGATGGGTGTCGGTGGTCATGATGGCCTCGGCGGCCGCAGCGAACGCGTCGGCGTCGGCGTCGGCGTTCGGCAGCGACACTGCGGCGAGGCCACCACGGATGCGGTCCATCGGATAGCTCCGGCCGATGACCCCCGTCGAGGCGACCGCGAGCTCTCCCGGCCGGATCCCGGCAGCACTCGCCGCGAGCCGCTGGAGCTCGGCGGCGTCGACCTCGCCCTGGACGCCGTTCGCGACGTTGGCGTTCTTCGAGATGACGACCACACCACGCGCCGCCCCGCTTGCCGTGGCGGCTCGGCTGAGCGCGACGCTCGGACCGGCGAATCGGGACTGGGTGTAGACGCCTGCCGACGTGGCCGGTCGGTCGGACACCACGAGACAGAAGTCGGTCGTCTCGTCTTTCACTCCGAGATTGGCGGTGACGATCCGGAAGCCGGACGGGGCGGGGACGGGCGATTCGGGCACGGACGTCACCCTAGCGCGAGGGATGCATGATCATGCAGAGTTCCGCATCAACATGAGCTGGTGCCTGCTCAGGAGACAGCTGGTGCCCGCTCAGGAGATGCTGAACGAGCGCATGGAGAACGACCCGAGATCCATGCCGGACACGATCTCATGCGCCGACTCCCCCGGTCGCGCCAGGGCGGCGACGTAGACGAGCGGAAGGTAGTGATCGGC
>JBAOIR010000001.1:0-56191 GCA_037045585.1 Microthrixaceae bacterium
TGACGGGCGCTCAGAGCAAATGGGAGTTGATGCTCTCCCCGAAGCCCTGCGCCATCTGCGGGGCCAACGGGTTCTGGGTCAACCGTGACGGCATCGAACTCTGCGAGCAGCACCGACTCGTCACACCGGACGAGGTGGCCGCAAGCAGCGGTCACCGATCGGCCATGGACAGATTGTGGGGGTGCGGCAACATCGACATTGTCTTCCATCGAGCCGACCGGGTCTTGCTCCCATGGGTGCGGGCCTCACGCCGTCGTGGCCCCACGGGTATCCAGCTGGCAACGCACCTACGTACGACCGTGAGCGACATCCTCGCTCGACCGGCGAGGCTCATGGAGGTCGACCCCCGTCACCTCCGAGCCACGCAACCGTGGGCGCTCCGGCAACACGTGAGCTACTACCTCACCGGTGCCTGGGAGCGGACCGGGTTCCACTTCAGCTGACCGCGACTCACTAGCGAACCGGTACCCGACCATCACCCTCGGCGCCGAGCAGGTGATACACACCGGCCACCACCGAGCGCTCGCAGCACTGATCCAAGGACGAGCGCTGCTCGCCCGAACCACCACCACGACCCACGCGGCGGTGGCAGTGACACCATCACTCCACGTCGGAACAGTGACGCCCCTCCCGGCGGTCTCGGCGTCCACACCCGCAGAGGCGGCTGGACGTCATCAACGACGGCGGCATCGCACTCGTTGCCACCCAGGCCATCGCCAACGCGACCCTCGACCTCCTCGCACTTTCCTCAGGCGGTGACCGATGAAGCGCTGTCCGGTGTGCGGTGCCTGGGACACCGAGCGGCACGTCGAGTTCGGCCGAGTGTGGTTCCGGTGTCGGCGATGCGACCACCGCTTCAGTGACACCTTCCGGAGGTCGTGATGCGATCGAACCTGGATCGCCCGTGCTCCACGAACTGGAAGGAGACGATGTCACCCTCCGGCTCCGATTGCGTGAGCTGCTCGACCCGCCGATCACGGGCTGGCCGGGGAAGGCACAAGCAGAGGCCGCCCATCAGCTCCGGCAGCTGATCGCCTCACTCCAGACCATCGCCGATGCCCTAGAGGCCACCGCCGGGGTCCTCGGTGAGTTTCCCGCTGATGACGACGGTGACGATGAAGAAGGCTGGGCACATGACGTGGCGGACCTTGACCGCCTCACCCTCGAACACGACGCCCGCCTTCGGGCAGCGCTGCTTACGTTCGACGAGGCGCTAGCGGACCAGTTCCAGGACTGACGGGATTGCTGCATGCCGGACGAAGGAGACACCCGGCCTCCGTCAGACAAACGAAGCAAGTGGGAGATCATGCTGAGCCCCAAACCCTGCGCCGTCTGCGGCGCCAATGCCTGGTACCTCAACGACACGCGCTTTCGGTGTGTCCAAAGCACCGAGTTTCACTCGCTCCCGGCCAAGTCCAGCCGAGGGCGAATCCACTGATGACCGGCTTTCGCAGGTGGCAACCTCTCAGCAAGAGGGTGCGGGCCAGTTTGAGTAAGGGCCGGTCGACGTGACGATTCAGCTCGCTCAGCGTCGCCCCGGCAGATTGAGGCTATCCGCATTCGCACCCAGGCGGATTGCAAAGAGAGCAGACGAGTAGAACGTGACATCGCCGCAGGCACCTACACCCGGGCCCGGTTGGTGGATGGCGGCAGACGGACAGCTGTATCCGCCTGAGCGTCATCCCGACTACCGAGCGCCAACAACCCCACCTCCGGTCGGCCCGCCGCCGATCATCGGATCAGTGCCAACGTTACAGGGCGCCCCGACCACTCCACCCGTCGCAGTACTTCGAGTCACCAAGAAACACCTCCTGGCCGTTGCGGCCATCGCTGCGGCCATCGCCGTCATCGCCGGAGGGTATTTCTGGATGAGCCGTCTGCCATCCGTGGATGACGACAAAGTTCACCTCGAAGCGGCGCTGCCTACCGGTTCGGACCTACCGCCCGGTCTCACTGGCCACGATACAGGTAGCGGTCAGTCGAAGAACGCCTTCTGCGAGCAGGCCTCCCGCATCCAGGTGAACGGGCGTCGGCAGGGCACGACGCCAGCACGACCACGTCCGGCGATGACGCGTACGCTGAGGGCTTCGCCCACACGGCGTACGAATCGTCCGACGATGCCGCGAAGGCGTTCGTCACCGTGCCCTCGCTGATGAGTTGCGGCGCCGACAAGGTCGAACTGACGCCCGTCACCGGAGGCGTCAAGGGTGCCGAGGCGAAGACCAGACGTACACCGCTGGCGCCGGGTACCTCACGGTGGCTCGTCATGATCGGTACCTGGTGATTGGTGTCGGCGGCACCGCCCGGAACGCCATCAATGGACCGCGTTTGCGATCGCCCGGCTGTGACCCGAAAACCCGACCGAGGATATGAGTGACACACCCCAAGGCCCCGGCTGGTGGATCGCCGACGACCAGCGTTGGTACCCGCCCGAGCAGCGAACGGGAGAGAGCACTGCACCACCTCAGCCCGGGCCCGACGCCAATCCCCGTAACACCGCCTCCGTTCATGCCAGCTCGCCAGGGGCCGATGACAAACTCGATTGGCTCCAACCGTTGGATCGTCGTCGGGGGACTCGTCCTATTGGCCCTCATCGTCGGTGCCGTAGTCGTCCTAGTCACCCAGAAGTCCGATGACACACCCATCGCATCGACAACGACTCCAACCACGTCGCTCGCCACGACAACGGCGGCCAGTAACTGAGACCACAGCCCAAGCCACCACGACCGTTGCACCGACAACGGTCGCCTCCACGCCAGTTGGACCGGGGAACGTCCTCACCGAGCCGGTGGGATTGTTCTGCAAGGACCTGAACCCAAGGGCTACTCCTACTCAGCATGAGTCGACTACTGGAGAGCACACGGCCAGCCCCCGACAACGTGGACGCCGACCAACGGCATCCCCTGCGAGACCGCCTACCCCACCGCAGACGTGACCGCCTACTGGGGGCCCCCAGATGCCTGTCTCCGGGTCAGGTGTCGACCTCTCCAGCCCACTGCTCAACAGCTATCAGACGAACGAGTCGAACTACTACCTCGACCACACCGCCGCCGAAGCAGCGAAAGACCTCGGCCAACTGCAATCGGAGACAGGCGTCAGCTGGACCATGGAGGAGATGCTGCTCGCTCTCGGTGCTCTCCTACTGCAACGACTGGCCAACTGTGCCGGACCCGAACGGCGGCGGCCCGCTGAGCAGCGCTGGGAAAGCAGAAGTGGGCGGCAGTTGTTCCGGCACTCGGGATCTCGACTTCGGTTGCGCTCAAGGCGATCGAGTCGAACATCTGGAGCAACTACCAGTTGGTATGCGAGTGAGCACGAGCACCGGGGCGACGAATGAGTGACATACCGCAAGGGCCCGGCTGGTGGATGGCCGACGACGAGCGCTGGTACCCACCGGAGACAACGAGCTGGAGCGAGACACCGCACCCGCCGGTTGTAGCACCGGACGATCCCCGACGCCATGAACTTAACCCTTGCGCCACCACCCCCCACCAGCGCCACCCCCCACCGGCCCGCAGGCAACGTATGAGCGACGTGGCAGCCGATAGGCTCATCCGCGGAGTGCCGTTCATCGTTGGACTGATCGTCCTGAGGCGTCCTCAGTGTTCAAGATCATCGCCCAGGGCAGGACACTGCGACCGAAGCATCAACTAAGCCGGACCGGTTGACCGCAGCTCCCGCCAGCGACAGCACCTCGACCCCCAAGAGGCACTGACTCCCGGCCAACGACGACTATCGATGCCATGGTCGGCCTCCTCCGGAGGCGGCGAGGCCTTCTGTTGACGGCGGCGTGCTCAAGGCGATGCTCGTGAACTCCGCAGCAGACTCGTTCGGAATCGTGGTCATTTCCGGAAGACAACAACGACCCGATGGCCAACCACGGGGCTGTGCGAATCTGGCAGCTCAAAGCCGATGGGTGGCGTCCGGCAGCGACGGTTCAGACTGCTGGAGTAGTCGACGACCTGACTACGGCTGACGTCACCGCCGACGGCGTTCCGGATGCAGTGATCGACGTCATCACCGGCAACCAGGGTGGAGGCGCCGTGTTGATCACTACCGGGCCACCGGCCAGCTGGAAACTGGCTGCGTTCGGTCCGAGCGCCAGGGGCCGACGGAACACCAAACTTCTACCCCGGCTCGCTCAAAGTCGCCGACGGCTTCCTGTCCGCCGGGTACGACACACCTGTGAGCCAACCTGCGCTGCCGGGAACATGGCGTCCAGCGGTTCGAATGGAACGGCGAACGGTTCGTGGCGAGCCCGTAGGCGGAGACCCGCACGACCACGAGACTGCCGTCAGTGACACACTCATCGCATCCCGGAGCTGCTCACAAAATGCTCACGGAACTCGTGCAGATCGGTGAGCATCGGCCACCACGCCGCACCAGCCGAGCGCCGCAGAACCTCTAGAACTCGGGGTGTTCGGCCACCACTCATCGTGAGGTACCACCACCCTGCGTTGACTACGGATCAGAAGGTTGGGGATTAGTTCCTCCGAGCGCACCGCCGAAACCCCCGCCTCTGCGGGGGTTTCTTCGTTCACCGGCGGGGAACGGACGGTCCCGACGTCGTTGCTCGAATCATGCCCGAACGACGTGAGGGGTGAGGCCGGTCCAACCGGCCTCACCCTCGTTGTCACGCTCGAGCGTGCGGAACCGTCGAAGTCGGTGGTCGTCGATTTGAACGTCACGCCGTCGGCAGCGGTGATCGTGTTCGGGTTGTTGGAGCCGAGGTTGTATACCGTACCCCACCACCTGGCCGTCGGTGTAGAGATCAACGAAGAACGACCACGGCTGAGGATCCCCCTGGCTCCCCGGCCCGGATCCGATCTTCGTCGTCCACCATTCGCCATCGCCGGGCGAGGTCGCCAGTGTGTCCCACTGCTGCCAGGTGTCGGGAACGATGCCAGCGTTGCCCCCGCTCTGGTTGTACGGCTCGTAGACCAACGTGGCGAAGCTGCCAGGCACGGTCGAGCCGGCCACCTGCACGTTCATCGCCACATTGATGGCCGTGTTCACCGAAGAGCTGGCCGATGACCGGTATGCCCAATAGCTCAGTTCGGTAACGGTGCCCAATGGTGTCCCGGCCTCCGAGTAGTTGAACAACTGTGCTTTGTCCTGATAGATGCCGTTGATCTGGGTGTTGTCTCGGGTCTGAAAATCACCGCGTTGCAACCGAAGCCGGCAGGCGCGCCGTAGGTCGAGTCGACGTACACCGCCCCCTGGGAGCGAGTGTCCGAGCTCCACCACCCCGTCGCCGGCAGCAACCCCGGGGTCCCGGCTTTGATGTACGCCGCCACGCATGGCGGCGTCGTCGTCGTGGTTGTGGTCGTGGTGGTCGACGCCGGCGGTGCTTCCGGCTCGGTCGGACAGCCGGTGAGCGACCCGGCCAGGACCAACACCCCAGCCATCGATGTCGCCCTGAGACGACCGCGTTTCATACAAATCCCCATGTCAGTATTCGCCCCTCTTTCGTCCCCGCCGAATGGCCAGAGAGGTGCTGAAACTACGTAGACCACATCAGCTTTCAACGAAAGAGGTCCGACACCCCTGCCCAATCTACGCCCCGGAGATTTGGTGGAAATGGCTTGGGGTTGGCCCTATTTCTTGCGGATCCCAGGGTTCAGGGAGTTTGAGAGCTGCCCATCCCGCGTGATCGTGGTGCGAATGGGGAGTGCTCAGACATCGGTCCGGGAAACTCTACGCCGATCCGCTGCTTCCACTCGGAGGCCTCGGAACCTCGCAAGCGACGGCCGTCGATATGGATCCTGATGGCGTAGCGCTCTCCGGCCGTCTCCAGCGGTGCCGTAGCCGGAGCCTGCGACCACTGCCACACGACGGTTTGTCCACTCTCGAGGGTCCACTCCATCACTGAAGTCTCCCACCACCGCTCCGAGGTCGGTGACCGCCGGTCGGGACGGCTGGCGATCTGGGGTCGACACCGCCGTCGTGCACGCTCTCCTGCACGAACGTAGCGTCGGCCAGATGCTCGCCGACCTGCTCGCCACCAACGGGGTCTCAGAGTTCTGCGAGCTCCGCACCTCCATCGGGTTCATGGCGCTTCACGGGGGACTCGAAGCAGGCACGTGGGAAATCGCTCGCGAGGCCGCCACTCGATCGGGCGCATCGCTGTATGGCGTCGTCCAACCCGACGAACTGACGTGGCACGTACCGTCGCAGCGCTACGACCTGGCGGCGTCGACGCAACTCGCAGCATTCTGCGAACACGTCGACGTCGCCATCTCGCTGCATGGCTACGGGGGCGTTCCCGAGCATCCCCGGCGATGGCTCACGCTCTGCGTCGGAGGTCAGGGCCGGTCGGCCGCAGCCTTGGTGTCAGACCGCCTCAGGGCGTCGCTCGACGACTACGAGGTGATCGACACCCTGGACGACATCCCTCGCCAGTACCGAGGTCTCCACCCCGACAATCCGATCAACCGCGTCCGCTCCGAAGGCGTGCAGATCGAACTCCCACCCACGCGTGCGTGGCGTCAGCCCGATCTGGGCCGACCACGATTTCGAACTCGAGCCGTGGGTACCGCACACCGCCGCCCTCTTGGACGCGCTCGTGGCGTCCGTCATCGAACTCGGAGGTCGATGACGGAGTTCTGCGTGCTAGTCGCGACGGCGACGGGCGCCCAGGGCGAACAGGGCGCCAGCAGCGATCAGGATCGCGCCGAGCAGGATCATCGGCCGAACCGTCGACCCGGTCGTGGCCAGGCCGGTAGCACCGGACCCGACGAACGCGAGGTCGAGTTGCCGGCCACCTGAGTCGGGCTGCTGCTCCCGATGCGCTCGACCTGGTTGTTGGCCACCGCGACCGGCGCGGTGGTCGTCGTCGTGGCCACGACATTGCCGCCGGGCGTGGACGTTGAGGTCGTCGAGGACGGGGCGGTCGTGCTCGTCGTCGTGGAACCGCCACCACCCCCGCCGGGAACGGTCGAGGTCGTGGTGCTCGTCGTCGTGGAGCCCGGAGCCGTGGTCGTGGTACCAGGCTGCGTCGTGGTCGTCGTCGAACCCGGAGCCGTGGTCGTGGTACCAGGCTGCGTCGTGGTCGTCGTCGAACCCGGCTGGGTCGTGGTCGTGCCTCCGCCACTACCGCCGCAGATGCTGAAGCCCACAGGGAAGACGCTGTTGGCCACACTGTCGGGGCCGTCGGGATACAGGTCGGGCAGATGATGAGCGCGGACCTTCGCCACCCCCGCCGGCAGATTCACCACACCGAGCGGGCCGCTCCACTGGCCGGGATCGACGTAATCGGGAACGTCACCCGTCGGTCCCGAGCCGCGAGGACGTTGCCCGCTGCGTCGAGGAACTCGATCTCCCACACCTCGGAGCCCTGGTACACGCCGGTACACGACGGGTAGGAGTCCCACGACGAAGCGTTGGTGATGTTCCAGGCGCCGGCGGGAAGCACCGCCGGAACGGTCGGCGAGAACTCGACCTTGGGGTTGTAACCGTCGAAGTCGATGAGCTTGACCGTCGGGTCGAAAGAGTACGACTGGCAGGTGCCACCCGGCGTCGTCGTGGTGGTACTACCACCCGGTGTCGTCGTGGTGGATCCGCCGGGCGTGGTGGTCGACGTGGTCGTGGTCGTGGTCGTGGTGCCGCCGCCACCACCTCCACGAACGCGAAGGCGACCGCATCGGGCGGAGAGCGGCTTGCCGTTCGTGCCGGTGCCGGACTCCACGATGCGATAGCGACCGTTGCCGAGCGAAGCAGGGACCACGAACTGGACCTCGCCGCTGGCAGGGTACGGGCCGGTGAAGACGACCACCGAGGGGCCGCCGGCGACCGGAACGAGCGTGACCGTGAGCGGCTTCGTCGTGTCGAGGACACCGAGCAGCGTCCAGTCGACCGTCGCGCCCCGCTGCGCCGTGATCGTCACGCGGTCGGTGCACCGACCGCCGGGGAACCGGACGACGATCGTGATCACACCGACCCCCGAGCAGTTGGGCGACGACACGGTGATGTTGTAGGTGCCCTCGGGGTAGTTGGCCGGGATCGTGATATTGGCGCTGAAGAACCCGTTCGAGTCGGCGATCGCCGTTGCGAGCACGATGGGCGGACCGCCGAACTGGGCGATGCGGATGGTGACCGTGTCGCCGGGGTAGGCGAGGCCGGTGATGGTCACCGTCTGGCCGGGCGCGGCGCTGGTGACGTTGATGGCCAGGTCGCTCGGGATGTAGTCGTCGCACTGACGCTGCTGCGCAACGGCGGGGGCCGACGGTGCCGCAGCGACGGGCTCCACGGCGAGTGCCGTGACGGCGACGGCCACAGCGAACAACACCGCGCACACTCGTCTGATCATCCCATGCTGCATTGCGGTCCCCACACCTCTCCCAGGCGTTGTGCCCGACCTACCGTCACCGGAGTCAGAACAACTTTCAACGAGTTTCACTGAAAATCTCCGCCTGGTCCAGCCTCTATCGGCCGGCTCGTTACATCTCCTCATCAATCAGCACGGAGAGTGAGGAGTGTTTGGCCAGTATCACTCAGTGTGGCCGTCGCTCCCGCACCCGACGTCGAGATTCCCGCGCCGCCGAGGATCCTTCGTCCCGGGGCGGTCACCTTCGCCGTCACTGCGCTGTCGTTCACGAGGGGTTGCCCGCCGAATCGAAGTCGATAGGTCTGCCCCGAGTCGACCTCACCGTCGAGCTCGAAGACGACGGTCACCCTTCCGCCGGGCGGGATCTCGACCCGCACGGTGTGACGCCACACGTCGATGTCACGAAGCGGCGTCACCCTGGAGTCGATCCCGTCGACCGTGACGCGATCGAGCTCGAACGGCGTCACGACGGCGAGGTCGGAGATGTTGGTGCCCCACGGAAGCCCGGCCGAGTTGCCGATGGCGTCGCGGGAGAGCCCGTCGGCGGGCGCGTCGTTGCGAAGCGTCACAGTGACCTCGGACGTGACCGCCCCGGTGTCGGGATCCCACGTCACGTCGTACGCGGTGTCCCGGTGGAGTAACGTGTCGATCTTCGACGGGTTCGCGTTGCGGGTGATCACCGCAAGGAGGTCCTCGCCCGCGGTCGGTCCGAAGCCGTTGTCGAGACCGACCAGACCCAAGAGGTTGTGGTCCGGCGCGCTCAGCGAGACCATCCGGAGCCGCCCGGACTTCACGAGCGGTCCGAAGGACGATCCAAGCTCTGCAGGTGCCGGGAGGGTCGACTGCGTCAGCTTCTCGAAGAGGTCGCGAACGAGCTCGGTCAGCGCGTCGTTGGCAGCGTTCGCGTCCGGATAGGCGGAAAACTGGTCGACGGTCAGGAACTCCACGGCGTTGGAGCTCTCGATCGTGCGCTCGAGGCCCGGAATCGGGAGTGGTCCAGTGATCGCCAACATCGCAGCCATCGCCTGGGGGTCCGCGTACAGAACGCCGTCGATCCGGTGGCCGGTCTTGGTCTCGAACAGGCGGGCGGCGACCTTCGCGTCGACCGGGAAGTCCATCGACGCGCCCCAGTTCTGGGGATTCGTCGCAGGGCGCATGCCGACGAAGCTCGGGGGAAGATCGTCCGCCTCCAACACCGCTCCCTCGAGTTGGGGTTGGGCCAGCTGGAGGGGGCGACCAACCTGCACCAGTTCTGGCCTGCCATCGAGCATTCTCAGTTCAGCCCAGTTGCCGATGTGCCCTCCGAGATCGCGCGCTTCGGCCGGATTGCCGAGCAAAACGAGATAGTGGCGTTCGCCCTGCCCGCCGAACAGCGCAGGTCCGAACTCGACAGCTGCTGCAGCGAGATCGGTCTGACCGCGGAACTCCTCGACCTTCGCCTCGAACTCGTCGATCCGCTCCGACAAGAGCCCCACGATCCACGGAGAGCGAATCTCCTCGACGTCGTCGATCGCTGTCCGGAGCCGGGATGCAGCGTCGAGCACCGGGCCTCGGAAGGTCGCCAGCAGGCCGAGATCGACGCCACCGCCCTCGCGGCGCAACGCGGTGTAATCGACCTCGGCTGAGATCCGCCCCGCCGCTCCCGTGAGCGAGGCGCCTGCCTCGGACAGGACCGTGACCGCTTCGATGTTGTGGCCGACGACGGGCACCATTCGCGCCGGGAACAGCCACCACGCCCACGACGAGTCAGCGACGTCGCGAAACCGATCCTTCGCCCCCTCGAACTGCTCGGCAGCTGCCTCGGTCGAGCCGGACTGGAGCGATGACACCCCGTCGGTGGTCGCTCCCACCGCCTTCTCGAGCGAGGAGGAGAAGGCGAGCGCCTCGTACACCGCCATTCCGACACCCACGACCATGACGAGGGCCACAACGGCCACCGCCCATCGGATCACACGTCGGGTCCTCCGCCGGCTCACCCGATACCCCGACCACATGACGAGACCGGACGCGATGATGGCGAGCACCGCCGGTGCGCCCAGGAACCAGTCGACGTCGAGACGGAGGCAGGCCATCCCGATGAACGCACCCACGCACGTGCCGTACACCCGGTTGCGAAGGTCGCGACCGACCAAGAAGACGGCCATCAGCAGCGCCGCCCCGGCGAAAATGAGACCGAAGCCCACCGACGCCGCCGTCGCGATGGCGGCGCCGATGATCACACTCCACCGCCGCGCCCGCGAGGCAGCGAGGGCGAGAACTGCGACGAAGACAGCCCGGTAGACCGCGTCGACGACGTCGTGTCCCGTCGGAGCACCGGGGCTCAACGTCCCGAGGATCGCAGCTCCGCCCACCATGGAGGTCAGGACGATCCTCTGCGAGGACGACACGACACTTCGACGACGGCGGGACGTCTGCTCCGCCTCGTCCTCGGCGGGCGCGACGGCGGGGGGCACGAAGAGTGCTCCCGGCGGGACGGGATCTCCCTCGCTCATCGTTTCGAGTTCGTCGACATGCCGGAACGAGGAGGAGCGATGATCACCACGTCAGGGTGCTGCCTGCGAACGACCTGCACCAGACGGTCGAATTGCCCACGGTCGAACGCCGACCCCTCGCGGCGCACCCGGTGAGGGTCGACGGTCAGGATCCGGTCGATCTTGGCGTAGCTGGGTCGGAGCTGCGGGTCCCATGCTCCGGTCCCGACGGCAACGCGCTCATCCGGCGGGCCGTGATCCTTCGAGGTCAGGGCCACCGCGGCGAGCTGGGTGCCGATGCGGCCCAGGACGACAACGGGCCGATCCTTCCCCTGGCTCGGGTCGTCCTCGAAGGGCACCCACGTCCACACCACCTCGCCCGGGTCGGGCTGGCCGTCGGCACGGGGTGCGTACTCGACCGCGAGGTCGGTCGGCGCGACCGGAGCGGAACGACCGCGACCGCGACGACGAATTCCTTCGAGCAGCTTGGTGATCATCGCCGGTCCTGCAGGAACGGGAATCGAGATCGCACCCCCGCGACGACCCCGGCGTCGACGTCCGCCACCAGCACCGTCTCGACGCCGGCGGCCGAAACCAGAACCTCGCCCAGCGGATCGATGATGGCTGAATCGCCCGTGTAGTCGAGCCCGTCGGCGGTGCCGACGCGGTTGACGCCGGCGACGAAGCACTGGTTCTCGATGGCACGCGCGACAAGGAGGGATGACCAGTGCCGACGTCGGGCCGCCGGCCAGTTGGCGACGACCAGGAACAGGTCGGTGTCGGGTCCACGGGCCCAGAAGTCGTCGGCGAAGCGGAGGTCGTAACAGACGAAGGGGGTGACCCGAAGACCCTCCACCTCGAAGGAGACGAGGTCGTCTCCGGGTACGAACTCGAGGTGCTCGCCCGCATAGGTGAAGGGATGCCGCTTGTCGTAGGTCACGAGCTGTCCGTCGGGACCGGCAGCCGTGAACCGATTGCGGGCCTCACCGGTCGCTCCATCGACGACGGCGATCGAACCGGTGATCCACACACCGTGCGACGCCGCTCGCTGCCGAACGAACTCGGTCGTCGGGCCGTCCTCGGCCTGGGCGATGTCGGCGGCGACCGTCGAGAACCCGGTCGAGAACATCTCCGAGAGGACGATCAACGATGCCCCGGACCGGGCTGCCAGTTCGATGAGCGGATCGACGTGATCGTGGGTCGCAGCTGCGTCCTTCCACACGATGTCGTGCTGGATGGCCGCGATCTTCATGGCGCGCCCCCGCCGCTCGACAACAACAACATCACGATGAGGCTAGCGGGGAGGCGGCGCGAAACCCGCCCGGACGACGTTGCGTCGGAAATTCTCAGGCGTGTCGGAGCTGCAAGTTGTTGCAGGCTTCGCAGACGGTCTCGGGGATGACTCCGAGACGCATCAGGCCACGGAAGATGGTGCACCCGAGGCAGAATCCGACGAACGCTTCCAGGCTGGCAGCCACCAGGATCATGGCGACCAGCACGTTGGCGACCGTCGCCGAACCGAACCCGAAGTGCGCTATTGCGGCCGCCGTCGAGAGGGTGGCGCCGATGCCCTGCGCAAAACGCTTGGGCGGCCCGGCAGTGGGCCGAGCGGCGAGCGGGAGGCGCGGCGTGATCACATCGGTCACGACACGACCGAGCGGGCTGAGCGTGGGACCGGTGAGCACCCGGGCCACGAACCCGTAGGCGAGGACCGCGACGAGCCAGGTCTGGCCGACGAAGAGGATGATCGCCGCCATGAGGACCACTCCGGCCGCCACCAAGCGTGCCGAGACCTCGTTGACCGGATCGGGAAAGGAGAACAGTCGTGACGTACTCACAGTTCCAGGATACGCCCCGATACCCGACCAAACAAGTCAGGATTACGGAATCCATCAGGATTCGACGATCAGATTGCCTCGAGGTGACGCAGCAGTTCGGAATCCTCGCCGAGGTGGCGGCGGAAGGTCACGAGGTCGTCGTGGGTGATGGCCGGTAGGCCGTCGTCGACCGGTCCGGTCACGGCGGCCGTCCACATCGACACCTCGATACCGACCGCGAGCAGCATCACGATCATGGCGTCGTTCGCTTCTTTCACGAAACGGTTGCCGCAACTGGGACACCGGATCACGCAGACACCGCTGTCCTCGTTCTCGCAGATCCGCAGCACGACCCGGTCGACCGGCAGTTCGATCTCGCCGCACTGGTCGCACGTCGTCTTCAGGAAGGTCACCTCACCACCCCACATCTGCCCATTGGTCGCCGTCGATCGCTCCGGATCGCTCACCGAGAACACCTATCGACCGTCGCGAACCGGAGATGAGGCGCACGGACGCGATTGGGTCGGAGCGCCCATCGACGCGCCACCCCGAGCAGCGATGCACCAGGGACCGAGGTCGAGGACCCGTCGTCGGGTGAGCGACAATGGACCCCATGACCCAGGCCGCTCTCACCTCAGATCTCGAGTTCGCTGTCGACGTGGTTCGCCAGGCCGGCGAGTTCACGATGACCCACTTCCGCGCCGCCGAGCTCGAGATCATTCGCAAGGCCGATGGCTCGCCGGTGACGCTCGCCGATCAAGGAGCCGAATCGCTGATGCGGCGCCTCATCGGTGCCCGGTTCCCCGACGACGCGATCCTCGGCGAAGAGGAGGGCGAGAAACCCGGCACGAGCGGCCGCCGCTGGGTCATCGACCCGATCGACGGCACCGAAGCCTTCACGCATGGCGTCGCCCTCTACTCCAACCTGCTGTACCTCGAGGACGAACACGGTCCGGCCGTCGGCGTGATCAACGTGCCGGCCATCGGTGAGATGGTGTGGGCCGGCCGCGGCCTCGGCTGCTTCCTCAACGACATCCCGTGCCGCGTGTCGAGCAAGGCCGACCTCGCGGGCAGTGTGCTCAGCACGTCGGGGTTCGATTACTGGGACGTCGACATGCTCAACCGGGCCCGCCAGAGCGGACTCCAGATGCGCACGTGGGGTGACGGCTACGGCTACCTGCTCGTGGCGTCCGGCCGCATCGAGGTCATGGTCGACCCGGCCATCAACTTCTGGGACATCGCACCGTGCCTCGTGATCATCCCCGAGGCCGGCGGCACGATGTCACGCGTCGACGGCGCTACGGGGGTCGAGTTCACCAGCTGCATCGCGACCAACGGTCACGTGCACGACCAGGTGGTCACGGCCCTCAACGGCTGAGCGCTCCCTCGAACCGGTACGTCAGACCGCGAGCAGCTCCATGAGGACCCGACCGCTGTCGAGCGTCTCGGCGTCACCGACACGGTCCTTCCAGTTCTGGCGCTCACCGATCGCTTCGGCGAACTGGGCACGACGCTTCAGCTGACGACCACTGAGGTCGTCGTCGGTGTCGTCACCGCCGCCGTACTGCGCCTCGATGCCACGCTTGAGCGCCTCGAGGGCCTCGGTGCGCATCTGGGAGACACGTGACTCGGTGACACCGAGGAAGCGGGCCAGGTCCTGCGACGTGCGGTCCTGCAGGAAGTACCCGACGATCACCAGTCGCTGCCGCTCCGGCAGGAGGGCGATGGCGTCGCGGAGGTAGGCGTGCAGCTCCCGCTTCTCGAGCTCGTGACACGGCTCGATGGAGTGGACGTCCTCGATCACGTCGACCAGGGTCAGTTCCTCGTCGGGGCTGTCGGTCACCAGGTGATCGAAGGCGAGGATCACGGAGCGGAACAAGCGGTCCCGCAGACGATGCAGCTCATCGCGGCTGAGACCCAGCTCGTCGGCCACCTCGCCGATGTGAGGGACACGGCCCAGGTGCGAGGCGAGGCGCTGCTCGGTGGCTTCGAGCTTGCGGGACAGGCTCCGGACCGAACGGGGCGCCCAGTCGGCGGCACGGACGGCGTCGATGATCGCTCCGCGGATGCGCTGGGCAGCGAACCGCTGGAACGGGACACCCTTGGCCTCGTCGAACCGCTTCGCCGCCTCGACCAGGCCGAGCGCTCCGGCGCGGGCCAGATCGTCCCGGTCGACGTGACGGGGGAAGTGGATCGCCACCTGGAACACGATGTGGTTCACCAGCTCCAGGTTGTCCTCGATGAGACGGGTGATCGACTCGGACTCGTTGGTGTGAGCCTCGTTGATCCGAACCGTGTTCGCCTGAACGGTAGTCATGGGTTGTTTTCTCTCCTCCGCAAACCAGCTTCAGAGGTATCGACGCGGGCGCGCGAAACCTTGAGCGAAATCTCAGAAAAAAGTCAGACCGGCCGACGAGTCCGTCCGCTCGCCCCAGATTCCTGGAGCAGACGACCCGTCGAAACACGTCCCATGAAGTTGTGTTGTCCTATCGGCGGAGGAGGCCCCGGCCTGAAGTATCAGGTCAATCAATTCCCTCGTAGACCAGGCCTCGCACACCCCGCTCGGCCGCAGCCCGGAGCGTTTCGACCGGATCGAGGACCTCGGCGACCCCCCGGACGCCGGCAGGAGCCGTGTGCACGGCTCGTGTCGCCAGCGCGGCCAGGACCGCCGTGCTCGCAGCGGGGGGCGACAGGAGGCCGTACACCACCGTCGACGACTGGCCGACTGTCCGACCCGACACAGCAACGCGGACACCGCCTGCCTCCTGCGGTGCGGGACGTCGCCCGAGCCGTCGTACCCGTTGCGGAATCGGGTGCGCGGTCGGCCGACCCATCTTCACGGCGATCTGAGGGACCTCCGGCAGCAGGCGACGGAGGAGCACTGCCTCGCTGAGGTCGCCACGGGCGCAGTCGACTGCTCCGAGGGGGTCGGGGAACCACACGAGCTCGGGCGCGGACCGCGCCGCACACTCCACCCACCCGTCGTCGCGCCATTCCTGGGTGTCGGTCCGCGACGCCTTGGCGCGGCGCTCATGACACGCGGGGCCGGCGCTACCGGTGACAGCGATCGACACCTCGTCGATCTCGTCGAGCAGCGTCGACGCATGCCAAGCGAGCACGGTGCTCCACCCCGGCGACATGTTGGCGCCGACGACGACGGAGCGATCGACCTCGCGGGCGAAATCGTCCATACCGAACAGCGTGTCGACCGTTTCGACGGAGTCGGCCACGCTGACCACGTGGCAGCCGACACCGAGAGCGAGCCGGGCGAGGTCCGGCTGGTCCTCGTCGAGGCCGCACAGCACCACCGTGTCGACCTCGGACGCCGTCAGGCTGTCGGCGTCGACCGTCTCGGACGGCCCAGCCGCAGCCTTGGATCCCAACGACTCCGCGAGGCGGGCGCGCTCCTTGGTCGTGCCGGTGAGCAGGACGACCGAACCCACCTCGGGCAGGCCCACCAACTCACGGGCGGCGCGCCGACCGACCAGTCCGGTCCCGATCACTCCGACACGCATCTGGATCACCGAAGCTCGTCGCCCGACAGCTCCCGCCATCCACCCGCCTGGGTCGGCGTGCCGCTCGAACCACGAAGACGCACGACGATCGCTCCGAGACCGCCGATCCCGAGTGCGATGATGGCCCGGCGGAATGCTCGCAACGAACTCTCCCCTCGCCTCGGGACCCGGTGTGTGTCGTGGGGCTAGCTGGAATCGAACCAGCGACCTCACCCTTATCAGGGGTGCGCTCTAACCGACTGAGCTATAGCCCCGAGCGGTTCGAGACGATACAGGACACCCGCTCGAGGGGGCTAGTTGATACGGCTCAGCTCGAGACGGGACGCGAGGTCTCTTCCTCGATGACGCTGATCCAGATGCCGCCGACGAGGTCGGAGATCAGGTTGAAGATGATCGTGGACACGACGCTGGCGGTGGTGCACGCGAACACCATCACCAGACCGAACAGCCCGTACTGGCGGAAGACGAACGTGCCGTTGAGCTTCCAACCGGTCACGCCGAGATCGCTCACGAAGCTCTCGATCTTCTCGACCGTGCCCGAACTCTGGGCGATCGACCAGATGATCACGACCGCCACCATGAACATGACCCACACGCAGATGAAGAAGACGAGCGACAGCTTGAGCATCGACCACGGATCGACGTGGCGGATGATGCGTCGCACACGCCGGGCCTCGAACCGTTGCTTGCGCCCGAGCACGTTGCGTCGGGCCACCGTCTGCGGCGACCGCGATCGGGACACGTTGGAGCGGGCGAGTTCCGATGCCGGCTTCACGTCGATGGCCGTCACCGGCCCCGTTCCCTCTTGGGGCGGTCGGCGGGGAGCAGGGTCGGTCTGGGGGACACTCACGGACAACGATCCTAACCACCGAGGCCGCGAACACCCTGCCACCGACGGTGCACAGCACGCAGACTCAGGTCGTGGCCGACGCCGTGGCCCGACGCCCGTCACGAGCGACGGTCACCGTAACGCTGCCGTCCGTCGCCTCACGGAGATCGACCAGGTCGACGCCATTACGCGCCGCGACCGTCTCACCGACGTCTCGACCGTGTGCCGCGGCGAGGGCGGTGACGTCGGCAATGGCCTGGAGCCGACCACGCTGCACCCCCTCGGCACCCAGCCCGACGAGCGCGAGCGCGACGGCCGCGACGACGAGGAGCACCGCGAGGACCAGGACGGTGGACTGGCCTGCGGCGCCCCGACTGCGGGTCACGCGTCGCTGTCGTCGGCGGTCCCGACGACGTCGGCGTCGACGCCCTCGACCTCGAGGACAGCGCCCTCGTCACCGTCGAGTTCCTCGTCCTCGTCGCTCTGCAGCACCCGAGCGACCGCCACCACGTGCGTTTCGTCGTCGAGGTTCATGACGCGGACGCCGGTCGCGTCGCGACCCTGCTCGGAGATGCCACTGACCGGCACCCGGATCGTCACGCCGGAATCGGCGATCAGGAAGAGTTGGTCCTCCGGCGCCACCATGAGTGCCGAGACGACCTTGCCCTTGTCGGAATGCAACCCCATGGCGCGGATGCCCTGCGCCCCTCGGTTGAGCCGCCGGAACTGCGCCGGGTCGGTTCGCTTGCCGTACCCGCCGTCGGTGATCATCAACAGCATGTGATCGTCGGCGACGACGTCGGCCGACACCACCCGGTCGCCGTCGCGGAGCCTCATGGCTCGCACACCCGTGGCGTCGCGGCCCATCGGCCGGACGTCGCCCTCGGCGAATCGGATGCCTCGGCCCATCTGCGTCACGACCATGATCTCGTCGCCGTCGTTCGCCGGCAGCACCCGGACCAACTCGTCGTCCTCACGCAGGTTGATCGCGATGAGACCGGCCTGTCGCGAGGAGTCGTACGCGTTGAACAGCGTCTTCTTGCCGACCCCGTTGCGGGTCACGAAGAACAGGTACCGGTTGGTCTCGTAGTCGCGGGTGTCGATGACCGCCTGAATGCGTTCGTCGGGCTGCAGCTGCAGCAGGTTGACGAGCGCAGTGCCCCGAGCCGTCCGCTCCATCATCGGGATCTGGTACGACTTCAGCCGGTACACACGACCCTTGTTCGAGAAGAACAACAGGTATGCGTGCACGCTCGAGTGGATGATGTCGGTGACGTAGTCGTCGTCCTTCAACTTCGTGCCGGCGACACCGCGACCACCGCGACCCTGCGTGCGGAACGCGTCGGCGGACACGGTCTTGATGTAGCCGCTCGCGGTCATCATGACCACGATCTCCTCGTCGTCGATGAGGTCCTCGATGTCGAGGTCACCCGGATCGAACTCGATCGGCGATCGGCGGGGGTTCGCGAACTCGTCGCGGATGGCCGTCATCTCGGTAGCGATGACCTCACGCAACTTGGCGTCGTCGCCCAGGATCGCCTCGAGCTCGGCGATCGTCTCACGGAGCTTCGCGAGCTCTTCCTCGAGGCGGGCGCGACCAAGACGTGTCAGCTGGCTGAGCTGCATGTCGAGGATGTACTCGGCCTGCTCCTCGCTGAACTCGAACGGGGTGTTCCGCAGGGCGTCGCGTGCGGCAGCCTTGTCCTCGGACGCGCGGATCGCGGCGATGATCGCGTCGATCATGTCGAGCGCCTTGATCAGGCCCTCGACGATGTGGGCTCGACGCTGCGCCTTGTCGAGGCGGTACTCGGAACGGCGGCGGATGACCTCGCGCTGGTGCACGAGGTAGTGCACGAGCATGTCGCGGAGGCTCAGGGTGCGGGGCACACCGTCGACGAGTGCCACCATGTTGACGGGGAAGCTCGACTGCATCGGCGTGTGCTTGTAGAGGTTGTTGAGGATCACGAGCGCCGGCGCGTCGCGCTTCAACTCGAAGACCAGCTCGATCTTGCCCTTCGCCGAACCGTTCCGGATGGCGCGGATGCCCTCGATCTCCCGGGCGTTGACCAGCTCGGCGGCCTTCTGCTCGATGGCCTCGACCGACGTCTGGTACGGGATCTCGGTCACGACGATCTGCTCGCCGCGAGGCCCCTCCACGATCTCGGCCTTGGCGCGCATCTTCACCGAGCCGCGACCGGTGCGGTAGGCGTCGAGAATGCCGGCGCGACCCATGATGTGGCCGCCGGTCGGGAAGTCGGGGCCCTTCACGAACTGCATGAGGTCGTCGACCGTTGCCTCAGGGTTCTCGAGGAGGTGCAGAGCGGCGTCGACGACCTCACCGAGGTTGTGCGTCGGGATGTTGGTGGCCATGCCGACCGCGATGCCCTGGCTGCCGTTGACCAGCAGGTTCGGGAACCGTGACGGGAGCACCGTCGGCTCCTCGGTGGAACCGTCGAAGTTGGCCGTCATGTCGACGGTGTCCTCGTCGATGTTGGCGAGGAGGTGCATCGCCAACGGCGAGAGACGGCACTCGGTATAGCGGTACGCGGCCGGCTCGTCCGACGGTGAGCCGAAGTTGCCGTGCTTGTCGACGAGCACGTGACGGACCGAGAAGTCCTGGCCCATGCGAACGAGGGCGAAGTACACCGACTGATCACCGTGAGGGTGGTACTTGCCCAACACGTCGCCGACGACGGTCGCGCACTTCTTGTGCGGACGGTCCGGTCGGAGGCCGCCCTCGTGCATCGCCCAGAAGATGCGGCGGTGCACCGGCTTGAGCCCGTCGCGGACGTCGGGCAGGGCACGGCTCACGATGACCGACATGGCGTAGTCGAGGAACGACTGCTCCATCTCGGTTTGGATCTCGATCGGCTCGATCGAGCCGTAGGTCACGCCGGGGAGATCGGCGGGCGAGAGAGCGGCGGTCTCCGCCGACGCGGGAGCATCGCCGCCGGAAGGGGTGGAGGGGCCGTCGTCGGGCGGGGTGTCGTTGGTGTTGTCGTCAGCCATGGTCGTCCTCTAGATGTCCAGGAAGCGCACGTCGCGGGCGTTGGTCTGGATGAAGTGCTTGCGACTCTCGACGTCCTCGCCCATGAGGATCGAGCACACCTCGTCGGCGATCGCCGCCTGTTCGAGGTTGACCTGGAGCAGCGTGCGTCGGGCCGGGTCCATCGTCGTGGCCCACAGCTCGTCGGCATCCATCTCGCCGAGGCCCTTCAGTCGGGCGAACTCTTCCTTGTGGTTCGGGCGATCGGCCAGGAAGGCGGCCTTTGCCACGTCGTCCTTCAGGTAGATCGTGTCGCGGCCGACCTTGGTCGAGTACAGCGGCGGCTGCGCGATGTACACGAAGCCGGCCTCCACGAGAGGACGCATCTGACGGAAGAGGAAGGTGAGCAGCAGGGTGCGGATGTGGCTGCCATCGACGTCGGCGTCACACAGGATGACGACCTTGTGGTAGCGCACCTTCTCGACGTCGAACTCCTCGCCGATGCCCCCACCGATCGCCTGGATCAGCGTGGTGACCTCGGTGTTCTTCATCATCTTGTCGATGCGGGCGCGTTCGACATTGAGGATCTTGCCGCGGATCGGCAGGATCGCCATGGTGACCGGGTTGCGGGCGTCCTTGGCCGAACCACCGGCCGAGTTGCCCTCGACGATGTAGACCTCGCACTCCCGCGGTTCGTTCGACGAGCAGTCAGCGAGTTTGCCGGGGAGCCCGGCGCCGTCGAGCGCCGACTTGCGGCGGGTCGCCTCCCGGGCGTTGCGGGCAGCCTCACGGGCGCGCGATGCCTGCAGCGCCTTCTGCACGATGCGCTTGCCTTCCGAGGGGTGCTCCTCGAGCCACTCGGCGAGGCGTTCGTTGGTCGCCTTCTCGACGAGTGACCGCATGGGGACGTTGCCGAGCTTGCCCTTGGTCTGGCCCTCGAACTGTGGGTCCTGGAGCTTGACCGAGATGATTGCGGTCATGCCCTCACGGATGTCCTCGCCCTGGAGGTTGGCGTCGCTTGCCTTGAGGAGACCCTTGTCCTTCGCGTACTTGTTGACCGAGTTGGTGAGGGACTTCTTGAAGCCCTCCTCATGCATACCGCCCTCGATGGTCGTGATGCCGTTGGCGAAGGAGTGGATGCCGTCGGTGTTGTAGCCCGTGTTCCACTGGAAGGCGATCTCGACTTCCATGGTCTCCTCGACCTGCTGGAAGTACCCGACGTCGCTGAACAACGCCTCTTTCGACGCGTTGACATGACGCACGAAGTCGCGGATGCCGCCGTCGTAGCGGTACTGCACCGCGTCGTGGCCGTCTGGACGGTCGTCGGTGAACGTGATCTCGAGCCCGGCGTTGAGGAACGCCATCATCTGGAATCGTTCGATCAGCGTCTGGGCGCGGAAGTGGGTCTCGTCGAAGACCTCGCCGTCGGGCCAGAACCGCACGGTGGTACCGGTGCGACCGTCGGGTGATGGGCCGGTCTCGTGCAAGGGCTCGATGAGTTTGCCGCCTTCGGCGAACTTCATCGCGTGGCGGGTGCCGTCGCGGTCGATCTCGACCTCGACGCGCTTGGACAGCGCGTTGACCACCGAGATGCCCACCCCGTGGAGACCGCCGGAGACCTTGTAGCCACCGCCGCCGAACTTGCCGCCAGCGTGGAGGACCATCATCACGACCTCGGCGGCGGACATGTTGTCCTGGCCCGACATCTTGTCGACCGGGATGCCACGGCCATCGTCGACGACCTCACACCCGTCGCCGTCGTCGCCCTGCAGGAGCCGGACGTCGATGCGAGTGCAGTGACCGGCCATCGCCTCGTCGACGGAGTTGTCGACCACCTCGTAGACCATGTGGTGCAGACCGGCCGGACCAGTCGACCCGATGTACATGCCCGGACGCTTCCGGACGGCCTCCAGGCCCTCCAGGACCTGAATCTGGTCAGCTCCGTAGGAGCCTTCTTCCTGAGTCACGACGCGCCCTTTCGGACAAGAGAATCTGCGGGGAATCCGGGCTGCTCACGTAAGTCGTTCATCGTGCCGGGGGCCGGAACGACGGTGCCGAACGCCCGGAGGAACGGGCGTTACCGGATTCAAATTGCACGGATGGATCTTACCATCATCGAGGGGGTCGGATCAGCGGTTCGGGGCCCGCTCGGCACGCCGCACGCGCACGCTGATGTCGATGATCTTCTCGCCTGGGCAGGACGCCTGAACGGCCCCCAACAGCCGCTGCTTGGACCAGTTGAGGACCTCGGCGGTGGCGGGATCGTAGGCGTCGACGGTGAGCGTTCCCTGGCGCAGGTCGATGACCTTGGAACGAGTAGAGACCTTCTCGCCGGCCAGCTCCGGCCACTGGGCCTCGAGTGTGGCGAGACTGTCGGGACGACCGAGCCCGAACTGACGTCGGAGGAGGTCGATACTCGCGGCGATCGGCGCTGCGGAACGATCGGGACCAGCCATCAGGCGAGGCTAGCCCGGGAGTCGGAGATGTTGATCACGACATCGGCGACCGCTCCGGGCGGCAGGCCGGTCGCGGTCGTCAGGATCTTCTGCCCGTCGGGGAGGCTCTCGAGCAAGGCGACGCTCCGACGATCGTCGAGCTCGGAGAACACGTCGTCGAGGAGCAGCACCGGCGCCTCGCCCCGTGCCAACGTCACGAGGCGGTGCGCCCCCAGGCGCAGCGCCAACACCATCGAGCGCTGCTCGCCCTGCGACGCGTGGGTCCGCACCGGCATCGACGCGATCGTCACGTCGAGGTCGTCACGGTGGGGCCCCACCGTCGAGACACCGCGGCGGATGTCGTCGTCCCGACTGGCCGCCAGCGCTGCGGCCAGGCCGGCGTCGCGCCAGGGTGCCTGGTAGGCGAGGCCGACGTCACCGCCGGCCTCGGGACCCGCGACCGTCACGTAGGACTCGGCGACCAGCGGCAACAGCTGGTCGACGAGCTTGGACCGCAACACCGCCATCCGTTCACCGAGATCGGCGAGTCGCTGGTCCCACACGTCGAGGGTCACCTCGGCCTCCAGGGATCGCCGGCCGCCCATCTGCTTGAGCAAGGCGTTGCGCTGCTTCAGCACCTTGGCGAAGTCGGCGCACGCCGCGTCGTTCTTCGGATGGAGGTCGATGAGCAGATCGTCGAGATAGTCCCGGCGACCGGCCGGCCCGCCCTTCACGATCTCGAGATCGTCCGGCGAGAACACCGTGGTCGTCAGCACCTCGGCGAGGTCACCGCGCCGGACCAGCTTCTGCTTGTTGACCTGGGCGCGGGAGTCGGCCCTGGCGCGGGAGTTCGACCTCGATCAACACCTCACGATCGCCGGCCACGATGTCGGACCGCACGACCAACTGATCAGCACCAACACGGATCAGCGCGTCGTTCGGCGCGCCACGGAACGACGCGAGCCGCGCCATGAAGCCGATCGACTCGATCAGGTTGGTCTTGCCGTTGCCGTTCTCGCCGACCACCGCGGTGAGCCCCGGCGAGAAGTCGAGCTCCAGTTCCTTGTACGACCGGAAGTCGCGCAGGCTGAGGTGCCGGACGCAGATCAAGGCGCGTCGAAGGGGTTCGCCCCCAACTACGACACCCGCACGGGCATCAGGAGATACAGGAAGTTGGCGTTCTCGGTGGAGCGCAACAACGCCGGCTTCAACGAGTCGACCGTCTCGAGGGAGATCTCGTCACCGGGGGTGACCTCGAGGCCCGTGAGGAGGTACTCGGGGTTGAACGCCACGGTCAGCTCGGTGCCGGTGTAGGTGGCGTCGAGTTCCTCGTGCGCCTGGCCGATGTCCTGGGTGATGGCGACCAGCTCCACGCTGCCGTCGCGCATCGTGAGCCGAACGGGCGTGGCCTCCCGGGCCATGAGCTTCACGCGACGCACGGCGTCGATGAGCGGGGCACGACCGATGGTGAGTCGATTGGGCTGGCTCTGGGGGATCAACCCGCGGTAGTTCGGGAAGTCGCCGTCGATCAGCCGGGTGGTGAGACGGATGCCGTCGATCACGAACGACGCTTCACGCTCGCCCAGCACCAGGGTGAGCGAGTCGGCGGAGCCCAGGGCCCGCACGACCTCGTTGAGCGCCCGCGACGGCACCAGCACCGTCTGGCCCTCGTCGAGGACGGTGGCGCCGGGCAGGTCGCGGACGGCGAGTCGGTACGAATCGGTCGACACGAGGCGGAGACCGGTGCCCTCAGCAGCCAGCAACACACCGGTCAGGATCGGCCGGGAGTCATCGGTCGATGCGGCGGACACCACCTGGCGCAGACCCTCGGAGAACTCGGCGGCGCTGAGCGTCACCGAATCCGCAGCGGGGGCACTCAGCTGGGGGAACTCCTCGGCGGGGATCAGGTTGACCGAGAACTCCGACCTGCCGCCGCTGATCTTGGCCTCGTCGCCTTCGGTCTCGATCAGCACGGCCCCGGGCTCGAGCGCCTTGACGATGTCGAGCGCCAGTTTGGCCGGGATGACGATCTCGCCGTCGGTGTCACCGGCGACCATGAGGTCGACCGTGATCGTCAGATCGAGATCGCTGCCGGTGAGGCGCAGCTGATCGCCTTCGAGGTGCACGCGAAGGCCCGACAGGACCGGGAGAGCGCCACCACGACTCGACACGGCGCGTCCTGCGGTTGCGAGTCCGTCCACGAGGACGTCGCGTTCACAGCGGAATTTCACGTTGCTGCCTCTTTCTACCTTCGATGTGTATCACCAGGCTCTAGTAGTAGTAGGGCCTGTGGATTGGGGAGAACCTAGCCGGAGCCCCGAAATCTCGGGAGTCCTTCTTCCAGTGCCTGTCCGAGTTCCTCCCCAGACAGGTCTGTAATTTCACGGGGTGCTGGGGACCGGCTCTCGACTGTCCCCGGGTTGTCCACCGCTTGTTCGCACGTTGTTCACCGCGTACGTTCGGTCGGAACGTGTGCTTCGAGGTCAGCCGCTCTTGATCTCGTGGATCAGGGTGGTGACATCGTCGTACACGGAGTGACGCTCCTTCATGAGCGCCTTGATCTTGTCGCAGCCGTAGATGATCGTCGTGTGGTCGCGGCCACCGAACTCCTTGGCGATCTCGGGGTAGCTGAGATCGGTCAACTCCCGGAACAGGTACATGGCGATCTGCCGGGCCATGACGAGCGGACGTCGCCGGTCCTGCGCCTGGAGCTCCTTGACCGTGAAGTTGAAGCGGGCGGCCGTCGTCTCGAGGATCAGTGTCGGCGTGACCTGCCGCTTACCGGACTTGACGATGTCGCCGAGCACGCGTTCGGCGTCCTCGATCGTGAGTTCGGTCTGGTTGAGCGAGGCGTAGGCGGTGACCCGGTTGAGGGCACCTTCGAGTTCGCGGATGTTGTTCGTGACGTGGGTGACGATGAACTCGAGCACCGAGTTGGGGATCGGCGTGTTGCCCTGCTCCGCCTTCTTGCGGAGGATCGCCAACCGGGTCTCGAAGTCGGGTGGCTGGATGTCGGTGACCAAACCCATCTTGAAGCGGCTGCGGAGCCGGTCTTCGAGGGTGGCGACCGCGTCGGGTGGGCGGTCGGAGCTGAGCACGATCTGCCGGTTGGCCTCGTGCAGCGTGTTGAAGGTGTGGAAGAACTCCTCCTGGAGCTGTTCCTTCCCTTCCATGAACTGCACGTCGTCGACGAGGAGCACGTCGATCTCGCGGTACCGCCGCTTGAACTCGGCCTGCTTGTTGTTGCGGATCGCGTCGATGAACTCGTTGAGGAGCGTCTCGGTGGAGATGTACCGCACGCGGTAGGACGGGTAGTTCTTGTTGACGTAGTGGGCGATCGCCTGGAGGAGGTGCGTCTTGCCCAGTCCCGCGGAGCCGTAGACGAACAGCGGGTTGTAGGAGCGTGCGGGCGTTTCGGCGACGGACAACGCCGCGGCCTGGGCGAAGCGGTTGGACGGCCCGGTGACGAACGACTCGAACGAGTACTTCGTGTTGAGGTTGTTGGGGCGCTCGCGGTGCGCTGACGTGTCGCCGGCGGCCGCAGGGCTGGCCTGAGGATCGGGGCCGGGGGTCGGTTCAGGGGTCGGCGGCGCCCCGATGGCATCGGCGGCCAAGGACGACAAGTCGACGTCGAATTCGCTGTTGCTGATGGCAGGTTCGGGGTCGTTGACCCGGAGTTCGAGACCCAGGCTGGGATGACCGGCGTCGGAGATGGCCGAGAGCACGAGCTCGCGGTAGCGCTGCTCGATGCGGTCCCTCACGATCGCGTTGGGAACGGATATGGTGAGGCAGTTCTCGTCGAGGTACAGGCCGGACGTGTCCGCGAAGTACGCCATCCAGACGCCGTCGGAGACCTGATCGTTGAGAATGCGACCGGCGGCTGTCCACAGGATTTCCGCCGGATTCACAACAGTCACGCTAGATCCACCCTTTCACCATCCACAGTGGCATCCACAGCTGTGGAAAACGTCGAGCGGCGGGTCCGTCCGGCGATGATGAATGTTCGCCTCTGCTGGGAAACCACCCGCAGTCGGGCCGCGAACCCTATCACGTCGCTGTTCTGGTTCAATCTGGGACGTCGGCGACGATCGTCCGGTGCCGGCCTGGCCGTGGCGCAGTTGCCCCGCGTTCGTTCGTGCCCGTATCATTCGTGGTATCCGTGTCGGGGCGACCATCGCCTCGACAACGCGGCCCGCTCTGTTGCTGCAACGCAGGTTGATGCAACGACAGTCGGCGACGACTCGCCACAGCGGACAGACCGCGACCCCTGCAGGAGAACACCGTGAAGCGCACGTTCCAGCCCAACAACCGCCGCCGTTCGAAGAAGCACGGCTTCCGGCAGCGCATGTCCGACCGCGCCGGCCGCAACGTCATCCGCTCCCGTCGGCTCAAGGGTCGGCACAAGCTCAGCGCTTGATCGACTCGATCACGTATCGATGGGAGTTCCAACTCCTCAGAGATGCTGGTCGGTATCGGCGAAGTGGCCCGCTGGGACTCCGGCAGGCAACCCATGACGACCCCCACAGCCCGGCCCATGTCGATCGGCCGCGCGCGTCGCGTTCGCGATCGGACGCTCCGTGGGATCCGCGGTGGTGAGGAACCGGGTCCGCCGGCAGCTGAGGGAGATCCTCCGCACCGCGGATCGGTCGGGACACCTTCGTCCCGGGCGGTACCTGTTCGTCGTGTCACCAGACGTACCCTCACTGAGTTTTGGTGAACTTCAAGCTCATGTTGACCGTCTGATCGGGCCAACGTCCGCGGTGAGCGGATCGTGACCACGACCTCACCGGCGTCCCGGCCCTTCCTGGCTGCGATTCGCCTGTACCAGCATCTCACCGCTGGTCGGCCCTCGCCGTGTCGTTTCGATCCCAGTTGTTCGTCGTACGCGCTCGAATCGATCTCGAGCCACGGCGTACTGCGTGGTCTCCTCCTGTCGATCCGTCGTCTGGCCCGCTGCCATCCGTGGGGTGGCCAGGGATACGACCCCGTCCCCCCCGCGAGAGGCATTTCATGAACCTCGGAATCTTCGCCGCCAGCATCTTCGAAGGGTTCTTCGAAGCGGTCGCCGGCTTCCTCGGCCTGCTCTTCCAGGCCACCAACAGCTACGGCGGCGCCATCATCATCCTCACGATCATCGTGATGACGGTGACGGCCCCGTTGACCCTGAAGAGCACCCGTTCGATGCTGCAGATGCAGCGTCATCAGCCGGAGCTCAAGAAGCTGCAGGCGCAGTACAAGGATGACCGCGAGCGCCTCAACACCGAGATGATGGCGTTCTACAAGGAGAACGGCATCAACCCGCTCAGTGGCTGTGTGCCGGTCCTCATGCAGGCACCGGTCTTCATCATCCTCTACCAGGTGCTCCGTGGCATCGGGACCCGGAGCGGCGGCAGCGCCAGCGGTATCGGCCGGGTCGCCGGCCTGATCGCCACCGAGTCGCCGTTCAAGCCCTGGAAGCTGCACGATCAGGTCTTCAGCCCTCAGCACCTGAGCACCGGCAGCGAGATGTACAAGGCGCTGCATTCCTCCACCAAGATGAGCTTCCTGGGTGTCGACCTGTCGATCAGCCCGCTCGACGCACTCAAGCTCGGCATCACGACGGCGATCCCCTTCCTCGCTCTGGTGGCCGTCATGCTGGTGAGCCAGATCATCCAGAACCGTCAGATCCAGGGCCGGAACACGAACGCCCAGGTCAACCCCCAGCAGCAGGCGATCATGAAGTTCCTGCCCTTCATGCTGCCGATCTTCTCGTTCACGCTTCCGGCTGGTCTCGGCCTCTACTACTTCGTGCAGGGACTGTGCCGAATCGGGCTGCAGGGCTACATCACCCGGGCGGTGTACGGACCCCATCACGCATCGATGCCGGTCGAGACGACGTCCACCGAGAAGGTGACCACTGGCGACGGTAAGCCGGCCAAGAAGCCCGCGAGCAACGGCGCCAAGCCGGCCGCCCCGAAGTCCGCGAAGAGCGCGGCCGTCCAACGGAAGGCGAGCGGTACCGCCCCGACCCAAGGCGGACGCAAGTCCGGCGAGCCTCGGGGCACGGGGCGCACCCGCCCCAGCTCCGGCAAGTAACACCGACCTGATGGAGCGAGCCGCCTGGAGCCGCTCGCTCGACGACAGCAAGAGAGGATGACCACATGGAATGGGTAGAGACCACGGCGCGCACGATCGAGGAGGCGAAGGACCTGCTCCTCGACCAGCTCGGTGTCGACGAGCCGGAGACGGAGTTCGAGATCCTGGAGGAGCCCAAGCCAGGGCTCTTCGGCCGTACCAAGGGCCAGGCCCGGGTTCGTGCTCGCGTTCGTCCGAAGACCCCGCCGTCGCGTGACGATCGGCGTCGCAGGCCGGCCAAGGGCAAGGACAAGGCGGAGTCGACGAACGACGCCACGGCTCCGGCTGAGAAGAAGCCGCAGGCTGAGAAGGCCCCTCGCGAGCCCAAGGCATCGGGCAACGGCCGTGCACCGCGTGAGGAGCGTGCACCGCGTGAGGAGCGTCCGCCTCGCGAGGAGAACGGCCCCCGCCTCGCCAGCGACATCGCCGCGACCGAGTCCGAGGCCTTCCTGCAAGGCCTCCTCGACAGCTTCGGTGCCACGGCCACCATCACGATCACGGTCGACGAGGAAGGCGATCTCAGCGCCGAACTCGTCGGTGACGGTCTTGGCCGACTGATCGGTCCGCGCGGCGGCGTCATCTCCGCCATCGAGGAGCTGACCCGCACCCGGCTGCAACACGTCGCGTCCGGTGGCTCGACGCCTCGGTTCCGCCTCGACATCGGCGGCTACCGCGCCTCACGGCGCCCGAACCTCGAAGTCCTGGTCGACGAGGTCATCGAGAAGGTCCGCACCTCCGGTCAGCCCCATGTCCTCGATGTGGTCCTTGCCGGGGAACGCAAGCTGGTGCACGACCGTGTGGCCGAGACGGCGACCGATCTCCGGACGCACTCCGAGGGTGAGGACCCGGTGCGCCGGGTGGTGCTCAGCCCCGCCTGACCTCATCGGTTCGGCCCGGGAACGAACTCCACGATGCCCCATTCGCTCCGGCGGGTGGGGCATCGTCGCGTTCGGAGTCGATAGATTGCCGCCATGACCCATGCCGATCTATCCGCGGTGCTCGAACGAAGCCGAGAGCTGGGCTTCCTCGGTCCTGGCGATGTCGCTGCTCACGTCGAACACGCCGCTGGGTTCGTCGAAGTGCTCGAGTCCGTTGCAACGGGTGCGAAGGTGCTGGATCTCGGCTCGGGTGGCGGACTGCCGGGGCTGGTGGTGGCCGTTCATCGGCCCGACCTGTCACTCACGTTGCTCGATGCCAACGAGCGTCGAGTCGCCTTCCTTCGTGATGCGGTTCGGCAGCTGGACCTTGGCGCCTCCGTGTCGGTGGTGGGCGGTCGGGCAGAGACGCTCGCCCGAGACCCCCAACTCCGTGAGCAGTTCGATGTCGCCGTCGCCCGGTCGTTCGGAAACCCAGCGGTGACCGCCGAATGCGTCGCTGCGTTCCTTCGCCTCGATGCCCGCCTCTTCGTCAGCGAACCCAAGGGCTCCGAGGACCGGTGGCCGGCCGAGGGCCTTGCGGTCCTCGGGTTGGTCCCGGGCCGGACCCACGACTTCACGACCGCGACGATCAGGGAGTTGTGTCGGTGTGAGGTCGGCCTGGTGGATGTCCCTCGGGCGGTCGGAGTTCCGGCCAAACGACCTCGCTTCTGACGGTCGGGCCAGATTGGTCATGTTCCACGTGGAACAGACTGGCCATGGATGCTTCCGCCGATCACCTGACGCACTCAGAGATGTTCCACGTGGAACAGATGGCGTTGCAGTTCGGTCAGACGGGAGCTGGTTCCACTGTGGCCGTTCGCTGTTCCACGTGGAACAGCGACCGTGACGTTGGTGGGGGTCCTTGACTCCCCACACCCCACCCGGGAAGATGGACTGTCTGCGCGGGCGCGCCCGTGCCCCACGGTCTTGGAGTTGGATGTGAGTAGCGAAGAGTCCCGGAGTGACTACGGATGGCGCAGCGCTTGGGGTCGATCCTCCCGGTCTCCTGGACACGATGGCGGCGCAACGGAACAACCGGGATCGGAAGCCCCGCAGTCTGATCGATCGCCCGGCGATGCTCCTGCAGGCCAGACTCCCCCCTCGCTCGGGAACGACCACGCCGTCGGAGCCCCCGGCACGCCGTCGCCGGGGTCCGGACTCACCTGGGGAACGACACCGACCGCCGTGCCGCGTCCGATCGAGTCGAGCGACAACCCCCCTGCACCGGAGCCCGTCGCCGAGAACGACGATTGTACCGACGGCGATGCGGCGGGTGATCAGGCGACCCTGGCGGGCCCCGCCTCGTTCACGCCAGCGGTAGATCGGCTGGAGTCACCGGGGCTCGCCGACGGGTTCGGTTCCGACGCTCGTTCCGACGAGCGTCCAACTGATCCTGAGCCCGCCGAGGTCGACGCTGCCGAGAACACCACCCCGGCCGCCGAGGTCGTGGCCGAGATGGCCGACGATGACTCCAATCAGGACGACGCTGATCAGGACGCCCATCAGGGGGATGAGCCCGAGGATCCGGCAGATGACGACGCCGACGACACCGCCGACGAACCCGCTCACGACGAGGAGGCCGGGTCCGACCCCCTGCCCGACCAGGCACCGTTGAAACCGCGGCCCCTTCCCCGTGTCATTGCGCTCGCCAACCAGAAGGGTGGTGTCGGCAAGACGACGACGACCATCAATCTGGGCGCAGCGCTCGCCGAGGATGACCACCGCGTCCTGATCATCGATCTGGATCCCCAAGGAAACGCCACCACTGGGTTGGGCATCAACTCGCGGGCGCTCGACTTCTCCATCTACGATGTCCTCCTCGCCGAGGTGCCGCTCGAGGACTGCGTCGAATCGACGTCGGTTCGCAACCTCTTCATTGCACCGGCCAGTTTGGATCTGGCGGGTGCGGAGATCGAGCTTGTGCCCGCCATGAGCCGGGAGATGCGCCTCCGGAACGCCATCAGTCGGGTCAAGGACGACTACGACTACATCCTCATCGACTGCCCGCCGTCTCTCGGTCTCCTGACGGTGAACGCGTTGGCCGCTGCCGATGAGGTCATGGTCCCCATCCAGTGCGAGTACTACGCGCTCGAGGGGTTGGGTCAGTTGATTCGCAACATCAACCTCGTGCAGAAGAATCTGAACACTGCGCTGGAGCTGAGCTCCATCATCCTGGTGATGTATGACGGGCGGACCAAGTTGGCGGAGCAGGTTTCGACGGAGGTGCGCGAACATTTCGGCAACGTCGTGTGCCGCAATGTCATCCCCCGCAACATCCGCTTGTCGGAGGCACCGTCGTACGGACAGCCGATCACATCGTTCGATCCGAGTTCCCGCGGCGCTGTGGCGTATCGCGAGTTGGCCAGGGAGGTGCACCGTGTCTCGTCGTAGTGGGCTCGGGAAGGGGCTCGGCGCTCTGATCCCAACCGAGGGGGCCGGGACCGGCGGCGGCTCCTCCATCGAAGGTCTCCGGGACCTCCCCGTGAGTGCCATCCATGCGAACCGGCATCAGCCCCGGACCGTGTTCGACGAGGAAGCACTGAACTCCCTTGTCGAGTCGGTGCGATCGCTCGGGGTCCTCCAGCCCGTCCTCGTGCGACCCAGCGAGGACGCCGGCCAGTACGAGCTGATCGCTGGCGAGCGTCGGTGGCGTGCTGCTCGGCGTGCGGGCCTGCAGACGATTCCCGCCGTGGTCAAGGCGGTCGAGGAGCTTGGTGCGCTGGAGCAGGCGGTGGTCGAGAACCTGCACCGCGCCGACCTCAACCCGCTCGAGGAAGCGGCGGCGTACCAGCAGTTGATCGATGATTTCGGCCTGACGCAGGAGCAGGCCGCGAAGCGCGTCGGCAAGAGCCGCAGCTCGGTCGCCAACCTCCTCCGTCTCTTCCAGTTGCCTCCGACGGTGCAGCGAGCTATCAGCGATGGATCGGTTTCGGCCGGACACGCCAAGGTGCTGCTGTCGACTCCCGACCGCGCGTACCAGGAGGCGCTCGCCAAGCGGATCGTCGCGGAGGACCTGTCGGTGCGCGCCACCGAGCAGCTCATCCGGGAACGCGAAGAGCTCGAGGAGCAACTCGCCCCGACGAGCCCCGACACCTCACCGGATCGCCGCCGTCTGCGCCCACCCGGCCTCCTCGAGCTGGAGGAGTTGCTGTCGGCGCGGCTCGACACGCGGGTGAAGGTCGAGATGGGCGCCAAGAAGGGCAAGATGAACATCGAGTTCGCCAACCTCGAGGATCTCGAGCGCATCTACCGCATCATCAACTCGTCGACGACCTGAGTCGGCCCCGCCTCACCGTCGTGTGGAGGTTGGCATCGATCGGTGGATAACTCACCTTCATCCACAGCCTGTGGCTAAAGGTGGGGATAAGTGCGATCCGAAGGTGGAGGCCGAGGGTTGAGGGTCGGTTGTCCACAGGCTCCGACCGTCAACTGGACGGTTCGGCACAGCAGTCGGCCGTCGCCGTTGTGCGACGGCTACGGCGACGGCTACGGCTACGGCGTCGGTTGGATCCAGGATCGAAGGGCGCGATTCGCCGCCGCCACGAGAAGCGAGTGCATCTCGGCGATCTCGGCGACCGGACCGAGCTTGATGCGAACCGTGGGACACCGGGTCTCGCGAAGGATGGGCAGCCGCATGCCGTGGGCCACGCTCGGACCCCACCCGGGCGGATGGGGGAGCTGACGGATGAGAGCTTCGGCCAACAGACGACCCGCTTCGGATTGGAAGCCGTCGGTCGCGTAGTAGGCGATCTCGACACCGGGCGCATCGACGACCTCGATCGCCAGGCAGACGTCGGCGTCGAACCCGTTGGTAATCGTGGCGAGCGCTGACCAGTCGTCGCTGCTCGAGACCGAAACGACGGCCTCGGCGAGATGGAGGTCGGCGCCGAGCGCGCCGACCAGCCCGTTGTCGGTGCCCTGGTGGCACACCGCCACGCGAAGACCGGCCAGGTCGGGTGAGCGGCGCGAGAGGGATTCGCGTTCGCGGATCCCGGCGATGGAGATGTTGCTGCTCCGCGCTGTGAGGCGATTGAGCTGCGACACCGTGTCCCGGGCGCACACACCGTCGACCATCAGGTCGGTGTTGCGCTGGAACTCGCGCACGGCCTGTTGCGTGTTGGGGCCGAAGATTCCATCGACGCGGCCGGCGTTGAAGCCGAGTGACCCCAAGCGGAGCTGGAGGGTGGCGACATCGTCGCCACGCAGCATGGGCGAGGACAGGTACAGCGCACGTGCACCGAACTGGTGTTCTGCCTCGAGGAGCGCCCGCCACGTATGGGGGTCACAGACACCGCTCACATCGAGGCCACGGGAACGCTGAAAGGACGCCACCGCGTCGCGTGTGGCGTCCTCATAGGCATCAGGGAGCTGCGCGAGGAACCCGAGTGCCTGGAGTCGTTCGTGCAACTCGCTGACTTCGGGCCCGGCGTCGCCGCTCGTGAGTTGATGGAACATGGGCGGGAAACCTCGGGGCGGCCGGTGGAGGGGCCAGTGTTGGCAGGGAGCGCAGTCACCCAGCCTAACGGAGCGACCCCGAGGCCGAATCGGCCCTACAGGTAGGGCGAGAGCTCCTCCACGAGCTGGGCCTTGCCCTTGGCGCCGACCATACGGTGCTCGACCTCGCCGTCCTTGAACAGGATGAGCGTCGGGATGCTCATGACGTCGAACTGACGGGCGAGTGCCGGGTTGGCATCGACGTCGATCTTGGCGATGCGGATCTTGCCTTCGTTCTCGGCACTGATCTCCTCGAGGATCGGGGCGATCATCTTGCACGGCGTGCACCACTCGGCCCAGAAGTCGACGAGGACGGGGACGTCAGAGGCGACCACCTCCTCGGAGAAGGTCGAATCGGTGAGGTGGGAGATTCCCGCAGCCATCGGATGTCCTTTCATGGGGGTACGTGAGCTTCAACAGTGGGATGGGGGGCGAAATTCCGCGAGGTGCGGCGCCCTACCAGCCCCGGAACTGGGGAGTGCGGCGCTCGGCGAACGCAGCGAGGCCCTCCTGGCAGTCCGATGTCCCCGTGATGAGCTCCTGGAAGATCGCCTCGTCGTCGAACGACTGCTCACGGCTCGACTCGAAGCTGCGGTTCGTGAGCCGCTTCGTCATGGCGATGGCGCGGGTGGGCAGCGTGAGGAACTTCGCCGCGAGCTCGTCGGTCGCGGCGTCGAGGTCGGCGGCGGGCACGACCCTGTTGGCGAGCCCGATTCGCTCTGCAGTCACGGCATCGCAGTCCTCACCGAGGAACATGAGCTCCTTCGCCCGCTGCATGCCGACGAGGCGCGGCAACAGGTAACAACCGCCCACGTCGGGCATGATGCCGCGACGCACGAACACCTCGATGAACTTGGCGTTGTCGGCGAGCACCACGAGGTCGCACGCGAGCGCGAGCTGGGCGCCGCCGCCGGCGGCCGTCCCGTTGACCGCAGCGATCACGGGCTTCTCGCAATCGAGGACGGAGCCGACCAGCCGCTGCCACCCGGTTCGGATGAGTCGGGCCGCATCGCCGGAGGCACGATCGGGTGCACCCTCGGGCTTGGGTGGTGTGGGTCGCTGGGCGCCACCGAGCGCAGCGCCGGTGCAGAAGTGGCGATCGCCGGCACCACGAAGCACCACGGCGCGGACCTTGAGGTCCTCGGACGCCTCGAAGAATCGATCCGCGAGGCGGTCGCGCATGTCACCCGCCAACGCGTTGCCCTGTCCCGGGGCGTTGATGACGATGCGGGCGATACCGTCGACGACGTCGTACTTGATGAGGTCGTCCACGTCGCGGGGCGCGGGTGTGGGCTCGGTCGTGGTCACGTGCGTGAGGTTCCTTCGTTCGATCGGGCGGTGTCGTCGCGACGCTGTGGGCTCAGCCGGCCTGCGCCTCGAGCCAACGTTCGGCGTCGATGGCCGCGGCGCAACCGGAGCCCGCCGCGGTGATCGCCTGGCGGTAGTAGTCGTCCTGCACATCGCCGCAGGCGAACACGCCCTCGACGCTGGTGCGGGTGCTCTTGCCGTCGGTCACGATGTAGCCGTTGTCCTTGAGTTCGAGCTGGCCGGCGAAGAGGTCGGTGGTCGGACGGTGGCCGATGGCGACGAAGATGCCGCTGAAGGCATGTTCGGTCACCTCGCCGGTGTCCACGTTGCGGACGAGGACCGCCTTGACCGACGTCTCACCGAGCACGTCCTCGACGACGGAGTTCCACAGGAACTTGATCTTGGGGTTGGAGTGGGCTCGGTCCTGCATGATCTTCGACGCCCGCAGCGAGTCACGGCGGTGGATGATCGTCACCGAATCGGCGAACCGCGTGAGGAACGTGGCCTCCTCGACGGCGGAGTCGCCGCCACCGACGACGCAGATGTCGTGGCCGCGGAAGAAGAATCCGTCGCAGGTTGCGCAGGTCGAGAGCCCGTGCCCGATGAGGCGCTGCTCGGCCTCGAGGCCCAGCATGAGCGACTGGGCGCCGGTGGCGACGATCACGGATTCGGCGATGTAGGTGGGCTCGGCATCGGTGTCGCCGACCCAGACCTTGAACGGGCGCTCGGAGAAGTCGACCTTGGATGCCTTCACCGTGAGGATCGTCGCTCCGAAGCGGCTCGCCTGGGACCGGAGGTTGATCATGAGCTCGGGGCCCGTGATGCCCTCGGGGAACCCCGGGAAGTTCTCGACCTCGGTCGTCAACATGAGCTGACCGCCGGGCTGATCGCTCGTCGAGGACGGCTCGCCCTCCAAGATGACGGGGTTCAGGTTGGCCCGGGCGGTGTAGATGGCGGCGGTGAGCCCGGCAGGGCCCGACCCGATGATGACGACTTCGCGATGTTCGCTCATGATGCGTACCTCTTGCTCCACAGGCCGAACCCGATCACGCAGAAGATGATTCCCAGCCCGGTGTAGCTGATCCATTCCTCCCACGGGAGGAGGGAGAGGGCTCGACCACCCAACGCGAGGCCGACGATGCCGAGCACCAGGACAACGACGGCGGCCACGGTGCCGTAGACGATGCCGCGAGCGCCTTTGATGATGGGGCCGGTCGCCTTGTCTCGAACCTGGTCGACCAGATCGACCACGAGGTCGGTCACCTGATCGGTCCAGTCGGGCTCGGACGGCGTCGAGGAGTGCACATCGGGGCTGGCCATGGGCGCCGAGCCTACGCTGTGGCGGTCACCGGCGGCTACAGCGGCCGGGCGCCGCAGTCGATGAGATCCACCACGGTGGCCGCCGTCGTCGGCACCTCGGACCCCGTCGTCGTCTCGACGATCACGACCGGTCGACCTGCCACCGTGGCCTCGGCGACGACGAGCGAACCGGGCGGGAGCGCCTCGAGGCAGGTCGCATCGACGGGGGCCGGAGCCTTCGCCGCCTCGGCGGACCCGGTCGAGCCCAATCCGCCGGCTGCACTGCCGTCTTCCGCTGGCGCCATGTCGCCCGTGGTGCCGGCGATGGTGGTCGCCGTGTCGGCGCCACGAGCGGCGTCCAGCGCGGGATCGCAGCGCGCTGACATCGGCAACGTTCCCGAGCTGCAGAATCTCCGGGTTCGGGGGGACGTCCTGGCTCCCGGGTGATGCCGTCGCCGCTTCGGGAGCGACGGCGTCGGCCGTACGGTCGGACGAGAGCTGCTGGTCGGAACTCGCGTCGGAGCCGGCGGCGCTCGTCGCCATGTCGTCGGAGCTTCCCCGCTGCTGCGTTGCGAGTCCGATGCCCAGCCCGACGACGAGCACGAGTGCGGCGGCGGCCCACCGTTGTGCGGCCCGGCGGCGTCGCTGCCGGCGGGGGTCGAGCGAGACGACGGGCGCGAGCGGTGCAGGGGTCGGAGTGTCCGTCGTGACCCCCGCGGCAGGCGCCGGCAGGTCGTCGAAGGCGGCGAGCGCCGCGGCGATGTGGGCGCCGCGGACCGACGTGGCCGGGGCCGGCACGTCGCGAAGTCGACCGACGAGCTCATCGAGCTGGTCGGACGTGATGTCGGGGTCCGGCGATGAGTCGCTCGGCCCTCCGGAGCCGCGGGGATCGGAGTGGTCGGTCATGGTTCTTCCAATGTGACGCCGGCGGACGCCGATCGGTTCCCCGTGATGCCGAGGAGCCCTGCCAGGTGACGCCGACCGCGGGCGATGCGGGAACGCACGGTCCCCACGGGAACACCGAGCGTCGTCGCGATGTCGGCGTACTCCATGCCCACGACGTCGCGGAGCACCACTGCGGCTCGGAACTCCGGCGCGAGCTGGGCCAGTGCCGCGTCGAGGTCGAGCCGATCGGTGACGCGATCGGCGAGCCCGGGTGCGTCGATCCGCGCCTCCGTGGCCTCGGCGTGATCGTCGCTGGGGATCGGTCGACGGCCGCGGCGCCGCAACTCGTCGAGCGCACTGTTCGCCGCGATGCGGTGTGCCCAGGTGCGCACGGCGGAGCGGCCGTCGAACGTCGGAAGCGCCCGGACGATGGAGATGAGCGCATCCTGGGTGGTGTCGTCGGCGTCGGCGTCGTTGGCACAGATCCGTCGACAGACCGCATGGACGTGGTCGTAGAGGCAGGCGAGCAGCAGCTCCATGGCGGCGCGGTCGCCGGCCTGCGCCGCGCTCGCCCAGGCAAGCTCCTGGTCGCGATCGATCGTCACTTCTCGGCTTCGGAACGGCCCGAGAGCGAGAGCTCGGCGATCTCGACGCGGTGCCGGCCGGACGCCGGGCCGAGGTCGGTGATCCAGATCAGTACGTAGGAGCCCGTCGCGTTGCCGAGGTCGACATCGGTGGGGGACGACGCCACGTCGATCGGGATGCCACCGGATTCCGGCGGGCCTGCGGCGGCGCTGGGATCGGTGTCGGTCACATACGCCGCGCCCTTCCAGCCGGTCGAGCCCTCGATCCGGAGCGACGTGATCCGGGCGGGGGTGTCGGTTCGGACGATGAGGCCGACACCGGTCTTCGTGCCGAACGTCTGGTCGTTGTACCCCTCGGTGCTCCACACCGTTGCTGGGTCGCGGTCGATCGCCCGGGGCGCCTGCTCGTTGTTCTCCTGGCCCGTGTCCCCCATCGGATCGAACGGCGTCGCGGCTGCCACTGCGAGAACGCCGAGTGGGGCTCCGTCGCTCTCGCCCGATGGTGTGGCGGTGCGCTCCGCCGGTTCGAAGGCCAGCGCGGCCGCGAGTGCGACGGGGCCGAGCACCAGAACCGTCAGGAGGACGCGACCAACCACCGAACGTCGACGCGGTGGACGTCGATCCACGGTCGGCGCCGGCTCGGGTGATGTCGCCGGGGCTCGCACTGCGGCCACGGCAGCGCGGCGGGAGGTCGAGCGTCGGTTGCCGACCTCGACGAGTGCGGTGCCGAAGTCGAGCGCCGACTGGAACCGCCGCTCGGGCGCGCGTTCGAGGTTGCGCATGACGGCAGCAGCGAAGGCCGGGTCGAGCCCCGTCATCGATGTCGCCAGGTCGATGGGGTCGTGGTGGAGCCGGGCGAGCGCCGTCGCGGCCGGTGAGTCGCCGCGGAACGGGATGCTGCCACTGACGGCCTCGTAGAGCACGGTGCTCAGCGCATACAGGTCGCTGCGCTGGTCGATCCGGCCTCCGCCGACCTGCTCGGGCGCGAGGTAGGCGGCCGTGCCGACGAGCGTTCCTGCGACCGTGAGGTCGGGGTCCTCCTCGGCCTTCGCGATACCGAAGTCGGCGAGACGCACCGAGCCATCGTCGGTGATGAGGATGTTCGCCGGCTTGATGTCGCGATGCACGATGCCGTTGCGGTGCGCGCAGTCGAGCGCACCGGCGAGCTCGATGCCCAACTGCCGCACCGTCTGTTCGGAAAGCGGCCCGTCCTCGTCGAGGCGACTGCGCAGGGTTTCGCCGTCGACGAGTTCCATGACGATCGCTTCGCACTCGTCGGTGCTCACCGTGTCGTAGACGGCGACGATGTTGGGATGCACGAGGCGGGCGGCGGCTACCGCTTCCCTCCGGAAGCGCTGCACGAAGGCCGGGTCGTCGGCCAGGTGCCGGTGCAGGAGTTTCACGGCGACCCGCCGCGAAAGGAGGCGGTCGTTGGCTTCCCACACCTGGGCCATGCCGCCGGTGCCGAGCGGTGCCACCAGCTCATACCGATCGGCGATCACACGGCCCGCCGTCGACGAGGCCCGACCGGACTGCTCACCCACGTCGACCACGCTACCTGGGGGAGGGCGCGGCCCTCGTGTGGTCGTCGTCGGGTACCAGTGGTCGTGGAACGTCGCCATCGGGAGGGTCGCCGACCCCGTTGGGATCGGCCTCGTCGGAGTCGTTCCGATCGTCAGGGGTGCGGTGCTTGCGGCGGAGCGTGCGCGACCACCAGATGACGAGGAAGAGCAGCGCGCCACCCGACAGCATCAGCCCGACGCCGCTGAACGTCCGGGATCGGATGCGCTGGCGCGTGTGGAGGCCAGGACACGGTCGGAATCCGGCGCGAGCAGGTCGGCCTGCATCACGAACTGGCCCGAGGTGCGCACGTCGACCTTCACGTCGAACCGGTTGAGGCCCGGGTTGAGCGTCAGGTCCTGCTCGGCGCCGTCGGTGAAGACCAGCCGGGGACTCTGCAGTCGCAGTTTCACGCGGATGGGGCGGCCCAGATCGTTCGTGAACCGCAACGGGACCGAGGTGCTCCGCGACGTCAGGGTCAGCGACCGCGGCTTCGACGCCGAGATCTTGGCGAGGTCGGTGTCCATCGTGGCGATGGCGGTGTCGAGGAGCGTCTCCTGGACCCCCGGGGTGACGCGACGGTCCAGGCTTCGCTGGATGACGATCGCCTCGCGGGCGGCCATCGCGTCGCCGCGGGGAACGATCGCGGCGTAGTCGTCGACGAGGGGGCGGGCCGTCCTCAGGCGCTGGGCGACCCCGGTGACGCGAGGGGTCTCGGGCGGCGCCTCGAGTTCGCGGTCCCACGCGACGTCACGGCCGCCCTGGCGCACGGTGATGGGCGTCAGAGCAGCAACATCAGCGGGGTCCACCACCTCGAGGGGTGCATCGTCACCGGCGTCGCCGAGTGTGTCGAGGAGGGCCGCCACGACGTCGGGGTCGGAGGACTCGTCGATGCGGAGGATCGAGCCGCGCGCCTGGTCGTCGGCGAGCCAGGTGCCGACCATCTGGGTGATCATCTGGTGCGCCAGCAGCGCCGGATTGTCCGAGGTCGTGCCGAGCAGTTGTTGCAGTTCGGGGTCGAGCGACACTCCGGTGATGGTGCTCCCACCGGTGCCGAGTACCCGGAAGGGGCGGGACACACCGGACTCACCGGTGGGCGCCTTCGACTCGGTGAGCTGGCCCGGCTCGACGAGCAGCGTCGTGACCCCGAGCTTCGCGAACAGCTCGACGCTGCTGGGCCCGACGGTCGGGTCGGGCGGCCACACCCGGACCTCCACCGGCCGCTGCAGGCGGGCGAACAGCGCCTGCTGGCCGTCGATGAGGGAGGTCTGCACCTCCGGCAGGGTCCCCGACGTGGCCCAGCCCTCGAGGTGGAGGTCGGCCCACGGAACCCGCATCACCGCAGCGTCGCCGAGTTCGTCACGGAGCCGGTCGGCCAACTGCAGGTCTCCGGTCGTCTCGCTCTGGGTCAGTGCTACGAGCGACTCCGGGCTGAGGTCGACCCGCACCGGCAGGCCATCGGCCGCTGCGAGGGTGTCGGTGATGGCGGCGACCGAACTGCGGAGCGCTGCGGAGATCTCGACCTGGCCGTCGTCGTCGAAGCCGCCGAACCGGGGTTGTTGGAGCACGATGCCCAATCGGTAGCGACCGGCGTCGTTCTCCTCGGCCGCCGGGAGGCGGTTCAGGAACAGGGTGGTGCGTTCGAGGGCCGTCCCGTCGGCGGATGCGACGGTGACGACGACGGGGTAGACGCCGCTGTTGGGGATCTTCACCCGGTCGCGGTCTCCCGAACCCGATCGGATCGCAATCTGCAGCGTCGTCGTGCCGGCGGCATCGGTGACATCGGCGAGGTTCTCGCTCACGGCGGCGCGGATCACCTTGGGCTCGTCCTCGCCGTCGCGACTCCTCGCGAGCGTGTCACGGACATCCGCCTCGGTACCGACCGGCGGCTGGCGGACGCTGTAGGTGATCTTGGCGTCGGCCGGCGCGCCGATCACCTGCAGAGCAGCGGACCAGGTCCCTTCGGCGTCGACCCACGGGCTCACGCTGTCGACCACGATCGAGACCCCGGCGTCGGCGAGGTCGTCGGGTGGTTGCGCACCCGCCGAGCCGGCGGGAACCAGGGTCGCGACGACGAGCAGGATCAGGGCGGCCATGCCCGTGAGCCGGCGCAGGAGTGTCGAGGTCACACCGGGCTCCACGCCATGACCGTGAGGTGCTCCGGTTCGAGGGTGAACCCCAGATGCTGGTAGAGCGCCAGCGCGTTCGTGTTCGATTCCTGGGTGTTGACGAGCATCATCCGACCTCGTCGCCGTCGCAGCCAGAGGAGGGAGTCGACCACGAGCGCTGCGCCGATGCCACGTCGGGAGTGGTCGGGGTGCACGGCAAGGCGCTGAAGGTAGCCGATGTCGAGCGCGCGCCCGCAGACCGCGTATCCGAGGACAGCCGCCTCCTCGGCGACCCGGAACCGCACCGACGCCGTGGCGTTGAGCGCCTCGTCGAGCCCGTCCGCGCCGAGGTGCCAGAACGGATCGAACGCCAGGCGGTCGACCTCGAGGACGTCGGGTCGATCACGACGACGGGCACGGCGCAGCCGTTGATCGGCGGCGTGGAGGTCGCCGCCGAGGTCGTGGCGGAGGACGTGCAGCCGCTCCTTCAGCTCGAAGCCGGCGGTGTGGAACACGTGGGCATCATTCGACCGGAGCGCGGCGGTCACGGCGCCGCGGTAGCCGTCGTGTGACAGCTGGTCGAGACACCGTTCGACCGCTGACCGACTGGTGAGCACCGAGGCCGACGGCGCCACGGCGACGTACGCCAGCGTCGGATCGTCGTGCCAGGGACCGACGACGAACCGGTCCTTGCCAACGATGAGTGATCGACGGGTCATAAGCGCTGCCGTGAGGTGGTCGGACGAGGTCAAGGGCGCGGTCAACGGTGGCGCGTTCGGGCTGGATCGAGACGTGGGTCACCGCCACGTCGGCGCTCATCGTACGCTTGCCGACGATGATGGTCTTGGTCACGGACGAGCGGGCGGTCAACCACCGCGCGGGCCCCCACCACCCCGAGTCGCCGGAGCGGCTCGAGGCGGTCCTCCGAGCGACCCGGTCGGCGGCGGTGCGCGACGGGATCGTTCGGCTCGAGCCCCGGGCGGCGACCCCGACCGAGCTGGCCCGCGTCCACGATGCATCGATGCTCGCAGCGTTGGACTCCGTCCGGGGCCGATCGGTGCAACTCGACCCCGACACCGCCGTGAGCCCGGAGTCCGTCGACATCGCCGAACGTGGTGCGGGTGCCGGACTCACCGCCGTCGAGGCCCTTCGGGAGGGTGTCGGGTCGGCGGCGTTCTGCGCCGTCCGTCCGCCAGGGCACCACGCGACCGCGGACCGCCCCATGGGCTTCTGCCTCCTCAACAACGTGGCCGTGACGGCAGCCGCCCTGGTCGCCGCCGGAGAGCGTGTGTTGATCGCCGACTTCGACGCCCACCACGGCAACGGGACCCAGGACATCTTCTACGACGAGCCGAACGTGTTGTTCGTGTCGTGGCACCAGTCACCGCTCTATCCCGGCACCGGTGCACTCGCCGAGGTCGGGGGGCCGCGTGCCGAGGGCCTCACCGTGAACCTCCCGCTGGTGGCCGGTACCACCGGCGACGCCTACCTCGCTTCGGTGCAGGACGCCGTGGGGCCGATCATCGACCGGTTCGACCCGACGTGGCTGTTGATCTCGGCAGGGTTCGACGCCCACCGCGACGATCCGATCACCGAGATGGGTCTCAGCGCCGGTGACTACGCCGACCTGACGAGCCTGCTGATGGAGGCGGTTCCGCCCGGCCGCACGGTGGCATTCCTGGAAGGTGGCTACGACCTCGGCGCCCTCGAGCGGTCGGCGCTCGCCACCATGTCGGCGCTGCTCGGCGAGCCGTACCATCCTGAGCCCCCGAGTACGGGGTCGGTCGGCACCAACGCCTTCGGACGAGTGGTGGACGCCGTCGTCGGACTGCACGGTCTGCGGTGACCGACCGGCCCGCGGACGAACTGCCCGCCGGTGCCGAGGCGATCCTCGCTGAGTGCGCTCCGCTGGTCGACGCCTTCGCCGCAGCCGGGCGTCGCCTGTACCTCGTCGGCGGGCTGGTGCGCGACCTGTACGGCGGCACGGCCCTGGACGAGGTCGACCTCGACTTCACCACCGATGCCCCACCAGCGGAGGTGAAGGCAGCGATGGGGCCGATCGCCGAGGCGCTCTGGACCCAGGGCGAGCGGTTCGGGACGATCGCGGCGAAGGTCGGGGGGCGACTCATCGAGATCACGACCCATCGGGCCGAGGCCTACGACCCCGAGAGCCGCAAGCCCGCCGTCGTGTTCGCCGACGATGTCCTGGTCGATCTGTCGCGACGGGACTTCACGATCAATGCCCTGGCGATCGAGCTGACGGCGGGCACGCCCCGTCTCATCGATCCGTTCGACGGGGTCGGTGACCTCCGCTCCCAGGTGCTGCGCACCCCGCTGCAGCCGTCGGAGTCGTTCTCCGACGACCCGCTCCGGATGATGCGCGCCGCCCGCTTCGTCGCCCGCCTGGGAGTCGTCCCGGCCCCCGACGTCGTCGCAGCGATGACGGCCATGAACGCTCGCCTCGACGTGGTGAGCCACGAGCGGGTGCGCGACGAGCTCGACAAGCTCCTCGGTGTGGCCGACCCCCGCAGCGGTCTCGAGCTGCTGGTCACCACCGGTCTCGCCGACCGCTGCCTTCCCGAGCTGGTCGATGGACCCCTCGACGCCGTGGTCGCGGCCCGGCCCGATGCACATTTCCGCCTCGCGGTCCTGCTCGCCGGACACGGTGAATCGGCGGCGCGACGTCGACTCCGGTCATTGCGACACGCGGGGCACGTCGTCGATCGAGTGGCCCGGCTGGTCTCGGTCGCATCGTCGGTCGGCGGTCACGGTCCGGTGTGGACCGACGGTGAGCTGCGCCGGCTCGCCCACCGAGCCGGGGCGCACCTGACCGACGTCGTCGAACTGCTCGGTCTCGTCGGGCTGCCGAGCACGGTCGTGGCGGCGCTGCGGTCCGCGCTGGCCGACCTGGCCACGCGCGACGATCTCGACGACTTGCGGCCGGCGCTCGACGGCCAGCAGGTCATGGAGATCCTCGGCCTGTCACCCGGACGCGACGTGGGCGCGGCCCTCGAGTTCCTCCAGCAGGTCCGGTTCGACGTCGGCGTGGTCGATCGTGACACCGCCGTCCGGCTCGTCTCGGACTGGTGGGCCGCCCGACCGGTGTAGCCGGCCGTCCGGGCCGCTCAGATGCCCTGCTTGCGGCCCCGGATGATCACTGTGGCCGGTACCCACTCGTGCACCGGGCTGGAGAACCCGCCCTCCGCCGACGGGTCCATCGGCGGCTCGAGCAACGCGTCGACGCGGAAGTTCGACCGGGTGAGCGCCGTGAAGATGTCGGTGACACGGTGCGCCTCGATCTGGGTCGAGGCGCCGGGAATCGCGACACGGCTCTGGTCGAACGCCGATCGCCGCAACCGAACCCCTTCGCCGTCGGCGTCCGCCTCGGCCATGAGCTCCAACGGGTGCGGCAAGGAGATGACGAACGGCGCTTCGGTGCGCAGCACGCGGTGTACCTGACGGAACACCCGCGACACGTCGGCCACCTCCGCGAGGGAGTACACCGCCAGACAGAGGTCGATCTGGTCGGCGCGGACGAACGCGAGGTCGGCGAGGTCGCCGTGGTGGAACTCGATGCGAACGTCCTGGGACTCGGCGTGGTTCCGGGCGACCGCCAGGCGGGCCGCCGACGAGTCGACCACGATGACACGGGCGCCCTGCCGGGCGAGCGCGATCGCGTTGCTGCCGTCGCCGCAACCGAGCTCGAGGATGCGCCGGCCGTCGCCGCTCCCGACCAACCGGTCGATCGAGTCGTCGGTCAGGCCGGGACCGAGGCGAACCGAGCCGGGGGCGAACGCTGCGCCGGCCGGATAGCCGAGGGTCGACACCGACGGCGGGGCGTCCGTCGGCGAGACGAGCGTCGGCCGGTCGCCGAGGTTGCCGGCGGACGGGTGACGCGGCCGGGAGCCGGGCCCCGAGGGGGCGCCGCTACCCGAGGACTTCCTGGGAGGTTGCTCTGCCACGGGACAACTCTTGCTGATCGCCGCTCGGCGCGTGGGGACCCCTCGCGCCGTGGGTGAGCGTCCCCGCCGTGTACTCCGTCACCGGGGGTCGATAGCCTGCCGAGGTGCTGTTTCCGCAAGCGAACTCGTCGGGCCGACCGGGTGACACCCCGGGCACGGTCGACTACCGGCTCGATCGCCGGCGGCTTCTTCGTGCGGTGCGGGCCGGTGAAGTGGACCGCGAAGAGGTCTGCGATGCGCAGATCGAACTCATGCGCGTCGGTCGCGACTACTCGCGGGCGGCGTCGAAGCCGTGCCCCATCTGCGGCGAGCGCACCCTCAAGAACGTCCGGTTCGTGTTCGGCCCGCGACTCCCGTCCCAGGGTCGGTGTGTGACCTCGGCCAAGGAGCTGCAACGACTCGCCGAACGTGCGGGGGAGCATCGCTGTTACCTCGTCGAGGTGTGCATCGGCTGCCGCTGGAACCACCTCCTGTCGAGCTACCTGTTGGGGCCGCGGAAGTCGGCGTGACGCGGCGATGACCGAAGATCAGCCCCGCCGGCGTCCTCCGGCGAAACCTCGGCCGAAGCCGACCCCTCAGGCTCGGCGCGTCCCCGAATCGGAGGGTCGCACGGCCACCAAGCAGCGTCCGCAGCCGAAGAAGAAGGCGGCGCCGCGCAAGCAGCGGGCGTCGTGGCGCGTGTGGCTCCGTCGGTTGACGTTCGCGGCGGTGCTGCTCGGGGTGGCCTCGGTGGGTATCGGGTTCGTCGCGCTCAACTCGGTCAAGATCCCCGACCCGACGCGCACCGTGAAGACCACCTCCTTCGTGTGCCTCGCCGACGTCGCCGACGGCGAGTGCTCGCCGTCGAACTCGGTCGCCCAGTTCTCCGCCGGCGGCAGCAACCGGGTGATCATCGACATCGGCGACATGTCGGCGAATCTGATCAACGCTGTGGTCGCGGCCGAGGACCGGTCCTTCTTCACCCATGGCGGCGTCGACCCGTGGGGCATCGCCCGTGCGCTCTACCGCGATCTGCGCGGTTCGGCGTCGCGGCAGGGCGGTTCCACGATCACCCAGCAGTACGTGAAGTCGGTGTACCTGACCGCCGACCGCACGCCGGAGCGCAAGCTCAAGGAGGCGGCGATCGCCATCAAGCTGGAGCGAAAGCTGACCAAGCCCGAGATCCTCGAGCGCTACCTCAACGAGGTCCCGTTGGGCCGAGGTGCGATCGGTATCGAGGCCGCGTCACGGGCCTACTTCGACAAGGACGCCGCCGACCTGACCGTCTCGGAGTCGGCCTTCATCGCGGGGTTGATCCGTGCACCGAGGTACGCCGACGATCCCTCCGATCCGAGCAAGCCGGAGGAGAACAAGGAAGCCACTCGCCGCCGCCAGACCGTCATCGACGCCATGCTCGAGGAGAAGTACATCACCAAGGAGCAGGCGGAGGCCGCTGCGGCCGAGCCCTTGGATCAGCTGGTCTTGCAGACGCCGCCGACCACGACGGGTCCCATCGTCAAGAAGACGTTCGCCGACGTGGGAGGCAAGTACATCACCGAGTGGACGCGCCAGCAGCTCAAGGCGATGCCCAACGTCGGCGAGACGAAACTGCTCGAGCAGGGCCTGAAGGTGTACCTGACGGTCGACCCGCGCCTCCAAGCGGCGGCGCAGCTGTCGACGGCGTCGGTGCTCAACCAACCCGACGATCCGTCGAGCGCGATGGTGTCGATCGACGACAACGGCCGCATCGTGGCGTTGATCGGTGGGCAGAACTTCGACGCGTCCGAGGTCAACTACGCGCTCGGCAAGGCGGGCGGTGGCAGCGGGCGTGGGCCGGGGTCGACGTTCAAGACGATCGCGCTCGCCGAGTACGTGAACGAGGGATTCTCGGTGAAGTCCGAGAAGTGGGCACCGCCGGCATGGATCTTCCCCGAGATCAACAACGGCGAGCCGTGGGTGATCAGGAACTACGAGGAGAAGGACCTCGGGAAGCTCACGGTCGAGCAGGCCACGTGGCAGTCGGCCAACACCGTGTTCGCCCAGATCATGCTCGAGATCACCCCCGAGAAGTTCGTCGAGATGGCCCGCAAGCTGGGCATCACCGGCAATGTGCCCGCCGAGCCGTCGGCCGTGCTCGGCTCGGGCGAGGTGTCGGTGCTCGACATGGCCACCGCCTACTCCACGCTCTCCAACCGGGGCACCCGCAAGCCGCCGTACATCATCCGTCGTGTCGAGGCCGCTGACGGCACCGTCCTCTACGACGTCGGCACCGATCCCGAGAAGCAGCCGACGCCCGACGTGATCCCGCCGGCGGTGGCCGACACGGTGAACTCGACGCTCGCCGGCGTCATCAACAACCCGTTGGGCACGGGCTACCGAGCCCGCCTCAAGACCAAGGCCGTCGGCAAGACGGGCACGACCGACGACTATCGCGACGCCTGGTTCGCCGGGTTCACCTGCCGGATCACGACCGTGGTGTGGATGGGCTACGACAACAAGCCCGGCGAAGCGGCGCGCCTGATGGACAACGTGCACGAGAAGAAGGTGACCGGCGGATCGTTCCCGGCCGACATCTGGAAGAGCTACATGACGGCGGCGACCGACGGAGCTCGCGGCTGCGCGTTCACCGCCACTGATGCAGGGACGACGATCGATCCGATCGACGACACGTACGACCCGACGCCGACGACCACAGCGCCGCCGGCCACGGTGCCTCCGGCCGATGGTGCCGCGACTCCCGCCGGGGGCGCACCCGCGGCGCCCACCACCACGGCTGCCCCCGGCTGAGAATCCCCCGGACGGGCGAGCGATTGCCGCTGGTGTTTCCGGGGCTCCCGTCATACAGTTCGGACATCGGCCGGTAGCTGAATGGCGCCGGACCTCACAATGGAGGTGCTCGCATGAGCAGTTCTCGTCCTACCGAGCTCGCCCGTCGACCGGTGTCCGTTCCTCAGGTTTCGGCCTCGAAGGTGCGCGCCGGTGCCGACCCGATGGTGATGGTCACGGCCTACGACGCCCCCGGCGCCCGTATGGCCGATGCGGCCGGGGTCGACATGATCCTCGTCGGTGACTCCCTCGCCATGGTGGTCCTGGGCTACGACGACACGCTCCAGGTGACGGTGGCCGACATGGCACACCACGTCGCCGCGGTCGCTCGGGCCAAGCCCGCAGCGCTCATCGTGGGCGACATGCCGTGGATGAGCTACCACGTGTCGCCGGCCGACACGGTCCGCAACGCCGCCGAGCTCATCCGAGCCGGTGCCCAGTGCGTGAAGCTGGAAGGTGGCGCCAAGCGCATCGGCATGGTCGAGGCCATCGTCGACGCCGAGATCCCCGTCATGGGCCACATCGGCCTCACCCCGCAGTCGATGCACGCCATGGGCGGCTTCAAGGTGCAGGGCCGCGAGTCGCAGGCTGCGCTGCAGCTGGTCGCCGACGCCAAGGCTCTCCAGCACGCCGGCTGCTTCGCCCTCGTGATCGAAGGGGTGCCCGACGAGGTCGCCGCGATGATCACCGATGCGCTCGACATCCCCACCGTCGGCATCGGTGCCGGCTCGCGTTGTGACGGCCAGGTGCTCGTCATGCACGACCTGCTCGGCATCGAGGACCGCATGGCCCCCAAGTTCGTGCGCCGGTACGCGGATGTGAAGTCGGTGTCGGTCGAGGCCATCACCCGCTTCGCCGACGACGTGCGCAGCGGTTCGTTCCCCAACGTGGACGAGAGCTACCACCTGAGCGCCGAGCAGTCCGAGGCGATGGCCCTCTACGGCTCCACGCCTGCAGCCTGATCACGACTGATACATGCGATTACATGCGATGGGCGCCCCGTGGGGCGCCCATCGTCGCGTCCGGCCGAAGTTCGACGTGAGGCGACCGGAGCGGTCCGCTGACGTCGAACTTCCTTCGGCACCGGTCCAGATGGTGCCCGTCCTCGTGAGCGGGTAGGGTTGCCCGGTCGTTTCGACGTCTGTCGATCGACGCCCTGCCCCGGACCGTCCGGGGCCCTCCGGCCCTGCGTGGCCGAGGTCCACAGGGAGGTACATGTACATGCGCGTATGAACTCATGGTGATCGTCGACGGCGACGTCGATGATCCCGGGGTCAAAGCAGTCAACGCGAGGGTTGGTGAGCTCGTCGAAGCCGACGGCGGCAACATCGCGAAGACCGATTTCTGGGGCCGGCGTCGCTACGCCTACCCGATCAACCACAAGCTCGAGGGCATCTACACGGTGTTCGAGATCGTCACCCCGGCGTCGAACCTCAACGAGCTCGATCGCTTCCTCCGTCTCGCGGACGACGTCGTCCGCCACAAGATCATGCGTCTGCCCGAGGCCGAAGCCGAGAAGCGTGGGCTTCTCGGTGAGCCGGTCCCGGCTGCCGACTGAGGAGGAATCTCATGGCAAACGGAAACAACGTCGACCTGATCGGCAACGTCACCCGCGATCCCGAACTGCGCTTCACGCCGTCGGGTCAGGCAGTGGCGACGTTCGGGTTGGCCGTCAACCGGCGCTGGCAGAACCGTCAGACCCAGGCGTGGGAGGAGTCCACCTCCTTCTTCGACGTGGTCTGCTGGGCCCAGCTCGCCGAGAACGTCGCCGAGAGCGTCACGAAGGGCACCCGCCTCATCGTGACCGGTCGACTCGACCAGCGCTCGTGGGAGACCCAGGACGGCGACAAGCGTTCCAAGGTCGAGGTCATCGCCGATGAGGTGGGCCCCAGCCTTCGATGGGCGACCGCATCGGTCTCCCGCAACGAGCGCACCGGTGGTGGCTCGTACGACGGTGGCGGTGGAGGAGGAGGCGGTGGTGGCGGTAGCCAGTCCGCTCCGACCCCCAACGCCCCTGCCCCCACCTATGACTACGACGAGGAGCCGTTCTAATGGCCGCGAAGCCGAAACGTTCAACCAAGCCCCGTGACGCCGCACGGCGTGGCGGCAAGAAGAAGGTCAGCGTGCTCGTCAGCGAGCGCGTCGAGTACGTCGACTGGAAGGACGTCAACCTCCTCCGTCGCTTCGTCTCGGACCGGGCCAAGATCCGCGCCCGTCGGGTGAGCGGCAACGACACCCAGCAGCAGCGCGAGATCGCCAAGGCGATCAAGAACGCCCGTGAGATGGCGCTCCTGCCGTACACGAGCCGCGTGACCACCCAGCGTGGCCGGCCGTCGCGTGACGGCGACGATCGTCCGCGTCGTCCGCGTCGTGACGAGAACTCCGAGTTCGAGCCGCTCGAGGGTGCCGACGCCGAAGCCACCGGCGGCGACGCCGACGTGGCCGAGGAGAGCGTGACGGAGGCAGCCGAATGATCGACGTCAAACTGTTGCTCCGTGAGAACGTCCCCGGCCTCGGCCGACGGGGCGACATCGTCGAGGTATCGCCGGGTTACGCCCGCAACTTCCTCGAGCCCCGAGGCCTTGCCATCAAGGCCACTGCCGGTGGCGCTGCGCAGGCCGAGGCCATGCGTCGGTCCCAGAGCATCAAGGATGCGAAGGACCGTGAGTCGGCCGAGGAGATCGCCAAGGTGCTCGTGTCCCGCACGATCACCGTCAAGGCCCGCTCCGCGGCCGGTGGCAAGCTCTTCGGTTCGGTCACGAACGTGGAGATCGCGCACGCGATCGCCGAGCAGGCCAACGTCGAACTGGATCGCAAGACGATCCATCTCGACGAGCACATCAAGACCACGGGTTCGCACCAGGTGCAGATCCGTCTCCACGGCGACGTGGAGTTCCCGGTCACCGTCGAGGTCACCGGTTCGTAACACGTAGCGCGCACTGGACGAGTTGTCCAGTGGTTCTCCACAGGCCCCGATCGGTCCGCCGATCGGGGCCTGTGGCGCGTTCGACGTTGAATGTCGGGGTTCTGTAGAGGGTGAGTGTCAGGGGTCGACGCGAGTATCCACAGAGTGTCCCCAACTGTCCCGAGCCTTTCCCCAGGTGACGAGATCGTGTCCCCAAGTATGAGAAGGTTGTTCCCCTTACGCCTCACAGGGCCTCGCGACGAGGATGAACGGTGATGTCCAACGCTTCCCCGGGCCGCCCTGTCGAAGGTCGTGTTCCGCCCCACAACGTTCAGGCCGAGGAGTCGCTTCTCGGCGCGATGCTGCTCAAGCAGTCGGCGATCTCGGAGTCGGTCCAGAGCGTCAACACCGGCGACTTCTACAAGCCGGCGCACGCGGACATCTACGACGCGATCTCCACGCTCTACGCCGCCGGCGAACCGGTCGACCCCGTCACGGTCGCGGCGGAGCTGAAGCGGGCAGGCCTCCTGGACGCCATCGGCGGCCCCGCAGTGCTGCTCTCGATCCAGGCGCGCACCCCAGCGGTCAGCAACGCGGCGCACTACGCCAAGATCGTCGAGGAGAACGCGTCGCTCCGAAAGCTGGTGCAGACTGCCAGCGACATCGCCGAACTGGGGTATGCACCGCTCGATGACGTCACGAAGACGCTCGACTACGCCGAGTCGATGATGTACGACGTGGCCCAGCGCCGCGTGAGCGACACGATGGTCGAGCTCCGTGACCTCCTCGACGCGAGCCTCGACCGGCTCGAGGCGCTCTACGAGCGTGGTGAGGCGATCACCGGTACCCCATCGGGGTATACCAACTTCGATGTGCTCACAGCCGGGCTGCAGCCGAACGCGTTGATCGTGGTCGGCGAACCTGCCATGGGCAAGACCTCGTTCGCGTTGGGCGCGGCCGGCAACGCTGCGCTCGCGCTCGCACAAGCCCGTGCTCTTCTTCTCGTTGGAGATGGGCCACCTCGAACTCACGCAGCGCATCTTGGGCTCCGAGGGCCGCATCGACGCCAACCGGTTGCGCAACGGCCAGCTCAACGAGCAGGACTGGTCGAAGATCCCTCCGTGCCATGGGCCGTCTCGGTGAGGCCCCGTTGTGGATCGATGACAACCCGAACCTGACCATCATGGAGATCCGGGCCAAGGCCCGTCGCCTCAAGAGCCGTGTCGGTGAGCTCGGCCTGATCGTGGTCGACTACCTCCAGCTGATGAGCGGCCGGGCCAACGCCGAGAGCCGTCAGGTGGAGATCTCCGAGATCTCCCGCGGTCTCAAGATCCTCGCTCGTGAGCTGGAGTGCCCGGTCATGGCGCTCTCACAGCTGTCCCGTGCCCTCGAGGCCCGTGCCGACAAGCGCCCGATGCTCGCCGACCTGCGTGAGTCGGGTTCGATCGAGCAGGACGCGGACATCGTGATGTTCGTGTACCGCGACGAGGTCTACAACCGTGACTCGCCCGACAAGGGAACGGCGGAGATCATCGTGTCCAAGCACCGTGCGGGCCCCACCGGAATGTGCCGACTGGCGTTCCTCGATTACTGCACTCGCTTCGAGAACATGGCGAAGACGCAGGACTGAGTCGATCAGTCGGTCGAGAGCGGCGGGAACTCCGCGGCGAGCATCGCTCGGATCTCGACAAAGCGCACGAGGAATGCCGGCTCGTCGACACGTTTGCGACGGAGCCACGCGGTGACCTCGTCGTTGCACTTGCTGGCGTTGCACGACCGGCAGGCCGGCACGATGTTGTCGAGGGTGTAGCGCCCACCCCGTGAGAGCGCGAGCACACAGTCACGCTGGAGGGGTTGGTCGGTGGCAGAGCAGTAGGCACAGCCGCCCCACGCTGATTGGATCGCTCCCCACTGGTCGTCGGTCAGATCGTGCTCGACTCGGTCCATGCGGGAGCTTGCGCCGCCGGGCGTACCGCGCACGTCGTCCACCGGTGGCCATCGTCCGATCGTAGGTTGGCGCCGACGCCGGGACACGGAACGAGGAGGCCCTTGGGCCTCCTCGTTCGACGCTTTCCAGGAAGGTTGAACGTGCCGTGGCCCGTTCGGTCTCCTGAGCCAGCACCACCCGGTTCAGGACACCGTTGGTGGGATCGGTTTCGCTCTCGCTCCCCATCGGTCTCAAGCGACCAGTACGTCCGATGGATCAATGCTTCCCTGTTGCGAGATCAACTCGCACCAGCACCGAACCATGTGGTGCGCGGAACGTCAATGTTCGATCGCAGGAATGGTCCAAACGAACCAGTTGCTGACATCGCGAGCGATCTCTGCCTCGTCTGACCCCGCTCGGGTCGTGGTGGAGTCACAATGGCCGAGTGAGCTCTACGCTGGGAACGTAGTGATGCGCCACCGCGCGCGGAGTACGACGGGCCGGTTCGATCGGCTGGCGCGTGCCGGCCACGACGTGCACGGCGAGGCGAGCTTCGTGATGGGGTTCCAACCCACGACCGTTCTCGACGCCGGGTGCGGCACCGGACGGGTGGCGATCGAGCTGCACCGGCGAGGCGTTGACGTGGTCGGGGTCGATCTCGATCGCTCGATGCTGGAAACGGCATGCGAGGAAACCCGACATCGAGTGGTATGGCTCCGATCTGTCGTCGTTCCTGCTCCCTGGTCCCGACGATGCGTCGGTGGCGCGGCAATTCGATCTGGTGGTCGCAGCCGGCAACGTCATGATCTTCCTGCAACCCGGCACTGAGGCGGTGACGGTCGACCGCCTGGCCGAACACCTTCGGCCGGGGGGCGTGCTGGTCACCGGCTTCCAGCTCACCGCAGGCCGGTACGGCGTCGACCGGTTGGACCGCGACTGCGCACCAGCGGGGCTCGAACTCATCGAGCGGTTCGCGTCGTGGTCGCGCGATCCGTGGATGATCGGACAGCGGGTACGCCGTCTCGGTGCACCAGCGCCCGGTCGCTCCCGAACGATCCCGGCGGCCGACGGCGAGGCCTACCCCGCCGAGGCAGCGGCCTCCGGCGGGGACGATCAGGCCGTCTGAAGTGTTCGCCGCCCAGGCTGGGCGGAGCGACGGATCGCCGGGGGATGAACGCGACGATCGGCTCGGGGTCGAAGGCGTCGGGCTCGTCGATGAGGATCACGGCATTGGCGCGCTGGCGCCGGCGTCGGTGAGGGCCCGGGTGTCCATGCACCACTCGACGAGTGTCCCGCCGGGATCGACGGTGTAGATCGAGCCACAGAACTCGTGGTTGATGTCGAACACGTCGAGACCGAGTGACGCCCACCGCTCCAGGGCGCTGGTGATCGCCGCCTCGTCGGGGGCGTCGAACGCGAGGTGGTTCACCCACTCCGGGAGGCCGAGGCCTCGGGAGATCGCGCCGTTGACCGGCTGGAGCGAGTCGACGTGGAGGTCCCAGAAGGCGATCATTCCGTGCCCCCCGGTCTCGTAGAACACATGCTTGGCCCACCCCCCTTCGGGCGTCGGGGCCAACACGGCTTTCACCAGCTCGAATCCCATGGCCTCGGTGTAGAAGCGGTGCGTCGCCTCGATGTTCGGCGTCGCCAACGCCACGTGATGAAAGCCCACCCCTGGTCCCCCTTGCTCGGTCTCCAACGATTGTCGCGTATCGGGCGTGGTCGGGGAGGCGGACAGGTCGATAGCGTGGCGCCGTGCCGTCGACCCGCCTCACCGTTCGTCTGGCCGCAGCGTTGGTCGGTGCGCTGATCGCCGTTGCGGTGTTCGTGGTGATGCCCGACGAGAAGGCGGCTCGGCCCGAGTCGATCGCGGCGGTCCGGTCCGACCTGGAGCGCCGGTGGGAGCGCTGGCGCCGCACGACCGCCGCGTTCACCGAGACCACGGTCCGGACGTCGGGGGAGCAGGGAGCTGGTCGCGGACGCTGAGATCGCGCAGCGGTTCCCCGATCGTGTCGTCCGCGACGGCGACGACATCAGCGCGGAGGTCGACGGCCGCCAGATCGGGTGCAGCGTCGCCGGCACGTCGCCCCCGAAGTGTCTCGACAGCGGGCCCGCGGCCGACGCGGAGGTCCGCCTCGCCGAACGACTCGCGGAGTTCCGGTCGCTCACCGAAGCCATCGACACCGGCCTACCGGTTGAGTCGGACCGACGCAGGATGCTTCCGCCTACGCCACCTCGTGGAGGAGTTCCGTCCCCGCTGGGGCGACCGTCTCGACCTGTGCTTCGACGACCGGACGGGAGTGCTGCGAACCGAGGTCACCACGATCGGCCCGCTCACGATCTCGGTCGCCCGCCGCGATATCCGCAACGACGTCGACGACGCCGAGTTCAGCCTTCCAGCGGCCCCGGCGTGAACGTGGGCGGCGGCTGCTCAGCGCGACGGCGAGCCGTTCGAGGTAGTCCTCGCGGGCGATCTCCACCGCTCCCAGCGACTCGAGGTGAGGTGTGGTCCACTGCACGTCGAGGAGCGGGTGGGTGGTGGAGCCCAGGATGTCGACGAGGGCGGTGAGCGACCTTCGACGCGTCGGGTGCAGCGTGGAACATCGACTTCGCCGGCGAACAGGCCACCGAGACTGACGCCGTAGAGACCACCGACCAGTTCGCCGTCCTCCAACCACGTCTCGACGCTGTGGGCGACACCGAGCAGGTGCAGCCGTTCGTAGGACTGCACGATGCCCCGCGTGATCCACCCGGCACGGTTCGACGGGGGTCGCCGCACCGGAGCATCGTACCCCGGAACGCGGCATCGACCCGGATCTCGTAGCGGCGTCGCGAACGACGCAGCGATCGACTGACGACGAGCCCGTCCCAGGGGATCATCCTCGGGGATCGGGTGACCACCAGCCGAGACGGCGGCGCCCACCGATCGGCATCGGGAAGATGC
>JBAOIR010000044.1:0-12318 GCA_037045585.1 Microthrixaceae bacterium
TAGAAAAAACACTCAAATTGATACTACTAGCTTTCAGGACGAATATTGGTTAAATAAAGAAGGTTGCAAAATTGGGGAAGCGAATCGCAAACATTGTTTTTTATAGAAATAATTCTATTTCTTCCACCCAATTAAATGCAAAAAGGAAAATACTTGTTTTTAATTTTGATTTCGCTAGCGATCATTTACTTATGCGTTTCCCTGTTAGGGATGATGATAAAAAAAGGAATTAAAACTGACGTTTCGGCAAATGCAGTTAAAAGTGGCAAAGAGGGCAGCGAAGTAGAGGTCCTCGTTCCGCCACATCACGCCCTTCGGCATGCCCGTCGTCCCGCCGGTGTACATGATGTAGAGGTCGTCGGGAGACCGCTCGATGTCGACCCGCTCGGGTGAGGCATCGGCGAGGGCGTCCTCGTACCGCACGACGCCGGGAAGGCCGTCCAGCGGCTCGTCGCTGCCGTCCTCCAGCACGATGAGCTGCCGCAGCCGGGGCAGGTCGGCGATGACGGCGGCGACGATGGGAGCGAACGAGCGCTCGAACACCAGCGCCTCGGACTTGGAGTCGTCGAGGATGTAGCGCAGCTCGTCGGCGAGGTAGCGGTAGTTGACGTTGATCGGGATTGCCCGGGCCTTGTACGCACCGAACAGGGACTCGACCCACTCGGTGCGGTTCCACGCGTAGATCGAGATGGTGGCACCGGGTTCGAGGCCGTTGGCGATCAGATGGTTGGCGAGGCGGTTCGACCGCTCGTCGAGCTCACCGTAGGTGAGGCGATGGTCCCCGCCCACGAGCGCCGGGCGGTCGGGAATCGCCTCGGCGACCAGTTCGAACAGGTCGGCGATGTGGAACACCGCCCGACCGTGCCGTCGCGGTGTCGTCGAATCCGTCGTCGTGTCCACGAGACCCCCCTCGTCACGACCGTCCCGCGGTTCGGGTCGGTCGTGGCGATCACGGTACGTCGTCGCCGTCTCCGATGCCGCTCAGCCGCAGTTGCCGGCGGCCAGATCGCCGGTGAATCGGGTGGGCGCCGGCTGGTTCTTCGACGCTTCCCAGAAGCGGCGGCCGCCGTCGGAGAGCCCCTCGCCGGTCGTCGCCGCTGACCACGGCGCCTCGTGACGTTCGGCCATCAGGGAGTACGTGAGGAACACGCCGCTGTCGCCGGTGCCGTGCCACCAGAGCAGACCGACGCCGAACTCGGGGGCGAGCGTGATGACCGAGCGCGCCCCGTATCGGTTCCAGATCGGCTGACCGGCGTTCCCTTCGTCGAGCGTCAATGGGTCGCCGACCTCGCCGATGACCATCGGGATGTCGTTGTCGTGGAGGAACTCGAACACCTTGCGATGGTTGGCGAGACTCGCCGCCTCGTTGTCCCAGTCGTTGGGCGAGCCGAACTCGTCGTCGTTGCCGACGGCGCCGTAGGAATGCCAGCCGTAGAGCACGTTGCACTGGCCGTCGCCGAGTCGGGTGATGGGATCGTCGCCGGTGAGGGTGCCGAGGCCCTGGGCGGCGCCGGGGATGTCGGCGACGAAGATGCTCGTCGGAGCGATGGCTCGGAGGCGACCGAGCGTGTTCCGCGCTGGAGGTCGAGCCAGTTGTCGACGCCCGCGGCGGTCGTGGTGCCCTGGGGTTCGTTGTAGAAGTTGAACCAGACGTACGGGTTGTCCTTCCACTTCGTGGCGAGGCGGTCCCAGAACGGGAACAGGGCCTGCACCTTGGGATCGGTCGGGCCGAGGTTGTCGCCGGTGATGTCGTGGCACTCGACCATCACGACGACCCGCTGGCGGGTGTACTCCTCGATGAACGCGTCGATGCCGGCGTTGAGCTCGTCGACGGTGGGACCGGTGCCGTCGAGGTCGCAGACGAGGGTCGCTCGTACCGTGTTCCAGCCCCACGCCTTCACGTCGGCGACGCGACCGGTGGCGGTGCCGTTCCAGTTGAACGCGTAGCCCTCCTCGAACCCGCCCTGGCGGACGGCGACGTTGGCGCCCATCGGGACGAACACGTTGCCGTCGGGGTCGACGATCTGGCGTCCGACGATGGTGAAGCGGCCCGTCGGCAGACCCGTGACCGGGTCGACCGCAGCCGGGGCGGTGGCCCCGCCCGAGGTGGTCGGGGCCGCGATCGTGGTCGTCACGGCGGTGGTGCTGGTCGGCGAGGCGGTGTTGTCGCTGTCGTCGCCTCCGACGACGAGCGCCACGGCGACGCCCACACCGACGAGGAGCAGGGCCAGTGCGACCACCAGAGGTGCACGACCGGAGCGGCCGGTGTCGGGCTCAGGGGCGGACGGAGGAGGCTCGTCGCCCCCGGACTCGGGTGATGGCTCCATCGGAACTTGCTAGCACGCCGGTGGGCATCCCCCGCATCGGCGGCACGTCGTCGACACGATCGGCCGGTAGTTTGGGCCGAGGAGGAGGGTGTGCCATGGGGTCGAGGAAGGTGGTGGATCGTTCGCTGGCGACGGTCACGCTCCCCGGCGGCCTCGTGCCGGTCGTCGACGCGCTGAACGACGTCGTGGTGGTCGCCGAACTCGACGGATCGATCCTGTTCGCGAACGTGGCCACCGAGGCGCTGCTCGGCTGGTCACCCGCCGAGCTCGTCGGCCGTCCGCTCGTCGATCTGGTGCCCGAACGGCTCCGCAGTGCCCATCTGGCGGGCATGTCCCGTTTCGTCGAGGGCGGCGAGCCGCGCCTGATCGGCCAGCCGACCCGGGTGCCGGCGCTGCGTGCCGACGGCAACGAGGTCGCCGTCGAGCTCCTCCTCTCGATGCTGCCGACGAGCGGTGGCGGCGGCTACGTCGTGGCGACCATGCGCGACGTCCGCCAACGTGTCGATCTCGAGCGCGACAGCACCCTGATCCACCACGTCCTCGACGTGGTCAGCGGGTCGGCGGGCACCCCCGACGCGATCGGACGGCTCCTCGCCGTGGTGGCAACGACGGTCGGGTGGGACGCCGCCGGGCTGTGGGAACCCGATGCGGACCGGTCGTCGCTGCGCTGCGAGCAGGTCTGGTTCCGTCCCGGCCTCGATGCGTCGGCCATGCGTGACGCCAGCAGTGCGACGGCGTTCGTCCCCGGTGAAGGGCTGCCGGGCCGGGTGTGGACCGAGGCGGCACCAGCATGGGTCGTCGACGTGTCCGTCGACGACAACTTCCCGCGGGCCACGGCGGCGGCCGCTGCGGGTCTGCGCTGCGGCCTCGCGTTCCCCCTCGTCGACGCCGGCAAGGTGGTCGCCGTCATCGAGCTGTTCCGTACCAGCTCGACCGAGGCCGAACCGTCGCTGCTCGCCACACTCGGTGACCTCGGGACGTCGCTCGGGGGCTGGCTCACCCGGACGCGCCTGCAGGACGCGTACGACGCCATCTCCGAGCGCGAGCGCAACGTGGCGGACGTCCTTCGTCGTACCCTGCTCCCGCCGGAGCTTCCCGAGATCGACGGCTTCGAGATCGCTGCTGCGTTCCAGCCGGGCGCCGACTCCAGCGTCGGGGGCGACTTCTACGACGCCTTCCCGCTGAGCGACGGGGGTGGCAACGTCGCGATCGCCATCGGGGACGTGTGCGGAGCGGGCCCGAGGCGGCCGCGGTCAGTGGCCAGGTGCGGCACACCTTCCGGGCGCTGGCCATGTGGGCGACCAGTCCCGCCGGTCTGATGGAATCGCTCGACTCGCTGCTGGCGGCGACGATCCACGACGGCCGCTTCTGCACCGCAGTGTTCGCGATGCTGCACGTCGACTACGCCGGCGGAGTCAGCGGCAGGCTGAGTGCTGCGGGCCACCCGCCGCCGTTGGTGATCCGGGCGTCGGGCGACGTCGACGTCATCGAGCTGCGCGGGCCACTCCTCGGGGTGCTTCCCGACGGGCGGTGGGTCGACGCCGACGTCGGGCTCGCTCCGGGCGACACGCTGGTGCTCTACACCGACGGGGTGACCGAGGCCCGCGACGCGGAGGGCCGACTGTTCGGCGAGGCGGGTCTCCGGGAGTTGTGCGCCGAACTGGTGGGACGTCGTCCCGCCGAGATCGTGGCAACCATCCGCGAGCGGGCGCTCGCACACGCCGGTGCGATCACCGACGACATCGCCGTGCTCGCCCTCGCGCCGGCCTGATCTCCCGGGCTCACTCCACGGGGCTGGCGAGGAGCACCGGGATGCGGCGCTCCGTTCTCTCCTGGTACCACGCCGGGTGCTCGGGTTCGCCGCCCTTGGTGACGACGATGATCGGCACGCCGGTGTCGGCCCCTGCCTGCGACGGGTGCGTGTCAGTCGGCGAGCCCGAAGGGGCCCTTCAGCCCGGCGAACTCGACGACCCGGGTGACCGAGGGCGACGGGTTCACGATCCGCACCGGGATCTTGGGTTCTCGGGTGATGAATCCGACGAGGACCCGCAGCGCCGAGGAGTCGATGAACGCCACGTGTTCCATGTCGAGTTCCACCGCGCCGGTGCTCGCCGCCCGGGCAGCGTCGAGCGCGTCGGACAGGAGCTGCATCGTGGTCAGGTCGAATTCGCCGGCGAGAACGACGCGGACACCGCCGGGGATCTCCGAGGTCGTGGTCGAGGCGATCGGAGCATCGGGATCGATGGCGAGGGCCGGGCGATCGTTGAGCCATGCGACCGCCTGGCCGCGGCTCGAGACGTCGAGCTTTCGGTAGATGCCGGACAGGTGCGATTTGACGGTCTCGACGCCGATGTACAGCTCGGCCGCGATCGAGGCGTTCGACATGCCCTTCGCAAGGAGGCGCATGACCTCGAGTTCGCGGTCGGACAGCATCGGGTCGTCAGCGCCTCGCTCGGTGTGCCTGGCCTCGGTCATCGGGCTCCCTTCGAGTCTCGAACGAACGATCCTAATTTGAACGGGGACTCCTGACGTCCCGACCCGGGCCGATCGTCGTGGCGACTACCTTCCACCCGTCGACCGGACTCCCGTCGGGGCAGTCGCTCGTCGGACGACGCCGAGGGGGAAGCATGCCGATATCTCATCGATGGTTGTACGCCGCCGCCGTGCTCGTGCTGGCGGCGACCCTCACGTCGTGTGGTGAGCCGGCGCTCGACGCGTTCTACGACGCCGGTGGTCCGATCACCGGTCGCCGGCCCGGCCTCGTCGACGCCGGGTCGCGGCCCGGCGACGTGGTGTCGTCCCGGCCGGCGCGGTTCACCGTCGACCCGTTCACGCTCGCACCGGTCGCCGGCGTCGAGTCCCAGCAGCTCCTGTACCGGTCGACGACGGGTCGCGGCGAGCCGGTCGTGGTGTCGGGCACCGTGCTCGTGCCGACAACGCCGTGGACCGGTGCGGGGTCGCGGCCGCTCGTGAGCTACGGGGTCGGGACGCGAGGGGTCGGCGACCAGTGCGCCCCCTCGAAGTCGCTGTCGGGCGGCCTCGACTACGAGAGCGGCATCTTCCAGGAAGCTCTCGGGCGCGGGTGGGCGGTCGCTGTCAGCGACATGGTCGGCCTCGGCACCGCGGGCACGCACACCTATGAGGTCGGCCGAGATCAGGGCACGGCGTTGATCGACATCGCCCGGGCCGCTGAGCGGCTCGACGGAACCGGGCTCGACGCGTCGACGCCGGTGGCGTTCTGGGGCTACTCCCAAGGTGGCACGTCAGCGGGGTGGGCTGCGCAGCTCGCGGCGTCCTACGCGCCCGACCTGAACGTGGTCGCCGTCGCCGCCGGAGGCGTTCCCGCCGATCTCCGGGCCGTGGCGGTGAACCTCGACGGCAACCCGTTCTTCTCGCTGCTCACGTTGGCCGCGTTGGGCTATGACGCCGCCTATCCCGGTCTCGACCTCGACCGGTACCTCAACGATGCGGGACGGCGGACGTTCGCCGCGAACCGGAACTTCTGCATCGTCGGCATCGATGGCATCCAGACGTTCGGTTCGCTCGCCGGGGACCACATGAGTGACTACCTCGGATCGACCAACCCGTTGACGACACCCGAGTGGATCACGGCACTCGACGAGAACCGCTTGGGAGGGGCAGCGCCGGCGGCGCCGGTACTGCTGCTCCACGGTCTCGTCGACCAGGTGATCCCTCGGGCGCAGGCGGTGACGCTGCTCCGCGAGTGGTGTGCGGCGGGTGCGACGGTGGCGTGGACCGACCTGCCGACGGAACACGCGCTCGGCATCGTGTTGAGCGTGCAGCCGGCGCTCGACTTCTTGTCGGCCCGGTTCGCCGGCGTTCCTGCGACGAGCAGCTGCGGCGAGGTGTGGCCCTGAACGCCGAGATCCGGTGGCTACGGGAGGTAGGCCGCAGCCGGCTTGGTCGGCTGGTACAGCCAGGCGTCGAACCAGGCGTCGAGGTCGAGGCCCGACACCGACTCGACGAGCGCCTGGAAGTCGGCGGTCGTCACCGGCGTGTTGGCGTTGCCGTCCGCCCACTGGCGCAGGATCGAGAAGAACTGGGTGTCGCCGATCGTGAGCCGGAGTGCGTGCAGGAACGCTCCCCCACGCTGGTAGGTGGCGGCAGCGAACAGGTCGTCGGGGCCCGGGTCGGCGGTCACGACCGTCCAGAACGCGTTGGCCGCACTGCGATTCTTGACGGTCGTGTACCGGGCGGTGACGGTGGTGCCGCCGTTGTGCTCGCCCCACGGCCACTCGGCGTAGGTGGCGAAGCTCTCGTTGAGCCAGATGTCCTTCCAGTACTTCGGCGTGATCTTGTTGCCGTACCACTGGTGGGCCAGTTCGTGGGCGACGGTGCTGCTCGACGGCACGCCGGCGTAGATCGGCCGGGTCTGGTTCTCGAGGGCGTAGCCCGGGTCCTCGTCGTCGTCGATGACGGCACCGAACGACGAGAACGGGTACGGCCCGAACATGTCGTCGAAGTAGTCGACCATGGCGGGCTGCTGGGCGAGCACGGCGGTGGCTGCTGCCTGGTCACCGGGTGACAGGTCGACGTCGACGAAGTTGACGATCGGGAGACCGGAGGGCGTCGTCTCGGTGGTGGTCGAGTAGTTGCCGCTGGCGGCCAACGACAGGTACGAGGCCATGGGATCGGCGGCGACCCAGACGAACGTCGTGGAGCCTCCCGCCGACGTCTGGGATACGAGGTCGCCGTTGCCGATGCCGGTGGTGCCGTCGGGCACGGTGATGGTGAACCGGTACGTGGCCTTGTCGGACGGCACGTCGTTGACCGGGTACCAGGTGCTGGCACCTTCCGGCTCGTTGGCGACGAACGCACCGTCGTCGAAGGCAACCCAGCCGTACAGGGCTCCCGTCCCGTCGAGGGGCTGGCCCATCGTGCCGCCGTAGACGACGGTGGTCACGAACGTGCCGCTGACGGGCGACTCCGGGGTGATGATGAGTTCGCCGCCGCCCTGGGTGAATGCTGCGGGACGCCCGCCGACCGTCACCGACGACGCCGTCAGATCGCGGAGGTCGAGGCTGAAGGACGACAACGGAGCGCCGACGGTCGCTGCCTTGATCACTGCGGTGGCGGCGAGCGCCTTCGTCGTCGGGTCGTAGTCGAGATCGAGGTCGTAGTCCGCGACGTCGTACCCGGTGTTGCCCATCGCCGGGAAGTACGAGTCGCCGCCGCCGGTTCCGCCGGCGACCGGTGGCAGCGCAGGTGCCTCCGGAACACAGGCCACGAGCGACGTCGTCGCCGCGATCGCCATCATCCCGATCACTGTTCGACGCATCACGTTGCTCCTCACACCAGGTCACATGCCGCGGTGTCGTACGAGATGCTTCCAGTCCGAACTACCAGGTGCAAGCGATCCGTGTGAACTGGTGATGTCAGCCACGTCGGGCGTGTCGTGCCGGACTGGCCCGTTGCTCAGCCGCCGTGGACCTGCCGGAGCGCTCGGGTGGCGGCGTTGAACCCGCCCATGCCGTGGACGGCGGCGCCGGGCGGTGTGCTCGCCGAGCAGATGAACACCCCGGGGACCGTGGTGTCGTAGGGATCGAGCGCGATGCGCGGGCGGAAGATCAACTGGGGACCGCTCGACGCTCCCCCGGCGATGTCGCCTCCGACGATGTTCGCGTTCGCTGCCGAGAGTTGCCGGGGCGTCGTGACCGTCACGTGGCGGATGAGGTCGCGGAACCCGGGTGCGTACCGTTCGATCTGGCGAAGGATCAGCTCGGTTCCCTCGGGGCGGTCGTACCCGTTGGGCACGTGCGCATACACGTAGATCGGGTGGAGTCCGCCGCTGCTGCGTTGGGGGTCGGCGAGGTACTGCTGGCCGAGGAGCAGGAAGGGCCGATCGGGCATCCGCCCCTCGTTGGTGTCGGCCTCGGCGGCGGCCATCTCGGCCATCGTTCCGCCGACGTGCACGGTGCCGGCGCGGCCGACGTCGGGGTTCGACCAGGGGATGTGGCCCTCGAGCGCGATGTCGAGCTTGTACGCCGCCGGGCCCGGTCGGAAGCGCCGGTAGGCACGTCGACGCGGCTCGGGAGTCGATCGCCGAGGATCCGCGCTGCGGCGGCGGGGCTCGTGTCGAGCATCACGACGTCGGGCGAGCCGAGCTCATCGAACGATGTCACCGTCACCCCGGTCTCGACCGTGACGCCCAACGCTGTGAGCTTCGCGACCATGGCGTCGGTGATGGCCTGTGAACCGCCCTTCGCGACGGGCCAGCCGTAGGCGTGCCCGGCTCCCCCGAGCATGATGCCGGCCGAGGACGAGAACGGCATCGTCAGCTTCCCGAACCCATGGGCGGCGATGCCGCCGAACAGGCCGGCCGCCTCCTCGGTGTGGAACACACGAGCGAAGGCGGTCGCCGGGAGGGCCGACAGGGCGCCGAAGCGGGACAACACCACGGGGTGGCGGGGCACGTGCACGATGGGCCGGAGGATTTCGGACCCGATCCGATCGAAGCGCCGGCCCGCCCAGCCGATCGTCGCGTCCCATCGGGCTCCGTCGATGCCGAGCGCAGCGACGGTCCGTTCGGTGTCCCGCCACAGCAGGCCGGCACGGCCGTCATCGAGCGGATGGGCGAGCTCGATCTCGGGCCAGAGGAACTCCAGGCCGAAGCGATCGAGGTCCTGTGCCTGGAAGAACGGCGAGGCGACCCCCATCGGGTGAAATCCCGAGCCGTCGTCGTGGATCAGGCCCGGCAGGGTGGCCTCGCTCGAGCGGACGCCGCCACCGGGCCGGTCGGCGGCTTCGAGCACCCTGACCGCCAGCCCCGCTTCCGCAAGGGTGATGGCCGCGGCCAGTCCGTTCGGCCCGCTCCCGACGACAACGGCTTCGGTCATGGCTCCAGCTTCCCACGATGCCCGTCACGGCAGTACGTCGATGCGCCATGCTGTCGGCCATGCCTGACGCACTGATCATCGACGCCTGCCGGACCCCTCGTGGCATCGGCAAGCAGGGCAAGGGCGCTCTGGCGCACCTGCACCCCCAGCACCTCGGCCGCACCGTGCTCGAGGCTCTCGCCCAGCGCAACGACTTCGACACCTCCGATGTCGACGACGTGATCTGGGGCACCAGCTCGCAGGTGTGCGAGCAGAGCGGCGACCTCGGTCGGATGTCGGCCCTCGACGCCGGCTACGACGTCCGGGCCAGCGGCGTGACCCTCGACCGCTTCTGCGGCTCGGGCATCACCGCCACCAACATCGCTGCCAACGCGATCATGGCGGGCATGGAGGACCTCGTGGTCGGTGGCGGCTGCGAGATGATGTCACTGCCGAAGAAGGGCCTGCTTCCGATGGGCGCGGGCAACGCCCACCTCCAGGAGATCCACCCGCAGTCGCATCAGGGCGTGTGCGCCGACGCGATCGCGACGCTCGAGGGCATCGATCGTGGGACGCTCGACGCCCTTGCCGCAGAGTCGCAGGCCCGCGCCGCCCGTGCGATCGCCGAGGGCCGCTTCGACAAGAGCCTGATCCCGGTGCTCAATCTCGACGGCACGGTGGCCCTCGACCAGGAGCAGTTCCCCCGTCCGGGTACGACGGCCGAGTCGCTGGCGGCGTTGCCCGCCAGCTTTCCCCAGATCGCCGACTACCGGCACAACGACAACCCGACGTTCCGTGAGCTGATCAACCAGAAGTATCCCGATCTCGACATCGCCCATGTCCACCACGCCGGCAACTCGTCGGGTGTCGTCGACGGGGCCGCAGCGATCCTCCTGGCGAGCGAGGGCTACGCCAAGGCGCACGGCCTCACCGCCCGCGCCCGCATCGTGGCGACCGCGAACATGGGCGACGATCCGACCCTCATGCTCAACGCCCCGGTTCCAGCGGCCCGCAAGGTCCTGGCACGGGCCGGCCTGACGCTCGGCGACATCGACCTGTTCGAGATCAACGAGGCGTTCGCGGTCGTGGCCGAGAAGTTCATGCGCGACCTCGATCTCGATCGGGACAAGGTCAACGTGAACGGCGGCGCGATGGCGCTCGGTCACCCAATCGGCGCGACGGGTGCCATGCTCATCGGGACGGTGCTCGACGAGCTCGAGCGCATCGACGGCCAGTTCGGTCTCATCACGATGTGTGCCGGTGGCGGTATGGCCCCCGCAGTCATCATCGAACGCGTCTGAGCGCCCTGGGGCCGCCCGAGGTGGATTCGGTCGGGGGCGACGGCCGAGGGCGTCGAGGAGGCGTTGTTGCGTGGTGGCTGCCTCGCCCAGTTCGCCCGACGCTCCGGCGCCGAACGGCGGCACCGTACCGTTCGGGACGGTTGCTTCCCGGAACGAATTCCCCGCGGCCTTCACGAGGCTTTATGGTGAGCAACGACCGAATCTGACACACCGTCAGAAACTGCTTCGGTCGTCGACAGAACCCACCGCTCGCCTGCTCCGGAGGCACCAGATGACCACCCCCGAACCGTCAGCGATCGAATCGGCCAAGGAGCGCTACGAAGCCGAGCGGGCCAAGCGGCTCCGGAGTGAAGGCCTCGCCCAGTACGAGTCGCTCCGCGACCACGACCTCGACCGCGACCCGTGGGCCGACCCCGATTTCACCCGGGACCCAGTGGTCGAGGACGTGCAGGTCGTCGTCCTCGGCGGGGGGTGGGCCGGGATGCTCGCCGGGATCAACCTCGTCAAGCGCGGCATCACCAACTTCCGCATCATCGACAAGGCGGCCGACTTCGGTGGCACCTGGTACTGGAACCGCTACCCGGGTTGCATGTGCGACGTCGAGTCGTACATCTACCTCCCGCTGCTCGAGGAGACGGGCTACATGCCCACCAAGAAGTACGCGAGCGCGTCGGAGATCTTCGGGTACGCCCAGCTGCTCGGTCGCAACTACGGCATGTACGACCACGCGCTCTTCCAGACCGAGGTGGAGTCGTACGCGGTGTGGGACGACGACGCGCACCGCTGGCACATCACCACCCAACGCGGTGACAAGATCCGCACCCAGTTCTTCGTGACCGCCGGCGGTGTGATGCACAAGGCGAAGTTGCCGGGCATCCCGGGCATCCGCGACTTCACCGGCAACGCGTTCCACACGACCCGCTGGGACTACGAGTACACCGGCGGTGGCCCCACCGAGCCGATGGACCAGCTCGCCGACAAGGTCGTCGGCATCATCGGCACCGGCGCCACAGCCGTGCAGGCCGTGCCGAAGCTGGCCGAGGCGGCCAAGCAGGTCTACGTGTTCCAGCGCACGCCGTCGAACGTCGGTGAGCGCAACCAGCAGGCCACCGACCCGGAGTGGTTCCCGAGATGTCGCAGAAGCCGGGCTGGCAGCAGGAGCGCATCGACAACTTCACGTCGGCATGATCACCGGCAAGCAGCCCGAGGTCGACCTCGTCGCCGACGGGTGGGGCCAGGTCCTCAAGGCTCGACACGCAGCGGGAGCCGGCGGACGATGCCGAGCGACGCCGAGCTCGAGCGCTCGACTTCGAGCAGATGCAGAAGGTTCCGCGACCGCATCGACGCCGTGGTCGAGGACCAGACCACCGCCGAGAAGCTGAAGCCCTGGTACAAGGTCAGCTGCAAGCGGCCCTGCTTCCACGACGACTACCTGCCGTCGTTCAACCTGCCCAACGTCACGCTCGTCGACACCGACGGCCACGGCGTCGACCGCATCACCGCCCGCCGGGCCGATCGTGGACGGCCAGGAGTACCCCGTCGACATCCTGATCTACGCGTCGGGCTTCGAGGTCACTCACGTTCTACACGCACCGCCTCGGCTTCGACCCGGTCGGCCGTGGCGGGGTGAAGCTCAGCGAGCGGTGGCACGACGGCACCCACTCGCTTCACGGCATCCTCACGGCGGAGATCCCGAACTTCTTCGTGGTCAGCTTCGTGCAGGCCGGCTTCGGTCTGAACTTCGTGCATTTCCTGTCGGAGTCGACCAAGCACATCGTCTGGATGATCGACCACTGTCTGGAGGAGGGCATTGCGTCGATCGAGACGACGGTCGAGGCCAAGGACGAGTGGCTC
>JBAOIR010000046.1:0-17453 GCA_037045585.1 Microthrixaceae bacterium
TCACGATGGACGATCCCGCCACGCCCGCCTCCGCAACATCGTCTCCCGCTCGTTCACGCCCCGGCCGCTCCAGCGGGTGCTCGACTCGGTGGAGACGATCGGCACCGAGGTCATCGACAGAATGTGCGAGCAGGGGAGGTCGACCTCGTCGAGGCGCTGTCGCAGCCGTTCCCGCTGCTCGTGATCTGCGACATGATGGGCATCCCCCGCAGCGAGTTCAACACGGTGCTCGACGCCACGAACGTGATCCTCGGCGGCGGCGACCCCGACTTCATGGGGGGCGAGACCGCCATCGTGGCGGCCCTGCTCATAACGGCCGGCATGACGCCGGCACCGAACTCATGGGTGAGATGGCCGACGACCTCGCCAGAAGAAGCCCCACCGACGACCTCACCTCCGCGCTCGTCCACAACGACCTCGGCGAGGAGTTGCTGGCCCCCGAGGAGATCGCCCCGTTCTTCATCCTCCTGGCCGTCGCCGGCAACGACACGACCCGCACCGCCACCAGCCACGGCATGCAGCTCCTCGGCGAGCACCCCGACCAGCGGCGCATCTGGCAGGACGACCTCGACGGCGTGACCCCCACCGCGGTCGAGGAGATCGTGCGCATGGCGTCGCCGGTCACCTTCATGCGGCGCACGGCCACCCCCGACCTCGAGCTGTCCGGCCACTCCTTCTCCGAGGGCGACAAGTTGGTGCTGTTCTACGGCGCCGCCAACCGCGACCCGCTGGTGTTCGACGACCCCGAGCGGTTCGACGTGCGTCGCGATCCCAACCCCCACGTCGGGTTCGGCGGCCCCGGCCCCCACTTCTGCCTCGGCGCGCACCTCGCCCGGCGCGAGCTCTCGGTCATCTTCCGTCAGCTGTTCACCCGGTTGCCCGACATCGAGGTCGTCGGCGAGGCCATCCCGCTCGAGGCCATGGGTGTGCCGCTCGTCGGTGGCATCAAGCACCTGCCGGTGCGGTTCACACCAACGAAGCGGGTGGGTTGAGCCGCCGGGCGAGTTTCGCCGCGTAGAGCGGCGTCGGCTCGGGCGAGCAGGTCGTCGATCGACTCGTTGGTTCCGTCGCCCCCTGGGCAACACAGGCCGAGTGTGTCGCCCGCGCCAGGTCCGACGACCCGATCTCGATGTCGGAGCACGCCTGTTGGAGTGCGTCGGTGACCGCAACGAGCACGTCCTCGGGCGCGGTCAGCACGATGCCGAACTCGTCGCCGCCGAGGCGCCCCACGACCGAAGTGTTGTCGCCGACCGCTCGGCGCAGCCGCTCGGCCAGCGTGGCGAGGACGGCGTCGCCGGCGGCGTGGCCGTGGCGGTCGTTGACGAGCTTGAAGGAGTCGACGTCCACCATTCCCACGAGCGTCACCGTCTCGGGATCGGGCCGGGCGATGATGCCCGCAGCCGCGGTGAAGAAGCGTCGCCGGTTGGCGAGACCGGTGAGGGAGTCGGTCGTGGCCAGACGCTGGAGTTCGTCGTTGGCCGAGGCGACCGACAGCACGAGGCCGACGATCGCGTGGGTCAGCGAGCGGTGCGACGATCATCGGGATGATCGTCGCGAGCGCGATCGACACGATGACCGTCTGTCGATCGGCGGGGAAGATCAGGAACGACAAGGAAGTCATCGACAACGACACCGTCAGCGATGCTCCTGTCACGATGACGATCGTCCAGCGGGCGCCCCGCGCTCGAGCGTGAGTCGGAGCAACCCACGCTGGAACCTCGACTGGTGCTGATCGCCTCCCATGGTGGAGTTGTCGGTCAGATCCGAGCGCCACCTTGATCGAGCGTCGGAATCTTCGGGTCAGAGGTCGATCGGCCCGAAGTCGTTCCAGCTGGGTGCGGGGTCGGGGGCAGGGCCGGTATCGGGACCGTGGCCGTGGCCGTGCCCGGCCGCGGCGTGCGCCGGGGTGAGCACGGCGGCGGCGAGGCCCGTCGTGACGGGGACCGACAAGATGAGTCCGATCGATCCGACGAGCATGCGGATGATCTCGACGGCGACGACCGCGTGAGCAACCGGCCGACGGGAGCGGTGCCCTCGGCGAAGTACAACAGCAGCGGCAACGATGCGCCGGCGTACGCCAGCACCAGGGTGTTCACCGTGGAGGCGATGTGGTCGCGTCCGACGTGGGTCGCTTCGCGGTAGAGGTCTCGGCGGGGCATCGACGGGTTCGCCCGCAGCAGCGCCTGCACGGTCGACACCTGGGTCACCGTGACGTCGTCGAGCACACCGAGCGCGCCCAGCACGAATCCCGCGATCAGGAGGCCGCGGAGGTCGATCGAACCGGCCGTCACCCGGATGGTCTGGGCCGCTTCGTCGGAGAGCCCCGACAGGTGTGCGACCGCGCCGACCAGCACCGAGAGCATCGCGATGACGACGAGGCTCGCGAGCGTGCCGGCGAGCGCCACGGTGGTCGGCGGGGTGATCCCGTGCGCCAGGTAGAGCGCGAGGTAGGCAACGGCCGCGGTGCCGACGAGGGCGACAGGGAGCGCAGCCGAACCCCGCAGGAGCGCCGGAACGATGAACACGACGAGGATCAGCACGCTGGCGGCGAGCCCGAACAGGGCTCGGAGGCCACGGCGTCGACCGAAGGCGATCACCACGACGCCGAACCCCAGGGCCAGGAGCACCATCGGCGTCCCACGTTGGAAGTCGGAGAACGCGTACCGCACCTCGTCGGGGCTCGACGGCGAGTCCAGGAGCACCACGTCGTCGTCCTCGTGGAGGTCGGGCACCTCGAACTGGGTGTCGTAGACGGTGAACGTCGCCGGCTCACCGTCGCGGTCACCCGACGTGAGCCGCACGCCGACCTCACGACACCCCGAGAAGGCGTCGGGCACCTCGATCGACCGGCACTGCGACGTCGTGACCGACGTGATCGTGGCGTCGACGTAGCGGAGGTGGCCCAAGCCGAGATCGGGAGCGTCACCGCGGGGCCAGAAGGCGACCAGCCCGACGAGGGTCAGGACGGCGACGGCGACGATCGCTCCGTTGATCCACGTCATGGCCCGATCTGGTGTGCCGTCCACGGCCCGGGACCCTACCGTCATCGTCCGTCGGGGGCGCTCAGCCCCGGCGCGAGCGGGGAAGCAGGGCGCGGACGGCGTCGAGCGTGTCGGCGTCGGCGGCCGACTTGTCGTCGCGGTAGCGGCGGACCCGGGCGAAGCGGAGCGCGACGCCGCCCGGGTACCTGGTCGACGCCTGCGCAGCGTCGAGCGCGATCTCGACCACCTGCTCGGGACGGACGTGGACGACGTGGTCGTCCTGCTCGGTGGCGATGGCGAGGAACCGTTCGGTCTGCCAGGCCAGGAGCTCGTCGGTGAGGCCCTTGAACGTCTTGCCGACCATGACCGGGGTGCCGTCGTCGTCGAGCGCGCCGAGGTGGAGGTTCGAGAGCTTGCCACGACGGCGGCCCGATCCCCACTCGACGGCGAGGACGACCAGGTCGAGGGTGTGGACCGGCTTGATCTTGCGCCACGCCGCGCCACGCCGACCGGCGGCGTAGGGCGACGAGAGGTCCTTCACCATGACGCCTTCGTGACCCTGCGCCAACGCGTCGTCGAGCACCTGCCGCGACCTGTGGGTCGTCGGTGCGCGTCGACGGGATGCGGGGGAGGCCATCGACGGAGGCGAGGATGTCGAGTCGCTCGCCGAGGGGCAGGTCGAGGAGATCGTTCCCGTCGAGGTGGACGATGTCGAAGAAGGCGATGCTCAGACCTGCGGCGGCGCCGTCGCTCCGGCGGCCGAAGCTGGACGCCGAGTCCTGGAAGGCCTCGGGCGTGCCGTCCTCGCTGATGCCGAGGAGCTCGCCGTCGAGCACGATCGATCGCACCGGGAGCGCCGACAGCAGGTCGCCCACGGCGCCCAGTCGATCGGTCACGTCGTTGAGGTTGCGGGTGTAGAGGCGAACCTCGTCGCCGTCGCGGTGCGCCTGGATGCGGACGCCGTCGAGCTTCCACTCGACCGACGCGGGCCCGGTGCCGGCGAGGGCCTCGGTGACGTCGGCCGCCGTGGAGGCCAGCATGGGCTCGACCCCGACGCCGACGGTGAGCCCGACGGCGTCGATGGCGGTGGCGCCCTCCACGAGCGCCAGCCGGGCGCTCCCGGCGAGGTCGCCGCTCAACATGGCGGCACGGCGGACCGCCGACGCCGGGATCGCCGATGCGGCGGCGATCGCCTCGGTCATCACACCCGCCAGCGCTCCTTGGCGCAGCTCGCCGACGAGGAGCCGGCGCACGAAGCCCGCTTCGGGCGGCGTCAGGCGACGGCCCAGGTCGTCGATGATCGCCCGGCGCGCCGCCTGGGAGCCCGGCCCGCCGATGACCGAGAGCGCAGCGAGGTCGGCGTCGAGGTCCGACACGGTCACCGACGGCCGTTCCGCCGTCCCGTCGATGGCCGACGTCGCCCACCCCACCCCGATACGGCCCTGGGGGATGACCCCGATCAGATACGACACCGCCGGCACGACCTCGTGCTGCTCGAGCCGGACGAGCAGCTCGGCCAGGGCCGTGGTCTTGGCGCGGCGCGAGCTCGTCGCCGCAACGGAGCCGGAGGTCGTGACGAGGTCGGCGAGCAGCAGCACCCCACGATTGTTGCAGTGCCAGCGAGTCCCGGTCCGTCGACGTAATGTCCCCCCATGTCGTCCTTCTCGCCGTCGTTCCCTCCGACCTTCCCACCGCCGTTCCTCCCTGCGGTGGTGCCGGGCGCCGATGTGACGGCACACCGCTACGTGCACGTGATCGGAGCGTCGGTCCACTTCGCCGAGGAGAACGATCTCGGCGACGAACACGCCCATTTCATCGGCGTGCTCGACGGTGTCGGACTCTGGGCCGTCGACGTGCCCGCGGGCCAGGACCCGTCGGACGGCGCGGCGCTCGACCTGTTCACGTTGTCGGTGCGGGCACCCGAAGCCGAATGGGTCGCTGCGGGCCGGGCGGTCCAGATCGCGGAGTGGGCCCGCACCCACCGCTTCTGCGGTCGGTGCGGGTCCCGCACCGAGCCGGTGCCGAACGAACGGGCGATGCGATGCCCGGAGTGCCGCCTCCTGGCGTTCCCGCGAGTGGCCCCGGCGATGATCACGCTGGTCACGAAGGGCGATCCCGGTCCGGACCAGCAGGTGCTGTTGGCCCACGGCGTCCAGTTCCCGATGCCGATGTACTCGTGCCTCGCCGGGTTCGTCGAGCCGGGCGAGACGCTCGAAGGCGCCGTCGTCCGTGAGGTGATGGAAGAGGTCGGCGTGCTGGTCGGCAACGTCACCTATCGCAGCAGCCAGCCCTGGCCGTTCCCCCACAGCCTGATGATCGGCTTCCGAGCCGATTGGCAGGCCGGCGACATCGTCTGCGACCCGACCGAGATCGTCGACGCCGGCTGGTACACCCGCGACGCGCTGCCGAACACGCCGCCCGGCGTGTCGATCGCTCGGCGCCTCATCGACGAATGGATCGCCGAGGTCTGACCCTCGGCCCACGACTGGAGCAACGATGCCCGAGCGATGAGCCCGACGGCGACGGGCCTGGCTGGTCACGAGCGGTCGGCACTTCCCGGCGGCACCGTCGACCTGCGCTACCGCTTGTGGTGCGCGCGGCCGGACCCCGCGCTGCGACCGACCCGCGGTCGGCGGGTCACCCCTGCTGGGACCGACCCCGTTCGACGATGCGACGTTCCTCCACCGCTGCGGGGTCGTGGCGCTCGCGCATCCACCGTGCGGAGATCGTGGCCTCGACGGAGCGGGCGTCGTCGGGGGTCCTGCCGACGACCTGCTGGTAGGTGTCGAGCATCTGCCGGACCCCGTCGCGATCGTTCGACACGATGTCGGCGGCGAGCCCGTGGCAGAACGGCAGCAGCTCGTCGTGGGCGACGACGTGGTTGACGAGGCCCCACTCGGCGGCGGTGCGGGCATCGAGGTAGTTGCCGGTCACGCTCATCTCCCGGGCGCGGCGCACACCGATCGCCTCGGGGAGCAGCGCGGTGAGGCCCCAGCCCGGCATGACGCCGACTCGGGCGTGGGTGTCGGCGAACGACGCCCGTTCACTGGCCACGAGGAAGTCGCATGCCAACGCGAGTTCGAAGCCGCCGGTGACGGCGGCACCGTTGACGGCGCCGATCCACGGCTTGGAGCGGGCCGGCAGCGGGCCGCGGCCCGACAGCGTCGAATCGTCACCCGTCAGCAGCTCGCCCGATCCCAGCTCCTTGAGGTCGAGGCCGGCGCAGAACGCGGGGTCGCTCCCGGTGAGCACCACGACGTCGATGCCGTCGTCGGCCTCGATCGCCGTGACGGCGGCGCGGAGGTCGCGCTGCAAGGCCCGGCTCAACGCGTTGCGTTGGCCGGGCCGGTGCAGGGTGACGGTGGCAACTCGTGCGTCGATGTCGACGAGGAGAAGGTCGGTCGTCAGGTCGCTGTGGATCGGCATGCACCGATCCTGTCAGGTCGGGTCAGTGGACCGCGGTGCGACTGTTGTACGCGCGCCAGGCGAGCAGCACGAGCACGGAACCGACGATGCTGCCGAGGAATCCCGACATCTGGAAGGCCCCGTTGGCGCTGTCCTTGTGGAAGATCAGGTAGCCGATGAATCCGCCGACGAGGGAGCCGACGAGGCCCAGGACGATCGTGCCGCCGATGCCCATCGAGTCGTCGCCCGGGACGATGGCGCGGGCGATGAACCCCGAGATGAGTCCGACGACGATGGCTCCGAGAATCCACAACATGGCTGTTCCTTCCGTACTTCGCTGGACGAAGGTTCGTTGAGTACTGCAGGCCGCGGTGGCCTGAGCGTCCGGTACCCGCCGGCCGACCGCGGCACACCCCCGAACCGGGGGGTCCGGGTTCAGTCGAACGGCTGCAGCGAGCTGCCCACCACCCACGTGCTGAAGTACTGACTGTTGGCGCCGTATGCCATCGCGAGCGCCGTCCGGGCGTTCTCCACCTGGTGCTCGCCGGCGGCGCCCCGCACCTGGTTGGCCGCCTCGGCGAAGCGCAACAACCCCGATGCTCCGATCGGGTTCGACGACAGGACCCCTCCCGAGCAGTTCACGGGGAACGATCCGCCGAGCTCGGTGGAGCCGTCGTCGATCATCTTCCAGCCGTCGCCGGGCTCGGCGATGCCGTGGGCCTCGAGCCAGATGGCCTCGTGCCACGAGAACGGCACGTACAGCTCGGCCATGTCGAGCTGTCGGCGGGGGTCGGTGATACCGGCCTGGGCGTACACGTCGTCGGCGCACTGCACGCACGCAGCGGGGCGCACCGGGTCACGACCCGGGAAGGCGGGTGGCTCCGACCGCGACGACGCGCCGAGGATCCAGGCCGGTGGGCGACCCGCCGCGGCGGCAGCCTTGCCGCCGTCCTCGTCGGTGAGCACCACGGCGCAGGCACCGTCGGACGACGGACACGACTCGAGGAAACGGATCGGGTCCCACATCATCGGCGACGCCTTCACCTTCTCGATCGAGATGTCCTCGATCTTGAGGTGGGCGTAGGGGTTCTTGAGGGCGTTGAGCCGGTCCTTGACCGCGACCTTCCAACCGATGTGCTCCGGCGCTCCGCTGCGGTGGATGTACGAGCGGATGAACGGGGCGAACGCGCCGCCGGCACCGAGGGATGCACCCTTGCCGCTGCCGAGCGCGAACTGGGCGTTGCCCTCGGACTGCTTCTCGAACGCGACGGCGAGCACGGTGCGGTGCTTGCCGGTCTGCACGTGCGACGCGGCGACGATCGCCGTGGTGCCGCCGACCGAACCCGCCGTGTGCACCCGGAACATCGGCTTGCCCACGGCCCCGAGGGCGTCGGACAGGTACAGCTCCGGCTTCATCACCCCTTCGAACAGGTCGGGCGCCTTGCCGAGGACCACGGCGTCGATGTCGGACATCGTCATCTCAGCGTCGTCGAGGGCACGGAACACTGCCTCTCGGACCAGACCGCCGAAGGACACGTCGCGGCGGCGGGACTTGTGGTGCGTCTGGCCGACGCCGACAACCGCGGTGGGGATCATGAGTGGCCGCCCTCGTTCGAGTCCTCGAGTATGCAGATCAGGTTCTGTTGCAGGCACGGGCCCGACGTCGAGTGGGCGAGGGCCCGGTGACCGCCGCCGAAGATGTGGTCGGCGGCGTGGCCGATGCGGCAGAGGCCCGTGGCCATGATGGGGTTGGCCTTGAGTGCGCCGCCCGATGCGTTGACGGTCACCTCGTCGCCCAGGCCGAGCACCGTGCGCAGCAGGAGCTCCTCGTGGGTGAACGCCGCCTGGAGTTCCGCGAGCTCGACGGGGCCGGACCCGAGGCCGGCCGCGTCGGCGGCGATGCGGACCGACGGCGCGTCGTCGAGCGCTCGGAATGACGGGTTGTGGCACTCGGTCCGGTGGTCGAATCCGGTGATGTAGGCGGGCCGTTCGACGAGTTCCCGGGCCCGGTCGCCCCGGGCCAGCACCATGGCGGCGGCGCCGTCGGTGATCGGCGGCACGTCGTGGCGGCGGAGCGGCTCGCGCACGTACTCCTCGCCGAGGAGGGTGTCGATCGTCTTCCCGCCGTTGCCTTCGGGGCCCCGGGACCGCACGGCGACCTCGGCCATCGAACGTTCGTCGGCGAGGCCGGCGGCGATGACGGCCCGGGCCTGCAGCGCGGCGAACGTCAACGGGTCGGCACCGAGGGGTGCGAGGAAGTACGGGTCCATCTCCATCGGGTAGATCAGCGACGGGTCGCCGGTGGACGAGCGCCCCGAGCCGGTGACGACGGCGATGTCGATGTCGCCCTCCTGGAGTCGGAGCCACGCCTCGTAGAGCGCCCAGGCGCCGTCCATCTCGACGTGGCTGTCGCGTTTGGGCGGCCACGCACCGATGGCATCGAGGTTCGACACGAACGAGAACGCCTGCCCGGTGATGTAGTCGCAGCTGCCGAGGCACGTGAAGTCGACGTTCGCCCGCGTCAGGCCCAACGGGTCGAGGGCAGCGGTGATGACGTCCATCAGCATCTGCGTCTCGGACTGCTCGGTGTGCCGCAGCATCGGTGACTTCGCCCACCCGACGACGGCAATGTCGATGGCCTTCATGAACGGACTCCAGTCGGATCGTCGAGGTACCGCAGCGTAAGAAGGGAGCGCAGCGACCGAGCCTGAGCGGAGGTGGCCGAGACCATCAAAAGATCCGGTTCACGAGGTCGGGGTCGTCGATCGAGGGTTCGCCGCTCGGGATCCAGCCGAGGAGGCTGCCGTAGGCGCCGCCCATCGCGCCGCCGTCCTCGGTCTCCTCGGCGGGCGACGCCCACACCGCCGTCACGCGTTGGCCGACGTGCACTTCGTCGTAGGGAAGCTCGATGACCGGTTGGTACGACAAGATGACGTCGGTGTCGTCGAGGAGCACGAACGCTCGGACGAACGGCTCCGTTTCGGTCTGTCCGGGGTACTGGACCGGTGTGACGATGGCGAAGTTGGTGATGGTGCCCGACTGCGGGAGGTCGACCTCGTCGGCGGGGCCGATCTCGACGGCGTCGATCGGGCAGTAGCCGCGGCCCCCCGAGTAGATCCGCCCGCACACGGGGCACTTCGACCCCAACAACCGCGCTTCACGCGATGCCGCAACGGCTCGAACCGTCGCAGCCGGGACGGGATTGCGGTACGTGATCGAGGCGACGTAGTCCATCATCTCGACGGGTTCGCCGGCGGTCTCGGTCAGGTCGGTGCCGCCCTCGATCTCGGGGGTCTCACCGGGGACGAAGCACGCGATGTCGTCGAGGCGACCGACCCGTGTGGCCTTCCAGCGGGGAGCGACGCGCATCCCGGCCGACATGGCCTCGGGCGAACCGGCGTCGACGGCGTGGAGCAGGGGAGTCGTCGCCCCGTCGAGGCGGACGAAGGCGAACGAGAAGGCGTGGCCGAGCGGGTGCTGCTCGGAGGGATGCGGCACCCACGTCCACGATTCGACGGTGCCCGCCGGACCGACCTCGACGAAGTCGTGGGCGAGCTCGGCGCCGGTCGCCGGGTCCCACTCCATCGGCGGTACGAGCACGGCGTCGCCGTTTCGGATGCCGAGGATTCGGCGCTCGGTCAGCGCCGACATGAACGTGCCGATCACCGGACCGAGCGAGCGGCGGTACGGGAACGTGATCGTGCTCTCGACGAAGCGAGTCACGACAGGTCTGCTCTCACGAGGTACCCCTGTTCTGCCCGCCCCCCGGCGGCTGCGACTGCAATCTAGTTCTAGTTCTGTCGTGATGCTGCGAGGATGCGGCGATGCGATCAGTTGACCTCACCCGTGCGTGGCGGCCGCACGAATAGATCGTCGCGTCCCTCGGCCTGCGTGTCGACGAGGTGATCGTCCTCCAGAACTCGAACAAGCTCACGCTGCGCTTGCTGCCGTGCGATGTGGTCGCCCGCGTGTCCGACGTCGGGCACGAGCATGCGGACTTCGAGCTCGCGCTCGCCAGGCGGCTGCTCGACTCCGGTTGCCCCGTGGCCGCACCCGAGCCGAGAGGGAGGCGGCGCGGCCACCGCATCGACGGGTTCGAGATCTCGCTGTGGACGTACCACGAGACGGCGACGGCACCGATCACGCCGGTCGCCTACGCGGCCGCGCTCGAACGCTTGCATTCCGGCATGGCGTCCGTCGACGCCAGGGTTCCCCATGTCACCGACCGGATCGCGGGCGCCGAGCGGCTCGTGACGAACCCGATCCTCACCCCGTCGCTCACCCCCGACGACCGGCTGCTGCTGGTCACCACGCTGGAGCAGTCGCGGCGGGCACTCCGAGACTTCGGAGCGCCCGAGCAGCTGCTGCACGGCGAGCCCCACCCCGGCAACCTCATCGGTACTGCCGAGGGTCCGGTGTTCATCGACCTCGAGACCTGTTGTCGGGGACCCGTCGAGTTCGACCTCGCCCACGTCCCGTTCTCCGCCAGCGGCCACTACCACGGCGTTTCCCCGGTGCTCCTCGACCAGTGTCGTCGCCTCGTGCTGGCCATGGTCGCCGCCTGGCGGTGGGATCGACGCGATGAGTTGCCGCACGGCGAAGCGCTCGGTCGCTCGTTGACGACGGCGCTGCGTGGAGGCTCACCGTGGCCGACGGTCGACGAGGTACTCCGTCGCCGCGACACGCCCGAAGCGGGTTCGATCTAGGTGCGGCGATGCCCGGCCGTGGAGGTCAGCTCGAACCACACCGTCTTGCCACCGACCCGTTGGGCGACGCCCCACCTCGACGAGATCTCGTCGAGCAACACGACGCCGTACCCGCCGGGTGTCATCGGGTCGTCCTTGAAGGTTCGTGCCGGACGATCGCGGGTGCGGTCGCGGACGCTCACCCGGACAAGTTCGGCGGAATGGGTGACGTCCACGACCGGTCGGTCGGTACCACCGTGCAACAGTGCGTTCGTTGCCACCTCGGACACGAGCAGCTCGGCGTGATCGACGGCGGGGTCGCCGTCCCAATCCTCGAGCGACTCCCGGACCCACGCCCGAGCCATCGCCGGTGACGAGGCGACACATCGTGTGGGCTTGGTCCGAACGTACATGTCGTGCTCCTACCCGATGCTCTGCTGATCAGTCCGCAGTGTGAGTGGTGCCCCGTCCGGGGGACCCGCGCTTCGGAACCGCTCCGGTGGGGAAGCACTACCCCATGATCAAGAAGCTTCCTGGACTCGTTTGGATCCTGTTCCTCGTCGCTATGGCGGAGCGCAAGCTCGCGCCCGGGACGTTCCGCCGTCTCCTCCAGACCCTGCCATGAGCTCGATCGGGAGGCGGGGCAGCGACCCGCCCCGGAGGAAGTCGGCCGACCCCTCGGTACCCTGATCGAGACGTCTGACGGGGAAAGAAGAGGGTCGACGAACATGCCGGTGATCACTGCAACTACCGCTCCGAACTGGTGCCGAGGCGACATCGAGGAACGCGCCTGGATCGTGGGCGCCGAGGTCGCCGCTCGGTTCGCCGACGAGGTCGACCGCGACGCGAGGTTCCCCGTCGAGGCCGTCGAGGCGATGCGAGATGCCGGCCTGCTGTCGGCGATGGTGCCGATCGAGCTCGGCGGTGCCGGTGCGTCGCTCGGCACGATCGCCACGGCGACCCGTGCCCTCGCGTACCACTGCTCTGCGTCGGCCCTCGTCATGGCCATGCACCAGATCGAGATCTGGTACCTCAACCAGTTCGGGAACACCGACGGTCTCCGTGGCCTGTTGCGCTCGGTCGCGACCGACGGATGGCTCATCGCGAACGCCAACAGCGAGGTCGGTCTGGGTGGCGAGGTGGGCCGGAGCTTCTGCGCCGTGGAGCACGGCGAGGGCACGTTCCACTTGGAGAAGGAGGCGCTCGCGATCTCCTACGGCGCGCACGCCGATGCGCTGCTGCTCATCGCCCGGCGCAGCCCCGAAGCTCCCGAGAACGAGCAGGTGATGGTTGCCGCCCGCCCGGGCCGGTTCTCCCTCGAACAGACCTCGAGCTGGGACACGATGGGGCTCCGCGGCACGTGTTCGTCGAGCTTCAAGATCGTGGTGGACGAGGCCGCGGACATGGTCTTCCCCACGCCGTGGCTGACGATCGGCGCCCGTTGTGTCGGGGCCACGACCATCCTGCTCAACTCCACGTGGCTCGGCATCGCCGAGGCGGCCGCAGCGCGGGCGCACGCGTTCGTGCGGGCCGACGCCCGCCGCAAGATCGGCACGCTGCCGGCGGCTGCACCGCTCCTCGGCGAGGTGTCGGTCAAGCTCGGCGAGGCCCGCGCCGTCATGGACTCGTCGGTGCGTGCCTACGAGGCTGCCGTGGGGACCGAGGACATCGACGCCACGTCGCTGCTCCTCACCGTTCGCAATCTGAAGCTGTCGGCCGCCGACCTCGCCATCGAGATCGTCCTCAAAGCGTCTCGCATCTGTGGCCTCGCCGGCTACAAGCGCGACACCCCCTACGCCATGGACCGCAACCTCCGCGACGTCATCGGTGGACCGTTGATGGCCAACAACCTCCGCGCCGCCGGCGACAACGCCCAGCTGCTCCTGGGAATGAAGCAGTTCTGAGGCTCTGCCCGGTCAGTCCTCGTCGTACTCGATGAGCGCGGCGGTGAGCACGGCCGTGGGTACCGACCCGAGGACCGCGAGGTCGTCGGCGGTGCCGCTGACGCGCAGCACGTAACCCTGGCTGCCGTTGCGCCAGTCGAGCGCGTCGCCCGTCGAACGGTTGGGTGACACCGACTCGGCACCGGCGACGCCAACGATCGCGTCCAGCCCGCCGATGGCGCGGAGCGCCGTGGCCGTCGTCGGGGGTTGGGCGAAGAACTCGTACAGGAACGGGCCGTCGGCCGACGCCGGGAGTTCGGCGATCGCGTCGGGGGCGATGCCGAGCGCGATCGCCGCGGCGAGTTCGGTGAGCGAGGTGCCGAACCGTCGGGCGTACAGCGCATCGATGGCGCCCCCGCCGATCCGGCCGTTGACCTCGATGATGCGGGGCCCGTCGGGGGTGAGCTTGATCTCGGTGTGCAGCGCGCCCGAGCGGACCCCGAGCGACCGCGCCGCGGCGCCGGACAGATCGATGACCTCCGAAGCGCCGGCGGCGTCGAGTGGGTGCGGCATGAAGTTGCCCGTTTCGCGGAACGGGTGGGCGAGCGGGAACTTGCCCGTGATCGCCACCGGGATGACCTCGCCGTCGACGACCAGCGACTCGACCGACACGTAGCCGCCGATGCCGCCGTTCGCTGCGGGCTCGCGGTCGGCGAGGTACTCCTCGACGATGAGGTCGCCCGTGACGTCACGCGTCGCGACGACCGTGAGCGCCGCCTGCAGCTCCGCTCGGTCGGCGACGGCGACGACGTCGCGACTGCTGTCGCCACGCAGTGGCTTGAGGACGAGCGGAGTGCGGAGGCCCGATGCGAGCGCGGCGCCGGCGGCCGGGTCGGAGCCGGTGGGGATCCGGACGAAGGCGGGCACGGCGAGGCCGGCGTCGAGCATCGCCTGGCGCTGGTGGTACTTGTCGTTGAGTCGCGTCACCGCCGACATGGGGTTGCCGGGCAGGCCGAGCACGTCGGCGATCGTGGCGGCCAGCACCAGCTGGGAGTCGGTGAAGGCGATGACCCCAGCGAGGGGGTGACCTTCGAACCGGGCATCGACGAGCGCCGCAGCGACCTCGGCGGGAGGCCGGCCCTCGGTGTCGAACACGGTGCCGGCGCGGGTGAGGAGGCGTCGCATGGGTCCGAGGGCCTCGTCGCCGGCGTCGACGATCCACACGATGCGGCACAGGTCGCCGAGGCGCGTCAGCAGTTCCATCGGCGACGACGACGTGAGGTCGTAGGTGACCCCCAGGTACGGGAGGTCGACGGTCCGGTCGGCAGCGTCGGTGGGCTTGCTCTCGGTGGGCTCGCTCTCGGCGGGGACGGTCACCACGGCCACGGTAGAGGGGAGACGGCGATCTCCGGCGGAACCGCTCCGACGCCGCCGAATCGTGCTTCCCTTTCGATGCATCTCGTGGTGCGATGCGTGACATCAGCCAGGGCGAACCGGATTATTGCTCAGGCGGGCACCGGGGATCGGTCGATGGTTGGGGTTCGACGAGAGAGGTTCGGGGGTCCACGTGCCGGATCGACAGCAGAGCAGAGGCGGCGTGCGTACGGCGTGCTCGGTCGACAACTTCTGGTTGCCGACCGGCGACGGTGCCACGGGCGCGTGCTGGTTCTGGCCGGAGGGCGCCGTCGCGTCCACCGGTGTCCTCGTTGTCCCGGGCATCATCCACGAACAGCAGACGATGGCCGTCGGGCTCGTGGCGCTCGCGAAGGAGTTGGCGTCGAACGGTGTCCCGACCCTGATGATCGACCTCGCCGGGACGGCGCAGGGTACCGGCCGCCTCGACAGCCCCCGGACCGGCCAGCGGTGGGACGACGAGGTCCGCTCCGCCGTCCACCACATGCGTGACGCCGGGCTGCAGCACATCGTGGTGCTCGGAGTTCGGTTGGGTGCGCTCATCGCCGCCCACGCGACCGTCGACGAACCGGTCGACCTCATGGTCATGTGGGCGCCGGTGCTCTCGGGGCGGCGATACGTTCGCGAGCTCCAGATCATGCAGGCGTCGGCGACCGAGACGACCGGTGAGGCTCTCGCCGGCATCACCGTCGCCGGATTCAACGTGCCGCCGGATCTTGTCAACCACCTCAAGACGCTCGACGCCGGCAAGCTCGGCGGAAAGCCGGCCGGCCGGATCTGCATCGTCGACAGCGCCGAGCGGCTGGCCGAGCTCGATCCCCGCCATGGCCTGCTGGCCGAGGTGCCGACCTCGACGCTCGCCGCGCCCGAGACCGAGAACTGGCTCTTCACCGCCGCCGACCAGTTCCCCGGCCCCTACCGCGACATCGTGGAAGTGCGGCGTCGGATCCAGACGCTGGCCGCCGAGATCGATGCCGAAGCGGTCCTCGGCGACGTCGAGCTGGCCCAGGGTCCTCCGCTCCGGCCTGACGTGTCGTCGCTGCGGTCCCACGAGTTCGACCACGACGGCGTGACGATCCGCGAGACCCACGTGCGTTTCGGCAGCAACCATGGCGGCGGTCCGCCGCGGCTCGCCGGCATCGTGAGCGAGCCCGTCGGCCCGACCGACGCGAGCGCAGCGTACGTCGGGATCACCTCGGTCGGCCCGGGTCGCCTGTTCGTCGATCTGGCCCGCGGCGAGGCGGCCCGCGGTCGCGTGACGCTCCGCTTCGAGTTGGGAGGGTTCGGCACCAGCACCCGGCGGGGCGGCGCGCCCGGGTCGGACTTCTACCACCCGACCGCGGCTGCTGACATCGGCGACGCCATCGACCACCTGGTCGCGTCGGGGTGTCCGGCCGTCACCGTCGTCGGATTCTGCGCCGGCGCCTGGTCCGCGTTCGAGCTGCCGCCGCGACCCGACCTGGCGGGGATCATCGCCGTCAACGCACAGCTCCTGGTCCGCACGCGGCTGCTGCACCGCCGGCAATGGCCCGGTCAATCGAGGTGGGCGGACCAGCTCGCCCGGATCGCCCAACACCGTGAGGTGCGCCGCATCGTGATGAAGCTCGAGCGCGAACATCCGTTGCCGAGCCCGGCGATCCGTCGGGTCGGTCGGCACGCTGAGGCCGGAACCGCAGTGACGCTGGTGTTCGCCGAGGGCGATCTCGGCCAGGTGTACTTCGATCGCCGGGCCCATCGACCGGGCGGCCTCCGGGCACCGCAGCGCCGGCCCGAGGTGCGCGTCTACCCGGGCCTCGGCCATCTCCCGTCGGGTGATGCTCGCGAGCGCATGCTCGCCGACATCCACGCGGCCGCCGACTGAATCGCCCGCTGCGTCGTTCTCGGCCTCGTCGTCAGCGGAGTCGTGGAGCGGGCGCGATGACCGCAACGAGGATGGCGGTGGCCAGGCCCCGCTCCTCCGACAGGCTGAGCGAGGCGTCGACGATACCCAGCGCTCGGGCGCGGTCGGCCATGGTGCCGTGGAACGCGATCGAGGGTCGACCGTCACGGTCGGTCTGCACCTCGATGTCGTGGAAGTTCACCCCGTCGATCGGGTGCAGGATCTTCACGGCGCATTCCTTGGCGGCGAACCGGGCGGCGAGTCGCGCCGCCGACGGGCCGCTGGGCCCGGCGCAGGCGGCCAGTTCCGCCGGGGTGAACACCCGCCGGAGGTAGCGGTCGCCGAACCGATCGATCGACGAGGCGACCTCGCTGACCGACATCAGATCCGTCCCGACCCGAACGGTTCCCTGCGCCGTCGTCTCCCACATGCGACCGGAGTCTGGCCGGTGCGATGTCGAATGTAAAGCCGTGAAAGGTTGCGACATGACGTGGAAGTCCCGTGGAGGCTCGATGCGGTCCGGCTCAGTCGGCACGACCCCATTTCGCCCTGGCTCGGAGTCCTGACGCGGCGTCAGATGTGCCGGCGCAGATGATGTACCTTGCTCACTGCTAGCGGCGGTCTGCCGGAGGTACCGGAGCGTTAGCCGCACCCGGCCGAGTCGGGTGCGTGCCTAGCGAAGGTTGCCGCCGGCCAGGAGTAGCAGTGGAGACCCAAGCCGCGATCATGTGGGAACCCGGTGGCAAGTGGAGCGTCGAGACGATCACGCTCGACCCGCCGAAGGCCGGCGAGGTCCTCGTCGAGATGGTCGCCTCCGGCATGTGCCACTCCGACGATCACGCCCGCACCGGTGACCTGCCGGCCGTCACGCCGCTCATCGGGGGCCACGAGGGTGCCGGCATCGTCATGGAGGTCGGCGACGGCGTCACCAAGGTGAAGCCCGGCGACCACGTGGTGTTCAGCTTCGTTCCGGCGTGTGGTATCTGCCAGAGCTGCGCCGACGGCCATTCGAACCTGTGTGACAACGGCGCGGCGTTGCTCGTCGGTGCCCAGCTCGACGGCACCAGCCGCCACCACGCCGCCGACGGCACCGACCTGTGGACCATGGTCTGCCTCGGCACGTTCGGCAAGCACACCGTCGTCAACGAGATGTCCTGCGTGAAGATCGAGGACGACATCCCCCTCGAGCTCGCCTGTCTCGTGGGCT
>JBAOIR010000030.1:0-12057 GCA_037045585.1 Microthrixaceae bacterium
CACCGGCTGGGGCTCGTCGGTCTATGCCGCCGAGGTCCGCGCCGGCGACAACGTGGCCGTCATCGGTGTCGGTGGTATCGGCGCCGCCGCGGTGCAGGGTGCCCGCCTCGCCGGGGCGCGCAACATCATCGCCATCGACCCCGTCGAGTTCAAGCGTGAGCAGGCGATGAAGTTCGGTGCCACGCACACGGCCAACAGCATCGGCGAGGCGTTCTCGCTCATCCAGGAGATCACCTGGGGCCGGATGTGCGACAAGATCATCTGCTGCGTCGGTGTGGGCGACGGCGAGCAGATCGGCCCGATCATGCAGCTGTGCGCCAAGCGCGGTCGTGTGGTCGTGACCAACATCCACCCGGCGTCGGAGGGCTCGATCAACATCTCGCTCTGCGATCTGACGTTGATGGAGAAGCAGCTGGTGGGCACGATCTTCGGTTCGGCCAACCCCAACTCCGACATCCCGCGCCTCATGCACCTGTACCGCAGCGGTCAGCTCGACCTGGCCGGCATGGTGACCCGAGAGTACGACCTCGAGGACATCAACGAGGGGTTCGCGGACATGCTCGCCGGCAAGAACATCCGCGGCGTCCTCCGCTACAAGTGACGCGGTGACCGGCGCCGGCCTGCTCGTCTGCGGGACGGCGTCGGACGTCGGCAAGACGATCGTTGTCGCCGGCCTGTGTCGGGCCCTCGCCCGACAGGGCGTGCGGGTCGCGCCGTTCAAGGCGCAGAACATGTCGCTCAACTCGTTCGTGACCGCCGACGGGCTCGAGATCGGTCGGGCGCAGGCGGCCCAGGCGTGGGCGGCCGGTGTCGAGCCCGAGGCGGCGATGAATCCCGTGCTGCTCAAGCCGGGGAGTGACACGTCGAGCCAGGTGATCGTGATGGGCCGGGCCGTCGGCGAGCGTGATGCGTCCACGTTCTGGGGTGACGACGGTCCCGTGGCCCAGAGCTCCCTGCTCGACGTCGTCGTCGACGCGTACCGCGATCTGGCGGCCCGCTTCGACGCCGTCATCTGCGAGGGGGCCGGCAGCCCGGCCGAGATCAACCTGCGGCGCTCCGACATCGTCAACCTGGGGTTCGCCCGCGCCACTGACACGCCGGTGCTGCTCGTCGGGGACATCGACCGTGGGGGAGTGTTCGCATCGTTCGTCGGCACGCTGGCCGTGCTCGACGCCGCCGACCAGGCGTTGATCGCCGGCTTCGTCGTCAACAAGTTCCGTGGCGATGTGTCCCTGCTCGAGCCGGGCCTCCACATGCTGGCGGACCTGACCGGACGCCCGACGCTCGGGGTGTTGCCCTTCGTGCGGGGTCTCGGGGTCGACGCCGAGGACGCCATCGACTTCGAGCTGCTCCGTTCCGGTCCGGCGCCGCTCGGTGACGATGTGCTCCGGGTCAACGTCGTGGCGTTCCCCCGCATGAGCAACCACACCGACATCGACGCCCTGGCGCTCGAACCGGGTGTCGTGATCCGCTTCGTGGATCAGCCGGCGCAGCTCGTCGACGCCGATCTGGTCGTCCTGCCCGGCACGCGTGCCACCGTCAGCGACCTGGCGTGGATGCGCGAGCGAGGCATCGACATCGCCGTTGCTCGCCACGCCGCTGCCGGACGTGCGGTGCTCGGCATCTGCGGCGGCTACCAGATGCTCGGGTCGTCGATCGAGGACGGTGTCGAGTCGGGTGCGGGGACCGTCGCCGGTCTCGGCTTGTTGCCGGTCGACACTTCGTTCGGGCTCGAGAAGGTGCTGGCCCGACCGTCGATGGTCCTGGCCGACGGTTCGGTGATCGAGGCGTACGAGATCCACCACGGCATCGTCGGGAGCTCGGGTGGTGAACCGTTCGTCGCGGCGGCCGACGGGTCGGGCGAGGGCTGCCGGGTCGGTGCCGTCGCCGGCACCGTGTGGCACGGTGTGCTCGAGAACGACGCGTTCCGCCGCCGCTACCTGGCCGAGGTCGCCCACGCGTGTGGCCGACGGTTCGTGGTGGCATCCGACATCTCGTTCGCCGCCGAGCGTGCCGCCCGACTCGATCGACTGGGTGACCTCGTTGCGGACCACCTCGACCTGGTCGCGGTCGAGGAGTTGCTCGCTGGTCCCCGGCCGGACCTCCCGCACCTGCGGCTCTCCAGGTCGTCATCTGGCTGAGGAGACGACGTGCGGGCTCGCGACCCCGAATCAAGCCCAGTCGAGGTCGAGTCCGGCCGGTGCGCCTCAGGCGCCGGCGGCGTCGAGGTCGGCGACCCGGGCTTCGGCGAGGTAGCGGCGCTCGACGATGAGATAGGTGCCGAGGGGCAGCAGCGCGGCGAACAGCGCCATGAGGGTGCGGCCGGCCGGCCACTTCAGGTCGTCGCGCACGTAGAGCACGGCGCCGGCGTAGACGAGGAAGATCACACCGTGGATCGGTCCCATGATCTGGGTCGCTTCCGGGAGGTCCGCCGCCCGTTTGAGCACCGCCGCTCCGATGAGGAGCAGCCACGAGACGGCTTCGGTGAGGGCGAGCAGTCGGAACGCGGGGATCGGCATGGGCCGGCACGCTAGGCCAGCGGCGCCTCGGACGGCGAGGCAGGGGGACGGGCCGGCCTCGATGCCAGGGCGTCGGCGATGCTCACCTCGGTGGCGGCCTTGTCGACGCCGGCCCGGTTGAGCGGCCCCGAACCGTCCTCGTGCTCGAGGAGGGCGAGCAGGAGGTGCTCGGTTCCGACGTGGCTGTGTCCGTGACGCAGCGCCTCGCGGAACGTCAGCTGCAGGACCTTCTTGGCCGCGGCGTCGTAGGGCACGAGCGCCGGAGGCTCCGAGACCGGACCCGGCAGCGCCGCCATCGCCGCCGCCCGCACCGCTTCGAACGGGATGCCCTGCGCCTGGAGCGCGACCCCGGCGAGCGCGTCGGGTTCGCTGAGGAGACCGAGCACGAGGTGTGCGGGCGTCACCTCGACGTTCGACCTCGCCACGGCGACGTCGTGGGCGGCGACGATCACGTTGCGGGCCCGGGTGGTGAGCCGCTCGAAACCCTGCGACGGATCGACACCGCGGTCGGCGCCGGAGCGGGGGGTGAAGCGCTGTTGCGCCGCCTGCTTGCTCACGCCCATGCTCCGCCCGATCTCGCTCCACGAGGCGCCCGAGCGGCGGGCCCGGTCCACGAAGTGTCCGACGAGGTGGTCAGCGAGTTCCCCGAGGCGGTCGGCAGCCAGCACTGCGCCCGACAGTTGCTGGAGTTCGTCGGGGTGAACGGCCGTAACGGCGTCGATCAGGTCATCGAGACGAACGGTCGGGGTCGGGGGCGTCGGTTCGGTCATGTCGACCACCCTGGTGGAGCGCCGGGCCGTGCGGCAACTGGAAGTTGACGGGGAGTGACGGGCGATCAGCGGGGATCGCGGGGGAGGCCGAGTGCCCGCTCGGCGATCATGTTGCGGTGCACCTCGTCGGTGCCGCCGCCGATCCTCGAGGCGAACTGCATCACGATCGAGCGCTGCCACAGGCCGTGTTCCCACGCGTCGCCGCCGTCCAACAGTCCCGGTGCGCCTTGGATCGCCAACCCGAGATCGGCCTTGCGGGCGTTCTTGCGGGTGTGGAAGTTCTTGAGCACCGATGGATCGGGCGGGGTGCCCCGGCCGGTGGTGAGGAACGTCTGGAAGCGCATCCCCATGAACCGGATCATCTGCTCGCGGGCGTGGAGGTCGGCGAGGCCCTGGCGGACGAGCGGGTCGGCGGTGCGTCCGAGGCTCCGGGCGAGTCGCAGCATCGAGTCGTAGTTCGCCGGGTCGTTGCCGCCGGTGCCGATCATGCCGGCCTCGCTCGCCATCACGGTCCGGGCGACCTTCCACCCGCCGTCGATCTCGCCGACCACGTTGGCCACGGGGATGCGGACCTCGTCGAGGAACACCTCGTTGAAATGGGCCTGGCCACTCGCCTGGCGCAGCGGCCGCACCTCGATGCCGGGGCTGCGCATGTCGACGATCAGGAACGTGATCCCGTGGTGTTTCGGCGCGGTCGGGTCGGTGCGGACGAGCAGGATGCCGAAGTCGGCGTGGTGGGCTTCCGACGTCCACACCTTCTGGCCCGAGACCACGACGTCGTCGCCGTCGAGTTCGGCGCGGGTCGACAGCGCCGCGAGATCCGAACCGGCGCCGGGCTCGCTGAAGAGTTGGCACCAGATCTCGTCGCCGCGCAACAGCGGAGCGAGGTAGCGCTGCTGCTGCTCGGGGGTCGCGTGCCGCATCAGGGGCGGGCCCACGAGCCCGTGCCCGATCCCGACGAACCCGATGGTCACGTCGTAACGCGACACCTCGTCGGCCCACACGATCATCTGGGCGACGCTCTCGCCGCGTCCGCCGAACGCCGTGGGCCAGGCGATGCCGGCCCATCCGTGGTCGTACACCGTGCGCGCCCAGTCCTGACACCTCCGAAGGAAGGCGAGATCGGACTCGTCGGACTCGTCGGTCGGGCCGCTCCACCAGTCGGCCTCGGTGCCGGTGCGCAACGTGGCGTGCTCGTCGAGGAACGCCCGAACCTTCAGGCGGAACGCGTGCTCCTCGGGACTGTCGTCGAAGTTCACCAGATGTCCTCGCCGCGCAGCACCACGTCGGCGCCGCCGTCGACGAAGACGACCTGCCCGCAGATGCGGGCGCTGTTCGGCGAGGTGAGGTAGGCGATGAGATCGGCCACATGCCCCGGTTGTGCGATGCCTCCGTGGGGCATGGGGACGGCCGCCTCGATCAGCTCGACCATCGCCGGGTCGACCAACAGCGGCGCTGTCATCGCCGTCTCGACGACGCCGGGCGCCACCGCGTTGAGCCCGATCCCGACCCCGGCCCAGCCGGACGTCGGGGCAGTGCGTCGTATCCAGCGGGCGAGCGCCCGCTTCGACGACGGGTACGCGGCGAGGCCGGTGTTCACCGACGCCGCCACGGCGTCCTCCTCGTCACCGGCCACCAGAGCGGCGACGAGTCGGGGGGAGTTCTCGTTGAGCACCGACGACGAGCACGTCGCCACCGCCCGGGGAGCCGTGCCTCTCGCGAGCAGCGGTCGGAGCCCGTCGAGGGTGGCGACCGCTCCGAAGTAGTTGACGCGCACGCAGCCCTCGGGCGTGTCCTGCACCCCGGCGTTGGCGACGACAGCGTCGAGCACCCCGTCGGTCAGCTCGTTGACCCGCTCGACCATCGCGGCGCGCCCGGCGGCGGTGGCGAGATCGGCGACGACCTCGGCGTCGTGGAGATCGACCCCGATGACCCGGTGGCCCTGGCCGGTCAGCAACTCGAACGTGGCGCGCCCGATGCCCGACGCCGAACCCGTGACGAGGTAGGTGCGGGTCACGACGAACCCCACTGGCGGGCCAACCAGTTGCGCTGAGCCGCCTCGGCCTGCTGGGCGATCGACGAACCCACGAACAATCCGAACCCGTGCGGTGCCCCGGGGAACACGTGCAGCTCGGTCGGGACCCCGGCCTGTTGGAGGCGCACCGCGTAGTCGATGTCCTCGTCGCGGAAGCCGTCGGCCCCGCCGACCACGACGAACGCCGGAGGGAGGCCCGACAGGTCGGTCGCCCGCGACGGCGACGCGGTCGCCGGCACGTCATCGCGACCGGCGAGGTCGCCCAACATCGCCTTCCAGCCGAACTCGTTGGAGTGGCGGTTCCACACGGGGAGCCCGTCGTAGTTGCTCGACGGGGTGATGCGACGATCGTCGAGCATGGGACTGTCGAGCAACTGGAAGGCGATCGGCAGCTCGCCGCGATCGCGGGCCAGCACTGCGAGCGCGGCGGCGAGACCGCCACCGGCGCTGAGCCCGGCGACGCCGATGCGGGCGGGGTCGACCCCGAGGTCGCCGGCGTGTTGGTGCAGCCACCGCAGCGCGGCGTAGCAGTCCTCGAGCGGGGTGGGGTAGGGGTGCTCGGGCGCCAGCCGGTAGTCGACCGATACCACGATGCACCCGAGCTCGAGGACCCACGGGCCGAGGTGACCGTCGTCCATCGCGTGGTGGCCGAGCACGTAGCCACCGCCGTGGATCCACAGCACGGCGGGCCGCGCCGCTCCGTCCACGTCATCCGCTCCGCCCGGTTCGGTCCGGCCGTCCCGGAGCACGCGCACCGACACGTGGTCGTCGACGTCGATCTCCTCGGCGGTCACCCCGTCGACCGGCGGGGTCGTCTGGAGGGCGGCGAGCAGGTCGCGGAACTCGGGCAACGTCTCGGCGGTGATCCGGATCTCGGGCAGCATCGCCAGCATCTCGGCGAACTCGGGGTCGATCGGAACGGGCAGATCAGCGGGCGACATCGGAGCGAAACTAGACTGCGATTCTAGTCTCGTCCACCGGTCTCCTCCGAGCCCGGTGCAACCGGAGGTACTCGCACATGGCCATCCCCGACGGCATCGGCACGATCGACACGATGATCGGCTTTCCCCACGGGGACATGAAGGCGGTGTACGAGTTCATCACCCGTCAGACGCGCGATCGCGAGTCGAAGGAAGAGTTCGAGTTCCCGGCCGAGTACATGTTCAAGCAAGTGCCCGAGAAGGAGTTCGTCGATGCCGACGACCCCGTCGCCGTCACCGTCGACGCCATGGACCGGGTGGGCATCGCCCAGGGAATGATCGGCGTCGACGAGATCAGCCAGGAGGCCATGCGCCGCTTCCCTGGCCGGTTCTTCGCGTCGGCCGAGTGCGATCCTCACGCCGGCGTCGAGGGCCTCCGTCGCCTCCGCCGACTGAAGGACGAGTTCGACATCAAGGCCGTCGGCTGTTTCCCGGCGGGCACGTTCCCGCAGGTTCCCATCAACGACAAGCTGATGTACCCGATCTACGCCACGTGCTGTGAGCTCGACATCCCGATCTTCTGCTGCGCCGGGGTGCCCGGGCCCCGCCTCAAGATGAACCCACAACGCGTCGAGCTGATCGACGAGGTCATGTACGACTTCCCCGAGCTGGTCTTCGTGACCCGCCACGGGTGCGAGCCGTGGGCCGACCTCGCCGTGAAGCTCATGATCAAGTGGCCGAACCTCTACTACTCCACGAGCGCGTTCGCCCCGAAGTACTACCCGAAGGCGATCATCGACTACGCCAACACCCGCGGCGCCCACAAGGTGATCTACGCCGGCTACTTCCCCATGGGCCTGTCGCTCGATCGCATCCACTCCGAGATGCCGAACGTCCCGTTCAAGGACGAGGTGTGGCCCGGCTTCCTCCGCGACAACGCGGCCCGGATCTTGCGTCTCTGATGGCCTCGGCCACCTTCGCTCAGGTTCGCTCCCTCGTCCCTCGGGAGCTTCTTACGCTGCGGTACCTCGGCTGACCTGCGTCCCTACAGATAGGCCGCCGTGGTGCCGCCGGGCTCCATGTGATCCATGCCGAGTTTGCGGTGGTCCCACGAGCGCACGCGGGTGGGCTCGACGCGCACCACGACGCGCTTGTTCATCATGATCTCGACGAACGGCTTCATCTCGTCGGTGTAGGGCCCCTGGTAGCGCTCCCAGATGTTGACGCCGGCGGCCCAGTACTCGGGGTCGTCCTGGTCCTCGATGAGGGTGGTCGTGCCCTCGATGGACACACCGCGCAGTTCGTCGTAGCTGTGGCCCGCCTCGGCTGCGCAGACGATGCGGGGGTCGCGGCGCAGGTTGACCGCCTTCTGCGACTTGAGCTTCGTCTCGAAGTAGAGCTTGCCGTCGATGATGCCGAACCACATCGCCACGAGGTGCGGTGTGCCGTCGGCGCCGATGGTGGCCATGGTGATCGAGCGGCTCTGGTCGAGGAACACCGCGACCTCGTCGTCGGACATGGTGATCTGGTTGCGCTGGTTGATGCCCATGAGGTGATCCTGCCAGATCCACGCGCCGGCCCGGCCGGTTCTGTCCCGCGAAAGGAGCCGTGCGGCATCGTCTCGCGGGACAGAACGGGCCGCTTGGTACGCTCACCCCATGGCCCGGAGCGAGGTGACCACCCGGCCGGCCGTCGCCGGCAACGCGTCCCAGGCCGCTCGTCGACAGCGCATCGTCGACGCTGCGCTCGAGCTGTTGCAGGACCGGCCGTACGAACAGATCCAGATGCGCGACGTCGCCGAGGGGGCCGGTGTCGCCCTCGGCACGCTCTACCGCTACTTCCCGTCCAAGGAGCAGCTGTTCGCCCACGTGCTCGTCGAGTGGAGCCGCCGTTTCGAACCCGGTCGACGTCGCGGCCCGGCCCCCGAGACCGACGCCGACCGGCTCGTCGCCGTCCTCCGGGCGGCGGCGCGGGCGTTCGAACGCCACCCCAACTTCTTCCAACTGATCGCGCTGCTCGAGGTCATCAGCGACCCCGACGTCGCCGAGCCGTTCCACGAGTACAGCGGCGCGTTCTCGACGGCGTTGTCCGACGCGCTCCACGACGTCGACCCGAGCGACGTGGTCGTCATCTCGACCATGTCGTCCGCCCTGATCGGCACGCTGCTGCGGAGCTGGTGGCTCGGCCGGATCTCGATGCGTTCGGTGTACGACCAACTCGACCGCTCGGTCGCCTTGATGTTCCACGGCGTCGGCTGAGCGGGCAGACTCGCCGGTCATGCCGCTGCTCGTCCTCCGCTTCGACCTCCGCAATCCCGCCTTCGCCGGGGTCACCCTCACCGACCGGTACGCCGCCGCCCTCGAGATGTGTGAGTGGGCCGACGCCAACGGGGTGCTCGCCGTCGTGCTGTCCGAGCACCACGGCAGCGACGACGGCTACCTGCCGAGCGCCCTCACGATGGCCGCCGCTGTCGCGGCCCGCACCTCGCACGTGGCGATCTGGGTGTCGGCGGTCGCCGCGCCGTTCCACGACCCCGTCCGACTCGCCGAGGAGGCCGTCGTCGTCGACTCGATCAGCGCCGGTCGGCTCACCCTCGTGCTGGCCAATGGGTACGTGCCCTCGGAGTTCGACATGTTCGGCGTCCCGATCGGCGAGCGGGTGGCCCGCACCACCGAGGCGGTGCTGGCCGTGCGTGCCGCCCGCGATGGCGCGCCGGTGCAGGTCGGCGAGCGTTCGGTGAAGGTGACGCCGGCGCCCGACCGTCGCAACGGCCGAACCGGCCCCACCGTGCTGTTGGGCGGTTCGGGCCCCGCTGCCGCTCGACGCGCCGCCCGCATCGCCGACGGCTTCCAGCCGTCGAACCCCGAGGCCTGGGAGGTATACCGCAGCGCACGCATCGACGCCGGGCACCCCGACCCCGGGGGGTACCTCGCCGAGCCGACGGGCTTCACCCACGTGTCGCTCGACCCCGACGCGGCATGGGAACGCATCGCACCCCACGCGTTGCACGAGTCGCAGTCGTACGGGCGATGGGCGATCGAGGCCGGCATCGAAGGGGCGAGCGGCTACCGCGACAGCGACGACGCCGCCGAGCTGCAGGCGTCGGGCCGGTACCGAGTGGTCACCCCCGACGACCTCGTCGCCGAGTTGAGCGCCGATCCCGGCGCCCTGCTGGTCTCGAGCCCGATGATGGGCGGCATCGCACCGGACCTGGCGTGGGAGAGCCTGCGCCTGATCGAGCACGAGGTGCTGCCCCGCTGCTGACCGGTCTGTCAGGGTGCAAGGGTCAGGGTGCGACGGCGTCGGTGGCGTCGAGGTCGAGGGCGTGGCGGGCGTGCCGTGACGCCATGGTGAGGAACATCGCGTCGCCCCGCTCGGTCCGTTCGACCATCATCGCCGCGCCCACCGCCATCAAGAGCCCGGCCCACGAGCCCCGGCGGTAATCGCGCCAGCACCGCTCCCGGTCGTAGCCCACGACGCCGGCACCGACGAGGGCACCGTGGTAGTCGTCGACGAGACGGCCCTCGTGCTCTCGCCGGTCGTGCTCGTCGAGCCCGGCTCCGACGAAGTAGGCGACGTCGTGCATCGCCGGGCCGATCGCGCAGGTCTGCCAATCGACGACGGCGACCGTCGGCCCGGCGTCGTCGAACAGGAGGTTGTCGAGCCGGTAGTCGCCGTGAATGATCGTCCGGCCGTCGTCGGGCAGCTCCATGAACTCGGCGATCCGGGGGGAAGAACGCGTCGCCGGCCATTCGGACGTGATCCTCGACGGCGTCGCCGTATCGATCCCGGAACCCGTCCCAGAGCATCGGCATGAGCATTGCCATCATCGCCCGCCCGTCGGGGTCATCGTTGCGGAGCCACGGCAGGTCGAGCAGGGTCGGGTCGTCCCACCGGGGAGCGTGGAGGCCGACGAGCTCGGCGACGGCGAGCGCTGCGACGTCGGGGCTGCAGCCGGCGAGCTGATCGCCCTGGTTGGCGGGCGCGAGATCGTCGAGGATGAGCACGAACGACCCGCTCTCGACGTCGATGTCGCCGTAGCGGAGCCCCGGCGTGCGAACGGGAAGCTCGCCGGCCAGCACTTCGTAGAACCGGACCTCCTTCTCGTAGCTCCGCATGACGAGCGCGGTGTTGCGGCTGACGGGGTCGCTCGCCGGCAGCTTGGCGATCACCGTCGAGCCGAGGTCGTTGCTGTCGTCGCCGCAGCGATAGGTCACTCGGACGCTGTCGCACATCTGGCCGGTGCCGAGCGGGCTCGTCGCCACGGCGGTGACCGGACGGCCGAGCGCCGCTCCCAACCACGCCGGTGTGATCACGGATACCGGCAAGCTCGTGGCGCTGCTCGCGGCCGAGAAGGGAATTGAGGTCCGCATCCGGAAGATGAAAGAGGACCGGCTCCCCCTCGGCACCTCGAAGGGGGCGCCGGTAGAATGACCGCAGACGCCCGCCGCTGCCAGAAGGCTCACCGGACCCCCGGGAGTCGTTCCCGGCGGGGTCGAAACGGCGTCTGGAGCGCCGGACAGGGAACGACACGGAGGCCAACATGAGAACTCGGTCGTTGTCCCTCGTCCCTACTGGGATCCTAGCGTCGTCGCCACTCCTTCCCTCGGCCAGGTCCGCAGCTCCACGCTGGGCCCGCCCGGCCTCGCCGAGCAGCAGTCGTTGGTGTCCTCGATGAGGGGGCCCTCCACGCGGCGCGAGGGCAGGAGCTCTGATCGCCGACGTCCTGGTGGCTGAGAAGGCCGCTGGGCCGCACCGGAGCCCGCCCCCTCCCGCGGTTACCTGGCGGGGAGAATGCTCGAAGTCCCGACCGGCGCCCTCGAGGAGTTCCTGTGGCCGGGCAGGGGGGACGTCCGGATGCTCGCCCTCCTGCGGCCCCGGGCCCCGAGCCCAGGGCCATCGGCGACAGCGCCAGCGACCTCGTCTACATGCCGCGGGAACTGTGCCGCATCGTCGACACCCGGTTCGGCGGCGGGGCCGATCGCGGCCGGGCAGCGCCCGGAGCTTCCTGGCGACCGGAGCCGCCGGTTCCTGGGCGCCCAGGGAGGGAACGCCAGCGGGTGCGGAATTCCCGACGACGCCACCGCGGCGGTGCCTGAACTTCGTCGCGGTGAACCCGCAGGGAGCGGGACATCTGCAGGCCTACCCCTACAACGCGGTGCCGGTCGTTCCGACCGCCTCGGTCATCAACTTATTCGGGCCGTCGGCGGTTTGAACATCGCCAACGGCGTCGTCCAGCCGATCTGCAACAGTGCGATGACGACGTGCACGTACGACCTGATCGTCCGGGCCAACGTCAGCACGGCGGAGCTGCCCGTCGATGCCTCCTGGGGCTACTTCCGCCGGTTCGACAAGGCGCAGGTGAAGAGCTTTTCCGTCTTCAGGTCCGCGTCCGGGGGGCCGACCGCCTCCACGCGCTCCAATTACCCGGGGGCGTGTACGTGACGATCCACGGCCCCGGTCGCCGGGTCGGTCGTCGCGAACGCCGCGATGCAAGTCATGATGACCCACGTAAACGGAGGAAGCGGCACGGAGCTGGACTTCTTCTGGCAGACTTGCTCGGCCTGCCTGAACAATACGACCTTCGCGTACCTGCCCACCAGCTTGCCGACGGCCACGTACTACCCCAGCCGGTCGGCGCGACCAGGAGGTTCACCGTGGCCGCCGGCTCGACCACCGTCTTCTACCTCAACAGCAAGGCATTCGTGGACGTGGGAGAGGGCATCACATTGATGGGATACAGCTCGATGACGGCGACCTTCACGCCGGACTGACGGGTCGGGTCCGCCCACCTCGCCCTTCATCCCGGAGTA
>JBAOIR010000003.1:0-9562 GCA_037045585.1 Microthrixaceae bacterium
TGCGAACCGTCGGCGGGAACGCGTGGAAGGGCGGTCGATCAGTCGTCCAACCTCAACGGACGTAACTACTCGTCGAGGCGCAGGGCGGTGATGAAGGCGTCGGAGGGCAGCTCGACCCGGCCGATGTTCTTCATCCGCTTCTTGCCTTCCTTCTGCTTGCTCGAGCAGCTTCTTCTTGCGGGTGATGTCGCCGCCGTACAGCTTGGCGGTGACGTCCTTTCGATACGCCTTGACCGTCTGCCGGGCGATGATCCGCCCGCCGATCGCCGCCTGGATCGGCACGTCGAACTGCTGACGGGGAATCATCTCTCGCAGCTTCTCGGCCATCCTCTCGCCGTAGCCGTACGCGTTGGCCTTGTGGACGATCGTGCAGAACGCGTCGACCGGTTCGCCGTGGAGCAGGACGTCCACCTTGACGAGCTGGCTGGCGTCGTACCCGTCGGGCTCGTAGTCGAGCGAGGCGTAGCCCTGGGTGCGGCTCTTCATCTGGTCGAAGAAGTCGATGACGACCTCGGCGAGCGGGATGCCGTATTGCAGCTCGACGCGCTCGGGCGAGAGGTAGTCCATCTTCATCATCTCGCCGCGGCGCTCTGGCAGAGGTCCATGAGGGTGCCGACGTAGTTCGCTCGGAGTGATGATCGAGCAGGCGAAGTACGGCTCGAGGATCTGCTTGAACTCCGACGGGGGCGGAACGTCGGCCGGGTTGTCGACGACGACCTCGGTGCCGTCCTTCTTGACGAGCCGGTACTCCACCGACGGGGCGGTGGCGATCAGGTTCGAGGTCGAACTCCCGCTCGAGGCGCTCGCGCACGATCTCCATGTGCAGCAGGCCGAGGTAACCGAACCGGAAGCCGAAGCCGAGCGCGCCCGACACCTCGGGCTCGTAGGTGAACGAGCTGTCGTTGAGCCGCAGCTTCTCGAGGGCGTCGCGGAGGTCGTCGAACGCGTGCCACCGTCAACGGGGAACAGCCCGCAGAAGACCATGGGCTTCGGTTCCATGTAGCCGTCGAGCGGCTCGGCGGCGGGACGCGCGGCCTCGGTGATGGTCTCGCCGGAGCGGGCCTCGCCGACGTCCTTGATGCCGGCGATGAGATAGCCGACCTCGCCGGGGCCGAGCGCCGGGACCGGCGTGTTCTCGGGCCGCCGGCCTCCGACCTCGATCGCCTCGTGGGTCACGCCGGCCTGCATGAACTTGAGCTTGGAGCCGGTGCGGAGCTGGCCGTTCATGACCCGCACCGAGCTGACGACACCGCGGTAGCTGTCGAAGTGCGAGTCGAAGATCAGCGCCTGCAGCGGCTCGTCGATCTCGCCCGTCGGGGCCGGGATGCGCTCGACCACCGCATCGAGCAGCTCGGCGACGCCCTCACCCGTCTTGGCGGAGATACGGAGGATGTCGTCGGCGGGGATCCCGAGGATCTGCTCGATCTCGGCGGCGTAGAGGTCGGGTTCGGCCGCGGGCAGGTCGATCTTGTTGAGACACGCCACGATCTCGAGATCGTTCTCGAGCGCCAGGTAGCAGTTGGCGAGGGTCTGCGCCTCGATGCCCTGGCTGGCGTCGACGACGAGGATCACGCCCTCACACGCCGCCAGCGAGCGGGACACCTCGTAACCGAAGTCGACGTGGCCGGGCGTGTCGATGAGGTGGATGACGTGGTCCTTGTAGTCGAGCCGGACCGACTGCAGCTTGATCGTGATACCACGCTCGCGTTCCAGGTCCATCGAGTCGAGGTACTGGGCCCGCATGTCGCGCGCGTCGACGGCGCCGGTGATCTCGAGGATGCGGTCGGCGAGGGTCGACTTGCCATGGTCGATGTGGGCGATGATCGAAAGGTTGCGGATTCGGGAGAGCTCGGTCACGACGATGCCACGCTAGCAAGCCTGCGGGGACACCCGATCGGGCGGAGATGACGTGCCGCCGTCGAACCACTACACTCGTTGAGTCGTGTGTCGGCCCTCGCGCCGCGCCGCCCGTTCATCCCCCGGATCCCGCACCGCTCACGCACCGCTGATCCCGAGACTGCAAGGTTCACCGTGGCCAACATCAAGAGCCAGATCAAGCGCAACAAGCAGAACGAGAAGGCCCGCCTTCGCAACAAGGCTGTGCGTTCCAACCTCAAGACGCGCATCAAGAGCGCCGAGACGGCCGCTGCGAACGGTGCCGAGGAGTCCGAGGCCACGCTGCGCACGGCCATCTCCACCATCGACCGTGCCGCCACCAAGGGCGTCATCCACAAGAACGCTGCAGCCCGCAAGAAGTCCCGCCTCGTGAAGCGCCTGGCGCGCCTCTCCGAAGACGCCGCTTCCTGAGTCGTCGTCCGCCGGACAACCGAAGATCACCGAACGAGCCGCCTTCGGGCGGCTCCTTCGCGTCCCGACACCACCGGTTCTGCTGCACCACCGGTTGCTAGCGGCGGGTCGCGCCGCCGCGGGAGAGCTGGGCGAGGCGGGCCACCAAGACCTCCATGACCGCTTCGGACGGCACGGCCGTCGCTCCCGCAGCTCGACGTCGGCGCGGGCCAGCAACCGGACGGCCCGGGCGAGACGATCGGAGCCGAGGTTGCGCCCCTGCTGCATGGCCTTCTTGGCCGGGAACGTCGACCCCTTCTTCATACCGAGGAGATCGGCGGCCTCCTGCTCGTTGCGGACTCCGGCGCCGTCGAGCCGGAGCATGCGCTGGAAGTGGGTGCCGAGGGTCGACATGATGGCCAGCGGGTGGCGTTCGCCGGCGCTCATCATGCGCCGCAGCTTCGACACCGCCAGTGCGACGTCGCCCTTGTCGATGGCGTCGGTCAGCTCCCACGGCGGGACCGACCCCGCCTCGCCGAGGAACGGTTCGACCTCGTCGGGGCTGAGCTTGGAGCCGGGCGGATAGGTCGCCTCCAACAGGCGGATCACCCCGCCGAGCCGGGAGACGTCCTCGCCCAGGCGTTCGATGATGAGCGACTTGGTCGCCGGCAGGAACTTCACGGCGGCCGCGGCCAGGTGCTCGTCGAGCCAGCCCTGTCGGACCTTCGCGTTGGGCGACACGTCACTGTCGGACACAACGCCGCCGCACGCCTTCACCGCGTCGGTGAGCTTCTTCGGCACGGCGTGGGCGTGCCCCGACGGGCTCATCGGTTTGTCCCAGACGACGAGGACACGCGAGGTCGGGTTGGGATCGTCGGCGTAGGCGATGAGGGGACCGAGCGCTTCGACGTTGAAGCGCGAGGCGTTGCGAACGACGATCACACGATCACCGAACATGGAGACCGCCTGCGCCGCGAGGACGGCGTCGGAGAGGTCGAAGTCGTCACCGGAGAACATGTCCACGACCTCGTCGTGATCGCGATCACCGAGCAGTACGGACAGCCGGGCCGCGGCGGCATCGGCCAACAGCACCGGGTCAGAACCCTTCAGCAGGATGATCGGTTCGTTCACGTCGGCTTCCCGGAGGAGTGCGCCGCGCTCGCCCGCAGCGCGGCGACGGCGGCCTGCACGCGGCGCAGGCGGCGCACCTCGACCGCCGCCAACGGCCCGGCGTCGACGTCGGGGCCCGCCATGGCCGCGATCGTCCACCCGGCGATCGTCGTTCCGACACCCGCGGGAACGGCCACGTCGGGATCGGGAGGGGTGTGGCCGTGGTCGGTGGAGTCGGGAAGGGGCTCGGCGGGCACGCCCCGACGCTAGCCGGGTACCGCCGACACCGAATCCGGCAGATCCCCCTCCCGGGTGGTTCGACCGGCGTGCCGGCGGGGTACCGATCGACCGTCCAGCAACACGGAGGTTCATCCCATGATCACCGCAGGTCTCATCCTTCTCCTCGTCGGGTTCATCGCCAAGATCTCGATTCTGTGGTCCCTCGGCATCCTGCTCCTGGTGATCGGAGCTGTGCTCATGGTCATGGGCCAGCTCGGCCGCGAGGTCGGGGGTCGACGTCACTACTTCTGACCGACAACCCACCTGACCCGGAGGCGTCGCCGGGTGGCCGCGTGATCTCGATCCGCAGGCTCCCGGCGGCGACCGTCCCCTCGAGGAGTGGTGCCGCATCCCGAATCGATGCCGGGTCCGCCGCCAGCACCGTCCCGACCTCGACCACCTGACGCAGCGAGTACACCGCTCCCGACGACGTCTGCCCGCCCCCGGTGACGATGACCACATCGAGCCGGGGGCAGCGGCATTCCAGGAGCGTTCCCAGCACGCCTTCCTCGTCGGCACCGGCGCCGATCGCCATCACCGCAGCGTCGCCGTCCGACCACACCGTGACCGGTCCCTCCGACACCGTGCGCTCGGTCACCAACCCACCGGCGTCGACCGCGACGGCGATCACCCCGACGCCGAGCGCTGCGAACGCCAAACACGCCCGCGAGGTTGGCGCCCGAGCGCGACGCCTGCAACGCGTTTCGGACGACAAGGGTGAGCACGGCCATGGTGCTGCCGGCCACGCCCAGCGCGCCCTGACGCGGCAGACCGGGACCGGAGAACGCGTCGGCGACACCCGACAGCCAGCCCACCATCCACCGCGAGGGGTATCCGATCCACGCTGCGACCGGTTCCCCCACCAGGCCGGCGATCGGGCCCGTGACGACGCCCCACACCATCAACCAGCCCGCCACGGGCACGGCCGCCAGGTTGGCGAGCGGGCCCAGCGCCGGGACGGTGCCCGACAACCCGAGCAGCAACGGAGCGGTGCCGACCTGGGCGGCGAGCGACACCGCCGTCAGGTCGGCGACCACCCGCGGGCCGGGAAGGGCACGGGCCAACGGGCGCGCCAGCGTCACCAGGGCGACACTCGCAGCGACGGACAACCGGAAGCCGAGCGACCACACCAGCAACGGATCGACCAGAACGAGTCCGATCACAGCGACCGACAGGATCCGTAGCCCCGTCGCATAGCGCCCGGACGTCGCAGCAGTCGCCGCCACGGCGCTCATCGCAACGGCACGCAGAACCGACGGTTCCAAACGGGTCACCACTGCGAACCACCCCAGCAGCGCCACGGTCGCCGCCCATCGCCACCGCAGCCGCAGACGCCGCAACAGCGGCGAAGCCGCGACGAGCACGAACGCAACGTTCTGTCCCGAGACGGCAGTCAAGTGGCCCAGACCCGACGCCCGGAAGCGAAACTGCTCGAGCTCGGACTGTCCCCGGTCGTCGCCGAACACGATGCCCAGGAACAACGCCCGGTCATCGGGGTCGAACGAACCGAGGCCGGCCTCGACGGTGTGGTGCATCCAGTTGGCCGACCGCCACCACCACGCCCCGTCCGACGTCCGGCGCACCGATCGCACGGCCAACCTGCCGGCGAGATGGCGCGACGCCCGCCACTCCCACGGACCCGACAGCGGCCCGACCCGACCCTCGACCGACAGTTCGTCGCCGGCCGATGCCCCGACGAGTTCGGCAGCGAGCTCGTCGGCGACGAACGATCGGTATCGGTGGCCGTCGATCCGGAGCTCGACCACGACTCCCCCGGGCCGGGATTCGGGGTCGGTAACGACGGTCGCGACCCCGTCCACCGAGCGCGGGGTGATGGTGAGACCCGCCTCGGCACGAGCTGCGAGGGCCGACGACATCAGCGCGAGCGGCACGACGGCGACCACGGGGCGCCGCGCCGCGAAGAACAGGACGGTCGCCGCCGCGACCACCCACCAGGGCACCCCGACCGCCACCGTTGCCGCCAACACCACCACGAACGCGGTCAGGACGATCTCCCGCTCGGTCACGGGCCCACCGTGACCGACGACTCGACCGCCTCGAACTTCGTGGGCCCGATGCCACGAACCTCCTGGAGTTCGTCGACAGAACGAAACCGCCCGTGCTCGGTCCGGTAGGCCACGATGGCGGCGGCGGTCGACGGACCGACGCCCGGCAAAGCCTCCAGTTGCTCCGCGGTCGCGGCGTTCAGATCGAGCGGCTGGGTGGGAGACGGTGTCGCGGTCGCCGACTCCGCCGAGCCACCCGTCACCGCGACGGCCACGGGCGGATCAGGTTGTCCGACGACCGGGATGAAAACACGGACCCCGTCGGACACCGGAGCGGCGAGATTGATCCGATCACCGTCGGCATCGGAGCGGAGTCCGCCCGCTCTCGCCACGGCATCGGCGACCCGCGACCCGGACGGCAACGTGACGAGCCCAGGAGCAGCGACGGCTCCGGCAACGTGGACGACGACAGTGCCCGGATCGACGCTCGATCCCGACCTCGGAACCGTCGTGCTCGCAGTCCCATCGACCGCGCCGCCGCCGGTAGCGCCACCGGATGGGGCGGCGGCAACGGTGACCCCGGCCGGTTCGGTGCCCGCACGCGGCAGCGTCACCTCGGCCGGGCCCGACGGCGAACGCAGCAGCAGGATCGCGATGACGACCGCGACGATGACTCCACCGGCGACGAACCACGGCCAACGCTCGGCGAGTACGGCGCGACTTCGCTCCGCCCAGGGTGGGGCCGAGCGACCGCGCAGCAGCTGGTCCAGCGGATCAAGGGGTTCCATGGGGCGCGCTCCGACACAGATGGCGTGGGAGGGGAAGCGCCGGCTCGTCAGGGAGCCGGATGGGATCCGCCGGGATCGAGCTCGATCGCCGGACGACCGAGGACCGTCACGTTAGCCGCACCGAGTCCTCGTCCGCGGAGCACCTCCGGTACAGTTCCGCCTCGTTGTTCGGGCGGTGGCCGCATCGGCAGACGGCGGACCGTTCCCAGGATCCGGAGGAGACCGATGTCCAACGAGCTCGACGACGGGGCCGCGCTGCCCCGCATCGCCGTCCTCGACGGGGTCCGCGGTGTGGCCATCCTGCTCACCCTGATGTTCCACACGTTCGACCCGACGCTCTCGCTGGCGATCTTCGGGGAGCGCGGTGTCGACCTGTTCTTCGTCCTGTCGGGATTCCTGATCACCGGCATCCTCATCAAGACACGGGACGAACCCAACTACTTCCGCAACTTCATCGCCCGCCGGGCCGTCCGCATCCTCCCGTTGTACTACCTCTTCATCGTCCTGATGCTGTTCGTCCTGCCGGCGATGCTCGACCTGCTGCCGTCGAGCATCGAGATCCCGAAGGACTTCCTCGCACTGCAGCAGGGCCCCGACGGCCTCTGGACCGTCTGGGTCTACCTCCAGAACTTCGTGCTCGGTCGCGGACCGGGCTCGCTCCCAGGACTCGGCCACCTGTGGTCCCTCGCGGTGGAGGAGCAGTTCTACCTGTTCTGGCCCGTGATCATGTGGTTCCTGCCGGCGAATCGGCGGAAGCAGGCGTTCGTCTGGGGCATCGTCGGCACGATGGTGCTCCGAACGGTCCTCCTCTGGGGCGGCATCCAAGGCACCTACGGCGCTCGCGAGTACACGTTCAACCGCCTCGACACGCTGCTCCTCGGAGCGCTGGGCGCGCTGTACGTCCGCGATCCCGATGTTCGCCGCCAGCTTCAGCCCATCCTCCGCGCCGTGTCGAAGTGGTACGTGCTCGTGCCGATCCTTCTCGTCGGCATCCTGCCGAACGCCAAGCTCGACAGCCTCGACGACGAGTTCTTCGGCAAGATCACGTACGGTCCGGGCCTCACGATCATCGTGGTGCTCTTCCTCGTCTACGTGCTCCGCTCCGTCGACGGGACGCTCGGGCCCCGCACCCGCCGATTCACCGAGTGGCGCTTCAACCTGCTGCTCGGCAAGTACAGCTACTCCATCTACCTGTTCCACTACGTGATCGCGACGGTGCTGCAGCCGAGGTCCGAGTTCGGACGGGCTTCCAACCCACCGGCAACCCGATCGTCGACAGCGTCGTCGCGTTCGCCTGACGACGGCGGCATCGCTGGCCATCGCCCGGGTCACCTGGTTGGTCTGGAACAGCCGTGGCTGCGACTCAAGAAGCGGTTCTCCTATCGCCAGCCGGCCGCTGGGCCTGAGCCCCGGCCTGTCGCCGGGCCGATCGCCGGTACGACTGGTCGACGAGCAGGTAGCCGACCCGGTTCGGCACCGCCGCCTCGAGCGCGTGCCCATCGTCGTCTGCGCGCCGCTTCGACCTCCGACCAGCCGTCGAGCACGGTGACGAGTACCGCGTCGCATGGAGGAGGATCTCGCGTACCGGTAGCGGGCCCGGCACCGGCGGAAGGTTGACGACCACGAGCGCCTCCGTCGACAACGTTGCGATCAGGTCGGATACCGCCGTCTCGTCGAGTACCGTGCCCTGATCCCGGAGGACCCGACGACCGCCCACGGGAACCACGGTGATGCGGTCGTGGTCGGCGGCGGTCAGACGGCGGAACGCACGTGGGATACGCCAACGGGGCAGCGTACGACGCACCGACGCGAGGTCGGCCGTGCCGAGAGCCACGTCGATGATGCCGTCGCTCCGGTTCATGCCGAGCTGACGGCTGAGACCCCGCGACCCCGACGTCGAGGTCGACGACCACGATCGGTTGGGGTTCGACGATGGCGAGGCCGCACGCGGCGCCGAGCGCGACGCGCCGACCTGCAGCGTCGCGAGGTCGTTGCTGCACAGCGTGATGACCCGGGGCGGTGCCGCGTAGGCGTCGTCGATCTGGTCGCCGACGGATCGATAGATGGCGGGGGCGTTCTTGGATTGACCGAGCAGCGGACGAGGCATCGACGCGACGAAGGGGATGCCCAAGATGTCGGGGGATGTCCTCGTCCGACGACAGGCGTCGGCGACCGTGCAGCAGCATCGCCACCATCACGAGGCCCAGGCCGGTGACACCGGCGCCGAGGAACCCGCAGTAGATGGTCCGTGGAGCTGACTCCGAGGTGATCCATTCATCGAACAGGTGGAGGTACGACGGCCCGCGGGTACCGGAGCGGTGTCGGGCGAGCCCGAGCGGCCGTCCTCGCCGACGACGACCATCGCTCCCGACCGGGCCGAGTCGACGACGGCGTCGAGGGCGTCGACGAGGACGGCGCCGATGCGCTTGGTCTTCTCGGGATCGCCGGTCGTGGCCGTGATGCGAATGACGGGCGAGAACCCGGGGCGGGTCGAGTCGATCTCCTCCGCCAGCTGGTCGAGGGAGTCGGTCAACCCGGCGCTACGCTGCACTTCGGCGAGGTACCGCTCCGACCGGGCGATGTTGAGCACGAACTGGATTCGACTGTCGGTGACTGCACACCGGAAGCGTGGATCGTTGTTGTCGAGGTTGATGACGAGCACACGGCCGTAGGTGGTGTACGTCGGCGAGCCGAACGCCTTGGCGCCGAAGATGCCTCCGAACAGGCCGAGCAGGATCGCCGCGACCATCACCCACCGGAACGGGTACCGAAGGCGGAGGTCCATCGGCGCCGCGAAGGTGCGTCCTCCCTGCACGGCGCTCACACCCGGGTCGGGTGGGCGCACCGACTCGTGGAGCGCCGGCAGACCACGGTGCGCACGGACCCGGTCGCCGCGACCGGTGACGTGTTGCCGGACGAAGCCGGCCCCAGCGAGACCGACGACGGTCCACTGGAACTTCAGGTTGTAACCGGATCCGAAGAAGGCGCCGGCCACCATCGCGCCGTTGCACCCGAACGCCGCCCATGCCCAGTCACGCCATTGTGTGTACCGGAGATCCCACAGGTTCTTGAACACGCTCAGCATCGTGACCA
>JBAOIR010000021.1:0-155252 GCA_037045585.1 Microthrixaceae bacterium
CTGCCAGTGCCCGGCCGCGGCTTCCCACTCGTGCGCGCGGAGGTGGCAACGGGCCGCCCGCTCGATCGCCTCGATCCGTTCCGCCCGTCCCGCCGCGCCTTCGAGACTGGCGGCGTAGTGGCGGGCCGCGGCCGAGTGCTCCCCGGCGTATCGGCCGCGCGCGCGGCCTGCAGCGGATGGTTATCCGTGTCTTCCACCACGGCGGCCAGGTGTGCGGCCAGGGCCACGAGCGAGAGGATGTCCCAGGCGTTGTGGCGCAGCACCGGACGGATGTGCGTAGGGTCGCCGCTGCGCTGGAAGCGGAAGTAGCGCTCCGGCACTTCCGCTGACGGACAGTCGTCCTCCCGTTCGAAGCCGAGCAGTTCCCGCTCGACCATCGGCAGGCGGTGCGATTCGATCACGCCCCGGAAGAGGCGGCGGTTCGGGTGGAGCAGGTCCAGGTGGGGAAGCTCGCGCAACCGTGATTTCTGGCGCGAGAGGATGTAGCGCGACTCCAGCGAGGGGATGTCGAACGACTTGCCGTTGTAACTGACGAGGGCCTCCGCGCCGTCGAGCTCGCCGCTCAGCCCGCCGAGCAAGCCGCCTTCGTATTGCGGCCCGGGCAACAGGTACTGGCGCAACTTCAGGAGCGAGCCCTCGAAGCGGGCGATGCCGGCGAGGAAGACCATCGCGCCCGCGCCCCCGAGCCCGGTGGTCTCGGTATCCACGTAGAGGAACGCCCCCGGCGCGGTCCCGGCCAGCCGCGCGTCCCGAATCTGGCCCGCCAGGCGGCCGGGGGCGATGCCCAGGGCGCGATGGAGTGCGACCTCGCCGTGGCAGTGGCCTGGCTCGTAGACGCTCTCGATGACGTAGCCCGGGCCTTCCGCCGTCTGGAACCAGCGGCCGCCGAGGCTGGAGAGGTCGAGCAGTTCGGTGACGCTCTCACGACGCAGGGCCGGTTCGCCGCGCAACGGCTGATTCAGCGCCGAACGCAGCCGGTCGCGCGCGCTGGGCCTGGTCGCTGCGGCGTCACTTACGAACATTTGTGCGAACTGTAGCCCCGTTGGGTGCTCAGGCGCAAAGTACCCGGCGCCAACACCGTCTCGCCTCGCCGGTCGAGCCGAAGATGTGAACATTCTCATCTGCGTCACAGAATCGTCTTAGAAAAAGGGGGCACCATTGGCCCGCAACCTTCAGGACGTGGGAGTGGATATGGATGCCAGGACAGCCCTCATTGCCGGGACGGCCTTCGCCGGCGTGCTAATTGCCGGGGCCGTGGCGGCGCCGCGAGGCGGCGGCGGCTCCTCAGGAGCGCCGGTCACCAGCCAGACGGTGTCGGCGAATGCGGCGCAGCAACAGCCGGGCGATACGCTCGTGACGCTGCCCTCGTGGAACGCCCGTGGCGAACGCGAGCGTGACCATGATGACGACGACGACGACGACGACGACGACGACGATCACGAAGAAGACGACGACTGATGGCCGCCGGGATTCGCTATCGTGGCGCGCGCTACGCCATGGCCGGCGCCGTCGCCGTCGGTGTGATTGCCGGGACGGCGTACTTCGCGGGCCGCGCCCCGGCCAAGGACTCTGAGGCCGAGGCGCGGACTGAATCCGTCGCGGGCGTTGTCACCGGCCCCGCGCCGGCCAGCATCCGCCAGTCGCCAGCGCTGCCCGCTCCGGCAAAGCGTTCGCGAGGTTCCTGATGCCGCGGTCGCGCCAGTCCCTCTTGCTCGTGCTCGCCGCGTCGTTCATTTCCGGCGTCGCGCTGCGCTCAAGCGACCTCGGCACGCTTCCCTGGGCGGTCAGCCGCGCTTCGGGCATCGCGGGGTTCGCCGTCCTCTCGCTGGCGATGGTGATGGGCCTGCTCGTGAGCACGAAGGCGGGCGACGGCCTCTTCAGCCGCCCGTTCGCCTTCGAAATGCACCAGTTCCTCTCGGTGGTTTCGCTGGTGTTGGTCGCCGTCCACGCCGACAGCCTCCTCTTCGACGGTTTCCTGCGGTTCACCTCGCTCTCGCTGGTGGTGCCGTTCATCGCGCCCTACCGTCCGCTGGCCGTCGGCCTGGGCGTCATCGCCGCCTGGCTGGCCGCGATCACGACGGCCAGTTTCTGGATGCGCTCACGCATCGGCCAGAAACGCTGGCGGACACTGCACTACGTGACCTTCGCCGCCTACATCGCGGCGCTCTGGCACGGGGTTTCGGCGGGGACCGATACCCAGTTGGCCCCGGTCTACTGGACGTACATCGTCTCGGTCGCGGCGGTGAGTTCGCTGCTGGTCGTGCGCATCAGTGGTTACAAACCGGCGCCGAAGCGGCGGCCGGCGGCGCGCCCGCTGGCCTGACCGGTCACCAGGTGGGCTTGAGCGGCCCCGGTTCGCCCAGGTCCACCTGCAGGTAGGTGGTGCTCAGCCACTCGCCGAACTTGTAGCCGGCGTTCTTCATCTCGCCCATGACCTCGAAGCCGAACTTCTGATGGAGCCGGATGCTGGCTTCGTTGGAGGAGGTGATGGACGCGATCACGAGTCGGACACCCAGCTCCCGGAGGGCATCGAGGAGCGCCCCGAGGAGACGTTCGCCCACTTTCAGGCCGCGGAACTCCGGCGAGATATAGATCGTGTCCTCGCGCGTGAACCGCCAGCCATGCTTCTTGCTCACCAGCGTCACATACGCGAACCCGATGACCTGCCCGGCGTGCTCGGCCACGAGCACCGGGTTCATGGCATCGTGTTCGCAGAACCAGGCGCGGCGCTGATCGAGCGTCCAGGGCGTTGCGTCCCAGGTCGCGATCCCGTGTTCGATCTCCGGGTTGTAGATTCCGTTGATCGCTTCGAGGTCGGTTTCCGCCGCGGGGCGGACGATGATGTCCGGTGGTTCCATGGCGGGCGCAGTGTACGGCGGCCGTGCTACGAGCGTGTTACGGCCAGGGGAAACTCCCGCGCGCGCTCAGCTCGCCTGCAAGAACTCCACCCAGTTGCCGTCCGGGTCTTCGACAATCGCGATGGTCACGCCCGGGCGGAACTCGCGGACCGGCGCCACGACCTTGTAGCCGCCCTTCTCGCACTCCGCGACCACGTCGGCGATGTTCGAGACGGAGATGGTCCAGTAGCGGTAGCCGAACGCGCCGCCGATACCGCCGGGCGCGGCCTTGGCGGGAGGGTTCGAGCCGGAGATGACCTTGATCAGGCTTGTCCCGCACATCAGGCGGTGCATGGTGCTGCCGCCGCCCATCGGCATGTCGCCCACGTGTTCGAAACCGAGCGTGTCACGGTAGAACTTCAGTGCCTTTTCGCCGTCCGAAACGACGATGCCCAGGTCGATGGAATCCTTGGTGAGCTTGACGCCCAATGTGTGCCTCCAGGTAAACGTGCGCGCGAGCATAGCGGAAAGCCGCCACGCGGTGATCAGAGCCTCGATGCCGCGCGGGCGTTAGAGTTCGCGGGGGAGGAATGGCTATGACCTGGGTAGTGAGCATGATCGTCGCCATGGTGGTCTGCGGGGCCATCTTCTTCGTCGGCCGCGCCGCGCGCGAGGGCGCCGGCAGCGGTTCGCCCGAGCGCTTCCGGGCGACGATCGCGATGGTGGCCGCGAGCGTGGTTTTCGCCATCTGGGTCGGCCTGCACACGGTCACCGCATCGGTGAAGCCGATCGAGGCCGGTCACGTCGGCGTCGTCTACCAGTTCGGCGAAATCGTCGGACAGAAGAGCGAGGGTCTGCAGTTCATCGCGCCCTGGCAGTCCATGCGGACCGAGAGCGTCCAGGTCCAGCGCCACAAGTTCGAGGACATCAACGCCTTCTCCCAGGAGACACAGGACGTCTTTGTCGTCGCCACCGTGAACTACTCCGTGCTGCCCTCAGCCGTCCAGAAGCTCTACCGCGAAGTCGGACAGAACTGGTTTGACGTGCTGATCGAGCCGCGGGTGCTCAACTTCTTCAAAGAAGAGACCGTGAAGTACCAGACCGTGGACGTTGGCCCGAACCGCGAGGCCATCCGCCGGGCGGTGCAGCAGCGCCTCTCCAACGAGCTGGCTGCCTACTCCATCCAGATCAATGACCTCCTGATCGACAACATCGATTTCCGGCCGGAGTTCAAGCAGGCGATCGAGCAGAAGCAGATCGCGACCCAGGACGCGCTGCGCGAGCAGGAGAAGGTGAAGCAGAAGCAGTTCGAAGCCGAGCAGGCCGTGGAGACCGCGAAAGGCGAGGCGAACGCGACCCGCGAGCGCGCGAACGGCCAGGCCGACGCGAACAAGGCGCTCGCCGCTTCGCTCACGCCGGAAGTCATCCAGTTCCAGGCGATCGAAAAGCTCGGCGACAACATCCAGATCGCCCTCATCCCGTCAGGCCAGGGCGTCATCCTGGACCCGGCCACGTTGCTCGGCGGGACGACGACGAAGCCGTAGGCGGGCGAAACTACCGGCTGAACTGGACGTCGCTGGTGGCGACCGTGCCCGCCGTGCGCCCGGGGGCGGTCTGGTTCGCCCAGTAGAGGTTGGTGTGAGCGATCACCTTGTCCGGGGGCGGGGCACCCCATTGGGTGAGGTCCTCGGTAGTGTGCGCGTCCTCCACGAGTGTCGCGTCGTAGCCCCGCACCAGCGCGCCGTGGAGCGTGTTGCGGATGCACATGTCGGTTTGCGCGCCCGCGACCATCAGGTGGCCGACGCCAAGGCCCGCGAGCACGATTTCCAGCGACGTTTCTTCAACGAGTCGCCGTAGTGCTTCTCCACGAGCGGTTCTGATTCCCGCGGGTCGAGCTCGGGGACGATGCGCCAGTCATCGCTGCCGCGCGGCAGTCCCTCGTCCGAATGCTGCACCCAGACCACCGGCGCCTGCGCCGAGCGGGCGCGTTGCACCAGCGCGTTGATGTTCGCGACGACCGCGTCGCGTTCGTGCGCGCCGGCGACGACGCCGTTCTGGACGTCGATGACGATGAGCGCGGTGTTGGGACGGTCGGGAAGCGTGGTCATGGGTGTTTCCTCCTGAGTGCGCCGTGCATCCTCGCCTTCCCACGATGCGACATCCAACCGCAGATGTCACAGGGAGCCATTCAGGCCGGGAGGCCCGCCGCCCCGGCCTCCGGCAAGAGTGCGGACGGGATACGCTCACCAAACGAGACCGCTGGCAACGTTTCCCACGTATTCTCGCCGGCAACGAAGACGGTCACCGTCTTCTCCTCGAGGTCGACGAGCCAGGCTTCGCGGACGGCCGTGCCGGGGTAGGCCGAGAACTTCACGTGGCGGTCGAACGTCGCCGTCCCGCGGCTGACCACTTCGACCACCAGGTCCGGCGCCTCCCGAAGGTACCGCCCGGCCACGCGAACGCGCTCCGGCGCGAGGTAGGCGACGTCGGGCCGAACCACGGTGTTCTCACCAAGCCAGCAGTCGGGTTCGACGAACGTCTTGCCGCCGGCTCGCTTCGCCGCTTCGTCGATAGCGCGGGCGATGGCGAGGACGGCATCCTCGTGCTCTTCGCTCGGGAAAGACGACGCGTAGAGCAGGCCGTCCACCAGGTTCTGCGGCTGTTCCGACGGCGCGGCGTGAAGTACACCTCCGCCGTCAGCCCGCGCATGATCACGGTGGGCGGCGTCGGGTCATCTTCGGAGCTGTAGCGCGGCTGGGTCATTGGGGTGGCCTCAGAGGTTGAGTTTCATGCCTTCGTGGCTTTTCACAAGCCAAGCCGTTCGTAGAAGCGGTGCGCGTCGGCGCGCGCCTTGTTGCTGGTGAGCTGGAGCCGCCTGCAGCCAAGCCGCCGCGCTTCATCGGTTGCCCAGGCGATCATCGCTTCGCCAATTCGCCGGCCGCGCATCGCCTCGGCGACGTGCACGCTCTCAACCTCCGCGGTCGGGAGCGCGCCGTTGGAGAGGCCGGGGAGCAGGTGGAATTGGAGCGTCCCGGCGACCTCGCCGTCGACCTCCGCCACCATGACTTTGGCTTCCGGGAAACGGGCGAAGCCACGGAACGCCCGGTAGTAGGCGTCCGGGAGCGGCGGGCCAAGCTCTTCCCGGCCGGCCCCATCGACCGCGCCCAGGTGAATGAACTCGATGATGCGCGGGAGGTCCGCTTCGGTGGCCGGGCGGATGGTTGGCGTGAGCATCGGCCGAGTATAGAGGCGGACAACGATACGAATGGGCGCGTTCTATCGGCCCGAACGGCCCTGTGCGCGCGCCTCCCGCGGGTGAACGATGCCGGGACGAGGAGGACAGCGATGTCGTTCCAGGAATCCCCCGAGGCCGACCCGGCGCGCAGGGTCTTCGTCACTTACATCGACAAGTCGCGTACGTTCTACGGCGCCCACGGGTACGAGCACCCCTACCGCTGGGCGTACGACGCCGGTGCCCGGCGTTCGCGCCGCTGTCCGGTCCGCTGTCCTCGTTGCGCCTCGGGGTCATCACCACGAGCTACCTGCCGGCGCCCGTCGGGTGAGGACCGCCCGCCCAAGGCGCCCTACGCCGCATCGGTCGAGCGGCCGCCCGACATCGATGTTCACCGAGGACCTCTCCTGGGACAAGGAGGCCACCCACACCGACGATCCGGAGAGCTACCTCCCGCTGGCGCGCCTCGCCGAACAGGTGGGCCAAGGCCGCATCGGCTCGCTGTCGCCCCGGTTCTACGGCGTGCCCACCGAGTACTCGCAACGTCGCACGATCGACGTCGACGCCCCGGCCATCGTGGAGTTCCTCCGGGAGGACCGCGTCGATGCGGCGCTCCTGGTCCCGCTTTGACCGGTCTGCCACCAGACCGTGAGTCTGGTCGCGCGGCACCTCGAAGCCACCGGGATCCCGACGGTGGTGCTCGGCTCCGCCCGCGACATCGTGGAGCAGGCGGGCGTAGCGCGCTTCCTGTTCAGCGACTTCCCGCTCGGCAATCCCTGCGGCCGGCCATGGGAGACGGTGATGCAGCGGGGATTCGCGGCGATGGCCCTCAGCCTGCTCGAACTGGCCACCTTCCCGAGGACGACCGTGCAAACGCCGTTCCACTGGCCCTCGGATGAGTGGCGCGCCAACTTCATGCGCGTCGACGGCGCGAGCGGCGCCGAACTGGCCGCGGCCGGCGAAGACCGCCGCCGCCGCCAGGCGCTGCGCAAGGAGAAGTTCGGCGAGGGGTAGCCCGTCCTCGCCCCGATGACTCCGCGAGAAGGCGCTGGGCTTGGCGCACTTGCGCCCGGCCGCTACTGCGTGGCTGAGGGTGACGGCGACGCTGACGCTGTCGCGGATGGGGAAGGCGTGCCCGCCGGCGCCGCGCCGGAAATGCGCAGCACCTGTCCCACGGTGATCGCGTCCGGGTCAGAAAGCTGGTTCAGCGCGACGAGGGTGGCGGTGTCCGTGTTGAACCGCGAAGCGATTCCGAGAGCGTGTCGCCATCGACCACGGTGTACTCGGCGGGAGGGGAGGGCTGGGACGTGGCGGTGGCCGGCTGTTCGCTGCGCGCGCCAAGGACCTGCTGCGTGGGCGTGTTCGTCGCTGTCGGGTTGTTCCCAAACGGGTTATCGCCGGACGCGCCACCACCACCGCAGCCGGCAAGTATCAGAACGAGGAGCACACCTGCAAAGCGGTACACTCGCAGCCCCTTTTGACGGCGCGACTGTATGGCATGACGGGATGCCCTGTAAACCGGCGGAATTAACTTTCTGTTGGTCGAGTTCGCCGTGGCCGGCGCCCCAGCGGTCAGCCCAGCCGCTGATCGCGGCGACGATCGCTTCGAAGCTCGCGGCCCTTCTCCGTCAACTCGTACTCGATCCGGACCGGGACTTTCCGGGAAGACGGTGCGTTTCACCACGCCGGCCGCTTCCAGTTCCCGCAGCCGCTCAGAGAGAAGCCGGTCGGAAAGGCCTGGGATGCGCGCGAGGATTTCGCCGAACCGGGTGGAACCCGCGAGCAATGTTCGAACGATGGCCCCCGTCCACCGCCGCCCAATCAGTTCCACCGCATCCTGGAACACCGGGCAGTAGGCCGAGAGCACCTGCTTGTCCTGCTGGTTTGCTGCTGCCATGCCGGAAGTCTACCACCTTCGTTACTAACTATCTGTAGCCTGCTTGACACTTCTCAGTTACACACCGTATCTTAGCCACACACAGTAGTATAGCTACCGAAAGTAAGGAGACCCCGACATGACCACCAGCGCCGAGCCAACCCTTTCCACCTACGTCCTCGAACCGAGCCATTCCTCCCTCGAATTCGCGGTCAAGCACATGCTCATCGCGAAGACCAAAGGCACCTTCCACGACTACAACGTGGTTGCCCAGATCGACGAGAACGACTTCACCCGCTCCAGCGCCACCGTCACGATCGAGGCGGCGAGCATCGACACGCGCCAGCCGGACCGCGACGGCCACCTCAAGTCAGCCGACTTCCTCGATGCCGCGAATCACCCGCAACTGACGTTCGTCACGCGCCGCATCGAGCCCGCCCGCGGAGACTGGAAGGTCACCGGCGACCTGACCATCCGCGGGGTGACCCACGAAGTCGCGCTTGACGGCGAAGTCACCGGCCCGGTGAAAGACCCGTGGGGCGGCAGCCGCATCGGCTTGAGCCTGGCCGGCAAGCTGAACCGCAAGGACTTCGGCATGGTCTGGAACGCTGCCCTGGACGCCGGCGGGTTCGTCCTCGCCGACGACGTGAAGCTGAACATCGAGGTCGAACTGCTCAAGCAGTAGCGTCGCGGGGGAAGAACCGAAGACGGAACGCCAAGAACGCCAAGGACGCGGAGGAGTCGCCGGGATCAGGCAGAAGCAACAGCAATGCCCTCCATCCTGAATCCTTGGCGTTCTTGGCGTCCCTGGCGTTGAACTAAAACTTGGACCAGTCCGGTTCGCGTCTTCTCAAGCAGTAGCGTCGCAGGGGAGGGAACGCCAAGGACGCGAAGGACGCCGAGGAGTCGCGGGATCAGGCAGAAGCAACAGCAATGCCCTCCATCCTGAATCCTTGGCGTTCTTGGCGTCCCTGGCGTTGAACTAGAACTTCGACCAGTCCGGTTCGCGCTTTTCGAGGAAAGACTTCACGCCCTCCTGGAATTCCGGCGCGCGCAGGCACATCTTCTGGTTCACCCACTCGAACTCCAGGTGCTGCTCCAGCGTCGAGGTCAGGCTGTTGTGGATGGCGCGGCGCGTCAGCACCATCGCCGAGGGCGGCGAGTTGGCGATGCTGTTGCCCAGTTCGAGTGCCGCGTCCATCAGCGACTCGTGCGGGACGACCTTCGAGACGATGCCGAGGTCCTTCGCTTCGTTGGCGTCGACCATGCGGCCGGTGAAGAAGAGCTCGGACGCGCGTTCCGGGCCGACGAGCTTCGGGAGGAACCAGGAGAGGCCGCAGTCCGGCGCGAGGGCGCGCTTGATGAACACGGTGGAGAAGCGCGCCTGATCGCTGGCGATGCGGATGTCGAAGGCCGAGCAGAGCCCGAAGCCACCACCGACGGTCACGCCATTGACGGCCGCGATAATCGGCTTGTCCACCTGGCGGATGTTGAGGATGGTGCGGCCGACTTCGCCGATGGGGTCGAGGGCGTTCCAGCGCTTGCTGTTCTCATTCGCGCCGCCGCCACCGCCGCCAACGGCCTGGAGGTCCGCGCCGGCGCACCAGGCCCGGCCGGCGCCGGTCACGACGATGGCCCGGACGCTGTCGTCGGCACGGCCTTCGAGCAGCGCGCTGTTGAACTCCGCGAGGAGAGCGCCGCCGACGTTACCGAACTGAGCTATTGGGCATACCGGTCATCGGCCAGCTCTTCGGTGAACACGGCCATCAATGTGGCGATGAACGTGCAGGTGGCCGGCTCGACCGTGCCTGGCAGCTTCGCCACGTTGGTCTACGAGCCGTACAACCAGAGCGGGGGCAACGCTGGCATCGTTCCCGACACCTGGCAGCAGTGGGACACACTCGCGACCTCGCCCGGCGATGGCGAATGGTGGACGACGAAGATCGGATCCGGGCCGGGGAGCCAGGGGGATCCCCAGCCGTGGTCGTTCTTCGTTGATCTCTACACCGACGGCCAGGTGGTGGGGTACGGGTACAACCTCGGCTCCAACAACCCGAACACGATCACCGCTGCCGACGGCGTGACGTTCAACTCGACGACCACCGACTTCTGACGGTTCCGCACGCTCGAGCGTGACAACGAGGGGTGAGGCCGGTTGGACCGGCCTCACCCCTCACGTCGTTCGGGCATGATTCGAGCAACGACGTCGGGACCGTCCGTTCCCCGCCGGTGAACGAAGAAACCCCCGCAGAGGCGGGGGTTTCGGCGGTGCGCTCGGAGGAACTTGAATCCCCAACCTTCTGATCCGTAGTCGCCAAGCGTGGGTGGCACACCGTGTACGGCGTGACCCAGAGTGCCGGAATCTAGGGGTTTTCGCTCGGCCGTCTCAGTCGCCAATGGCGCTGAGTGCACACCGTTGTCAGGCGTTTGTGATCAAGTTGTGATCACAATTGGCGCCGATCACGCATCCTCGAAGGAGCGGTCCCTCACCTCACCGTTGGGCAGCAGGGCACGGGGCGTGACCCGCCGATGTTCCTTCCACACGGAGGCGGCGATGGCGATCACGAGGTCATCGTGGTCGGACTCACGCTCGGCGTTGAAGGTGGAGTTGCCGGCCTTGGTCATCTTCCGCTTGAACGTGCGGAGCTCCTGTTCGATCTTGTCCCTGATCGCCAGATCGTCGGTCACGCTGAGCCGGCCTTCTTCGAGGTACCGGAGCACCTTGGAGATGAGGTCCTCCTTCTTGACGTTCCACCCACGGGACGTGCCTGAGGTGATCGTCAGAGCGTGCGGCGGGAAGTAGCCGCACATGCCCTGCCGGCGAGCGTCACGGAACATCTCGAACACCGCCCGCCCGACACCGGTGGCATCGACCACCACCTCGGCCGCACGGATCTCCGGATGCTGGAGGATCTCACCGACCCGCTTCACGACTTCGGTGTACGGCGTGCCCAGGGCGATGCGCTCGGCGTGGCGCACCACGTAGACGCTCTGGATGCGCTGAGTGCCCCCGTCGAAGCCGTGGTCGGCGTGCTGTCCCACGATGCGCTCCAGGCGCTCAGTGGCGGACCAGCGCCGTGGAGTCACGGGACTGACCGAGGTCGACGCCGATGGTGTAATTGCCTTCTCCGAACATGCCGGTCCTTACAGGTTGAGCGCACGAAGCGCCGGGTTGGTGGTCCACATTTGGGCGATGAGGTCGGCACTGAAGACCGAGTCCTCGGTGCTACGGAATTCGCCCAGGTACTCCTGCTCGAAGCGCCACGCTCCGAGCGACAGTCGGGCCTTGGCGAGGTCCTCGGCCGTGTGGCGGGGACAGTCGTAGGCCGTGATCTTCGTCTTCTCCCACGTGGTCGATTCCTCATGCCACGCTTTCCAGAACCATCCCTGGCACCCGTTCGGCGTCGACAGGGCGATGATCGTGCCCTGCGACACCGACACCATCGGCTCAACCGCCATGTAGAGCTCGTCGCTCACGAACGCTGCCTCGTCAATGATGAGGAGGGCGACGGCGGAGAAGCCTCGGACGGACTCAGGGTTGCCGGGGACGGCCACGATCCGTGACCCGTTCTCGAGTTCCATCGTCGTCGTGTTCTCTTTGACCAGCGGCACCGGCCGGCCGAGGCTTTGGTAGAACGCCCGCACCTTCCGATAGAGCTCGGTGGCCTGACTCAGCGTCGGCGCCACGATGAGCACCAGGGACCCCGGCCGGTACAGGGCGAGGTGCACGGCACGGAGGGCGGTGATGGTGCTCTTGCCGGACTGACGACACGCATCAACGATCTGACGCTTCGCCGAACTGAGGAGCACCCGGCTCTGCCACGGCTCGGGTTCGAGGCCGACGGGATCGGCCAGCAGCGTCGGGTCGAGCGATCGGGCCAGGGCGAGCGCCACCGGATGGACCGTTGCCGGATGGACGGTCACGACTCGTCACCGCTGAATTCCGACAGCGCCCGTGCGACGGCCACGGCCGCACCGGGGAACGGCAACAGGGCACTGAGGATCTCCGCCTGCATCCGCACCAGCGCCGGATCGGTGTTGAGGTTGAACACCTGGACCGACGGATCGGACCGAAGCTCACCGCTGATCTTGCCGAGGAGCTCCAGCAACGCCCGAACCTCTTTCGAGGCGGCGAGGACCTGGGACGGCTTGCCCGACAGGTCAGCCTCATCGAGCACCCGTTCCACACGGGCGGTGAGGGCCTCCACCCGTTCGAGCAACGTCCCGCCACGGCCGATCACCTCGACCACCTCGGCCCGGTCCACACGCACCAGGGCGGCGCTGACGTGGCTACGGGTGTGCCGGCCGATCGCTGAGTCCGTCAGGTCGGGCCGGCGTGCGGCGATGACCCGCCGAGGGACGCCACCGGTGATCTCCCGGTCAATCGCTTCGAGGTCGTCGTGCTCGCAGACCGTGCACGCCCGAGCCATGGCTCAGCCCTCCAGGCGATGCGATGCCGCACCGAGCGTGACGCCGATGCCGGCCTTGAGCTTGTTCAGGTCCCCGGCCTTGCTGAGGCGGGCGGCAGCCTTCTTCTGGTCGTCCGTACCGTGCTTCTCCGCACCGGTCACCATGGCCGCATCGAGGGCGTCGATCGTGCGTTCATCGAGGGTCACGCCCTTGGACTTCAGCCACCTACGGCCCCAGGACCCGTAGACCACGCCGGCCGCTTCCCGGTCATCGCTGAGCAGGATGCGGAAGGCGGCATCGAGGGCGTCGGGCTGACCGTCGAGCTCCATGCGCACGGCGTCCCGCACCATCGTTGCGGTGCCGGCGTCGGTGGGTTCGGTGGGTGCACAGGCGACCAGCGCCTTCTTGCGGCCGACGGTCAGCGCAGCGAGGGCCTGATCCCGTGCGTTGGTGATGGCGGTGCGGCCCTCTTCCAGGGCCTCACGGCGCAGGCGGGCACGGCCCTCCTCGGGGATGAGGTCGTTCGTCATCGCCTCGTGGGACTTCCTCGCTGCGGCGGCGGCGAGCATGTCGGCGTTGGTCAGCGCTTCGCTGATGACCTTGCCGAGGTCGGCGTCCACGGCGCTGAGGCCGAACGACAGCTGGCCGGCGCCCGTCTCCCTGAGTTCGGTGGCTTCACGCTGGGCGTCGGCGGGGGTGCGGTCGGGCATGGGATGATCCATTCGTTTGGTGGTGCGGTTGGCGCTGATGGTCTGTCTGTGATCGCCGTTGTGATCAGGTCTGTGATCACGGCCGCAGAACCCCTTATTTGGCGGGGTCGACCTTGTGATGCGCTGTCACAAGTACCGTCGCATGGCGCCCACACTGCTGGTTCGGTTCGACAGTCAAGGTTCGGTTAGGCCGTCATGCGTGCACATGCGATGCGCTGCGATGTACGTCAGCCCGTCACCATCGGGGGAGCGGCGACTATCGTCCGACGTCATGGCGGCGGAACCGGTCAAACCCGAACAGGTAGGCGGCGGCATTGTCCTGGCCGTGCTCCTTGGTGCTGGGTTCCTTTGGCATCAGCACAATGTGGATGAGTACAAGAAATGCCAGGCCAACTACGAGTACCGCATCGACGTCTACAACCTCGGCCCCAACATCGATCGGACCAGGCCGGCCATGCCGGTGTCGTCGCCGTGCGTGAAGTCCTGGCCGTAGCGTCACCCGCCGAAGAGCGCCCGCTCCATGTCGGCAATGTCCTGGTCGACCACGATGCGACACAGGTTGTGGTGACGGGTCGCTGAGTGCCACGCCTCGCCGTCGAACACCGCTCGCACCTCCAGCGGGACGCACGTGCACTCGTCGTTGTTCACGATGCTGACGGCCGTCGACACGAGCCGGTGCATGATCGTGAGCCGTCGAGCGTGGATGTCGTCGGGCGTGCGGTCATCGGGCGTTGGGGTGATGGTCATGGGTGGCCTTTCGGGGCGTAGCGGTGATGCGTTGATTGGGTGTCGTGTCGTTGGACGCCGTTGGACCGTCCAACGGCGTGCTCGGGAATTCGCTGGCTTGCTCGTTCAAAACCCCATAAGTACGTACGTCTGGGGTGACTTGGGGAATTCTGCGAGAGGGGGACGTTGGACCGTCCAACGTCCAACGGATGCGCTCTCAACCGGGACGTGATGCGCCGGGGCGGAACACGTCGCCCTCCACGACGATCCATTCCTTCCGCTCGGCCTCATCAATGCCGGCGTCGATGGGCGCTGCCGCTCGGTCACGGCTCGCCGTGGACTGGGAAACACACCCTCGACGGCACCCGCCGTCCCGCTGGTGCCGATGGACGTGATTGCCGATCGGCGCTCGCCATCTTCGAAACCGCCCGTCCCTGGCCGACTCCTCCAGGGCCTCGTCACGCCGTAGCACCGATGCCGTGCGGCTGTCCTCGGCATGTCGTGCCCGGTTCCGTGCAGCGTCCACGATGGTGGTGCGCACCCGGTCCGATGAGCCGAGGAGGATGCCGGACAGTCGCCAATCGTCGGCGGTGATGTCCGTGCGGCCGTCGAGCAGGGCCAAGAGGCCGGACACCTTCAGGCGGTTCAAGTCACGGTGAGCGTCGAGCTCGGGGATCGTGACCGCACCACGGCCCGCCGAGCGCCGCCGAGAGCGGATCTCAGCCGCCACCACAGGATCGATACCCATGGGTCCCGCCTGGTGTGCGGGCGGCGTGTAGTCGATGGCAGCGGGCCACGCTGGGGCCTCGTCGGGGATGGACGGATCGAGGGCGGACACGTACAGGAACCGCTGCGGTGTTCCAGCGGCGGCGTCATCAATGAGGGCCGTGGCGTGCTCGGGCTGGAAGCCGGCGATGAGGGCGAACCGGTACTCGCCGGCGGAGCAGGTTGCGGAACGTGTCCGCCGATGCGTTGGCCTGTCCGAGGCGGTTGCCGTGCGCCGCCGAACAGATGGCCGGCATGAGCGTGGCGCCCTTTCGACCACCCATCTCGGCGAGGGCACGTCCCTCATCGAGAGGGCGGACAGACCGACCTTCGAACCTGACGCTTGACGGGCTTCGACTCCCCGTCCTCCTTGACCAGACCGAGGTAGGCGTCGATGAGGCCCTCGCCGGACCCGAGCGGAAGCTCCATCGGGTCCGGTCCGAGGATCGGAAGTAGATCGCCCGCCACGTAACCAGCGGCCGACTTGCCGGCGCCGGACGGGCCGATGATGGCAACGCACAGGTCCAACGTGCCTCGGCCACCGACGACGTCCGGCAGACGCACTGTCGGCGGTGTGAGGGCGGCAACACGGGTGAGGATGCACCCCAGCGCGGCATCGGGCGACACCATGCGGTTGTGCGCTGCACGGCGGATCAGCCGGAACACCGGCCGCTCATCCCACACGTCCCCGTCGAGGTTCGCCTCACGCAGACGGGTGGCCGGCGTGCCGTCGAGCTCACCCTTCATCCATGCCGCAGCGGCGCTCATGTCGCCACCGAATCGCCTGATGGCGACGTAGTGCAGCTTCGTGTACTGGTCCTCGGGAAGGTCGGGAACAGACGAGGTGAACACCTTGAGGTTGTCGGCGGTGCCGTGGTTCGTGGTGGCCGAGACGCCACCGTCCTTACCCGGTCGGGTCCACTGACGCTCGGCGCCGATCGTGCGCTCCAACGTCCACCCATCCGGCTCAAGGATCTCCGCCGTGGTCAGCGGCGCTGCAAGCTTGTCAGCGGCGCTGTCTCCGGTGTAGCTGGTGCCGATGTCGCCAAGGCCGGGGAGCGGGGCTGAGGCGGGCGAAGCGGACGCCTTGGGCGGTTCCTCGCTGACCAGCTTGAGGAGCCATGCCGGCGCATCCGCCACGTCCTCGGGATCACCCCAATCGCCCTCATCGACCACGTACGCCGATTCCGTGACGGGGTGGATGGACGGCGGCGCTACGACGAAACCTCCACCGCCACGCACATCGAGGCCGAAGCCCAGACGCTTGGCCGCATCGTTGACGGGGGACCGTCCGTCGGGTAGGCGAAGTACAGGTGTCGGCCACCGCTGCCGGTGATGACCGTATACGTCGCCGGGAGCGGTCCGTGGAGGCGTTCAAGCTCGGCCAGCGTGTCCTCGCCCGTCTTGCCGTCGCTGACGTCGATATCCAGGACCCACACGCCCGACTCAGGACCGCATGCGATCCCGACGCCGTAGCCCTTGTGCGTGCCGTTCGCCGCCCTCGATGGTGGCGGCGTCGGTGGTGGCCTTCAGCTGCCACTCACCGAACCCCGCTGGGTACTTGCCACCCGGCTTGATTGGGATGACCTGCCATCCACGCTCGGCGTAAGCGAGGGCGGTGGCGAGCGGCATTCCCCGCTCGGCGGCGAACCGAGCTTCGAGCTCGGCTATGGCCGCATCCGTCGTGCTGTCGTTGAGCGCCGCAATCCCGTCCCCAGGCGTAGCGGCGGCGATCACAGCGGCACCACGGTCAGCACCCGTGAGTGCACCACGAAGACCGCTGACGGATCGGCGGGATGAGCAGGAAGCGCCGGTACTCCACGGTGAACGTCGTCGGGACGGAGGCCGAGACCTTCGAGGAGGAACGTGCGTGAAATCGGCAGGTTGTCGAGCCGAGGGCCTTGCTCAATCCGGTGCGTGAACTTCGAGTAGAAGTCGATGGCCCGTGTGTTGCCACCGCTGAGCCGGACGCCGGCCTCGATCGCACCCTCCGTCCCGCCGACAAGCGAGATGATCGACTGCATTGACACCGTGACGGCGACCCGACCGGACTTCGGCGGGGTGGCGGTCGCCGTCGGTCCAGCGTCGCCTGTCTCGGGGGCACCGTACGTCCCCGACGACAGGGCCTGTGGGACGGCGTCCGAGTTGACGACGGCGGCGTAACCGCCCACTCCTGGCATTCGCATCGAGTCTTCGAGGACCTGGATGCGGCGGGCGAGTTCGTTGGGGACGTCCGACGGATCGGGCGGGAGGAGGGCGGTTCGGTAGCTCATGGGTGGCTTTCTGCTTTGGGTGGTGGAACAGGAAGGGCCGGGGTCGGGGGACAAAGTGCCACCCCAACGACCCGACCCCGGCGAACTAGGAGGCGATGAGGTCGGGGACGTCGAGTCCGACCATGCGGCGGATGGCGACGGTCGGCACCCGCAGCGAGCGGCCGAGGGCGATGCACGGGATACCGGCCTCACCGTCGGTGTCGATGTAGCGATGGCACTCGCTGTAGGCGTGCTTGCGGCTCACCCCAAGGGCGGCGGCAGCCTCCTCGACGGACATCACCGGTTCAATTTCAGGATTCGGGATCATGGGTTTGCTTTCCGCCGTTGGACTCGACTACCGTTACTGTGGACTACGCCCCACACTGGGTTCCTCCACGGGGAACGACCCTACATCGGGCCTCCGACAGCCAGAGATGGCTGAATGGCGGGCTTCTCCGCAGGGCTAGATGCGCTCGGTGGCTCGGCAGCCACGTAGAGCGGCGGGTTCGTTCACATTTCCCTCACATCGAGGCGTCCATATCTCACGCTGAGCGGCGGCTATTGCACGGAGCGTCGAGGTTTTAAGTCGTCCGTGGCGCCCGGTGACACTTGACTTCGTGTGATCACGTCCGTACACCGAAGCCATGACGACGGCACGGCGGAACGCAGCGGCACCGAAGAAGGACCCGAAGGCCAAGGATCCCAAGCGGGCGTGGATGTTCGTGGTCGATCTGCCGCCCGACATCAGCGGCACCGGTCCGAGGCGCAAGCAGGTCCTCCGACGGGGATTCGCCACCAAGGCACAGGCTCAGGCGGCGCTCGACGCCCTGAGGGTCAACGCCCGCAAGGGCCAGCACGTCGACCGCAGCACCATCACCGTCGAGCAGTACCTCGAAGAGTCGATCGCCGGCCTACCGGGCCCCGTCCGACCATCGACGGCGGCGAGCTACGAGGCCATGTTGCGGTCACACGTCATTCCCCGCATCGGCGGCGCACCGCTGCAGAGCTTCGGTCGACTGAGCTTGAGGCGATGTACGCAGCGCTACGGGCACCGGGTGCGAACCTCCGTGACAAGAGCGGCAAGACAGCGCTGAGCGCCCGCTCGATCTCCTACATCCACACCATCACGGGCGCTCCGTGAGGCGGTCGACCACGGCCTCCTGGCGGCGAACCCTGCGGCCAAGGTGAGGCCACCGGCGCGCCGCACGATCCCACCAAGATCAAAGTCTGGTCGAAGGCCGAGCTCGGTGCGTTCCTCGATCACGCCGAGGCGGCGAAGGACCGGGACTACCCGCTCTGGCTGCTCGTGTCATCGACCGGGATGCGCCGGGGTGAGGCGCTCGGCCTTCAGGAGGGCGACGTGGATCTCGAGAGTGGACGCCTGACGATCCGCCGAACGCTGGTGACGGTCGGCCATGCGGTCCACATCAGCGCACCCAAGGACCCGCTGCCGGCGCTCGGACGATCGTGTTGGACGAGGGCACCGTGGCGGCGCTGAAGTCGCACCGTGTGCGGCGTGCCAGCGAGCGCCTGCTCCCTGGTGCCGGCAAGGCCACGGCTGAGGATTGGATCTTCGCCGACGTCGAGGGTCACCCGTACCACCCGAACGCCGTGAGCCAGCGTCTCAACCGCAAGGTGAAGGACGCCGGCATCAAGCACATCGGCATCCACGGCCTGCGGCACACGGGGGCCACGCTGGCCATCGTGGCCGGCGTCCCCGCCAAGGTGGTGTCCGCTGCGGCTCGGGCACTCCTCGTGAGTATCACACTGGACACCTACAGCCACGTGCTCCCGGCGATGGATGAGCATGCGGTGCAGCAGTGATCAGCGGGTTGGTTCTTCCGACCAATGTGAGCAATTCGTGAGCATCCGCTCGAAATCTCGGCGTCCGAGGGGGACGCCCTCGAACAGCGAAACCCCCGAAGTATCGGGGGTTTCGGTGGTGCGCTCGGAGGAACTTGAATCCCCAACCTTCTGATCCGTAGTCAGATGCTCTATCCAATTGAGCTACGAGCGCTTGGTACCGGGGAGTGATCTTAGACAGCGGACGGGGTGGTGCCCAAATGACTTGGGACCACCCCGCCGGTGCGCTGGCTCCGGTCGTGGGTGACCAGGGTCTCGATCAGATCCGCCGGCCGCAGATCGGCCACGGGCTCCGGCCCCGAGCGGCGTACAGCGCCCGAGCCATGGCGTGCTGGACCTCGGGCGGCGCGATGGCCGGCGAGACACCCACGTAGGAGGGGAGCACCGACCGGGCGGTGCTGTTCCAGGTGCCCTGGTTGAACTGGTAGAGACCGAGGTACTTCCCGTTACGGGACCGTGCCGTCGGATTGCCACCGGACTCGCAGTTCGCCAGTCGGGCCAGCTGGTCGTCGGACAGCCCGCTCTGACTTCGCACCGAGGCCAGCACTGCGTTCTGGTTGTCGATGTGAACAGAAAAAGCCGCTTGCTGCTCGGGCGAGCACCCTGCGGCGAGGGCGAGGACGGCGAGTGCGCCACCGGTGAGGACACGCGAGGACGGACTTGGGTTGCATTGGAAGGTTCTCCTGTCGGACCGGCCCCGGGTTGGGCCATCGTCGTGTGAGGGAAATTGGTCAGGGGCGTCCCAGGGAACCAACCCCGGAGGAAGGAAGCTCACGGGGGAGGGGGACGCGACAGCAGACCGCCTGCTATGTGTTTGGTTGTGTCACTATGACGAACTTCGTCATAGGAATGCAACAATCAATCGGGTGACATGAGCCACAGGGATCTGACAGGCCGTCAGATTCGGTCGGTCAACTCGACGGCCCACCGGCTGGTGCGGAGGCGGCACGATCTGCCCCGACATGGACAACGCCCGGACCTGACGGTCGGGCGTTGCTTCCATTCAGCGGAGAGGGTGGTGTGCTGTCCCAGGACATCGGAAACCCATCTGTCGGGTCATAGGAAACGGTTTGGTGGTCGTGTGCGGGGGTGTCGAAGAACCGGTTGATCATCACCCGCGGTCGTCGCTCGAGGGGCGTTCCCCAAGCGGACGTGGCCCGGACTACGGCGTGTCGAAAGGGTGGGTGTCCAAGCTCGTCGCCCGCTACCGCGCCGAAGGCGACGCCGCGTTCGAACCCCGGTCACGGCGACCGAACACTTCACCTACGGCGTTAGGCCCCGAGTTGGTGGCGGTGATCTTGCGGCTTCGCCGCGAGCTCGGCACCGATGGCCTCGACGCCGGATGCGACACGATCGCGTGGCACCTCGAACACCACCACCAGACACCGGTCTCGACCTCGACGATCCACCGCTACCTCACCGCAGCCGGCGAGATCACCCCGAACCCCAAGAAGCGACCGAAATCGTCCTACATCCGCTTCCAAGCCGATCTTCCCAACGAGTGCTGGCGATCCGACTTCACCCACTGGCGCCTCGCCGGTGGCGCCGATATCGAAGTCCTCGTGTGGCTCGACGACCACTCCCGCTACGCACTCTCGATCACCGCGCACCGCCCCGTCACCGGCACAGCTGTGACCGCGACGTTCCTCGCGAACGTCGCCACCTATGGGCCGCCGGCCTCAACGCTGACCGACAACGGCTTGGTGTACACGGCGCGCTTCGCTGGCGGCCGCGGCGGCATCAACAGCTTCGAGACCGAACTCGCCCGCCACGGTGTGCTCCAGAAGAACTCCCGGCCGAACCACCCCACCACCTGCGGCAAAGTCGAACGGTTCGCCAGACCCTCAAGAAATGGCTCACCGGCCAACCCCGCGCTACCGCGATCGACACGTTGCAACACCAGCTCGACGAGTTCGTCGAGATCTACAACCACCACCGACCTCACCGCTCACTCCCACACAGCGCGACACCCGCCACCATCTACAAGGCCCGCCCCAAAGCCGTGCCCGCCCCGGCCGACCACGACGCGGATTACCGGGTCCGCCACGACCGAATCGATACCACCGGCAAGATCACGCTGCGCCACAACAGCCGGCTGCACCACATCGGGATCGGCCGAGAACACGCCCGAACCCACGTCATCGTCCTCGTCGCCGACCTCGACATCCGCATCGTCAACGCCGCCACCGGCGAACTCCTCCGCCACCTCACCCTCGACCCCACCCGGAACTACCAACCCACCGGCAAACCCCGCTCCCAGAAACAACAAAACCCCCGAACCTGAGGGTTCGAGGGTTTCCTATGTCGTGAGAGATCACACAGCGGAGAGGGTGGGATTCGAACCCACGGACTCGATTGCTCAAGTCACCTCCTTAGCAGGGAGGCCCGATCGACCGGACTCCGGCACCTCTCCAGGCGGAGGACAGTGTATCGGGAGTCCTGCTGGGCGTCGCCATCGAAATGGTGAACCGATCGCGACCACCGTCGACCGCAGCGGAGGGAGGGGGATTCGAACCCCCGGAGGCTTGCACCTCAACGGTTTTCAAGACCGTCGCAATCGTCCGCTCTGCCATCCCTCCGGGCGGAAACCCTAGCAGCGGCGCCCTTCTGGCCTTCGGGGGCGCCGAGGCGGTCCAATCCGATTCGCCCCCCGGTCCGAACGACGCGACGTGAGCACCACCGACGACGACGTGACGACCAGCGGGGACGCGGCGCCCGTCGACGTCGCTCGAACCACCCGCTGGGGCCGTGGCTCCGTCGTCGGCATGGGGACCGCAGTCGCCGCCCTGGGCGTCGCCGAACTGACGTCGGGCATCGATCGGCGGTTTGCATCGCCGATCACCCAGGTCGGAAACCGCGTCATCGACGCAGCACCACCGTGGTTGAAGACGTTCGCCATCGAGAACTTCGGGACCAACGACAAGCAGGTCCTCATCGGCAGCGTCATGGTCCTGCTTGCCATCTTCGCCATCGTGCTCGGCATCACCTCGAGACGGCGACTGGGGCTCGCGACGGCCGGCGCCGCGCTCTTCGGTGTGCTCGGTGCCGCAGCGGCGCTCGCCGGAGTCGGTGGCGCGGCCGCCGCTGTCCCCTCGGTGGTGGGCGGTGTCGTCGCCGTGGCAGTACTCCGATTCCTGGCCGGGCGCGCATGGGACCGACCGGCGACACCGGTCGAGGACGTTCCTGCGTCCTCTCGCCCGGTTGCGCCCGACGCCGTGTCGCCCATTGTTTCGACGCCATCGCGTCGGGCGTTCCTCGGTGGCGCAGCGGCCGTCGCGCTCGTCGGCGCGGGCGCGGCGACGACCGGCCGGTGGCTCCGCACCCGGTTCGACGCCGCTGTCGACCGGGCGAAGGTCATCCTGCCGAAGGCGAAGGAGCCGCTGCCCGCTCTCGATCCGGCGAAGTTCGCCGCCGGCGTCGACGGGTCGACACCGTTCATCACTCCCAACGGCGACTTCTACCGGATCGACACCGCGCTCGAGGTGCCACAAGTTCCTGTCGACACCTGGAAGCTCACCATCTCGGGTCTCGTCGACGAGGAGCTGTCCTTCACCTATCAAGACCTTCTCGACCGTGACCTCGTCGAGGCCGATCTCACCCTCACCTGCGTCTCCAACGAGGTCGGCGGACAGCTCGCCGGTACCGCCCGCTGGCTCGGAGTTCCGCTCCGGGAACTCCTCGACGAGGCAGGCGTCCAAGCGGGCGCCGACCAGCTCGTCGGTCGATCCGTCGACGGCTACACCTGCGGGTTCCCGGTCTCGGCCCTCGACGATGATCGCACGGCCATGGTCGTCGTCGGCATGAACGGTGAGCCGCTGCCGGTCATCCACGGATTCCCGGCGCGACTGCTCGTGGCCGGTCTCTACGGCTACGTGTCCGCCACGAAGTGGTTGACCGAGATCGAACTCACCACCTTCGCCGAGTTCGACCACTACTGGGTGCCCCGGGGGTACGCGGTCGAGGCTCCCATCAAGACGTTCTCGCGGATCGACACCCCAGCGGGTCTCGGCCGCATCGAGGCCGGCCGGCACCCCATCGCCGGTGTCGCCTGGGCCCAGACCCGAGGCATCTCCAAGGTCGAGGTCAAAGTCGACGACGGGGCGTGGACCCCAGCGGAACTCAAGCCCGTGCCCAACGACGAGACGTGGTGCCAGTGGGTGCTGCCGTGGGACTTCACCGCCGGCAGCCACAACATCACCTGCCGCGCCACCGATGGCACGGGCGAGATCCAGACCGAGGAACGGGTTGCGCCGCTTCCCGACGGTGCCTCGGGCTGGCACAGCGTCGTCGCCCTCGTCAGCTGACGGTCGACCGTCGCACCGACCTGCGGCGCGATCTCGTCACACGACCCCTCGAACGGGTGGTCGGCCGAACGAAACCGATCCGATCGGAGCCGGGCTCCGAACACCCAACAGTTCTCACCGCAAGACCCCTCAAACAGGAGCAGACAACCATGAGCAAACCCCGCACCATCCGACGGATCGCCCTGGCAGGCCTCCTGAGCCTGTCGGTGGTCGCCGCGTCGTGTGCCGACGACGAGGTCGACACCGCCGATTCCACCGCCACCACAGCGGCCCCCAGCTCGGACTCCGGTTCGAACTCGACCGAGCCCACCGGCCCCGGCTGCGCTTCGGTGCCTGACGACGGTGCCGGCAGCTTCGCCGGCATGGCTGAAGATCCGGCGGCTACCGCCGCCTCGAACAACCCGCTGCTCTCGACCCTGGTCGCCGCAGTGACCGAGGCCGGTCTGGTCGACACGCTGAACGGACCCGGTCCGTTCACGATCTTCGCCCCGTCCAACGATGCGTTCGCCAAGATCCCCGAGGCCGACCTGAACGCCGTCCTCGCCGACAAGGCGACGCTCACCAAGATCCTCACCCTGCACGTCGTGCCCGAGCAGATGTCCGCTGACGACCTCATCTCCGCCGGCATGGCCACCACGGTCGAGGGCCAGGACATCACCTTCTCCGGTGACGCCGACAACATCGAGGTCAACGGCCAGGCCGCCGTCGTCTGCGCCAACGTGCAGACCGCCAACGCAACCGTGTTCATCATCGACTCGGTCCTCATGCCCGAAGCCATGAGCTCCGGCTCCGGCGCCAGCACCGAGCCCTCCGGCCCGGCCTGCGCCGCAGTCCCCGCCGACGGTGCCGGCAGCTTCACCGGCATGGCCGAGGCTCCGGCGGCTACCGCCGCCTCGAACAACCCGGTCCTGTCGACCCTGGTCGCTGCAGTGACCGAGGCCGGTCTGGTCGACACGCTGAACGGACCCGGTCCGTTCACGATCTTCGCCCCGTCCAACGATGCGTTCGCCAAGATCCCCGAGGCCGACCTGAACGCCGTCCTCGCCGACAAGGCGACCCTCACCAAGATCCTCACCCTGCACGTGGTCGCCGGCAAGATGTCGGCCGCCGACCTCGCCAAGGCCGGGACGGCCACCACGGTCGAGGGCCAGGACATCACCTTCTCCGGTGACGCCTCCTCGCTCCAGGTGAACGGTCAGGCCGCGGTCGTCTGCGGCGACGTGCAGGTGGCGAACGCCACGGTGCACATCATCGATTCGGTCCTGATGCCCAGCTGATCAGCCGACTGATCGCCTCCCCTTCCTGGACACGGGGAGGTGGATGACGGGCCGGGTCCTTCGGGACCCGGCCCGTTTCGCGCGCCTGCGAACGGTCTGGCGAAAAAGTGTGGCAATCCCCCAATCCGATCCGGGATCCGCCCCGAACGGCTTTGTATGGAGGCTCGCATCAACAAGGATCATGAGGTGATCGATCTCCTGACCCGCCGCGGACGGTCGCTTCCGAAGTCCGCGGACGAGCTTCTCGTGCAGGTCGCAAAGGGCGACCAGGAGGCGTACGCCGAGTTCTACGAGATCATCGTGGAGCGGGTGTTCGGCATCGTGCGCTCGATCCTTCGTGACCCCGCCCGGTCCGAAGAGGTCACCCAGGAGGTCATGCTCGAGCTCTGGCGCACAGCGCCCCGCTACGAGCGACGGCTCGGGGCGGCGACCAGTTGGGCCCTCACCATCGCCCACCGCCGTGCGGTCGACCGGGTCCGGTCGGAGCAGGCGAGTCGCAACCGCGACGAGCGGCACGCGCTCGAGCACGCCGGCGCGACCGCACCCGACACCGGCGCCGTCGTTGTCGACCTCCTCGATCGCGAACGCGTCGCCAACGCCCTTGGGGAGCTGACCGAACCGCAGCGCGAATCCATCGAGCTGGCGTACTTCGGGGGCCACAGCCACAGTGAGGTCGCCGCGCTCCTCGATCTGCCGCTCGGCACCGTGAAGACCAGGATTCGAGACGGCCTTGTCCGTCTCCGCGACCGTTTGGAGGTGACCTCATGAGCAACGCATCCGCCGACGAACACGACTCGCTCAACCTCGCCGGGATGGCGGGCCTCTACGCACTCGACGCCCTCGAGGGCGAGGAACTCCTCAAGTTCGAGGCCCTCCTCGCCACGAACGCCGAGCTGCGCGACGAGGTCGCTGGCTTCCGGGCCACCGCGGGACGCCTCAGCGAGGTATCGGCAGCGATGCCGCCCGCAGCTCTCCGCACCAACGTCCTCGCGCAAGTCGCCATGACCCGGCAGGATCCGCCGGTGATCCGTCTCGACGAGCGCCGTCGCGCCAGCGCCGGTCGCCGTGCACTCCTCGGAGCGGTCGCGGCAGGACTCATCGTGCTCGCCGGGTTCGGTGGCTACGCCATCGCCGACAACGGCGACGCAACGTCGTCGGAGCTCGCGAGCATCCTCGCCCGCAGCGACGCCGAGGTCGTGGCCTTGAAAGGGGTCGGCGACGACGCTGCCGCCGGACGCGTCGTCGTGTCGCCCGAGGCGGGCAAGGTCATCGTGATCTCGACGTCGATCCCGCCAGTCGAACCGGGCCGGACCTACGAGCTCTGGCGGGTCGACGCCGACGGCAGTGTGCACAAGGCCGGCCTGTTCGAACCCGACGGCTCAGGCAAGGTCGAGGCCGCCATCGAGGTGAGCCTCGATGGCGCCATCGGGTTCGCCGTCACCGACGAACCCGATGGCGGTTCCGAGCAGGCGACCACCCCGATCCTCATGCAGGCGGAGCTGGCGTAGGCCGACTCCGGCGAAAACCGCTGGCGTGACGTCCCTGGCACGGGATTCGCGCAACACTGGTGGGATGTCTCATCTTGCCCCTGTTTGGTACAAGGTCACCGATCTCGACGTCGTGTCGGGTGAGGGTTGCTGGGTCACGACCGGCGCCGGCGACCGGTACCTCGACTTCACCGCCGGCATCGCCGTCACCAGCACCGGTCACTGCCACCCGACGGTCGTCGCCGCGATCCAGGCCCAAGCGGCGCGGTTCATCCACGCCCAGGCCAACTGCTACACCCACCCGCTCCTGGGCGAGCTGGCCGACGCGCTCGACCGGATCACCCCCGCCGGCATCGACACCTTCTTCTTCTCCAACTCCGGCGCCGAGGCGACCGAGGCGGCGGTGAAGCTGGCCAAGCAGGCGACCGGACGGCCCAATGTGATCGTGTTCGAGGGGTCGTTCCACGGTCGCACCCACCTCACCATGGCGATGACCACGTCGAAGACCGTCTACCGGTCTGGTCACAGCCCGCTGCCGTCGGGAGTGTTCGTCGCGCCGTTCCCCCGTTCCCTCGGAGCGGGCACACTCGACGACCGCATCGACGCGGCGCTGGAGGCCGTACGACACCTGTTGCTCAGCCAGACCTCCCCGGCCGAGACCGCGGCGATCATCATCGAGCCGGTGCTCGGCGAGGGCGGCTACGAACCGGCGCCGGCCCGATTCCTCCACGGCCTCAAGGCCATCTGTGCCGAACACGGGATGCTCTTCGTCGCTGACGAGGTACAGGCCGGCTTCGGCCGCACCGGCACGATGTTCGCGGTCGAGACGACGGGCATCGAGCCGGACATTCTGATCATGGCGAAAGGCATCGCCTCGGGCTTCCCGCTCTCGGCGATCGGTTCGTCGGCGGAGATCATGGCCGCGTGGCCGACCGGTTCCCACGGCGGCACCTACGGCGGCAACCCCATCGGCTGCGCCGCCGCCCTCGCAACCATCGAAGTGCTCACGTCGGACGGCTTCCTGGCCAACGTCAACGACCGGGGTGAGCAACTGCGCTCCGGCCTGTCCAAGCTCGCTGGGGACCACCCGGTCATCGCCGACGTCCGTGGCCCCGGCCTCATGGTCGCCGCGGAGTTCCGCGACCCGGCGACGGGTGCCCCGGCGACCGCCCGCACGGCAGCGATCATCGAACACTGCCGTACCGAGTCGAAGCTGCTGCTCATGAACGCCGGCACCTACGGCAACGTGATCCGGTTCATGGCCCCGCTCGTCGTCACGGCCGACGAGGTCGACCTGGCCCTGGCAGCGGTTGCGGCCGGCCTCGAGGCGTCGGCATGACCGACGATCGTCTGTACTTCCGTCAGCTGCTCGCCGGCCGCGACTTCGCGACTACCGATCCGATCGCGCGGCAGATGGTCAACTTCGCCTACCTGATCGGCGACCGGGTCACCGGCGAGTGCGTCGTCGTCGACCCCGCCTACGACGTCGCCGGTCTCGCGGCCATTGCCGAGGGCGACGGCATGACGATCTCGGGGGCGCTCGTCACCCACTACCACCCCGACCATTGCGGCGGCGAGATGATGGGATTCCACATCGAAGGCGTGGAAGCCCTCCTCGAAACCCATGACGTACCGATCCACGTCCAGGCCGACGAACTCCCCTGGGTGATGCGGGTGACGAACTGCACCGAACCCGATCTCGTCGGCCACGCTGCCGGCGACATCGTCACCGTCGGCGAGATCCCCATCGAACTCATCCACACGCCGGGTCACACACCCGGGTCGCAGTGCTTCCTCGTCGACAACCGGCTCGTCTCGGGCGACACGCTCTTCCTCGACGGCTGCGGTCGCACCGACCTGCCCGGGGGCAACCCCGAAGACCTCTACCTCAGCCTCACGCAACGTCTCTCGAAGGTGCCCGACGACGCGGTGCTCTACCCCGGTCACCAGTACTCGCCGGCGCCGTCCGCGTCGCTCGGCGAAACCCGACAACACAACGTCGTCTTCCGCCCGAAGACCGCCGAGCAGTGGATGATGATGTTCGGCGGAGCCTGATGGCTGTCCTCGGGCCCGACCCCGATCAGCTCCCGCCGGGCTGGAACGAGACCCGTCCACCGCGATGGCTGCCCCGCGCCGTGCTCGCCGCCGCGATCGGCGTTGCCGGCTTCATGGTCGCGCAGTACCTGTTCGTGAAGCTGTCGGACCTGCTCACGATCCTGCTGGTCTCGCTCTTCCTCTCGTTCGCCGTCGAGCCGGCGGTCGACTATCTCGCCGAACGGGGCTGGCGCCGCGGCTCGGCGACGGGCCTCGTGTTCGTGGTGCTGCTCGTGCTCAGCACCGTGCTGGTCTGGGTCGTCGTCGACCTGGTCATCCAGCAGGTCCGCACGCTCGTCAACGACTCGCCCGACCTGGTCAAGGACGCGACCGATTGGGTCAACAAGCGCTTCGACGCCAACATCACGACCGACAAGATCGTCGAGCAGCTCCGGAAGTACCAGGGCGACCTCGCCAGTACTGCCGGCGACCTCGGCGGCCGCGTGGTGTCGGTGACCGGCTCGGTGCTCGGCGTGGTGTTCAACATCTTCACCATCGGGCTCTTCTCCTTCTACCTGGTCGCCGACGGTCCCCGGTTCCGTCGCTCCATCTGCTCGGTGCTGCCCCCCGAACGTCAGCGTCTCGTGCTCGGCCTGTGGGAGCTCGCCATCCACAAGACGGGCGGGTACCTCTACTCCCGCCTGCTGCTCGCCACGTTCTCGGCAGCATCGTCGTGGATCGCCTTCGCGATCATCGGGGTGCCGTCCCCGCTCGCGCTCGCACTGTGGATGGGTGTCGTCTCGCAGTTCGTGCCCGTCATCGGCACCTACATCGGAGGAGCGCTCCCGCTCCTGATCGCCCTGCTCAACGATCCGCCGCACGCCATCTGGGTCATCGCGTTCCTCCTCATCTACCAGCAGATCGAGAACTACCTCCTGGCACCACGCATCTCGGCTGCCACCATGGCGATCCATCCGGCCGTCGCGTTCGGGGCGGCCATCGCCGGTGCCAGCATCATCGGGCCCATCGGCGCACTGCTCGCGTTGCCCGCGGCCGCGATCATCCAGGCGTTCGTTTCCTCCTACCTCGAGCGACACGAGGTGATCGAGAGCGGACTCACCGACGCCCTGCTCGACGCCGCCACCGGGGTGTCAGGTCCACCGCCCCCCGTCGAGCGCTCGTCGCGGTCGATCCTGGCGAAGGTTCAGCGTCGCGTCGAGAGCGCGTCGAGGACCCAGGAGCACACGGCCTCCCGCGAACCCGAGTCCCACGAGGATCGCCCCACCGACCAGTAGGCGCACACCGCCCCGAGGGGAACGGTCGGCGACGACATGACCGGGATGAACACCACCGACGACATGCCGAGGTCACCGATCGTGCGGTGATCGGTGGGCGCGAGTCGGAGCTCCTCCGCGTTGCGGACGAACATGTACTCCTCGGGTCGGATGTTCCCGAGCGACCACGGGAACCACGTGAGCGGCACCGAGGAACCGGCGCAGATCGCCGATCCTCCATCGGTCGCCCACCGGGCGACCAACTCGGCGGTCGACCCGTCGACGAACCGGTGTACCTCGACACGTTGCGCGTCGAGTCGTACGCCGATGCGGGCCGAGACCTCTGCCGCGCGACACGCAACCGGGCCAGAGCGGTGGTGGTATTCCCCATGCTGATCAAGGGATCGACGCGCCGCGTCGAGACCCTGAGAAATGGTGTGCAGAAGTCGCGAGGCCTCAGCGGAGGCTCGCCGGGGGTCAGCTCGCGGCCGGATCCTTCTTCACCGGCCGCCAGAACACCGCAAGGAGGCCGAGCGCCCCACCGATGCCACCGACGAGGCCGATGATCACTGCCGTCCACCCGTCGAGGTCGGCGGCGATGTCGAATGCATGGTCGAGCGACCATTCGCCGGCGCCGATGAACGCCAGAGCGAGCGAGGCGACGAACAGGTTCATCACGTACTCGTAGCCCTCGCCGGGACGGAAGATGAAGAACCCGTTGGTGCGGTGGTTCGTGAGCCAGGCGACGAGCATGACCGCGGCGCAGCCGGCTCCGGCCAGCGGCGTGAGCAGGCCGAGCGCGAGCAGCGCGCCGGCGCCGAGCTCGGTGATGCTGGCGAGCCACGCATGCAGCTTTCCGGGCTTCATGCCCAAGCTCTCGAACCACCCGGCGGTGCCCTTGATCTTGCCGCCACCCCAGATGTGGTTGTAGCCGTGGGCCGCCATGGTGCCGCCGACTGCCAACCGAAGCATCAACAACCCGAGATTTGCCGCGTCCATTCGCCCCTCCTCGTCCTCGGGCGGGAACGCTAGCCCCATCTGACGACTCGTCAGGCCTCCGGTATCCTCGGAGCGCACCTGTGCCCCGTGCCGCGTTGGAGAACGACTGTGACGACCACACCTGATCTGGCGCTCGCCGCCGACTTCCCGGCTGCGACCGCTGAGCAGTGGCGAGCGTTGGTCGACAAGGTGCTGAAGGGCGCCGACTTCGACCGCAAGCTCGTCTCGACCACCTACGACGGCATCGCGATCCAGCCGCTGTACACGGCGGCCGATCGACCCGAGACGTCGGAGCAGTTCCCCGGTCAGCCCGATTTCACCCGGGGCACGACCGCCGCCGGCCCGCCGCACGGCGCGTGGGAGATCCGCCAGACCCAGCAGCACCCCGTCGCCGCCGAGGCGAATCACCGCATCCTCGAGGACCTCGACGGCGGGGTGAACTCGCTGGCGCTCCGCCTCGATGTCGGTGGCGCCGGCGCCGTCGACGGGGTGGTGATCGGTGGTATCGACGATGTGGCGACCCTGCTCGACGGTGTCTACCTCGACTTGGTGTCGGTCGTGCTCGAGGCCGGACCGCACTTCGCGGCGGCAGCCGATCTCCTCATCGAGATCTGGGACCGCAACGGCGTGAGCGTCGACGAGCGGCGTGGCAACCTGGGCGCCGACCCCCTTGGAGCGCTCGCCGCCGGAGGTCGCCTCCCCGGTGGGCTGGCCCCGACGCTCAGCGATGCGGCCGAACTCGCCGTGTCGACAGCTGCGTGGCCGCACGTGCAGGCCATCCACGTCGACACCGCGCCGTACGTCGATGCCGGCGCGAGCGAGGCCGAGGAGTTGGCGATCATGCTCGCCGCCGGCGTCGAGTACCTCGGCGCGCTGATCGACGCCGGGCTCCCCATCGACGTGGCGGCGACGCAACTCGCGTTCACCCTCTCGGCCGATGCCGACGTGTTCGCCACCATCGCCAAGCTCCGCGCGCTGCTCGACGACTGTGGGGCCACGCGCTCGCGGCTGCCGGTGCCGCCGACGCCGCCGGAGCCCCGCTCGCCACCCGCACGGCCACCCGCATGATGACGGTGCGTGACCCCTGGGTGAACATGCTCCGCACGACGGCGGCGTGCTTCGCTGCTGGCGCTGGTGGCGCGACCACCGTCACCGTTCAGCCCTTCGACGCCTCGGTGGGTCTGCCTGACGACCTGGGCCGCCGTCTGGCGCGCAACACCCAACTGGTGTTGCAGGAGGAGTCGCACATCGGTCTGGTGGCCGACCCGGCCGGTGGTTCGTTCTACATCGAGGAGCTCACCGACCAGCTGTCGACCCGGGCGTGGTCTCGGTTCCAGGAGATTCAGGCAGCGGGCGGGCTGTCCGCGGTCCTCCTCGACGGGTCGCTGGCCGACGCGCTCGACACCGTTCGCTCGACACGGATGGCGAACATCGCCAAGCGGAAGGACCCGCTCACCGGTGTCAGCGAGTTCCCCAATCTCGCCGAGGCACCGCTCGAGCGGCCCGTTCCCGAGGTCGTGACGTTGCGCGCCGCTGCTGCCGCGGCCTGGGCCGGCCCGTCGCTCGCCGACACCGCCGACGCGACGATCGTCGAGCCCCTCCCCGTGGTCGGGCTCGCCTCCGAGTTCGAGGAGCTCCGCGAGGCGAGTGACCGCCATCTCGCGATGACGGGTGCGCGACCGAGCGTGTTCCTCGCCAATCTCGGTGCCGTTGCCGTCCACACCGCTCGAGCAACGTTCGCCAAGAACTTCTTCGAATCGGGCGGCATCGAGGCAATCGGATCGGACGGCTTCGGCGATGACGACGCCCTGGTCGTGGCCTTCGTCGCGTCGGGCGGGGGCCTGGCGGTCATCTGCAGCTCCGACGCCGTCTACACCGACCGGGCCGCCGCCACGGCGACGGCCCTGCGGGCTGCAGGTGCGTCTCGGATCTACCTGGCCGGCGCACCCGGCGAACGCCGCGAGGAGCTGCTGGCAGCTGGCGTCGACGAGTTCATCCACGTCGGCGTCGACGTGCTCGCGTCCCTCCGAACCGCCCACGACCTCGAGGGGGTGGCGCGATGAGCGCCCAACTGCCCGACTTCACCAAGATCGCCGCCCCGACTCCGTCTGCCGGCGATGCCGACCGGTGGCGTTCCGGCGTTGAGTCCGCGACCGGGCTCGAGCTCTCGAAGCTCGCATGGGAGACGCCCGAGGGCATCGACGTCGCGCCGTTGTACACCGCCGCCGACGTGTCGGGCCTCGACTTCCTCGACACCTACCCCGGCATCGCCCCGTTCCTCCGTGGGCCGTACCCCACGATGTACGTGAACCAACCGTGGACGGTGCGGCAGTACGCAGGGTTCTCGACCGCCGAGGACTCCAACGCGTTCTACCGGCGCAACCTCGCCGCCGGCCAGAAGGGCCTCTCGGTCGCGTTCGACCTGGCGACCCACCGCGGCTACGACTCCGACCACCCCCGTGTTGCCGGTGACGTCGGTATGGCCGGCGTGGCGATCGATTCCATCTACGACATGCGGGTGCTGTTCGACGGCATCCCCCTCGACCAGATGTCGGTGTCGATGACGATGAACGGTGCGGTGCTGCCCGTGCTCGCTCTCTACATCGTGGCGGCCGAGGAGCAGGGTGTTGGCCCCGAGAAGCTTGCAGGGACCATCCAGAACGACATCCTCAAGGAGTTCATGGTCCGGAACACCTACATCTACCCGCCGGCGCCGTCCATGCGGGTGATCTCGGACATCTTCGCCTACACCAGCAAGCACATGCCGAAGTACAACTCGATCTCGATCTCCGGCTATCACATGCAGGAGGCGGGAGCGACGGCCGACCTCGAGCTGGCGTACACGCTGGCCGACGGCGTCGAGTACCTCCGGGCCGGCATCGATGCCGGTCTTCCCGTCGACGCGTTCGCCCCGCGGCTCAGCTTCTTCTGGGCCATCGGGATGAACTTCTTCATGGAGGTGGCCAAGCTCAGGGCCGCTCGTCTGCTGTGGGCGCGCCTCGTGCGCGAGTTCCAGCCGAGCAACGACAAGTCGCTCTCGCTGCGCACCCACAGCCAGACCTCGGGGTGGTCGCTCACCGCCCAGGACGTGTTCAACAACGTCGTCCGCACCTGTGTCGAGGCGATGGCCGCCACCCAGGGGCACACCCAGTCGCTCCACACCAACGCGCTGGACGAGGCCCTCGCGCTGCCGACCGACTTCTCGGCCCGGATCGCCCGCAACACCCAGCTGTTCCTGCAACAGGAGTCGAACAGCAACAGCGGTCATCGACCCGTGGGGCGGCAGCTACTACGTCGAGCGCCTCACCTACGAACTCGCCCGCAAGGCGTGGGACCACATCGCCGAGATCGACGGTCTCGGCGGCATGGCCAAGGCGATCGAAGCGGGCATCCCCAAACTGCGCATCGAAGAGGCGGCCGCTCGCACCCAGGCCCGAATCGACTCGGGCCGCCAGTCGGTCATCGGGGTCAACAAGTTCCGGCCCAACGGTGACGAGAAGATCGACGTGCTCAAGGTCGACAACGCCACGGTCCGCGCCGGTCAGATCGCAAAGCTCGAGCGGCTGCGTGCCGAGCGCAACTCCGACGCCGTGACCTCGGCGCTCGAAGCCCTCACCAACGCTGCCGGTTCGGGCGACGGCAACCTGCTCGAGCTCGCGGTCGACGCCGCCCGGAAGATGGCCACCGTCGGCGAGATCAGCGAGGCCCTCGAGAAGGTCTACGGTCGGCATCGGGCCGAGATCCGGTCGATCTCGGGCGTGTATCGGAGCGAGATGGGTGCAGACAACGAGACGGTCGAACGGGTCCGTCGGAAGGTCGAGGCCTTCGAGGCGGCCGATGGCCGGCGGCCCCGGATCCTGCTCGCCAAGATGGGCCAGGACGGCCACGACCGCGGTCAGAAGGTCGTCGCGTCGGCGTTCGCCGACCTCGGGTTCGTCGTCGACATCGGTCCGTTGTTCACCACGCCTCAGGAAGCCGCGGAACAGGCGGTCGACGCCGACGTGCACATCGTCGGTCCGTCCTCGTTGGCGGCCGGCCACCTGACCCTGGTGCCCGAGCTGGTGCAGGCACTGGCCGATCTCGGGCGCCCCGACATCATGATCGTGGTCGGCGGCGTGATCCCCCCCCAGGACTTCGACGAGCTGCGCGCCGCTGGCGCGGCCGCTATCTTCCCGCCCGGGACGGTGATCGCCGCAGCCGCAGACGACCTGCTCGATCAACTGGCCGATCGGTTGGGCTACTCGCTCTGACATCGTCGCCGCTCGACGGGAGCGGCAACCGGATCCGGAAGGTGGTCGGGTCGGTCTCGGCCACGTCGAGCCGCCCGCCCTCGGACTCGATGATGCGCCGCGCCAGCGGGAGTCCGATGCCGTGGGTGTCGGGCCGCGGCGGCTCCACGAACAGGTCGCTGAGCGTCGCCGGATCGATGCTGCCCTCATCGGAGACGGTGAGCTCGGCCCAGCCGTCGGCGTCGCGCAGCGACAGCGTCACCCGGCCCCTGCCGTGCCGCGCCGCGTTCCACAGCACCACGTCCAACGCCTGGCCGACGGCGCCGGGTGCCGCCTCGATCGTGAGCGGCGGACCGGGGACCACGTCGATCCGGCGCCGCTGACGTCGCAGGGCCACCCCGACGTCGTCCACGTGACTCGCGGTGAGGGTCCGCAGGTCGAACCTGGTGGCCACGCCGGCTCGACCGGTCCGTGACAGGCGCAGCAGCGCATCGATGGTCGCGGAGAGGCGGTCCGCCTGTTCGATTGCGGCCTGGACCTCGGCGGCCGTGTCGGGATCGTCGGTGTGGGCGAGCTCCTCGAGCCGGAGACGAAGGCCGGTCAGAGCGGACCGCAGCTGGTGCCCCGCGTCGCTGTTGAAACTCCGTTCGGCTCGCACGAGCGCGTCGATGCGCGCCGCCGACGCATCGAGGGTCGTGGCGAGGCTGTCGAGCTCGGGGACGCCCGAGCGTGGCGCGATCACCGAGAAGTCACCGGAACCGAGACGGGCGGCCGTCGCTGCGAGCTCCCGGAGGGGCTGGCCGAGGCGTCGGGCTTCGGCCTGCGCGAGCAACCACGTGGTCAGCAGGCCGGCGATCCCGAGGCCGGCGAGGATGATCAGCGGTTGGCGGACCCGGTCGCGTACGGGGTTGGCGCTCGCGTAGACGGTCGCTGACGACCCGTTGACGTCGGAGGCGGTGGCCGAGATCAGGTCGCCGGCGGGGAGCTCGCGGACCTCGACGGTGGGCCCGTCGGCGAGCTTGAGCACGGCGCTGCTGTTGGGCGGGAGCAGGCGATCGAGCCCGGACGCGTTGACGCGGAGGATCGATGTGGCCGGGTCGACCGCTTGGTCGAGGAGGTAGGACGCCTGCTGGTCGAGCTGCGCCTTGGACTCGTCGCTGGCGACGCGCTGGAGGAGGTAGCCCATCGGGACGGCGAGCAGGATGAGGACGACGGCGGTCACGCTCAGGAACGAGATGACCAACCGTCGTTTCACGGTGCCCCGGTCTCGAAGCGGAAGCCGACGCCGCGGACGGTGGTGACGTAGCGCGGCTGGTCGGGATGGTCACCGAGCTTGCGGCGGAGGGCCGACACGTGCACGTCGAGAGATCGGCTGGTGGCGTAGAAGTCGTCGTCCCACACCTCGCTCAGGATGCGCTGGCGGGTGACCACTCGGCCGGCCTCGGAGACGAGGAGCGACAGCAGCTCGAACTCCTTGGGGGTGAGGTGGAGCTCCTCGTCGCCGTTCCACACACGGTGGGCATCGGTCTCGAGTCGGATGCCCTGGGCCTCGATGACGCTCTCGGTGGCGACCGTGTGGCGGAGTCGAGCCCTGACCCGGGCCGTCAGCTCCGCCATGGAGAAGGGCTTGGCCATGTAATCGTCGGCGCCGGCGTCGAAGCCGACGACGAGGTCGAGCTCGTCGCTCCGGGCGGTGAGCATGATGATCGGTAGGCCGGAGTCCTCGGCGCGGATGGCACGGCACACGTCGAGTCCGTCGATGTCGGGGAGTGTGAGGTCCAGTACGACGAGGTCGAACCCGCCCGCGAGGGCGGCAGCGATCGCGTCGGCGCCCAACGCTACGTGGACGACCTCGAAGTCCTCTCGACTCAAGGCGCGTTGCAGTGGCTGGGCGATCGCGGCGTCGTCCTCGACGAGAAGTAGGCGGTGCACGCCGACGAGCGTAAACGTCGCAGCTCCGAGTGCGCCGATCCGACCGCGAATGAGGCGATCACCGATCGCCTTTACGGTTTCTTCGCGGGCGAGACGGCGATTCTTCGCGGCCTGTTCGACGAAAATCGCCGATGGAGTCCCGTGTGGTCTCCAGAGGTTTCTCCCAGATGAGGTTCTCCCAGTCTCAGGGCGCCCTTCGGGGCGCCCACCTCTTTTCCCGGCGTCGTCGAGCGGTGACCGCAGTCCGGATCGGATCTGTCTACGATGCCGACGATGCGACCCCAGCTGACAGCGGCCGAGCTGGCCGACGGAGTGCTCGCGGGTCGACGGACCGTCCTGGCCCAGGCGATCACGATGACCGAGAGCCGCCGCGCCGACCATCGGCGGCTGGCCGCCGAGGTGCTCGACCGTGTGATCGGGTCGACCGGCTCCTCGATCCGGGTCGGCATCACCGGCGTACCGGGAGTCGGCAAGTCGACGTTCATCGATCAGTTCGGGACCAACCTCACGCGGGCCGGACACCGCATCGCCGTGCTCGCAGTCGACCCGTCGAGCCAACGCACCGGCGGCTCGATCCTGGGTGACAAGACCCGTATGGAGCGCCTCGCCGTCGACCCCGACGCGTTCATCCGGCCGTCACCTGCGGGCGCCACGTTGGGTGGGGTCACCAGGACGACGCGTGAAGCCATGCTCCTGTGCGAGGCCGCGGGGTTCGACGTGATCCTCGTCGAGACGGTGGGCGTGGGCCAGTCCGAAACGATCGTGGCGGACATGGTCGACTTCTTCCTGGTGCTGATGCTCTCGGGGGCCGGCGACGAGCTGCAGGGGATCAAGAAGGGGGTGCTCGAGCTCGCTGACATGGTCGCGGTCAACAAGTCCGACGGTGACAATGCCGACCGGGCTCGTCGGGCGGCCATGGACTATCGGCATGCCTTGCACCTCATGGCGCAACCGTCACCGACGTGGTCACCGCCCGTCACCACGTGCAGCGGCCTGGCCAATGAGGGCCTCGACGAGATCTGGGAACAGGTCGAGCTGCACCGATCCAAGCTCGGCGCGACGGGGGAGCTGGCGGCCAGGCGCCAGCAGCAACAGGTGCACTGGATGTGGTCGATGATCAACGACCGGTTGTTGGACGAGTTCCGATCCCACGACGCGGTCCGTGACCTCATCGGCGAGGTCGAATCGAAGGTCCGCGACGGTGAGGTCGCAGCGACCGTGGCTGCGGACGGCCTGGTCGATCGCTTTCTCGCGCCGCCGGAGCTACTTCACCCGGAGTGAAATCTCCCAAAAAGACTTGAAATGACACGACATGCTGTGGCCACACTGCTGGCGTGCGTGGAGGCCGAACATCGGGATCGTCGGAGCCCGTGGCCGGGATCGTGGTCGTTGGGCTCGTGCTCGGCGTGCTCATCGCGACCTGGTGGTCGATCACGCCCGTGTCCCGTGCGCCGTCGCCCCGGGTCGCGGCCAACGCCGGGTCGACCCGGTCGCCGGACGGCTGGACCGATCGTGGCTGGGCCGTCGTCGACGACGAGCCGTGGCGAGCGGCGGTGGTGCGCATCACGACCGACCGGTGTGGTGTCGAGATCCGCGGGAGCGGCGTCATCGTCGACGGGATCGTCCTGACCAACCGGCATGTGATCGACGGCGCCGCGTCGGTGTTACTGACGACGGCGGATGGCACTACACACCCCGTTCGGAGCATCGGGGTGTCGTCGGAGGTGGATCTCGCCCGGCTCGCCGCCGGTGGTCTCCCCGCGGTCTGTCGCTCGCGGAGGAGCCGTCAGCCCTCGGCGACGGGTATGTGCTGGCCGGGTTCCCGGGTGGTCACGAGTTCTCGAGCCGTGCCGCCGCCGTCGCCGAGGTCGACCGGGGGTGGGGGTTCCCCGACCCGGATCGTCGTCTCCGCCTCGACCGTCCGGTCGTTCCCGGCGAATCGGGAAGCGCCGTGATCGACCGCCGCGGCGATGTCGCAGCGCTCGTCTATGCGCGGGCGAACACCGACGGGCACGGCCTGGCGATCGATGCCGTGGAGCTGGACGAGGCCAATCGACGGACGGACAACCAATCGTTCACCGACTGCTGACGGATCACTCCGTGGAGGCGGGTGGCTCCGGTGTGCCGATGCCGCCCGAGCAGGGCGCTCCCAGCTCGGGGGTGTTGGGACCTTGGACGTAGGTGTCGATGAAGGCCTGGAACCGGGGATCGCTCGTCGAGTCGAGATCGAGCTGGCGCGACCATGCCGACAACACGATCTTGGACGTCAGGCCGGGATACGGGTTCGCGAGGACGTGCGTCGTGGCGTCGGTGGCGCCGCGGATGGCCGCCACGTCGTCGGCGCCGATCGTCGGATCGAACGCGATCCACACGCCGCCGTGTTCGAGGACGTGCACGGCGAACTCCTCGGGAACCGGTGAGGTGTAGAAGCCGCAGTTCGCCCACTGGGGGAAGTGCTTGCCCCCGACCGCCGGGTTGATCGTGTACTCGACGCACTCGGTGACATGCTCCCGGGCCTGGTCGCCGAATTCGAGCACACCGTCCACGCCGTCGTCGGCGGGCGCACCCGACGGGTCGGACGACTGAGGTGCGATCGGGCAGTCGGCGAGGGGGCCCCACTCGTCCGACACGGTCGTGGAGAACTCGATCGGCGTTGTGGCGGAACCGGACGGCGCCGGGGTCGTGGTGGTTCCGTTGTCGCCGACGGCGTCGTCGGACGAGCAGCCCGATCCGATCATCAGCAGGGCCGTCAGCAGAGCCGCCGGCAAGATGGTCGCGAGGTGGGCACGGCGATGGATCACCCGCGGGAGCGTAGTGACCGATCGAGCTCGCTCCCCGACACGTGCAGCGGGTGTCGATCGAGCAGTCCGGGGTCGAACCGGTCGGCGGCAGCGGCCATCGACTCGCCGGCCGACAGTTCGTCCTCGACTTGTTGGCCGCACGAATCGAGCAACCAGCGCGCCACGTCGTCGACCGTGTCGCCGGAGCGCAGCCGGTCGTTCAAGGTCACGGCGCCGTGCCGTTTCGCCAGGCGTTCACCGGTCGGGCCGAGGACGAGCGGAACGTGCGCGTAGCGTGGTTGAGGCAGGCCGAGCTGGCGTTGCAGATGGAGCTGGCTCGGCGTGGCCGTCGCGAGGTCGTCGCCGCGGACCACGATGCCAACCGACTGGGCGGCGTCGTCGACGACGACGGCGAGGTGATACGCCGGGACGCCGTCGTTGCGCCGGACGACGACGTCGTCGGCTCGGCCGTCGACCGGACCGAGGAGAAGGTCGTCGAATCCCGCAGGTGCACGATCCGCTCGAATCCGAAGTGCCGGCGGTCGGCCACTCGACTCCAACTCCCGGCGCCGGGCGACGGACAGGTGGCGACACGTACCGGGATAGCCCTCGAGCACCGGTTGGTTCGGGGCGCTCGCCGCGGCGGCGATCTCCTTGCGGGTGCAGTAGCAGGGGTACAGCACGCCGTCTCGATCGAGGGTCGCGATGGCGTCGTGGTAGAGGTCGAACCGGTCGGACTGGCGCACGACCGGGCCGTCCCAGTCGAGCCCGATCGCGGCGAGGTCGCGCAATTGGGACGCCTCGTGCTCCGGACTGGACGTGACCCGATCGAGGTCCTCCAGCCGGACGACGAACTCGCTGCCGGCGTGCCGTGACCACAGCCAGGCGAGCACGGCGGTGCGGAGGTTGCCGAGGTGGAGGTCGCCCGTGGGGCTGGGTGCGAATCGTCCGACGGCCACGGCCGACATGATGCCAGCGTTCTCCGAGACGATCGGGGTACGGAGTCCTAGGGTACGGAGATGCCCCGCCTCCGCGAGATCCCACGTGACGAAGTGACGGCCCCGGTCGTCACGATGATGTACGACTTCCTGTTCGGCGAGCGCGACCCGGTGGCCGAGCCGGGTACGACCACCGGCACTCCCGGTGACTGGTGGACCGTCTTCGCCAACTCCCCCGACATCTTCGAGCACGCGGTGCAGGGCTTCGGCATCTACCGCAGCTCGCGTCGCCAGCTCGACCCGGTGCTCCGCGAGCTCGGGCAGACTCGGGCGGGGTGGGCGGTCGGCAGCCAGTTCGTCTTCTCCCAGCACTGCAAGTCGTGCCGGTTGCTCGGTATGAGCGAGTCGAAGATCCAGGCGATCGCCTACTGGCAGGCGTCCGACGAGTTCACTCCGGTCGAACGTCTGGTGCTCGCGTACACCGATGCGCTCGCGGTATCGGGTGGTCGAATGCACGACCAATTGTTTGCTGCGCTCCGTGAGCACCTGAGCGATCTGGAGATCCTCGAGCTCACGTACATCACCTCGCTCTACGTCATGCACGCAATCATGAGCAAGGCGCTCCGGACCGAGTGGGACAACCGCGATGACCCGATCGTCGAGCTCGAAGGTCCCGAGGGGTTCCAGGGGTACGACGTCGGCGCGGCCATCAGCGGGGGAGCGGCGGAGTGAGCGCCGAGGCGGCGTCGCTGACCACTGCCGAGGCCGACGGTCTGCTGCTGGCCGTCGTGCTCGACGACGAGACTCGCCAGGACCCCGTCCCGGTCTACCGGCGACTGCTCGCGGAATCGCCGCGGTGGGAGAGCGCGACGGGCATGACGATCCTCGCCGGCTACCACGACGGTCTCGAGTATCTGCGCAACCCGCACTGGGGTCGCGCCGAGGTCGACATGGACCTCCCGCCCACGCTCAACGGTTCGGCCCGTCGGTCCGACCGCGACACGACCACGATGCTGTTCCTCAATCCGCCCGACCACACGCGGATCCGTTCATTGGTGGCGCGGGCGTTCACGCCGCGACGCGTCGAGGAGCTCCGCGGCCGGATCGACGAACTCCTGACCCCGATCCTCGACGAGGTCGCCGACGCCGGGGAGTGCGACATCATGTCGACGCTCGCGGTCCCGTTCCCCGTCGCGGTGATCTCCGCGTTGCTGGGCGTTCCTCAGGATCCGACCGGGAACTTCACGAGCCTGGTGCGGGACATGACCTCGTTCATCGACGCCGCCGCGGACGAGACCGCGATCACTCGCGCCGAAGCGGCGGCGGTGCAGATGGCGGGCTACTTCCTCGAGATGATCGAGGAGAAGCGGGCGACACCCGACGACGGTCTCCTGTCGGCGCTGATCCAGGTCGAGGCCGAGGGCGAACGCCTGTCGGAGGACGAACTGTTGGCCAACACGCTCCTCATGTACGCCGCCGGGTTCGAAACGACGTCGAACCTCATCGGCAACGGACTGCGCGCGCTGCTCGCTCATCCCGACGAGCTGGCGCGCCTGCGGTCCGATCGGTCGCTCATGAGTTCGGCCGTGCAGGAGATCCTGCGCTTCGACAGCCCGGTGCAGTTGAACGTGAGGTTCGCGCTGCAGGACGACCAGCTCTTCGGAGCCCCGGTGCCGCGCGGTACCGCGGTCATGATCCTGCAGGGATCGGGCAATCACGACCCGGCGGCGTACGACCGTCCGGAACGGTTCGACGTGGGGCGATTCGCCGGCGAGGGCGTTCCGGCGCCGTTGAGCTTCGGCTGGGGTGCTCACCACTGCCTCGGGGCCCACCTGGCGCGAGCCGAGGGCGAGATCGTGCTCGGCGCGTTGCTCGACCGCTTCGAACACATCGAGGTCGTGGGCACCGAGCCGCGTTATCGGCCGAGCTTCACCTTGCGCGGTCTCGACCAGATGACGTTGGCCGTCTCCTGAGACACGGGTTGATCGCGGCGATGGCGGTCGTCGTCGCGCCGGTGTTCGGCGCATCGATCTGACGCGGAGCGAGCCGGTTACGGTGTCGCCCATGGTGGGCCGTTCGATCCAGGCGAAGGTGGCGGGGCTCGCCGATTCGTTGCCGGAGTCACAGCGGCGGGTGGCGGACCTCGTGGTGTCGGATCCGCAGAGCGTCGCGTTCGGGACGCTGGCCTCGGTCGCGGAACAGGCGGCGACGAGCACGCCGACGGTGATCCGGTTCGCGGCGCAACTCGGCTTCGACGGGTTCACGGCGCTCCGCGATGCGGTGCGGTCCGAGGTGTCGGGTCAGTTGCGTTCGGCGGCCTCGCGGCTTCGTCGGTCGAGCGACGAGCCACTGATCGAGGAGGCGCTGCGTGTCGAGCGCGAGAACGTCGAGCGCACGTTCGCCCAGCTCGACCCGACCGATCTCGACCGAGCCGTCGAGCTGGTCTCGGACACGTCGCGCCGCCTGTGGGTCCTTGCGAACTCGCAGCTGGCCGGCCTGGGTGGGCATCTCGCGGACGAGCTGCAGCTCTGTCGCGACCGCGTCGTGCGTCTGGAGGGTTCGGAGTTCCGAATCGCGACGACGCTGGGCAAGCTCCGGGCCGGCGACGTGCTCGTGTCGATCGACACCCAGCGGCACGAGGGCTGGTTCGTCCGGGTCCAGCGGCAAGCGGTGGGTCGTGGCGCCGTGCCGGTCGCCCTCACCGATCGGCTCCCGTGCTCGCTCGACCTCACCGGCGGTGTCGCCATGACGTTCGCGTGCGAAACGACGAGTCCGTTCGAGAGTCAGGTGGGGGTCCTCGCTCTCGGCAACCTGCTCGTCGCGGCCGTGGTCGATCGGCTCCGGTCCGATGTGACCGAGCGGGTGGATGTGCTCGAGCGCCTGTGGGTGGACGACGGCCTGTTCGACTGAACTGATCCGAACCAGCACCGTCACCATTCGTACGATACGGTACGTATCGTGGATCAAACGATACGGGCGGGTTCAGGGGAACGGGTCGAACGCATCGAGCTGTTCGAGCTGCGTGTCCCACTCTCCGACCTGGCGCGGGGCGCGATGGCGGAGAGTCCCAACGGGCTCGGCATGGCCATCCCGAGCGAGGCGCCCTGGCTCGAGGCCGACTTCCTCTACTGCCGGCTGGTCGACGGCGACGGCAACGAGGGCTGGGGCGAGGCGTACGTGTGGTTGCCCGAGACGGGGGTGTCGCAACGCGAACTCGCGCTGTCGATCGAGCACCACCTGGGCGCCTACGTACTGGGCGCCCGACCCGCCGATACCCAGGCCCTCGCCGCCCGATTCGATCGCAACGTGGCGCGCAACGAGATCGCCAAGGGCCTCGTCGACCTCGCGTGCCACGACCTCGCTGCTCGGCAGGTCGGGCGGCCGGTCCACGACCTCATCGGCGGTGCCGCCGTCGATCGGATCCCACTGTGTGGGCTCGTCCCGCTGGGTTCGCCGGACACGGTCGCGGCGCTCTGCGCCGGATACCAACGCGGTGGCTACGGCACGGTGCGGATCAAGCTCGGGACGGGGCCGACGGCTGATCGCGATGTGATCGCTGCCGTGCGCGAACGCTGTGGGGACGACCTGCGCGTCCGGGTCGACTACAACCAGGCGTACTCGGCGGCAGGAGCCGTCCGAGCACTCCGACTGCTCGAGCCCTTCGGCATCGACGCTGCTGAGCAACCGTTGCCGCTGGGTGACCTCCTCGGCATGGTCGAGGTCCAGCGACAGACGTCGATCCCGTTGTTCCTCCACGAAGGGTTCTTCTCGATGAGTGACCTGGTCACGCTGATCGAGCTCGGGGGGTGTCGGGTGGTCGGGGTGAACCTCGAGCGACCCGGCGGCCTCACCGGGGCGCTCCGGGCGATCGACTACGGGGCGGCACGGGGACTGCGCACCATCATCCACAACCAGTCCCTCGGCCTCGGCACCGCAGCGCAGTTGCACCTCGCCGCCGCCCGGTTCGACCGGCTCGGGCATGCGGTGGAACTGGCCGGCGACGTGATGTTCGACGAGCACCTCGTGGTCGACCGGTGCGTCCAGGCGGACGGGCACCTGTTGGTCCCGACCGGGCCCGGGTGGGGTGTGACGGTCGATCGTGACGCCATCGAGCGGCACCTCGTCGCCGAGCCGATCGTCGTTCGGGGCTGAGTCGTGGACCTCGCTGCCCGCCACTATCGCGACGCGGTCGTGGTGACGTCTGGCGGCAACGGCGGGCCGGTGCCGACGAGCGTGGCGACGTTGGGCGACCGGATCATTGCGGTCGGCTCCGACGCGGACTGTGTCGCAGCGTTGCCGACCGATCACGAGATCGTCGACGTGGGCGGACGGACCCTGTCGCCGGGCCTCGTTGACGCCCATCTCCACCCGTTGATCATGGCGGTGTTCGAGCAGCAGCTGCTGTTGGACCAGTGCGGGTGTCTTGCCGACGTGTTCGATCTCGTGGCGGAACGAGCGCTGCAGGGCGACGACGGCACGGCGATCATGGGGTTCCAGCTCGACGACGCGGTCCTCGCGGAGCGGCGTCTCCCGACCGCGATCGAGCTCGACGCGTGTGGGCGCGGGCGGCCCGTGATCCTCGTGCGTCGCGACGGGCACCATGCGGTCGCGTCCACCAGCGCGCTGGTTGCAGCAGGGTTCGATCGCCCCGGGAACGAGCCGGCCGGTGGCGTGGTGGAACGCGACGCATCGGGCCGCCCGACCGGGCTCGTGCGGGAGAACGCCGTGGCACCGCTCCTCGCGTTGATGCCCGACCTCGACCTCGACGGGTTGGCACTCGGCGTGGACGCGTGGGCGGATCGGCTGGTGCGCCAGGGCGTCACCGGGATCTCGGCGATCTGTCAGACCACCGCCGAGGGACCTTCGGGAGTTGCCGGCGAGCTCGAGGTGTACGGCTGGGAGATGTTCGTCGACCGGGTGCCGTTCGACGTGCAGACGATCCTGGTCGCGCCCGATCTCGCTGCCGTCGACGCGGCCCGATCGACCTCGCTTCACGCTCCGGCCCGCCGCCGGCGGGTGGATGCCGTGAAGCTGTTCATCGACGGAACGCTCGGCGGCCACACCGCCTGCATGCATCAGCCCTTCTCCGATCGGCCGGAGACCGCTGGTATGCGAACGATGGATTCCGACGAAGCCGAGCGGCGCACCCGGGAAGCACATGCCCGCGGCCTGGCCGTGTGCGTCCACGCCATCGGCGACCCGCGCGAACCGCGAAGCGGCGGAGATGTTCCGGCGGGTGCTCGCCGACGATCCGGGACCGCACCGGCATCGCGTCGAGCACGCTTCCGTGCTCGACGACCCGACGGTCGAGCTGCTGGCCGAACTCGGCGTGTCCGCCGTTGTGCAGCCGATCAGCTTGCGCAGCGAGCGTCACTGGTTACGGCGCCGTGTGGGCGATGAACGGATGATGCGCACGTATCCCTTCCGGTCGTTGCTCGACGCCGGGGTGAACGTCGCCGGGTCGTCGGACGCCCCGATCGAACGCACCGATCCGTTCGCGGCCATGGCGGCCGCGACCGAGCGGGTGGCCGGTCACGAGCCGCAGGCGATCAGCGCGACCGAGGCGCTCGGTTTGTACACGACCGGTGCGGCTCGGGCGCGGGGGTGCGAGACGGACCAGGGTGCGATTCGCGTCGGCGGCCTGGCCGATCTGGTCGTGTTGTCCGCCGACCCGAGGACGTCGTCGCCCGACCAGCTCGAACGCATCGACGTCCTGTCGACCGTCATCGGCGGGGCCGAGTGCTATCGCGATCCCCGCCTGTCCTCCCGTCCCTCCCGTGAAGGAGCACCATGATTCCTCCCGCCCAGGACTATGCGTCCTCCCGAGCGTCGTTCCTCGACCTGGTACGCGTCGCCGGCTCGGTCGTCGAGTCGCACCTCCATCCCGAACAAGGTCCGGCGGGAGAGGAGTTGGCGTGCGATGTCGCCCGCTTCGGCGCGCCGCCGGGCGACGCTGCGACGGTGGTCCTCATCTCCTCGGGGCTCCACGGGGTCGAGGGGCACGCGGGGTGGGGCCTGCAGCGACTGCTCGTGGAGTCCGGGCGTCTCGCCACGTTGGCGCCGTCGGTCGCGGTGGTGCTCGTCCACGCGGTCAACCCGTTCGGCTTCGCGTGGTCACGACGTGTCGACCACGACAACATCGACGTGAATCGGAACTTCGTCGACGTCGATCACCTCCCGGCCAATCCCCGGTACGCCGAGGTGGACTCGGCGCTCAATCCGACCGCCGACCAGTTCGATCCCGACGATCTCTCGTTCCTGGCGGAGTTGCAGGAACTGGTGGATCTCGCCGGGATGCTCGAGGCGTTCCGGGTCATCAGCGGCGGCCAGTACAGCCATCCGCAGGGGGTGCAGTTCGGTGGGCAGCACGAGAGCTGGTCGCGACGCACGCTCGAACGGATCTGGGCCGACCATCTTCCCGGCGCCGTGCGGGCGGTCGCCCTCGACATCCACACCGGCCTCGGGCCAACCGGTCGGCTCACCGTGTTCCAGACGGCGAACGAGGACGAGCCGGCCGCAGAACTCGGTCGCAGTTGGTTCCCGGACTACCTCTATCGGGCCGACCGCGACGAGGAGCAAGCGACCGATACCGGCCTCATGGGACCCGGCTTCGACTCGTGGGTCGCGGCGAGCGAGGACCTGGTCGCCGACACCGCCGCCTTCGTGATCGAGTTCGGCACCCACGACCCGATCCAGGGCGTGACGGTCTTCCGCGCGGACAACTGGCTCCACCACCACGGCGACCCCCGGTCGGATCTCGGCGTGGAGATCCGGCGGCGGATGCGCGACTTCTTCTTCGTCGAGGACGAGGAGTGGCGGCGGGTCGTCGCCGAGCAGGGCATGGCGGCGATCACCGCCGCGCTCGACGGGGTCGGCGCGTGACCTCGCCCGAGGTCCACGGGGTGTGCGACGAGCGGTTCGCCGCGGTCCGCCAGGTGTTCGAGGGGAACTTCGCCAACGGACTCGAGGCCGGAGCGAGCGTGGCCGTCACGGTCGACGGCGAGTTCGTCGTCGACCTGTGGGGTGGCGTCGCCGATGTCGACACCGGGCGACCCTGGGAGCGCGACACGATCGTGAACGTCTGGTCGTCGACCAAGACGATGGTCGCGCTCGTCGCGCTGGAACTCGCCGATCGGGGTGTGCTCGACCTGCACGCGCCGGTGGCGACCTACTGGCCGGAGTTCGCGGCCGCCGGGAAGGAGGGCATCGAAGTCCGCCACGTGCTCGGACACACGGCGGGCCTGTCGGGGTGGCGGGATCCGATGACGGTCGACGGGCTCTACGACCTTCCCACTGCCAACTCGCTCCTCGCAGCGCAGGCGCCCCTCTGGGAGCCGGGCACGGCGTCGGGGTACCACGCCATCACCGAGGGCCACCTGATGGGCGAGATCGTTCGCCGCGTCACCGGTGTGTCGTTCGGCGAGTACTTCCGCACGACGTTCGCCGAGCCCCTCGGCGCCGACTTCCAGATCGGGGTCGGCGCCACCGACGACGCGAGGGTCGCCACGATCGTTCCGCCCTCGTTCCCGTTGGGCGGGGGAGTCGACCTCGAGGTGGGATCGATCCCGCACATGACCCTGTGCAACCCGGTCGTGCACGCCACGATCTCCGCGACCGAGGCGTTCCGGAGGGCCGAACTGCCGGCTGCCAACGGTCACGGCAACGCCCGGTCGATGGCGAGGGTCCAGAGCATCGTGTCGAACGGCGGGGTGCTCGACGGCCACCGGTTCCTGTCGGAGGCCGGGATCGAGGCGCTGTTCGAGGAGCAGGCCTGTGGTGTCGACCTCGTTCAGGCGGTGCCGCTCCGCCTCGGTGTCGGCTACGGCATCAACGGGCCCGAGCTGCCGGTCAGCCCCAACCCGCGCGCCTGCTACTGGGGCGGCTGGGGCGGCTCGATCGTGTTGAACGACCTCGATGCGAACGTCACGTTCGCGTACGCGATGAACCGGATGGGCGAGGGGAGCACGGTCGACTTCCGCGGCGTGGGCCTCGCGTTGGCGATGCACACGGTGCTGATGGCGTGATCGGTTCCGCTGTCGGCAGGGTTACTCGACCAGCCGGACGGGATCACCGAGGAGCGATGCCGACCAGGTGGTCGTGTCGGCGGGAGCGCCGGTGAAGTCGAGCTTCACCTTGAGCCAGCAACCCGTGGCGACCGACGTGTTGCACGTGTAGTCGGTCGGGACGACCAGCGTGAGCGTGATGATCCGGGCGTCGTACTGGGCGCTGGTGAGGCCCGAGACCGAGCAGCCCGACGACGAGATTGCGGTCGGCGGCGAGGCGTCCTTCACGAAGGCACACGAGGGGAACGTCGAGTAGTTGCTGTCGGTCGGTGGCTGCACCGTCATCGTCGCCGAACCGGCGGTGTCGGCGATGTCGAAGAACTGGAGCGAGAGCGTCGCGCCGGCGTACTGCGGTTGGATCTTCGCCAGGTAGAACGTCGCCGACGACGTGTTCTGGTTGACGAAGATGGGCAGCCGGCCACCGGCGAACACCGACACGCCGGTGCCGTTGACACTCGCCCCGAACCCCGAGCGCAGCGCGAACCGGTTGTGTCCGCCGGTGACGATGCCCGGGTCGCGTTGCTCGAGACTGCCGGCACCGAGCGATGGGCTCAGCGAGGCGGTCGTGGAGAACTGCGGACTCGACTGGTCGGCCGTCGTGGTGATCTGGGTGACGTAGTCGCCGACGACCGGCGACGAGATCGTGCAGATGTCGACCCAACGTCGGAAGATCTTCCAGAAGGGCAGGTTCTCGAGCCCCTGGTTCGAGTTCCACCCCGGTCGGGTCTGGTCGAGTTTCGAGAAGTACCCGGAGGTGTAAGGCGAGAAGCTGATGGCGCAGATCGCGGGGTTGTCCGTCATGTCGGTCGGGGTGGTGTCGGGGGCGCGGACGATGAAGGTGGTCGTGACGTTGCTGAGGCTGTTGATGCGCTGGTCGCCGGGGCAGTACGCCTTGTTGGAGTAGTCGTAGCGCTGCGCGGCCTTGGCGTCGGCGACCGATCCACCGGAGTACTGGGCGATGAGGGTGGTCTCCTCGCCTCCCGAGTAGGAGTTCGTACCGCAGTTGTCGTCGGTGTAGATGAACGCCGGGTCGAACGCCTGCATCTTGAGCGGTCCGCTTCCGAGGGCCGAGACCCGGGTGACGTAGATGTACCCGTCATCGCTGATCTCGTTGTTCACCGACCCGGTGCACCCGGAGCTGAACCCGCTGCCGGAGGTCCCGCAGACGCCTGAGGTGAACTCGTCGCCGTTGTTCTTGGTCGAACCCGATCCGGACTGGTTGAGCCAGATCTGCGGTGGTGCGGCGGCCGACTCGGGGTCGTTCGCCAAGGAGGCGATGGGGCTGCCCATGGGAATCGCCTGGAGGTACTCGGCGGTGGCCGAGCGGGTCATGTTGTAGTTCGTCTTGAGGAGCTTGGCGGCGAGGTAGCCGGTCGCCGGGGCGGTGAGGGAAACCTTCAGTCGGCGAGCACCGACCTGGGTGATGGTGACGGTGTTGCCGCCGCCGTTCGCCCAGCCGTTCTTGGTCATGGCGTCGTTCGCGACCTGGGTCGCCTTGGTGAGGTCGGGGAGCCAGACGACCCCGGCCAGCGCGGCAGCGTCGGTGGCGCGTTGCATCTTGACGCCCTGCCAGTAGTTGCCTCCGAAGTCGATGGCCATGCCGGCGACGATGAGCAGTGGCACCAGCACCAGGGCGCAGGTCATGAGCACGTAGCCGTGCTCCGACGAGCGACCGACGCGGGGCGTGGGGGTGGCGGTTGCGTTCGTCATCCCAGTCCGGACGGGTCGAGACGCATGGTGAAGCGGTCGTTGAAGGTCTTGGTCGTGCCGACGAGCCGCGTGAAGGTGGGCACGGTCAGGGAGATGGCGACACCGAGGTAGTCGGGCCCGTTGGTCGCACCCTGGTCCACCACGCGGGTGGTCGGGCACCACTTGGTGTCCTTGCCGGCGCCGGCGCAGCTGCCGCCGTAGCTGGTCTGTGCGGACACGGGGTTCGCCAGGATCGCCGAGAGGTCGGCGGCGCTGTAGGTGTTGCAGAAGTTGGCGGCGTTGCCGTGGGCTGCGATGGCGGCCGCGCTGGTGCAGGCTGCGGGAACGGCGTTGGTCGACCCCGTCACCTTGTAGATGACGACGTAGTTCACGGTGGCGTTCTTCACGCTGCCGAGTGCTGCGCTGAGCGAGCTGAGGATCTGGAAGTCTGCGGTGGGTGCCTTGCCGGCGGTGCTGCCGGTTCGCGCCGCGGTCCGGGTCGCGTTGGCGATCGCGATGTCGCTGCGGAACATCATGCCGACCTCGAAGATCCCGAGCATCAGCGTCAGGAGCAGTGGGACCACGAGGGCCATCTCGACGAAGTTCGTCCCGCGTTCGCTCCGTCGGCGTCGCCGCATCATCGCGTCTGCGCTTCCATGCGGTACACGGTCTGTTCGGACAGGTTGTAGGACTTGCCGAAGATCTTCGTCACCGCCTGATACCGGGTCGCGATGTACACGCCGATGTAGTCGGGTGGTCCCGACGCCGCGACGACGCGAGTGGTCGGGCACCAGAATCGGTCGGGGGAGGCGCTGCCGAGCGAGCAGTTGCCGAAGTCGCCGACGGGACGGGCGAGGTCGGTGGCCGTGTACCGGTTGCAGACCCCGGCCACCGATGCCGTCAGGCACGCCTGGAGCGCGACGTCGTTGATCGATGCAGCTGGACCGGAGGCCTTGAAGATCACGATTGCGGTGATCTCGCTCGTCTTGATCGCGGTCGACGACTTCTTGATGGCCTGCAGCGTGACGTAGTCGGCCTGAGCAGCGTTGCCGGCGGCGCTCGCGGCGCGGGTGCCGTTTCGGTCGGCGGTCGACATCGTGAGGTACTGCCGGAAGACGAGGCCGAACTCGAGGATCGAGAAGATCAGGAGGAAGAACAGGGGAGCGACGAGGGCCCCTTCGACCAGGGTGGCGCCCCGTTCACCAACGCGCCGGTGGGGACGGGCACGCCGTCGATGTGCGCGCTGCCCACGTCGGGGGTTCGAGGCGCAGATCGGCATGGTTGCCTATCGGCAGAAAGGTCAAAGTACCTAACCAATTAGGGGCGAAAATACCCATCGCGGCGGCGCTTCGGGCTGGTCCGTGCTGCAGACGGAGCAGCCATCCGACGCCCTGACGGGTCTCCGTGATGCGGAAACGCCAACCCGGCGCCGAACTCTCACGACGACCTCGAGCGGTCCTCGCAGTCGGGTTGGGGAGATTTGAACTCCCGACCTCTGCGTCCCGAACGCAGCGCTCTACCAAGCTGAGCCACAACCCGTGGAGAGGCGATGTTACCGCCTCGGTGCCCCTCGGCCGCAATGCGATTCGCACGGCGGCCCCGGTAGGGCGGTCCGGGGTCTCAGGTCTCGACGAGTTCGGGCCCCTCGGCGAAGAAGTCGCCGGCGATGACGGCGGTCGTGGCGGCGGTGATGCGGCGGGCGTCGAGCGGCTTGACGAGCCAACCGTCAGCCCCCGAGCGCCGTGCCATGAAGACGTCGGCGTCGCGGTCGAGCAACAGGAGCACCGACTGCGGATCGAGGCGACCGGCACCCTCCTCGAGGCGGAGATCGAGGCAGGCGGCGATGCCGCCCATCGAACCGATCTGCAGGTCGAGGATCACGAGGTCGGGATCGAGCTCGATCGCCGCGGCCCGTACCTCACGGCCGGCCCGGATCCGGTGCACCTGGGTGTCCGCCGACCCGAGGGCGGCGTCGATCTCGATGAACACCTCGTCGGAGTCGGTGGCAAGCAGCACGTTTCGCACGTCCGAAGGGTACTTCGGTCGTGCCCCCCGCCCCAACCGACCGTGCTGCCCGGTTCGGGGGAGCTGATGTTGATTGTCGGGGGTGCGTCGGTACCATGTGGCTCGCCCCGGACATAACGTGGGTATGAGCCGGGCAGTCCGGCTGGAAGCGCCGGATCCCGAGAGGGCCGGAAGGAGCAAACGGTGGTCGACGTCGAGGTGGTTCGAGAGGAAGCGGCAACGATCTGCCGGCCCGTCGGCGAGCTCGATGCCTTCAGCGTCGCCGACTTCCGCGAGCACCTCGGCGGTCTCGCCGGTGATGCCGCAGTCATCATCGATCTGTCCGGTGTCCCGTTCATGGATTCGGCGGGGCTCGGTGCGCTCATCGGGGGCATCCGCAAGATCCGCGAGGCCGAGGGTGAGGTCGTCGTCGTGTGCGATCGGCCCGCAGTCCTGCGACTGCTCCACACCACCCGGTTCGATCGGATGGTCACGGTCGTGGCCCTCGTCGACGACGCCCACGCAGAGCTCGCCACCCCGAGTTCCTGAACCCGATCGGCCCGGAGTCGGGTGCGACGGTCAGGCGCGACCGAAGAGGTAGTCGCCCAGCGCGGTGAGGCTCGTGAGGTCGTGCACCTCGAAGGGCAACAGCGGTACTTCCACCAGCGGAGCGGGGGCAACGCGTTCGGCCAGCGGGGCCAGGTGCTCGCGTTCGGCGCGGGCGATGTCGTCGAGCTCGGCGAGGTTGCGCAGGTGGTCGGCGAGCGGGCCGTCGGCGTCGGCCGACCTGGCTGCCACGGCGAGTTCGTCGGCGAGGCCGCTGCCGAAGAACGGGTAGATGCGGTTGACGACGACGGCTCGCACCGAGAGCCGCATGTCGGCGAGACGGTCGGCGAAGTACGCAGCCTCCTCGACCGTGTCGCGCCGAGGTGATGCGACCAGCACGAAGGCGGTTCGATCGTCGGCCAGGAGGGTCTCGACCATCTGGGCTCGTTGTTTGAACCCCTCCTCCATGCCGTCGAAGGCGGCGAAGAAGGCGATCGCATCAGCGATGACCTCGCCACCGACGATCTTGCCCACGCTCCGAAGGACGGGTTGCGCGGCCATGTTGACGGCCTTGACGATGCCGCGGGTCGGAGCGGTCACCATTCGGTAGAGCGGGTGGCCGAGGAACTTGGCCAGCCGACCGGGTGCTTCGAGGAAGTCGAGCGCGTTCCGGGTCGGCGGGGTGTCGACCACGATGAGATCGAACTCGCCGTCGCTCGACAATTCGTAGAGCTTCTCGGTCGCCATGTACTCCTGGGTTCCCGAGAGTGCGCCGGAGATGTTGCGGTAGAAGCGGTTGGAGAGGATCTTCTCGGCCTGGTCGGCGGAGCCGGCATAGCGGGCGACGAGCCCGTTGAACGTCGATTCGGTGTCGAGCATGAGCGCCGACAACTCACCCGGCCACGGGCCGTCGATCAGCGACGGTGTGTTCGTGAGCTCTCCGAGGCCCAGCGCGTCGGCAAGGCGCTTGGCCGGATCGATCGTGACGACGACGGCGCGCCGTCCGAGGCGGGCGGCCTCGAGGGCGACCACTGCTGCAGTCGTGGTCTTGCCGACCCCTCCGGAGCCGCAGCACAAGAGAATCGAGGCCTCGGCCGCGAGGCGTTCCATCGGCGCGGTGGTCTCGGTCATGACGACGACCCGACCGAGTCGAGGCGGCCGAGCTGCTCGACGAGGGACTCGCTCAACGCCCGGAGCGAGTCGAGGCCGAGGTCCGACCGGAACACGAACGGGAGGCGTACCTGATCGAGCGGAAGATCCTTCGCCAGTCGGGACAGCTGATGGCGTTGCAGATCATGGCGGTCGCGACGAAACGTCGCGGCGGCTTCGAGCGCCGCGGCCAGCTCGGTCGACAGCTCGACCTCCTCGGCGTCTGCGGCGGCCGTCGGGCTCTGGTCGAGGCCGGGCAGGTCGGGGTAGATGCCGTTGACGACGACCGGTCCCAGCTTGATGCCGATCCGGTCCTCGAGGCTGTACGCCGTTTCGATCACCTCGTTGACGGGTGTCTCCTCGGGGAGGGTCACCAACACGACCTGGCACCGGGAGGCGTCGGTGAGCAGGTTCCGCACCTCACGCGCCTGCGCCTCGATCGGTCCGACGGTGACGGCGTCGAGCATGCCCTGGGCGCTGCTGAGGAAGGTGATGGCGTGGCCCGCGGCGGGAGCATCGACGATGATCACGTCCGCGGCGCCTCTCGACTCGAGTTGCTTCACCTTGCCAAGGATCAGCACGTCCTTGATCCCGGGGGTCGCCGTGGCGATGAGCTCGATGGCCCCACTCTCGCCGAGACGCTTCGAGATGCGTTTGAGCCCGTGGTCCCGGAGCCATTCGACGAGCGATTCGTCGGGCGTCAGCGTGCGGGCTCGCACCTCGCCGGCACCGTGGGGGCCGTCGGCGGTGAAGAGCACCTGTTCCTCGTAGTCGAGGCGCTCCTTGCCGAACAGCGCGGGCAACCCGGACTTGCCCTCGACCTCGATGACGAGGGCGCGAAGCCCGAGGTGTGCCGCTGCCATCGCGAGGGTCGCCGTCACGGTCGTTTTGCCGACCCCGCCCTTCCCGGCAACGATGGTCACCCGTGGTGCAGTGAGAAACTGCGCAGGATCCACTTTTCTCCTCCGGAGGCCTTCGGGTGCGCAGGATAGTCAGATGGGCGTTGATCTCAACCATTGCGGGCACGCTCACGCTGATCGGCGCGACCCCGGCGTCGGCTGACACCGAGGCTACCTGCCCCAATCCCAAGGGCTGCGTCCGCGCCGTGACGGTCAACGGGTTCATCGACGAGATCAACGTCGACTTCATGGAACGCGTGGTCAGCGAGGCGGAGGCGGTCGAGGGCTATCGGGCGGTCATCCTCGTGCTCGACAGCCCCGGCTCGGTCGTCGAGGCGTCGGTGCTGCAGCAGCTCGTCGATCGTCTGGAGACGGCGGAGGTGCCCGTGAGTATCTGGGTCGGCCCCTCGGGCGCGCAGGCTTTCGGGGGTGCGGCTGAGCTCGTCACGGCGTTGCCGTCGACGATGGCGCCCAATACCGACATCGGCGAGGTGGGTGATCCCCGCCTCGCCAACTCGCCGGTGAACGACCCGGCGTCGGAGTTCGCTCGCCTGCGCACGAAGGTGCTGGACGAGAAGGCCGCCACCAAGGCCGGGATCGTCGACCGGATCGACCCGACGCTCGGCGACCATGTGTTGGGCATCGAGGGTATGCCGTTCAAGCAGGTGAAGGACGACGAGGGCCGCGACAAGCGGGAGATCGCCGTCGACGGTGTCACGCAGAAGTTGCCGGTCACGATCCAGCTGCTGCACACCGCGGCGAGCCCGGGCGTTGCCTACCTTGCACTCGGTATCGCCATCGGGCTGCTGCTCTTCGAGTTCTTCACCGCCGGCGTGGGTGTCGCCGGCGTGGTCGGAGCCGCTTCCGCCGTGATGGCGGCATACGGCCTGGCCGAGATCCCGGTGCGACCCTGGGCGCTGGCCCTGTGCCTCTTCTCGGCGTTCGCGTTCGCGATCGACATCCAGACGGCCATCCCACGAACGTGGACCGGCATCGGACTCGTCTCGTGGACCGTCGGTTCGGTCTTCCTGTTCGACGGGTTCCGTGCGCCCTGGCTCGCGCTCATCGCCGGTATCGGCGGCATGGCGGTAGCGATGCTGTCGGGCATGCCTGCCATGGTCCGCTCCCGGTTCGCCACTCCGACACTCGGCCGCGACTGGATGATCGGACGAGAGGGCGCGGCGTTGACCGACGTCGATCCCGAGGGCACGGTCGAGATCGACGGTGGACAGTGGCGAGCCCTCACGAACCGCGCCACGCCGGTGCTCGCCGGTGAGGCGATGCGGGTCGTGGCAATCGACGGGCTGACCCTCGAGATCGAACCGCTCGAGGGTGGTGCGAAGGACTACCGCGAGCAGCGTGGCGGCCGTCGGAAATCCGCTTCCGATAGCTAGCAGATCGCTCGCAAATTAGTCCTTGTTCCCTCGCGAAATTGCGCCCTATGGTGCGGCGCGAAGCACAAGGGGGAAACTTGAGCGCACAACCTTCATTCGAATCCTGGCAGCACCGGGGGGCCTGTCGGGGGCCGCACGCCACCGTGTTCTTTCCGCCGCCGCAGTTCGAACGCAAGCACGAGCGGGCAGAGCGCGAACTTCGCGCCAAGGAGATCTGCTCCGGGTGCTGCGTGGCGACCGATTGCCTCGACTACGCACTCGAGATCCGTGAGCCCCACGGCATCTGGGGCGGACTGAACGAGAACGAGCGTCGGGTCATCCTCGAAGCTCGCTCCGCTCGCGTCTCCTGACCTCCGTCGAGCTGAGAACGCGCCGCGGCGGCGCGGCGAGCGGTCCGACATCGAGCAGTACCATTTGCCCGTGTTCGTCGTGATCCTGGGCCTGCTCCTCATGGGAGTCATCGAGATTGCAGTCATGGTGGCCGTCTCGAATGCCCTCTCGTGGGAGGTCGCGCTGCTCGCCATCGTGCTGGCCGGCGCCGTCGGGGCGTGGGTCGTCAAGCGGGAGGGCACGGCAACGTGGCGTCGCGTCATGTCCGGTGTGCGCGCCGGCCAGATGCCGACGTCGTCGGTGCTGGACGGTTGCCTCGTTGTCGTCGCCGGCGTCCTGCTGCTGGTGCCCGGGTTCGTCACCGACGTTGCGGCCATGGCGCTCGCGCTGCCACCGGTGCGACGGCTCGTGCGGGTCCGTGCAACCGACCACTTCCAGCGTCGCATCGCCGCCCAGGTCAGCCGCGCCCGGACCACAACGACCGTGTTCGGGTTCGGCGACCCCATGAGCTACGGCGGGTTCGGCGGCCCCGGGTTCGGCCCGGGCGGCACCCGGCGCTCGAATCGCGACGACGACATCATCGACCTCGATGCCGAGGAGGTGTTCCTCGACGAGACGATCGCCGAGATCGAGCCGCCGCGGGAGTGGCCTGCGTGAAGATGCACCTCGATGTCGATCGACCCGAGGAGGTGCCGATCCGCGACGCCGCCACGGTGATGCTCGTTCGCGACGGCGTGGACGGTGTCGAGGTGTTCATGCTCCGGCGCAACCTCAACTCCGACTTCGTCGGTGGTGCCTACGTCTTCCCGGGTGGCGGGGTGGACGCCGGTGACGGTGCTGCGGAGGTGGGCGACGTGTGCGTCGGCCGTGCCGACGCCGACGCGTCCGCCCTCCTCGGCATCGAGTCCGGCGGCCTCGCGTACTGGGTGGCGGCGATCCGGGAGTCGTTCGAGGAGGCCGGCCTGCTGTTGGCGGTCGACGACAACGATCAGATGGTCCGTTTCGACGACCCGACGGTCAACGAGCGCTTCGTCGAACACCGTCGAGCGGTCGACGCCGGCGAGGTGTCGCTGGTCGACATCGCCCGATCCGAGGGGCTCCGGCTCGCCACCGACCGGATCCACTACTTCAGTCGTTGGGTCACGCCTCTGGGTGCGCCCCGCCGCTACGACACCCGCTTCTTCATCGCGCACCCGCCCGAGTGGCAGAACCCGGTGCACGACGACCGTGAAGTGATCGCCAACCTGTGGATCCGTCCGGCGGAGGCGCTCGACCGTCACGCCCGCGGCGAGTTCGAACTGATCTTCCCCACGGTGCGGAGCCTCGAGGCGCTCGGTCGGTTCGACACGGCGGAGCAGATCGTCCGGCACGCGTCGGAGATCGCCCACATCGAGCCGATCCTGCCAACGATCGTCGACGGTGACCACGGGCTCCGCATCGTGCTGCCCGGCGACGGTTCGTACGACGCGTTGACGTCCAAACGCCTCGACTGACGGGCGGCTGGACGGCCGACGGTGTCAGCCGCCGGCGACGGGGCTGGCGACCTTCGTGTCGTCGTCGGAGTCGTTCGCTCCACTGTCGTGCGCGTCGAGCGCAGCATTGACGGCGTCGAGCAGTCGGACCGAGCAGCCGGCCAGGTCGACCGGGGGCGCGATGTCGGTCGACAACAGGTGGGCGAGTTCGCGAAACGCCTCGGCGGCAGCGCCGTCACCGAGGGCGATCGGTGTGCCGGTGTCGCCGCCTTCGGCGACGGCGTTCTCGATCGGGATACGCGCCAACAGCGGCGCACCGATCGTCTTGGCCAGCCGCTGACCGCCGCCGGTACCGAAGATCGCGAAGCGCTCTCCGTCGGGCGTGACGAACTCGCTCATGTTCTCGACGACGCCGATGATGCGCAGGTAGTTCTGACGTCCCATGTTGACGGCGCGTACGGCCACCTTCTGCGCGCTGAGGGACGGCGTCGTGACGACGATCATCTCGGCCCGGGGCAGGAGCTTGGCGAGCCCCATCTGCACGTCGCCGGTGCCCGGGGGCATGTCGATCAGGAGGTAGTCGAGGTCATGGCCCCAGTCGACGTCCTCGAGGAAGTGCCGGACGGCCCGCTGGAGGATGAGGCCGCGCCACATGAGCGCGGTTTCCTCGTCGTCGACGAGAAAGCCCATCGAGACGATGCGCAGCTCACCACGACCAACGGTCTGACGGTGCGGCGCGATGCGGCCGTCGGCCTCGCCTGCCTCGAGGCGGCCATCGACGCCGAGCATTCGTGGGACGGAGAAGCCCCAGATGTCGGCATCGATCACGCCGACCTTGAAACCGGTCGCGGCGAGCGCCGTGGCCAGGTTGACGGTGACCGACGACTTGCCGACGCCGCCCTTTCCCGATGCGATCATCAGCACCTTGGTGGTGGCGGGGATGGCGGTCACAGGAGCGCGCTCGGCGATGTTTCGGCGGGCGGTGGCCATGGTGGTGGCCTTTTCCTCGGCCGTGAGCTCGGTCCAGTCGATCTTCACCTTCGTGACGCCGGGGAGGGACCCGACACGGTCGCGGACGTCGCGTTGGATCTGTGCCCGCAGCGGGCACCCGGCCGTCGTGAGCGCCACGGTGATGCGAACGAAGCCGTCGGGGGACACCGTTGCGCCCTTCGCCATGCCGAGCGTCACGATGTCGGAGCCGAGCTCGGGGTCGATGACACCGCGCAGCAGCCCGATGATGTCCTCGCTCGTGGGGAGGGTCGGTTCGCTCACGTCGCCATTCTACGGCGGCCGGGCGCCGAGGCCCCGGCGGGCATGTGCCACGGGTGGTGGTGGAATAGGGCCTCGGGGCACGTTGTTGCACGGGGCGCTCTGGGTGGATCGCCGTTCGGGCGGTACACTCACGGTTGCGTCACGTCATCAGGAGGCCCAGCACATGATCACTCTGACCGATTCAGCGGCAGTCAAGGTTCGTCAGCTCATCGAGTCGGAAGGCGAGGAGAACCTCGCCCTTCGTGTCGCCGTTCGCCCCGGTGGCTGCTCGGGCTTCTCCTACGAGATGTTCTTCGACACCGACATCGCCGCCGACGACCTGTCGAGCGAGTTCGACGGCGTGAAGGTGGTCGTCGATCCGTCGAGCGCCCAGCTCCTCACCGGCGCCGAGCTCGACTACAAGGACAGCCTCGAGAAGTCGGGGTTCGAGATCAACAACCCCAACGCGCAGAAGACCTGCGGTTGCGGCTCGTCCTTCAGCTGATTCGCTGACGAAACCTCTCCGTGCAATTCCAGCTCAACGGCGACCAGGTCGAGGTCGCTGACGACGGCTGCTCGCTGCTCGACGTCCTTCGGGACGGTTTCGGGCTGACGTCGGTCAAGGACGGCTGCAGCCCCCAGGGCCAGTGCGGCTGCTGCACGGTGCTCGTCGACGGGGAGCCGCGGGTCAGTTGTGTCACGCCGGCGCGTCGGATCGCCGATCGTCGCGTCGACACCCTCGAGGGCCTCGCGCCCGAGGTCGCGCTGGCCTGGGGCGAGGCGTTCTGCGCGACGGGCGGGAGCCAGTGCGGGTTCTGCACTCCCGGCATCGTGATGCGTCTCGAAGGGCTGCGGCGCAAGGGCGGCGACCTCGGCGAGCGGCCGGCCGTCGACCGGGCGCTCGCGGCCCACCTGTGTCGGTGCACCGGCTGGCAGACGATCGTCGAGTCGGCCGCTGCCTACGGGACGCCGACGAGCGACGACCGCGATCTCGCGGCTGCGGGACGCCGGGCGTCGATCGAGGGGGGCGAACCACAGCGAGTCGCCCCCGAGATCGCCCTCGGACGCGGTGGCTTCGCCGATGACGGGGCTCCCGACGATGCGGTGATCGGCGTCGTCGATGCCACGTCCGGTTGGCAGGTCGCCCCCACGATGGCGGAGGCACGCCGTCAGGTCGGCAAGGTGCAGGGGCGCCGCAGCACCATCGACGCGACCATGCCGGTCGACCTGCCCGACGGAGACTGGGCGGTCGAGTTGCAGACCGGCTGGGTCGATCCCGCCTACCTCGAGACCGACGCGTCGTGGTGCGCGCCGGGCGGGGAGCCGGCGAATCCGCTCGCCAACGGTGGTGCGTTCGGGGCGAAGCACACCTCGCCCGTGCCGGGGGACGCGCGCCGTCTCGCCGACGAGCTCGGCACCCCCGTGCGCCTGCGGTGGTCCCGGGAGGACGTCGTCCGCAACGGCCCGAAGCGTCCGCCGGTCGCCATCGGTCTGCGCTCCGACGGTGGTGGCGTTGTCCGGGTCGCTCGGACCCCCGGTCTCGTCGATCGGATCGCGGCGTTCGCGCCGGAGCTGACGGTCGAGGAGGTCGACGTGGTCGGTCCCGCTACCTCCGCCGACGCCCGCGCCGCCGGGTGGGCCGAGGTCGCCGTCGCGATGGCGGCCCTCGACGCGGTGCCGGGCACGCCGGTCGAGATCACGTCACCGTCGGGTGGTTGGGCATCGGTGACCGTCGACGAGCAGGGCGCCCACGTCCGCGTGCGCTGCGGTGCAGTCCTCGACGCAGTGGTGCTGCGGAGCTACTGCATCGGTGCCGTCCACATGGCGCTCGGGTGGGTGACGTCGGAAGGCCTCACCGTCGACGCCGACGGTTCGGTCGCCAGTCTGACCGTTCGCTCGTTCGGCATCGTCCGTCCCGGCGAGATGATCCCCGTCGAGGTCGAGATCATCGACGAACCCGGGGTCGAGCCGGTGAACGGCAGCGACGCCGTCTTCGCGGCGACGGCGGCGGCCGTATGGATCGCCCAGGGCACTCCTCCGGCGTGGCCGACCGGTCGCCCGGTCACCTCCGTCTGACCGACCGGCGGGCGTAGGATGCCGGCCATGGCTCCACCTGTCGGTCCCTACACCCCGCTCGTCCGTGCCGGCGACTTCCTGATCGCCTCCGGTCAACTCGGCCTCGGCGACGCCGGCCTCGTCGACGGCGGTGTCGCCGGCCAGCTCCGCCAGGCGATCGCCAACCTCGCGGCGCTGCTCGAGTCGGCCGGGGCGTCGTTGTCCGACGTGGTGAAGACGACGGTGTTCCTCGTCGACATGGACGACTACGCGGTCATGAACGACGTCTACTGCGACGGGTTCGGCGATCATCGCCCGGCTCGCTCGGCCGTGGCGGTGGCGGCCCTGCCACTCGGCGCCGTCGTCGAGATCGAGGCCTGGAGCCACGTCCCGGCCTGAAGTCGGTCCGCTTGTGGGGCGAGGCGGGGTGGTGCGGTAACCTGCCCCCATGCTCGGAGCCATCCTGATCATCATCGCCCTCTTGGTCGTCGTTCCCGTCGGCGTCCTGATCTCGGGTGGCGCGCTCGCCGGCATCATCGGCTTCTTCGTCCAGAAGGACGTCGACCAGCTCAACGAGGGTTCCGAGCTCATCGACCTCAACGGCTGAGCCACCCGCTCGTCTTCGAGCACTGGAGCAGTCGACGCCGGTCCTCCCGCTCCCGCGGTTCGTGCGGGTCGGCCAGAACGGAGTTCCCATGCCCGAACGCTCACTCGGCGACGTCGCCCATGATCGCTACGGCCTCGTCACCGACCGCGAACTCGACGAGCTCGGGATCACCGAGGGCGAACGTCGTCGTCGCATCGCCGCCGGTGAGTTCGAGCGCCTGAACGGCAAGGTGCTCGCGGTCGCGGGGTCACCCCGAACGTGGTCCCAACGCGCTGCGGCCGCATTGCTGGCGGTGCCGAGCGGTGTGCTCGGGTACGGGTCGGCGGCGCGGGTGCTCGGCCTGCCCGAGTACCGCGATCACGACGAGGTCACGCTGAGCGTGCCCCTGGCGGCGCACTACTTCATTCCGGGCATCGAGATCCGGCGCACGGGTCGCTGGTCCGACGAGCACGTGATGGTCACCGACGGGCTCCGGCACACCACGCTCGGCCGGACGCTCGTCGACCTCGCGCTCGTCACCCCTGATCGTCGCCTGCAGGACGTCATCGAGGAAGCGGTCTCCTCACAGCGCATCACCTGGGACGAACTCGAGGCGACCTACCGCTCGCTCGCAGGTCAGGGCCGCTCGGGCACCGCCGGCGCGCGGCGGGTCCTCGAGGCCGTCGAGGGCCGGCCACCCTCGGAGGCGGAACTCGAGCGGATGTACACCGAACTGCTGCAGCGCGCCGGCGTGCCGGTCCCCACGATGCGGATGACCCCACCGTGGGCGGAACGGCAACCCGGACGGGTCGACGCGATGTACGAGGACGCCACGGCGATCGTCGAGCTGGACGGTCGCAGGTTCCGGGTCCGTCACGCCGCGCTCACGGAGGACGCACGACGTGACCGCCTCGCGAGGGAGCACGGCTACGACACGGTGAGGTTCACCCACCTGCAGCTCCGCAACGACCCCGACCACGTGGTCGAGGTGAGTCGGACCCTCAGCGCTCGAACCTGAGGCGAGGTCCGATCCTCGGGGTCAGCCCCAACGGGACTCGCCGAAGCGGTAGCCCACCGAGCGCACGGTCGAGATCATCTGCGCGTGTTGCTCGCCGAGCTTGGCCCGGAGACGGCGGATGTGGACATCGACAGTGCGCGCGCCGCCGTAGTACTCGTAGCCCCACACCCGGCTGAGGAGCGTCTCCCGGGTGAACACCCGCCCGGGGTTCTGCGCCAGGAACTTGAGCAGCTCGTATTCCATGTACGTCAGGTCGAGCGGGTCGTCGTCGATCGATGCCTGGTAGGTCTCGAGGTTGAGGACGAGCGCCTTGTAGACGATCGTCTCGGAATCGTCGGCGAGCACACCCTGGCGCGTGAGCAGGTGCCTGAGGCGTGCCTCGAACTCCATCGGGTGGAACGGCGTGACGCAGAAGTCCTCGAACAGCTCGTGACGGCTCTCCAGCTCGCCGAGCTGGGAACCGCGCACCAACAGGAGGAGCGGCGCGATGCCGAGGTCGCCGCGGCCCAGCATCCGGGCGAACGTGAACGCACCGTCGGCATCGTCGGACGCGTCGACGATCGCCCCGGCCCAGCTTCCGGCCACCACCGACGCCTCGTCGGTCGCGGTCGCCCAGGAGTACCCGGCCATGTCGAGGGAACGCACGACATCGTGTGGGGGAGGATCCGGCCAACAGAGCAGTGGTTCCATTCGAAACGACTCCCTACCAGTTCTTCAGATAGCGATCGAGTTCGAACTGGCTCACATGCGCCTTGTAGTCGCTCCATTCCGCACGTTTGTTGCGGAGGAACCACTCGTAGATGTGTTCGCCCAGCGCCTCGCGGACGAGGTCGGAGGCCTCCATCACGTCGAGCGCATCGGAGAGCGAGGATGGCAACAATGGGATGTCTGCCTTGACCCGTTCGGCCTCGGTCAGCTCGAACAGGTTGGCGTTGGCCTCGGGCGGAAGTTCGTAGTTGCCGTCGACGCCGGCCATGCCGGCGGCGAGCAGCACCGAATAGGCGAGGTAGGGATTGCACGCGGGATCGAGCGCCCGGTATTCGATACGGGTGCCAGCCGCTTCCTTACCCCGTTTGGTCACGGGGATTCGAACGAGTGCGGATCGGTTGTTGCGGGCCCACGAGACGTGCACGGGAGCCTCGAAGCCACTCACCAGGCGCTTGTAGCTGTTGACCAGCTGGTTGGTCACGGCGGTGATCTCGGGGGCGTGGCGGAGCAGGCCGGCGATGAACTGCTGTGCGACGGGCGACAGGTTCGACTCGGCGCCTTCCTCGTAGAAGGCGTTGGTCTCGCCGGCGAAGAGGGAGATGTGGGTGTGCATGCCCGAGCCCTGCACCCCGGCGATCGGCTTCGGCATGAACGTGGCGTGCACACCGTGCTGGAGTGCGACCTCCCGCACGACCAGGCGCAGCGTCATCACGTTGTCGGCCATCGACAGCGCATCGGTGTACCGCAGGTCGATCTCGTGCTGGGAGGGGGCATCCTCGTGGAACGAGTACTCGACGGGGATGCCGGTCGCCTCGAGCCGCTGGATGGTGGCGCGTCGGATGTCCGACGACACGTCCTTGGTGGTGAGGTCGAAATAGCTGGCGGTGTCGAGCGGGACCGGTGCCTGCGACGGGTCGTCGCTCTCGAGGTAGAAGAACTCGACCTCGGGTGCGCACATCAGCGTGAAACCGGCGTCGTGGGCCCGCTGGAGATTGCGCTTGAGCACCTGGCGGGGGTCGCCCTCGAAGGGGGAGCCGTCGAGGTTGACGAGATCGCAGAACATGCGGGCGCTCACCTCGGCGCCGTCGCCCCAGGTCATGAGCTGGAAGCTCGACGCATCGGGGATCGCGAGCACGTCGCTCTCCTGCACGCGGCTGAACCCATCGATGGCGGACCCGTCGAACTGGATGCCGTCCTCGAACACCGACTCGAGTTCGACGGGCGAGATCGCGACCGACTTCAGTTGCCCCAGGACGTCGCAGAACCAGAGGCGGATCAGGCGAACCTTCCGCTCCTCGACGGTGCGGAGCACGTAGGACTGCTGGTGTTCCATGCCCCTACCTTCTACGAACTCGACGGTTCCGCAAAATTCTCGGGTCCCAGTTAACACAGCGTTCACATTGGGGCAACGGGTGGGAAATCGCGTAGGTTCAGCCTTGCTCCGAATCAAAAAACAGGCCGTCCGCTGGCGGTCTCCGACAAGAGGTGGTGTCCGTGCCGTACAGGGCTGAATACATCTGGATCGATGGAACCGAACCGACTCCGTTGATGCGCTCGAAGACCAAGATCATCGAGAATGGCAAGGAGCCCGGCATCTGGGGCTTCGACGGTTCGTCCACGAACCAGGCCCCCGGCTCCGACTCGGACTGCGTGCTCAACCCGGTCTTCCAGTGCCCCGACCCCACCCGCGGTGAGGGCGACATCCTCGTGCTCTGCGAGGTGCTCCTTCCCGGCACGCTCGAGCCGCACCCCACCAACCACCGTCGCGCCTGCCTCGAGGCGCACGAGAAGTACGCGAAGGACTTCGAGCCGATGTTCGGCATCGAGCAGGAGTACACCCTCTTCCAGGAGGGCCGTCCCCTCGGCTGGCCCAAGGAGGGCTACTACTACCCCGCACCGCAGGGCCCCTACTACTGCGGCGTCGGCTCGGTGGAGATCGCCGGTCGTGACCTCGTCGAGGCCCACACGACCGCCTGCATCCAGGCCGGTATCGGCATCGTCGGCACCAACGCCGAGGTGATGCTCGGCCAGTGGGAGTACCAGATCGGCATCCTCAACACGATCGACGTCGCCGACCACTTGTGGATGTCCCGGTACCTGCTGTACCGCATTGGCGAGGACTTCGGCGTGAACGCGTCGATCTCGGCGAAGCCGATCAAGGGCGACTGGAACGGCGCCGGCTGTCACACCAACTTCTCCACCAAGCAGATGCGCGAGGGTTGGGATCCGATCATCGCCGCGTGCGAGGCCCTCGGTGGCCCGGGCAAGGTCGAGGAGCACCTCGCCGGCTACGGCCACGGCTACGAGGAGCGTCTCACCGGCCTGCACGAGACGGCGCACTTCAGCGAGTACCGCTACGGCGTGTCCGACCGTGGCGCCTCGGTCCGCATCCCGTGGCAGGTGGGTGTCGACAAGAAGGGCTACATCGAGGATCGTCGCCCGAACGCCAACATCGATCCGTACATCGTGTCCCGTCTGATCACGAACACCGTGTGTGAGGCGGCCTCGGCCTAGCCGAGCGCCACACGTCGGCCCGGTCCGACCGGTACTGCGAACGAGGGGCCTTCGGGCCCCTCGTTCCGCGTCCAGGTCCGTGTGCGGTCGTCCTCACGGCCTGTGCCAGGCTTGGGCCCGTGAGTTCCGTGCGTGTCGCCCTGGCCCAGCTGAATCCGACCGTCGGCGATCTCGTTTCGAACACGGACGCGATCCTCGAGGCCCTCTCCGAGTCCGAGGCAGGCGGTGCGAGGATCACTGTGTTCGGTGAGCTCGCGGTGTGTGGCTACCCGCCGGAGGACCTCGTCCTCAAGCGGAGGTTCGTCGACGACTGCTGGACTCAGGTCGAACGGATCGCCGAGGCGTCCGGGTCGTGCGCCGCCGTGGTTGGTGTGCCCCAACGGGCCGAGGACGGCCGGCTCTACAACGCCGCAGTGGTGTGCCGCGACGGTCGGGTCGACTACGTCTATCGCAAGCAGGAGCTGCCGACGTACGCCGTGTTCGACGAGCACCGGTGGTTCCGTCCGGGTGACGTCGACCAGCCGCTGTGGGACTTCGACGGTGTTCCGGTCGGCATCTCGGTCTGCGAGGACATCTGGATTCCCGATGGCCCGGTGCTGCGCCAGGCCACCGCGGGGGCGCGCCTCCTCCTCAACCTCAACGGTTCACCCTTCCACCACGACAAGATCGTGCACCGCGAGAAGATGCTCCGCGACCGGGCGGTCGCCGTTGCGGCGCCCATCGTGTACGTCAACCAGGTCGGCGGTCAGGACGAGCTGGTCTTCGACGGCGGGTCGTTCGTCATCGGCGGCGACGGTGCGCTCGTGGCGCGGCTCCCGCAGTTCCGCACACACCTCGAATTCGTGGACGTCGAACTCGACGGAGCGTCGGCGCCCGGTGACCTCGTCGTTCCCCGATTGGAGAGTGCCGAAGAGATGTGGTCGGCCCTGGTGCTCGGTACCCGTGACTACACGACCAAGAACGGGTTCACCGACGTCGTGATCGGGTTGTCGGGCGGTATCGATTCGTCGATCGTGGCGGCCATCGCCGTCGACGCGCTCGGTGCGGACCGGGTCCACGGCGTGATGATGCCCTCGCGGTACAGCTCGGACGGCTCGATCACCGACGCCGAACGTCTCTGCAACACGCTGTCCATCGAATCGCGCGTCATCCCCATCGAGGCCGGGCACCGTGCGTTCGAGGAGATGTTGGCACCCTCGTTCGAGGGGATCCCACCCGACCTCACCGAGGAGAACCTCCAGTCGCGGCTCCGGGGCGTCACGCTCATGGCCCTCTCCAACAAGTTCGGCTGGTTGGTCCTCACCACCGGCAACAAGAGCGAGTCGGCGGTCGGCTACTCGACGCTCTACGGAGACACCGCCGGCGGGCTGGCGGTGATCAAGGACGTCTACAAGACCGTGGTCTACGACCTCTGTCGCTGGCGCAACGACGAGGCGGGTCACGAGATCATTCCCGAATCGGTGCTCACCAAGGCGCCGTCCGCCGAGTTGCGACCCGATCAGCGCGACGACCAGAGCCTCCCCGCCTACGAGGTGCTCGATCCGATCCTCCGCGGCTACGTCGACGGCGACCAGACCGTGACCGACCTGATCGAGGCGGGTCACGACCCGGCGGTCGTCGGGCGCATCTGCCGCCTCGTCGACATCGCCGAGTACAAGCGCCGGCAGAACCCGCCGGGCATCCGGGTGACGTCGAAGGCGTTCGGTCGCGACCGCCGGTTGCCGATCACGAACCGGTACCGATAACCCAACATCTCGACGCCCCCCATCGCACCGGGCCCGAACCCCCCATCTGGATCCCCGGGACGACTGCTGGGCGTTGGTAGGTTCCGTGCGGTGTTGAGGTCCCTTGCGTTGGCGTTCTGCGACGTGGGCGCGGGCGTGCTGGCCCTCGCCGGCCTCATCAAGTTCTTCGACCCGACCCCGTGGGTGACCTCCCTCGGAGCGCTCGGCGTGCCCCTCGGCCCGGTCCGTTTTCGTCGATCGGTGGTCGCCGCGGCGCGGCTGGTCGGCGTGAGCGAGGTCGCGATCGCCGTCCTCGTGTTCGCCGTCGGCGGGACCCTTGCCCTTGGTCTGCTGGCGGTCGCGTACGCCGTGTTCGTTGTCGTGTCCGTGGTTGCCACTCGCCGGGGCGGCGCCTCGTGCGGGTGCTTCGGCGTCCGGTCGGCACCGATCTCGTCGTTGCACGTGGGCCTCGACGCCGTGGTCGCGGCGGCGGCCGTCGTCGGTGCGGTCGACGGGGCCGACGCACTCGCCGTGCGGTTGGGGGACGGGGTCGGTGCGACCGTCGCGTACCTCGTGTTCCTCGGCCTCGGGGTGGCGGCGATGGTCACGGTGATGACGACGGGGGCGGAGTTGTGGGCGCTCAAGCGTTCGGTCGTCCCGCTCGCAGCCCGGACGGGACCGCGGTGACCAGGCCATCGCGTTCGTCGATGAGCACGGCGCTGATCGATCGCGCCGTGGGCGGATTCAGTCGCCGTCTCGACCGCCGGAGCCTGCTCCGCCGGTCGACGTTCGCCGCGACCGCGCTCGTCGCGGCGCCAGCGGACTTCGTGTTCCGGCCCCGAACGGCCTACGCCGCCGTCTGCCGCTGCCAGGGGCAGGCCTGCGCGTGCGGTTCGTTGTGCTGCGATGGATACACCGAGTTCTGCTGCACCCTGACCGGCTCCAACGGCTGCCCACCGGGCACCGTGGCCGCGGGTTGGTGGAAGGTCGATGGATCGGGGTTCTGTGGCGGCGCACCCCGGTACTACCTCGACTGCAACGCCCAGTGCGGCGGGTGTGGGTGCCGCGGTGGCATCTGCAGTGGTGCCTGCTCGGGAACCCGTTGCGGTTGTGCGTGGGGCGACTGCAACAACCGCAAGAGCGGTTGCGTCCAGTTTCGCTACGGCCAGTGCAACCAGCAGATCGCGTGCCTCGGCCCGATCGTCTGCCGGGTCGTGACCTGCACGCCGCCGTGGGTGTTCGACGGATCGTGCACCACCGCGTCACGCACCGACAACAACACGGCCAACCACACCCGACCGTGCCTCGAGGCGCCGTTCGGTGGTTTCGATGGGGTGAACGACGTCGGCGGCGCCATTCGGGTCGTGGGGTGGGCGATCGACCAGAACCGCCGTGACGGCGTGGAGGCCCGGATCTTCGTCGACCAGCGTCCGATGGTGACCACCATGGCCGACCTCGACCGCCCCGACGTGGGGGCGGCGTATCCGTACTACGGGCCGAACCACGGGTTCGACATCACGATCGACTGCGAGCCGGGCCGCCACGTCGTATGCGTGCTCGCCTACGATCAGGGTTCGTCGGCCACGAGCTTCATCGCGTTCAACACCGTCGAAGTGTCGGGTCCGCTCGGCAACGTCGACGGTATCGTCGCGGTGCCCGGTGGTGTGAGGGTCGACGGCTGGGTCATCGACCCCCGTCAGCCGCAACAGCCGGCGGTGGTGCGTTTGAGCATCGACGGTGTGGCCGTGGTGCAGGCCCCGACCGGTGTCGACCGCCCCGACGTCGTCGCGGGCAACCCGTCCTTCAACCCGGTGCCCGGATACCAGGCGACCGTGCCGACGTCGCCGGGTGCCCACCAGGTCTGCTTGGACCTGGTGTACGACTCGGGCCGGACGGCCCGCCTTGGATGCAGTGAGGTGATCGTGTGATGACAGCCGTCGTGATGATCGAAGCGGTGGTGATCGGCCTGTTGTCCCTGCTCGTCGTCGGCCTCCTGCGAAGCCACGCCGAGATCCTTCGGGCGCTCCACGACCTGGGGGTGAACCTCGATGAGGAACGGACCCCCGACCACACGTTCCGCCTGCGCACCGCCGGCGGCGGTGCCGGACCCGGATCCGGCCACGACCACGACCACGAGGAAGGCAGGGACCACGACGACGTCGCCGCCGACCTCCGCACACCTCCTCCCGGCGTCGTCGAGGCACAACGACCGGTCGACGATCCGGCCTCGCTCGGGGCTGCCCTCGACCTGTCGGGTGCGACGCCCGACGGGGAGGCCGCCGCGATCGGTGTCGTGGACGTCGACCACCCGACACTGCTCGCGTTCTTGTCGAGCGGTTGCGTGACCTGCCAGGACTTCTGGGACGCCTTCGGCCAAGGCGTGACGCTCGAGCTCGACGGCCGCGAGGTCCGCATCGTCGCCGTGACCAAGGGTCCCGGGTCGGAGAGCCCGGGGGTCATCGCTCAGCTCACCGGCCCCGAGTTCACGACCCTGATGTCCGACGACGCCTACGACGCATACGCGGTACCGGTCTCGCCCTACTTCGTCCTCGTCGACGCCCACGGGTCGTCGATCCTCGGTGAGGGTGCAGCGTCCTCGTGGGCTCAGCTCGCGGGGCTGCTCGATCGTGCCGTCGCCGACCGCGTGTCGGCGCTGGGCGCCAACCGGACCCGGCGCGAGGTGCTCAGTGGATCCGCTCGTCAGCGACGCGTCGACCGCGAACTCGACGCCGCCGGCATCGGCCCCGATCACCCGTCCGTGCACCAGCGGTGATCCTCCGCGCCCACGGTCTGACGGTCGACGTGCCGCGCGGCTGGGACGCCCGGATCTTCCAGCGCGCCGAGTCGGACGTGATGAGCCCGAGCTCGCCCGACACCGACGCTCCGACGGTTCCCCGGAGCGGCATCACCACACCGGTGCTCCACCTCGCCAACTTCCCGTTGCCCGACCAGCGGGGCGACTACGGCAGCGGCGCCGTGGGGCTGATGCGTTCCACGAACGTGTTCCTCGCCCTCGTCGAGTTCGGGCCGGAGTCGTTGGGAACCCCCCTGTTCGCGCCGAACGGGCTGCCCCGTCTCCGCGCCGCCGAGCTGTCCGAGACGATCATGCAGCGGCCGATCGCCGGCATGGGCGGCGCCCAGCGCTTCTTCACGGTCTCGGGACGACCGTTCTGCGGCTACGCCGTCGTGGGTTCGTTGGTGCGGCGGGCGAGCTCGGTGGCGCTGCTCAACGGTGCGTTGTCCCGGATCGACGTCGCGGCCGCGTAGTGCCGGGAACCGACGGCGGCGGCGGCCACCACGAGGACGCCGGTCGGGAGGGCCACACCGACCACGGTCGGTAGGCCGGCAGCACCTGAGAGCAGGCCGGCGCCGACGGCGACGAGCACGGCAATGACGGCGCGGCGAACCGGCTCGTCGAGATCGGCGAACCGGCGGTGGAAGACCGCCAGCCGGGCGGGGTCGACGTTGCCGCGACCGGTGAGCACCGCGAGGCCGCGCAGCAGACCGAACGCCGTGCCGAGCAGCGCGGCGGTCGTCGCCGCACCAGAGAGGGCGGCGAGCACGATGACCAGGTACACGGCGCCGGTCATGATGTACGTGGACAGGCCGGTGCCGATCTGCAGGCCGAACCCGGCGGCGTAGACCCACGGCCGGAACTCGTCGAGCCACTCCTCGTTGACCTGGCGGCGATGGTGCGGGAGTGTCGGGCCGAGGTGGCGGGCGTCGAGGAGCGCCGCCGCGAGGGCTGCGCCGCCGCCGATCGCGAGGCGGACCGTGGCCGACGCACCGGATCCGTCGACCAGGGAGGCGAGGACCGCGGCGACCCCACCCAACAGGGCCCCGCCGAGGACGGCACCGCCCACGAACCACGAGGCGGTGGCGCCGAAGCGATGACCGCGACCGCGCTCGGTCAGCGGCGTGATGGTGGACAACATCGACCAGCCGCACGGCGACCACGTCGAGCGAACGGCGGCGACGACAACGGTCACGGCCGCGCCGACGATGAGAACAGGGGACACGGGACTCCTCGGAGGGGAAGGACCGCTCCCGAACCTACGCGCAGCGGGCGAGGAAGTTGCGCATCATGTCGTGGCCGCCCACCGTGAGGATCGATTCGGGGTGGAACTGCACCCCTTCGACGTCGAGCGTCTTGTGGCGGAGCCCCATGATCAGCCCGTCGTCGGTCTCGGCGGTGATCTCGAGCACGTCGGGCAGCGTCGAGCGCTGGACGATGAGCGAGTGGTAGCGGGTCGCCTCGAGCGGGTTGGGAAGCCCGGCGAACACACCGGCTCCCGAGTGGCGGACGAGGGATGTCTTGCCGTGGACGATCTCGGGTGCCCGCACCACGTCGCCACCGAAGACCTGGCCCATGCACTGCATGCCGAGACACACACCGAAAACGGGGACGCGGGCCGACCACTCGGCGATCAGCACGTTGGAGAGCCCGGCATCGTCGGGTGTGCCCGGGCCGGGGCTGATGAGGATGCCGTCGGGGGCGATCCGTTCGACGTCGTCGAGATCGAGAGCGTCGTGGCGCCAGATCATCGGCTCGGCCCCGAGCTCGCCCAGGTACTGGACGAGGTTGTAGACGAACGAGTCGTAGTTGTCGATCACGAGGATGCGGGCCACGAGTCGATGCTAGCGGCGGCCTCCCGGCGGTCCGACCGAGATGTTTCCGGCGCGGTCGCCGACGGGACGGAGGCAGATCGTGGAGGACACCACCTCGTTGGGGCGGTGACCGCCTATCCTCTGCACCTATGGCCAAACCGGTGAAACGACGTATCGAAGGCGGCGCCGACGCTCAGACGAGCACGGGGCGCACCACGCCGAAGGGCACGCGCCCGGCCGGAGAGGGTCCGGCGGCGTCGACCCGCTACACGCCGCCGACGCCGGCGACCAAGTACGACATGCCGAGCCCGATGTGGGTTCCCGTGCTCATGTTCTCGTTCTTCGGTATCGGCTTGCTCGCGATCTTCCTCAACTACACCGAGGTGCTCCCCGGTGCGCCGACCCAGTGGTACCTGCTCGGTGGACTGATGTCGATCCTCTTCGGCATCGTCACCGCCACTCAGCTGCGCTAGCGCCCGTTAGTCACTCGGCGGCCGACGCGGCAATTCCCAGGTTTGTCCCCAGCCTGGGGAGAACTCTGTGGACACTCCGAGCGTGAGGAACACCACGAAACGTGAGGGTGAGCGGCGGGTGAATGCCAGATGGCATGCCACCAAACGCATCGAGGTCACTCGATGGGCGTCACCAGCTCCATGTCCTCGAGGCAATGGCGGGGTGGCTCGGGGTCTTCGGACGACGCAACGGTCATCTTGACCTCGGCGCCACAGATGCTGCACCGGTAGACCAGCTTCACCTTGCGCAGCTTTCCGGCCTCGAGCGGCTCGGGCACGGGTTGCGCCAGCCCGGTGATCATCGCGAGGCCGATCTTGATCAGCACGGCACCGATGAGGACGGCGATCGTCGTCTGGACGATCGACGTGTCGAAGGCGAGCGTCGCCACCGCGATCGCGATGACGACGCCCACCAACCAGAAGACCAGGGAGACCCGACGCACGTCGATCAGTCTCCCACGAGTCGGGCTCAGGACCTGGCCGTCAGGACAGCCGTTCGATGATCGTGGCGTTGGCGAGCCCGCCGCCCTCGCACATCGTCTGGAGGCCGTAGCGGCCACCGGTGCGCTCGAGCTCGTTGAGGAGCGTGGCCAGGAGCTTGGTGCCCGAGCCGCCGAGCGGGTGACCGAGGGCGATGGCGCCGCCGTTGACGTTGGTCTTGGCGAGGTCGGCGCCGGTTTCCTTGGCCCACGCCAGGACGACGGAGGCGAACGCCTCGTTGACCTCGAAGAGGTCGATGTCGTCCAAGGTGAGCCCGCCCGAGCGGGCGATCGCCTTCTGGGTCGACGGGATGGGTCCCGTGAGCATCGTGACGGGGTCGACGCCGGCGAGGGCGAAGGTGTGGAAGCGGGCCCGGGGCGTGAGGCCGAGTTCCTTGGCCTTCTCCTCGCTCATGATCAACGCTGCCGAGGCGCCGTCGCAGATCTGGCTGGAGTTTCCGGCCGTCACCTTGCCGTCGGGCTTGAAGGCGGGCTTGAGGTTGGCGAGCGACTCCGCGGACGTGTCGGGCCGGATCCCCTCGTCGGAGGTGTGCAGCTCGTCGAGGACCACGACGTTGCCCGTCTCCTTGTCGGGACGCTTCTTCTGCACCGCGACGATCTCGTTGTCGAACCGGCCCTCGGCCTGCGCCTGGGCTGCGCGCCGCTGGCTCTCGGCGCCGAACGCGTCGAGCTCGTCGCGGCTGATGTCCCACTGGTCGGCGATCATCTCGGCGGAAATGCCCTGCGGCACGAGGCCGCCCTGGTCGGCGTAGCGGAGACCGACCTGGTCACCGAAGGGGAACCCAGTGCGCTTGATGTCGCCGACCGACGCGCCCATGGGCACGAGGCTCATGACCTCGACGCCGGCGGCGATGGCGATGTCGTAGGCGCCGGCCATGACACCCTGCGCCGCGAAGTGGGCCGACTGCTGGGAGCTGCCGCACTGACGGTCGATGGTGGTGGCGGGAACCGACTCGGGGAACCCGGCGGCGAGCACCACGTTGCGGCCGACGTTGAGCGCCTGGCCACCGACCTGCATCACGCAGCCCATGATGACGTCGTCGACGAGGGCGGGGTCGAGGTCGTTGCGCTGGACGAGGGCCTTGAGGACCTCGGCGGCAAGGTCGGCGGGGTGCCAACCCGAGAGGTCACCGTTGCGCTTGCCACCACCGGTGCGGATGGCGTCGACGATTACTGCATGGAGCTTGGGTCGTGGCTCCTCGGAGCCTGTGCCGCCTGGCCTGTCACGGAACTAGACCGGTCAACATACTTGGCCAAGCGGTCAAGTTTTTCCAATTCACCCCGCCGTGATGCGTGACACCCGTCACCGCTACCATTTCGGGCCGTCTGTCACACCGAGGGGATCCACCAGGGGGCACATGGCAACTTCTAACGACGAGCAGCTCCGCGACCAGGTCAAGGGTCAAACGGTCGTCACCGAGTTCTTCAAGACCGTGGACGCCCACGGCTCCGACCGCGCACTCCGGTGGATGGAGGGCGACGACTGGACGGAGCTGACCTTCGACGAGCTCGCCGACCAGGTGGCCCGGGTCGCGGGCGGCCTGGCCGACCTCGGCGTCGGCCGAGGCGACCGGGTCGTGCTGATGCTGCGCAACGTGCCCCGAGTTCCACGTGGCCGACCTCGCCGTCCTGCTCTGTGGCGCGACCCCGGTGTCGATCTACAACTCGTCGTCACCCGACCAGATCGCCTACCTCGCCGGCCACTGCGAGGCGAAGCTCGGCATCATCGAAGACGCCGGCTTCCTCGCCCGCTTCACCGAGGTCGCCGACCAGCTCCCCGATCTCACCACGCTGGTACTCGTCAACCCGTCCCCCGACGTCGATGTCGATGTCGTCGATTGGTCGTCGCTCCTCGAGCACGAACCGGTGGACCTCGCCGAGGCGGCCAAGGTCGCGCAACCGGACGACCTGGCGACGATCATCTACACGTCGGGCACCACGGGCAACCCCAAGGGGGTGATGCTCGACCACTTCAACCTCTGCTGGACGCTCGCCTGCCTGCGCGAGGCCTTCGAGACCGAGACCTTCGCCGGGCAAGAAGGTCGTGTCGTACCTGCCCATGGCCCACATCGCTGAACGGGCGACCAGTCACTACGGCCTGGCCATGAACGGCTACGAGGTGTCGAGCTGCCCCGACCCGAGCCTCATCGCCACCTACGCCCGCGAAGTGAAGCCCAACATCATGTTCGGGGTGCCGCGGGTGTGGGAGAAGATCTACAGCGGAGTCACCGCGGCGCTCGCCGCCGACGAGGAGAAGAAACGTCAGGTCGACGAAGCGGTCGCCGCCGCCATCCCGATCGTCGAGAAGATCACCTGGGGCACCGCGACCGACGAGGAGAAGGAGACCTACGCGTTCCTCGACGCGGTCGCCTTCTCGACCATCCGGCAGCTGGTCGGTCTCGACGAACTCGATCTCGCGGTCACGGGCGCCGCACCGATCACTCCCGAGCTGCTCCAGTGGTTCCGCGCCATCGGCGTGCCGCTCGCGGAGATCTACGGCATGAGCGAGTCGACCGGCCCCATCAGCTTCGCCGCCCGCAAGCCGAAGGCCGGCACCGTCGGACCAGCCATCCCCGGTCTCACGCTGGCGATCGCCGACGACGGTGAGGTCATCTTCCGGGGCGGCAACGTCTTCAAGGGCTACCTCAACGACCCCGAGAAGACTGCCGAAGCGATCGACGACGACGGGTGGGTGCACACCGGCGACATCGGCGAGATCGACGACGACGGCTACCTCCGGATCGTCGACCGCAAGAAGGAACTGATCATCACCGCCGGCGGCAAGAACATCAGCCCGGCCAACCTCGAGGCGGCCCTGAAGACGATCCCGCTCGTCGGCCAGGCCGCGGCGATCGGCGACAACCGCCCGTTCGTCGCGGCGCTCGTCGTGCTCGATCCCGAGGCGGCGCCCGTGTGGGCCGCGAAGCACGGACTCGAGGGCAAGTCGCTCGAGGAGCTGGCCGAGGAACCCGCCGTCATCGACGAGATCAATCGGGCCTGACCGACGCGATGAGCCGGTTCAACAACGCCGAACGCGTCAAGCGCGTCAAGGTCCTCGGCGAGGAGTGGCTGCCCGATTCCGACCTCATGACCCCCACGTCCAAGCTGAAGCGGCGGGGTATCCACGCGAAGTTCGCGGAGGAGATCGAGGCGTTCTATGGCGGCTGATGCCCGTCGGCCACCGAAGGTGGCGATGTTGGTGTCACGGTTCCCGAAGGTGACCGAGACGTTCCAGCTCCGGGAGATGGTGGCGCTGGAGAAGATGGGCGTCCCGATCGAGCTGTACGCGATCACACATCACGACGACGGTGGCACGGTGCAGGCCGAGGCTGCTGCACTCGACGCGCGGGCGAACTACTTCCCGCGCATGTCGTGGGAGATCCTGAAGGCGCAGTTCATCTGGCTGCGTCGAAATCCCGCCGGATACGTCAAGGCGTGGAAGTGGAGCATCGCTTCGAACCTCGGGGCCCCCGAGTTCCTGCTGCGCAGCTTCCTGTTGGTTCCCCTCGCCGCCGCGATGGCGTTGCGAATGGAACGCGACGGCGTCGAGCACGTGCACGCTCACTTCGCGACCTACCCGACCCACGCGGCCCTCGTCATCAAGTGGCTGGCCGGCATTCCGTTCTCCTTCACCGGCCATGCCCACGACATCCAGGTTCGTCAGGACGGCATCGGCGCCAAGATCGAGGAGTCGGAGTTCTTCGTCTGCTGCACCCGGTACAGCCTGGACTCACTCCGGTCGTTGTACGGCGACATCGTCGACGACAAGGGCAACGTCGTGTACCACGGCGTCGACCTCGATCAGTTCACGTTGCGCGAGCCCAACCCCGACGACGGCGGCCGCCCGTTCCGCATGGTCTGCGTCGCGACGTTCGAGGAGTTCAAGGGTCACACCTACCTCATCGACGCCGTGCGACTGCTCGCCGAGCGCGGCGTCGCCGTGGAGCTGGTGCTCATCGGCGGCGATCCGCCACGCCGGTCGACCCTGCAGGACGACATCCGTGCCCAGGTCACCGCCGCCGGGCTCGACGGCTCGGTGCGGTTCCTCGGCAAGGTCCCGTCGGCCGAGGTGAGGACGTGGATCGAGTGGTCCGACATCGGGGTGCTGGCGTGCTGTCGCCAGCCCGACGGTCAGATGGACGGGCTTCCGAACTTCCTCACCGAGTGCGAGGCCATGGGCCGACCCGTCGTGTCGACGCGGCAGGCCCCGGTGATGGAACTGATCGTGGACGGCGAGAACGGCAAGTTGGCCCGGACCCGCGATGCCGTCGAGCTCGCGGACGCCATCGAGTCGATGCGTCACCTCGATCCCGAGGCCCGGGCGAAGATGGGCCTCGCTGGCCACGAGCGAGTGCAGCGCGAGCACGACGTCACCGTCAACACCGCAGCGCTGTACGACATCTACCTGGATCGGGTCGGCAGGAACTAGCTCGAGATCGGTGGGTCTCCGAGCCAGCGTTGCCCGACGCTCGACTGGATCGACGCCGAGCCCTCACCGACGTAACGGAACACCTTCCACATCGCTGTGCCGCGCATCTCCTCGGCGAGATTCGGCAGGTCGAGCACGAAGCGGATGACGCTGGCGTCGTCGTTGGGGCGACGTCCGGCCCTGAGGTCCTCCATGGCGGCGATCATCGCGTGGTTGTCCGATCGCACGAGCAGGTGGAACGCAGTGATGCCCCGCGTGAGTGCGACGGCGGCGAGCGCCTCGAGCATGATCGAGCCGATACCACGCCGATGGTGGTCGTCGGCGACGGCGACGGCAGCCTCGGCGGCGGACGGGTCGGTCTTGGAGCGGATGTACCGGGCGACGCCGACGCCCATGGCAGGATCGTTGGGCGTGGCGATCGTCGCGACCCACGCGAAGTGGTCGACGTAGTCGATGTCGGTGAAGTACCGGAGCTGCGCCACGCTCAGATGGTCGAGCGGCGAGAAGAAGCGGAGGAACCGACTCTCCGGTGACAACCGCCGGAACCCCTCAGCGAGCATCGGCCCGTCGTCGGGCCGGATGGGGCGGAGGCTGAGGACAGCGCCGTCGGGCAGCTGCGTCGTGACCGCCAGGTGTGCGACCTCGTCGGGCAGCATCGTTCCGCGGCCCCTCAGCGCCGGCCGCTCCAGGAACCGACGACCGGATCGACCTTGATGAACCGCGGATCGATCTCGCCGGCGGTGAGCGGACGGACGGCCAGATCGATCGCGGTCCACATCGTGTGGGCCGATGGCAGGAAGAGGATGGGCAGGAGGCCGGCGGCCGAGAGCGTGGCGATGAGCAGTGGCACAACGGGGATATCGGGTTGCGTCGCGATCGACCCTCCCAGGAGGACGACGAACGTCACTGCGAACGTCACGACCGTGTTGAGCCCGATGTAGCCGATCGAATGGCCGAAGATCCGCTCGAACTTCAACGAGCACTGCGGGCACTCGTTGAGCAGGGTGGCGTAACTGCTGTGCGTCTTGCGGCCACCGCACGCCGGACAGCGTCGCAGGAAGCCGCGCCACAGCATTTTGGTGTTGGAGACCCCGAGTTGGGTGGAGGTCTGGACCGGAGGGTGGACCGTCATGCTCGTATTGTGCCGCGTTTCCGCGCCTCGTTGGTCCCGGAGGTCGTCGGCTCCGCCGACAGATGACGCGCTCCCCTGACGTGGGCCCGACGTCGACGACGGTCGTGGGTGTCGCCTCGCGGTAGTTTCGCCCGATGGACCAACGGACGATCGTCATCACGGGCGCCAACACGGGCATCGGCCTCGAGACCGCTGTGTCGCTCGCGTCGGCGGGGGAGCGCGTGATCATCGCGTGCCGCAACCCGGCGAAGGCCGATGCAGCCGTCGCCGAGATCTCGGCGCGGGCGGCCTCGTCGGACGTCTCTGCCGTCCCGCTCGACCTCGCGAGCCTGGCCTCGGTCCGAGCGTGTGCCGCCGAACTCGGTCGGCGCTGTGAGCGAATCGACGTCCTCATCAACAACGCCGGGCTCATCCAGTCGGGTCGGGAAACGACCGTCGACGGGTTCGAGACGACCTTCGGTGTCAATCACCTCGGCCACTTCCTGCTCACCGACCTCCTCGGCGACCTCGTGAAGGCGGCCCCGACGCCGCGGGTCATCAACCTCGCGTCGGTCGCCCACTGGTTTGCCGTCGGTGGCCTCAACTTCGAGGACCTGCAATCGGTCCGCTTCTACAACGTGTGGGTTGCGTACGGTCGGTCGAAGCTGGCGAACATCCTCTTCACCGACGAGTTGGCTCGCCGGTGGCGCGACGCCGGCGTCTGCGTGTCGTCGGTGCACCCCGGTGTGGTGCGCAGCGGGTTCGGCCAGGACGGCGACACCAGAGGCATCGCCGACAAGCTGATCGACATCTCCAAGCCGTTCTCGATCACACCCGACCGTGGCGCTGACACGTCGGTCTGGTTGGCGACCGCGGCCGCCGGTGCCGATCTCGACCGCAGCGGCACGTTCTGGGCGAGCCGCAAGCCATCCCTCCGGGCTCCGTGGGCCCGTCGTCGGACCGATGCGGCCCGGCTGTGGGCCGAGAGCGAGGAGCTGATCGCGTCGGTCAGCTGACCGAGACGCTCAGCGCAGGGGCGGTTCGCTCGACCAGGGGAAGTTGATCCACTGGTCGGTGTGACGCCACACGTAGTCGGCGGAGAAGATGGAGCGGGGCTTCTCGTAGATGACGAGGGAGCGGATCTCGGCCACGACGGGTGCGCAGGTGTCGACGACGAGCTTGAGCGTCTCCCCGGTGTCGGCGACGTCGTCGACGATGAGCAGCTTGGTGTCGGCGAGATCGGCCAGGTTGAGGGCCGGCGGGAGCATGACGGGCACCTCGAGGCGCTCGTCGATGTCGGTGTAGAACTCGACGTTGACGACTCCGATGTTCTTGCAGCGCAGCGCGTAGGCGACCGCTCCACCGATGAGGAGGCCTCCCCGGGCGATGGCGACGATCCAGTCGGGTTCGAACCCGCTGTCGACCACCTGTTGGCAGAGTTGCCGCGTGGCCACCCCGAACGTTCCGTAGTCGAGCTCTTCGCGGTCTCCGTCGACGATGGCTTCCATGCGCCGGTTCTAGTCGGCACCCCGCGCGGACGCCAACGGCACGGACGCGGCCGCGACCCCGTGGGCCACGAAGGTCGAGGCGAGGGTGGCGAACGCGTCGAAGCCGCAGAACCTCCGGACGAGCGCGAGCTCGGTCGCGACGAAGTCGGCGCCGTGGGGTTCGCGATCGGGCGAGACCAGGTGCGACAGCTCGTGGAGGACGGTGAGGGCGTTCCAACTGCCGTCACGGATGAGGATGGTCGCCCGGTCGGGAAGCGCGACCGACGCCCGGGCGGAGCGGCTCCGTCGGTCGAGGACGACGTCGAGCGGCGCGTCGGGGAAGAGGTCGAGGTAGGCGGGATCGGCGAGGATGGCTTCGACGAAGGCCTCGACGTCGGTCCATCGGCGGAGCCGCCGGCCGATGTCGTCGAGCACCGAGTCCTCCGCGGCGTAGACGAGATGGCGCTGGGGGTCGTTCGTATCGATCCGCTCGTCGCGGGCATTCGGGGCCACGTCGGCGGAGCCTTCAGTTGCCCTGTCCCAGCGCCTGGCGATGGCCGATGCGGCGGGCGCCGAGATCGGCCGTCCGGCCTGCTGACGTGCCGGCGCGGCGGCCGGATTCCGACGTTCCCGAGCTGACCCGGGATGTGCGGATGCGGGGGTAGCGCTGGCGGAACTCGTCGTCGACAGCGGCAGAGCGGTCGCGGAGGACGACGGCGGCAGACTGCTCGCCGGCCTCGGGGTGGCGTTCGCGATCGGTCTCGGCCGTCGCTCGGGCCCGGTCGGCGCGGAGCCGTTCGGTGATGGTGGCGGTGAACCCCATGATGAAACTGCGGCGCCACGCCGCGACCTGCGACGCGGGGCGCCCAGCGGGGCCGGGCAGCGGGGCGGTCATGGCCGACGTGAGTTGGAGGAACAGGCTTGTGACCAGGGTCTCGACGAGCGACAGATCGGACGCGAACCCGATGACGGACATGTGCTCGGTCGCGCCGTCGTCGGCTCGGCCGAGGCGGAGCGCCTGGCACCCGTAGGCGTTGGCGACGGCATTGACGAGCACGGCCTTCTGCGCGGTGAACGGACGATGGAGGACCAGGCGAATCTCGGTGGGCGTACCCGAGGTGTCGCGAGAACCCGCCCACAGCATCGCCTCGTCGACCGCGTACCGCGCCATGAGTTCGGACGCCTTGGCGGTGAAGGCTTCGGCCTCGGCCGCGAACGTCGTGGCCTCGGCTTTGGCCAGCAGCGCCCGGATGGTGGCCAGGCGACCGTCGGTGTCAGTGGGAGGTGGCATCGCCCCAGTCTGGCCGACCGCACTGACACTGAATCGAGGTCCGCAACCGTCACGTGGGAGATCGACGAGGAGACCGATTCGCTGTGCTCCCTCACCGTGACCCACGATGTGACCGGCGCACCGTTCCACGGCGCCGCAACGTCGGGCGTTGCCCACGGCAAGCTCAACGAGGGCGGCGGCGGTTGGCCGTTCGTTCTCAGCGACCTCGAGTCTCTGCTCGAGACCGGCGCGACCTTCGAGTTCTGAGGAACCTCACCGATCAGTTCTCGACCTCGGCGTCGTCGTAGACACGACGATCGACGCCGTCACCCCCATCCAAGGAGTCACGCCACATGTCAGCCATCATCGAGGCCCGCGGCCTCACGAAGTCGTTCGGGGACACCCACGCCCTGGCCGGCCTCGACCTCACCGCCGAGGCCGGGCGCGTCACCGCATTGCTCGGGCCCAACGGCGCTGGGAAGACCACGTTCATCAGCGCCGTCAGCACACTCCTCCGGCCCGACTCGGGCGAGCTCCGGGTCGCCGGGATCGACGTGCTGGCCGAACCCAAGAAGGTGCGTCAGGTCATCGGTCTCGCGGGGCAGTACGCCTCGGTCGAGCCGGCGATGACGGGCATCGAGAACCTCGAGATGGTCGCCCGCCTGTTCGGCCTCGACCGGGTCAACGCCAAGCGCGCTGCCGGCGAGGTGCTCGAGCGCATCGGCCTCACCGAGGCCGGCACGCGCGTGGTCCGCGACTACTCCGGCGGCATGCGCCGCCGGCTCGACCTCGGCGCCAGCCTGGTCGGGCGCCCGCGACTCCTGCTGCTCGACGAGCCCACGACCGGTCTCGACCCGCGCAGCCGGAGCGAGCTGTGGGACGCCATCCGCGACCTCGTCAGCGACGGTACCGACGTGCTGCTCACCACCCAGTACCTCGAAGAGGCCGATCAGCTCGCTCGCGATGTCGTGATCGTCGACCACGGACGAGTCATCGCGTCGGGGACCCCCGATGAGCTGAAGGACCAGGCGGGCCGCGACGTCATCGAGGTGCGCCCCCGCTCGGCCGGCGACCTCGCCGCCGTCGCCGAGATCCTGGCGTCGGTCGCCGCCGAGGAGCCGCGCAGCGACGACGACAGTCATCGGATCACGGCGACCGTCGACGGCGGTGCCGGCGACCTCGCCACCGTGGTGCGCCTGCTCGACGAGCGGGGCCTGCAGGTCGACGACATCGGCCTCCGTCGTCCGACCCTCGACGAGGTGTTCCTCACCTTGACCGGCCAACCCATCGACCCGAGCGACGGCCCGGCCGCCGACGCCGCCTGAACGGAGACCACCATGACCGCAGCCAGCACCACGATCGACACGCCGGCGGGCGCCGTCACCGCGACCCGCGGTTCGCACGACGCGCACCCGGCCGGGGCCAATTACCTGACCACCGCCCTCACGACCGGGCGTCGCAGCATCCTGCAGTTCTTCCGCACTCCGCAGCTCCTGATGCAAGGGACGATCCAGGGTCCGTTGTTCCTGCTCATGTTCCGCTACGTGTTCGGCGGAGCGATCAGGACCGGCGGTGCCCTGACCTACGTGAACTGGATGGTTCCCGGGTTCCTCACCACCGTCATTCTCTGGACCGGCATGGGCGGGGCGGCTGGCGTGGCCGAGGATTCCTCATCGGGCGTCTACGACCGGCTCCGTTCGTTGCCCATCCCGCGGAGCGCTGTGATGATGGGGCGGTCGTTCGCCGACGTCACCCTCGTCGCGTGGGGTGTTCTGGTCACCGGGGCCGTCGGGTTCGCCGTGGGCTTTCGGGTCGAGGGCAGCATCGGCGGCTTCCTCCTCGGGCTCGTCCTCATCCTGGTGTCCGGCTACGCGTTCTCCTGGGTCTTCATCACGATGGGTCTCGTGTCGGGCAACGCCCAGGCCGCACAAGGCCTGTCGATGCTGGTGATCCCCTTCTCGTTCGTGTCGAGCGCCAACGTGCCGGTCCAGTCGATGCCGGGCTGGATGCAGCCGTTCGCCGCCAATCAGCCGGTCAGCGTCGTCATCAACGCCGTGCGGTGCCTGATGCAGGGCGGTCCCGAGGTCGTCGGCGGAGGCATCGGGCACTCGACGGCCTACTGGGTCGTCCTGAGCCTCATCTGGTCGGCCGCCATCCTGGTCGTCTTCTCGTTCCTCGCGACTCGCCGTTTCTCGCGGACCATCTGACGGACGGCCGCGGTAGCGTCGCCGGATGCCCCGAACGAACGGCTCCGGCGACGCCTCCAGGTCTCGCGTGTCCAAGGTGTGGAAGGGCCTGGGGCTCGCCGCCATCGTCCTGGTGCTGATCAACCTCGTCGGGTTCGATCCGATCGGCAGCCTCCGCGACAAGTTGTTCGGGGTCGACCAACGCCCTGAGGCCGCTGCCACCACGTTGCTGACCATCCGCCGGACCACCGAGCTGCGTGCTGCGACCGGCGAGTTCAGCGTGCCGGTCTACTTCGGCACCGAGCAGGACGGCGTCGTCCACGAGGTCCTTCCCGATGCGTTCGACGGCAACTCCGGCGTGGCGATCTACCAGGGGAGCGTCGACGCGTTCGTCGATCTGAAGGGCTTGACCACCGACGACCTCGAGATCAACCGCACGGACAAGTCGATCGTGATCACCGTGCCGGAGCCCAAGCTCTCCGAGCCGAACATCGACGAGTCGAAGTCGAAGGTGATCACCCAGGACCGCGGCCTGATGACGCGCCTCGGCGAGCTGTTCGACGACGCGCCGCTCAAGGGCCGCGACGAACTCGACGACGTCGCCGTGGAGGAGCTCGTGAAGGCGGCGGACGAGAGTGAACTGCGGAGCACGGCCGAGGAGAACACCCGCGACTTCCTCACGGCCCTCGCCAACCGATTGGGATACGAGGACGTCGAGGTGCGGTTCCGTCCGGCAGCGGCGCCCTGAGTCGAAGCGCTAGCTCGGCGACAGCACCACGTGGTAGTCGCCGGTGGCGGTGGCGCTGACGACGAACCCGCCGGCGACTGCAGCGATGTCGATGTCGCTGATTCCCTCACCGGCGACGGTGGGCTGCCGGTCGGCGACACCGGGTGACCAGATCTCGATCGTGCCGGGTGTCGGCGTCGATGCCCGGTAGTCGAGGGCGCCGTCGCAGGAAGCGTCGAGCGACGTGATGACGCCGGCCGTGGCCCGTGGGTACGGACGCCACAGACACTTCCAACGCGGGTTCACGCCGCCGTTGACGTCGCCCGGACAGCGGTTGGTCTGGAGGTGGATCTGCACCGGGTCGGAGGTCCCGCCGGGCCGGCCCACCGAGTGGGGGTCGCCGCACGCCTGGCGCCACTGCCACCAGGCGTCGCCGGCGGTCACCAACGCGTCCTCCTTGGCGGCGTACCGTTCGAGCTTCGCGCCCGCCGCGTCGGTGTCCTCGAAGAATCCGTACTCGCCCACCCACAACGCGGTCCGGTAGCCGGCGGCGAGGCTGGCGAGGTAGTCGAACAGGCCCTCGATCGGGATCGCTCCGATCGACTCCCCGTAGTGGTGGGGAGCGAACACGATGTTGTCGTCGGCGGTGAAGTCGTTCGGAACGGGTTGACCGGCGACGGTGAACTCGAAGAACACGATCCGATCCACACCGAGCGGTTCCTCGGCGGCGCGGATCGCGGTGATCGCCTGGTCGTAGAAGCGGCCGAGCTGGTCGGTCGCCGGGGATGCGCCGCTCCCGACGTTGGGTTCGTTCAGCAGGTCGTACCCGGCGATCGAAGGACGGTTGCCGAGGCCACCGACGACGAACGCCCACGTCCGCACGAGCTCGTCCATGATGCCGTCGCGGTTGGCGTAGAACGAGTCCCACACGTTGATGACGGCTCGGGAGCTCTCCCGCGAGCCGAACGTGCAGGTCGACGCGCCGTCGGTGAGGGTGGCCCACTCGGGAGCGCCGTCCCAACCGATGGCCGGGTCGCCGCCGTCGGGGCAGGTCTCGCCGGCGGGTGAGGCGATGTACTTGCCCCAGGCGTCCTGGTGCATGTCGACGACGCTGTAGATGCCGTGGGCGGCGGCGGCATCGATCGCGTCGGCGACGGTGGCGAGGTACTCCTCGTCGAAGGTGCCGCGTTCCGGTTCGAGCTTCGACCAACTGACGAGCAGTCGCACGACGTTGAACCCGTGCGCCGCCATGTCCGCCCAGTCGGCGTCGGTCACGGGCACGACGGGTACCGCGTCGGGGTCACCTTGGTAGTAGTCGCCGAGCGAGTTCACGTTGGCGCCGCGCAGGATGACCTGCCGGTCCTGGTCGTCGACGATGCGTGGTTGGTCACCGCGGATGGCGCGGAGGGCCGGCAACTCCGGTGGCGCCGGCACGCTGGTGGTCGTGGACTCGGCGCGGGTCGAGGTGGGGCCGTCGTTCGCAGCGTCGTCGGTCGAGCTGCAGCCGGCGACGACGAGTGCCCCGACGAGGATCGTGGCGAGCAGCGAGCGGTTCATCCGATGCATCACTTCGTCCCCTTCATGCCGGCGGTGTCGATTGCTCGTTGGATCCGGGAGCTGAGTGCCGGGGCCACGGTTGCCAGGGTTGCCGACAAGCGCAGCTCGAGCGGCGCGACGAAGACCTCGCCCTTGTCGCCCTCGATGGCACCGATGACGCCGCGGGCGACGTCGGCGGGTGACTTGGTGCGGACTCCCTTGGGGAGGTCGATTCCCGATTCGGCGAACATCCCCGCGTCGCGGATGAACCCCGGCTCGACGATGCTCACGCCGATGGCGGTGCCGTGGAGATCTTCCCGCAGCGACAATGCGAACCCGCGGAGACCGAACTTGGTCGCGTTGTACAGCCGGGTGGTCGGAGTGGCCGCGAGCCCCGACAGCGATCCGACGAACACGATGTGCGCCGGCGAGCCGCTCTGCAGCTTTCGTTGCGCGAAGGCCGTGGCGAGGTGCATCGGCGATCGGAGGTTGACGTCGATCACGCGGTCGATGTTGTCGGGCGTTTCGTCGGGGAGGAGGACGTCGGCGCCGGTTCCGGCGTTTGCCACGAGGATGTCGATGTCGCCAGACCGCGCTGCGAGCGACTCGACGTCGCCGCGGTTGCAGAGGTCGGCGACGATGACCTCTGCTCCGGTCGCGAGGGACAGGTCGTCGAGCTGAGCGACGTTGCGTGCGGTGATGACGAGGTTGGCACCCGCCGCGGCCATCGAACGGCCGATCGCCTGTCCGAGCCCGCCGCTCGCCCCCGTCAACAGGACCGTCTTCCCTGAGATCTGCATCGCGGCACGGTAGCGTCCGATCGTGCCCGAGACCCGTTTCGTCGTCGTGTCGTCGATGCGACTGCGGATCCTCGACACGGGCGCGCCCACCGATCCCTCCGGCCTCCCGCTCCTGCTCATCCCGGGTCATACGGCGCGCATCGACGGCTTCGCCGACCTGCTGGCGGCGCTCGACGGGAGTCGTCGTGTGGTGATCGTGGACCTGCCGGGCTGCGGCGAGTCCGACCGGCCCGATCGCCGGTACGACCTCACGTTCTACGAAGACACGCTGATCGGGGTGCTCGACGAGTTGGGGATCGATCGGGCGGTGCCCGTGGGTGGCAGCCTCGGAGGCAACCTGGTGCTGCGCCTGGGCCACCGCCTCCCCCGGCGGTTCCCCGAGCTGGTGCTGTGGGCGCCCGGCGGTGCGTGGCGGGCGCGGCCGCGGTTCGGGCGGTTCGTGTCGCGTCTCGGGCGCTGGGCCTTCTGGCCGAGTGTCAGGGTGCAGTCGCGCTTCTGGTACGACCGTTCATTCCCCGGGCGCGAGCGGGCCCTGGCCGAGACGTTCGCGTACTACCGCGCCGTGATGGGACCGGGGTTCGTGCGGATGTACTGGGGCATCGCCGGGGACCAGCTCGCCCACAGCCTGTTCGACATCGCGCCGGCGATCACACAGCGAACGTTGTTGATGTGGGGCGACCACGACAACGGTGCCGGCATGGGTGCGGGCGTGGCCCGTCTGCACGGGCTGTTGCCGAACAGCGAGTTGGTGGTCTTCCCGGGTGCTCGGCATTCGATCGAGACGGAGATCCCCAGGGAGGTCGCGTCGACGATCGATCGCTTCCTCGCCGAATCGCCCTTGACCTCGAGGTGACTCGAGGTTCTCCCGGCCGACTCGCTTCCCTCGGATGACCGGCTGTCAGGGGCATCGGTCAGGATGGTCGGTATGGACCCCATCGCCGAACGTGCCAGCGAACTGCTCCGAGAGCTGGCCGGGCCGCAGGCAGAGCTTCGCCCAGCCCAGCTCGAGGCGATCGAAGCCGTCGTCCGTGACCGTCGTCGGGCCCTGGTGGTGCAGCGCACCGGTTTCGGGAAGTCGGCGGTGTACTTCATCGCCACGCGGCTGCTCCGTGACGCCGGTGCCGGCCCCACGTTGGTGGTCTCACCGCTACTCGCGCTGATGCGCGACCAGGTTGCTGCGGCCGAACGAATGGGGGTCCGTTCGGCGACCATCAACTCCACCAACCCCGACGACTGGTTCGACATCGAGCAGCGTCTGGCGGCGGGTGAGCTCGACCTGCTGTGCATCAGCCCCGAGCGCCTCAACCACTTCCGGTTCGCCCGCGAGGTCCTGCCGCGTCTCGCGGCCGGGCTCGGCCTGCTCGTCATCGACGAGGCCCACTGCATCTCCGACTGGGGTCACGACTTCCGGCCCGACTACCGGCGCATTCGTGACGCCATCGCCAACCTCGAGCCGACCACCCCGGTCATCGCCACGACCGCCACGGCCAACCGTCGTGTGTCGCTCGACGTGGCCGAGCAACTGGGCGACGACGTGCTGGTGCTGCGCGGCACCCTCGATCGCGAGTCGCTCTCGCTCGGTGTCGCTGCGCTCCCGTCACCCGCCGAGCGCTTGGCGTGGCTGGCGCAACGCGTCGCCGAGGTCGAGGGCACGGGCATCGTGTACTGCCTCACTGTCGAGCAGACCGAGCAGGTCGCGGCCTTCCTCCGGTCGCAGGGCATCGACGCTGCCTCCTACTCGGGGCAGACCCCCGCCGATCAGAGGATCCCGCTCGAGCAGGCCTTCAAGGCCAACGAGATCAAGGTGCTGGTCGCGACCAGCGCGCTGGGCATGGGCGTCGACAAGGCCGACGTCACCTTCGTGTATCACCTCGGCGCGCCGCCGTCGCCCATCGCCTACTACCAGCAGGTGGGCCGAGCGGGTCGGTCGGTTCCCCGCGCCGAGGCCTGGTTGCTCCCCGGCCCGGAGGATCGGGCGATCTGGGACTACTTCACGTCGGTCGGCCTGCCTCCCGAGCACCTGGTGACCCGCGTGCTCGGCGAGTTGAGCGAGGTGCCGATCAGCGTGCCGACGCTCGAGCGTCTGGTCGATCTGCGACGTACCCGGCTGGAGGCGCTGCTGAAGATCCTCGACGTCGACGGGGCGGTGCAACGCGTGGCCGAGGGGTGGATCCGAACCGCACTTCCGTGGTCGTACGACCGTGAGCGGGTCGAGCGGGTCCAGGAGGCCCGCCGGCATGAGGCCGAGGAGATGCTGCGGTACGGGCAGTCGCCGTCGTGTCTGATGCGGTTGTTGCGCTCGTCGCTCGACGACGACGGCGCCGTCGAGTGCGGCCGGTGTGCCGTGTGCACCGGCCTCGGGGATCCGGTCACCCTCGACCCGGCGGTGGTGCGCGCCGCCGTCGAGTTCCTGCGCGGTGTCGACGTGGTCATCGAGCCTCGTCGCCAATGGGCCCGCGGCGGGGCCGGCGATCTCCCGAAGGGCAACATCGCCGCCGATGGTCGTGCCGAGGAAGGGCGTGCACTGTGTCGGGTGGGCGATGCCGGCTGGTGGCCGGTCGTTCAGCGCTGCGAACAGGCCGCGCAGGCCGACGACGAGCTGATCGCGGGGGTGTTTGCGGCACTCAAGCGGTGGCCGTGGGTTCAGCGTCCTACCTGGGTGACGTGGATGCCGGGCGAGGGCGCGGGGATCGCGGCCGACGTTGCGGCTCGGGTCGGCGCAGCCGGCAAGCTTCCCGTGCACGCAACGCTTGCGCTCGCCCCCGGCGACGGTGCCGGCGGCGCCAATTCGTCGTTCCGGCTCGCCGAGGTCTGGCGTCGGGTCGAGCTGGCCGGCCCGGTCCCGCCCGTTGCCGGCCCGGTCCCGCCCGTTGCCGGTCCGGTACTGCTGGTCCTCGATAGGTGCGACAGCCGCTGGACCTCCACCGTGGCGGCCCACCGCCTGCTCAGCGCGGGTGCCGGCCCGGTGCTGCCGTTTGCCCTGGCGCGGGTATGAGGCCTGGTGCCCTGCACCTCACCGATCGAGCATGATGACGGCGGAGTTGGCGGACAGTCCCGTCGCATCCGCAATGACATCTTCCGGTTGCGGGGTGGTCTCCTGGCCACTGGCCAGGAGACGGTAGGACACCGACGTGCCCGATGCAGCTGCCCGTCGATCGATCTCCTCGCGGCTCTCGGCCAGCGTGGTGCCATCGAGGTTCGTCCCGGCGAGCGACTCACCGTAGGCCCACGCGTCGGTCATGGCGTCGTACGGACGCTGACCCGCGGCGACGCCGAGGAAGAGGACGACCTCATCTCCCTTGGTGAATTGGGCCTTGTTGGTCGTTGTGCCGTCGCCGCCGATCAGCTTGCCGGAGTTGCCCGAGATGGAGACGAAGTGGTCGACGCGCGACGGGCCGGTGGCCATGGGCCGAACGTCGACGTCGACGCCCGCGGCGGTGAGCTCTCGTTCGAGCTCCTCCACGGACACGCTGTTCTCGATCGAGACCGTCACGCCGTCGGCGTCCTGCTCCACGGTGACGTCTGCGGCGACTCGGGCGTCGTCGTTGGTGCTCGTGACGAACAGGGCCACGCCGACCATCACAACGACCGCGGCGGCAGCGGCCAGGACCTGTCGCCGCGTGTGGGCGCCGGTTCGGCGACGCTGGGAGGGAAGCGGCGTGACGGTCGACTGTTGGCGGGCGATCGCCTCGACGAGTTGGTCGTGGAGGTCCATCAAGGGTCCGTCGGCCACCCGTTCGTCGGTTCGTTCGCTCAGTCGCTGGTCGTCAGTCATGGCGTTCGAAGGGATTGTCGCCGAGGAGATCCCCGAGCTGGCGGAGGCCACGGGAGACACGCTTGCGCGCCGTCGCCGGGAGGACGCCGAGGTGCGTCGCGATCTCGTCGTAGTTGCGGCCGTCGATGCAGCGCAATCGCACCGCGTCGCGGAGGGTCGGAGGCAATTCGAGAATGGCCGGGTCGACTCGCCGGCGCACGGCCGAGAGGTCGAGCGAGTCGTCGAGGGCGTCCAGTTCGTCTGGTGAGAGGGGCGCAATCGTCAACTCCATCCGTCGTCGGCCGCGTGTCTCGACGGCGCCGCGGCGGGCATAGTGCCGGTGCATGTTCTTCGCGATGCCGAAGAGCCAAGCGCCGGGCTCGCCTCGCTCGGAATCGAAGCCGGCGATGGACTGGAATGCCGTTGCGAAGGTCTCCGACACGAGGTCGTAGGCGTCCTGCGTACTGGCGCCTCGTGCGCGGAAGTACGCGAACAACCGCGTGCCGTGTCGGACGTAGAACTCACCGAACGCCGCCGCATCGCCGGCGATCGTCGCGGCCAACAGGGTGTGGTCCGGACGCGCGTCGACGGGAGAACGTCCTCGGGCCGGGGCGCGAGGCGGCTCCGTCGTGGAGCGGGTGTTTGGTTCGAGGTCGGTCATGCCCGCAACTACTGCCTGTCGCGCACGGTACCAGCACCGAACCGGGTTCACCCAGGGGCGAATGCGGCGGCGTCATTTGGTGTCAGCTCATCTTGGGGTAACTCGTCCGATCACGTCAGGTACTGAATCGACGAGACGGTGTTGTTGACGGGCGATGAGAGGTTCCCGCTCGACAGCGTGTCCTGGTATTGACCGCTCAGGTTCACGCCGGTCCAGTGCCGAACCCGCGGGCAGAACGAGCTGTACGTCGACGACACCCGGTTGTCCCAGGAGGCACTCATGTTGACGTATCCGCCGACGCAGTCGATGCCGAGAACCGAGAAGCTCGAACCGGTGTAGCTGGCGCCGTCGTAGTGGGTGGCCAACGTCGACTGGATCGAGAAGGCGGCAGCTTGGGCCTGCGCCGGGGTGGCCGCCGACTCGCCGAGACCGAGGGATTCCATCGCGGAACCGAAATCGGAGTAGCACTCCTCATCACTGAGGACGAACTCGCCGCTCTCGAGTTGGTCGATGACGCTGACCACACAATGGGTGATTTCGGTCTTCGAATCGGACGGCGACGTTGCGCCGGCGGTCGGACTCATGGAGGTGAGGACGGCGACCACTGCGATGCAGGGGACGAGCCGTCGGATCAAGGAGGGAATATGCATGTGAGGGCTCCTGATTGCTGGACGGATTTCGAGAATCCGGTTCTCAGCTCTTGCCGTGTCCGCGCCGGGTGTGACCTCGAATGGGTGACAAATTCGACGAGATCGCGACAGATCTACGCTGCGGGACATGCCGAGAACGAGCGCCGGGCTCCTCCTCCATCGCGACCGGGATGGCGTGGAGGTGCTGCTCGTCCATCCGGGTGGACCCTTCTGGGCGCGGAAGGATGCCGGTGCCTGGTCGATCCCGAAGGGCGAGTACGAACCGGGCGAGGACCCCGAGTCGGTCGCTCGTCGTGAGTTCCGGGAGGAGCTCGGCGCCGACGTGCCCGCCGGCGAGCTGATGCCGTTGGGCGAGATCCGTCAGGCGGGAGGCAAGCGTGTGGTCGCGTGGGCGCTGCACGGGGACCTCGACGTATCGATGATCGTGAGCAACACGTTCGAGATGGAGTGGCCGCCGAGGTCGGGGCGGATGGCGACATTTCCCGAGGTCGACCGGGCCGAGTGGTTCTCGATCGAGGCGGCCCGTGAGCGGATCCTGGCCGGCCAGGTGGCGCTGCTCGATCGCCTCGGCGATGAGCTGTCGGCTCGGTGAGCGGTCAGGCCGGTGCGGCAGCGATGCTCAGGTGACGTGCGCCCGCGTAGGAGTTGAACCCTGCGAGCCAGCGTTCCGCGGGCAGGTTGGGGACTCGCTTCAGCGCGTCGTCGAACCCGTAGAAGTCGGTTTGCATCAGGCTCGGCGTGAGGGTCATCACGGCGTAGCCGCGGTTGACGCCGTTGGTGTAGCGGACCTGTGATCCGATGGTCGGGTCGGTGTTGCCCGACGATGTGATCGACCCGACGGTGAACTCGACCGCGGTCGACCCGGCGCCGGTGGTTGCGTTGTACGTCGACGGGGTGCGCGCGATGTCGAGGGCCCGGAACTTGTGGAAGTCGCCACTGGCGACGACGAGGTTGCCGGCGGGTGCCGAGAGGAACCGGTCGAGCACGCGGTTGCGGTCGCGGTTGCCGTACCCTTCGCCGGTCATGCTGGGGGCGATCGAGCCGAACGGTGACTGCGTGCCGAGCACCAGCCAGGTGGCGGTGTTGGTGGAGATCGTGCTGTCGAGCCAGTCGAACTGAGCCCTGCCGAGGTAGAGGTCACCGTCGTCGGGCTGCGGCGCGATGAACCGACGTTGGCGATCAGCGAGGACCAGCGTCGCGAGATTGCCGTAGCGGACGGTCCGATAGGCGAGGTCGTTCTCGACCCGGGTCGGCATCCACTCGGCGTGGGCCTGGAGCGCGGCCGCGACCCGCGTTGCCCAGAGTCCCTCGGTGGCCGGCTGGTGATTGGAGGCGCCACCGACGAAGGGGTCGTTGGCGAACTCGTGGTCGTCCCAGATGCAGATGACGGGGTGCTGGCGGTGCATCTCGGCCAGGTCGGCGTCACGGCGATGCCAGGCGTACCGGCGCCGGTAGTCCGCGAGCGTGACCGCCTCGGTTGTGGGGTCGACGGTTCGGGTCCCGGACCCGAGCTCGTAGATGTAGTCGCCGAGATGCACGACGGCATCGAGATCGGTGCGGTTCGCGAGGTGTCGATAGCCGTGGAAGTAGCCCTCGGCGTAGTTCGAGCACGACGCGAAGCCGAGACGAAGGCGCGCCACCGAACCCGACGGTGCGGTGCGGGTTCGACCGACGGGGGAGCGGCCGGCGGTCGAGGTGAAGCGGTACCAGTAGGTCGTGCCGGGCGCGAGGCCTCCGGGGCTGACCTTCACCGTCCAGTCACGGGCTGCGTCGGCGGTGGTAGTGCCCGAGGCGGCGTTCTGGGCGAAGTTCGGATCGGTGGAGATCTCCCAGGTGACCGGGATCGGGGTGGTCGAGCCTGCGACCGGCTCGTGGCGGGTCCAGAGCACCACCGATGTGGAATCCGGATCGCCGGAGGCGACACCGTGGAGGTACGACGCGGTCGACGAGCCGATGCCGTTCTCGGGGACGCAGCCCACGAGTCCGGGCAGCGCGAACCCACCTCCGGCCAGTGCTGTTCCCTGCAAGAACGCTCGACGTGTGACACTCATCCCGGGCTCCCCAGCTCGCTGTCGCTCAGGGTACCGAGGGTCCTCCGCCCTGGCGATTCCGCGCCAGCGCCGGTCTCCGGCCCGGCCGGTGCGGGGCGCGTGGGAAGCTGGGCGGATGCCACGGACGGGAGGATCGGACACTGCGGTCGCCTCGCCACCGTCCTCGTTCGCCCCGCTCCGGCACCGTCAGTACCGGCTTGTCTGGACCGGGTCGTTGGTGTCGAACGTCGGTACCTGGATGCAGGCGGCGGCCCTCGGGTACTACACCGCACACCTCACGAAGAGCGCCGGGTGGTCCGCGGTCGTCGCCGCCGGAGAGTTCGCTCCGACGGCGCTGCTCGGCCCGTTCGGCGGTGCGATCGCAGACCGTTTCGCCCGACGCACGGTGTTCCTCACCTCGACGTTGGTGCAGGCGGTCCTCGCGGTCGCGCTCACGTGGGGCATGGTCGTCGGCCAACCCGGTGCGCCCGTGTTGGCCCTGTTCGCGTTGGCGAACGGGTGTGTGTTCGCACTCGGGTTCCCCGCCTACGCGGCGATCCTGCCCGAGCTGGTGCCGAAGGAGGAGATCGGAGCGGCGGTCGGGTTGAGCTCGGCCGCGTGGAACCTGGGTCGGATCGCCGGCCCGCTCGCAGGCACGCTGCTCTATCAACAGGCCGGAATCGCGTGGGTGCTGGGCGTCAACGCAGTGAGCTTCCTCGCGGTCGTCGCCGTCCTGCTCACGCTGCGGGTGCCGGAGCAGGCGCGTTCGACGGGGCCGATGCTGGCGGCGATCCGTGAGGGGTTCGCGTTCGTGCGGTCGCAGCCGGGTCTGCGGGTCACCGCCCAGGCGCTGTGCCTCAACGCCCTCTTCGTCGCCCCGTTCATCGGGCTGATCCCGGCGATGGTCGAAAAGGAGCTCGGGGGCGGCAAGCGGGCGGTGGGGTGGTTGATCACGGGCCAGGGCATCGGGGCGGTGATCACGGGCTTCGTGTTCGGGCGCCTGTCGGAGACGTTCGGCGTCCGGCGGGTCATGGTGGCGTCACTCGTCGGGGGTCCGGTAGCGCTCGTGGCCTACGGGCTCAGCCCGTCATGGCCGTGGGCGTTGTCGCGATCATCGGGTGCGGAGCGTGCTACTTCGCAGCACTGTCGAGCTTCTCGACGGTCGCCAACCTGTTGGCACCATCGGATTTGCGGGGCCGGGTGCTGTCGCTCAACCAGGTGATCCTGGGCACGGTGTACGCCATCTCGCTCAACATCGAGGGTCAGCTGGGCGATCGGATCGGGCTTCGGGAGGTGACGGTGGGCGGTGCGCTCGCCAGCTTGGTGGTGCTGTTGGTGGTTCGCCTCGCCCGACCCGGCTCGACGGCGGTGCTCGATCCGGCAGACGAAGCCATCGTGGCGAGCCCGGACACGTCGCCGGCGTGACCGGGGTTCCTGCGAGACCCGTGGCCCCTCCTGCGGGCCGCGTGGCACGCTCTTGGGCGTGACGAGCGGTCCGGGGTCGGAGCAGTACCTACGCGACCTGTTGTTGCTGCGACGCGTTCGCGATCGCATCGACCGCGACTTCGCCGAGCCACTCGACGTCGACGCCCTCGCTCGGGGTGTGAACATGTCGGCCGGCCACCTCAGCCGCCAGTTCAAGCAGGCCTACGGCGAGCCCCCGTACAGCTACCTCATGACCCGCCGCATCGAACGAGCGATGACGCTCTTGCGGCGCGGCGACCTGAACGTCACCGACGTCTGCTTCGCCGTCGGGTTCTCGTCGCTCGGGACCTTCAGCACCCGGTTCACGGAACTGGTCGGGGTGTCGCCCAGCATCTATCGCAGCGAGGCGGCGCACGCCACGGCCGGCCTGCCGTCGTGCGTGGCGAAGCGGGTCACCAAACCGGTCAGGAATCGAGAAGCGCCCATGTCGGCCCGTCCGTAGCGTTGCCCCCATGGACATCACCATTCACACGAGCTTCCTGCCGCACACCGATCCCGAGGCGTCCCTGACCTTCTACCGCGACACCCTCGGGTTCGAGGTGCGCAACGACGTCGGATACGAGGGCATGCGTTGGATCACGGTCGGCCCGGTCGGCCAGCCCGACACCAACATCGTGCTGTCGCCGCCCGCGGCCGACCCGGGCATCACCGATGATGAGCGTCGCACGATCAACGAGATGATGGCGAAGGGCACCTACGGGATGCTGCTGCTCGCGACCGACGACCTCGACGGCGCGTTCGCCAAGGTGAAGGCGGCGGGCAACGTCGAGATCGTCGAGGAGCCGACCGACCAGCCGTACGGCGTGCGCGACTGCTCGGTGCGTGACCCCTCCGGCAACATGATCAAGATCCAGCAGCGCTGAGGCGGGCGCTGTGTCCGCTGCCCCCCGAACCCGCGAACAGCGTCGCCGCGATACCGAGGAACGCCTCGCGGCCGACGTCGACGTGTGGGTCGCCACCGCGTTCGAGGACGGAACGCCGTACCTCGTGCCGCTGTCGTTCGAATGGGACGGCGAGACGTTGCTGTTGGCCACCGCCGCCACCGGCCCGACCGGGTCGAACCTTGCGGCGAGTGGGCAGATCCGACTCGGGTTGGGCTCGACCCGTGACGTGACGATCATCGAGGGCGACGTCGAGACGCTTGGGATCGACGCACTCGCTGCGGACCGTGCCGACCGGTTCGCTGCGAGGACGGGCTTCGAACCGCGGCGGCCGGACTCGCCCCACCGCTGGTTCCGCGTGACGCCCCGCCGGATCCAGGCGTGGCGCGAGGAGAACGAGCTGGCCGACCGCGACCTCATGCGTGACGGCTGCTGGCTGGCCTGACCGCCCGCCCGGCGCCACAGCCGCTCCGCGAAACTGCTGGCCCGCGTTTCGCGGTCCGGCCGACAGATGGAGAGACGTACACCATGGCGACGAAGTCCCAGCAGCCGGCCGGAACGCCGCACATCGCCGACAGCCACGACCTGATCCGCGTGCAGGGCGCGCGGGTCAACAACCTGAAGGACGTGAGCGTCGAGATTCCGAAGCGACGGCTGACGGTCTTCACCGGCGTGTCCGGTTCGGGCAAGAGCTCGCTCGTCTTCGGCACGATCGCGGCGGAATCGCAGCGCATGATCAACGAGACCTACAGCTCGTTCGTGCAGGGCTTCATGCCGTCCATGGCGCGGCCCGACGTGGACGTGCTCGACGGGCTGACGACGGCGATCCTCGTCGACCAGGAACGCATGGGTGCCAACATCCGGTCGACGGTCGGCACGGCGACCGACGCCAATGCGATGCTGCGGATCCTGTTCAGCCGGCTCGGTGATCCGCACATCGGGTCGCCGCAGGCGTACTCGTTCAACGTCCCGTCGGTGAGCGGAGGCGGGGCGATCACCTACGAGAAGGGTGGGAAGACGGTCCGCCAGAAGGAGAGCTTCTCCATCACGGGCGGCATGTGTCCCCGGTGCGACGGCCGGGGGTCGGTGAGCGACTTCGATCTGACCGCGCTCTACGACGAGAACAAGTCGATCAACGAGGGCGCGATCACCATTCCCGGCTACAGCATGGACGGCTGGTACGGCCGCATCTTCAACGGCTGTGGGTTCTTCGATTGCGACAAGCCGATCAAGAAGTTCACGAAGAAGGAACTCGACGACCTCCTCTACAAGGAGGCGACCAAGATCAAGGTCGAGGGCATCAACCTCACGTTCCTCGGCCTGATCCCGCAGATCCAGAAGTCGTTCCTCTCGAAAGACCGCGAGGCGATGCAGCCCCACATCGGGGCGTTCGTCGATCGTGCCGTCGTGTTCACGACGTGCCCGGAGTGCGAGGGCACTCGGCTGACGGCCGGTGCGCGTTCGTCGAAGATCGCCGGCAAGAACATCGCGGACTGCTGTGCGATGCAGATCAGCGATCTCGCCGAATGGGTGCGCGGGCTCGACGAGCCGTCGGTGGGGCCGCTGCTCGAGAACCTCGGTCAGACGCTCGACTCCTTCGTCTCGATCGGTCTCGGCTACCTGAGCCTCGATCGACCGGCGGGCACGTTGTCGGGTGGTGAGGCGCAGCGCACCAAGATGATCCGCCACCTGGGGTCGTCGCTCACCGACGTGACCTACGTGTTCGACGAGCCGACGATCGGGCTGCACCCTCACGACATCGCCCGCATGAACGAGCTGTTGCTCCAGCTCCGCGACAAGGGCAACACCGTGTTGGTCGTCGAGCACAAGCCCGAGGCGATCGCGATTGCTGACCATGTCGTCGACCTCGGTCCTCGCGCAGGCAGCGCTGGCGGCGAGATCGTGTTCGAGGGCACGGTCGAGGGTCTCCGGGCGAGCGACACCCTGACGGGCAGGCATCTCGACGACCGGGCGTCGATCAAGGACACGGTTCGCACGTCCAGAGAGGCGCTGCAGATCCGCGGTGCGAACGCGAACAACCTGCAGGACGTCGACGTCGACATCCCGCTCGGCGTGCTCGTGGTCGTGACCGGTGTGGCCGGGTCGGGCAAGAGCTCGTTGATCCACGGTTCGGTGGGCGGACGTGAGGGTGTCGTGTCGATCGACCAGGGCGCGATCAAGGGGTCGCGTCGCAGCAACCCGGCGACCTATACCGGCCTGTTGGAGCCGATCCGCAAGGCGTTCGCCAAGGCCAACGGTGTGAAGCCGGCGCTGTTCAGCGCCAACTCCGAGGGTGCATGTCCCAACTGCAATGGCGCCGGTGTGATCTACACCGAGCTCGGGGTGATGGCGACCGTCGAGAGTCCGTGCGAGGTGTGCGAGGGCAAGCGCTTCGACGCTTCCGTGCTCGACTACAAGTTCGGCGGCAAGGACATCAGCGAGGTGCTGTCGATGCCGATGAGCGAGGCGCTCGAGTTCTTCGGGCCCGGCGACTCATCGGTGCCCCCGGCGCACAAGCTGCTCGTGCACCTCAACGACGTCGGGTTGGGGTACATCAGCCTGGGCCAGCCGCTGACCACGCTGTCGGGTGGTGAGCGTCAGCGCCTCAAGCTCGCGATGCACATGGCGGAGCAGGGCGGGGTGTACGTCCTCGACGAGCCGACCACCGGCCTCCATCTCGCCGATGTCGAGCAGCTGCTCGGGCTCCTCGATCGGCTGGTCGACTCCGGCAAGTCGGTGATCGTGATCGAGCACCATCAGGCGGTCATGGCGCACGCGGACTGGATCATCGACCTCGGTCCGGGGGCCGGCCACGACGGCGGCAAGGTCGTGTTCGAGGGCACGCCCGCCGATCTCGTCGCGGCGAAGAAGAAGACCCTCACCGGCGAGCATCTCGCGCTGTACGTCAGCAGGTGAGGGAGCCGGCCGAACGTGCGGTACGGTCGGCCGACGCCGGACGTTCGTTCGGTGTGGAGGGGGCTCCGATGAAGCGATGGGTGCTGATTCCGATCTTGGCCGGGTTGTCGATCACGGCGACGGGATGTCCCGAGCCGGCTCCGGCTGGGTGGCGTCCGCCGGTGGTGGATTCGGTCGTCGTCGAGCCCACGACGATCATGGCTGGTGACGCGTTCACGATGACTGCGGTGGTCACCGACGACAAGTCCGTACAGAGCGTCGAGTTCGGCCTCTACACCGGTGCACCCGGGGTGCTCGAGGTGCAGCGGTACCTCGAGTGCGAACGCGACCCGTTCGTGGCGGGCGCTGCCGTGACGGTGGTAGCGCGGTGCCAGATGCCCGCCGACGCGCCCCTGGGCGGTTGGAACGCTGTCGTTCGGGCGACCGACTTCGAGTACCTCCCGTCGGGCCCGCAGGCCGCCGGTTCCAAGCTCACCTCGTTCACCGTGGTCAGCGGCCCCGAACCTGCCTGACGCGGTTCATCGGAGCACGTCGTCAGGTTCGGACGGAATCGGCACCGGGAACCTGCGCCACGCTTGGTGGAGGAGATGGGACTCGAACCCACGACCCCCTGCTTGCAAAGCAGGTGCTCTAGCCAACTGAGCTACACCCCCGCGAACGGGCATCGGTCATCGTATCGGGTCATCGGCAACCACCGCGACCGAGATCCCCTCCGAGCGGCAGTAGCTTCGGTCACATGACGATCGACGCAGACCTCAAGGCGCTCGCGCAGGGCAAGAATTTCGCCGCGCTGACCACCATCCTCCCGAGCGGCCACCCGCAGACCCAGATCATGTGGGTCGGCGCCGACGACGAGCACGTCCTCATCAACACCGAGGCCGGTCGTCAGAAGTTCCGCAACGTCGAGGCCGACCCGCGGGTCACCGTCTGCGTCTTCAACAACGACAACCCGTACCAGTACGTCGAGGCCCGCGGGAAGGTCGTTGGCACGGCCGCTGGCGACGAGGCCCGCGCCCACATCGACGAGCTCTCCCAGAAGTACATGGGTGCGCCCTACGGCAACCCGATCGGCCCCGAGGGTCGTGTGATCCTCAAGATCGAGGTCGAGCGCATCCACAAGAACGGCATCGCCTGACCCTCCACAGTCGAACTGTGGAGGATTCAGGTCGGGGGGTGGACGGAATCCTCCACCGTTGAACCGTGGGGGATTCCCGCGGACGTGAGCGCGGCGGTCTGGCCCGCCATCCGGCTCACGAGGAGCAGCCCGGCGAACGCACCGACCGCGGCGACGGCAAAGGCCGGGCGGTACGACGAGATCGCAACGACGGCACCGAGCAGCACCGGGCCCAGGCCGTTGGCCAGGTCGAACGCGAGCGAGAACGTGCCGACGGCCTGGCCCCGCTCGTTCTCCGGCACGTCCGCCACGACGGCGGACATGAGGGCTGGGAACAGCAACGACATGCCGAGCGCGAGGCCGAACGTGGCGATCCACAACCCCGGCGCGGCACCCCACGCCGCCATGATCGCCCCGGCACCGCCGAGCAGGCACAGCGCGATCGTCGACGCCCGTCGCCAACCGAGCCGGTCGGGTGCCTTGGCCGCGACGATGCGGATCACGAGCACCAGCCCGCCGTACAACAAGAGCAGGGGAGCGACGTCGTCGATGCCGATCTTCGGGCCGTACAACGAGACGTAGGTGCTGAACCCGACGAAGGGGAGCAGGCCCAGGAGCAGGATGCCTCCCGGCGCGACGGCCGCAGGGTGGAACAGCCGGAATGGCTGGGGGTCGGCCGGCGCAGCCGACGGGGTGAAGAACCCGAGTGCGCTGGCGATGAGTGCCGAGATGCCGGACGCGATGAACAACGGCTGATAGTCGTGCCCGTCGACCAGTGCTTCGCCGACGAGCGGGCCGAACGCCAGACCGGCGTACAGGGCGACCGAGAAGTACGACGCTGCCTCACCACGACGAGCTTCGGGTGCCATGTCCTGGATGGCCGTCGCCGCGCCCACCCACATCGCCGCCTCGCCGACCCCGGTCACGAACCGCAGCACGAGGAGCGTCGTGAGCGAGTCGACGAAGGTGTACCCCAACACCGAGATGCCGACGAGGAACGAGCCGCCGACGATGAGGATGCGCCGGCCTCGCAGGTCGCCGAGCCGACCGGCGAACGGCCGCAGGATCGCGGCGGCAATCGCGAACGTACCGATGCCGAACCCGACGGCGACACTGCTTCCGCCGAGCTCCTCCTCGATGAACCGGGGCAGTGTCGGGAGCAGCGACCCGAGCGACATGAAGTACGCGAACGTCGACAGGGTGATCGCGATGAACGTCGGGGTGATCAGTCGCTCGGTCGGGTCGTCCATCCGGGGCAACAACGTCGAGGGTCGTCGACGAATTCCGCCGCAGGTGTCACATCACCCGATCGGGGATCCATAAACAATATGGGTCAGGACTTATTGTTTTAAGCGTAAAAATGATTGATTACTTCTCAAATAAAAATATGATCTTGTTATCGGGGGTTAAATTATTTGGCAATAAATTTCTGTTTCTTGAAACAATATAATCAGCCGCGTTTTTAGACGAAAGATATTGTTCACTAAAATAAAACCCGGGCGGGAACGGTCCATACGGAATTACTTCAGCCATATTTACATTATTTCCTTTTCCGTCTATCTTTTCGAGAATATGGTCAAGGTCATATACATAAGCATCGGCCTGCCCTGCGTTATTTTCATGCCAGTCTCGTGTTTGAACAACATTTGAAATATAAATGGCCAGACCTGCTATGAGTAGAAGCGTTGACACTATTTTTGAGGAATTTAGCGTTGTAAATATTGATATGAAAAACACCAGCGGAATACCAATATAGTACATGGCTGTGTAATCGTGAAATGCGGCCAGATTCCTAAGTGGGAAGAGCCAGACGAAACCTGATAACGTCAGAATCAAGTAGATCATCCTTCTGTCGGCCGTTTGTTTCCAGATGGTGATTCCAATGGCTGCGATCATAATTCCCAGCAGGAACAGGTTCCCTGCATATCCCATGGGCATCTCTTTTACAGGGAACGACCACTGAATAATTCTATTTACCTGACTTTCTACAAAACTTGGAAAATTGATAACATCTTCATTTTCCTGATTGAACTTTGGGTTGAGGGATAATCTGTATCTGGCGCTTTGTAAAATACTGGTCTGTACAATAGATACATTTCTTGTGTGTGCTTCAATGATCACGTTGTAAGTTAAGAGGCTTCCGCCCCAGGCAATTGCAAGCACTACCAGAAGAAATGCCGGGTGCCTGAATATGCTTTTGACCTTTTCTTAATATCCACACCCTTGATTTTGAGTATCATAAATGCTTCGAACGCGAGCCATAACATCAAAATGGAATAGGATGCGTATCCCCGTCCCAGCCCGATTGCGATAAATGTTGAAACATATAACAGTGTCTTCACGCCGTCAAATTTGTACAAGGCGAGGGCATAGATCAGAAGCAAAAAGCCGAACAGGGCAGGCTGATCGAAATGAACCATGTCTTTATACCAAAGTAAATAGGGATTGGAAAATACCAGCAATGCTATGGCTAGCGATAGCGGCTTGTTGTTGATCAATTTATCCACTATTAAAAAGGCAAGGATCAGGGTTCCTAGAAAAATAAAATCCATCACCTGTCGGGCGAGGTGCAATTTTTCAGCCAGTGTGTCGCTGAGAGATAATATGCGATTGAACACTGCGCTGAAAAAAACAGGGTAACGGTCAAAATACTCATAATGAAAATTGTTTTGGTCATCTCTGGATGCCAGCGCGTAACCCACAAAATAATTTTCTGGCGTTGCCTTGCTGATGATGGCCAATGTATTTGCAGTTACCCAGCCATGATGGTTGGGCTGTTGATCGTCGTAACCGCCTTCCAGACCAATAACTTTGCTTTGAAAGATGAAGGTTGTAGCTGCAATAATTAATATAGCAACGTAGCAAAGAATTTGCAGTGAATTATTCCCTGCGTAACTTTTAATGGTGGAGAGAAGAATGGGGGTGTTTTTCTTAAGCATTTTAGATGACCTGATTTCTTGGATGTTTATTTGGAGATAGATGTTTGATGATTTACTAAAATAGATTTTGCCTGCCAAAACAAAAAGGGAAATTCCCCAAAAGTTTTAATCAGGTAAATAACTTGTGACCATCGGTGTGTAAAAGCGTCTCGCGGCTGTCCTGCAAAAAAACACCTTAAAAGAGGTCATGAACAAGCCTATAATTTCGAGAGTATAACACAGGCAAATTGAAGCCTAATAATAAATGTTTTGGTTCTTATAGTACCTTTGTGGTAAAAATATCCCTAAGGAGAAAAAAATGAAGATAAAGTTTCTTTTTATTATTTCCATGCTGATCGTTATGGCATTGTCCGCCTGCGGCCCGGCTCCCACACCAACATTAACGGTTGAAGACTTGCAGGGCACAGCCGCCGCCAATGCATGGCTCGCCGTCACACAGACCCAGGCCGCACTGCCTACGGCAACAGCAACACCAGTCCCGCCGACTGCAACAAATACCATTGCGCCGCTGCCTACATTTACATTCGTCCCGACCTTTGTGCCCGCGACAGCCGTCAACACGGAGAGCGCCTGTAACCAACCACCCCCGGTGGTATCAAAAGGCGTGCTGGTGCCGGTAAAATTTGTGAATGTATCCGGCGGAAATGTTAATCTTTCTTTTGGAATGAATTCCCCCAATGTGCATGGCGAATGTGTTACCTACTCTTACACAATGGGAGAATTTGATACTGCCGTCGTCAAAGTGCTGGCGGGATGTTACTGGGCGTATGCGTGGGTCGATGGAAGCAGTCCTTCCACGGCACAGACTCTTGAAAATTTATGCGTCAGCGATCCAAACGCAGAGCCGGATATTGTGATCGGCACCGAAGTGATCGCATTCAAATAAATTCTGATCGGTGGATATTGTGACCGGACAAAAAAGCATGTTCCTGTTTTACTTTTCGATCACGCTGGCGATCTGTTCCAGCGCGCTGTATCACTTTAGTGCCAAGAGTGTCCCATCGAACATTAACTTCGCCATTTCCCTGCTTGTGACGTATGCGGTCGCGCTCGGCATCACATTGATCGTCGCGCTTCTTTTCCCCGCCGACAATGGATTCGCCTCCGAGTTAAGAATCTCAACTGGGCCAGTTTCCTGCTGGCCGTTGCCGTGGTCGGAATCGAATTCGGCTTCCTGCTCGTCTATCGCGCCGGCTGGAATCTCGGCGTGGCCGCCGTGTTGACCAATGTAGTCGCTTCGCTGATCCTCGTCCCTGTGGCGATCTTCGTCTTCAAAGATAAATTAAGCTGGGTCAATATCACTGGCATCCTGGTTTGTTTTGCAGGGCTGGTGATGTTGAACTGGAAAAGATAATCTGGAGTTTCGATAATCATGTTTTCTCGTTTCAAAACCGCGGCTCGCATCCTCATCAAGGGTGACCCAAAAAAGAACAAGCGCAATCCCATCCCGGCCATCACACTTGAAGAAGTGGCGGAGATCAAACAATTCTTTCCGCGCGAGAAGTTCTTTATTTTCGGCCACGCCCGCTCAGGGACAACGCTTCTGATGCGTCTTGCGCGCATCCATCCCGAAGTGCATTGCAATTATCAGGCGCACTTCTTCACCCGTCGGCCGCTACTTAAGTCACTGGTGGATACGCCCGAAGCCGAAGAATGGCTGACCCGCAAATCGAACCGCTGGAATCAGGGACAGGATTTATCTCCGCTTGTCTTGCGCTCCGCTGCCGATTTTATTCTGGAGCGTGATGCCGCCCGCGAAGGGAAAATGATCGTCGGTGACAAGAGCCCTTCGTCCACGATCCACGGGCAGGCTGTGCGCGATATGCACGCGGTGTATCCTGATGCGAAACTCGTCTACATTGTCCGCGATGGACGTGATGTGTTGATCTCGGAACGCTTCCGTAATTTTGTAGAAGAATCAAAATTCCTGAGCGCGGAAGATAAACGCATTATCGAAGATTTACGCAAGGACCAGACCCCGTTCACGAATGGCACACGCTCGATCTTCACCGAGTCATTTATCCGCCGAGTGGCCAAAGGCTGGGTTTTAAATTTAAAAGAAACCGAAGACGAAGCCCGTAGATTATTCGGCGATCATTATTTTGGAATGCGTTACGAAGATCTGCTTTCCGTCCCGTTTGATGAGATGAGCAAACTGTGGAACTTCCTCGGCGTGAAAACTGTCCACGCGGAATTGGGGGAGAAGATCAAAGCCGAAATGTCGTCGAATCCCGATGAGGAGTGGCAGGCCAAAAGGAATGAAGGAATCGCGTCCTTCCTCCCCAAAGGTCAGGCCGGAAATTGGTCACGGCTTTTCACGGAGAAAGATAAATCCGTTTTCAAAGAAGTCGCGGGCGAGATGCTGGTTCGATGGAAATATGAAAAAGATTTAAATTGGTAATCAATCGTAGGGGCGACCCTTGTGGTCGCCCAATGGTTGCAATCCGGTTTTTATACAACAAAAAGGGCGGGGACAAGCCCCGCCCCTACAGGAAATCAAAATGAAATTTCTCATTGCCGGACTCGGCTCCATTGGACGCCGTCATTTTCGAAATTTGATCGCGCTTGGGTGAAAAAGATATTGTGCTGCTGCGTTCGCATCGCGCCACATTATCAGATGATGAACTCGCGGGCTATCCCGTTGAGACCGATCTGCACGAAGCGTTGAAGAAACACAAACCTGACGCGGTGATCGTTGCGAATCCAACGGCGCTGCATTTGGATGTTGCGATTCCTGCGGCGGAAGCGGGCTGTCATATTTTGCTTGAGAAACCCGTGTCGCATTCACTCGAGCGATTGGATGAATTGCAAAACGCCGCGCAAAAAAGTGGAAGCAGGATTCTCGTCGGCTTTCAGTTTCGCTATCATCCCACGCTCAACAAGGCGCGTGAATTAATTCAAGCGGGCACACTGGGCAAGGTGTTAACTGTCCATGTGCGCTGGGGTGAGTATCTGCCCAACTGGCATCCGTGGGAAGATTATCGTCAGAGCTATGCCGCGCGCGCGGATCTCGGCGGCGGCGTGATCGTCACGCTCACACATCCGCTGGATTATTTGCGTTTTATTCTGGGCGATGTGAATTCGCTCTGGTCTTTCAACGAACATCTTTCATCGCTTGAGATGGATGTTGAAGATGTGGCCGAGATCGGTTTAAAGTTTTCCAGCGGCGCAATTGGCGGCGTGCATATTAATTATTTCCAACGCCCGCCTGTGCATCGTTTGGAAATTGTCGGGACGGACGGCACTTTAAAATGGGACAACACCGACGGCATTCTGCACCTTCAAAAAATGCCCGCTCCCTTCGGTTCCTATTCAGATCTGCCGCCTGCTCCTGTTTCTGAATCATTTTCCCCGCCTGAAGGATTCGAGCGTAATCAATTGTTCATCGCGCAGACAAAACACTTTATTGATATTGTTCGCGGAGATGCGCAACCCGTATGCGATTTGAACGACGGCATACAAGCTTTAAGAATGGCGCTCGCGGCGTATGAATCTCAAAAGACTGAAAAGCTGGTTAAGCTAAGCTAGAAAACAACAGGAGTGCGGACTTCAGTCCGCGCTTTGTGTTTACATCTTCACGATTGCAACGCGGACTAAAGTCCGCGATCCGGATTGCGAGTGTATAAAAAAGAGCGATGGTCAAAACCCATCGCTCTTTTTATTACCACAAAGACACAAAGCCTCGAAGACTCGAAGAAAAAAACTTAGTGTCTTTGTGATTTTGTGTCTTTGTGGTCTACAACGCTTTACTTATACAAGATGTCTATTTTATTACCACTTTATCCCAATAGAATATTGGGCGAGTTTTTTAGCAGATACACTTTGATTCCCTCCCCGATGACCGCATAGACATAATCTTTTTCCAAATAGGGCGCGGCTTCTGCGTTTGTCCCTTCCCAGATCGAGACGATCACATCGGGTTTGAGTTCGCCGAAGGTGTAGGCGTAGTCCCATTTCATGTGACCGGGCCGCATGGACGGTACATCCACGATGCTCATCGGCGTGCGTACGTTTTGATGCGCGATGTAGGGGTCTGCCTTGCCGAGGATGTCAATCGCGTAGCGGTCGGGCAATAAATAGGGGATCGTCCCTGCGCCGATCACTGCCACCGATGCGCCGGGCGTGGTGACATTTTCGATCGAAAGCGCAACTTGTAAATTACGGTCACTGCCTGCCACATAATCGGGGCGGCGCGCAAAGTTCCAGCGTTCTATGGATTTCCACTCGCCGATCAGGGCGTTGAAGTTGAGAATGGAGAACACAAAAAGGACTACGAAGACCGCACGCCATAGTATTCCATAAACTTTTATTTCAAACTTATTCGTAATAAATTGATTTACTGCTTTCTTAAGCAGTTCGGCCACAGCCCAGCTAAAGGTGATAAAGAAGACCGGCATGGCGATCACAATGTAGCGATTCGCTCCGCCGTGATTCTCCCAGGCATCGCCGCCCACATAAACAGAGTAGGCGATCTGTCCGGTGAGGATGAGGGCCAGCAGGGTCACTTTCCAGTCACGGCGGAAGAGGAAGAGCGTGAAAGGCAGCAGGATCAGCGCCCAGTTTGAATAATAGGCAAAGTGGATCAGCGCGTACAGTCCGCGCAGGAGGCGCAGGGTCAGCGGCCAGCCTTCCACTTTTAGGTAGTAGGTGTTTGGGAGGAGTGCGCCGTAATATAAATAACGTGCAAGGGTTTGCCCGCCTAATGAGAGGATGAGCAGTCCCAGCCCCCAGATCAGGTGTTGTTTGCGGTTTTCTTTCTGTGTGATGAACAAGACTGCGAAGATGACAAGATAGGGGACCGCCATGTCAAAGCGGACGAAGGTTGAAAGGGCGAGCAAAATATAAATTGAAATCGCGAAACGATTGCCGTTCTTCAAGATCAGCCAGATGACCGCGGTTAACATCAGAACCAGCAGACTCACTTCCATGCCGAGCAATCCATAAGAGTTGAGCGGCGCGTAGAACGCTGTCAATGCTACAGCGGCGAGCATGACGAAGAGGTCGTTTGTAAAATGTTCGGTAATCTTTTTAACGAGGAACAGGTTGAGGGTTAGGAAAGATGCGCCAATGATCTGTATCACAAGGCTGGTTTGATTTAATCCGATTGGCAGAAGATGCACGAGCGCCATGATTCCCACCCAAAGCGGATTGGTGAAACCTTCGACGTGTTCGCCGGCATTCCAAACCGGGCCGAGACCGTGCGCGAGATTATAGGCATAGCGCATTGAGATCATGGCGTCGTCGAAGAGTACGTAATAGGTTGTGCCGCCGATCAAAAAACTGGTGGCGATAATGTAACGATAGATATAATAAATGTAGCCGATGACGATCAGGCCGAAAGAAAAGTTGCGCAGATATTTGGAATTCATGATTGGGATTATATCTCAGCCAGCCGAATTGAGACTTCAACTAATTTTGAGGAAACCAAAATTCATTGACTGAATTTTGGAGTATAATTTGCGCTTGTGTTTGGAAAATAATCAAACTTTGGATGTCTATTTAGATGGAAAGACTCCGAAAAGACTTCCGAAGTTATACTTTTTATGGAGTGAAAAAAAATGGCAAAAGCAAATCTGATTACCCCTTATGGCGGCAAACTGGTCAACCTGGTGGTTGAAGGCAAAGAGCGTGAAGAACTGCTCGCCCGCGCAGGCAAACTTCCTTCGATCAAGATCACCATGCGCAACATGTGCGATCTTGAATTGATCGCCACCGGCGGATTTTCTCCGCTGACAACTTTCATGGGCAAAGCCGATTATGATCGCGTGCTCAAAGAAATGCGCCTTGCGGATGGAACCCTCTTCCCGCTTCCCATCACCCTGACAGCTGATCCTAAAGAACTGCCGACAGTGGGCGAAGAATTGGCATTGCGCAGCGCAAACTTTGATCTGATCGCGGTCTTGACCCTCGAAGAAGTCTATCACTGGGATGCCGAAGCCGAAGCCGCGCACGCTTATGGTTCAACTGACTCGAAGCACCCGATGGTTTCTGAAATGGCCCGCTGGAGCAAGGTCTGCATTTCCGGCGCGTTGAAAGTTGTAAATCTCCCCAAATATTATGACTTTGTAAATTTACGTCATACACCTGCTCAGGTGCGTGCCATGCTCGAAGAAATGGGACACGACAACGTTGTCGCTTTCCAGACCCGCAATCCTTTGCACCGCATTCACGAAGAACTGACCAAGCGCGCCGCTGCCGAAGTGAAAGGTTCATTGATCGTTCACCCTGTGGTTGGTATGACCAAGCCCGGTGACGTGGATCATTACACCCGTGTCCGCACATACAAGGCATTGGTTGATAATTACTACGACAAGAAAGACACCATGCTCAGCCTGCTTCCATTGGCCATGCGCATGGCAGGCCCGAAGGAAGCTTTGCTGCATGCCATCATCCGCCGTAATCATGGCGCTAATCACTTCATCGTTGGCCGCGATCACGCAGGGCCGGGAAATGATTCGAGCGGCAAGCCGTTCTACGGTCCGTATGATGCGCAGGAATTGATGACCAAGTACGAATCCGAACTCGGCGTCAAGATGGTTCCTTTCGAAATGTTGGTCTACCTTCCCGATGAAGCTCGTTATGTTGAAGAAAAAGATGTACCCAAGGGCGCGAAAGTTGCGAACATCTCCGGTACACAAGTCCGCGATGACTATCTTGCCAAGGGCAAGTTATTACCTGAATGGTTCACCCGCCCTGAGACTGCTGAAATTTTGCGCGAGATGTATCCTCCGCGCCACAAGCAGGGCTTTTGTATCTGGTTCACCGGTTTGAGCGGATCAGGCAAGAGCGCCACAACTGAAGTGCTCACCACCCTGCTGCTCGAGCGCGGACGTGAGATCGCCATCCTCGATGGTGACGTTGTGCGTACCCATCTTTCGAAGGGTCTCGGCTTCAGCAAGGAAGACCGCGATACCAACATCATCCGCATTGGCTTCGTGGCTGGTGAAATTGTCCACGCGAGCGGTGCAGTGATCTGTGCTGCCATCAGTCCCTACCGCGCCACTCGTGCAGAAGCGCGCAAGATGGTCGGCGAGAACTTCATCGAAATTTATATGGACACCCCTGTCGAAGTCTGCGAACAGCGTGATGTGAAAGGCTTATATGCCAAAGCACGTCAGGCCATGGTCGATGGCAAGCCAATGGGCTTCACCGGCGTGGATGATCCATACGAACAGCCGATCGAACCTGAGATCACATTGCAGGGCTTTGGGGCATCTGCAGAAGAAAATGCGCGTATTGTGGTTGCCTACCTTGAAGCACAAGGCTACATTGGCAAACAAGCGTAATTGATTTTTTATCGCAGAGACGGCCAACTCCCTTCCCCCAAGAAATTGGGGGAAGGGACGGGGATGGGGGCGTCTCTGTGATTTTTCCTGAATGAAACAATATCTGAAACCCCAGTCTCTTTTCTTGATTGCTCTCGGTTTGATTGCCCTGAGCGCACTCGGTGTATTACTTTACAGCACGCCCGAAGGACTTGGGCTTTCAGATGACTCGATCGGATATATTGCAGGCGCGCGCAGCATCCTCAGCGGGCAAGGATATCGCGAAGCATGGCTTGCAAGTAATGGTCCTGTTACACACTTTCCCCCCGGCTTTTCATCTCTATTGGCTTTGATCGGTCTCAGCGGACTTGATCCTCTGCGCGGCGCGCGTTTTCTTAACGCGTTATTATTCGGCGCAAATGCATTTCTGCTTGGTATCATCGGCTGGCGCATGACCCGCTCACAAATTGCGGGCGTGGTATTGGCTTTACTGTTCACGGTCAATGCTTCGTTGTTCAATACTCATGCTGTAGCCATGAGCGAGCCGCTCTATATCTTTTTCAGTCTCGCCGCGTTCCTCACTTTCTCTAAATATTATGAAGCGTATTCTGGAGTGCAGGAGCTTGCTCCTGCATCTGGCAGCAAGCTGCCTGACTCCACATGGCTGATCTCCACAGGCGTCCTTACCGCGTTCACTTATTTAACACGTTACGCCGGACTTGCTCTTCTTGCAACCTTCCTCGTTGCGTTAATTCTTCTGCACGATACATGGAAGAAAAAGTTAATCAGCGCCGGAATTTTTCTTGCCAGTTTTATGCCCCTGGTTCTCGCGTGGAGCCTCCGTAACAAGCTCGTCGCCGACAATGCCACAAATCGCACACTGGTCTATCATCCGCTTTCGGCGGAAAACATCGAAACCGGAATCTATAATCTTTCAGCGTTTTTCATCCCTGTCGAAACATGGCGGCGTGAAGTTACAAAAGATCCGAATGTGTTTATTGGTTTTCTTTCGTTAATAACGCTCGCTTTGCTGATTTGGGTTGTATATAAGGGATTAAAGAAATTTTTTCAACCGGCCAGTGGAAGACCTGAAGTTTTATCTTTTACAAACGCACTTTATGTCTTCGGTTATCTGGCTTCCATTATTTCGTCCATGATGTTGTTTGACGCGAGTACAAAATTTAAACTGCGTATTCTATCGCCGGTGTATGTCGCCCTGCTGATCCTGCTCGTACTGTTTGGAAATTGGCTGTGGAACAGGCGTGACATTTCTTTGGCGCGGGTTTGTTGTTTTTACTGCGCTTTTTATTTTTATCTCTTCACTCTACGATCTCTCCGGCGTCGTGACCAAACTCCACAAAAGCGGACAAGGCTACGCGTCCTTCCAATGGTATGATTCCAAAGCGATGGATTTTCTGAGCGAATTGCCTGAGGGTATCCGCATCTATACCAATCAGCCCGGCCCTGTTTATCTGTACACGAATCGTCCCGGCTATGTCTTGCCCGACCTGATCGACCCTGTCACCGGTTTGCCGCGTGGTGGATACGAAGAAGGCGTGATCGAGCTTCAACAGGATGTGCTTTCAGGAAACGCCGTTCTTGCGTTGTTCAAATTTGGCGCAGAAGATGAAGATGTGCAATCCATTTATACACAACTCGCCGACGGTTTATATCTCGCGCACGATACACACGGCGATACAATTTACACAGCAAATCCATAAGGAAATCAAATGACAATTTTTGATAAATTTAGTTTGAAAGATCAAGTGGCCGTTGTCACAGGCGGAGTGGGTCTGCTCGGCACAGAGTTTTGCAAGACCCTCGCCGAAGCCGGCGCATCTGTTGCGGTTGTTGATCTAAATGGTGACGCCGCTAAAAAAGTGGCGGATGGGCTCACCAAAGATGGATACAAAGCTGTCGGAATCGCAACCGACATCACCCAGCCTGACTCTGTCAACGCGATGGCCGCCACGGTTCTTTCGACCTTTGGCCGGCTCGACGTTCTGGTAAATTCGGCGGCCCTCGATCCAAAGTTCGACCCCGACGCTGCATCCAAAGGAATCGCTCCCGGCGCCTTTGAAGACTATCCGCTTGATCTGTGGAACGCGGCGCTGAATGTGAATCTGACCGGCATGTTCCTTGTGACACAGGCCTGTGTTAAACAAATGATCGCGCAGGGTAAAAAAGGCAGCATTATCAACATCTGTTCCACCTACGGACTCAACGGCCCCGATCAGCGCATCTACATTAAAGACGGCAAGCGTGTGGCTTATAAACCGGTTTATTACACCACCACCAAAGCGGGCGTGATGGGTTTTACCAAGTATCTCTCTGCCTACTACGCCGGGACAGAGATCCGCGTCAATGCGCTCACTCCGGGCGGCGTGTTCAATAATCATGAAGAATATTTCGTAACGAATTATTCCGCCAAAACCATTCTGGGACGCATGGCAAAGAAAGATGAAATGAACGGCGCCTTATTATTCCTCGCTTCTGAAGCATCCTCCTACATGACCGGCAACAACGTCATCGTAGACGGCGGCTGGACGGCGTGGTAAAACCGATCGTGGACCAAAGACCGCTGACCGTGGTCTATCGTCCACCGTCCATGGTCTGATTATGACTGAAATCCTCGCCATTATCCCTGCTCGCGGCGGTTCCAAGGGAATCCCGCGCAAAAACATCCGCTCCTTCGCCGGTTATCCATTGATCGCGTGGAGCATCGCCGCTGCCAAACAATCGGAGTTGGTCACGCGCATCATCGTCTCAACGGATGATGAAGAGATCGCAGCCGTGGCCCGTCAGTGGGGAGCCGAGACTCCCTTCCTGCGCCCGGCTGAACTGGCACAGGATAAAACCACCGACCTGCCGGTTTTTGAGCACGCGCTCAAATGGCTCGAAGATGTGGAAGGCTACCGCCCCGAGATCGTTATCCAATTGCGCCCCACATCACCCGTCCGCCCGTTGACGATGGTGGATGATGCAATTCGTATTTTGCTTGAACATGAAGATGCCGATTGCGTGCGCGGTGTTGTACCTGCTGCACAAAATCCATTTAAAATGTGGCGATTTAATGGCGAAGGAAAACCATTAAATCAATTACTCGTAGTGGACGGCATAGATGAACCCTATAACGCGCCGCGCCAAATTCTTCCGCCTGTCTATTGGCAGACTGGTCATATTGATGCGATCCGCGATCTGACCATCACACAAAAGAAATCATTGACCGGCGATGTGATTTATCCGCTGTTGATCGACCCCAAATATACAGTGGATATTGACACCCTGCCCGATTGGACGAAGTATGAAGCCCTCGTCTACAGCGGGCTTGAAATGGTTTCTCCAGGAAACCCCCGCCGTGCCATGCCTGAGATAATCAAGTTGATCGTCACTGACTTCGACGGTGTCCTGACCGATGGCAGAGTCTGGATTGATGAAAATGGCAAAGAAACAGTGGCAGCTTCACGGTCCGATTCGATGCGCATCAAACAGCTGCGCGAGTACGGAGTTGATGTCATGATCCTGTCGTCCGAGGTAAATCCGGTTGTTAGCGCTCGTGCAAAAAAGATGAATATTGCGGCAGTTCATGGAATGGGTCTGCATGAAAAAGGGGAGGCATTAAAAAAACATTTGACAGAAAAAAATATTGATGCTTCGCAGGTCGTTTATCTCGGCAATGATTTTAATGATTTGCCGTGTTATGAGATCGCAGGTTGGTCTGTAGCAGTTGCAGATGCCTACCCGGAAGTTTTACAGGCTGCCGACCATGTGTTGAAGACAAAGGGCGGTTTTGGCGCTTTACGTGAACTGTGCGATTTAATTTTGAAAGAATTCCAGGAGAAAAATAAAAATGGCTCGTGAAATTAAATTTGGAAACCGAATGATGGGTGATGGTCACCCTGCTTATGTCATCGCAGAAGTGGGTATTAACCACAATGGCGATCTGGATGTTGCCAAGAAAATTATTGATGCCGCCGCTCACGCCGGCGCCGATGCGGTGAAGTTTCAAAAGCGCACACCCGATGTATGCACACCGCCCGAACAACAAAAACAAATGCGCGAAACCCCCTGGGGTTATATTTCCTATCTCGATTATCGTTACAAGGTTGAATTCAACGAAGAGCAATACCGCGAGATCGACCGCTATTGCAAGGAAAAGAAAATTGACTGGATGGTCTCCGTCTGGGATGAACCCTCGGTGGATTTCATGGAACAATTTGACACTCCCGCTTACAAAGTTCCTTCCGCTTCGCTCACCGATCACAACCTGATGAAGCGTGTCCGCCAGACCGGCAAGCCGATCATCATTTCAACCGGCATGTCTACCATGGATCAAATTTACAAAGGCGTGAACGCGGTTGGTGTGGACAATCTTGTCATCATGCACTGCACCAGCACCTATCCCTGCGAACCTGAAGAATTGAATCTCAAAATGATCGAAACCCTGCGCAATGAATTCCCGAATAATCCCATCGGATATTCCGGCCACGAAGTAGGGCTTGTGCCTTCAGCGGTTGCCATTGCTCTCGGCGCAACTTCCATCGAACGTCACATCACACTCGACCGCGCCATGTGGGGCAGCGATCAGGCCGCATCTGTGGAACCCGGCGGTTTTGAGAAACTCGTGAAATACATCCGCGTGACAGAAGCCGCGCTGGGTGATGGCGTGAAGAAAGTTTATGAATCTGAAAAAGGTTCAATGAAAAAACTCCGCCGCATTGTAAATGAATAGTATTTGAACCGCAGAGGCGCAGAGTTCGCTGAGTTTTTCTCTGCGCTCTTTGCGTCTCTGCGGTAAATAATTATGGTACTCACACAAAAAATTAGACGAACGCTGCGCCCCGCAGGAAAAACCGCTCAAGCCATTTTGCGATGGAAGCGGTTTTCTTTTCATGAAGCCCCGCCCATCTTCGGCAACTCCAAACCCAAAAGCGGATCGCATCTGCTGCTGCAAATTCTCAACGGCTTCACGCAGATCATGCCCTATCGTTATGTTGAAGCAGACCCGATCAGCACAATAAAGAAAGACGGTGGACGGCGGACGGCAGACGATATTTTAGACGGATTTACATACTCTGAAAAATGGCGTGATCGGCTGGGGCTATCTGGATGCCACCCCCGAGAACGCATCTTTCTTAACTGAAACAGGGCGCGTCAACTATTTTATTTATCGCGACCCGAGAGATATGCTCGTCTCGCAAGTCTTCTTCGCGACCGATATGCACGGTGAGCACGGAATGCACGACTACTACAACTCACTGCCTGATTTTGGCGCGAGATTAAATGTCGCCATCACCGGCATTGACCGTGACGGATTAAAAATGGTCAGCGTTAAACAAAGATATGAAGGTGTCTTTCAATGGCTCGAGCAAAAAAATGTGATGTGCCTGCGCTTTGAAGACCTGATCAACAATCGCGATGTCACATTAAACGCCATGCTCGATGAAGTGGAAAAGACCGGTTACAAAATCCCCACTCCACGCCCACAGGCATTGTCTGTTTTAGTGGATGCGATCCAGCCCAAAAAGAGTCACACCTTCCGCTCCGGCAAAACCGGCGGATGGAAACAACACTTCACCGACGAACACAAAAAACTATTCAAGGATGTGGCTGGTGATTTATTGGTAAGATTGGGGTATGAAAAGAACAACGATTGGTAACACATATAACGCACGGGGCGCTTCTTTCACAGGATCGCCCCGTGTGACTTTCATAATCTAGAATGGGGTGTTTGATGAGAAAAGTTTTTCCCTGCCTTCTGATCGCAATTTTTATTTTATCCGCCTGCGGAAATCCGCCCGCAGAACCAGTGACCGTGGACGATGCGCCAACACCCACTGCACAGCCGGCGCAAATTTCAACGGCCACGCCAACTATTCCCGTCCCCACCGCAACCGCTGTTTCACTGGCACTGGCAGACCAGCCCGTCTTTCTTGCCTGGCCCATGCCCTCGTATATCGGCACGGCGCGCATTTCACAATACCCCAACTCCCCGTGGACATGGAACTACCTGGGACTGAACGCCGGCTATCAATGTCCGCCGATGTTCGGGTATCTGTTGAACATGGACTCCCATCCCTACTGGCGCGATCTGTCCATTCCTGAAGAGCAGGATAAGGCGCAGGCTGATCCGCATAACTTTGAGATGGTTGAATGCTATTCGACAGATAACAACGTCGGCGCGAACGGCCACGAAGGGACGGATATCAAAGCGCCCGCCGGCACGCCCGTCTACGCCGCTGCGGATGGCAAAGTGCAAACGTGGCGTTTTTCAGGGATGACGACCATGATCGTCTTGAAGCATTGCCTCGGCGGCACATGGGATGAAGCGCATCAATGTGTAGACGGGCGGCAGTGGTACACCACCTATATGCATATTGAAATCAACAATGCTTTGCTGGTTGAAAACCTTGATGTTGCACAGGGTACACAGGTCGGGACGATCTACGACCAGAGCATCAATTCACATTTGCATTTTGAAACCGGGCTTGATTTACGCAGCTATACCAACTTCGTTAATCCGTGGGGACGTGACGAAGCGCCCTGGCTCGGCTGTATGTGGCTTGATCAATCCATTTGCATTAATCCGAATCCTGATTACAAACGCGTGGCGTTATATACCACTTCTGAAAGATTATTCATCAAACAGGGCGAAGCAGACCCGATTGAGATATTTGATGCGCAGGGACTAAAACAGATCCGCTTATATGGTGAGCACGTTATTGTCATGGATGCGATGAATCGTTTGCTGGTAAATGATGAGGGCTTAGGCTGGAAGACTCTGGCAGAGAATATCACCGAGTTTCAAGTTTCAAATACCCGCATCGCCATTCTCGATCAAAACAGAAACCTGCTTGTTAAAGAAGATGTAAATAGCGAATGGACTTTACAAGCGGAACGCGTCCGCATGTTTTCGGTTTCAGATCACAGGCTGGAATATTTAACCGAAAGCGGCGACCTCTTTATCAAACAGGATGAATTAACAAATGAGTGGACTCTGGTCGTGCAAAATGTATCTGCCTTTCAACTGAACGATAACCGTGTGGCCGTTGTGGATTCTCAAGGCGTGCTGTTTGCAAACGAAGGTTTGCTCTCTGCAGAATGGGAGCAAATGGCGCAGGGCGTGAAGGCTTTTCAATTAACCGACGTGCGCCTCGGTATTCTAAATATGAATGATGAATTGCTGGTGAAAGAAGGAAACCTGCGCGCCGAATGGCTGACCCTCGCGGAAAATGTCCGCTGGTTTCAATTGGCTGATTATCGCATCTTGATGCAATCTGCCGCTGGCGAATTTAAATTGAAGGAAGGCAATCTCTATCAGGCATGGAGTGATATAGGGTTCGCAGAATTAAACCTTGACTCTCAACGGCGGAGTCCCCGCCTTTACCCGCTGAAATCCCTGATGTACTTGTATGCCGTATAATACGCAACTATGAATTGTGTCTCTGAATTTTTCACCCAACGCATCAAGCGCGGACTTGTCCGCCGGCTTAATAATCTCAAGATCGCATCTGTAGCGCGTGAAGTGGCCCGCAGTGAACCGCAGTCCGCTGGCGCGCCTGTCGTTTTCTTTAAGGCATCCACGGGCATTGATGATCTTTCATGGAACAGCGGATTTCATCTGCTGACCTCGTGGGCCTTTCGTTTGCAGGGTATTCCGGTCGTTTATTTTGCATGTGACTCCGGCATGAGTTATTGCGTGCTTGGAACGAATCGCGATACCGTGCAAAAAGCTCCGCCTTGTAAATCATGTGTGTATCAGTCGAAAACTTTGTATGCTGGACTAAAAACTATGGAGTCGGACAGCTTGCTGTCCGATATGCAGGAGCAAGCTCCTGCACTCCATAGTGGTGTGAGATGGTTTAATTTTCAGCGAGATCCCGAACTTGTAAAAGCCATTGCTGATTTAAGCATTGACCAGTTATCACGTTTCACGCATCACGAACTTCCGCTCGGGGCGTTGTGTCTGCCGGGGCTGCGATGGGTGCTGAGAGTCCACCATCTGAATGATGATGAATCGACTCGTTATCTTTTCAGGGAATATATTTGCTCGGCCTGGAATGTGGCGCAGAAATTTGACGCACTCCTCGATCAAACTCAACCCCGGGCTGTTCTGGTTTTCAATGGGCAATTCTTCCCCGAAGCCACTGCCCGTTACATGGCGTTGAAGCGCGGAATTCGTGTCATCACACACGAAGTGGGATTTCAACCCGCCACTGCATTCTTTACCGAAGGCGAAGCCACCGCATCCCCGATACCACTCCCTAACTCTTTTGAAATGAACGCCGAACAAAATGCACAACTCGATGCCTATCTCGCGAAGCGCTTTCAAGGTGACTTTACGATGGCCGGCATTAAATTTTGGGCAGACATGAAAGGACTCGATGAAACCTTTCTGAAAAAAGCGGCCGGCTTCAAACAGATCGTGCCCATCTTTACCAACGTCATCTTTGATACCAGTCAGCCGCACGCCAACACGGTATTTGAAGATATGTTCGATTGGCTCGATATGGCGTTGGAAGTGATACAGGAAAACCCCGAAACCCTGTTCGTCATCCGCGCGCATCCCGACGAGAGCCGGGTCCGCAAGGCTAGCCGTGAAACAGTGGCGGGCTGGGTCGAAGCGCGGAATGTGACCGATTTGCCCAATGTGGTTTTCGTCTCACCAAAAGAAACGCTCAGTTCGTATGAGTTGATCTTGAAATCAAAATTCGTGATGGTCTATAACTCGACCATCGGGCTGGAAGCTGCGATCATGGGCGCGGCAGTTTTGTGTGCCGGGCGTGCAAGATTTACACAATACCCGACTGTATTTTTCCCGCAGACTGTGGATGAAGTAAGAAGAAAGATGCAGGAATTTTTGGAGGCTGATGCGATTGATGTCCCGCTTGAATTCAAACGCAACGCCCGCAGGTTTTTGTATTACCAGTTGTTTAGAACTTCATTGCCGTTCGGAGAGTTCCTTGAGCCGTCCGTGCGAACCACGCAGACAAAATTAAAGCCGTTTGCATTCGATGAGTTAATAAACTCTGAATTGGTGCAGGTGGTCAAGGAAGGCATTCTCGAAGGCGGGGATTTCCTGCTGAAGAATTAAACAACCCGCATGACTGCCATTTGAGAAGATTTCTTAAGCGCATTCATCCACAGATCAACACAGATGAAAGGGATATTTAAATTCCCATCCTTTTCAATCAGTGTTTATCCCTTTTATCTGTGGTCAAAAACTGAGTTATGAAAACCTGTAAAAAAATGACACGAAGAGCCTTCGTGTCATCTTTTTATAACCAGTTCATTCAACAGCGATCTTGATCACGATCTTGCGCACCGGAGCAGATTTGCCAACGGCCATGCCCGGCATGTGCGCATCTTCGGGCAATAGCAGAACAAAACTTCCGCTTTTCAAAGTGACAAGATCACCTTCGCCAAAGAGAGGCAGAAAATCTTTTTTCGCATCGTACTCACCCTGCTGCAAGTGATTGATGTTGGCGTAGCCCATTCCCTCAGCGCCTTGAACAACATATTGCAGATCAATGTAGCGGCGATGCGCTTCCCAAAATCCCTGTTCTTTTAATTTTGTGTTGTATTCCTGAACCAGCGCGTACATATTCTCGCCGTCGATTTCATATTTTCCGGCGGGGATGGTATGCACATCAATTTGATAAATGTAATCAAACGCGTGTTTGAATTTGGCGTTTACTGCGTAATAAAGATGAGCGTTATTGATCCGGTCGATGATCATGTTTTTCTTTGTTCCTTTTGAAAGTTAATCCTTCAGCGTTATATACTTCTTGCGCGGATTAATCCCCACCATCCCATTAAAAAAGCCCTTGATCGTTTTTATATCCGCATCCATATTCTCGGTGAGGTGAAATACCTGCCCCACATGCATCGTCTTATTTGCGCCGTCAACGATCGCCATTGCTACGGGAATTCCTGCATTCTTGGCAATATGATAAAAGCCCATCTTCCAGTCACTTACTTTATAACGTGTGCCTTCGGGGGCAATGGTCAAAATAAATTTATCTGATTTCCCGCAAGCATCCACCATTTGCTCCACCAGCCCCTGTGACTTTTTGCGGTCTACGGGAATTCCACCGCACCAGTAGAAGAACCAGCCAAATGGGTTACGGAACAATTCAGCCTTGCCCATAAATTTAACGTTTGCCTTGAGATGAAAAATCACGCCCAGAAACATCAAAAAATCCCAGTTTGAGGTGTGCGGTCCGGCGATCAGTATAAATTTTGGAAGGTCGGGTAATTTTCCCTCCACGCGCCAACCGACCAGGCGCAGGATTAAATTTGTCATCAGGCGCAGAAATGTACTAAGAATGGGGGTATTGAAGATGGTAGTTTTCAATTTTATGTCCTCAACTATATAACCCTGAAATTCCATTTGCGTCTCTGTCTGCAACGAATTTGTGGTTAAATACCTGCATGGCTTTGAAATCAACTCTCCGCTCTCTTATCTATCAAACCGAAAAACAGACGCAACGTATCCGCTTTATCTCTGCGCCAACTCCGCAAAATGACTGGCCGATCCTGCTGGGTATTTCATTTCCCAAAAGCGGCACGCACCTGCTCGACCAAATTTTACTTGGCTTTGCAAATGTTGCGCCGTTCGCAAAACGTGTGCATTCATTTTACGCCGAATACGAAGGCGAAAGCGGACACAAGCGCACGCCAGAGCAGGCGCTCAACTGGCTCGATGCACTTCGTCCACGGGATGTGGCATCGGCGCATCTTTTCGCCCGCCCCGAAGCCGTTGAACGCGTCTGCTCGCCAAAGTTCGCGCCCTACTTTATCTTCCGCGATCCGCGTGATGTGGTCGTCTCGCATGTTTTCTATGTGACCGATATGGAAGCGCGTCATGTCCATCATCAATATTATCAATCCCTGCCCGATTTCAACGCGCGGCTTAACGTCAGCATTTTGGGGCGGTCAGATACCGGCATAGAATTCCCGAACATCGCCGATCGTTTCGCCCCCTATCTTGGCTGGCTCGATCATAATGAAGTGTTGACAATTCACTTCGAGGATTTGATTCACGACCGCAGCGCGACTCTGACTCGCATCATGGAACACCTCCTCACCCGCGCCCCGCTTCAAACGTCCCGACAACTGATTTCTAAATTCCCTAGAAACCTCCATCAACCCGACAAAATCCCCGACCTTCCGCTCCGGCAAAACCGGCGAATGGAAAAAATACTTCACCGACGAACATAAAAAGATATTTAAAGAAGTGGCCGGAGACTTGCTCGTGAAGTTGGGATATGAGAAGGATGGTAACTGGTAATGGCGGGAATCGGGATTTGGGAATTGGGTAGGAGGTTGTGATGAGTGTGAAAAGTTTAGAAACGCTTGAAGTTTGGAAAAAGGCAAAAGAATTTGCTTTGCGAATATATCGTGAAGTATTGCCTTTGCTCCCACCTGAAGAAAAGTGGAACTTAAACCAGCAATTAAGGCGTTCTTCAAGTAGTGTTCCTGCCAATATCGCCGAAGGTTATGGACGGTTTTATTATCAGGAAATTATTCGGTTTTGCTATATCTCCCGTGGCTCTCTGGAGGAAACCTTGAGCCATCTCGTGCTATGCTGTGAGTTGGATTATCTCCCCAAGCCTATTTTCGGCTCACTGGAACAGGATGGGGAAAAACTAACTCAATTAATTAATGGCTACATTGGCTATCTAAAACGTAGTAAACAAGGGCAAAACGAACCAGGCGCTAATCACGCCATCCGCGAAGGTATTGCTTCCTCTGAAGAAAATTGACGGTTGAGTTACATTTCCCGATTCCCGACGCCCAATGTACCAATTCCCAATTCTCACCTTCCCCATGACCTGTTCCATCGTAATCCGCGCCTATAACGAAGCCCAACATCTTGGACGTTTGCTAGAGGGAATCAAACAGCAGACGATACAAGATGTGGACGTGATTCTCGTCGACTCGGGCTCCACAAACTCAACCGTGGAGATCGCCGAAGCATATGGCGCGCGGGTCGTGAGAATCCCGTCAGCGGAGTTTACGTTTGGGCGTTCGCTCAATTATGGGATTAAGGCAGCGAAGCGCGAGTTAATCGTCATCGCCAGCGCGCATGTTTATCCCGTCTATCCTGACTGGCTGGAGACTCTGCTGCGTCCATTTCAAGATGAAAGCATTGCCCTCACCTACGGCAAACAGCGCGGACCAGACTTTGCAAAATTTTCTGAGCAACAGATTTTTCATCAGTGGTATCCCGATTTCAGCAAACCAAAACAGGAAACTGCTTTTTGCAACAACGCGAATTCTGCGATCAGGAAAAGTTTATGGGAGCAGAACAACTATGATGAAACGTTGACCGGTCTCGAAGACCTGGCGTGGGCCAAGTGGGCCAAAGAGCAGGGACATGCGATCGCGTACGTGGCCGAGGCCGAGATCATTCATGTCCACAACGAAACGCCGCACGGAGTTTACAACCGCTATCGCCGTGAAGCGATGGCATTAAGAAAAATATATCCCGAAGCACATTTTAACTTTTACGATTTCCTGCGCCTGACCATCACCAACATCTTAAGCGACCTCTGGCACGCCGCGCGTGAACGGGTGCTGTTTAAAAATATTTCATCCATCTTCTGGTTTCGCTACATGCAATTTCACGGCACCCGCATGGGACATCGTGAGACGAGCCTCATCACGCCGCAATTGCGTGAGACCTTTTATTATGCGAGGGAAAGAAAGATGAAAGAAGAAAGAAAACGGGATGTGGAGCCGATAAATTACAAGGGTTAATATCTTTGCTTTCCCCATGTTAGAATAAAACAGTGGATGCAAGTAGTCAGGTTGGAATCTCCATTCTGGTTCTACATTCCACCACCTCACAGGCACGGGAGCAATCCCGGGGTTCAAATCCCCACCACGCCTGTCTCAAAGAGTTGTGCCTTCTGGCAACAGACGACTAGCCATGCAGGTTAAAACCTCCGCTAAAAAACTGGCAACTCTTTGAGGCAGGCAAATTGTATAAAAAGGAATAACCATGGATGCGTCAAGTGGTTTGTTTATTCTAAGCCTTGTCCTTATAATTTCAGGGATTGTATGGCGAATTTCTCTAAGGCGGGTCGTTATTTTTGAGAACGAACGTGGCGTAGTATATAAACGGGGAAAGTTTCACCGGGTTCTTCAACCTGGCAGTTCTGGAATATACATATTTGGAGAAATTGCAAAAAGTTGATATTCGCGCGCGCTTCATCACAATCCCAGGTCAGGATGTTCTAAGTTCAGATATATGGGGTTAAGGTGAGCGTGCTGTCAATTTTAGGTTGATGATCCATATAAAGCTCGCCCCCCCCCCTGAGTATTTCGATAATTCCATTTGGGTCAACGACCTTTAAACCACAAAGTTCACGAAGAGAGCACAAAGGAGAACAAAACGCTAGTAAAGCAAAAGTTTTCCTTCGTGTACCTTTGTGAAAATAACCCTTTGCTTTGTTGCAGTTGAGAACTTTAAAGCCATCGAAAGTAAAGGTGGATTCACATTGTTTTGTCTCACAAGAAACGGGCCTGAAAAAGAAGTGATCTCTTCTTCATTGAGATGGAGAGTGGGGCAATCGATATGACAGTATGGATCTGCGGTTTTGCACTGTTCTTCTTCTTTATTTCGGTATAATCACCACATGTCAAAACTACTCCCCATGACCCAGACCGAATATGACGTGTTTCTTGAGCGCACGATTCCCGAATATGCTGATGACAAAGTCCGCGCGGGGCATTGGGCTGAATCTGAGGCGTTGGAAAGATCTCGCAGGGAATTTTCAGACTGATCTGCCGCAGGGTGTGCAAACCAAAAATAATTATCTCTATACTTTATATGATGGCGATGATGCCGTGGGGCTGATCTGGATGCGTGCCAATATAGACCGCCCCACAAATGATGGTTTTATTCTGGAGTTATATGTCGAAGAAAAATATCGTGGCAAAGGCTATGGCAAACAAGCCATGCAGCTCATCGAAGAGAAAGCCCGCGAACTGGGATTAAAATCAATCGGACTGCACGTTTTTGGTTCCAACAAGATCGCACGGAATTTATATGAATCCGTTGGCTATGAAGTTACAAGTGTCAATATGAGCAAGGCGTTATAAAACCCACTCATGTCATCCTTCGCATTCAAGCCCGCCAACACCTACACCATTCCTCAGATCGCGGATCTACTCACCCGTGGATTTGAAGGCTACTACGTCCCCATTCATATTAACGAAGCCGCATTATTAACCATGCTGCGCCGTGATGGCGTGGATTTAACCGAGAGTCGCATTCTCTTAAAAGATGACGAACCCATTGGCGTGGCGCTCATCGCCCGCCGCGGCTGGACCAGTCGACTCGCGGCGATGGGCATTGTGTCCACGGCCAGAAATAGCGGAGCGGGCACATGGGCGATGAAAAATCTCGTCGATGAAGCGCGTGCTCGCGGCGACCATGAAATGTTTTTGGAAGTCATCGAACAAAATACAGCAGGCGTAAAACTCTATCAAAAATTCGGATTCAAATCCATTCGCAGGCTGGTGGGATACAAACTCGAAAATCCGCAGGTTGAGTCAGAGCAACAACTTGAAGAAATAGATATTCGTGAATTGGCGCGTCTGGTTGCGTATCACGGATTGAAAGACCTGCCCTGGCAGCTTTCGGGCGCGAGCATCATGCAGCACACACCGCCCTCCCGCGCCTTTCGCCTGCACGATGCCTATTGTCTCATCAGCGATCCCTCAGCGGCGCACGTGGCGATCTGGTCAGTGTTGGTAAAAGCCGGTTCACGAGGAGCAGGCCTCAGTCCGGTTTTGATGCGGGCGGTGTTCTCCCGCTTCCCCGAAAAAACATGGCACGTCCCCGCCTTGTATCCAGAAGAGATTTGCGCGGTCTTTGAAGAGATCGGAATGCAGCGCGAAGAAATTTCGCAGTGGCAAATGACTTTAAAGTTGTGAGACGTAGTGCCCGTTAAGAGGATAAAATGGGGGCATGAAACTAGCCGCCCTTGTCCCCATGCGTCACCACAGCCAGCGCGTGCCTGGCAAAAATTATCGCCCGCTCGCGGGCAAACCCCTTTTTCATCACATCATCGAAACACTGCTTGCCGTGCCGGAAATTGAAACCGTGATGGTGGATACTGACTCCGAGCCTGTGATGGATGGAGTGCGCCGCCTCTTCCCCACCGTCAAGCTGATTCAGCGCCCCGAGCATCTCCGTGCTGACGATGTGCCCATGAACGAAATCCTGCTGCACGACACCGCCCAGGTGAAAGCGGATTTTTATCTGCAAACACATTCAACCAATCCATTATTGAGATCAGCAGACCATCTCACAAGGCATCAAAACTTTTTTTGCTGAATTCCCAAAATACGATTCTTTGTTTTCAGTCACACGCTGGCAGACTCGTTTGTATTTCAAAGATGGACAGGCCATCAATCATAATCCGCTGGAGTTGATTCAAACGCAAGACCTGCCGCCCGTGTATGAAGAGAATTCGTGCCTGTATCTTTTCACTCGTGAAAACCTTGAGCGAAAACATCACCGCATCGGCGACAAACCCTTCATGCTCGAAATAGACAAAGCCGAAGCCTGGGACATTGACGAAGAGTTGGACTTTGAAATTACAGACTTTTTAATGAAGAGAAAATTACAGAATGAATCTTAAAAATATAAAGAATATTGTTACGAACTGGTTTTCCAAACCCTGGTACCCAATCGCAATCAGCGCCTATCCCGTTTTAGCCTTGCTCTCCGCAAACATCGGACAAGTTCGGTCAGACTCAGCGATTCGTCCTTTAGTGATTTCGATCGCATTTGGCGGTTTGCTGTTTTTTATTGTCTGGCTATTGTTCTCACGCAAGACTTATAAAGCCGCATTCTTTACCGCTTTAGTCCTCGCTTTGTTCTTCACCTTTGGTCATGTTTACATCGCCATTGACACAAAATATCCTGACGCAAATTACACAATCTGGCTTTTGCCTGCCTGGGGAATTTTGTTTGTGCTTTGGCTGTATTTTGGGTCACGCGCCCCAAGTTGACCTTTGTCTCCTCTGCTTCCACAATGAACACGATTGCCATCGCGTTGGTGGTCATGTCACTCTGGCAGACAATTTCAACGGTTTCACCGCAAGGTGCGCACGCGTTGGGCGCTCCGAATGCACCGGTTCAAGCGGACCTGGTGAAACCCGAAAATGCGCCTGATGTATATTTCTTCCTGCTCGATTCCTATGGACGTGCAGACCTGCTCTACCGCGCCTACGGATTTGATAACGGTGGTTTTATACACGATCTGGAAGAACGTGATTTCTATGTCGCATCGTGCAGCCAGAGCAATTACGTCCGCACCGAGCTTTCGCTTGGCTCATCGCTCAACATGATGTATTTACAGGACTTGAGCGACACCTTTAAACCCGATACCACTGCGCGTCGTTTATTGTGGAATTCTCTTAAGCACAGCGCCGTGCGCTATAACTTTGAGAGCATGGGCTATACAACCATCAATACCGACACCGGCTTTGAATGGCTGAACGTCAGCGACTCGGATCTGTTTCTCAGTCCGCCGCCCATTTCATCGGGCATGACCGAGTTTGAAGGATTATTCCTCAGCACAACTCTTGCGCGATACGCACAAGACCTTGGGCTGGTAGATCCTGATTATTTTTTGGGTGTTGAATTTCGTGATCGCTTTCATTCCGCTTTCAACAGCCTTGATGAAATCTCAAAAATGCCGGAGCCTACGTTTTCCTATATTCATGTCATCTCGCCGCATCCACCGTTTGTCTTTGACCCTGAAGGCAACCCCACCTATCCGCCCGATTTCTGGAACGAACAGCGTCAGTATCCGCCTGATCTGTATCAAAAGGGATATGTCAATCAATTACAATATTTAAATACCACAATGACAGAAGCCATTGATACGATCCTCGCCAACTCTGAAACGCCGCCGATCATCATCATTCAAGGCGATCATGGTCCGTGGCTGCAACCCAAAGACAAGCGCTTCTGGAATCTAACCGCCATTTATTTTCCCGAACACAAGGATGTTTTATATCCAACCATCTCGCCTGTAAATATTTTCAGACTGGTGTTCAATTCTTACTTCGGCGGAAACTATGATATTCTCGAAGATGTCAGTTATTTTTCGCCTGTGCCCAAACTCTATGATTTCAGTGAAGTTCCATATCCTTGTGGTTATTAAATAAAAAATGAAACCTACAATTCTACTCACCGCCCCGTATATGCTCCCGTTTCTGGAGCGCTTCAAACCTGTCTTCGATCAATATGGATTCGACCTGATCGTCCCTGATGTGCAGGAACGCATGGAAGAAGATGATCTGCTTAAATATGCCGGTCAATTTGACGGCGCCATTTGCGGCGATGACCGCTACACAGCACGCGTCATCGAAGCCTGCTCCCCGCGCTTGAAAGTCATCTCCAAATGGGGGACGGGCGTCGATTCAATCGACGCTGAAGCCTGCTCCCGTTTCGAGATCATTCTCGGCCGCACGCCAAATGCCTTCACCACTCCCGTAGCGGATACCGTCCTCGGGTATATGCTGGCCTTCGCCCGCCGCGGCCCGTGGATGGACGCCGCCATGAAACGCGGTGAATGGGAAAAGATTCCCGGCAAGGCATTAAGCGAATGTACATTGGGAATCATCGGCCTTGGCAATATCGGCAAAGCCGTCACGCGCCGCGCCAAAGCCTTCGGCATGAAAGTGCTCGGCACAGACATTGTCAACATTGACCATGTCTTCGTCAGCGAAACCGGCATCGAAATGACAGACCTCAACTCTCTACTTTCCAACTCCGATTTCGTCTCTGTCAACTGTGACTTAAACCCCACATCCCATCATCTGATCAACGCCAAAACACTCGCGCAGATGAAATCCACAGCCGTGCTGATCAACACCGCGCGCGGCCCCATCGTGGAGGAAACTGCCCTCGTGGCCGCGCTCCAATCAGGTCAAGTGGGAGGCGCAGCGCTGGATGTCTTCGAGTATGAGCCGCTGCCGTTGGAAAGTCCGCTGTTGAAAATGGACAACGTCATGCTTGCGCCGCACAATTCCAATTCAAGCCCCACTGCCTGGGAAAGAATCCACTGGAACACGATCAAGAATCTGGTCGAAGGGCTGGGGATGGTCTACAAAGGATAAAGGATGAATAAAATCAAAACCGTTTTAGTCACCGGCGCAGCAGGTGGAATTGGCCGCGCCACCGTCGATCTCTTTGCTGAAAAAGGCTGGCACGTGATTGGCGTGGATCGTAACCCCTACACAGACTTCCCGCAAAACGGACTCTTCATCCGTTCTGATATTTCGCGTCCCGAAGATATGCAAGCCATCTTTGAGCAGGCGCACGCGTTTACAGACACCCTCGATGCATTAGTTAATAACGCCGCCATGCAGATCGCCAAACCATTGGTGGATACCACCGTGGAAGAATGGGATGCGGTGATGGCTGCCAATTTACGCTCTGTATTTTTGGGCGTCAAACTTGCGCATCCTTTACTTTAAGGCACGCGGTGGGGCGGCGGTGGTGAACGTCTCGTCTGTCCACGCCATTCAAACATCTGCGAATATTGCCGCGTATGCCGCATCCAAAGGCGGATTGCTCGCCCTGACACGCGCCATGGCCATCGAATTCGCGCCCGATAACATCCGCGCCAATGCGATTCTGCCCGGCGCAGTGGATACTCCCATGCTGCGCGCCGGCCTCGGCCGCGGACATCTCGGCGGCGAAAATGTGCAGGATCGCCTCGACAACCTGGCCCGCAAAACGGTCAACGGGCGCGTGGGGATGCCAGCCGAGATTGCAAGTGCTATTTATTTTCTGGCAGACAACCAACAATCATCTTTTATGACCGGTCAGGCGCTGGTGATTGACGGCGGTGCAACAGCAAGGCTGAGCACTGAGTGATGGGAAAAAGATCAAGCAAGGTCAACTCTCCAAAAAATAAAGCCAGAAAAAACAATTCGCTTAAGAAAAGCACGGTGCAGGCTTTATTCTATTTGAGCGCCATTCTTTGGCTGCTTTATGCTGTTTATATTGTTCTTGATATGAGTGCGGTAAAGAACACTGGCATGTCTGTAATTGCTGTGGCCTTCTTTCTTGTTGTGAATGCGGGAGCCATGCTTGCTTCTGGAATATTCATTATGAAAGTACAAAAGTGGACGTACTATTTTGCGCTGGGTGTTGCGTTCCTTAATGTTTTATTGACGCTGACCGGTCTGGTCGATTATTTTTTCGTAATCGCCTTGATTTTGGATCTGCTCATTCTTTTGGTGTTGTTTGGTCTTCGTAAGAGTTATCAATGAAATACGCCACTCCTGCGATTGTGCGCTATCTATTTGTCATCGCCGCCATTGAACTGGTCATCTTTGGCGCAGGCTCCATGATGCGGGTTGCTGACAACCCCGATATGAAAAATATATATATCAGCTATGCTGTTTTAATGTTTGGTGATGCCATAGCCATGTTGATTTTTAGTTTTTATATTCACAGACAAATAAAAGCGGTCTATGGGTCTGCGGTGATCTTTCTCAGCCTGAATATCATCCTGACGATCTTCGATCAGTTTGGATTGATCGATATTCTCTTTGTATTTCTGAATGCCATGATCCTGACTGCGTTGTATATTCTCCGCAAGGAACTTCTGCCCCAATGAAACAAATCCTGAAATCCATGCTCCCAACACCCATGTTGAATTTTGCGCGCGACACCTATGATGCAGTGCGCCGCATCCCGCAGCTGCCTGCCGCCTATTTGCACCCGTGGCGGCGCGAGAGCATCCGCCGGCTGACTGAGCTAAAGGATATTCACAAAGGCAAACGCGCTTTCATCATCGGCAATGGGCCAAGTTTAAAACAAACGGATCTCTCCAAATTAAAGAACGAGATCACCTTCGGCATGAATTGCATTTACCTGATCTTCCCCGAACTTGGTTTTCACACCACATATTTTTCAGCCACCAACAATCTTGTGATCGAACAATTTCACGAAGACATTCTCTCGCTTCCCATGCCGAAATTTTTAGCATGGCGCTCGCATCATTATTTCGATCCGCAATTACCAGTTTCACAGATTCCCACTTTTCTCTTTACGTCTTACACCGGCCCGCGCTTTTCCCCCGATGTCCGTGGACGTGTTTGGGAGAGCGCCACGGTCACCAATGTCACACTGCAACTCGCTTTTCACATGGGCATCGAACAGGTCATCCTGATCGGCGTGGATCATAATTTCACATCGAAAGGTGAAGCCAACAAAACGGTCATCTCACAAGGCGACGACCCGAACCACGTCTCGCCCAATTATTTTGGCAAAGGCATCAAATGGCAATTGCCCGACCTCGACACCTCAGAGATCGGCTACGCCCTCGCACGTGACGCCTACAAAAAAGCCGGCCGCGAAGTGCTAGACGCAACCGTCGGCGGCAAACTGACCATCTTCCCCAAAGTGGACTACAATTCCCTCTTCTAATCTTCGACGCTTCGACCTTTGACTTTCCCTCCTCTCTTCCTCCCACCTCAATGACAAACACGAATCAACCTCAATCTCGTATCTGGTCTGCCCTCCTCATCATTTTCCTCGCCCTCGGCGGACTGCTGCGCCTGCTCGACATCACCGATCCCCCACTGGATTTTCAACCCTCACGTCAGCTCCGCAATTCATTGGTGGCGCGTGAAATTTATTATTCCCTGCTGCCATCTGCAACAACTGAACAACGTGAAGCATCTGCAACCTTTGCGCTCTCGGTCGGGAAATATGAACCGCCCGTGATCGAAACCATTGTGGCCGTCACCTATCTCTTCACCGGCGGCGAAAACATCGCATCGGCCCGGGTCTGGGAGACTTTCTTCTGGCTCGCGGCGGGCGTCGCACTATTTGACTTGATGCGCCGCGCAATTTCACCGTGGGCCGCACTCGCCGGTCTTGCATATTATCTTGTGCTGCCATTCTCAGTTCAAGCCAGCCGCTCCTTTCAACCCGACCCGTTGATGACATCCGCTTTTGTGATCGGCATTTATTTTCTCTATCGCTGGTCAGAATCTTCTTATGGAGTGCAGGAGCTTGCTCCTGCATCTAAAAACGAAACCTGGAAATTCGCCATCCTCGCGGGCATCTTCCTCGGCCTTGCCACTCTGGTCAAGATCGTGATTGCCTTCTTTGCCGGTGCCGCCGCCATTGCATTGGTGTTATACACACTCAAAAAGGATTTCTGGAAATCCAAACAAGTGTGGACCATGGCCGCGCTGATGATCGTCCCTGCACTCATCTTTTACATTCTGCTCAACCAAAGCCGCTCCACCGAATACTTCTTCGCATGGACTGTGACATTAATCAACCTCATCACCAGTACGGACTTTTATTCCAAGTGGCTGGCTTTTATTGGCAGTCTCTTCGGGTTGACGGTGATCTTCCTCAGCCTTGCCGGGGCATTGCTTGCACCTGCTCGTCTGCGCTGGTTATTGATCAGCTTGTGGGTCGGATATTTGCTATACGGACTGACACTGCCTTTCCAGATGTATACGCACAGTTACTATCACATTCAACTGATCCCCATCGTTGCGCTGGGACTGGCCGCAGCGTTGAATCCGCTTTTTGAAAGAGTGGCAGTTCAGGGTCCAGTGGGACGCGTGGGTTTCATCCTCTTGATAATTGCAGTGATCGGATATCAATCATGGGTGGCGCGCTCGGTTTTAGTCGCTGAAGATTTTCATCATGAGCCGGCGTTTTGGCAAAGTGTTGGCGATGCGATTCCGGCAGATGCAGAAGTGATCGGCCTGACTCAGGATTATGGTTTTCGGTTGATGCTCTGGGGCTGGCGCAAGGTGAGTTTGTGGCCGCTGAGCACCGGTCTCAGTGAAGCGCGCGGCGGCGGACAGGACGCAAACGATTTCGCTGCGATCACCGAAGGCAAGGATTATTTTCTGGTGACCGCGTTTGGTCAACTCGAAAAACAGCCTGAGCTAAAAATAATTTTGGAACAATATCCGATCGCAGCGGAAGGCGATGGATATGTGATCTACGATCTACAAAAATAATGACCGTCGTCTCCATCATCACCCCTTCATACAATCAAGCCGCCTATCTTGAGCAGACGATCACCTCGGTTTTGAATCAAGACTATTCGAACATTGAATATATTTTGATCGACGGCGGATCAACCGACAACAGCGTTGAAATCATCAAACGCCATGCGGATCGTTTTGCGTATTGGGTTTCAGAAAAAGACAGCGGACAAGCCGAAGCCATCAACAAGGGATTTGCAAAAGCCACCGGTGAAATCATCGCATGGTTGAACTCTGATGATTATTATCTTGATGGCGCAGTCAGCGCGGCGGTGAAGGTCTTTGATGAAAACCCCGATGTTGTGCTGGTCTATGGCAATATGCTGGCCGTGGACGAAAACGGAAAAACTTTCAACACACTAAATTACAAACAACTGTCTCTCGAAGATTTACTTTGTTTTCAGATCATCGGTCAGCCCGCCGTTTTTATGCGCCGCTCTGCCCTGCAAAAAACCAGCGGACTTGATTCCACATTCCACTTTCTACTCGACCATCACCTCTGGATTCAACTCGCCCAATTGGGGAAAATTCTTCATGTGCCGCAAACATGGGCAGCGGCGCGTTATCACGCCGAAGCCAAGAACCGCGCCAAAGCCGCTGAGTTTGGGCGCGAGGCCTTCCGCATTTTGGATTGGGCTGGGAATGATAAATCTCTTGCTCCAATATTAAATCGCGTTTCACGCCGCGCCCGCGCCGCCGCCAACCGCGTGGACTCACGCTATCAACTCGACGGCGGACAATCATGGCCCGCATTAAAAGCCTGGTTCCGCGCACTCACCATCCACCCGCCCACTGCTCTGGCGCGGATGAACATCCTCGGCTCGATCTTGCTGCGCTTAATACATCTCGACCAACTCCGTGAGTTAATTTTGCAAAGCCGCAAAAATCGCTACAAGTAAAAAAACGGAGCGCGGACTTCAGTCCGCTTATTTGGTTCAGTCTGCACTTTTTAACGTCCAATAAGTGGGGATTTTGTATCTCAGAGACGCGGAGAACGCTGAGAAAACTCCAGCACTGGAACTCTGCTTCACGCAATAAAAAAAATTCGTGCTACGACTTTAGCGTAATTATTCAGTGGATGGTTTTTCTTCCGTGAGCTCTGTGATCTCAGTGGTTTAATCTTTTGACAAGCCCGCGCAACGACTCTTCCCCCTTAAATTAGCCCGAAATAAAGATGATAAAATGAAAGACGTTACTTTTGCGTATTTTCATTGATATGCACATAAAAACCCAATGTTGAAAACAAACAACTCCAATCCCATAACCAAAATTCTCCTTTCCTGGCAGTTCGGTCTAATCCTGCTCCTGCTGGCAGGGATGGGAATCCGCATGTACGACCTGACCGACCCCCCGCTTGATTTCCACTCCACCCGTCAGATGCTTTCCTTTCATAAAGCACGCGGCATGTATTACGAATTCCGCACCGATGCCGATCCTGAAAAACGCGCCTTCGCCATCCAGCAATGGAAATACGGCGCGGCGGTTGAGCCTGAAATTCTCGAACGCATCGTCGCATTCACCTACCGCTACACCGGCGTGGAATTATGGGTGGCGCGCATCTACTCCTCTCTTTTTTGGGTGATCGGCGGCCTGTTCATTTTTCTGCTTGCAAAAGAACTGGTCTCGATCAACGGCGCGTTGGTATCCACCGCCTTTTATTTATTCCTGCCATACGCAGTTTCTGCCAGCCGCAGTTTCCAGCCTGATTTAATGATGATCATGTTGATCATCATCTTTTGGTGGGCGGTCTTTCGCTGGTCAAAAAATCCCACCTCCTACGGCTGGGCGGCGCTCGCCGGTTTATTCGGCGGGATTTCCATTTTCATTAAACTGGTCGCCGCATTTTTTGTCGTAGCGGCGGGGTTGGGCGCAGCCTTCGGCGGGCAGACTCTTCGGGATCTCGTCCGCAGGCCTCAGGTCTATTTGATGAGCGTGCTGGGCGTTCTGCCGGGCGCGGCTTATATCGTCTACGGGGTGTGGTTCACCGGTTTCCTTGGCCAGCAATTTGGCGGACGTTCCATGCCCGCGCTTTATCTCAGCCCGGCTTATTATCTCGGCTGGATCGGAATTTTGAATCTCGTCATGGGCGGGATTCCCATCCTGTTGGGATTACTCAGCTTTTACTTTATCCGCGACAAGGGGACTTTCCGCTTCCTTTCCGCGCTGTGGGCTGGGTACCTGCTCTTCGGCATTTACTTTAACTATCATATTTCCACCCACGATTACTACAGCATGATCCTGATCCCGATCGTGGCGCTTTCACTCGCTCCCCTCGCAGATTATCTCATCACCGCCCTGCAACAGACTCCGTTTTATGAACGCACAAAGATCATCCCCGTCTTGTTCGTGATCGCCGGGCTGTTTCTTGTCAACTGGAATACACGCGCCGTTCTTAAAGCAAATGACTATCGCGACGAACCAGCCAAATGGACAGAGATCAGCCAAACCGTCGGAAAAGATGCGCGGCTCATTGCGCTCACCCAGGATTATGGAATGCGTCTCTCCTATTGGGGATGGATTTCCACTGTGGCATGGCAGCGTTCCGGCGATATTTATTATCATGAGAATCGCGGTGCAGAGTTCCAGTTTGAAAAAATGTTCGCCGAAACTGCATCCAATAAAGACTATTTCATCATCACTGATTTTGACGAGTTGGAAAAGCAGACCTTGTTGAAGGATTATCTTTACTCGCAATATCCCATTGCATTTTCAGGCGAAGGCTACATCATCTTTGATCTTCAGCCTTAATCGCATTCCCCGCAATCCATTTTGGAGTTTGTAAATGACTGTTCGTGATTCGTTAAGAAATAAAAATATTCCTGCTTTAATTTTGCAGAGCGTACTCATGCTTGGCGCCGCAACATTTTTTACCCTGATGCTTGTTTATTCCTATCAGGGCTGGTTCACCCGCTACATGGCCGATGACTATTGCAACGCGGTTCTTTTTTCAGAAAATTTCACCGACGGACTTTACCAGCGCTACATGACCGGGTTTGGCGGAAACCGTTATTCGAATATCTGGCTGGTGGGCATCTCTGAATTTTTCGGCATCAAAAGTATTCCTGTTTTGCCGGTGTTTCACATCATGCTCTGGGTCATTGGATTAATCCTCATGATGAGCGGAGTGAAAAAACTCGTCAAAGCGGAATGGTCGTTTGCAATGACATCCTTTCTCGGATTATCGATTGCGTTCTTCACGTTGATTTAAGCGCCCAATCTCTATCAGACTGTGTATTGGCGCTCTTCCATGAGCACGCATTTTGCGCCCGTGGTTTATGGCACTCTGCTCCTCGCCTTCCTTCTCAATCAATCATATAAAGCCGCGACTCAATCCATTTCAATTTCATCAATTGTGATCGCTTTTATTTCCGCTTTTATCGTCGGCGGATTTTCAGAACCAGCCGATGCAGTTCAGGTTACGATATTGATCCTTGCCATCGCCGCAGTCTGGCGTTGGGGAAGCAATCCCTCAAAGAAAAGAATCCTAACTCTGCTCGGTTGGACTCTAGGCGCGGCTATTCTTTCACTGACGGTCATGGTCATCTCGCCCGCTAATTCACAGAGATTGGGCGATGATCCTCCGGGCCTGATGTTGTTGATACATGATGCTTTTTATTTCAGCTATATTTTTATTACCAAGACGCTGCGTGAACTTCCGTTACCAAACGCCCTCTCTATATTTGTCCCTGCTTTTTTGATGTGGATATATGGACAGATCAACAATCTCGAAGTCCCCGCTGCTCAAAAACGAAGTTTATGGTTCGTGGTGATTGCCATCCCTTTGATCGCATATCTGCTGATCGTTGCGAGTTTTTCCCCAAGTGTTTATGGACAGGGCTATCCTGTGCCGCGCGTGCAGTTTTATGCGCGCTTAATCATGACCATTGGTTTGCTGGCAGATGGCGCGTTGATCGGCATACTGCTTTCACAAGCCCAACCTAAAATAAAGCATCCTGTTTTACGATCAGCCATTGTCATTCTGTTTTCACTCGTAGCAGTGATCTATCCATTCAGGGCGGTGATGCGTGCCTGGAGTGAAATCCCAACCTATCGCGCCCGCGCCGAGGATTGGGACAAACGTGATGCCATCATTCGCGCACTCGCAGCTCAGGGTGAAACTGATTTAACAGTTATTCAATTTGACGGTGTGGATGGTACAAAGGAATTGGACACATTTGCCACGCACTGGGTCAATCGCTGCGCCGCAAATTATTATGAAGTAAAAAGCATCCGCGCCATTCCCATTCCTTCCGAATATATCGACGAATATTTTAATGAGCAGAGTGATGAATAAGTTATCTCCCATCCTTGTTACAGGCGCACATCGCAGCGGCACGACCTGGGTCGGCCGCATGTTATCCGCAGAAAAAAGCACGGCCTACATCAGCGAGCCGCTGAATGTTTTGCATCGGCGCGGCGTGTATGGCGCAGACGTTCCACACTGGTATCAATACATCACCGCTGAAAACGAAGCGCAATATCTTCCTGCGTTTCAACAGCTTATGAATTTTCGTTATCATCTTTTTGCAGAGACTGGTTCATTGCGTTCGCAAAAGGATTTTCTGCGCATGGGGCGCGATCTTTCTGTTTTCATGAACGGAAAAGTACGCGGTCAACGCGCTTTGCTTAAAGATCCGTTCGCGGTTTTCTCCACGCCGTGGTTCGCGCAAACATTAAACTGTCAGGTCGTCATCACCATCCGTCATCCCGGCGGATTCGCCAGCAGCCTCAAGCGCCTCAACTGGCCCTTCGACTTTCGCGACCTGCTCGCCCAGCCCATGCTGATGCGCGACCATCTCGAAAAAGATCGGGTGGATATGGAATCCATGCCGGCGGATGACATCATCGGGCAATCGGCCCTGCTCTGGCGCATGATCTACCGCTCGGTTCACACTACCCGCAGCCTGTTCCCGCACTTCAAAGTTGTTCGGCACGAAGACCTTTCGCTTGATCCCGTCACAGGGTATAAATCCCTCTATGAATCTCTCGGCTTAAATTTTGACGAAAAGGTCCGCGATACGATTTTGAACTCCAGCAGTTCCGAAAACCCGACCGAGCTATCGAAGAAAAAAGTCCACTCGGTAAAATTGGACAGCCGCGCCAACATGGACAACTGGAAGAAACGCCTCACCCCCGAAGAAATCGTCCGCATCCGCAAGATGACAGAAGAAGTCTCGCACCACTTCTACTCCGACACCGAATGGTAATTTCTAATCTCCTAATTCCTAATGCCTAATCTTCCCCTCGTCTCCATCATCACCCCATCTTTCAATCAAGCACGCTATCTCGAAGCCACCATCAACTCAGTGCTCGGGCAGGATTATCCACGCATTGAGTACATCATCGTAGACGGCGGCTCCACAGATGAAAGCGCAGACATCATAAAAAAGCACGAAGGGAGAATCGCCTGGTGGGTCAGCGAGCAGGATAAAGGTCAGACCGATGCGATCAATAAGGGATTCAACCGCGCCACCGGTGACATCCTCGCCTGGATCAATTCCGACGATACGTATAATCCGGGTGCGGTCAGTGCGGCCGTGAAATATCTGCTCGAAAATCCCGAAGTGGCAATGGTCTACGCGGACTGTAATTTCATAGACGAGAATGACAAGGTGATCGGAAAGTTCAACGCCGCGCAGACAGATTACCGCCGCCTGCGTGAAGGCTACGTCCACATTCCGCAGCAGACGATGTTCTTCCGTGCAAAGTATTGGAAGGAACTCGGCCCGCTTGACCCATCGTTCTACTTCGCCATGGACTACGACCTGTGGACGCGCATCGCCGCTCACGCGCCGTTCAAATATCTTGCCGGCCAAACGTGGGCAAACTTCCGCTTGCATACCTCAGGCAAAACCGTCGCCGCAGATGACCGCTGCTGGCCCGAAATGATCCGCGTGCATTATCGCGACGGCGGTAGTTTCTTTTCGATTATTATGGCAAAATACTACCTAAGAAAAATCATCGGCCCGCTCTGGAAATGGCGGATCAAGAAGTGAGGAGTGAGGAACGAGAAAAAAGTAATAAGTGAGAAGTAAAAGTGAAAAAGTAAAACGTGAAGTGCAAAACCATTTTCTTCTCCACTCTCTACTCACCATTCCCTCTTTCTTCTTTCCTTCACCCTTCATCTTTCATAATTCATCCTTCATCCTTTCCCCCCCATGAACCTACTCACCTCCCCCTCTCTCGACGACTTTATCCGCCTGCTTAAGGCCTGGCGCTTTTGGATGTTTGGCGCGCTTCTTGGCGCGGCACTTGGCGCGGCACTGTACTATATTGTCCCGCCGCCTTATCGGGCACAGGCCACCGTCAACGTGGACTTTAACCTTGAGCAAGCCTGGCCGCAGGAAACAGACCGTCAGCAGTTTTATTATCTTGAGCGTGAATCTCGCAAACTTGTAGAGATCGCATGGTCAGATGATGTGATGAGTCAGTTATCTTCTGAATTTGCTGTGACCGTGGAAGACCTGCGCGGAAATAAACTGCAACTTAGTCAACCCGCCGAAGCCGGCTGGCATTTTTACGCAGACGATAACGATGCAGAATTTGCGGCGTCACTGGTTTCAGCCTGGGCCGAAGCCTTTGTTGCCAAAACACAGACAGAAATCGATGCGGGCAATATCAATGAATTTGTAAAACTGGAAGCGACCCAATCCAAAAATCTGCTCAAAGAGCGCAGTGTGCCGTTGAGCAGTTATCTGTTCGCCGGCTCGATCGGATTTCTCACGCTTGCAGTTTTTGTTGTGTTGTTTATTTCTCCCAAGAACAAATGAAGAATTCAGTTTTCTCCATGCTGACCGATCCTCAAAAACTTTCGCGCATTCTGTGGGGCGCGGCCTTGCTCACTCTGCCGGTGACCAGTTTTCGCTGGTTTCCATTTCTTGGTGAAGGCACACTGGTTCGTCCGCTGGCGTTGTATCCGCTGGCGTTGTTGATGCCGCTATTGGTGATTCAGTCACTGCGCGGAAAAGTAAAACTCAATTGGGCGGGGGCGCTGATTCCGCTTGGGATGCTGATTCTGTTTATTGTTGCAGCGACCAGTTTCGGGGCGTTGATCGATCCGATCCCGTTGCGTGGACAAATCTACTCGGGCAGAGTCATCCGCGCGCTGGCGACTCTTTTCATCGGCGTGGCATTTTTCATATCCGCGATCTGGATGAATAAAGAGTCAGATGATTTTCTTTTTTCGGTGCGCTGGCTGTTGGCGGGCTTGTGCCTCGACCTGGCGTGGAGCGGATTGCAAGCCGTCACGTTTTACACGGGCTTGCTCAACAAGGAAATGGTGACGCACTGGCAGCTTGCATTTTCAATGCGCGAACTGGTGCGCACGAATCGCATCTCGGGGCTCGCGTATGAACCGGCCTGGCTGGCGGGGCAGCTTGCCACGGTGTTCATTCCATTTTTGTTTGCATCGGTGATGACAAATTTCCGGGTCACTCGTTTTAAGTGGCTGGAACCTGTTCTACTGGCATTCTCTTTGCTGGTGCTTCTCGCCACCTACTCACGCGGCGGACTCTTAACCACCGTCGCGGCGGCCGGCCTGACATTTTTATTCTTTGGCCGTGAGAGCATCCGCGCGATCTGGGCGTGGTTCGTCAACGGCTTTCGTGGACGCACACTTGAAATTTTATTTCGCATTGGAATGATCGCCGCCGTGATTGGGGTTTTCGCCGGCACGTTTCTTTTTCTCAGCCAGAAAAATTTCTTCCGCCGTTTATGGGAAACAGACGCGAAGAATTTAGCGAATACATTGTGGATATCAACGCCGGCGCGCGCGGTGCATATTCCGCTGGTGCATATGCCGCTTTTGAAGAATATCCATTAACCGGTGTGGGGCTGGGCGCGAGCGGTTTTTATATTTATCCCAACCTGCCCGATTGGGCGCTGACCACCGTGCCTGAGATCGCAAAACAACTCAGCCCTGAAAATCGTTTGTACCCCAACCCGAAAAATCTTTACGTGCGTCTGCTGGCTGAAACCGGCTTGATCGGCTTCTTTTTGTTCGTGGCATTTCAGCTTTATATTCTCGGTGATATGTTAAACTTGCTGAGACGCAACGAACCCTGGGCGCGTTTTGCAGCCATCGCCGGAGTATTTGCGTGGTTCGCAATCACATTTTATAATTTCACACAGGATTCGCTCACAACACCAAACATCTGGCTTATTCCGGGCATACTGGTGGGGCTGTCTGTTATTTCATCGTACAAGGAAATCAAATGATCGTTCTCTCTGTTGGTATGCCCCGCGCTGGTTCCGGCTGGCACTATAATCTCATTCATGATCTGATGGAAACAACAGGCTGTGCAGATGCGCGTGATATCCGCGAGCGCTACCGTTTGCAAAAAATTCTGACCGAAGTAAATTGCAACATCGGTGTGCTTTCTGCCAGAAGACTGGGACTGGTAGCCCTGCCCGCGCTGGTAAATACCTTCGTCATCAAAGCGCACGCCGCCCCCAGCAGTGCATCGCGTCTGCTCTCGACTTTGGGCCTGTTACGCATCACATACATTTATCGTGACCCGCGCGACGCCATGCTCTCCGCGTATGATTTCGGTCAGCGCGCACTCGTGAAGGGACGTCCCAACGCTTTCTCACATCTCTCCGATTTCGAAAAAAGCGTGGACTTTATGATGGAGTACGTCCACATTTGGGAAAAGTGGATGCAGGAAAAAAATGTACTCGTGGCACGTTACGAAGACCTGCTGACAGATTACAGCGCTGAATCTGCCAAATTGGTGGAATATCTCAAATTAAACGGCAGCAGTTCCCAGGTCCAGGCGGTGATCGAGAAGTACCGTCCCGATGCGGCGGAAGGTCAACAGGGGCTGCACTTCTTCAAGGGCAAGATCGGGCGCTTCCGCGAATCCTATACAGAAGCGCAGAAAGCGGTCTTAAAAGACAAATTAAACGCATATTTAGTCCGTATGGGGTACGAAGAGTAAGGTGTAATCAACCTGTAAGTCGTTTGAGTTGCCGTCTCCAGCGTTTTTCGTTATCATAGGGAAGTTATGCTGCGTAAATACGATACACCCTACATGGCAGACTGGTTTGCCATTTCATTAAGATGGATCATGCTGGTTGGTTTGATCGTTTCGCTTGGGCTTGGGGGCAAGTTGGAATTATCCATATCCTGGCCGCTTGGCTTATTGATCATTTGGAATCTCGCGATGACCGCGATGGCCGGTCTGAATGTACGTATGACCTATCATCGTCCGATCAGTATTTTGGCGGATCTGGTTTTGTCGGGGGCTTTTTTCTGGGTGCAGGGCGGCTTGCGCGGTCCTGCAGTTTGGACTGGTTTATTACCGATCTTAACGGGTTCGATCTATTATGAATTACTGGGGGCTTTGCTCGCTTCGTTATTTTTCCTTGGATTAATGATCTACACCGGTATGCAAACCGAAGGCGATTTGCCGCTTGCAATTATCATCTCTGTTACGATGGTTGTGCTGAGTTTGTGTTTGGTTTTCTTGGCCGGCGTATGATCGCGCACATGCGAAAGAACCGCGAGTTGTGGCAGGACTTCGGAAGAAAAAAAGACCGCCATGCAGACCGAGCGTATGCGCGCCATCTACGAATTGACCACGACACTTTCCTCCACGTTGAGTTATAAGCGGGTGCTCGAATCTGCATTGAATATGAGCGCCGCCGCTTTGAACCCGGACCCTGAACAGTTGCTCAACGACCCGTTGGTGGGGGCGGTGATGTTATTCAACGGCGGCAAATTGCGCATTGGTTCTGCGCGGCGTTTTACCACTGCAGATATGCGTGCGACTTTCGACGCAGCGGAAGGGGTGCTAAAAAAAGCTCTGGATGAAGGCGAGCCTGTCTTTTTCAAGGATATCGGGTATGACCCTGAACTCGGGCGTGTGATCGCCCTCAGAAATTGCACCAGCGGATATTGTTTTCCTTTGCGCAGCGGATTCAATGTATATGGCGTGTTGTTGTTCGCTCACCCCGACCCTGAATATTTCACAACAGACCGCCGCAACCTGCTTGATATTATTGGCCGTCAGGCTGTGATCGCGATCCAAAATGCGCGCCTGTATCAAGACCTGGTGGAAGAAAAAGAACGCATGGTGGAAATCCATGAAGAAGCGCGGAAAAAGTTGGCGCGCGACCTGCACGATGGTCCCACACAATCTGTGGCGGCCATGGCAATGCGCTTGAATATTACGCGGCGCATGTTGGTCAAAGATGTGAAAGGCGCCACCGAAGAAATTGTCAAATTGGAAGAACTGGCGCACCGCACCACAAAAGAAATTCGCCACATGCTCTTTACCTTGCGCCCGCTGATCCTTGAGTCTCAAGGACTTGCTGCGGCGGTGCAGGCCATGTCAGATAAGATGATGGAAACATACACCCAAAAAGTTACACTTAATATTGATGAGCGGGTAACCACTCAATTGGAAATGGGCAAACAGGGCGTTATTTTTTATATCATTGAAGAAGCGGTTAATAATGCCCGCAAGCACGCTGCGGCTCCTGTCATTGCTGTGAGTTTGCGTCAAATGGATGCCGGGATCGCGCTATTGGAAATTGCCGATAATGGACTGGGCTTTGACGTAAAATCTGTAACAGAAGCGTATGATAAGCGCGCAAACAGCAGTCTGGGCATGGTCAATTTGCGTGAACGCGCCGAGTTGGTAAATGGTTTGTTCCAGCTTGATTCTGTGCCTGGCAAGGGGACAAAAGTTCAAGTATATATTCCACTCACTGAAGATGCCGCCGACCGCTTGCATCATCCGCGCGCCAAATAAAAAAACAAAAATGCCGACAACAACTGAATTATATTATTTTGCCCATCAGGCAGAAGTAGAAGAAGGCGAGGTTGCCAAACACCCGCCTGTGATCCTTATCCACGGGGCGGGTGGTACCCATTTATCATGGCCGCCGCAAATCCGCCGCATGGCTGATGAAAAGATTTATGCGCTTGACCTGCCCGGACACGGAAAATCTGAAGGCACAGGCAGGCAATCCATAGATGAATATGCCGATGATGTAATTGCATTTATGAAAGAGTTGAAGATCCGCTCGGCTGTCTTTGTGGGCATCTCAATGGGAAGTGCAATTGCGCTCACCCTCGCGTTGAAATATCCCAAACAGGTTTTGGGGCTGGGGCTGCTTGGTTCAGGTTCAAAGATGCGCGTGGCGCCAACTCTTTTAGAGATGGCGGGCAGCCCAAACACATTTAAATCTGCTGTAAGTATGATCAACGAAAATTGCTTTGGCGCAGAAACTCCGAAAAATTTACTGGAACTTTCAAAGCGAACCATGCTCGAAATTCGTCCGCCCGTTTTACTTGGTGATCTTCTGGCGTGCAATGAGTTTGATGTAACCAGTCAGTTGGAATTGATCAAAGTTCCCACACTCATCATCTGCGGCGCTGAAGATAAAATGACGCCATCGAAATTTTCAGAATCACTGCATGTTGGAATCGTCAACTCGCAGCTTCATATTTTGGATAAAACCGGACACATGGTCATGCTCGAACAACCTGAGACGGTTGCAAATTTGCTGAAACTATTTATTGACGGAATTCCGCTAAAAGTTAGAAAGCCAAGAAAAAAACGCATCATCCCCGACGGGACAACTGAACCGGCCCCGCAGACAGAATCAGCGCCGCCGGTTGAACCTGCCACGCCCAAACCCGAAGAAGCTGCTCCCGAAAAAAAGAGCACAGACGTAGAGATTGTTTAATGTAAATAATGATTTTTTTAAACCACAGACACTTGCGCCATACACCACATCGTCTTGATGTATTTTCGGGAGTGCGGCGTGAGCGCAGATTTTTTGAAATATGAATAAAAGCGTTTTCAGCGCGCGAAGCGATCTGCGTCTTGTTTTAAAACTGGCGGACGGCTAGTTCGATTATAGATAGTTTTTTATAGGATATGGGGGGGTGTCTATTCTCTGTCAATCCCGAAGGGATGAAATGATTGCAGCAAAAAAGCATATTGAAAAACAAAACCCGAAGGGATGTCATGGATTTTTTCGATCTCTGACACCCCTTCGGGGTTGAATGCCGCGTTATCCATTTCCTATAATCATTTGACCCTTTCAGGGGCATAAGATTGAGTTATGAAACAGGGTACCAAATGGATAAAGTCTAGCTTAAAGTCTGTGCTCTAAAAAGATCTTCTTTAAAACAGGAATGGCATTCATCACCGCTAAAGCCCGATGGCTGAGGCGGTTTTTTTCATCCATTTCAAGTTCGGCCATGGTTTTGTTTAAGTGAGGCAGTAAAAATATCGGGTCATATCCAAAGCCGCCTGTGCCGCGTTCATCTGGAATGATCTCGCCCAAACAATTGCCTTCCACGAGATGCACCTCCCCATTCGGGATCGCAATCGCGATCGTGGCATGGAAGCGTGCCTTCCAGGGCGCTGACTTGCCACGCAGATTCTCCAACATATAAGCGCGGCGATCTGCATCGTTTGCACCCGGCTTGGGAGAATAGCGCGCGGAGTAAAGTCCGGGGGCGCCATCAAGAGCATCCACTTCGAGGCCTGAGTCATCGGCCAGGGAGATCAGTCCGCTGGCGTGGGCGAAGGCGAGGGCTTTCTTTGAGGCATTCTCAGCGTAGGTGACTCCATCTTCTTCCACTTCGAGGTTGAGATTAATGTCAGCGGGGGTGACGAGTTCAAAGCCTGTGTCTTTGAGTAATTCCTGTAATTCTTTTACTTTGCCTTTGTTGTTGGTTGCGATCAAAAGTTTTTTCATTTTTTATTTTCCCGGATTGCGGACTTCAGTCCGCATTTGTTTTGGCATGGGGCGGACTGAAGTCCGCGTTCCTTTTTGTAAGCGCCCACTTTGCATGTTCGCGAATCATGGGTTCTTCGTCTTGCATGGCTTGTTCAAGGATGGGGATATCTTTTTCACTGCCAGTGTTGCCAACAGCCACAGCAAGGTTGCGCAAATATCCGCGCCGTTTGGCACGCTTGATGGGACTGCCCTTGAAGCGCTGATTAAACTCAACGGATGTCAGAGTCAGGTCTGAGGTTAAGACAGGAAGCGGGATCTTCGTCTCAAAGGCAAATCAGCTTGAGAGGAGAATCGATTCCACGGGCAGGCCTGCTGACAGGCGTCGCAGCCGAAGATCCAATCCTGCATTAATGGACGCAGGTCTTCGGGGATGTCCTCTTTTAATTCGATGGTGAGATATGAGATGCAGCGGCGGGCATCAATGGTGCGGTTGGGGAGGATGCATTGGGTGGGGCAGGCGCTGATGCAGCGGGTGCATGTGCCGCAATGATCGGTGACGAGGGTGTCGTCGGGTTCGAGTTCGATGCCGAGCAAAATCTCCGCCAGAAAAAACGTGGAGCCAACGGCAGGATTGATGAGCATGGAATTTTTACCGATCCAGCCGAGGCCGGCGCGCTGTGCAAGTTCGCGTTCGAGAATGGGACCTGTGTCTGTGTAATAGCGATTGGGAATTTCATGCCCGAGCTGCTCTTCGATGAATTCAACGATCAATTTCAGGCGTGCGGGAATAACATCATGATAATCTTCGCCCAGTGCATACGACGCTATGCTGAACGCTGACCGCTGATCGCTGACCGCTGAATATGGGATAGCGAGAACGAGAATGGATTTACATTCGGGCAGGATTTGCTTCGGGTCGGCGCGGCGGGTGCGGCTGCGTTCTTCGGCGAGGTAGTTCATGGTGCCGTGTTTGTTTTGACCAAGCCATTCTTCAAAAATATTGTAATGCGCGGGCGGCTCACAAGAAGTAACGCCAGCCAGGGTGAACCCCAGCTGGCGCGATTTTTCTTTTATTGCCTGTGTAAGTGAGGCGGTCAATTTTTATTTGACGATGATCTTCACGAAGATGGCTTTGCCAAATGGAATGCCTTTGGCGTTGGACATTTGCCATGCGCTGGTATATTCACCAACTTTTGCTGGCGCTTTGAAATTGACGGATACATCAACTTCCTGCCCGACTTCAACCAATGTGCCAAGCGGTACAGGTTCACCGCTCATCTGGTCGGCATAGCCTGCGTAAATGAGGCCGTAGCCATCACCCCAGGCGCAAATTCCTGTGTTCTTGATCTTCCATGTTTTTACAAATTCCTGGCCGGGAGTCATTTGCGCGCCGTCCAGAATGGTCACATCTACTGTGGCATTGTCAAATGTAAGGTTGTCACATAATTCGCCTGGCGTGCCAAGTGCAATTTGAGTTGGGTCTGTTGCAAATGCGGCAGTTGGAGTTTCTGTCGGCGGCGGCGGAATGGGTGTCTCTGTGGGCGGCAGGGGCGTGGGGGTGAAGGCTGCGGCGGTAAGAGTAAATTCTGCAATGACTGTATTTGCCGCTGAAGTGCGGATGGCAAGCACATCAGGCGTGGGTTCAATGGGAGTGGCAGGCGCGCAGGCGGCTAGAATTAATGCGGCTGTTAGTGTCAGGATAATCAATCTAACTTTCATTTTTCCTCTCTTGCTTTTCTTGAACAATGGTTGTTGAGTGTGGTTAATCAAACCAGTTAATTATGGTACCGCGATAATCTTGATCGAAACGAGCGGTCCAAAGAAATTGCCCGCATCATCTTTTAGCTTCCAGTAACCCACGTATTCAACTTCCTTGGTTTTTCCGCCGGGGACGGTTAATTTCACAATGAAGGATTGGCTTTCACCGGGCAGTGTAAAATCGTCTGATTTTTTATAAACGATGTCGTATCCTTTTAATTCAGGGCTGGAAAGTTCTGTGTTAAAAGCAAATGTGTAGCCTTCATCCCATGTGCATGTGCCGAGGTTGACAATCGTCCAGCCTTTTGTAATTTCCTTGAAATTCTTAACCTTTGCGCCGTCAAATGGGGCGGTTTCACCTACAAACCCGCCATCGTTACAGCCGTTCTTGGTAGTGACTGTTGAAATCACTCCCAGAGTTGGAACCGGAGATGCGAGCGGAGTTAATCCGGGCAGTTGGGTATTCAGTGGAATGGCTGTATTCCCGCCCAGCGCTGCCGTGGGGAATAATCCCTGTGTAGGAAGGGGCATGAGTGTATTTGTCGGCACAGCAGTGGGCGGGATCGCCATTGCTGTTTGAGTTTGCTGCAAGGCAGATTGCGTCATAACAAGATTAAATGCTTCTGTTTGAACCACGCCCGGGTCTTGTGTTGGTACGGCTGTTGCGCCTAAATTACACGCGCTTAGGATGACGGCTGGAATCATTACGCCGATCAGCCAAAGGGTTTTCTTAATTTCATGGTAGTAACCTCCGAAAATAAGCTTTATTATAACGCACCTACGGCGTGGGCGTATTAGTGGGGCTGGGCGTGAAGGTGGGCGTAAGTGTGAATGTGGGGGTAGGCGTAAATGTTTCAGTGGGTGTAAAAGTTATCGTTGGGCTGGCACTTGGGGTCAGCGTGGGGGTGAAGGTGAATGTGGCTGTGGGCGGCGGCGTACCCTGACGAATAATATGCGGGTTGAGCCAGATCGCCTGATCGTTCTTCTGTGCGCCGTTTGCATCCACGACCAGAATAAAGTTGACGGTTTGACCCGCAAGACTGCTCAGGTCAAGGTCTACGGGGTAATACTTGCCTTCATATATTTCGTGCCAGCTTGCAAGTGTTTTGATCTGCCCATTAATTTTATAATTCAAGCGGAAGAACACATCACAGTTTTTTGTGCCGTGTTGACAGTTCACAATCGTGCGGAAACGATCTCCAGCCTGCACAACCATGGATGGATATTGTCCGCTGATGAAGCCGTTATTTTTATCCTGCGGCACAGTCAGCAGGCCGGGTTCATCTTCGGTTGAGCCGTCTTCCATGACCGGGGCATTTAGTCTGATCGCAGAGCCATTAATGCCGCCATCCACTCCGCAGGCCAGCGCTCCGCTGCCATTTTCCCAGGTCGCGGCGCAATGATTGCTTATAAAATCATAGGCAATATAGGCCGGGCCGGTTACTTTTATATCCACCCAAAAAGCGGTGTCGGCTTGCGCGCCGATGCCAAATAAAACATTGGCGGCGTTGCGCAGTTTCCAATATCCGCGATAATTTCCATCTTTGTTTGGCGCGGTAAATGTGACGGGCATCTCAATACTATCACCGGGGTTGACGATTTTTGTCAGGGCTACGGCTGAGGGGCCGCTCATTAAGTCGCCGCCGGTGAAGACCAGCGCGTAGGAAGTTGTCCAGGAGCAGGTGCCGACATTTTTAATGCGCCAAATTTTGACGAAGGTATTATTGCGCGCGACCAGACTTCCATCTGGATAGGTGATATCGCTGACGAATTGCGCCGCATCACATCTGGACACTGGAACTGGTGTCTGCGGAATGAGCGTGTTCGTGGCTGTGAGGGGAGTGGATCCGCTCACAGTGGTGGTTGGCAGAGGCAGGCCGGGGGTGGCGGTAAAAATTGATTGGGTTGAAGCAGCTTCCAGCGTCTGGGCTGATGCGGTGTATAGTCCATTTAAAGTGGCGAAGGTATCCGGCGTCGCTGAATTTGAAGGGACGTTACATGCCAATTGGACGATGCTGATAAAGACAATAAAAAGGGCGAGGGCTGATTTTTTGATGGACATGGGTTTTCTCCAAAATGTAGGTTTCCAAAAATTAAAGACGTTTTTGCCGTGGAAATAGTTCCCAATAAAACATGATACGCTCCGAATTTAATAATGGATGCTGACTCACGCAGAAAACGCTGATTTTTCGTTTTTGTCAGTGCGCGAAGCGATCTGCGTCCCATTTGCTCTTAAAAAACGAACTCACCCGCGAAACCTTAATTTCGGGGTGAGTTCGTTTTATGATTTACATTTTTTATTGGAGGGCTATGAACCGCATAAATAGGTGAAATATTGACCGGGGCGATATTCAATGTATTCGCCGTCGGGCAATGTTGTGATGCCGAGCGCGATCCAGCGTTGGCTTCCGGGTGCGCTTCCAAGGTGGAGTTTCCACTCGCGGGTAATGGTCTTGTTTCCGGCGGCTTCCATGATTATGGTTCCCTTGCCGGGGCCGCCATGGTTTTCTCCACTATTGTTATCCTGTTGCAGCCAGATGTAATTAAATTTGAGCGGACCATTGGTGGTGATGGTGGCATAAACAATGTGGTTGACGTTTGCCGGGCAGCCGGTGGCCGGGTCGCGTACGACGCTGTAGGTGACTGAGGTGACAGCGTAGTTGGGGCTGGTTGAGCCGGAGACGACAATTTCGGCGTAGAAGGGCGCGCTGTATTGGCCGACGCCAAACGCGGTGTCATCAGGGGTTTGCAGCATCCATTTGGAGGTGTAGGTTGCATCTGCTGTGGGGGCGGTGAGTATAAGTGAGATGGGAACTACTCCCTGGGGTGGTGTCACCTGGGGCAGGTTATACACGTATGAGCCGCCAAGTACATCGCCGTCCCAGAAGACGATCTCGTAACTTGTATCCCAGGTGCAGGAGCTTGTATTTTGGATCTGCCAGGTCTTTGTAAATTGCTCGCCGGGGGCATAGATGGTGCCGTCAGGAATGGTTTCGCTGATCAGGCTTGCGCTGGCGCATTTTGATGCGGTTGTATTGGAGGCGGACAGAGTGGGCGATGCGGCAGGTGCAAGGGGTGTGAGAGTGGGTGAGAATTGCAGCGGTGTTTGCGTGCCGATGATCGCAGGGATTGCCAGTGTGGGCTGTGCATTTTGCGCGGCAACGGTCAGCGCTACTGCGGTTTGTATGCCTGGTTCCTGGGCAGGGGTTGGTGTGCTTTCTGCTGTGCAGGCTGTGATGATAAAAGATGCGATTACGATCAAAGTGAAGAGTGTGTATTTTATTGTTTTAAACATTTTTTCCTTTCGTGTCTATTATTATACTGTTAAACAGAAACGCCCGGTTTTCCGGGCGCTCTGTTTTTTAATTTCTATTGTTATTTTAATCTTAGGGTTGGTAGGTGATCGTGAGTGTTACCGACCCTGAGTTGCAGGATATATAGTCTGCCTGACCGTCAGCGTCAGTGGGGCCGGCAGGGTGCAGGCGGATTTGGAAGCGGGCCTTGCCTTCCGTTGTGCGGGTTTGGACAAGGTTTTTTACATCAATCGGTCCGGGGACGGCGTTGAGCAGGGTAATGCCTGTGCCTGCAATGTTATAGTCTGATTGATCGAGCGGCAGGGCATATTGCACTTCGCCCACCCAAATCCCTCCCAGACTGGTGAATGGGTCTTGCATGGTGGAACAGCTTCCAATTGCCAGTGATGCGTTTTGTATGGTTTTTCCGCTTTAAGGCTGAGATGTCAAAACTCATGTAGCCTCTGGCAATATCGTTGGCGGATGTGTCGCCTGCTAGAATTGTGAGGGGTGCGCCAGCCGCCGGCTCGTACAGAGTTCCGCTTTCACTAGCGACTGCATTGAGGACAACCTGTGCAACCGCGGGCGGTAATATGAATCAGCTCAACGCCGAGCATTTGGCATCGCGTCCTGGCTTTAGCGAGCTGCAGGCGCGAGTCGCGAGCTACGAGCTCGCCTTCGAGCTGCAGCGCAGTGCGCCGGAGGCGCTCGATCTCAGCCAGGAAAGCCAGGAAACGCTGGATCTCTACGGGATCAACGAGCCCAAACCCCAGGACCATGCGCTGGCGCTCGGCCCGGCGCCATTCGGCCGCCAATGCCTGATCGCCCGCCGTTTGGTCGAGCGCGGCGTGCGTTTCGTTCAGATCTACCATGGCGGCGGACATCAACAGCAGAATTGGGATGCCCATTTTGGAGTCGAGGAGAACCTGAAGATTCATTGTCCCGAGATCGACCGTCCCATCACCGCACTGCTCACCGACTTAGAACGGCAGGGATTGCTCGATTCCACGGTCGTGGTGTGGGGTGGTGAATTCGGGCGTCAGGCGGTGTCCCAGGGGGAGAACGGAGGACGGGATCACAACCCCAAGGGTTTCACCTACTGGCTGGCCGGAGGCGGGGTCAAAGGAGGAACGAGCTACGGGGAGACGGATGAGTTGGGCCACGAGGCGGCGGTGGACCGTCACCACATTCGTGATCTTCACGCCACGTTACTGCACCTCATGGGTTTCGATCACCATAAGCTCAGTTATTTCCATGGCGGCCTCGATCAGAAGCTGACGGGCGTTGTAGATGCCGAGGTCATCCGCCGGATCTTGGCTTGATCCTGCCCTGGTGTTTTGAGGAACTAGGCGGATGACATCCGTCTCGACCTGGCTGTTGGTGCTCGCAGCGCTTCTTTGGTCGCAAGATCTTCAGGGATTGGAGCGCGTCCGCTACAACCATCCCGGGCTGGTGGTCGACCTGGGCGTTGGCCTCTGGGCCTGGCCTATTCCGGTCGATGCTGATCACGACGGAGACATGGACCTCATCGTCTCGTGTCCTGACAAACCCTATAACGGCGTGTGGCTCTTTGAAAACCCCTCCGGCCCGGTGAAGTTTCCCGTCTTCAAGCCAGCTCGACGCCTGAGCTCGACCGTCCACTATGTAACTCCCTCCTACGTGGATGGGGAGCTGCGGGTGCTGTCGCCCGGGAGTGAACACCCCGGGTTCGTCGCCACTGGTCTGGAGCGATCGCAGAGCTTGCCGGTTACCTCGGCCGCGAAAATACATCAGCTTCGTTTCAAGCCGGGCTCTGACGTCTCAAAGATCCGCCATAACCAATGGAGATATGTGGATTACGACGGAGACGGTCGGCTGGATCTAACCATCGCAGTGGAGGATTGGGGACACTATGGATGGGACAATGCCTGGGACAGCTCGGGGCGGTGGACCAATGGGCCCTTGCATGGCGTGGTCTATCTTTTGCGGAATTCGGGCACCAGCAGCGACCCCCGTTACGAGCCCGCTCTACCCCTGCAGGCCGGGGGCCAACTGTTGGATGTCTTTGGCTGTCCGTCACCCAATTTTGGGGACTTCGATTCGGATGGAGATCTCGACCTGATCTGTGGTGAGTTTCTCGACGGGTTCACCTATTTTGAGAATCGCGGCACTCGAACCGCCCCGGTATACGCGGCCGGACGCCGCCTGCGGCTTCCCACGGGAGCGCCGTTGCGGATGGATCTGGAGATGATTGTTCCCGTGGCGTTCGACTGGGATTCAGATGGTGATTTGGATTTGGTCGTGGGCGATGAGGATGGGCGTGTGGCTCTGGTGGAAAACACCGGCAGATTGAAATCGGGCACGCCATTGTTTTTGGCGCCGCGTTACTTTCAGCAAGAGGCGGATGAACTTAAGTGTGGCGCCCTCGCCACGCCGGTGGGCGCGGACTGGGACGCGGACGGGGATACGGATATCGTGTGCGGGAACACTGCCGGCTACCTGCAATTCTTTGAAAACTTGAGCGGACCGGGGGTGGAACGACCGAGGTTTGCCGCGCCGGTTTACTTGTCGTCCCAAGGGAAGGCCATCCGCATTATGGCTGGTGAAAACGGCTCGATTCAGGGTCCGTGCGAAGCGAAGTGGGGTTACACCACGCTGAGTGTTGCGGATTGGGATCGGGATGGCCGATTGGATCTGATCGTCAACTCGATCTGGGGAAGGGTGGTGTGGTACCGGAACGTGGGCAGCACGCGGCGTCCGCGCCTCAGTCAAGCACAACCCGTGCTGGTGAACTGGGGCTTGACCCAGTCCAGTCCGGTTCTCGCCTGGGGATGGCTGCGTCCGCAGGGGGCTGAACTGTTAACTCAGTGGCGGACCACCCCTGGCGTTGTGGACTGGAACCGCGACGGATGGATGGATCTGGTCATGCTCGATACCGAGGGATACTTGTCCTGGTATGAGCGCGACGGCGGCCGGAGAAACGCCCCTTTAAATCCGGGCCGGCGTCTGTTTCAGGATGAGCGGGGCGACCTTTTACGTCTCAACGCGGGTACGGCAGGAAAAAGTGGGCGTCGCAAGCTGTGCTTCGTGGATTGGGATGGGGACGGCAAACTGGACCTGCTTCTGAACGGCGAGAACGCGAATCTGCTCCGGCAAATTGCGAAGGACGAGGACACTCTCACGGTCAGGTTTCAAGACCTGGGCAAGCTGGCCCAACGGAACGTGGCTAGCCATGATGTGAGCCCCACCACCGTCGATTGGAACAACGATGGCGTCCCGGACCTGTTGGCCGGAGCAGAGGACGGGCATCTCTATTACCTTCGAAACAGCCGACTGCCTGCGTCGGGCGGTGCCTCGGCGACGCCCTGACCATCGGGCCCTGGTGTCCGACGATCGCTGGTTGGCTCTCGTGGAGATGCCCGTGGGTTATCCTGCGCCTGGGGCTCTTGAGGGCTATAAGTCCAATCGGATCGATCTTGGATCAGGTCTCTCCCTAAGAAGGTGACGATTTGGGATCTTGCGCTCCTTGGATAAAACCGCGACTCTAGGCGACGTCGCACCCCGCTTCATGACTCGGTTACAGTTCACGTCGATGTTCAAGAGCGCAAGCCAGGTATCCATTCGTCGCCTGGCGGTGAGTTTGTTTTGCGTCTGGCTCGGAAGCTTCCGGCTCGGGGCAGGCTCCGGTCCGGAGAGCAGTGCCTCCCTTCACTGGTCCTATGCCCCGATGGTGCCTCCTACGGTTCCGGGGGTGACCCATGTCTCATGGCCGCGGGGCAGCATCGATCGGTTTGTGCTCGCGGGTCTGGAGTCGCGCGGGCTGACTCCTGCAGCTGAAGCGGATCGGTCCACTCTACTGCGACGCCTCCACTTCGACCTGACCGGCCTTCCACCCACCGAGGAACAGCTGGAAGCCTTCGCCAACGACCGAACCCCTGACTCCTGGGAACGCACTGTCGACCGGCTGCTGGCCTCGCCTCGGTTCGGCGAGCAGTGGGCCCGGCATTGGATGGACGTGGCCCGCTACGCGGAATCCGTCACATTGCGGGGCTTCGTCTTTCAGGAGGCGTGGCGCTACCGCGATTACTTGATCGATTCTTTCAACCGCGACATCCCTTTCGATCGCATGATCCTCGAGCAGTTGGCGGGTGACCTGTTGGAGGCAAAAGGCTGGCAGGACGCGGGGCGTCAGATGATCGCGACCACCTTTCTCGCCCTGGGAAACACCAATCTGGAGGAACAGGACAAGCAGCAGTTGGAGATGGATGTGGTCGATGAGCAGTTGGAGACGATCGGCAAAGCGTTCCTGGGACAGACCATCGCCTGCGCACGCTGTCACGACCACAAGCATGATCCGATTCCGACCCGCGACTACTACGCGCTGGCGGGGATTTTTAAGAATGTGCGATCTCTGAAGCACGCTAACGTTTCGGAATGGATCGAGCGACCGTTGCCGCTCGACCCGGAAGTGGAAGCCTCGGTGCTTCGTCAGGAACGTGAACTTCGCGACCTCAAGGAGCTCCTTCAATGTTACCGGTTAGCACTGAAAGGCTCCTCGCAGAATTCCAACGCCCCGATGGCAGGGGAGGTTCAAGCCCTGGAGACCGCTTACAAGCGCCTGGCCGACGACAAGACGAACCGAAGCCACCCTGAACGCAAACTGCACCTGTCCGTGTCGTTGGACGGCTGGTGGCACCTGACCGGCCTGCTGATCCTGAGACCGGGGAACGTATCCGCGCCGCCCTGGACGTCTACGCCGACCCCACCGGCCCGGCAGACACCCGCACCGCCGAGATGCGCCGCGCCGATGCCCTGGCCGAGATCGCCGACAAAGCCGTCGCCGACATCGACCGCCCCTCCGGACGCGGCCAGATCATCATCCGGATGACCGCCGACCAACTGTCCACCGGCCTCGGCGTGCACTGGCCCTCCGGGGCGCTGATGACCCGCGCCGACGTCGACAAACTCACCTGCGCCACCACCCTCACCACCGTGTTGGGCGTCGACACCCCCACCGGCTGGCACCCCGTCAACGTCGGCTACACCCACCGATACGCCACCCGCGCCCAACGCGCCGCCCTCGAAGCCCGCGACGGCCCCACCTGCATCGCCGACGGCTGCACGAGTACCTGCCAACCGCACCATCGCCCACCACCTCCACTGGAAACACGGCGGCCGCTCCGACATCAACAACTACGCCCTCGTCTGCGGCTGCCACCACAACGACACCCACCACGGCCGCCTCCACCTGACCATCAACCCCGACG
>JBAOIR010000083.1:0-14202 GCA_037045585.1 Microthrixaceae bacterium
GAGTGCCGCACTCGCGCCGAACGTGAGCACCTTGATTCGGGCCACGTCGATGCCGTTCACCTCCGCCGCAACCTCGTTGTCGCGCACCGCCACCATGGCGCGGCCCGTGCGACTGTTCACCAGATTGCGCACGATGACGAAGCAGAACACGGCGATCGCCAGGAAGTACAGGTACTTCCACTGATCCTTGGCGAGACCGGTCCACTCGGGCGGCTCGAACTTGATCGACCGCTCACGGACCTTGCCCCGATAGAACTGTCCGCTGGTGACCGGGAGACCCATCGAGCCACCAGTGGTGTCGGAGAACTGTTCGATGATCTGCGGGAACAGGGTGGCCACGGCGAGGGTCACCAACGCCAGGTAGAGCCCCTTGATGCGAAGCGCCGGGGCCGCCGATCGCCACACCGAGGACGAAGCAGACCACCGCTGCGGCCACGATCGCCGCGGGGAACGACCCAGTGCCAGTTGGTGATGATGAGTCCCGCCGTATACGCACCCGCGCCGTAGAGCGCACCGTGACCCACCGAGATCTGACCGTTGTATCCAGTCAGCAGGTTGAGCCCGAGCGCGGCCAGCGCGAGTGGGATCCAACCGGTGATCTTCTCCACCCAGAACGGCGGCAGCACGAACGGCAACACGACCGCGGCCACGATCAGCACGACCGCCGGGGCCAGTTGGACGAGTCGATCACGCGACACCCTCATACCCGGCTCACCTTCTTCGTTCCGAGCAATCCCTCCGGCCGCAGCAGCAGCACCGCCATGATCAAGATGAACGCCGGCATCAGCGGCATCTTCGACATGAACGACACATAACGCGGAACCACCTCGGAGACGACGCCGACGAGCAGGCCGCCGACGACCGCTCCGGGCAGGCTGTCGAAGCCGCCGAGCGTGATCGCTGCGAACGCGTACACGATCGTGAGCAGCATGAGCGAGGAGTCGACACCGAACCTCGATGACGCGGTGAAGCTCCCGGCTACGGCTCCGAGCGCCGCGGCCACGCCCCATCCGGTCATCAGGATCCGGTTCACCGGAACACCGACGAGTGCCGACGACTCCGAATTGGAGGCAACGGCTCGCATCGCCAAACCCAGCTTCGTCCGCTGAAAGATCAGCCAGAGGATGCCGGCCTCGACCACCAGCACTCCGAGCGCACCGAGCTTCTGCCACGCCACCGCAACACCGAACACCTGCACCGAGCCGCGGCCGAACAGGGCCGGGAACGGACGAGACTCGGTACCCCAGATGAGCTGCGCCAAGGCGTTGAATCCCAGGTACAGCCCGATGGTGACGATCACGAGCGTGAGCGGCTTCTGATGCGGATCGCCGAACGGTTGGATCACCACCCACTGGGTGATGACACCGATGAGGAACGCTGCCGCCGCGCCGATCAGCACTGCCAACGGGAGTGGGGACGCCCAGAGATCCCAGACCTGCCAGACGATGAAGGTCGCGAACATCGTGATCTCGCCCTGAGCGAAGTTGAGCAGCCCCGTCGACCGGTAGATCACCACCAGACCGAGGCCGAGCATCGCGTAGATGGCGCCGTTGCCCAAGGCCGATCATCAGATAGCGGAAGAAGTCGCGGACCACGTCAGCCTCCCAGGTAGGCGCGACGGATCGCATCGTCGGACGACAGTTCCTCGGCGGTGCCCTGCGCCACCAGTTCGCCGGCCTCGAGCACGTAACCACGACCGGCGAACTTGAGAGCGAGATTCGCGTTTTGCTCCACCAAGAGCAACCGCGACGCCGGTGGACCGCACCAGCTCCCCGAGACGGTCGAACACCTCTCGGGTCACCAGTGGCGCCAGACCCAACGAGGGCTCGTCGAGCAGCAGCAGCCTCGGTTGCCCCATGAATGCCCGGGCGATGGCCAGCATCTGTTGCTCACCGCCGCTCATCGAACCCGCCATCTGTTCTCGACGCTCCCGCAAACGGGGAAACATCTCGAACCATCGTTCGATGTCGACGTCTACCTCGTTGTCGGAACGGCGATACGCACCCACGCGGAGATTCTCCTCGACGGTGAGATCGACGATGGTGCCCCGACCCTGCGGAACGTGCGCGATCCCCGCGGCGAGAAGTTGGTCCGGCCGACGGCCCCTCACATCGACGCCGTCGAAAGTGACGGAGCCGCTCGACGGGATCATCCCCGACAACGCTCTCAAGGTCGTGGTCTTTCCGGCGCCGTTGGCACCGAGCACCACGACCGCCTCTCCGTCGTCCACACGCAGGTCGACACCCCGCAGCACGTCGACGATCCCGTACCCGGCAGTGAGGCCGGTGACCTCCAGCAGACTCACGCGTCGCTCCCGAGATAGGCGGCGATCACGCGGTCGTCATCCTGGATCTCTGCCACCGTCCCCTCGGCGATCTTCTGGCCGAACTCCATGACGACGACCTTGTCCGAGATCGCCATCACCATGCCCATGTGGTGCTCGACCAGCAGCACCGTGAGCCCGAGGTCGTCGCGGAGCGTCCGGACCGTGTCACCCAACTCGGCGACCTCAGCATGGGTCAAGCCGCTCGCGGGCTCGTCGAGCATCAGCAGCCGAGGTTTGCCGGCGAGCGCACGAGCGATCTCGATGCGCTTCAGCGTTCCGAACGGAAGGCCTGCGCACGGGCGGTTGGCCAACGACGCGAGCCCGAGTCGATCGAGTTCGCCCATGGCGTCCTCACGGATCCTGCGCTCGGTTGAACGCTGGGCCAACCACGTCGAAGCCCCCCAGAACCCACCCGAGGTCCGGGCGTGTGCACCGATGCGGACGTTGTCCAGCACCGACAACCCCGGGACCAATGCCAGGTTCTGGAAGGTCCGGGCGATGCCGAGTGCGGCGATCCGATGAGGTGACAGGGCGAGCAGCTCGAGACCGTCGAAGCGCACCGATCCTTGCGACGGCTCGTATAGACGACTCACCACGTTGAACAGCGTCGTCTTGCCTGCGCCGTTTGGACCGATCAACGCGCAGATGTGGCCGTCGTCGATGCTGAACGACAATCCATCGAGCGCGACCACCCCACCGAACCGAACCCCGACGTCGGCCACCTCGAGCAACGACACACCAACCCCCGTTTGATCCGGGAGCATCCCGGAAAGCGTGCACGCTACACAGGCAAGTCGATCGTCTGGCTGAAACTGCGCCATCGACGTCGGCGGTGCCAGCCCGGCTACCGCCGACTGTCCATGAACATCACCCGCAACGCGTCGTACGACTCGATCACCCGTCCGGCACCGAGGACCACCGACTCGAGCGGCTGGTGCACCAGTCGCACCGGAACCTTCGTCGCCTGTTCGAGACGGATGTCGAGGCCCTTCAACATGGCACCACCGCCCACGAGGTGGATGCCCTGTCCGATCAGATCCTGCGCGAGCTCGGGCGGCGCCTCACCGAGGCACGACACCACCGAATCCACAATGGTGGTCACCGGGTCGGCGATGGCGTCGCGCACCTCCTCCGGCGTCAACACCACCGTCTTCGGCAGTCCCGACATCAGCTCCCGTCCACGCACCTCGGCCCGGAACTCGTCCTCGGTGTAGTGGGCCGAACCGATCGCGATCTTGATCTCCTCGGCGGTCTGTTCACCGATGGCGATGCCGTACTCACGTCGGATGAAGTTGATGATCGCGTGGTCGATGTCGAACGACCCCACCCGCACCGCCTGCAATGCGACGATGCCGCCGAGCGAGACGAGCGCCGTCTCCGACGTGCCGCCCCCCACATCGACAACCATGTTGGCGATCGGCTCGTTGATCGGAAGACCCGCACCGATGGCGGCGGCCATCGGCTGTTCGATCAGCTGTGCCTCCGCTGCCCCCGCGCCGAGTGGCCTCGATCACGGCTCGACGCTCGACAGCGGTGATCGCCGACGGCACGCAGATCACGACCCGAGGCCGATTGAACCGACTGACCCCCACCCGTCGCAACAGCAGGCGGATCATCTCCTGTGTCACCTCGAAATCGGTGATCGCCCCCTTGCGCAATGGACGGACGGCGACGATGTAACTCGGGGTTCGCCCGATCATCCGCCAGGCATCGCGTCCCATCGCGAGCACTTCTTTGCTCCGGCTGTTGAGCGCGATCACGGTGGGTTCGTTGAGCACGATCCCCTCGCCGCCTGCATACACCAACGTATTGGCGGTCCCGAGGTCGATCGCCAGATCGCGAGCCACCTCAGCGACGCCTGGATCGCGGCCCGGGCGTCGCCCGGATCGGGTGACAGCGCCCGCATCTGCCGCTCGAAATCGTCGAGTTCGTCGTACGGCGTCGGTTTCCGTCGATTCACGGCAACGACAACGAGCGATCCGATCACACTCACCACGAGCGCCAGCGCGAGGAATCCGAGCGGTGTCATGTCCCGACCCCTGCCGATCCGGCTCGGAGTTGTTGGTCGGTGAACCCCCAGTCGTCACCGCCTGCCCAGCGCTCTCGCTTCCAGATCGGTGCCTCGACCTTCACCAGGTCGATCGCCTCGCGGCACGCATCGAACGCTGCGTCGCGGTGGGCTGCGGGCACGGCCACCACGACCGCAGCATCCCCGATCGCCAAGGACCCCACCCGATGTAGCACCGCCATCCTGGCCACGCCCGGGTGCCGATCACGAACTCGCTCGACGATGTCGTCGAAGCTCGACACCACCTGATCCTCGTAGGCCTCGTAGAACAGTTCGAACACCCCGGGACGACCTTCGGCATGGTCTCGAGCCGCCCCGACGAACACCACCTCTGCTCCACATTCGGGGCGACCGATCCATGCCGACACATCGTCGACCGGGAGTGGCTCCGACGAGAGTTCGCACCACTGATCAGTATGCGATGGTGCGGCCATACCCTCATCGTAGGAACCGATCGGCCCGCCGTCCCATTCAGGGTTGAAACGAACCCACCTCCGACGATGGCGACCGGACCCAGGCGGAACGAGTCGGTATCTTCTCCGTCGATGCCGGAGATCGATGAGCCCGACGACTCGGCGGGCCGCCAACCTCTGCCTCCCGACGACCGGCTCTGGCGCCACCCATCGGAGCTGCGGGCAGCCCCTCCGACTGCGGCTGACAAGCCACCCAGCCGCCGGGGCACAGGACGCCAACACGGATTCGGCTTCGCGCTGGTCGGCGGCGCTGTAGCGGCGGTGGCCGTGGTGGTCACCCTCGACACCACCGGCGCCATGCGCGACCGGGATGTCGCCACCGTCGAACTCGCAACCGTGACGACATCGAGCGCCGTACCCACCCTCGGCGCCGTCCGCCGGATCGTCCCCGACATCGCCGGCGTCGTCTGGATCAGTGCCGGCGACACCCAGTCACCAACTCCCGGCATCGTCATCGACGACCACGGCCATGTCCTGACGAGCGCTTCGTCCATGGCTACCGCGACGCCGACGGCGGTGGAATGCGCCGGCGAGGACACCCAGAACGTGCGGATCGTGGGCGTCGACCGGCGAAGGAACATCGCCGTGATCGCCACGGACAAGCGCAACTGGCCGACCGCCGCGGTGAACACGGTCCGACTTGCTGTCGGCGAACGTATCCAGCTGCTCTTCCACGACGGAAACCGGTCCACGCCGGAGCTGCTCAGCGCAGAAGTGCGGCGCCTCGACACCGACGGCGGCCCGGTCATCTCCTGGTCCGGTTCGGTCGGAAGTTCGGCAATCGCAGTGAGCCGGGGGGGAGCGGTGGTCGCTCTGCTCGACGGGACCGCAGGCGGCGACGGCATCGGGATCACCGAGGCGCTGAAGTCAGCCCGAGCGATCATCGCCCGCAGCGACGCGACGAGCACGACGACGCAACGATGAGACTGCGACACCCACCAACCCGATGAGGACGGCCACCATCGCTGCCAGCGACACCTCCTGTCGGCGCCGTCCTGTCAGCGACGACCACATCCCGGGTCGACTCCCGAGCACGTATGCCTGATCGTTCGTGGCACTGGCCTCCCAGCCGGTGGATCGCAATCGATCAGTGGCAACCACCCATGGGTGTCGGACATAGGCCAACATCTCGGGCGGAGTAGACGTCGCCTGCAACAACCAGCGGGCCTCGACGACGGCGGCGACAGCCGTCGCCGGCCAACTTCCTCGCTCGGCTGTGCCGTTCAACTCCACCTGACGCCGCGCCGTCAGCCAGCCCTCCGGCGCGACGTTGAACACCCCTGGCAGCTGCGCTCGCCGTAGGTGTTCGATGGCCCTCGCCAGATCCTCCAGCAGGAGGAACTGGCCGGGAGGACCCCCGTCGCCGCTGCGGACACTCGAGTCGTGCCACAGCGAACGCTCGAGCCAATCGACGGCCTCGCTGTCGCCGGCGATGGTGAGGGTCGGCCGCACGATGATGAGCAACACGTCGGGATGGCGGCGGACGAACTCCGCAGCGCGTCGTTCCAGCTCCGCCCGATCCATCGCGTAGGAGCACTCCGGATTGGGCCGCAATGCCGCGTCCTCACTGATCGGCACCGGGTTGGCGGGCCAGGCGCCGTAGACCATCGCCGACGAGACGACGACGAGTGACCGGATCGGCAGATGGTCGAGGCGCTCGAGCAGACGCGCTGCGCCGTCGGTATCCACGCCGCCCAACCGCGATCCGTCGCGATCGGGGCCCGCGCCGGGCGCCGTGAGCACGACATCGACCGCGCCGGTTCCCGCCCCGTCATCGATCGACGCACCGGAGGGGAACCCCGAGTCGACGATACGTTCGACCGCAGGATCTTCCCGGACCAGCGCGAGCAGGTGTCGCGCCAGCGCGGTGTCCATCGAGTCGATCAGGACCGTACTCACGAGCCGCTCCGTTCAACCCGAGCGGTCGCCACGGGAAGTGCCACCTACGATGCTGTCTGTGAGCAACCCCGGTCCATTCGGTGGTCAACCGTTCGATGATCTCCCCGCGATGTTGGAGCAGCTGCTCCGCCAGATGGGCGCTGTCGGCGGTCCGGACTGGGAAGGAGCGCGCCAGGTGGCGGCATCGATCGCCAACGCGGGTGTCTCGGAACCGAACGTCGACCCCGGCGACCGAATGGACATCGAGCAGTTCGCACGGATCGCCGAACTCCACGTCGGCGAGCTCACTGGCCTGTCGGTCGGTTCCCACCACGGCGCCATAGCCGTCTCACCGACGACGCGCACCCAGTGGGCGGCCAGCACGGTGGACGCGTATCGCGGGCTCTTCGAGAGGTTGGCGGAGTCCATCGGACGTGCGCTGCGCGAGCAGCTCGACGACCTCGATGAACGGGACATCGAAGAGATGGGCTCCGCGATGCCGCCGGGGATGGCCATCGACCCCGCAGCGCTCATTGCCGGCCTCCGTCAGATGATGGGGCCCATGATGGCGACGTCGATGGCGGGGTCGACGGTGGGTCACCTCGGCGCCCGGGCCTTCGGCATGTACGACCTACCGATCCCCCGCCCGGCCCAATCCGAGATCCAGCTGGTGGTGGCGAACATCGACGCGTTCGGCAACGACTGGTCGCTGCCCCGCGACGAGCTCCGACTCTGGATCTGCCTGCACGAGGTTGCCCATCATGCGGTGCTCGGCGTCCCCCACGTCGCGGCTCGACTGCACCAGTTGCTCGCCGATCACGCTGGGGCGTTCTCGGCCGGCTTCACCGATCTCGACCGCCAACTGGGTGACATCGACCTCAGCCAACCCGACGGGATGGCGCAACTGCAGGCGCTGATGTCCGATCCCGATCTGGTCTTCGGGGCCATCCGCTCGGAGCGCCAGAGTGAACTGCTCCCCTTCCTCGACGCCCTCGTGATGGTGATCGAGGGATACGTCGACTGGGTGCTCGACGAGACCAGCCACGGACTCATCAGCGCCGCCCCGATGATCGCAGAGGCGGTCCGCAGGCGGCGGGTCGAGGCCGACCAGGCCAGTCGGTTCATCGAGAGGCTGTTCGGCCTCGAGCTCACCCAATCGAAGATCGACGACGGCTCCGCCTTCATCGCCGGCATCGTCGAACGCGCAGGACCCGAGGCGTTGTCCCATCTGTGGTCGTCACCCGAGCACCTCCCGACCCCGCCCGAGATCGGCGCGCCGGGACTGTGGCTCGCTCGCGTCGGCGTCGACGGCGACCGTCAGCTCTCCGGGCTCGATGATCTCCAGGATCTCGAGATCCCGGACTTCCCGGACTTCCCCGACAGCGACAGCTGAACGAAGCCGCCGACCCGCGACGAGATGATCGCCAGGACGACGATCATCACGACGCCGACCGCCCCGAGGCCCACCGGTACCGCCAGCGCCGTGGGGATCACTGCGCCCACGACCCAGAACAGTTGGAACCGCGCCTCGAACCTGGCGAACGAACGGCCGAGATCGGCATCTGGAGCGTCGCGCTGCACAAGGGCGTCGAATGCCTGCTTCGCTGCTGCGGCCGAGAGTGCGACCAACAGCGACATCCCTCCCGGACCGCTCCAAATCGCCGCGCACAACCCGGCGAACCCGACCACACCCAACGCCCCGAGCAGGATGTGTTCCTCCCGGGCGAAGGGCCGCAGCCGCGGAGCGATGGATGCGCCCACCAGGCCGCCCACCACGCCCATGAACACCACGACACCGAACCACCACTTCGGATACCCGCCGTCCGGCGCCAACACCTCGACGCCCTTCACCGGGAGGTGCGCGGCGATTCGGCGCGCCATCCGCTCCGCCTCCGGCTGCGGGGTTCCCACGCGCAGGGCGAACGCGAGCAGGAACGTGGTGAAGCCGACGACCGCTCGGAGCACCGCCATCGACGATGCAGCCAGGAGGATCTCACCGCTGCGCAGCTCCACCCGCTCCGCCGATGTGACCGGACGATCCGCAACTCGTTCTCCCGGGATGCTCACGGCGGAGACGGTGGCAACGGCGAAGACCACGGCGCAGAGCCCGATCACCCACCCCGGACCGATGAGCGCGAACAACGCTCCTGGCGCCGCCAGGGCGACACCTGCAACACCGCCGAGCACCTGGAGTTTGCTGTTGGCCTCGACGAGCGCGTCGTCATCGCCGACGACCGCCGGCACCACGGCGGCTTTGGCGACTTGATAGGTCTTCCCCAACACGAGCATGACGAAGGCCTCGGGAAAGAGCAGGAGACTGCCGTTGGCAGCGGCCGACACCATCCCGAACACGACGAACGACCTCAGCGCCATCGACGCCACGATCACGGCGCGGTGCCCGCCCCACACCCGGTCGATGAGGGGACCGAGCAACGGCGCCACCACCGCGAACGGAGCCATGGTCAGCAGCAGACCGAGCAGGACACGCTCACGACCCTCGGCCGGATCGACTTTGAAGAACAGCGATCCAGCGAGCCCGATGGCCAGCATCGCCTCCCCGCCCATACCCAGCGCGTGGGTACGTGCCAGACGACTGAACGGAGTGACCGTGCGCTCACGCCGGGGCGGGCGGGTGAGCGGGCGCCAGTCGCTTCCCGCCGGCGCGGTGGGCTCGCTCACCAGCTCATCGTAGGTTGGCCGCGAAGTCGAGCGGACAGCTGCCCGTCAGGAACGTGGGCCGACGAACTTGTAGCCGAGGCCGCGGATCGTGATGATCCGCTCCGGCTGGGCCGGGTCGTCCTCGATCTTGGCGCGGAGCCGCTTGACGTGGACATCGAGGGTCTTGGTGTCACCGACATAATCGTGACCCCAGACCCGATCGATGAGGATGGTACGAGTGAGCACCCGACCGGCGTTCTCCATCAACACCGTCAGCAACTCGAACTCCTTGAGGGGCAGATTGACGATGTCGTCACGCAGCCGCACCTCGTGGCTCTCGGCGTCGACGACGAGCTCGCCCACGACCAGCGCCGCCTCCGACGTCTCGCCGTTCGCGTTCCGCTCCACGTCGTTGCTCCGGCGCCGCAGCACAGCACGCATCCGCGCCACCAGCTCCCGCAATCGGTACGGCTTGGTCACGTAGTCGTCGGCTCCCACCTCGAGGCCGACGACGGTGTCGATCTCCGACGACTTCGCCGTGACCATGATGATGGGCACATCGGAATGGGCACGGATCTGGCGACACACGTCGATCCCCGAGACTGTCGGCAGCATCACATCGAGGAGGATGAGATCGGGCTGGATCCGATCGAACGACTCGAGTGCCTCGGCGCCGTCACGAGCGACCGCCACCTCGAATCCCTCACGACGCAGTCCGACGGTGAGCGCGTCCACAAAGGCTTCTTCGTCCTCCACGACGAGCACGGTTGTGGACGCCATCAGTAGACCGCCTGCTCGCGGTGTTCCGACTCATCGGACGGCCCGACTATCCGCGGCAGGTCGAGGGTGAAGGTCGAGCCCTCGCCTTCGCGGGACACGACGCCCACGCTGCCATCGTGATTGGCCACCACGTGACGCACGATGGCGAGACCCAGCCCGGTTCCCCGGTCTCCCGCGACCTGGCGCGGTCGACCCGGTAGAAGCGCTCGAAGATCCGATCGAGATCACGCCGGGATGCCGACACCCTGGTCGATCACCTCGATGAACACCCGGTCCCCCTCAGCGGCCGAGCGCACCTCGACCGTGGAACCCGCGGGGCTGTACTTCACCGCATTGTCGAGGAGGTTGTAGATCGCCGAGGTGAGCTGACGCCGATCGCCTCGCAGCGTGAGCGATGGGTCACGTCGACGACCTCGATGGTCACCCCGTTGAGGTCGGCTCCGGACCGGATCCTGGCCACGGCCTCGTCGATGATCGATCCGAACTCGAGCTCATCGGCCGCCAGATCGTCCCCGAACTCGATGCGTGTCAGCTCCATGAGGTCCTCGATGGTGCGAGCGACACGGTCGGCTTCATCGGTCATCCGCAAGGCCAGGCGTCGCACGGTCGCCTCGTCGTGTTCGTCGACGATCGTCTCGGCGAGAAGGCCGATAGCGCCGATCGGAGTGCGGAGCTCATGGGAGATGTTGGCCACGAAGTCCCTTCGGATGTGGTCGACCAGCCGTCCGTCGGTGACATCCTCCACCAGCACCAGCGCGCCCACCGGCTCGAGGTCGTCACCGGAGAACAAGGGAAAACTCCGCACACGGTGGACGTTCATCGGCGGTCCGTACAATTCGACTTCGCGTTCCGCCGCGGCGCCACGGAGTGCTTGACGGCACAGCTCCTCGACGGTGGCTTCGATGAGCGCGTTGCCGTGTCGGGCAGCGACATAGCGCTCGGCGGCTCGGTTGCGGAACACCGTGGTGCCGTCGCGACGCATGAGCACGACGCCGAGGTGCATGGCGTCGAGTGAACTCGCGAGCTGCGCCTCCAGCTCGTTGTTGCGAGCGAGTCGTGCCTCCAGCACCTCGACCTCTTCGGCGCGGCGCTCACGTTCTCCCCGAACCCGACCGGTCTGCACGACGAGCGCCGTCGACACAGCCAGCAGCACCACCAGCAGCACCACTGCCACCACCGTCATTCAGCGTCAGCCGTCGTTCGCAGGGCTGGTCTTTCGGCCACGTTGCTCGAACCTCGCCGCCCCGGTGTGCTCCGGCATCCAGCCGCTCACCATGAACGCCACCCGTTCACCCATGTTCACCGCGTGGTCGCCGATGCGCTCGTAGTACCGACCGATCAGCGCGAGCTGCACGGCACGCGTAGCTCGAGGCCGTCGACGTGGTGCTCGAAGATCGCCTCGACGAAGTCGACCTGGAGGTCGTCGAGACGGTCGTCGATGTCGTCGAGCGCAGAGGCCAAGGCCTCGTCGGAGTCGATGTAGGCATCGATGGCCTTGCGCGTCAGCGTGGCGGCCTCGAGGCCCATGTCCTCGATCAGGCCCGCGCAGCTTCGGATCGATCTCGACATCGAAGAGTCGACGTGACGCCTTGCAGATGTTGACCACCAGATCGGCGGACCGTTCCAGTTCGGTCACCAATCGGATCGAGCAGACGATGAAGCGCAGCTCAGATGCCATCGGGCTCTGCAGTGCCAGGATCTTGAAGCAATCGTCCTCGATCTGCAGGCTGAGCGAGTCGAGCTCATCGTCGTTGTCGATGATGAGCTGCGCTGCGTGCAGATCGCGATCGAGCAAGGCGGCGGTTCCCCGCGAGATCGTCTCGGTGGTCATCGCGCCGAGGCGTGTGATGTCGGCCCGGACCGTGTCGAGGTAGCTGTGGTACTCGATGCGGTGGCCGCCGGGTCGGAGTCGTCGGTCAGCGTCATCCGAACCGGCCTGTGATGTAGTTCTCGGTTCGTTGGTCGGTGGGATTCGAGAACATCCGCTCGGTGAGGTCGTACTCCACGAGCACCCCGGTTCGGGTGTCCGACTCCGAGTTGACCTCGGTCGTGTAGAAAGCCGTGCGATCGCTCACCCGGGCAGCTTGCTGCATGTTGTGGGTGACGATGACGATCGAGTACTCGCTGCGGATGTCGCGCATGAGGTCCTCGATACGTGCGGTGGCGATGGGGTCGAGCGCGGAACACGGCTCGTCCATCAACAGCACGTCGGGGTTGACGGCAACCGCCCGGGCGATGCAGAGGCGCTGCTGCTGACCACCCGACATGCCGAGAGCCGACGCCTTCAGCCGATCCTTCACCTCGTCCCAGAGCGCCGCCTTCACGAGTGCCGACTCCACGATCTCGTCGAGTTCGGCCCGCTTCTTCACCCCGGCAACGCGTGGCCCGTAGGCCACGTTGTCGTAGATGGACTTGGGGAACGGGTTGGGCTTCTGGAAGACCATTCCGATCCGGCGCCGCACCTCGGTGGGGTTCACCGCCGAGTCGTAGAGATCGACCCCGCGATACACCACCTTCCCCTCGACGACGCGCTCGTCGATCAGGTCGTTCATCCGGTTGAAGCACCGCAACACCGTCGACTTGCCGCAGCCCGACGGACCGATGAATGCCGTGATCTCACCCCGGTGGACCTCGAGGTCGACGTCGCGCACCGCGCCAAACGCCCCGTAGTAGACGGCGAGATCCTCGACGCGGAACACGATGTCGTCGGTGGTGTCACGGCGTTGCCCCGTCGTCATCTCGGGTGCTGACACGGCGGAGGCCTCTCTGATGCTCACGGCAGCTCCCATCGTATCGGTCGTGGCCATCTCGTCTCCTACGAACATGACGCGCACGCGGGAACCTCGAGCGCATGCGGAACCTCGTGTGCAAGGCCTCCTCCGACGCTAGGCCCCTTCGGTGTCCACACGCAGGGTCCTGAGTGAACAGATGGTGAACGACCGCTCAACGGTCAACGGGAGGACTCTCGGGGACGGCCCGCGCCGAGAACCGGCCGAGCACGGTCCGGTCACTGTCGTAGGTCAGCAACGAGCACGCGGCCTGCACTTCCAGCCACCGCAACTCGTCCACCTCGTCATTGGGCACGAAACGGCCGGCAACCGCCTGCATCGCCCAATAGCGGACCACCTTCGACCGGCCGCGGTGGTCGACGTAGCTGATCTCGCCGAGATCGTTTCCGACCTCGCACCGAAGTCCGGTCTCCTCGACCACCTCGCGGACTGCTGCATCGAGGAAGCTCTCGCCCACCTCGAGATGACCCTTCGGCAACGACCAGTCCGCCCGGCGCGGACGATGCACCACGGCGATCTCGACCTTGTCACTCGCAGAGTCCTCGGATCGTGGCAGTGGGTCGAATCGCCACACCACCCCGCCGGCAGCTTCCACCGGAACGACATCAGGTCCGTCCGCCGATCCCCCCCGACTCATGGTCGGGCGACGTCGCCGTTGCGTGCCTTCGCCCGCTCCTGCAGCGCCACATGTGTGTCGACGGTGCCCACCCGGCTCGCGACCACCGATCGTCGTGCAACTCCCAGGCCAGAGTGTCGTCGGCGAGATTGATCTCAAGGATCTCATCGATCCGCCCCGCCAGAGCGGGGTCTCTGACGGGCACGAGAGTCTCCACCCTGCGGTCGAGGTTTCGGGGCATCAGATCCGCTGAGCCGATGTAATGGACCGGGGTCTGCGGTCCACCACCATTGGCGAATCGGAACACCCTCGAGTGCTCCAGATAGCGACCGAGGATGCTCCGCACCCGGATGTGCTCGGAGAGGCCGGCGACCTCCGGACGGAGGCAACAGATACCCCGGACGACCAGGTCGATCGACACGCCCGCAGCCGACGCCGCATAGAACGCCTCGATCATCTCCGCGTCGACGAGGGAGTTCATCTTCATGGTGATGCCACCCGATGAGCCGTACTCCGCCTCGTTGGCGATCAGGTCCAACAGCGATCGTCGCAGGTGATCGGCGTAGACGAACAACGTGTCGATCTAGCAATACTAACTGGTTTAAGGCTGACAT
>JBAOIR010000062.1:0-11662 GCA_037045585.1 Microthrixaceae bacterium
CGATGGCGTGTGCACGGACTGTGAACGTGCCCATCCCCTCCAACTTCGGCGGCACAGCCGTGAACGTGAACCCCGAGGGCGGCAGCTGACCGAGGCCGGTCAGATGCTCGACGATCGGGATGCCCGCAGCGAGCAGGATCGAATGCACCGGCCGACGGGCATCGTCGGTGGAATCGATGTTGAGCGAGTCGATCCCGACGCACGCCGCGCCGCCCACCACCAGGACGTCCGCTGCGGCGGCGAGCAGGTGTGGGTGCCGCTCGACATAGGCCGGTGTGCCCCACCCACGACTGTGGTCGGGCCGCACGAGCACGGCACGTCTGGCGACGTCGACACCCTCGAACACGTCCGCTCCGATCGCGGTCGTCCCGACGACGTCGACGACCAACGCGTCGACGTTGGACACCCGAGCGAGGTCGAGCCCACAGAGGTCGTACCCGTCCGCGTAACGGTGGAACGGGACATCGAGGTACGTGCCCGTGTTCGAACACATGGTGATCATGCCGATCCGGAACGTGACCCCGGGGCCGTACACCTCCTCGGCATGAGTGCGGGTCAGGTGATCCCCGATGCGCGGGGTCGGCAGGCCGGGGTAGGTCTCCATCCCATCGGTGATCACGTGACTGAGGTCGACGAAGCGCTGCATCGGCGCAGTCTCGCCAGGCGCGCGTGCCTCCGTCGAACGAGTTCCCGCAGGCCCTGACGGTACGATGACGACGTGAGCACCTCCGCGACGACGAGCCCACCCGCCCTCGACGACATCGACGAGGTGAGCATCCTCGTCATCGACGACGAGCCCGCCCTCACCGAGGTCATGGCCGTGGCCCTAGGCTCGCGGCAGTTCAAGGTGACCGTCGCGACCAACGGGGAGCAGGCGCTCGCCGCGGCGACCGTCGACCCGCCCGACATCGTCGTGCTCGACCTCGGCCTGCCCGACATCGACGGCATCGATGTCTGCCGACAGCTCCGACGCTGGTTCGCCAACCCGATCATCGTGCTGAGCGCGGACGGTGCCGAGTCGCGCAAGGTCGAGGCCCTCGACGCAGGCGCCGACGACTACGTCACCAAACCGTTCTCGATGCCGGAACTGCTGGCCCGCCTGCGAGTGGCCCTCCGCCATCGTCGCCTCGTGGCATCGGTCGCCGATCCGACGGTCCTCGAGGTGGGTGACGTCACGATCGACACCGGAGCCCACGTCGTCAGCGTCGCCGGGGCACCGCTCGACCTGACGCGCAAGGAGTTCGCCCTCCTCGCTCTCCTCGCCCGGAACCTCGGCAAGGTCATCATTCACCAGAGCGTGCTCAACAGCGTGTGGAGCGGCACGCAGCGGGGCACGACCGAGTCCCTCCGGGTCCACGTGACCAACCTGCGACGAAAACTTGGCACGGGCGCCCTGCGACCGCAGGTGCTCACCGAGCCGGGCGTCGGCTACCGGTTGGTCCTCCCCGACGAGGTGTAGCTCCGCGTCCCGGAAATCTGTCCTTAACGTTGGCCTAATGCCGACGTAATGCCGACTTCCTACGTTACGGCGCATGACCACATCACGGCTTCGGCGCTTCAAAGAGAAAGATACACGCAAGCTGTTCGCGATCTTGCTGAGCGGCAAGATGCTCGGCATCGCGAGCGTGCTCGGAATCATGAAAGGCGCGGCGTGGCTCGTCGGTGGTGATCCAGCCGGCACGTCCACCGTGCAGACCGTGGCCCACAAGGCCGATGACTTCATCAGCCCGGTGAACACCATGTGGGTGCTCGTGGCGGCCTTCCTCGTGTTCTTCATGCAGGCCGGCTTCATGGCCCTCGAGGCCGGGTTCTCCCGATCCCGGGAAACGGTCAACATCCTCATGGAGTGCATCTTCGACACCTGCCTCTGTGGCGTCCTGTACTGGGCGATCGGCTTCGCCTTCCAGTTCGGGCTCGGCAACGGCCTGATCGGGTACAAGTACTTCTTCCTCCTCGACCACGGCGCCACGTACGACTACGGCGGCCTGTTCGACACGAAGGTCGCGTTCCTCGCCTTCTTCCTGTTCCAGTTCGCCTTCGCCGACACCGCGTCGACCATCACCTCGGGCGCCATGGTCGGTCGCACGAGCTTCAAGGGCGACATCCTCTACAGCCTCGCCGTCTCCGGCTTCATCTACCCGATCTTCGGCCACTGGGTCTGGGGTCCGGGCGGCTGGCTCGGCAACACCATGGGCTGGTTCAACGGGCTCTTCTCCAACTCCGACGACTCCATGAAGGCCGTCTTCCGTGACTTTGCCGGTTCCTCGGTCGTCCACATGGTCGGTGGCATCCTCGCTCTCTGCGGCTGCATCGCTCTCGGCCCGAGGCTCGGCCGCAAGTTCAAGCGCGACGGCGGTGGCCCGATGCCTCCCCACGACCTCACGATGGGTGCGATCGGCGCCGTCATCCTGTGGTTCGGCTGGTACGGCTTCAACCCCGGCTCAACGCTGTCTGCAATGGACTTCGAGGGCATCGGCCGAGTCGCCGCAAACACCACACTTGCGGCCTGCGCCGGTGGCCTCGTCGCCGTCCTGTTCCTCTACCCCCGCTCCAAGACCTGGGACATGGGCATCTCGATCAACGGCTTCCTCGGTGGCCTCGTCGCCATCACGGCACCCTGCTACTGGGTGTCGCCCGGCTGGGCGCTCGTCATCGGCGCCATCGCCGGTCTGATCGTCCCGTTGGTCACCGACCTGCTCGAGCACCTTCGCCTCGACGACCCGATCGGCGCCGTGCCGGTCCACCTCGCCTGCGGCATCTGGGGGTGCCTCAGCATCGGGCTCTTCGCCAACGGCCAGTTCCTGCCCGGGCCCGACGGCGCGGATCACAGCAGCGAGATCGAGGGTCTGCTCGCCGGCGGCGGCGGCACCCAGCTCCTCGCCCAGCTCGTCGGTGTGCTCGCCTGCCTCGTGGTCGTCGGTGGCGTCGGGTTCGCCCTCATGAAGGCCATCTCGCTCATCCCCGGCGAATGGGGCCTCCGGGTCAGCAAGAACGGCGAACTCGAAGGTCTCGACCTTCACGAGCACGGCATCACCGCCTACCACATGGAGTTCGGCCAGGGCATGACGTACACCACGCCGTCCAACCTCCCCAGCGAGAATCCGATCAAGGAAAAGGTCTGACCCATGCCATCACTCATCACCGCCATCATCAAACCGTTCAAGCTCGAGGAGACGAAAGAGGCGCTCCGCGCCGCCGGTCTCGCCGGGCTCACCGTGAGCGAGGTCCAGGGGTACGGCCGCCAGGGCGGCAAGTCCGAGACCTTCCGAGGGGCGGAGTACAAGATCGACTTCGTCCCGAAGGTGAAGCTCGAGATCCTCGTCGAGTCATCCCGGGTCGACGAGGTCATGGACCTCATCGCCGCTGCCGCCAAGACCGACAAGATCGGTGACGGCAAGATCTGGTCGATCGACCTCGGCTCGCTCATGCGGGTCCGCACGGGAGAACGGGGCGACGACGCCATCTGACCCACCGGGATTCCGGCGACCACGTCGGTAGATGCGAACACCCCGCCTTCGGGCGGGGTGTTCCCATTTTCGAGTTAGGTTCGCCGAATGGAGATCCAGCAGTTCCAACTCCTCATGGACGACCTGTACGGCGAGGCGGACCGCGAGCGAGGTATTCCCTCGACGGTGGCCTGGCTCTGCGAGGAGATGGGCGAGCTGGCGCAGGCCGTTCGCAAGGGCACACGCGAGGAGCAGCTCCACGAACTGGGCGATGTGCTCGCGTGGTTGGCGTCGCTCGCGGGGCAACTGGACCTGTCCCTCGAGGAGGCAGCTCAGCGGTACGTCACGGACCCGCCACTGCCCTAGGAACGGGCGGCGAGCACCTCGGCGATCTGGATCGCGTTGAGTGCAGCGCCCTTGCGCAGATTGTCGCCCGAGACGAACAGCGCCAGGCCGTTCGGTGCACCGTGGTCGACCCGGATCCGCCCGACGAGTGACACGTCGCCACCCGCCGACTTGAGCGGCGTGGGCATGTCGTCGAGCACCACACCCGCAGCGGTGGAGAGCAGTTCACGGGCGCGGTCGGGCGTGATCGGACGCTCGAACTCGGCGTTGATCGACAGCGAATGACCGGTGAACACGGGAACACGGACACAGGTGCCCGACACGCGGAGATCAGGAAGGCCGAGGATCTTGCGGCTCTCCTTGCGGAGCTTCTGTTCCTCGTCGGTCTCGTCGGAGCCGTCGTCGACGACCGAACCGGCGATCGACAGCACGTTGAACGCGATCGTGTCGGGGAACTTCGGGCCGCTGCTGAGCTTCACGGCATCGCCGTCGAACGTGAGGTCGGCCAGACCGTCGGCGCCGGCGCCTTCACGGACCTGGGCGGCCAGCTCTTCGACACCGGCGAGACCGGCTCCGGACGTGGCCTGGTAGGTGCTGACCACGAGACGGGTGAGCCCGGCCTCGTCGGACAGCGGTTTGAGCACCGGCATCGCCACCATCGTCGTGCAGTTGGGGTTGGCGACGATGCCCTTGGGGATGTCGGACAACGCGTCGGCGTTGACCTCGGGCACCACGAGCGGAACGTCAGGGTCCATGCGCCACGCCGACGAGTTGTCGATGACGATGGCGCCGGCAGCGGCGACCTTGGGTGCCAGCTCCTTGGACGTTGCTCCGCCGGCCGAGAACAGTGCGATGTCGAGCCCGGCGAAGTCGGCGGTCGCCGCGTCCTCGACGGTGATCTCGCGATCCTTCCAGGTGAGCACGGTCCCAGCTGACCGTGCCGAGGCGAAGAACCGAAGTTCGTCGACCGGGAACTCACGCTCGTCGAGGAGCGTGCGCATGACACTTCCGACCTGACCCGTTGCACCGAAGACGCCGACGTTCATGGCGCCAAGGCTAACGAACCCTCCCGGGCCCCTGACAACCGGGTTTCGATCAGTAATCGCTCTTGTCGAGCTCGTAGGTCGAGTGCAGGACGGCGACGGCCTGTTCGGCCTGGTCCTGGCTCACCACGCAGCTGATGCGGATCGCGGACGTCGAGATCATGTCGATGTTGATGCCGTGCTCGGCGAGGCACTCGAACATCGAGGCTGCGATGCCGGGATTCGACTTCATGCCCGCGCCGATGACGCTCACACGGGCCACCGTCGGGTCGGCGCCGAACTCACGGATGCCGAGCTCGGGCTGCAGCGCCGAGACCACGTCCATCGACGCCGCAACGTCGGAGTGGGGCACCGTGAACGAGATGTCGGTGATGCCATCCGCGCTGGCGTTCTGGACGATCATGTCGACGTTCACACCACGGTCGGCGAGCGAGCGGAACAGCTTGGCGGCGACGCCGGGCTGGTCGGGGACGCCGCTCACGGTCACCTTGGCCTCGCTCAGGTCGTGGGTGATGGCGCGGACGGTGGCTTGTTCCATGTTGGGGTCCTCCTCGACGACCAAGGTGCCCGGCTCCCAGGTGAAGGCCGAACGCACGTGCAGTTTCACCCCGTGACGTACGGCGTACTCCACCGAGCGCATCGCCGGTTTGGGGCATCCGGTCGCCGTCATCTCCAGCAGCTCGTCGAAGCTGATGGTGCTCATCTTGCGGGCCTCGGGCACGACCCTCGGGTCGGTCGTGAACACGCCCGACACGTCGGTGTAGAGCTCGCAGTAATCGGCACCGAGCGCCTTGGCCAACGCGACGGCCGTCGTGTCCGAGCCGCCGCGGCCCAGGAACGTCACGTCGTGATCGGTCGACACACCCTGGGCGCCGGCGACCACCGGCACCCGGCCTGCGGCGAGCGCAGCGGCGATGCGATCGGCACGGACCTCGAGGATCTTGGCGTCGGTGTGGTTGGTATCGGTGATGAAACCGGCCTGGCTCCCGGTGTAGCTCTCGGCCTCGACGCCGAGATCGGCGAGGGCCATGCAGACGAGCGCGATCGCCTTTCGCTCACCGGCGGTGATGAGCATGTCCATCTCGCGACCCCGGACGGGTCGAGGACACTTCACTCGCGATGCGCAGCAGGTCGTCGGTCTCCTTGCCCATCGCCGAGACGACGAGGACGATCTCGTCGCCGCGACGGTGGCAGCGCGCCACGTAGTCAGCGACGTCGCGGATCCGGTCCGGGTCACCGACCGACGTCCCGCCGAACTTCTGCACCAGTCGAGCCACGGGCGACGAATGTAGCGGATCGGTGCAAACCCTTATGAATCGGGGGTCCTGGCCGTCCTGAGGGGGCCCTCACCGCAGTGAGGTCCTCGACGCGACCCGTTGGTATCCTTCCGACCGCTATGGGAACAGACAAACGCGCCCGCCAGAAGGAACTCTCCCGCACCCGAGCCGAAGAGGCTCGCAAGGAGGCCGCCGCGCTCGCACGCCGCAAGCGGTTCGTGACGATCGGCTCGGTGACGGTCGTGCTCGCCTTGCTCATTGCCGGTGCCATCGCGCTCGGCGGCGACGACGACTCCACCGACGCTGCCGACTCGCCCACCACGACCGCGGCGGCCGACGCTACGACCGTGGCCCCCGGCGAGACGACCACCACGACTGCGTTCGTCGAGGCGGAGCCCGGTTCGGCCGAATGCCCGAAGGCCGACGGCAGCTCCGACCGCAAGGACAGCTTCGACGGCCCTCCGAAGATGTGCATCGACGCCGCCAAGAAGTACACGGCGAAGGTCGCCACCAGCGAGGGCGACTTCGAGATCACGCTCGACGCCGCGAAGGCGCCGAAGACCGTCAACAACTTCGTGTTCCTCTCCCGCTACCACTTCTACGACAGCCTGATCTTCCACCGGATCATCAAGGACTTCATGTTCCAGGGCGGCGACCCGCAGGGCACCGGCATGGGTGGCCCCGGCTACGACTTCGGCGACGAGCTCCCGCAGGCCGGCGAGTACCAGAAGTACTCCGTCGCCATGGCCAACTCGGGGCCCAACACCAACGGCAGCCAGTTCTTCGTCATCACCGGCGACCAGGGCGTCGGCCTCCCGCCGTCGTACTCGCTGTTCGGTCAGGTCACCTCGGGCACCGACGTCGCTGACAAGATCGGTCTCGTCGAGACCGCGACGGGCGACAAGCCGGTGAAGGACGTCACGATCGAGAAGGTCACGATCGAAGAGAAGTGACGGCCGTACCGGCCCGGAGCTCTCAGCTGGCCGTGATCACGTCGAGCGGTGGGATGTCGGCCACGTCGATGCGGTGACCGTTGCGGTGGGGCACGACGGCACCAACGCCTTCCTGCCGCCATGCGTCGTCCTCCCAGATCAACGCGGTGGACTCCTCGATGCCGACCACCGTCATGCCGGCCGGAGCGAGGGTGATGGTGCGGTGCAGCTTGTCGCCCGACCACAGGTTGAACCGGGGGATGACCGTGATGTCGGTCAACAGGTCGAGTCCAACGGTGAACGCTCCACCCCGGCTGTCCACCATGTAGGTGGAGAGCACGGACGCGCCCTCCGCACTCCCAGCGACGACACCACCGCGGCGCCACACGTCGACGACCCCGTCCCACACCGCGGTGTCCTTCAGGACCGATCGCAGGTGCATCGGGGATCCGCCGCCGAGGTACACGAACCGGGCGTCGGCGAGCGCATCGGCGGCGCCGGGTGCCGTGGCATCGGAGCGGCGGTACACCTCGAGCACGTCGACGGTCGCGCCCAGCGTCGCGAACCACGCCACAGCGCGATCGATCTGCAGCTGCGGCTGCTCGTAGGCGGCGGCCGTCGGGATCACGAGGACCCGGTCGCCGCCGCTGCGTGCGAGCAGGTCGGCGTCGAAGGTGCACCCCTCGGTCCACTCCGCGCCACCCACGAGTGCCAACGTTCCAGTCATGCCCCGCATCGTCAGGGTCGCGCGGACTTGCCCCGTGAAGGGAGCCCACCGGTAACGTGTCACCCATGATCAAGCGCGTTGGCATCGTGCGGTTCGGGGATCATGGGTTCGGGCATCGCCGAGGTGGCGGCCAAGGCGGGCTCCGAGGTGGTGCTGCGGTCGCGGCAGCAGGAGACCGCCGATGCGACGGTCGCCGGCCTCGAGAAGTCGCTGAAGCAGGTCGAGCGCGGCAAGCTCGAGGAGGCCGAGCGCCGACGCCGTCCTCGCCCGGGTCACCGGCCGCCTCGTCGCTGAACGACCTCGCCGACTGCGACCTCGTCATCGAGTCGGTCGTCGAGGACCTCGCCGTGAAGAAGGAGCTGTTCGCGCGAGCTCAACCACATCTGCAAGGACGACGCGATCCTCGCCACCAACACCTCGACCCTGCCGGTCGTCGAGATGGCGATGGCGACCCACCAGCCCGAGCTCGTCGTGCGGCGTCCACTTCTTCAACCCGGCGCCGATGATGTCGCTGGTCGAGATCATCCGCCCGCTCACCGCCACCGACGAGACCATCGCCGCCGTCAGCGAGTTCGCCGACCACGTGCGGCAAAACCCGGTCGAGGTCGAAGGACCGCGCCGGCTTCATCGTCAACGCCCTGCTGTTCCCGTACCTCAACAACGCCGTGCGCATGCTCGAGAACCGCACCGCCTCGCGCGACGACATCGACACCGCCATGAAGGGCGGCTGCAACTTCCCGATGGGCCCGCTGGCGCTGCTCGACCTCGTCGGCCTCGACACCTCGGTCGCCATCCTCGACGCCCTGTACGCCGAGTTCCGCGACCCGAACTACGCCGCGGTGCCGCTGCCTTCGCCGCATGGTGTCGGCCGGTCAGCTCGGCCGCAAGACCGGCCAGGGCTTTCCTACCACTACCGCAAGTAGGGAAGCTTCGTCGCCGTGGATGCGACGGAGCTGACCCTGCGGTGGCGGCCGGCCGACCTGCCCGTGGGAGTTCCCCCCCGGGCTCGACCGCGCCGTACCTCCTCCGGTCTCGTCGCCTGTCTTGGGGGTGACCTCGAGCCCGAGACCCTGGGCGGACGGCGTACTGCACCGGCATCTTCCCGATGCCGATCGGTCGGCGCCGCCGTCTCGGCGGCTGGTCACCCGATCCCCGAGGGATCATCCCCGTGGACGGACTCGTCGTCAGTCCATTGCTGCGTCGTTCGCGTAACCAGCCCGACCAGATCCGGAGTGGATTCCGTGTCCGGGAGACTGATGCTCCGGTGCGGCGACCCCCGTCGACCGTACGGGTGGATCAAACGCGCGGATCGTGCAGTCCTAACGCACCGGCTGACCCGCTTCTTGGCGTCGCCCACAGCGTCGAGACGCGGTCCGAGGACGGCGAACTGGTCGGTGGTCTCTACGGCGTCAGTCTCGGTGGCCTGTTCGCCGGCGAAGTCGATGTTCCACGCCGCACCCGACGTGTTGAAGGTCGCTGCTCACGGCCCTCGTCGACATCCTGGGCACCACCACCCACCCGCTCCTCGACGTGCAGTGGAACCACACCTCACCTCGAGTTGCTGGAGTGGTGGAGATCGCCCGCGAGGGACTACCTCGAACGGCTCGCCGTCGCGCTCGAGCAGCCGCCGCCCACGTTCACGCCCGGGCCGCCGGCAGGCTCAACTCGGCGTCGTCGACGTCGTTCCGGCATGTCGCGGCGGGCGACCGAGATCGCGAGCGGGCCGATCGTGGTGACCTCCGAGTTCGCAGCACTCCCGTCCGGCTCGCTCAAAGCACAGGTCGAGACTGGTCGCCCCAGCGGGGGGGATGGAACTCCTCCACGAGGTGGCGCAGGCGGCAGTAATCCCCGCGCTTGGTTCGACTCAACCGGTAGGCCGGAGCTCGATCCCTCCGGTGAGCGACCGGAACTCCGCGAGCTCGCTGCCGGTGAGGCGGGCCTCCGCTGTTGGCTGTGTGCTCCCCGTCGAGACACTTCTCGGGCGACGTGCCGGTGACGCTGCACCCGATCTGGCGGCCGTTGACCTCCGCCTGCTCGATGTCGTCGCCGTCTCGTGGACGACACGATCGGGGAACCGCTGCGCGACCTCAGCGTCCGCGACCAGCTCCTGCTCCCCACGTCCGCACCGTGGTCTCGGTGAACGTGGCGGTCGGTGCGGCGCCAGCGCTCCCACCGGCGCTCCAGGTCGAACCGGACCGCCGCGATCGACTCGGGCCTGAGCTGCCTTCTCGTCGGGCATCACCACGAACACCGCAACGGCGATCAGCGCACCGACCAACGCTGCGGCCAGACGAACGGTGAGGCGGGTCGACGGCACGGCGCCACGCTATCGACCGGTCCACCCTCCCCCTGACCACGCCCGATGACGTGCAACAATTGTCGGAGACCGAGCAAGGGGGACCAGGGGTGGGCTTTCATCACGTGGCGCTTGGCGACGCCGAACATCGAGGCGACCTACTGCTTCTACACCGAGGCCATGGGATTTCAAGCTGGTGAAAAAAGGCCGGGTTGGCCTCGACGCCCAAGGGGGGGCGGGCCAAGCATGTGTTCTACGAGACTGGGGGACTCGGAATCATCGCTTTCTGGGACCTCCACGTCGACTCGCTCCAGCCGGTCAACGGCGCGATCTCCCGAGGTCTCGGCCTCCCGGAGTGGGTCAACCACCTCGCGTGTTTGACGCCCCCGACAGCGACGAGGCGGCGATCACCAGCGCCCTGGAGCGGTGGGCGTCACTCTGGTCTCGACGTGTTCGACCATCGACCACGAGTTCTGTCGCTCGATCTACACCTGCTCCGATCCCGGCGGGACACTCGTCAAGTGGTGCATGGACACCCGGGCCCTCACCGACGCCGAGCGCGAGCGCGCCAATGCCGTGATCCTCATCGACGAGCCCGATGCCTTTCTACTCCCTGAGGCCCGACCGTGGCCCTTCCACCCCCCCCGGCGATCCGTCGCTCCGCCCAGCCTGGCGCGGCGACACCTCAGACGGCCGCGGATCAGACCCGCTGGGACGCCGCCGCCTCTAAGCGGAAAAAAGCCTCGCCGGTCCGCAACCTGCTGGCATCGGTTCGGCGAAGCGCACCGGGCGCTGGTGCACCGAGACCGGCGTACCCGCTGTCGATCATCCACTCATCTCGCGACCACGACGCCAACCGCTCGATGAGTTCGAGCCCCGCCGCAGCGCAGTCGCGGTCCCAACCGGTCGACGCCGTACCGGCCTGCGGTGAGCTGGAAGCCGGTGACCAGCATGCCCCCCGGCCGAAGGTGTTCGGCCAGGCGGTCGACCGTCACCGCCTCAGTGCCGGGTTGCAGGAAGATCATGACGTCGCCGGCTGCGACCACCAGATCGAACCTGCCGCCTCCACCGACGCATCTCGTCGGGACCAGGGAGCAGGAACGACGACAGATCGGAAGCGATACCACTCGATCGTCGGGCTTGCTTCTCGCATGCCGTTTCCAGCATCGAGCGATCGAGATCGACCCCGACCACGTCGACGCCTCGCCGGTGCAGCTCGATCGCCACCCGTCCGGTGCCCCACCCGGCGTCGAGAAAACAGGTCGTGGGTTGGAACCCCATCACGAAGCTCGCCTCGCCGTGCACGTCGTGGCCGGCACGTGCGAGCCGATATCACTGTGGGTGTCATGTGACCCCTGTGTGGTCTAATATTACTACGTTCCCAGCGAAGAGCTCACTCGGCCATTGTGACCTCCACCACGACCCGAGCGGGGTCAGACGAGGCAGAGATCGCTCGTGCTGTCATCAACGGGTCCGTTTGTACCATCCCTGCGATCGAACATTCACGTTCCGCGGACCACATGGTTCGGTGCTGGTGCGAGTTGATCTCGCAGGAAGAGCAATACGTAGCTGAGTCAAGCGGTCACTACATAAACA